>NZ_JBYTCO010000004.1:40449-640284 GCF_058790355.1 Paenibacillus sp. FW101-FHT12H11 | reverse complement strand
GCATTAATGTAGAGAAATATGTAATTTGGCTGCACTAAGTACAACCAAGGTTGGATCCCTGCATACCAATCAACAACATTTGGATGGGGGCACGTTTGCATTGGGTTTATCAACTTACTACAGTGTGCAAGTGCGTGTGTAGGCTCGGTTTGAGTAAGTGTTTGAGCGAGTGTTTGAGTGAGTGTTTGAGTGAGTGTTTGAGTGAGTGTTTGAGTGAGTGTTTTGAGTGAGTGTTTGAGCGAGTGTTTGTTCGAGTCCAGTGTGTGTTCAAGCAGTGCTATATTGCACTTTGTGCAACTTGAAAGCGCTTTACACGCTTCACTCCCTCGCCTCGTTGCACTTTTTACAACCATTTGACCTCTAAATGGCTATTTTGCCCCCTGCTCCCCCCAGATGGTTGTATTTTGTACAACGGAGCGGCTGTTTTACAGGGAAAATATGTGTTTTGGTTGCACTAAGTACAACCTAGGTTGTACAATTGTTTACCACATTCCGGCAAACAAAAAAACGAGTCCTACTATCGAAGAATCGATAGCTAGGAACTCGTTTTATGTAACACGTCTTACTCGTTGCCGATATACGAAGCATATTCATCAGCTGTCAGCAAACCTTCGAGCGCATCCGCGCCGGATACCTCGACCTCAACCATCCAACCTTCGCCAAAAGGCGCACTGTTTACCAGCTCCGGTGATCCTTCCAAAGAGCCGTTCACAGCTGTTACTTTGCCGGAAACGGGCGAGAAAATGTCGGAAACCGTTTTGACGGATTCCACGCTGCCGATGCTTTCATTTGCGGTAATGGATGCTCCAGCCTTAGGCAGTTCAACAAACACAATATCTCCCAATTGATCTTGGGCAAAATCAGTAATACCTACACGAACAACCGTGTCTGACAGCTTTTCTACCCACTCATGTTCTTTGGTGTATAACAAATTGGCTTGTACGTTACTCATCGTTTTACGCCTCGCTTACCAGCAAATTTTGCTTTTAGCTTAATCTAATGGGAACATCAAAGTCAAGGCGGACGAAGGTAAATTTTATGAAAAGTAACAATTGACAATTCACACCTTCATAGGCAAAAATTAATACAATACTACAAATTGAATATTGGCGAATGATGGTGCAGGGAGAGACCGCAGTGAACGATCGCGGCGCCGAAGGAGTAAGCCGAGTAACGGTGAATCTCTCAGGCAAAAGGACTTGTACCGGACGCAACTCTGGAGAGCTTCGAATGACCGCGCATGCGGAAACTCGGACACCAAAGGGGAAACTTGACGGCCAGATACATGGGTCTAATCGAGGTAACTCTCAGGTAAAAAGGACAGGGCAAAAGGTATGTTTGTGTTGCATATCTTTTGCTCTTTTTTGTATTTTGGGCAAGATATGGGATGTACAAAATCGAAGGTGAGGTAAACGCATGCTGAAACGAACACCGCTCTTCCCTGTATATGCGGAGCATGGAGCGCGAGTTATTGACTTTGGAGGCTGGGAGCTGCCGGTGCAGTTCACAGGTATTCAAAAAGAGCACGATGCCGTCAGACAGCAAGCCGGGCTTTTTGACGTGTCGCATATGGGAGAAGTCCGGGTTACCGGGGAAGACGCCCTCTCTTTTCTGCAAAAGATCACCACGAACGATGTGGCAAAGCTCGAAAACGGGCAATGCCAATACAGCCTCATGTGCTACCCGGACGGCGGTGTCGTTGACGATCTGCTCGTTTATAAACGAAGCGACAACAACTACATGCTGGTCATTAACGCCTCCAATATCGACAAGGATATGGCATGGATGCAGCAGCATCTTATTGGCCGCACCGAAATCACTAACATATCCGATGAAACCGCTATGCTCGCTTTGCAAGGTCCCCACGCCGAACGGATTTTAGCCAAATTGACAGACGCTCCTATTCAGACTTTGAAAACGTTTCGTTTCCTACCCGACGTGAAGGTAGCCGGTATTAACACCCTACTATCCCGTACAGGTTATACCGGAGAAGACGGATTCGAGCTGTACGTCGATAGGCACGATGCCGTTCAACTGTGGAAACTCCTCCTGGAGGCAGGTCAAGAACAAGGGCTCGTACCGGCTGGCTTGGGCGCTCGCGATACGCTGCGTTTTGAAGCGCGGCTTCCCCTTTACGGGCAAGAGCTCTCCCAGGATATTTCGCCGTTGGAAGCCGGACTGAACTATTTTGTGAAATTAGATAAAGGGGATTTCATCGGGCGTGATGTGATCGCTGGGCATAAATCGAACGGCACACCGCGCAAGCTCGTTGGCATTGAGATGATTGACCGTGGCATTCCACGGCCGCATTACAAGGTTTTCACGACGGAGGGTGCTCCTATCGGGGAAGTCACAACGGGCACACAGTCCCCTACGTTCAAAACGAATGTGGGCCTTGCTTTAATTGATTCCGCCTTCAGTGCGCTGGGCACGGAAGTGAATGTGGAAATTCGCGGGGCACAGGTCAAAGCGAAAGTCGTGGCCACCCCTTTTTATAAAAGAAAGCCGTAACCCGGAGAGGAGCACGCCCCCACCATGAAGCATCGTTATTTGCCTATTACCGAGCAAGATCAGAAAGATATGCTGGCGACAATCGGCATCTCCTCGATGGAAGAGATGTTTCAAGATATTCCGCAACAGGTTCGCTTTCAAGGCGAACTGAACGTATCGAAGGCGCTGGATGAGCAGGGACTGCTGCGCTACATGCGCGGCCTATCCAGCCGCAACGCCGACTTTGACCGCTACGCCAGCTTCCTCGGCGCTGGCATCTACGATCATCACCTTCCCGTGGTGATCAATCATGTCATCTCGCGCTCGGAGTTTTACACCGCGTATACGCCTTATCAGCCGGAGATCTCCCAAGGGGAGCTGCAGGCGATTTTTGAATTCCAGTCGTACATTTGCGAGCTTACCGGCATGGCCGTAGCGAACGCCTCGATGTACGACGGCGCCACGGCGCTGGCCGAAGCCGGCGCCCTCGCCAGCGGAGCGACGAAGCGCAGCCGTCTGCTCGTCTCCCGCGCGGTGCACCCGGAGGCGCGCGCTATCTTGCGCACGACCGCCCGCGGGCTGAACTTGGAAGTGGTCGAGATCGGCCTCACACCGGAGGGTGTGACGGATCTCCACGACCTCGCTTCCAAGGCCGAAGGCGCCGCCGCCGTCATCCTCCAATCGCCGAATTTCTTCGGCTGCATGGAGGATATCGGCGCTGCAGAACCGATCGCGCACGGCGCGGGCGCCCTGCTTGTCGTGAGCGCGAATCCGCTCACGCTCGGGCTGCTCGAAGCGCCGGGCAAGCTCGGCGCTGACATCGTTGTCGGCGACTGCCAGCCGCTCGGCATCCCAGCTGCGCTGGGCGGGCCGACGTGCGGCTACTTCGCCGTCGCCGAAAGCTGGATGCGCCGCATGCCGGGGCGCATCGTGGGCCAAACCGTCGACCGCGCCGGCAAGCGCGGCTTCGTCTTGACGCTCCAAGCGCGGGAGCAGCACATCCGACGTGAGAAAGCCACGTCGAACATCTGCTCCAACCAAGCGCTTCTCGCGCTTTGCGCATCCGTGTACTTGTCCACGATGGGCAAACAGGGCATTCAGGACGTTGGCAAGCTCAACGTCCAAAAAGCTCACTACGCGGCGAAACGCCTCACCGCGTCCGGCAAGCTCTCGCTGCCGTTTGCAGGCAGCTTCTTCAATGAATTCGCCGTCAAGCTTCCGGACGGCGCGAATGTGCAGGAGCTGAGCAGCAAGCTCCTGCAGCACAACATCATCGGCGGCTACGATCTTGGCCGCGATTATCCCGAGCTCGCCGGCCATATGCTAATCGCCGTCACCGAGCAAAGAACGCGCGAAGAAATCGATGCCTTCGCTGATGCACTGGAGGAACTCGTATGACAACAAGTACGAATGAAAACAACATGAACGTGAAAAATGACGGCAAAGCCCTCATTTTTGAAATGAGCCACCCGGGCCGTGTCGCTTATTCCCTGCCGGAATCCGACGTGCCGGAGCTGGATTTGAACGATGTTTTGCCTTCCAAGTTCCAACGCAAAAGCGCCGCGGAGCTGCCGGAAGTGTACGAGGTGGATGTCATCCGCCACTACACAGCCCTCTCGCGCCGCAATTTTGGCGTGGACAACGGCTTTTACCCGCTTGGCTCGTGCACTATGAAATACAATCCCAAAATCAACGAAGACGTCGCCCGCTTCCCAGGCTTCGCCAAAATACATCCGTACCAGCCGGAAGAATCGCTGCAAGGCGCCCTGGAGCTGCTCTACAACCTCCAAAAGGACCTTGAAGCCATCACCGGCATGGATCGCGTCACCCTTCAGCCCGCAGCAGGCGCACATGGCGAGTGGACCGGACTCATGATGATTCGCTCCTACCATGAAAGCCGCGGCGAGAAGCGGACCAAGGTCATTTGCCCGGACTCCGCACACGGCACGAATCCAGCCAGCGCTACGGTCGCAGGCTTTGAGACCATCACAATCAAATCAAACGAACGCGGTCTCGTGAATCTCGATGAGCTTCGCAAAGCCGTTGGACCGGACACAGCCGCCCTGATGCTCACAAATCCAAATACACTCGGCTTGTTCGAGGAGCAGATCGTAGAGATCGCTGAGATCGTTCATGCTGCAGGCGGACTGCTTTATTACGACGGCGCTAACGCGAATGCCATTATGGGCATTACCCGCCCCGGCGACATGGGCTTCGACGTCGTGCATCTCAACCTGCACAAAACGATGAGCACCCCGCATGGCGGCGGCGGTCCAGGCGCCGGCCCTGTCGGCGTCAAAGAAAAGCTCATTCCGTTCCTGCCTACGCCGCTTGTCGCTCAGAAGAAGGACGGCAGCTTTTACTTTGATTACAACTACCCGCAATCGATCGGCCGCGTAAAAGGCTACTACGGTAACTTCGGCATCCTCGTCCGCGCCTATACCTATATCCGGACGCTCGGCCCGGAAGGCCTGCGCAAAGTATCCGAGTTTGCCGTACTCAACGCCAACTACATGCTAGCCAGGCTGACGCCTTACTTTGATGTGCCGCATCCGCGCTTCTGCAAGCACGAATTCGTACTGTCGGGCAACCGTCAGAAGAAGCTTGGCGTACGCACTCTCGATATTGCAAAAAGATTGCTTGACTTCGGCTATCATCCGCCGACGATCTACTTCCCGCTTAGCGTCGAAGAATGCATCATGATCGAGCCGACTGAGACGGAAAGCAAACAAACGCTGGACGAATTCATCGACACAATGATCGCTATCGCCAAAGAGGCCGAAGAAAATCCCGATATCGTTAAAAATGCGCCATACACCACCGTGGTCAGCCGCATGGACGAAGCGCTTGCCGCCCGCAAACCTGTCCTGAATTGCAGCTGCGGATAAAAAGATGGGGCTGCCCTGGAAGTCTTATGATCCTTAGACTTCTAGGGCAGCCCCTTTTCTTACTTATTGACTTCGTATAAATAGAAGACCCAATCACTTGAAGCCCCCGCATGTCCCAGCTGACGGAGCATTGAGGAAATATTGCCGCGGTGGTAGGTGCCATGATTCACGATATGCTGAATTAATTCTTGAATGCTGGCATTCAGCACGCCAAAGGTTGGATGCGGAAACTGCTTATTCGCCTCCAAATCGTCGACACCATGCAGGAAAACGCGATATTCCTCGGCTTTTTCCCAATACGCTGCTTGCAGCTCCTTCAGACTTTTACCCGCTGTTTTAGCTTCAATCGTGCCTAACAGCTCTATAATCTGCTCATAGCTGTTTCCCATCATGCCTGACAACCAAACTGCATCCACCTGATAAATGTGCACCAACCCGTTGTAAATCGTCGGAAACACATTGCCAAGCTCCTGATGCAGGACTTCCTCCGGCAATTCCGCCAGCCGTTCAAATACTTTTTTATTGGCCCAGACGTGATAATCATAGGTTTTGATCGTTTGTTCTCTCATGCTTCATCATCCTCCTCAGAATGCAACGCTGTGTTACACATGAGCTCATTGTACCTCGGCTTCACTGACAAAAACGGTCAGTCAATCGGCAGGGACGAATAATATTGATGTAAATTCAGCGTAATTTCCCGCAGCATCTGGATAAGCAGTTGAGGTTCCTTAACTTGAATCGTGCCTCCATAACTGAGGAGTTGATAGGGAAGATGAGCGTGAATAGCTTTCTCCTGCACTTGAAAATGGGCTTCATACTGTGAGCGCTCTACTAGCGCATGGGCCAGATACCAATGGCCGCACAGGTCGTCCAGCGCTTGCTCACTCCCAGTGATTTTAATGGAAATCAGTTCTTCCGGTTTATCTGCGTCAGGCAGAACGCCTGTGAGAATGAATTGGCGAGCCGAGAAATCGATCGGCCTCTCGAATGTCGTATCCATCTTGGACAACTCCCGGATGCGGTCCACCCGAAAGCTGCGAATTTCGTTCCGCAGATGACAGTGCCCAACGACATACCATTTGTTTTTCCAGCAAACGAGTCCATACGGATCCAGATGGCGGGTTTCTGCTGCCGTACCGTAGCCTTTTTGATAGTGCATGCGCAGCGTGACTCGTTTGGCAACGGCCATCTCCACTTCTTGCAGCAAGTAAGACTCGGCTGCATCCGCCTGCGGCGAAATGACGTCCAGCCCCTGCTCATGAAGATGGATTTGCTCCAATTGCTCCCGATTGGTGTACAACTTAAGCTTGGCAACAGCCTGACTCAGCTTCTCTCCGTAGGGATACCCTGCCTCCAAAGCAAAGGAGGCCGCATGGATAAGCGCCTTCTGCTCATCCAGATCGAAGACGAGAGGCGCCTCGTTAAACTGCCCGAGCAAGCGGTAACCGCCATGATGCCCGGAATCCGATATGATCGGAACACCGCTAGCGCATAACGCATCGATGTACCGGTACACCGTGCGGATGTGAATCTCCAGCTTTGCGGCTAATTGCTTCGCCGTTATTTGTTTATGTGATTTGATGAGCCATAGAATGGCTAGCATTTGATCCGCTTTTGACATTCGGGGCTAGTCCTCCAGGGGATAGTTTCCATGTGGTTTTATCATAGCATGTTCAAGTCTCTTATTCTGCTTGAGCTGAGGTTACTTTTCAAGATTCGATTCGCACGCGCATTCGCCAAAGTGGCTGACTATACGATTCAATTTCAAGTTCCATGTTCCATTGGAAGAATTCCAATGAGAAGGTCTTTTTAGGCTCGTAAATCGGCTTTCCATTGGATGATTTCCAATAAAACCTCTGAAATGAGCCATAATCAAGTCACTTCCAACTATTTCGTTGGAAATGATCCAATGAACTACACGAATAATCTGCCCAGACGACCTGCTCGTTGGATTTACTCCAACTAAACGTTATAATCAGATCTGCATATCAACCTTCCATCAGACCAAAGTGCCTCAAAAAGTGCCTACTGAGTGAAATTAACCGCTATTCCAAACGAATCCTTAACAAATGGGAACTACGATCCCTAATTTCGCAATAATCTACTTATTCAGCCTTCTAAGGGAACTGAGGTCCTCTATTCCACCATTTTCAGCTCGAATAACGGCTTCTCCCGTCAATTAAGACCCTGTAGTTCCCCCCAGTGACCCAAAATCAGCTCATTCCGCTCAAATAGCGCCCTGTAGTTCCGCTCCCCCGCTCCCGCACAGCAGCAAGCACTCACAGGCACATACAAGCACCCTTGATACGTTGCCCCCAACCAACCCAGCATAAAAAAAGCCACCCCCAAGTAGAACACTACACTCTACTCAAAGACAGCCCCAAGCAACATTTCTAAACAGACAGCCGCTCAACCAGCTGATGAGACGCGAGCACAAGGTCGCCGCGGATCGTGCAGGCATTCGGGTTAGCCAGGCTATCCAAGAAATGCTGAACGACACTGGCAAAGCCCCTTCTCTCCAGCACGGTGTCCCAGCTTCCAAAGGAACGTACGCGCGGCGCGGCGCCTTTTTCATAGAAGACCGCCGACTCCAGATTCGTCACCTCGACCGAACGGCCGCTGCCGTGCAGCTCGACTTTTTCCAAATCCACGCCAGCCAGCCTCACCATGCTGTAAGTGCCTTGCGATGAGCCAAAAGACAGTGTACCTGAGGCATGAAGCAGCTTTCCAACTTCATCCACTTGTTGATGAGACGAAGCCACTTCATAGGGGCTCTCCCCCAGCCAAAGCAAAAGATCCAGCATATGGATCAAATCATCATACAACGTCTCTTTCGCGCCGTGACCTTGCTGCTTAATCCGATGTTTAACCGCTGAGCACCAATCGAACCCGCCTGCTTCGCGCAGCCAGTCTCGCGCCTCGAGATAGAGCGGAGCAAACCTGCGGTTAAAGCCCGCTGCAAGGAGCACGCCTTTTCGTTCCGCGTAAGAAGCCATCTCTACCGACTGCTCCCAGTCGTAGGAAAGTGGTTTATCTACATAAACCGCCACCCCCTGCTCCATGCTTTTCATTGCAATTTCATAATGGGTCGGGGTCGGGCTGTGCACGAAAACAGCGTCTAAATCAAGCGCGAGCAGCTCCTCGAGCTTCGTTGCCCCGAATGGGATACGATATTTTGCTTTCATTCGTTCAACGGTTGCCGGTGTGGAGCTCATAATGCCTGCAATGTCTACTTGTTCATTAACGGAAAGCAGGGGCAGATATACTTTTTGCGCGATATCCCCAAGCCCGATGATTCCAATTCTTTTTCTTGTCATTTTGAAAAGTCAGCTCCTTATTTGTTTCCCGAGTACAAGGCGTCCTACCACGAATCCAAGTATCATCAGCACAGCGCCCACAAGTGTTGAAACGCCATAAACCTGCATCCACATCGGGGCCTCCGCAATGAGCTCATATACTTTTCCCCCAACAATCGGTCCTAAAAAGGCGGCAAAACCCGTAATCGCTGAGTACGTTGCAATGTACATGGGCCGTTCACTTTTCGGCGTATCGCCAATTGTAAATGTGAAGACCATCTGGTTAAACCCGCCGAGTCCTACACCCAGCACGATATGAACCGCATAAAGCACGACAATCGCCGGAATGAAGGCAATCGCCCCCCACAACAGACAAGCGAGGGCAATGATCGGTAAAGACCATAACAGCAAGGTTTGCGCTGAATAACGTGCGTTCAGGTTACCCCAAACATAGTAGCTTGCCATCATGACCAACGTATGGACAACGGTGATGTAGGAGACTGTTTCATAATTAATAGCCATGAGCTTTAGCATCACATAGGAAAATAGCGGTACGGTCAAACTTTGCACAAATAAAAATACAGCTAAGAAAATAATCGCTTTTATAAAAGCGCGGTCCTTCAATGGCTTCCCAATCATTCCAATCGGATTCGATTCCTTGGACGGCTCAAAAGGCGGATTCGGATACAAGCAATAAGCCAGTATATTGAGGATCGCGCAAACGCCGACAATCATAAATAAATAGGTAAAACCCTGTCCGCCGGGATATTTATCCAGAATCTGCCCGCCTATGAAAAGGGCAAGGGAACTTACTCCGCCTAGAATTGTATTGCGAATTCCGAAATACCGCCCGCGAACCGGGCCCGGAACCGCATCGCTAATTAGCGAGGTCCATACAACACCGCCTGCGGCATTGCCCAAATGTGCCACCGTATACAGAATGATGTACATCACGACCCACCAATCTTGCGGAAGCAGAAACGGGATCAAACCCACGGAAGCCCATAATAACCTGTGAGAGGAGCCGAAAATGAGGAGCATCCGCTTGCGGTTCCTGAATTTTTGCATCGCTACAGCCATGCCGATTTGGATGATATTCACCACGGTCGTAACGGCTAGTATAAACCCGATCTCCGTCGATGTCGCACCAAGGTACAATAAATAACCGGTCAAGAAAGGACCGCCCAAAAGCTGAAAAATCACAACAGCCGGGAATCCTTCCAGCGTAGCGATGAGGAGACTTTTTCGGTAGTAGGAGCGTTTTTTCCGGGGATTCCACAAGCTGTCCAGCATTTTCATAAGCGTGCTCGCCTCCATTTTGTAAGGGTAAAACCTATTGAAAGATCTAATAGTTTACAAGATATAGGGCGCTTATGGTAAAATGGGACAGACTACCTAATCTATCATGTCAGGCGGGATCATCGACATACTATGAAACCAAACCATTTTGGTCTTATCACAAGCTCAATACTCTTTTTGACCTTTATTGTACTCTCTCTTGTGTTTCAGTCAACAACTTATTTGTATATCGCCAGCGTAGGCCCGCTTCTCATTGTTCCGTTCCTTCCTGATATTCGTTCAGGCCAGTACATCAAGCCGAATCAGGCCAAAGGCGCTGTCCGACTTATTACGATGGAGAACAAAGACAAGTCAGGTTCCGATTTCCTAGTGATCTTGTTCGAGCAAGGTTTTGTTAAATGGGACCGTGGGCAGCTCTATTTCAATCTGGATGATGTCATGAGAGATGTTTATGTCAAACCAGATCCTTTTGCCGCCACAATGACGGTGCTCAAATATGACTTATCCCTGCATCGCAGCAAGAAGGGCTGGGTCGGCATCTCCTTGCCGCAGCTTCAGCAGCGTATGAGCCAGCTCTCTTATACGACGAATGAAATCAACAGAATCGTTATTCAATTATCCGATGTGAATGAGCTGCTGCAAAAAACAGTTTCGCAGCCTGCCGCAGCCGGAAGAAGTGTCGGTGCTTAAACGACAAACGAGGCTGTCCTACGGTCATTGGATGACTTAGGGCAGCCTCTTTTTTATGGAGCCGAATGTTTAAGCCTGTTTCTTGTACTTAATCCAGAAAAAAAGTATGAATGGTAACGCTATGTTGGAAGCGATAAAAAACAATAGCGACGGCAGTCCCGTGAGCGGAACATACTCAGCACCTTTAAGCTGAATTAACAACTGATCACCGATAGGACCGTCAGAGAAGATGATTGCGGATGTTGCATTCCAACCAAGATGGCTGCCCGCTGCGATGGCCATGGAACCCGATTTTGAGTACGCATACGCCCACACCAGTCCCATCACAAAAGTAGCTGCAAACATCAAGATCATGACAGGAATATTGCCGAACAAACCATAAGAGAACCAGTGATAAGCCCCAAACGCAGTTGCCGAAAGAACAATTCCCAATCGAACGCCCAGCCAGCGGATCAGTATGACAAGCAATGCACCTCGAAATAGCAGCTCTTCAAACCAAACAGACTTCAAACTCCACCAACTAGCGGACAAAAATTCAGACCATTGATAGCTTGAATTTACTTCCCAGCCTGCTGACGTAACCATAGACTCTGTCCATTTAACAACCACACAAACGAACAGTCCAATCAGTAAAGCAATTCCAAACTGCCGTAGGCGCAGACCAATGGGATTGTACCCTAGTTTCCACTCTATTTAGATCAAAGAAATCGAAAAAAAGGCTCTCCCTCGGTCATTGGATGACTTTTGGGACAGCCTCATTTTTTATTAAAAGAGCATTTATCTTAAAGAATCGCCGCATAAATAAGCAGCTAGTGTCCGTACCATAACGCCTGTTGCGCCCTTGGGCTCAATGCCCTTGGCTGACCATAACCAAGCTGTGCCGCCGGTATCGAGATGAATCCAAGGCGTTTCTTCGGCGAAGTACCCGATGAAAAGCCCTCCGGTAATAGCTCCCGCCCACCGATCTGAAGAGGCTTGATTTTTAATATCCGCCACATCGCTTTTCAGCATCTCGCGATACTCCGGGTAGTTAGGCAGCTGCCAGAGCTTCTCGCCCGCTTCGCCAGCCGCTTGAAGCAATGGCTTCAGGAACTCGTCATCGTTCGTCACAGCCCCCGTAGCTACATCGGCGAAGGAGATTAAGATAGCGCCCGTCAACGTAGCGACATCGATCAGGCGATTTGCTCCGAGCTTCTTCGCGTAAGTAATTCCCTCCGCCAAGATGATACGGCCCTCTGCGTCCGTATTCAGCACTTCCACGGAGTGTCCGCTCAGCATCTTCACGATATCGCCTGGACGATAGGCCGAGCCGGACGTCATGTTTTCCGCCGATGGAATGACGACGACCAGGTTCATCTTCGGTTTCAACTGCCCGACGATGTGAAGAGCTCCAAGCAGCGTGGCGGCTCCGCCCATATCGCTGATCATCTCTTCCATGCCGTCGGGGCTTTTCATCGAGATGCCGCCGGTATCGAAGGTCACGCCTTTGCCGACGAGGCCCAGCACGTCGGCTGAGTCCGGATCACCCTTGTATTGCAGGGTGATCATCCGTGGCGGGTTGGCGCTGCCTGCGCCAACCGCGATCAGACCGCCCATTCCGCGGGCGGCGATCTCGTGCTCATCCAGCACTTCGCAGCCGAAGCCGTAGTGCTGGGCAAGCTTCATGGCTTCCTCTGCGAGGGTAGCCGGAAGGAGCTTATTGGCCGGGAGGTTCGTGAGATCCCGGGCATAGTTCGTGCCCTCCGCAACCGCCTCAGCGGCTGCGATCGCCGATGCCAGAAGCGCTGCATCCGCAGCCGCTTCTGTGAGCAGTACCGCCCGGCGCAGCTCTGCGCGAGCCGGCTCGTCTTTGCGGTACACCGCGATGCGGTATGTACTGAGAAGCAGCCCTTCGGTCAGCGCCGTGACGGCGGACCGGCTGTCGAAGCCGCTTGGCAGCTTCAGCGCCAAGCTTTCGAGCTTCAGCGCTAGCGCCTCGCGCGCTGCATGCACGGCGGCTGCTCGCAGCGTATCGCGCGAGGTTGCGGGGCCGAGCCCCGCAACGAGCACGTACGCGTACGGCAGCAGCCCGTAGGTGGGCAGCGCCTCGAGCTCGCCTGAGGCGCCCGTGAAGATGCCCTTCGCGCGCAGGCGCTGAAGGGCTTGATCGAGCTGCGGCTCACCGAGGACGGAGTCCTCGCGCAGCTCGGCTTCACTTAGGCAGACGACGATGGCGTCTGCCCCTTGCTCGTTATGCGTGAATGACGTGAACACGCCCGTCGTAATTGCTGTGTTTTTTTCAAACATAGTGTCATTCTCCCTGTTAGCTTAATAAAAAGATGCTGCCTTCTGAATAACGGACTGCATAGGCAGGTGATATGGGCATTTCTCTTCGCAAATCGGCTTCTCTTTGCACGGATCATGGTCAGCACAGCCTACTATTCTATCCTTTTGTCTTTGGAAAAATCCCTCGCCCTTCGGCAGTAAACCAAATTTTTCTCTAAACTTGCTCGAAATCATCACATCTGGAATGGCAATTTCAAGTGGGCAGGAGCAGTAGTTACATCGTCTGCAATCATGCTGACCGAGTTCAACGGCCAATTGTTCGAGCTCTTGACGCTCTTCCGTTCCAACCTCCTGCTCTTGCGCAGCCAGGTTTTCCTGCACTTCCTTCACACTGACCATCCCCGAAATGGTTACATGAACGTTCTGGCTGTACGGATATCGGATGGCCCGGTCAACGGGTTGAATGAATCCACCTGATAGTGGTTTCATCGCAACCTTCATCAAATCCATCTCTGTTGCTTTGGGAATAAGCTCCTCTAAGGCAAAAGGCTGCGCTAAATTCAAGTGAAACAAAATTTGATCGAATTGCCCTTTTGCGATCCATTTCGTCAGCAAATCCGGCCGATGTCCGGAAATTCCGATAAATCGGACTTTGCCTGCTCGCTGAGCTTCCAGCGCGGCTTTGTAAGCGCCTTCGATATCCATAGCCTTTTTAAATTCAGTTACGTAGTTCACATAGTGAATTTGCAGCAAATCGACATGGTCCGTTTTCATACGCACGAGGCTTCGCTCGATCTCCGCCTTCGCCGTTTCATAATCACGCGCTCCTGTCTTCGTCGCCAAAAAATACTCGTCCCTGCGATGCGAAATGCATTCGCCGATGATCTCTTCGCTGTTGCGATAGGCGGCTGCAGTGTCGATATAATTAATGCCGTGATCCAGGGCATAATTCAACGCCTCTCTAGCCTGTTCCAAAGGTACATTGGGAAGATTCATTGCTCCAAAGCCCAATGACGATACGTTATAACCGGATTTGCCGAATCTCGAATACCTCAAACCAAGATCACCCTTCCATTCCGTTAACGAAGATATGAATAATTGCACATGCAACTATTGTAATACAACTCTATCCTACTTTCCACGAGATCGTGCATGCTTAGAGGAACTACAGGGTGCTATATCTTGAGAAAACTGTATATTGGAGTGCGTATGGGAACCACAGGGCGTTATTCTCTCAAAATGGATAGCAATTCGTCGCAAATTAGAAAAGTAAGGGATCTGAGTTCCCTTACATCTACCAAACGCCTGTTTTGCAGCAAATAGTGGCCCCTAGTTCCCCTATCGGAAAATCCATGTAGATATCGCGAGTTGGCTGAGGCAGCCCCTGCCACCTCTCCCCCAAATAAAAACCCTGAGACACTCATCAAAGTGTCTCAGGGTTTACAACTCATCAATCATCCTTGCCGTCCTTCTTCTGTCCCCAATCCCGATTGCCCCAATTCCAATTGAAATTGTTATCATCTGACTTTGGAGTCGATGTCGGCTTTGCCGTTGGTTTCGCTGTCGGTTTGGCCGTCGGCTTGCTCGGGCTTGTTGGTTTAACGGTAGGCTTAACACTAGGCTTAGGGGTCTCTCGTGGCTTTGACGATGATCCATTTTTCGGATCATCGTCATTGTCGTCCTTGCGGCCTGGTTTTAATGCATTTTTGTCATCATCTTCATTATCTTTGCCGTTGTTATCCCGGCCATTGTTATCTTTGCCATTGTTATCTTTGCCGTTCTTATCATCGTTGTTGTTCTTGCCATTTTTGTCATCATCATCTTCGCGACCGTTCTTAACATTCTGGCCGTTCTTGTTATCATTGCGGTTGTTTTTTGGCGTAGGCGTAGGTGTCGGCTTCACGCTAGGCTTGCCATTATTCTCGTTTTTACCGATCTTGGTATTGTTATTATTGCCATTGCCATTTTTATCGTTCTTGTCGTTCTTATCGTTTTTATCATTGCTTGCATTGCTTTTGCCTTTATCTCGGTCATTTTGAATTTGCTGAATTCGCTCACTCAATTTCCCTGATTTTTCATCGGCGACAAGTCTTTGCAGTGAAGACTTATCGATAGGCTTTGATGATGGCACCAGCTTGTCGATCCCGCCGTTTTCTTTGGCCAGCTGATGAATGGACACGCTTTTGATGTCATCCAGCGATACTTTTGCCCCGTTGTCTACGGCATTGAGATAGATGGCATATTTCCCTGCGGATACACCGCTGGCCTTGGCTTCTTGTCTCACTTCTTGCGGTGCTGCGAACGCCGTCACTTCATAGTTTTGGACTTGATCGGGATGCGATTGCTCAATATGCTTGCTCACCTGATTCTTCAATTTGGTGGCAATCGCCTCATCATTCACCGCTGCTTTTTGTTCTACGACTGTAGATGAGATGATAATATCGCCTTCCCCTTTGGCAAGGGCTCCCTGCTCCGCTTTATCTAAGATGTCTGAGGTAACAGCTTCTAACGACTTGCCCTTGTACTCCAAGGTGCTGATTAACTCATCGCCGTCTGAATTTAATCCCTGTAGATCTTGAACAACCTCTTTGTCATCAATCCCAATTTCAACACTTGGGTTGATATCGATGGTTACGTAAGCAACCACTTGGCCACCTGGCACACTTCCCGTTAAAGTGGATACCAAGACGAAGCACACGATAATTGCGGCGGCCAAACCAGATAGAATCCCTATTTGCGGTACCCGGAAGCGTCTTATCGCAGGTGCGAACAGGATTTCTTCTCCTACTTCACAGTTTCGTGTTCCCCTAGGGAGCTTCTCAAATCGACCCTCTGGACTCATGACAATAATGGAGCTGTCACTAATTTCCATTACGATTCCCTTGTTCATGCGCTGTTCTTCCTTTCTTAATGCCGTCCTCATTCTCGAATATGTAAATAATCCCGCAAGTAAGGGTATGGACCGTTGTAGATGAGAGCGATAGCTATCAAAAACTTACGGTTGCGCTCCAAGGTTTTTCTAGAAACCTGTACTTGCTCCAGCAGCTCTTTAATGGGTAGCTGCCGTTTCGTTAGAAGAGTCCGCATAAGTTCCGCATCCTGTGCCAGCGTCCGACCAATGCCGAAAAGCATCTGTCTGGAATCGTCATGTTTAGGAGAGGCTTCCGTCAACTCAGAGAAATCGATATCAAAGTCACTTAAGCAGCGACTGAAATCCATAATTTCACTTCGCCGTTCTTCAAGTCCTTTTTGCTTTTCATAAGCTTCTATGGCTTGATGAACCTCAATCGGATTGAGTAGGTTATCTTCATCATCTTCCTGATCGAATGAACTATAAGGAATCTGTCCTTTGAAACGTTGTTCTTTACGCAAGAAATCAATTAACCTTCTCCGCATGACGGTTTCGGCAAACCCGAGGAAAGATCTCCCCATCACAGAAGAATATTGATTAATGGCTTCATTAAATGCCCCTAAAGCAATGCTGAATTCATCATCCCTAGCCGGATCTATATACCTTTTACAGAACCTGCTTGTCACTTTAGCCACATAGGGCTGATAGTCTGAAATAAATTGATTCCTAAGTCTTAGGTCTCCTGATTGAATTTGATGTATGGTAACCTCAAGGGAAGAGGCATAGGATTCACTTTGACCCTGGGATTCCTTTTTTCCAAGGAACCTTTTGAATAGTACCAGTAGCACCTTTCCACCTCACAGTATAGTAATTTCGTCCTTATGTATATCAATTCGGGGGGTACAACATATGTAAAACAGAAATAAAAAGCAAATTTATTATAACATAGATGTCCAAATGAGCACCTACTGGGAAATAAAACCTCTGTAGCGATTTCAATTTAAACTAGAATCCTTTACAATTATGGTAAGGAGGTGTTTCATTTGGAACAAGGTAATCAATTTGGCAAGTTTCTCGAGACGCTGCGAGGCAAGATGTCCTTGCGCAAGGTTGCCAGCAAAAGCGGCCTGTCTCATGCGTACATTCGAGACTTAGAGCTCGGACGTAATCGTACCACGAATGACATCATCAAGCCATCCCCTGACACCTTAAGGAAGCTTTCGCAAGCTTATCAATATCCTTACACGGATCTTTTAATGAAAGCCGGATATCTGGAAGAAGCGTCATCTTGGCAGACGCCTAACGAAATCCGTTTAGATAATGTCTGGTATGTGGAGTTCGGTACGAAATCGATCAAGTACGTCTCACAAGATGGCTTGGTGGAAGAAAACGTAGAATCACTCGTGGCTTTTACTAGTTTCATAGAAGCATTAATGGATCTTCAATTTGCAAAAATGGATATGCACCTGTTCGTCAATCTGAACAAAATAAAAAAGTATGCCCCCTCAGAAGGCAAACTTTATTTTGATGCTTATGAAGATGGACCTTATGTTACCATCGCTGCCATGGCGCAGATGAAACATCATCAAACCCTTGTGGATTATGTGGCTCGCAATACTGGCGCTACAGCTCAGGCCGATGGCGATGGCCATCCCTTATCGTTGAAAGCTAAGCTCCTTACCTAGCATAACATAGATGAATAGTGCTGTTGCGATACCAAGCATTTGAATCGGCATCAGTGCGCTTAGCACGCTGTTTGGATAGGAATGCCGGTAAATAATTCCAACGATTACGACAATAATGAAAAGATAGAAGCCTGCATTTTCTTTGGTTGGCATTATTCGCGTGTAATGCGTCAAGAACGTAAAACCTAGGCGAAGTTTATGTATTCCTGCAAGAATACCGCATTTCGCGCCTAATGCCAGAAGCAGGACGATAACGAACTCATCCGGTTTATTTTTCATTGCTGCATACGAAGTGAGCGGAGTCAGTTCCCATATCGCATAAACGCCAGTCGATACAATCACAGACAGGATGTATCCGGATAATGCGAGAATGACGGCAGGTATTGGATAAAATTTCCAAACAGTTACTAATAGCACACAGATGATACTTATGTATAAAATAGGCCTTTGGCCTAGGTATGTGACCAACATTCCAGCCAGGAAAGCCAAAGCAATCGGCAACCCGTGCGGCTTTATTTTTTGTCTAAATAGAACCAATGAGAATAAAATCATGGGAACAAAATCAAGACAGGTCAAGATAAATATCGCCCATGTAAACAAATGCTAACCCCTCATTTCTAAGCTTGCTCTTCAGAAATTACATCAATTAACTCTGCAACTAGAATTATACAGGATAATAGACCTTTTGCGTTCAATATGGACTAAGTTGGCTGTTTCTGAGCATAAGCTGACAGAATGCATGGATGGTCTTAGAGAAATGGAGTGCGATGATCGTATGGGGCATCCTTACACCGTTGCCATTGTGGAAGATAATCATTGGGTTGGTAAATTACTTGAAATCTATTGTCAACAGTGCGAATTAGATGTCGTTTCGATCGCCACGGACGGCGAACAATTCATTCGAATGTATGAACAGCTTCTCCCGGATATCCTGCTTGTCGATATTGGCCTGGAAGGCAATCTGGACGGCATTGCCATGGTACAGACTTTACGCAAATCCGGTTATCAGCAGAAGGTCATCATGGTTAGCGGAACGACCAATATCGATCATATCCTCACGAGTTTTCATGACCTGGGTTCTGTTTATTTCTTGTCAAAGCCCGTGATGTTGCCTGAGTTTCAAGCAGCCATCCGCAAAGCCATTACTGAGATTCAATTGGAACGCAGTCATACGCAGCAAACGCCAGGCTCAATGAAAACAAATTGGATTACTGTAAAAAATCAAAAATCGCAGTTACCGATCTCGGAGGAATCGATTCTTTTCATCGAGAAAGAGGACAAGCGATTAACCAAAATCCATCTCAAGAATGGTGCACAGATGGATTCCAGCACCAACTTATCGGATATCCTATCTCAGAGCTCGCCATTGATGTTCAGCCCCTTCAAGGGCTTTCTTGTGAATATGCGGCATGTTGTCAGCTACGTGAAGGACAGCGGATTTCCTACATCCCGTAGATTTCTTATTCACTTGAATCATACATCCATAAAAATCCCTTTAAGCAGAAGTCTGCAAAAAGAATTCGGGCGGTTGCTCCAGGAATTGCATGACCAAGTCTAGACTCATCACAACAAAAAGCCGCCCCCTCTTCCGTTTGGAAAAGATAGCGGCTTTTATCGTTAGAACCTCTACATAGGCTTAGAGGTTTTTTTGTTTTTCAGCTTATCGCGGCGTACACTCAGCATTTTCAATCGTTTCATGAGCTGCTCTTCCCATTCGGCATCCGCTAAGGATTTCGCCACCATGAGCAGATCCAGCGCCATATCGATTTGGCTGCGCACAATATCCATAGGCTCTTCGCCTTCATGATTCACACAATTGTCATGCAGCAGATGGTCCTTCCCATCTACGTATTCTACAAAATCAACCTCGGCAGCCCCATCACCGTGGGCGTATTCCGCCAATATCTCGTATTCGTTCTCTACCAGATAGTGAACCTCAATGTGGTGACATACCGGGCAGAAGAGAATCGGCACATTATGAATTTGTGTACGGATGTGCTTCAATGTACCTTTTGTTCCAATCATACTAGCGCCACAACAAAAACTCATCGATATCACTCCCTTTGCGTTTTCCGTGAGGAAAACTTGCATCATAGCATCATCTTTGTCACCCGGATTAATCCAATATATTCGCCTTAAAAGTGTGAAATTCCTTTTTTACGAGACATCTAGATTTTAGCAATCCACGCATATTTTTCTGTCGAAAAGCGAATGCTTTTACAAGAAAATGATCGCCCGAAATGCGATTGTCCAGAAAAGAGGAAAAGCCTTGAAAACCTCGCCAATCTCGGAGTATGAGGTACCTGGAAGATATTACAAGGACTTACTCCATCTTATGGTTGTAGGTACAAATTCGCTCTATGCATATTGGGAAATATCTGACAGGCGCAGGTGGCTGGTGTCCCAGCATTTTGAATGTGACTTCGGCGCTATGCCGTGTGTCATCCGTTTGTACGATGTGACGCATGTACTCTTTAATGGACATAATGCCCATACCTCCTGGGATACAACCATACCGCCCGAAACTACGCATGCCTACTTGCATCAAGCTGGGGCTAATCGCAGCTATATCGTGGATGTAGGGACGTATACGTGGGAGCATGAGTTTATCCCTTTACTTCGATCCAATTGTGTCTCAACCCCCAAAAATTCGGAAGTGAATTGGGGAGAACCGAGGTGACGATAAGTTTTGATTAATCGCTTGAAATCGAAGCCTGAGATTAAGGGGTATTTCGCCCTCGTCCTGCATGCTCATCTTCCTTATATCAGCCACCAAGGTCCGGACGTTGCGTTGGAAGAACGCTGGTTTTTTGAGGCTATGACAGAAACGTATTTGCCATTATTGGAAGTCATGCAGCAGCTCTCGCAAGATCAAATTGATTTCCGCATGACCTTTTCCATCACTCCGACACTGTTATCCCTGTTTAGCGATCCGTTCTGGCAAGCCAAATATAGGGTTTATCTCCAAAAACTTATTACGCTATCTGACAGCGAACAAGTACGGCTACAACAGGACCCCGTTCTCCTTCCTGCTGCCTACCAGTACTCGCAGAGGTTTCAAAAGCTGCTGGATCTGTACGAGAGTTATGAGGGAAATGTCATTGTCGCCTTCAAACATTTTCAAGAATTAGGTCACATAGAAATCGTAGCATCCGCCGCTACGCACGCCTTTCTGCCTTTGATGCAAACGGAAGAATCCATAAGGGCTCAGATTCTAACCGCGGTGAAAGACTTCGAGCGTTATTTCGATCAAAAGCCACGCGGCTTCTGGTTACCCGAATGCGGCTATACGCCGGGGACTGAGCGGATTTTGAACGAAGCCGGCATCCGGTATATTTTCACGGACGCCACCGCTGTTGCTTTTGCATCCCCTCACCCCCATCGTGAACAGTTGGCTCCGCTGCTGACGTCGACTGACGGCGTGACGGCTTTTCCATGTGATCTAGCGTCTATGCACCAAATTTGCTCGCCTGAGGATGGGTATAGCAGCGACTTTCTTTATCGCGACTATTATTCGGCAAATGATGCAGGATTCAAATACGACCGCAATACAAGTAAAGGCCGGCTCAAAATGCCCTATCATCCCGCACTCGCCTCCGAAAGAGCGGAAGAGCATGCCGATGATTTTCTCAAACATCGCCAAAAACAGGTGCAACAAGCGCTTCGCTGGCTGGATCGAAAGCCGGTTATCGTCTCCTCTTTTCAAGCGGAGCTTTTTGGGCATTGGTGGTATGAAGGTCCCCACTTTCTGGAGCAGCTATGCCGCAAAATGTTTCTCGATCAGACGACGGTGAAAATGATAACGCCCAGCGAGTATCTGGATGAGTATCCTACGGCCGGCGTTGGCCAATTGAACCCCTCCAGCGCAGGCCGGAACCACAGCTCTGAAACCTGGCTGCAAGCAGGCAATGACTGGATTTACCGTCATCTTCATGAAGCGGAGAAGCGGATGATTCACTTCGCCACAAATCAAGAGCATCTTCCTCACGCTGAGACAGCAAACGCCGATGTGTTCAAACGTGCTTTGAATCAAGCCGCCAGAGAGCTCATGCTGGCTCAGAGCAGCGATTGGGCGTTCATGATGGACTCGGCAACCTACGCGAATTATGCCAGCCGCCGGATAAAAAAGCATCTTGGCTGCTTCCATCTGCTTTGTGATCAATTGAATGGCAACCAGATTGATGAGGATTTCCTTGCTGTACTTGAGGAACAAGACCACTGCCTGCCGGATGTCGACTATCAGGCTTTCAGAAGCATCAACCTCCAGTCGCCTATTCCTATTATTCCTAGCAGAAGTGAATGGGAAGATTTACTCGAAGCTACAAAACATCGCCACAATGTGTTCATGCTGGCATGGGAATATCCGCCCAAACAAGTCGGCGGTTTATCGAAAGCCGTCCATGAACTGTCGGAAGCCCTTGCTTCCCTAGGAGAAATCGTGCATGTCATCACGACGTCCTATGACGGCGCACCTTCTTTTGAGAATAAAAATGGCGTCTATGTCCATCGATTGTCTGTTCAGCATTCCGGTGATACATCCTTTTATCATTGGACTTTTGAAATGAATCTCGCCATGACGGATCATCTGGTCAACTGGGTGGAGAACGGCGGCCGCATCGATCTTCTGCATGCCCATGATTGGATGGTTTTTCATGCTGCGAGAGAAATAAAAATGAGTTATAACATCCCTCTGATAGCGACGATTCACGCGACGGAATGGGGAAGAAATCAAGGGAATTTGGGTTCTGACCTACAACGCAAAATTCATCAGTTAGAGTGGAGACTGACTTACGAGGCCAACCGCGTTTTTGTTTGCAGCTCCTATATGAAAGAGGAAGTTGTCCGCATCTTCAGCTTGCCTCCGGATAAAGTCATTGTTCATCCGAATGGCATTCAGCTCTCTCTGGCATCCGGCAAGGAAACAGCAAAACGTCCTCGTGAAATTGCGAAACAGGATAAAGTCATTTTCTATATTGGCAGGCTTGTTTATGAAAAAGGGATTCATACGCTCATCCATGCCATGCCAGGCATCTTAACCCATGTGCCGCAAGCAAAGCTCATCATTGCCGGCTCAGGACCGATGGAAAACGAACTTCGCGGGTTAGCAGCCCATTTAGGAGATCGCGTCTTATTTACTGGCTTCATAGATGATAGCTACCGTACCCAGCTTTATCAATATGCCCATGTTTGTGTCATACCGAGCTTATATGAGCCTTTCGGAATCGTTGCTTTGGAGGCAATGGCCAGTCGGCGGCCCCTCGTACTCTCGGATACAGGCGGTCTGGCTGAAATCATTCGGCATGGCTTGGACGGCTACAAAGCTCTGCCGGGACATGTCGATTCGCTGGCATGGCATATTACCGAAATGCTGCTGCATCCCAAATTAGCCGCCAAAATGGCCGACAGCGCCTACGAGCTGCTGCTGAAAAACTATCAATGGAACCATATCGCTGCGCATGTTCAGGAGGATTATCGCAAACTAACCCACAAGCTCTCCGACATTCCAGTTACAGTAAAAAGTTAACAACTGCAAATGCTTACGAAGCAAGTTTTCTAAAGAAAACTCAAGCACATTCTTACGAAGCAAGTTTTTTAAAGAAAACTCTAAGGAGGTCCCACTATGAAGGCTGTTATTATGGCTGGAGGCAAAGGCACGCGGCTTCGCCCCCTTACCTGCCATCTTCCCAAACCCATGGTGCCTCTCCTGGGAAGACCGTGCATGGCCTATATTATTGAGCTGCTGCACAAACACGGCATCCAGGACATTGCCGTCACGATGCAGTATAAACCTGAAGTGATTCGCGACTATTTTGGCGATGGAGAAGCGTTTGACGTTAATCTCCACTATTTTGAAGAAATGAGTCCACTGGGTACAGCCGGAAGCGTCAAGCAGGCGCACGAGTTTCTCAACGATACCTTCGTCGTCATTAGCGGTGATGCCTTAACCGATTTCGATTTGGAACAGGCGCTCGCTTTTCACAAAGAAAAACAAGCCAAAGCCACGTTACTGCTGACCCGTGTCCCTCATCCGCTGGAATACGGTGTGGTCATGACCGATCAAAACGGCCTGATTACCCGCTTCATGGAGAAACCAAGCTGGGGGGAAGTGTTCAGCGACACGGTGAATACCGGCATCTATATCATGGAGCCAGAGCTCCTGGAGCGCGTGCCGCCGGGCCAGGAATTTGACTTTAGCCAACAGCTTTTTCCGGCATTGCTTCAAGAAAATAGAGGGCTCTACGGCTACGTCAGCAGCGGATACTGGATGGACATCGGCAACTTGCAGCAGTATCGGCAAACCCAGTTCGATATGCTCGATGGCAAGGTACAGCTCCATATCCACGGCACCCAAATCCAGCCTCACGTCTACATCGCAGACGATGTAGAGACCAGTGAAACAGCCCGCGTCGTTGGACCTGCTTTTATCGGTAAAGGGAGTAAGCTTGAGGACGGGGTGGAACTCGGAGAATACTGCATCGTCGGGGAAAATAATCGGCTTTCCAAGGGCAGCAAGCTCACGCGCAGCGTGCTTTGGGACCATAACCACATCGCCCCCCATAACGAATTAGAAGGTTCGACGCTAACCAGCCGCATTGTTTGCAAAGAAGCCTCGTATCTCGGCGAGGGGTCGGTCGTTGGCAATCATGTCATTATTGGGGAAAAGAGCCGGATCGAGCCTCATGTGAAAATATGGCCCCATAAACAAATTCGCGATAAATCCCGCCTTCATACTTCTCATATATGGGGGGAGCATGCTGCCAAAACGCTGTTTAAAACCCGCGGAGTCAGCGGCCTTCCCAATCTGGAGCTAACGCCCGAGATGACCGCCAAGTTCGGCACAGCCTACGGGGCAACCCTTGCTGCCGGCAAAACACTCACTGTAAGCTGCGCCCCGCATACCTTCACTCGTTTGCTCAAGCGTGCTTTGACGGCAAGCTTGCAATCTGTCGGCACGCATGTCATTGATTTGGGAGATTGCCTGGCTCCGGCAGCTTCGTTTGCCATTCGTCACTTGGGCGCCGCAGGAGGTATCCACCTGGATTGGTCAGGCAAGGAGAACGAACGGTGCCTGTTAGCCTGCATGGATGCCGAAGGACTTCCTATCACAAGATCCGCCGAGCGCAAAGTGGAAAACAGCTTTGGGCAAGAGGATTACGGACGGGCATCAATGGAACACCTCGGCAGCTATAAAGATGAAACACATTGGTTTCAGACCTATGTCCGTACGTTGTCTGAAGAAATCGCAGATGAAGGAGAAAAATTGCCCCTATCGAGAATGAAAATCGTCATTGAAGCCAGCCCTTGGCTGCAGCCTTATCTGGTGCCGTTTTTCGAGAAATTGGGACTGGAAGCGATCCATGTGACCACGGCAAATAATCAGGAACCACTTCCCCTGTTCACATCGCTAGCCGGGGCTAACTTGGGCTTGCGCATGTTGGACGATGGCCGCACCTTGCAGCTTGTGACGGAGAAGGGAGCGCTTGTAGATACGGATTTGCAAACCGTTTTCCTATATCTGTGCTACCTGCACAGTCGGCCGGGAGCAACCATTGGCGCTCCCGTCAGCGCGCCTGAGCTCCTGGAGAGCATGGCCGAGGGACTAGGCGCTACAATCATTCGCACCAAGGAATGGGAACGCGCCATTCTAGAAGCCACGGAGCAGGCGCGGATGCATCCTTTGTTTGATTCGCTTTTTGCCGTTGGACTTGTCGTTCTTCATCTAGCCAGAACCGGTTTACCGCTGTCAGAGCTTCTATCCCTGATTCCGAGTTTCTATCTGCACCGCGAGCAAATCGATTGCCCATGGGACTCCAAGGGCGAAGTGATGCGGAGTATGATGAACAAGGCCAAGGACACGCCTGTTGATTTGGTGGACGGAATCAAATTTTATCATGAACATGGTTGGATTTTGCTGCTGCCCGATAGTGAAGACCCTGTTTTTAGGCTTGTCGCCCAGTCTCAGAATCCGGCTCTTGCCGAAGAGCTCGTCCATTCGTACCGAGACCACATTCTAAATGTGTTGCAATAAGCATACTATATGACAGATATATCCATTAGCGGGTGATCCGAAGTCTTAAGATGAAGGGGAGAGCGGCGTGAATATGATTCCAAGTGTTTCCAGGCAGATCGCTTTTGTGCAGTATGACGATCAATCTTCCAGTATGACGGTTCAATATCATACCGGTTTCAAGGCATCTTATACGAATATTAATCAGGATGATTATCTGTTGATTCTGAGTTCTGTCAATCGATATGATTCTTTAATGAGGCTTACGGAGACCCGGTACATGGAAGGTCAACCTCCAATCAAGTAAAGCACATACAGGAGATCTCCCCCTTCTTGAAAGGAGGAGATTTTTCGTTTCCTAGGTGCGTATGCTACAATGTTGTCCGAATGGTTTATCCCATTTATTTCCCATTACGACCTAAGAAAAGGTGAGTCTGATTCCTACTCAAGCTTTCTCTGCCCATTCCAATGACAGGGACACACTCCACTTGCTGGTGCAGTCATCGGCTAATCTTTTTGCTTATTGGCAGCTCTCTTCGAGGAAAAAAAGGATGGTGCAGGATCACTTCGGAGCGGACTGGCTCCTGCTTCAGCCCTCTCTGCGTTTTTATGAAACAACTGTCGAACAAGCCGTCAGCACTCATCTGTCAGATACGATTTCTGAACTCCCCCTTCCACAAGGAGAATGCTGCTTCCTGAACGGTTTTCTACCCGGCCGATTGTACTTCGCAGAACTCGGCATTAAGAATGAGCAGGGACAATTTCTCCCGCTTCTGCGTTCTAATACGATTCAGACTCCCCATATACATACGAATCAAGAATTTCCTTCAAACGTTGCAACACTGGAAAACCAAGTTACCTACAGGCCTGCTGCCGTTTCCATTCAGCTTAAGGCCCCTATAGCTCATGAGTATTTCTCGGCCTACTCGGTGTACTTACCCAAGTGCACACCCCCAGCAGATTCGGAATTCGGAGGCGATCTCGATTGAGCTCAAACGTACACGGTTATGTTGCTTTGCTCCTGCATGCCCATATCCCTTACGTGCGTCATCATAAAGCAGAAATTACGTTAGAAGAACGTTGGTTTTTCGAAGCGGTTGTGGATAGCTATCTGCCTCTCATTGAAATGATGGATCGGCTGCTTGAAGAAGGCGTGCCCTTCGCGCTGACTTTATCCCTTTCTCCGCCGCTGCTTGCTATGCTGGAAGATACCGGCTTGCAGAAACGGCTTCGCAAGCATCTGGCCTCCCTCTGCGAGCTTTCCCAGCGCGAGGTGATTCGCCTATGGGGCCATGCCGACTTCGGCCCCACGGCCAGGCTCTACGCCGATCACTATCATCGGCTGCTTGCTTTGTACGATCGCCTGCGCGGCGATCTGATCGGGAAATTCCGCAGCCTGAGAAGCTCAGGCTGCTTAGAGTTAATAACGTGCGCCGCGACACATGCCTTCTTGCCGCTGGTCAAGAACGACGCCGCGCTGCGCGCGCAGCTTGAAGCCGCCGTCCAGGAATTCAGGCGGCATTTCGGATCTGCTCCGGCAGGCATCTGGCTGCCGGAGTGCGGCTACACGCCTGCCGTGGAGCCGCACTTGCAGGCGCTGGGGCTGCGCTATTTTGTTGTGGATGCCCATGCGTTTGCCACGTCTGGGGCATCCACCAGCCATCCCCTGCGCACACCAAACGGCGCGTGCGCCTACGCTCGGGACCTCGAAGCCGGCGCTCAGGTATGGAGCGCCGAAAGCGGTTACCCGAGCGACCCCAACTATCGCGAATATTACCGCGATATCGGCTTTGATCTCGGCCGCAGCGGCGGGGCCGAGTGGGAGTACTTGAAGCCCTATGTGCTGCCGGACGGCGCACGCATTCATACGGGCTTCAAGTACCACCGCGTCACCGGCAAAGGTGACGCCAAAGCGCCCTATCACCCGGCGCTCGCCGCACAGAAAGCTCAGCAGCATGCTGAGCATTTCGTCGCCAGCCGGGTGGCGCAACTGCGGCGCTGCGCGGAGCAGCAGCCGCAGCCGCCGGTCATCGTATGCCCATACGATGCCGAGCTGTTCGGGCACTGGTGGCACGAAGGCCACCAGTGGCTGGAGGCGGTGCTGCGCGGCCTTGCCGCTGCGCGCTGCGAGACGGCGACATTAGGCGGCTACGCAGCCGCCTATGCGCCGACCACGGCGGCCCCGCTGCCGGAGTCCAGCTGGGGCCGTGGCGGCTTCGCCGAGGTCTGGCTGCAGCCGCGCAGCCAGTGGGTGCATCCGCTGCTGCACGCGGCGGAGGATCGCTTGGTGCTTGCGGCGCATAAGCACCGGAAGCCGGAGCTGCTCAGCGGCCTGCAGGTTCGTGCGCTGAATCAAGCCGCGCGCGAGTTGATGCTCGCGCAAAGCAGCGATTGGACCTTCATCCTGGATGCGGAAACGGTAACCAGCTATGCTGTGAAACGAATCGAGACACATCTCGCTTCTTTCCATAAATTATTAGATACAGTTGACGGTGAAACGGGTGAAATGACAGACAAAGCGCTTTCCGAGCTTGTGCTGACCCTGGAGCGGCAAACGCCTTTTTTACCCGAGGCGCATTACCGTCTTTTTCAGCCCGCTTCATCGATCAGCTTTTTCCCTGATGCCTCCGAGCGTGCATTCGATGGCCCTTCACAGCTTGATTCGCTTAGGCCTCTAAGCGTTCTGATGCTTGCCTGGGAATATCCGCCACGAGTGATTGGGGGTCTCGCCAGAGCCGTTCGTGATCTGTCTGTTCAGCTTGCTGCGAGTGGTCTGGAGATCCATGTCGTCACATGCTTGGCGCCCGAATGCCCGTCCTACGAGCTGCTCGACGGCGTGCATATTCACCGTGTAGACGTATTTTCTTCCGCTGAACCCCTTCATTTCCTGGATTGGGTGTTTCAGATGAACCTGGCCTTCTCGGATACTGTCCAGCGCTTATCCGCTCAAGGACAACAATTCGATATCATTCATGCTCATGATTGGCTCGTCTACTATGCCGCAAAAGAGTGCAAGATGGTCCTGAACCTCCCTCTGCTGGCCACGATTCACGCGACTGAGTCGGGACGCAATCTGGGTAAGCTGGATACGCCCGCGCAAAAGCGCATTCATGCCCTGGAACATAAATTAGCGCACGAAGCCGATCACCTGGTGGTCTGCAGTCCTTATATGCTGCAAGAAGTTATGCACCTTTTTCATACTCCTTTTCATAAAATGACCCATATCCCTAATGGCGTTATGCCATTTCGGGTACCGGGTGCTCATGGTTCAGCGGTTAACCCGGAGCTTTCTCGCGTACTTTCGGTGCCGCATGGAGATGCTGCTCGTCCCATTATCGCTTTCCTCGGAAGGCTTGTTTATGAGAAAGGCGTGCACCTCCTCATTAGCGCCATGCAGCATGTTCACAAGGAGTATCCGATGGCTCAGTTGGTTATTGCCGGTACGGGACCGGAACTTGAAGAGCTCCAACTCTCGGCTGCCCCACTCGCCGACAGTGTCCATTTCACCGGTTTCCTGGACGAATGGGACAAAAACTTGCTATTACACCATGCTGAACTTTGTGTATTCCCCAGCCTCTACGAGCCGTTTGGCCTTGTGGCCTTGGAAGCGATGGCCAGCGGTACACCGCTTATCGTTTCGGATACGGGAGGTCTGTCCGACATCGTAGATCATGGAATTAACGGATATAAGGTTCCTGCAGGCAATGCTGACCTGCTTGCTTGGCAAATTGTTCAGCTTTTACAAAATCCCGCTGCCGCTTCTGAACTTGCCGCTCAGGCTTTGGCCACAATTCACGACAACTTTGGATGGGAGCAGATCGGTGCCATCACAGTTACTTTGTACACGAAATTAATCGCTCACGAGCCGTCATCGGGTATAATCCCGCATCAAAAGGAAATAATCAAATAATATGGACATCTATGCCAAATGAAAGCGCACCCAGTTGAAATTTTCAGAATTTTTTCAAAGAAACATTGATTCCTTGGTAATTATTAGGTAACCTATTGGCAGGCCTTGTGCTCGCAGTGCTCGGTTTTGAACAGATTTTGCACTTGGTTGAACTTACTGAACAATCAAACAAAAGAGTGGGGAAGTGATTGTATTGCCTAGACATCTGGTCATCGGAAACGGAAAATTTCTTATTAATCTCGATCAGCATTCCTATATGCGAGATCTGTACTATCCTTTCGTAGGCCAGCTTAATCATATTGGCGGTTATCAATGCCGTGTCGGTATTTGGGTGGATGGTGACTTTGCCTGGCTGAATTCCCCCGAGTGGCAGTTCCAGCTTGGTTATGTGGAAGATTCTCTTGTTACTGAAGTAAGAGCTACGCATCCTGGTCTTGGCATCACTTTACTCATGAATGACGGCGTTCATCAGCGAGAGGATATTTATATTAAACGGATCCAAATTACGAATCACAAACATACCGTTCGCGAAGTGAGAATGTTCTTCAATCAGGACTTGCTCATTAATGAAACCGAGGTCGGCGATACCGCTGCCTTCTATCCTTTGACGAATACGGTATTCCACTATAAAAAAGACAGATATTTCATGTTCAATGGCAGTACCGGAACTGAAGGCATTTATCAATACTCTACTGGTGTCAAAAGATTTTATAACGCCGAAGGCACGTGGCGCGATGCGGAAGACGGGCATCTCATGGGCAACGCCATTGCGCAAGGGTCCGTCGATAGTACGATCTCCTTTCGAATGTTTGTGCCGCCAAATGCCGACCAAACACTCTACTACTGGATGGGTGCAGGCAAAACGCTTGAGGAAGTCAAGAAACTTGATGCCTACGTCAAAGACAGCCACCCCGGCAAGCTGCTTGATCGCGTAACGGTTTACTGGCAGCGGTGGGCGAATAAGATCGATAGGGATTACGGAGATTTGAATCCCGATGTGCAGCGCCTTTTCAAACAAAGCTTGCTCCTTGTCAGGACGCAAACCGATGTGAACGGCGCGATTATCGCCGCGAACGATTCGGACATCATGCAGAGCAACCGCGATCATTACAGCTACATGTGGCCTCGGGACGGCGCCCTGATCGCTTACTCCATGTCCATGGCCGGCTACCAAGGGATGATTATTCCTTTCTTCAACTTCTGTGCGAATGTGCTGTCTCCTGAAGGTTACCTGCATCATAAATATAATCCGGACGGCACCGTAGGCTCCAGTTGGCACCCTTATATTCATTCCGGACGTGTCCAGCTCCCTATTCAAGAAGATGAAACAGCCCTTGTACTCTTCGCTCTCTGGGCTGATTTCCAGAAAAATGGAAGCCTTGAATTCGCACAGTCTCTCTATCGTAATTTAATTCGCAGAGCGGCCAGATTCATGTCCACTTACATCGATCAGGAATTGAACCTGCCGAAGCCGAGCTACGATCTATGGGAAGAACGTTACGGGATCTATACCTTTACCGCCTCAGCGGTGTATGGCGGACTTATCGCAGCTTCCAACTTCAGCAACCTCTTCGGGGATGAAGAGCGCAGCAATCGCTATAAGCATACGGCGGAGAAAATTAAAGCCGGTATTCTCAAGCATCTATGGGATGAAAATGAAGGCCGATTCGTTCGCGGTTTGTATATGGAGGACGGCGAATGGGTCAAAGATATGACGCTCGAAAGCTCGGTTTACGGAATATTTGAATTCGGCGTCCTGCCTGCCGATGATGAGCGTGTTGTCGGAACCATGAAAGCGAATAAAGAAGGTCTCAGAATTAAAACAAATGTCGGTGGCATTGCCCGCTATCATCATGATTATTACTTCCAACGTTCCACCGATATCGAGAATGTACCCGGAAATCCTTGGATCATCTGTACGCTCTGGATCGCTGAGTGGGAAATCGAATACGCCAAAACACTCGCTGATCTCGAAGCCCCTCGCCAGACATTAGAATGGGTCGTCAAACACGCTATGGAAAGCGGCGTCCTGTCTGAGCAATTGGATCCTTTCTCAGGCGATCCGGTTTCCGTCGCCCCTCTTACCTGGTCGCATGCGACTTATGTGCTTGCCGTTGTGAAGTACTTGAACAAATACAAACAGCTTTCCAAACAATAATGTAACCGGAGCCGCCATGTTAACACTTTTTTTGAATAAGTGCTAACCCGGCGGTTTTTTGCTGCCCCCATTAACTTCGATTCAAACCTTTGCTTTGGACATAACGTCTTCCTTTCGTTAGCACTCTGCTGCAGGATCTCATGCAGACTTCCTGGATTGAGCAAGAGCAGCGCCTGCACCAATAAAAAAGCCGCAAGACCCTGTTAAGTAGTCTTGCGGCTTGGCTTGCAGCTTGCAGTTTGCGGCTGTACCCTCAATCAAACGAATAACTCGACGCATACATCTGCGCATCCCACAGCTGCTCCAGCTCCGATGGCTCGCTGCATGCTACTCTGAACAGCCACCCTTTATCATAAGGTGACTCAATCAGCATCATCACTGCCCGCTCCAACAGCATGTTAACAGCGATGACCTCGCCGGATAACGGCGCAAGTAAGTCATGCTCATTTTCGGCGGTCTCCAAGGAGCCGGCATAAGCACCTTGCCCAAGTACAGCTCCACGTTCCGGAAGCTCGATGAATAAAACCATCCCCCACGCAAGCAAGCCGATTTCCGTTAGGCCGACGACAGCCTCATTCCCTTCCTTGCGTATCCAATAATGATCTCTTGTATATTGCAGATGCGTTGGTACGGTCACGTTCATTCTCCTTCATGAAGAAAAGCCCCCCCGCCGCATTCGCATGCCAGCTAAGAGGAGCTTGTCTATGTAAAAAATGCTTATTTTACGACAAGGTTTTTGTCGCCTGGTTTCCAGTTCATAGGGCACAATCCGCCGGATTGAAGCGCTTGAAGCACACGAAGTGTTTCTTCTACGCTGCGGCCTACATCGTTGTGGTTAACAACTTCGTATTTCAATTCGCCTTCTGGATCGATGATGAAAAGACCACGAAGTGCGATACCTTCTTCTTCGATAAGAACGCCGTAGTCACGTGCTACGGATTTCGTGATGTCAGCAGCAAGTGGGAATTCCAATTTGCCAAGACCGTTGTCGTTAACAGGTGTATTGATCCATGCTTTGTGTGTGTGGATGCTGTCGATGGAAACGCCAAGAATTTCAGTGTCCAATTCTTTGAATTGAGCAGCAGCATAGCTAAGCGCTGTAATTTCTGTCGGACATACGAATGTGAAGTCCAATGGGTAGAAGAACAATACTAACCATTTGCCTTTGTAGTCGGACAAAGATGCTTTGCCAAACCCTGTACCGTCACCTGTAGCTGTCTCCATTGTAAAATCAGGAGCTTGTTTACCAACTAAACGCTCTGCCATGTGTATAATTCCTCCTCAAATCTATCTTCTTCGTATAAAATGGTATCATCCGAATAGATGAAAGTCAATAATTAGACCACATACAAGATAATAATTACTTTAAAATATGAAAGGTCCTTGAACACGTTTAATTCCGCTTCCTTTTCCATCCAAGTTGGCGCTGATCTGCCTTCGTTTACCTATTTCCCCCATGGCCATAATAGGTTGAAACCACCATTTTTTAAGCGCGTGGCCTAGACAGTCTCATTCTATGTTGTATTTTGTACAACACTATCACGAAATTAGACAGTAGAACGCCGCGATATTGTACTTTGTGCAACTTAGAGGCGTGAAAAACGCCTAGATTCGATCTTTTGTCCTCTAGTGATTGCACTTTGTACAATGCGGGAGAGCATAACCTAGTAAAAGCCGCATCTATCATGTACAAAATGCAACGTAGACTATGTTTGCCACTCATTTTCCCCAAGCAACACTAAAAAAAGAGCTTGCACGCTGCAGCACAAATGCCTAGCGGACAAGCTCTTATTCTTATTTACGCATAGCGTCTACAATCAGTTGGCCCATAGCCAATGTTCCGATTGCCTTGCTCTTATCGACAGCGATGTCGCCTGTGCGGTTGCCTGCATCAAGCACTTCTTTCACAGCGCGTTCGATGGAATCCGCTGCATCGTGGTAACCGAAAGTCAAGCGGAACATCAAAGCAACGGATAGAATCGTTGCGATTGGGTTAGAGATACCTTGGCCTGCAATATCAGGCGCAGAACCGTGTACCGGCTCATACAAGCCGAAGCTGCCTTCGCCAAGCGATGCGGATGCCAGCATCCCGATGGAACCTGTCAGCATTGCAGCTTCGTCGCTCAGGATGTCGCCGAACATGTTCTCTGTCACGATGACGTCGAAGGAAGACGGACGGCGCAGCAATTGCATTGCACAGTTGTCTACAAGCACGTGCTCAAGCTCAACATCCGGATAGTCAACCGCAATACGGTTAACCGTTTCGCGCCATAGGCGGGAAGTTTCCAGAACGTTTGCTTTGTCAACGGAAGCAAGCTTTTTGCGGCGTGTGCGAGCGATGTCAAACGCTTGACGGGCAATACGCTCGATTTCAGAAACGTTATACGCGCAAGTGTCTACAGCTTCTTGACCGTTTGCCGTTTCGCGACGGAATTTCTCACCGAAGTAGATACCGCCTGTCAATTCACGAACAACGATTAGATCCGTTCCTTCAAGTACTTCGGGTTTCAATGTGGAAGCTTCTTTCAAGCAGTCAAAAATGAAAGCCGGACGAATGTTAGAGAACAAACCAAGCGCCTTACGAATACCGAGAAGACCTGTTTCCGGACGCGTTTCTTTCGGGTTGTTATCCCATTTCGGTCCACCTACAGCACCTAGAAGAACAGCATCTGCGGATTGACAAACTTTCAATGTTTCTTCCGGAAGTGGTGTACCTGTTTGATCAATGGCAATTCCACCGAACAAAGCATGCTCTGTTTCAAATTGGTAACCGAATAGTTCTTCGGTACGTTTCAATACTTTTTCCGCTTCTGCAACGACTTCTGGACCAATGCCGTCTCCAGCGATTACAGCAATTTTTTTCACATCTGCCATGACTGTCATTCACTCCTTAAATTAGTAAAGCTGCTTGGTAAGCATCTCTATCGACTATATGATGCTCTCATTGTAACATAAGATAACCCTTTTCATTAGATATAAAATCTATTGCTTTAATAGGTTCCTCCTATAACCTTCTATAACAGAAATCAAGCTCCTTCTAAAAATAAGGATATTGACACCTTTCTGAGTAGTAACTATAATAGTTACAACGGTGGTGAATGGTTTTGAAGCAAATCAGTACACGTTTTTCAATCGCTGTCCATACACTTTCCCTGATTGCCGTCAGTTCGACCGAAGACTGTACAGGGGATTACATTGCGGGAAGTGTGAATACCAATCCTGTGGTCATCCGAAGAATTATGGGTTTGTTGAAAAAAGCAGGATTAGTGGAAGTACGCCCAGGAGTTGGGGGCGCTTCTCTGCTCAAAGCACCGGAGGACATTACGCTTCTGGATATTTACCGGGCTGTGCACGTCATTGAAGATAACCAATTATTCCGGTTTCATGAAGATCCCAATGAGGGGTGCCCCGTCGGGCGGAACATCGAATCCGTTCTTCAGTCGGAGTTAAGCGAGGCTCAATCCGCTATGGAACACAGGCTGGCACAGACGACTTTGAGTCAACTTACCATGAAGTTCAAATAAGTAGGAGCTCCATATAGAGAGCTTTTATTTTATATATAAGTTGTAACAGTTATTGTTATAACAAAAATGATTACAACAAAAATATTAGGAGGATTATAACATGAAAATTTTAGTCACAGGCGCAACAGGAAAATTGGGATCGAGAGTAGTAGACGTTTTGTTGAAAACAGTACCGGCAAGTCAACTGGCTGTGAGTGTCCGTAATCCGGAGAAAGCCGAAGGCTTGCGTGCTCGCGGCGTAGATGTTCGCCTAGGGGATTTTGATCGTCCAGAAACCTTGCAAACTGCTTTTGCAGGGATCGATCGCTTATTAATCATCTCCGCGGATGGAGATACGGAAACAAGAATTCGCCAGCACACCAATGCTGTAGCTGCTGCAGAGCAAGCTGGAGTTACATTTATTGCCTATACCAGCTTAGCTAATGCAAGTGGCAGCGCCAATTTCATGGCCCCGGTGCACCGGACCACAGAAGAAGCCATCGTCAAAACGGGCATTCCGTACACCTTCCTACGCAACAACTGGTACCTGGAGAATGAACTGTCGAGCATTCAAGGCGTGGTGGCTGGAGCTCCTTGGGTGACCTCATCTGGCACTGGCAAGGTCGGTTGGGCGCTGCAGCAAGAATACGCGGAGGCGGCAGCGGCTGTGTTAGTTGGGAACGGACACGAGAATAACATATATGAATTGTCAGGTCCATTGCATACGCAAGATGAACTCGCATCCGCTCTTGGCGAGGTGCTAGGCAAGGAAGTTCCTGTGCAGCAGGTCGATGATGCCACTTATGCGGATATTTTGAAAAGCGTAGGGGTACCCGACTTCGTCGTCCCTATTCTTGTAGGTATTCAACAAGGTATTCGGGAAGGCACGCTTGAGATTGAAAGCGATGATTTCGAGAAGCTGCTGGGCCGCCCGGCAACGCCAATTCGCGAAGCCTTGGCTCAGATCGTTAAGTCTAATTGATTTCGCCCTTATTGTAACAAAAGGACTATCTCAACAGTAGAAACATCTACTCTCGGGATAGTCCCTTCTTTTTATACGCTTTGAAGGTAAGATTCCATGGCTTTCGCCAGTTTTTGCATACCAAGAATCGTGTTCTCACGATCTGTGTGCGTGTAGTTCAGGCGCATCGTGTTGTACTGTGGGTTCTCCGCATAGAATGTGGATCCCGGAACAAAAGCTACGCCTTCTTTTACCGCTATTTTCAGCAGATCTTCTGCGCGAATACCTGGTGGAAGTTCCACCCAGATGAACATGCCGCCCTTCGGTTCTTCCCACTTCAGACCCGGCCAATTCAACTCTTTCAATAGACCCGACATGAATTTCATCCGATCCAAATATTGCTCACGAATCAGAGAAATGTGCGCGTCAAGATCAAAATGCTCAAGCAGATGATACAGGGTTTGCTGATCAATCGTACTGGAGTGCAAATCCGCCGACTGTTTGAAGCGAGCGATTTGACGAATGAGCGTCTCATCCCCCATCACCCAGCCTGTCCGGAAAGCAGGCGCTACCGTTTTGGAGAAAGTGCTCGTGTACACCACATTACCGCCTTCGGCTTTACCGCCAAGCGAGAAAATGGATGGATACGTTTCATTCTCATCAAATTGAATTTCACCGTAAGGATCATCTTCAAGAATCAGGACATCCGCTTCGCGGCAAATGTTCAGCAATCCTTGACGACGCTCCAAGCTCCACGCACGGCCTGCAGGATTCGAAAATGTCGGAATAACGTAAACCAGCTTCGGATTATGCTCAGCAACCTTGGCAGCCAAATCTTCAAGAATCATACCGTCGTTATCGCTATCAACGGAGTAAATCTTCGCGCCTTTGGCTTGAAAAACTTGAATCGCCGCCAAGTAAGTCGGTCTTTCAACCAAGATGATATCGCCTTCATCAATGTATACGCGCGTCAACAAATCAATCGCTTGCTGGGAACCTGTCGTTAGCAGCATCTCGTCTGGTGTGACGTGCATATTTTTGGCAGCCATACGTTTGCATAAGGATTCCCGCAGCGGCTTGTACCCTTCGGTTAATCCGTACTGCAGCGCTGATTTCCCGCCGCCAACAACTCGTTTAAACGCATCGCTTACCGCGTCCAATGGGAAAAACTCTTCAGCTGGCAATCCGCCGGCAAAAGAAATAATTGAGCTGCCTTGTGTCAGCTTCAGAATTTCTCTTACCGCCGAGGATGAGAAACCTTCTAGCGATTTGGAAAATCGATATTTCATAATGGACGCATCCTTTCGCATTTGTAGAAAGCACCCCTCCTCTAGCTTGGAGGTGAGGTGCTTATCTAGTAGTCCCGTGGACTTAGGGTTATTAAATCAACGTAACGTTGCTTCTATTGCTTGTTGGGGTTTTGCGTTTATCAATAAGTCTGTTCACAGCGTCGAGGTAAGCCTTGGCGCTTGCTTCCAGAATATCTGTCGAGATGCCGCGTCCTTGAACGGACACATCGTTCTGTTTCAGAACGACATGCACTTCCCCGAGCGCATCTTTCCCGTGAGAAACAGACTTGATGGAGTAGTCATCCAGTTCGACTTCTTCCTTCGTTGCTTTGTCGATAGCGTTGTAAATCGCATCAACAGAACCGTTACCCACAGCGCTTTCCGTCACTTCGCCGCCGTCTTGGAAACGAACGTGCACCGTCGCTGTCGGTGTCATTTGATTGCCATAGGCCACTTGAAGCGTGCCAAGCGCGAAAATTTCCGGCGTTTCGATCAGCTTCTCTTCGATCAGCGCGCGGATATCTTCGTCTTCCACCTGCTTCTTGCGGTCGGCCAAATCCTTGAACTTGCCGAAGGCCACGTTCACTTGCTCGTCTGCGAGGTCGTAGCCGAGGTCGATCAGCTTCTCACGGAACGCATGGCGCCCGGAGTGTTTGCCCATCACGAGCTTACTTTCCTTGACCCCAATGGTCTCAGGGGAAATAATCTCGTAGGTCGTTTTCTCTTTGAGCATCCCATCCTGATGGATGCCGGACTCATGCGCGAACGCGTTAGCGCCGACGATCGCTTTGTTGCCTGGCACCACCATGCCGGTCAGCTTGCTGACCAAACGGCTGGTGCGGTAGATCTCGTTCAACACAAGCGATGTTTTCGCTTGGTAGAAGTCCTGGCGTGTCTCCAGCGCCAGCACAACTTCCTCGATCGAGGTGTTCCCTGCTCGCTCGCCAATGCCGTTGATGGTGCCTTCGATTTGATCGGCACCATTCAGAACCGCCGCTAGCGCGTTAGCTGTCGCCATGCCAAGATCGTCATGGCAGTGCGCGCTCAGCTGGATTTTCTCAATACCTGGGACCGTGTCCTTCAGCATTTTGAAAATATTCCCGTAGTCGTACGGTGTCATATAACCGACTGTATCGGGAATATTCACGACCGAAGCGCCGGCGCGGATCGCCATTGCCGTTACTTCTGCGATGAAATCAAGCTCCGTACGTCCAGCATCCTCGAGTGAAAACTCGATTTTGCTGAAATACTTCTTCGCATATTTAATCGCAGCTTCCGCTGTCTCCAGCACTTGATGCTTCTCCATCTTCAGCTTATGCTTCCGATGGATCGGGGACGTCGCCAGGAACAAATGAATGCATGGGTCTTGAGCGCCCTGCAGCGCTTCACGGACAGCCTCGATGTCCGTCTCCTTCGAGCGGGACAGACCGATTACTGAGGCGTTCTTAATCGCTCTAGCTACGGCATTAACGCCTGCCAAGTCACCAGGTGATGCAGCCGGGAAGCCGGCCTCCATCCGATCGACACCCAGCTTCTCTAGTTGAAGCGCGATTTCGACCTTCTCCTGTGTGTTCAGGTTCACGCCTGGCGATTGTTCTCCGTCTCTGAGCGTTGTATCAAAGATGTAGATTTTGCGCACCATGGTCACCTCCTAAAAGATTTCTAGTAAATGAGTTAAAACCTAACTCAAACTGCTGACCGTTGCGATCTTCAGTATTTGTCTCCGATCGTTTCTTGAAAACCTGTCCCCTGATAGGAATTAAACAAAGGTCGGGACATGTTTTCAAATACGAACGCTTCGCTTCTCCGACAAACACTGAGCTCTCCACTGGGCATTTCGAAGAAGGTTTTAAAAATTTACGCCTAAATTTTTACTCGTCTACATAGTATTCACAGGGAGTGACTGGGAAATTCTCCGCAATCACTCCCTGTGGGATGAATAACTATATGATTGAATAAGGCATTACATTACTTTTTGATCCAGTGCATCATTTCGCGCAATTGAGCACCCGTAACTTCGATTGGGTGTTGAGCTTCGTTGCGGCGAGTCGCGTTCATGAACGCGAAGTTGGATTGGTTCTCCAAGATGAAGTCGCGAGCGAATTTACCTTGTTGGATGTCAGCAAGAACAGCTTTCATCTCTTTTTTCGTTTCAGCTGTGATGATGCGAGGTCCTGTTACATAGTCACCATACTCCGCTGTGTTGGAGATGGAGCTGCGCATGGAGGAGATTCCGCCTTCATACATCATGTCAACGATCAATTTCAATTCGTGCAAGCACTCGAAGTATGCCATTTCTGGCGCATAACCAGCTTCAACCAATGTTTCGAAACCTGCTTTAACCAGTTCAGATGCACCGCCGCAAAGAACAGCTTGCTCACCGAACAGATCCGTTTCTGTTTCTTCACGGAAGGAAGTTTCGATAACCCCTGCGCGAGTACAGCCAATACCTTTTGCATAAGCAAGTCCGATTGCTTTTGCGTTGCCTGTAGCGTCTTTCTCGATCGCGATCAGACCAGGAACGCCGAAGCCTTCAACATAAGTACGACGTACCATGTGACCTGGGGATTTAGGAGCAACCAAGAATACATCGGTACCTTCTGGAGCTACGATTTGGCCAAAATGGATGTTGAACCCGTGGGAGAACATCAAAGCTGCGCCTTTTTTCATGTTCGGTTGAATGGACTCACGGTATACGCGAGCTTGTGTTTCATCCGGCATCAAGATTTGAATAACATCAGCGCGTGCTGCTGCTTCTTCAACGGATACAACTTCGAAACCGTCATTTTTTGCTGCGTTCCAGGAACGGCCTTCACGAAGACCAATAATTACGTTCAAACCGCTGTCACGCAAGTTTTGCGCTTGAGCGTGCCCTTGGGAACCATAACCAACAACTGCAATCGTTTTGCCTTTAAGTACCGCTAAGTCTGCATCTTTTTCATAGTAAGTAGTAACTGCCATTTCGTATAAATCCTCCTTTGATATGATGAATCCGTATTGTCTACCCCTTGAGTGGGTGTTTCAACGATTAACTCTGAACAACTAGCCTTTTAAAGCGCTAAAGGGTCGATCGCTCAAAGCCCCACTCAAGGAGGCTTTCCCTACTTTTTCACATTGTTGACCATTATTTTATTTAACTGAACCCCGAATCATCGCCGTTGCTCCCGTACGGGAGAGCTCACGGATGCCGTATGGACGAAGCAATTCTACCATAGCATCTATTTTATCTGAATCTCCGACAACTTGCACGATAATTGAAGATGGACCAATATCGACTACCGCGGCACGGAATGTTTCGACAATTCCGAGTATTTCAGGACGCATGATAGGTTCAGCATTTACTTTAATAAGTGCTAATTCTCTAGCGACCATCGGGTTGGAGCTGAGGTCGATGACTTTAATGACATCAATCAGCTTGTACAGCTGCTTGGAAATTTGCTCCAATGTGCTGTCATCCCCCGTTGTTACAATAACCATTCGGGAAAGTCCGAGTTCTTCAGACTCCCCTACAGTAATACTTTCGATATTAAAACCTCTGCGTCCGAACAAACCGGATACTCGCTGCAGAACACCAGGCTGGTTGTTTACGAGTACGGAAACTGTATGTTTAGTTGTCGTCATCATTCCGAATCCCCCATTAACATGTCGCTAATTGTATCGCCCGCTTTAACCATTGGGAACACGTTCTCTCCTTTTGGTACGACGAAATCAATCAAGACCGGTCCAGGTGTATCAAGCGCTTCCTGCCAAGCTTTTCTGGCTTCTGCCTTCGTCGTGGCACGCAAGCCTTTCACGCCGTAAGCTTCGGCAAGCTTCACAAAGTCAGGGCTGCCGGCCAAATCAATATGACTGTAGCGGTTATCATAGATGATTTCCTGCCATTGACGAACCATGCCAAGTACTTGGTTATTCAAAATAACAATTTTCACCGGAATGTTGTGAATTGCACAGATCGCAAGCTCTTGCGCGCACATTTGAACGCCGCCGTCGCCATTGATGGATACAACCAGTTTATCCGGGTTCCCCATTTGCGCACCAATCGCGGATGGGAATCCAAAGCCCATCGTACCAAGTCCACCGGACGTTACCAGGGAGCGAGGGTTTTTGAATTTGTAGAATTGAGCAGCCCACATTTGGTGCTGGCCAACGTCAGTCGTAACAATCGCTTCGCCGTTTGTCGTTTCGCTGATCATTTCAACCACGTATTGTGGCTTCAATTCGGTTTCTGTATCGCCGTATTTGAGCGGGAACTTCTCTTTATTCGCTTGAACTTCAGCAATCCAAGCTTCGCTTTTCGCAGGCTTCGCTTTAAGATTCGCTAAAGCAAGAACAGCTTTCACATCGCCAACGCACGGGATATCCGTTTTTACGTTTTTGCCGATTTCCGCAGGATCCACATCGATATGTGCGATTGTTTTCACCTTCGGTGCAAAACCGTCCAAGTTCATTGTCACACGGTCATCGAATCTCGAACCGATGGAAATCAGGAGATCCGCATTCTGAATGGCTGTGTTCGCCGTGTACGTTCCGTGCATCCCCGGCATACCGAGCCATAGCTCGTGGGCACTTGGGAATCCGCTGAGTCCAAGCAGCGTAGTCGCTACCGGAATTTGCGTAGCATTCACGAATTCGATCAGCTCTTTGGAAGCATCTGAGTAGACAACGCCCCCACCTGCGATGATCACTGGACGTTCAGCTTCTTCGATCGCTTTGAGCAACTTGTCAACTTGCAGCTTGTTAGGCTGAACAGTCGGGTTGTAGCCGCGGATGTTTACTTCAGTTACCGGCTTAAATATCGTTTTATGAGCGGAGACATCCTTTGGTATGTCAATGAGAACCGGACCTTTACGACCTGAGTTCGCAATATGGAACGCTTCATGAATGATGCGCGGCAGATCTTCTACATCACGAACCAAGTAGCTGTGTTTCGTAATCGGCATCGTAATCCCCGTAATATCTGCCTCTTGGAAAGCATCCGTACCGATAAAGTTCGTTGCAACGTTCCCTGTAATAACAACGAGTGGAACAGAATCCATATAAGCGGTAGCTATCCCAGTGACGAGATTCGTAGCCCCCGGTCCTGATGTAGCGATACATACGCCAACCTTGCCTGTGGAACGTGCATATCCATCGGCAGCGTGAATGGCTCCTTGCTCATGTCTTGTCAGTAGGTGGTTAAAATCGGAAAAGCCATGCATCGCATCGTAGATGTACAGAACAGCGCCGCCCGGATATCCAAAGACGCAATCCACACCCTCCAGCAATAAGCTTCTTAGCAAAATCTCAGATCCTGTGATCAGGTCCGGCTTCATCAGCTTGTCAATCAGTTCTTCTTTTGACCTCTTTGGTTCAGTTTGAACATTCATTGTGATCCTCCTCTCAAAAAATAAGTCCATGTTATACTTCGAGCTTTCTTAGACAATAAGAAAAACCCCTGTTCATCCCGTACACGCATGTAACGTGTTAAACGGGACGAAAGGGGTTTAAGCTTCCGTGGTACCACCCAAATTTGCTCCATGCCTCACAGCATACAGCCTTAGCAGGTATGTTCGCTTAGAACAATACCCTCAGCACGATAACGTGTGCTTTTCCGATTCTCCCTAGTGCTTACAGACAATGCCGTAAGTCTTCAGGAAAACAGCTCCGAGGTGACTTCGTACGTAAGGGATTAAGGCGATGGTTTCAGCAAGTCCAACGCTCTCTGCGCATAAGTGCCCTTATGACTTCTTCCTCTTCATAGCCGATTTATTCGTGAACACCATCCGTTAAGATGATATTAGAGATTATTATATGCATCCCCGGAGCATTAGTCAATAGCATATCGAATAAAACAAACGAAAGTGAGGGAATATACTACCAATTCAGGAAATGAGGGCTTCGCTGATGACAACTTCTCTGAAACCCGCTCTCCCTTTATCGACCGATTTGCAAACGAATATCTCGAGACTGAGAGAAGCTTTTGGCGATTCTCCTGACTTCATAATACGCCTGCTCGATATGCAGGTTACTCAGGATCACCTCTCCATCGCTTTAATCTACATAGATGGGCTGGTCCAATCAGAAGCTATCCATAAGCACCTCATTGAGCCCTTATTAAATGTTCAAGCAACTGAGCAGACAAGCGAGCAATATTGCGGAGTTCACGAAATCCTGCAGCAAACCGTTTCCGTCGGCGAGCTTTATGAAGCCAAATATGACACTGAGCTGCTGAGTGCCATTTTAGAGGGCAGCACAGCGATTTTAATCGATGGATTGGACGAGGCCTTTTTCGCCTGCACGACGGGCTGGGAGAAACGGGCGATCGAAGAACCGCAATCACAAACCGTGATTCGGGGACCGAAGGAAAGCTTCACGGAGGACATTCGAACAAACTTGACTCTGCTCCGAAGAAAAATCAAGTCGGCTGATCTTCGCTTTGAAAGTATGAAGATTGGACGTTACACCCGGACAGAGATCATCTTGGCCTATTTGGATGGCGTCTCTAACGAGAAAGTGCTGAGTGAAGCACGCAGACGGCTTAAACTTATTGATACGGACAGTATTCTGGAGAGCGCGTATATCGAGGAATTTATCGAGGATAAGGGCTATACGCCTTTTCCCACCATGTTGAACACCGAAAGGCCCGACACTGCAGCAGCCGGTTTGCTTGAAGGACAAATCATTATTATGGTCGATGGGACCCCCTTCGCTTTAATGGCTCCCGTGACTTTTTTTAAGTTCCTGCAATCCAGTGAGGACTACTACCAACGCTATGATATCGCATCTTTCGTGCGTCTGATCCGCTACGCCTCTTTTTTCGTCTCCATGCTGCTCCCGTCTCTCTATATCGCGATTACCACGTTCCATCAAGAGATGCTGCCCACAACCCTGCTCATCAGCCTCGCTGCACAGCGGGAAGGCGTGCCTTTCCCAGCGCTTGTGGAAGCGTTCCTGATGGAGATCACGTTCGAGGTGCTGCGGGAGGCAGGAGTGAGGATGCCCCGCGTTGTCGGACCCGCCATCTCCATTGTAGGCGCGCTTGTCCTCGGACAAGCTGCCGTACAAGCCGGCCTCGTGTCCGCAGCGATGGTCATCGTCGTGTCATTTACAGCCATCTCCAATTTTGTCACACCCGCGATTAACTTGGCTGTAGCAGCACGGCTCATCCGATTCATGCTTATGATGCTAGCGGGTTTACTCGGACTATTCGGCATTTTATTCGGCTGCATGTTCATCCTTATTCACATGTGTTCAATTAAATCGTTCGGCCTTCCGTACATGGCGCCGATTTCACCGTTTATTCCGTCCAATGTGAAAGATATCTTCATCCGGCTTCCGTGGTGGAAGTTAATCAAGCGGCCGTTGGCGCTGACCAAAAATGTTTATAGACAGCGTCCAACAGCAAAAAGTCCAAAGAAAAAATAACTGCTCACGAGGAGACTGGATGCATGCGAACCAAGCGCCGAGCGGTGTTGACAAGCCTGATCTCTTTCGTTATCTGCTTTTTATGCACGAGCTGTTGGGACCGAACTGAACTGAATAAGATCGCTATCACCGCAGCAACCGCCGTCGATTGGGAGGATGATCACTGGAAAGTCTCTTATCAAGTCGTCATCCCTCAGTCCATTTCCAGCACAGGTGGAATGGCGATTCAGCAGGCTCCTGTATTGGTGTTTTCCACGAACGGGGATTCCATCCAATCTGCTGTTCAAAGAGCCAGTTTAGAAATGCCTCGTACGATGTTCTTCGCTCATAACCGAGTCGTCGTCATTGGCGAAAGCGCAGCCCGGAAAGGCATTTCTCCCATCATCGACGTTTATTTAAGAAGCGCGAACTCCAGGGAAACCGTCAGCTTGCTCGTGAGCAGAGACGAAGGGCGAAAAATCCTGGAGCAAATTTTACCGTTAGAAAAAATACCAGGTGCAGCCTTGAGAAATATGGTGCTCAACGAGGACAAAACCGACGGCAACCTCAAGCAAGTCATGCTTTATCAGCTCGCGATGAGAATGGCTAGTGACTCCGGTTATTCCACAATACCGGAAGTGTTTATCTCAGGCCAAGGTGTCGAATCGACCTCGATTGAAAATTTAAAAAGCACCAATTTCGATACCAAGCTCAAAATGGGTCGCATTGGGATTTTTCAAAAAGATAAGCTCATCGGCTGGATGACTGGACATGAAGGTTACGGACTCAGCTGGCTTAAAGGCGAGATCAGCCAATCCACCTTATTTTTCGGGTGCTCGGAGAAAAGCGAGAAATCTCGCTCCGCCATACGGATTACCAAGGCTTCGACCAAGCTGACCCCCGTGAATATCCAAGGTAAGTGGATCATCCAAGCTGCGGTAAAAGCTAGCGGACAACTGCTTGAAAATGGATGTTTGATCGATGCCTCAAAGCCGGAGGGCAGTCGTGAAATGGAACGGCTCATCGGAGAAACCATCTCGGAGCTTATGTCGGTTTCCTTACGTAAAGCCCAAAGCATGAAAGCGGATGTCCTTGGATTTGCAGGTCTCATCCATCGAAAGGATCCGAAAGCGTGGGAGAAGTTAAAGCCGGACTGGGATGAGCATTTTGCCCAAATCCAGATGGAGTCCTCTTTCCAAATCGACATTGAGAACATCGGCATGAACAGCAAGTCCGTGAAGCAGCTTATGGAGAACGACAATCGCTAATGGCACTCGGAAGAAGAAGGAGTCTAACCGCATGGAACGAATCAGCAACTACCAGATTGCCGTTATGATTATTCTTTTCCAAATCGGCAGCACGCCTTTATTTGCCATTGGCAGCAAAGCGAAACAGGATTCATGGGTTGCTATGATCGTCGCGGCAATCATCGGCTTAATCCTGCTGCGGATGTTCCTCTATATCCAAAGCATCGCGCCAGATCAGTCTCTCATCTTTCTAATGCGGATCTGCTTCGGCAAAATTACAGGAGGTATTCTAAGCTGCTGCTTTCTTATTTACTTTGCCTATGAATCCATGAGAAACGTGCGAGACTTCGGCGAAATCACAAGCGTCACCCTGCTCACGCGAACGCCCAAATTTGTCGTCATGCTGCTCGTCATCCTGCTGGCCGCTTATACGATCATTATGGGCATTGAAACCTTTTGCCGCGTTGCCGAAAGTTTAATAATGCCGATACTTTTTAGCTATAGCATCCTTTGTCTCCTCATTTTTGGTTCCAAATTAGTCAAGCTTGAGCGGATACAACCCATTATGGAAAAAGGCTTCAAGCCCGTTTTAACGGCAGCTTTTCCCGACCTGGTCTCTTTCCCGTTTGGCCAAATGGTCGTCTTCCTGATGTTTTGGCACCTCATGTCAGACAACAATAAAGTGAAACGCATCAGCATTTTCACCTATCTTGGCGTAGCGGTATTCCTCGTTGGGATGAATATGATAAATGTATTGGTGCTTGGCCCTTCCTTGATTGGCAACAGCACCTTGCCCTTTTTGCAGACCGTGCAGTTAATCCAGGTTGGCGATATTTTTGAACGGCTGGATGTCTTCGTGACTCTGCTGCTTTTTCTCGGCCTATTCGTGAAACTTACAGCGTTCTTCTGGGCGGCGTCTTATGGAGTTTCCCAGCTTACAGGCTGCAGAGCCAAGGTTTCTATTTGTATAGTCGGCGTTGTAATTTTCACCTCTTCCTTTCTTGAGCCTAACTATACCTATCACATCTGGTTAGGTTTAGCGGTGAGTGTTAAGCTGTTCCCCATTTTTCAAATTCTGCTTCCCCTCGCCATGTTCATCGCCATTTTATTCCGCAAGCTCAAGAAAAATCCACCTTCAGAGGATACCCCAGCCCCCCGCGAGAATGCCTGTTGAAATAAAAAAAGCTTGCCCCCTTGCGGGGACAAGCTTCCTGTACGCGAAGCTAAGCTTACGCGTTTACTTTTGCTTTTGCAGCTGTTGCCAAATCGTTGAACGCTTTAGCATCGTTTACAGCCAGATCAGCCAAAATTTTGCGGTTGATGTCGATACCAGCCAATTTCAGGCCGTGCATCAATTTGCTGTAGCTCAAGCCGTTTTGACGAGCGCCTGCATTGATACGAGTGATCCACAGTCTGCGGAAATTACGTTTCGTTTGGCGACGGTCACGGTAAGCATACACTAAAGATTTCATTACTTGCTCTTTAGCTGTTTTAAATAAACGGTGTTTGGAACCGAAATAACCTTTTGCCAATTTCAAAATTTTCTTACGACGGTGAGCGCGAATAAATCCGCCCTTGACTCTTGCCATTGTTAACTACCTCCTGGGATGTATAAATAATGTTCGAATGCTAAAGAATTAACCTTTGATTAGTGTCAGTTGTTGTTGCAAACGACGTACATCGCCAGGAGCCATTACTGGGTTCGTGGACAAAACGCGTTTTTGCTTGGATGATTTACCGGAAAGCAAGTGGTTCTTACCTTGTTTGTATCTCATCACTTTGCCTGTGCCAGTAATTTTGAAACGGCCTTTCAGGCTGCTGTGTGTTTTCATTTTCGGCATGGTGTGTTGTTCCTCCTAATTTAGTATACCGCCTAGGTTGTTGCCTTCGGCGTTAAGATCATGATCATGCTTCTTCCCTCAAGCTTAGGAGCGCGCTCCTGTGAGGAAATGTCGGCTGTTTCAGTAGCCAGACGTTCAAGCACTCTGCGACCAATCTCCGAGTGCGCTATTTCGCGCCCGCGGAACCTGACGCTGGCTTTCACTTTATCGCCATCGCCAAGGAACTTAATCGCATTGCGAAGCTTCGTTTGGAAGTCGTGCTCATCGATTGTCGCGCTTAAGCGAATCTCTTTGATATCCACGATCTTCTGGTTCTTACGAGCTTCTTTCTCTTTCTTCTGCGTTTCGTAACGGAATTTACCGTAATCCATAATGCGGCATACCGGCGGCTTCGCCGTTGGTGCCACATTTACCAAATCCAGGTTCGCGTCTTGTGCGATTTGAAGAGCTTCGCGAATTGGCGTAATGCCAAGTTGTTCTCCGTCCGCCCCGATCAGGCGTACTTCCTTCACACGAATCTCATCATTAATCATATGGTCTTTGCTAATAGTGTTCCACCTCCAGAAAGTATGTACCTCTATCCAATATAAAAAAGATGTGGGCACGGTAACGGCCCACATCTTCATCAATAACAGGTTTAAGCAACCTATTGAGCATTCATGATGATTCATTCAAACCAGCCAACAGCGTAGTTGGTCAGGTGAGAAGCGGGCGCTTCTGCTTTTACTTGAAGTATAATATCATCTCGGTGAAGAAAAGTCAACTGACTTGTTTACTTTTCATTTCATCCAGGCGAATGACGCGTGTATGCTCCGTGTGGCTCCATTGCTTGTTGTTTTGCGTAAAGAACGCAAAGAACGTAATCGGCCACCAAGAGACCATAAACACAGGATATAAAATTAAATATTTATATACTTGGCGCGGCGCCTTCTCAATCATCATAGAGATTGGAAGCAGCACGAAAATGGCAAAACTTACAGAGTTAAAGAAAACCGGATTGATGTCAGCAAGCATCGGTGTTTCGGACCAGCCCGGCGTTACGGATTTGATCCACAGCAGCACGGTGATAATCGCTCCGAAGAAAAAGTTATATACGTTAGCGGAGTAAATAGCCGCGTCAATCTTCGTCCAACTGCCTTCTTTGATCCCTTGCCACAATAGCGGGAAGAAGTAACGCTTGGCTACGTCAAAGTGTCCTTGCATCCAGCGCAGACGCTGTTTGGCAGATGCTCTGAACGTAAGCGGCTTCTCATCGTAAACGAAAGCTTCGTAATTGTAAGTCGGTCTGATTCCCATCTTGATACAACGCATCGAGAACTCCAAATCCTCAACAAGGCTGGTAGCTCCCCATCCAATCTGCTTCAACAGCTTGGACTCAAAACACATCCCCGTACCGCCAAGGTAGTTGGCAAGGCCCAAGTTCGTGCGGGGCATCTGCCAGAAACGGTTTGCAAAATAATACGAAATTGCGTAAGAACCGGTAACCCAAGAATCGTTGGGATTCTTGCTATCTAAATAAGCCTGAATAACTCTGGAGCCGGAGCAAAGATCATTGTTCATGTGAATCAGGTAGTCCGGGCTGGCGAGATTGTCGGCATCGAACATGACAACCGCGTCATACTGGCGTTCGCGCTTCCAAAGCTCCTTCAGCATCCATTCGATCGCATACCCTTTGCCTCGCAGATTCGGGTTGTGACGCTCCATGGCATAAACGCCATGACTACGAGTAATTGCAGCCGTGTTATCCGTACAGTTATCACAGATCACGAAGATATCATAGAGCTCTTTGGGGTAATCCAAAGACTTCAGATTCTCGATCAATGCGCCAACGACTTGCTCCTCGTTATGAGCTGCAACCAGGACAGCAAACGATTTCTGCGGCGCAAATTTCTGTTTGTTTCTTGGACGGTACCATCCGAAGAATGTTAAAAAAAACTGATACGCACCGACGAGCGCCAAGCCAATCTGAAACGTAAGCACAATCTTGTCAAGCATGAAGCAAAGTCCCCCTTTTTGTTTATGCACACAAGCTATCTTTTTATACGCATAGTGCGCAGTTATGTACAGGTGAATTAACCGTTCTTGATTTTCCTCTCTTTCCCCCTATTTGTCAAAGTCTACAAAAACCGAAAAATAGCCAGTTCTCAGAGATTTAAGGGGAACGGACACATACTTTGCCGCATGTGCTTGAAATCAGATCGTTAAAGTCCTGTTTTCAACGTTTTTCATTTTATTGTGTACAAAAAGTTCACCATTTAGACCAACCAGCAACCCCTCATGTGTTTCGGGTTTATTATAATTCACCCGAGCTTCCCCTGACAACTTTTGCCGGGGTCGATCAAGCAACCGTTCCTGCGAGCTTTTCTGAGGTATCCTTCATAACATTCGCTGGGTTTCCACGCAGAGAGTCCGTCATCAGAAAAACTCATTCACAAGAACCATAACACCCGACTTACAGCATAACGGACTTCGCAACGTCGATGCCATACGACCTAAGCACTGACTTTCTTTCGGGCATTTTCAGCCTGAACCGCGCTGCATCGACATCAAATCCAATAAATCCCAATTTGAAAGGGGTTACAAAACCATCGTTCTAGGCCTAATGGAACGGGATAGCACTTCGATATTTAGGGTAAAATGAAAGGAATACTCTACCATTATTTCCATCATTCCTTCTTTTTACCCGAGTTTAAAAGTGTAAACGCATCTTTCTAAAAATTTATTACTGAGTTAATCTCCCTTTAATAATTGATCTATATAATTTGAAATAACAGATATCTCAAGTTTCGAAGGAGGCTACTACTCATGAGCAGAGTCGTGAACTGGCTTCAGCATCATGAAACACGCATGTTCCACTTTGTGAATCAACGTATTCAGCACTACTTCCTCGATCACTTCTTTTCTAGAATTACGCATTTAGGAGGAGCTACGGCGACGATCGTGATTTCACTTTGCTGTGCTTTATTTGGGCAAGGAGCATTGCAAACCGCTGGTATTCAAGCGCTAATCGCCTTAACCATCAGTCATATACCGGTTGCTATCATTAAAAAGAAATATCCGCGGCTCCGCCCTTATCTCGTACATCCTCAAACGATCACGTATAAAAATCCATTAACGGATCATTCTTTTCCGTCCGGACATACAACCGCTATCTTCTCGATCATCATTCCGTTTGTGGCAGCCATGCCTATTCTTGGTATCATTCTTTTGCCGCTTGCTTTCATCGTTGGTCTATCACGTATCTACCTAGGGCTGCATTATCCTTCGGATTGTTTAGTCGGCAGTTTGATCGGTACGGCAGCATCATTAACAACTGTAGCTCTATGGGGGTAAAATGAATGGATGCTGGTCAGGGTAAAAAGCGGGTTCTCATCCTCTCTGAAGGTTTCGGAGCAGGTCATACGCAAGCAGCTTATGCGCTCGCTGTAAGCTTAGAAAAGCGATGCACAACGATTGAAACACGTGTATTGGAACTGGGGTCTTTCCTGCATCCGACTATTGCGCCATGGATTATCCAAGCTTACAAAAAGACGCTGACCACAAATCCCAAGCTTTATGGCCGGTTATATCGCTCTCAGTACAAGAAATCGTTAAATCCGTTGACGCAATTAGCTCTGCACCGCATTTTTTACGCACAGACCGCAGAGATTATCCAGAACTGGGCTCCCCAAGCGATCGTCTGCACACACCCTTTTCCCAGTGTCGTCGTGTCCCGGCTCAAACGAGCTGGCCTTGCCATTCCGCTGTGCACCGTCATTACGGATTATGACGTACACGGAACATGGGTCAGTCGTGAAGTGAATAAATACATGGTCTCGACAGAGGATGTCAAAAATAAGCTGCTTGGTCGGGGAATCCCCGCGGCTCAAGTCGAAATTACAGGGATTCCTGTCCACCCGAGTTTCCGTGTGGCGCACGATAAAGCCATCATCCGGCAGCAGTTCCAATTAGCCGCGATGCCTACGGTACTCGTCATGGGCGGTGGTTGGGGGCTAATCGGGGGCGATTCGCTCAGCGAGCATCTCGTTGAATGGAGAGACCGCGTGCAGTTCATCTTTTGCCTAGGAAACAATGCCAAGATATTAACGAAACTTTCCGCGGACGAACGGTATCAGCACCCGAACATCCGCCTCCTCGGATTTACGCCAGACATTGATAAATTAATGGAAGTTTCAGACTTATTGGTTACCAAGCCAGGTGGAATGACCTGTTCAGAAGGTCTTGCCAAGTCCATTCCGATGCTGTTCTATGATCCGATCCCAGGACAGGAAGAAGGGAACGTGCACTACTTTACCGAAAAAGGTTTCGGTGAACCGATCCGTTCCGCCGATACAATCTCAAACTGGTTGACGATGCTTGTCAGCCGTTACACGGATGTCCAGGCCAGACGCGTATGGAATTACCGCCAACGAATGAACACGCCTTCAGCGGATTGTTCAGAGGTTATTCTTCAAGTGATGGGCTAACCATCATGAAACGTACAAAGAGGCTGCCCCTAAAGTCATCGAATGACCAGGGGGAGCCTCTTTTTTGATTAGCGCTAAGTTTATTCCGCTTTCGCTTTGTTCAATTGATCGAGATGAGCGGCCAGCACGTCCTGACCAATCACCACTTCACAACGATGGATATTCATACCCTTCGTGGCGAATTTCGTTTCGTATTCCGTCATAACATGATCCGGGTGAAACCCTTCAGCATGCAGATTCAGGGAAATATTGCGCATTCTTAAACCCATATCGGCAAAAGAATTCAACGAGAATTCAAACAGCGATTGCGAATCGGTTTTCAAATGAATCTCGCCGTTCCCATTCAAAATTTGCTGATACTTGGCCACGAAACCTGGATGTGTCAACCGTCTGCGAGCATGCTTTTTCTTCGGCCACGGATCACTGAAGTTCAAATAAACCCGCTCCAGCTCCCCTTCAGCAAAAGCTTCTTCAATATGTTCGATATTGAACAGCATCAGCTTCAAATTCGGGATATTAGCCACTGATTCTGATTCAGACTCTTCTTCGGTATTAATCTCATGAGCGATCTTTGCTTTCTCACTCGCTTTGCGGATCAGCTCATCATACATATCAACGCCAATGAAATTAATATCGGGATATTTCTTGCTCATTTCACTGATGAAACGCCCTTTCCCCATCCCAAGCTCAGCATGAATAGGGTTATTATTGCCAAATAACTCCGCCCACTTGCCTTTATAATCTTTGGCATTGAGAACAACGAGTTCCTTCTGGCGTTCAATATCTTCTCGAATTCCTTTTCTTCCCCGTAACCGCATCTATTATTTGCCTCCTACACGTACAAGCTATCGAATACAAATCATAGACCATTCTCGGGAAAAAATCAAAGGGAATTACACTTCCGGATCGGCCACAAATTTCACACCGCTGCTTAACGCTTGAGCTTCCTTCACCGTAAGTTCAACGGACAAAGTGTCTGTCGATAAAGTAGAAGTCATCATGAATTTATCACCTGCTCTCCTATTCAGCTTTTAATGGTAGTTTCGGTTTAGAGAGATAGCTTTATGAATGGCAGATCATGAGAAAAACTTATTCAGATCCATGCCGAGGTGTGCAGGCGTTACAGCAGTGTTCTATATTGTATTTTTTGCAACCATTTAAATATAAATAGGTCTTAACCAGCCCCTATGTTGTACTTCATACAACGATATAAGCACTAAACTGCTTATATCTCACTTTTTCGCAACAAATCGATGTATGTTGTGCAAGGAAAGGTTGCATTCGCCGTCATATCAAGCATTTTGTTGTTTAAAATCCCATGTAGGCTTGGCGTATTATGGATAAACTTCGCCTACACAAGAAAAACGCCCTCCGTCAGGAAGGCGCCCATTATTCATTCCTTATTTGTAACTCTCGTCTCTGTTTCTATTGCCACCTCTTAACCCCGCCAACCCTATTAACCCTACCAATCCAAGCCATCCCCAATTCATGCTCTTGTCAGATGACGTGGTCGCATAAGCGCGATAAGATGACGTATCATAATTGCCGCGATTCGTTCCCGTGCTTGTCGTGCTCATCCGATCCATAAGATTATTGCCATAGCCATTGATTTGGCCTAAAACGCCAGTACCCGTGCCGGTACTTTTTCCCGTATACGTGTTAGTCGTTGTTCCGTCATGTCTGTACAAGCCATCCAATCTGTTTGGATGAGTAGTTGGAGCCACAGCATTTGGACTTGTAATCGGAGTTGTCACTCCATTGTACGTATTCGTGTTGGTCATCGTTCCCGTTCCGTTCAACAAACCAGTTCCGACGCTAGTCCCCGTCGTAGCGTCGTAAGTACTGCCCGTATAACCCGATGTCGTCGTAGTCCCCGTCCCCATAGTCCCTGAAGTACCCGTATGAGTGTTCATTGTCGATGTACTCATGTTAGCGTGCGCCCCAACTGCCCCAAAGCTCAATGCTGTCGTCAAAGCTACCGCCAATGTCACTGTACGAAACTTTTTCACTTTTCATTTCCCCTCTCGGCATATGATCGTCATGCAAAGTTATCATGCTCCGATAAGCCCACTTTTATCGGGGAAGTTGGTGGAAAGGCAGGGGTCGCTTTCATGTTTATTTTTCGCTACAATAGGGTGGAAGGAAAGGGGTTCTAATCTGATGTCTACAATGATACAAGAATCGCCTCAGCTCTGGGGGGATAAACGTTTCCATACATGGAATTATGAAATGCGCGAAGCGTTCGGCGGCAAAGTGTTTAAAGTCATGCTCGATGCAGGCTTCACTTGTCCGAATCGCGATGGCAATATTGCAACCGGCGGCTGCACCTTTTGCAGTGCGCGAGGCTCCGGGGATTTCGCTGGAAGCCGCCGCGACGATCTCGTTACGCAGTTTAACAAGATCAGAGATCTCCAGCATCAAAAGTGGCCGGATGCCCAATATATCGGCTACTTCCAGGCTTATACCAATACGTATGCACCCGTGGAACAGCTGCGCGAGTATTATGAGGTCATTCTTCAGCAGCCGGGCGTAGTTGGCTTATCCATTGCAACGCGGCCAGATTGTTTGCCGGATGATGTCATTGAATACTTGGCAGAGCTGAACCAGCGAACCTATCTTTGGGTCGAAATGGGCTTGCAAACCGTTCATGAATCAACGTCGCAGTTGATCAACCGCGCACATGACACTCAGTGCTATTTGGATGCTGTGGCTAAACTCAGGAAGCATAATATCCGCACGTGTGCGCACATTATTTACGGATTGCCTGGGGAAACCCATGAGATGATGCTGGACACCGGCAGGGCTGTCGCTCAAATGGATGTGCAGGGCATCAAAATTCATTTGCTTCATTTAATGCGGAAAACACCTATGGTGAAACAATATGAAGCCGGACTGCTCCAATTTCTTGAAAAAGACGAGTATGTGAAGCTCATTGTCGATACGCTCGAATTTCTGCCACCGGAAATGATCGTTCACCGGCTAACCGGAGATGCTCCTCGCGATTTGCTGATAGGACCGATGTGGAGCCTTAAAAAGTGGGAAGTGCTAAATAGCTTCGATAAACTATTAGCAGAAAGAAATACATGGCAAGGCAAGTATTGGAAAGGCAATATGGCAAGTCCAACAAATAAATAACGGCTGGGATCAAACCCATTTCGATTTTGAACCGTTTCCTATTATATAGTGAGAGCTTATATAAAGGAGATGGGTACGATGAAGAAAAGGGTTGGAGCAGCTTTTGTGGGGTTCATGCTAGTCCTGTCAGGATGCGGAGCGGCGCCGGAAACATCGGCGCCGGTTTCTGTATCGCCGTCACCGTCCGCGACGGCAAGCGCCACGCCTGCCCCAACGGCGCAGGCGGCGACACCAACAGCCGCGGCAACGCCAGCGGCAGCTACCATAGCGCCGGCGACGCCGGTGCCGGCGGCAAGCAGCACGCCGCAGCCAAGCGCAGCGGCGGCGACACCCAGCGCAGCGGCAGCAACCGCTGCGCCAGTGGCGTCGGCTACGGCGAAGCCGACGCCGGTGCCTACACCGACGCCCGCGCCTGCGAGCGCGGCGCCTACGCCATCCGCGAAGCCGGAGGCTGCGGATGGCGGAACTACCACAGCAGCGCAGGCGCAAGCGCTGTTTAAGGAGAACTGCATGGCCTGCCACGGGGCTGGCCTTGAAGGAGATTTCGGGCCGAACCTGACGAAGGTCGGTTCGCGCAAAACCAAAGATGAGATTGTGCAGCAAATCATCAAGGGCAGTGGCGATATGCCACCTTTCCAGAAAGCCTTAAAGGCGGAAGAGATCGAAACGCTGGCCACCTGGCTGGCAGCCAAAAAATAACTGTCGCTCATCAGCACATCAGCATGGAGGCTTTCTTCATATGGGTTTTGTTTCAGTTTTAGGTTATGCTCATCAACTTATCGGCCAGCGTGTTCAACCAGGCGATACCGCCATTGACGCGACACTCGGCAACGGCGTCGACACCGTCTTCCTTGCGAAGCTGGTGGGACGCCGCGGCCGCGTGTACGGCTTTGACATCCAGCAGCAAGCGCTGGATCAAACGAAGATGCGTCTGGAGAAAGAACTTCCGGACGCATCTTCTTCTGTGCACATGAGCCTGTGCAGCCATGCGCTCATGGAGACGGCTGTGCCGGAGGACCGCCACGGCAAAGTAGCCGCGGTCACCTTCAACCTCGGCTACCTTCCAGGGGCCGATCCAGCAACGATCACGAAGCAGGAATCGACAATTCCTGCATTGGAAGCCGCGCTCCGCCTGCTTCGCAAAGGCGGCATCGTGACCATCGTGCTGTATAGCGGGCACGATGGCGGCTCTGAAGAAGCCGCAGCCGTCGAAGCTTGGGCACAGCGGCTTTCGCTCGCAGCTTATCAGGTGCTGCGCTATCAATTTATGAATACTAGTGCGCATGCCCCCTATCTCTTGGCTCTAGAAAAAAGATAGACCCATGGTATAATGCTAGAGAGTAGTAGGTTTACTCCTTTACTACCTATTAAATACATAGAGAGAAAGTAGGGATAGCAGTGAAATCATACCCGCTTCAATTTCAACCTGAAATGAAAGAACGTGTCTGGGGAGGCAGAGCCCTGGAGAAGTTTGGATTTCAGCTGCCGGAAGGCGCGATTGGCGAAGGCTGGATGATCGGCGATCACCCGAACGGAACAACGAAAGTGATTAACGGAGAGCTCGAAGGTCTTGGGTTGGACGAAATCCGCGAAAAATACGGTAAAACGTTATTCGGCACCAAAGGCTTTTCCGAAAAAAACGGACGTTTTCCACTCCTGATTAAACTTTTGGATTGTGAAGACGATCTGTCCGTTCAAGTTCACCCCAATGATCACTATGAACATTTGGCCGCGGGAGAACTAGGCAAAACCGAAATGTGGTACATCCTAGACGCCAAACCCGGCGCCAAAATTATATATGGCATGAAGGAAGGCGTTACACGCGAAAGCTTGGCGCAAGCCATTAGCGAAAATCGTATTTTGGACTGCCTGCAGGAAGTTCCTGTAGAAGCCGGCGATTCCTTCTACATCCCTGCCGGTACTGTTCATGCGCTTGGCGCTGGCGTATTGGTGGCGGAGATTCAGCAAAACTCCGATACGACTTACCGTCTGTATGACTACAACCGTCCGGGATTGGATGGCAAACCGCGCGATCTTCATATTGATGATTCACTGAACGTCATTGCCTATGAAGGTTCAGGCTCCACGCGCATGAAAACAAACCTAAGCGAAACGAGCACATGGCTGACGCTAGCCAAGTCTCCTTTTTTCATCGTCGAAAAAGGTTTGGTAGGACCTAAGTGGGAGCTTAGCACATCACCTGAAAGCTTCGTGATTCTTGTCATTGCTGACGGAAATGGAACGCTTCAATGGGAAGATGGCAGCATCTCCACCAAGCCGGGCGACTGCTTCCTGCTTCCAGCTGATCTGGGCAGCTACGCGTTAGAAGGAAACATGACGGTGATTCGCAGCTACTTGCCTTAATCCTTAACGGGCGGGCACCAGCCACATACAAAAAGCGCTCCAACCGACATCAAAGCGATGTGGTGGAGCGCTTTTTTATTTAGGAGTGCCGCCTATTCTTCCGATAGGGAGCTTTCTTTTAAAATAACGTCATGTGCGCCGCCCTCTACTAAGCTCGTTGCCGAAACAAGCGCAATTCTCGCTTTGCTTTTCAGCTCATCCAAAGTTAGCGATCCGCAGTTGCACATCGTGGATTTAATTTTGCCAAGCGTTTTATCCAAGTTCTCTTGCAGGCTTCCCGCATAAGGGACATAGGAATCAACGCCCTCTTCGAATAAAAGCTTGCTTTTGCCACCTGTGTCATAACGCTGCCAGTTGCGGGCACGATTGGAGCCTTCGCCCCAATACTCTTTCACGAAGTTGTTGCCTACTTTTAGCTTTCTGGTTGGACTCTCATCGAAACGGGCGAAGTATCTGCCGAGCATCACGAAATCAGCGCCCATAGCTAGAGCTAGCGTAACGTGGTAGTCATGCACGATACCACCATCGGAGCAGATTGGAATATATGTCCCAGTTTCTCTGAAATACTCGTCTCTCGCTTCGACGACTTCCATGATGGCGGAAGCTTGACCGCGGCCAATTCCCTTTTGTTCCCGTGTGATACAAATCGAACCGCCGCCGATTCCTACTTTCACGAAATCCGCACCGGACTCCACGAGGTAGAGGAAGCCTTCACGGTCGACAACGTTGCCGGCCCCGATTTTCACGTTGAAATTTTCTTTCACGTACTGAACCGTTTCACGCTGATATTCACTATAGCCATCAGAGGAATCAATGACCAGAATGTCCACTCCCGCTTCAACAAGAGCAGGAACTCTCTCTTTATAATCCTTGGTATTGATGCCCGCACCAACAATATAACTTTTGTTAGCATCAAGAAGCTCCATCGGATTTTCTTTGTGCTCATCGTAATCTTTGCGGAAAACAAGCGTTTCTAGCTTCAACTGCTCATCGACGATCGGCAAACAGTTCAGCTTGTGATCCCAAATTAAATTGTTCGCTTCCGACAAAGTAATACCTGATTTTCCGTAAATCAGTTTATCAAAAGGCGTCATAAACTCACGAATCGGACGATCCAGCGGATCACGGCTTTTCCGGTAATCGCGGCCTGTTACAATACCCAGCAGCAAGCCGTTCGCTGTACCGTCGTCCGTAATCGCTACTGTGGAATGCCCCGTCTCTTCTTTCAATGCCAGCACATCGCTTAATGTATGATCGGGCGTCAAGTTAGAGCGGCTTACGACGAAGCCAGCCTTATACCCTTTCACTTTCCGTACCATCTGTGCTTCCTCTTCGATCGACTGCGAGCCAAAAATAAATGAAATCCCGCCACAACGCGCCAAAGCAATAGCCATTCCATGATCGGATACGGCTTGCATGACAGCAGATGAAAACGGGATATTGAGCGAGATTGCAGGCTCCTCGCCTTTATTGAACTTGACAAGCGGTGTTTTGAGCTTAACATTCGCCGGTGTACAAGCTTTTGTTGTCAGGTTAGGAATTAACAGAAACTCGCTGAATGTGCGGGATGGTTCCAAGTAATACGTAGCCACTTTACAATTTCCTCCTCATCGATCCATAGGTAAATTTTTTCAATCGTATCATTGAACCTCACCTGTGGTCAATGGTTTTTTCAGGAAAACGTATATTTACCCCTTCCAGATCTGCGTTCCAGCCTCACTGTTCATATATTCCATGTACGAAGGCGTGATGTCGAGGACGACGTAGTTGGGATCCTGCGGACCGTCAAACCACTTTGCCATCTCATCTGTCCACAGCTTTTCACGCAGCGTATTATCCTTGCTTATCGTCGCTGTCGCTTGAATTTGCAAAATGTCAGAGGACTTCCTCCCATCATACCCAACCAGGATATGGACATTAGGATTGTCCTTCACCTCGTCCACTTTATCCGTCTTTCGATTCGTAGTTAGATACAGGGTCAGCCCTTCATGATGCAGCGCCATATAGCGAACTTTCGGCTTCGTTCCTTCAACCGTGGCAAACGAACAAATTTTATTGGCATCAAGAACTTGTTCAATCTGCTCTTCCAGTTTATTCTTTGTCTCAATCATGCAGCAAATCCCCTTTCAGATCAGGTGCTAGTTTAGCAAGTATAGCAAGCAGCCTATGGGTCAACTCCCCTAGATTACCCTGAAAAGGCCTGTTTTTATACGAAAAAAAGCCCCTTCCCGTCATCAAGACGACGGGCGTGGGGCTTTCTTCTAGACAATCGCCGTTTGGTGCAACGGCATACTGTAGCAGCTAGCCGGAAGTTGGGCATCCGGCGGGAAGTGTACGATAAGCAGCTCCTGACTGGAGCTGTCGATCTCACCCGTTTGCAGATAGGTCTGCAAAGCGAAAGGCAGCACCTCAAGCATCGCATGCTTGTGGAGATCTTTTTCATTAATACGAAGCAGATGGAAGTCGCCGCTTGCCAGCCCCGGCTGCTCGGCCAGAAGCTTGAGATACGCGTTCTGTTCGGATTTCTCCAATGTGAAATCCCACCAGATTTTACGCGGCTTATACTTATGCCCCAGGAAATAATCCAGCTTCATAAGACCTTCGATAACTGGCATGTTCTTGGCTTCACGCCCCAGGAGGAATTCTTGCAGGCGGGTGAACAAATCTTCGAGCTGATGCCCGATCTTCTGCCAGCCACGGCCTTCCCAGTAGTCTCCGAACTCTTGGAAGAAATCGAAGGCCGACTCGAATTCATGAGCGATCAAATATTTAACCGTATGATCCATGCGGTGAGCATTCCAATATTTCTCGAGCACGTCCTCTACCCGCTTGATGCGAATTAGATCCGTGAACGGGAGGATGTCATTGCCCAGAATCTCATACGGCGCATGATCCATATATACGTAGCCATATTTATGCGCGTCTTTGCGCATCCCGGTGCCGCGCAGCATTTTGAGGAAACCAAGCTGCAGCTCTTCCGGTCCTAGCTCAAAAACATCATTAAACGTCTTACGGAATGATTGGTAGTCCTCTTCAGGAAGACCAGCGATCAGATCGAGATGCTGATCGATTTTGAAACTGTTTTTCACCTTGGAGACGGTTCGGCTCAGCTTCATGAAGTTTTGTCTGCGCTGCACCAGCTCATTCGTGGTGTCATTCGTCGACTGTACGCCGATTTCAAAACGGAACGTACCTGGTGGCGCATTTTCAGCCAAGTAATCGAGAACCTCCGGCCGCATAATATCCGCCGTAATTTCGAATTGGAACACGACGCCGCGATGATTGGCAATCAGAAATTCGAAAATTTCCATCGCGTAGTCCCTTTTGATATTAAACGTCCGGTCAACGAATTTAATCAGCTTCGCTCCTGAATCGATTAAGTACAGAAGATCCGACTTCGTCCGTTCCATATCAAAGTATCGCACGCCCACTTCAATACTGGAAAGGCAGAATTGGCAAGAGAACGGGCAGCCGCGGCTCGTTTCGAAATAGACGACGCGGTTCGCTAAACTCGGCAAATCTTCTTTGAATCGGTGCGGTGACGGGATGTCATCGAGCTTGAGCTTCGGTCGGCCCGGCATAAGCACGACTTCTTCGCCTTTGCGGTACGCAAGCCCGTACACGAAGTGATATTTGCGCGTCGTTGAGATTTCCGTCAACAATTGGTGGAAGGTCTCTTCGCCTTCACCCATAACGATGAAATCAACTTCTGGAATGCGCTCCATCCAGTAGTCCGTATCGTAAGATACTTCTGGGCCGCCGAGCACGATGAGGATTTCGGGCCTGATTTTCTTAATCATTTTAATAATATGAATCGTCTCTTCAATGTTCCAAATGTAACAGGAAAAGCCCAGCACGTCGGGCGCCTTCTGGTACAGGTCGGAGACAACGTTCATCACTGGGTCTTTGATTGTATATTCGGTAATCTCAACATCAAAATCCTTCTCGCAGAACGCTTTCAAATAGCGCAGTGCCAAGGATGTATGAATGAATTTGGCATTCAGTGTCGTTACTAGTACTTTCATTGTAAAAAGACCTCGTTCTATTCTCGTTTATCGTACTCTCTAATTCTACACGAAAACCGAGGAAATACAAAGAAGCAGAGTAAGGTGCACGCTTCACAACGGTTACAGCACCATATCATCGTCCAGCTGCGGATTCTCGTAGGGAAACTGAAGATATGAGGCTTCTTGGATCGCGTTTTTCCATCTTTCGGCATGAGACTGCAGCTGCTGTTCGACGTCTTGAATCCTTTGCTGCAGATCGCTGCTGCTCTCGGCCGTGCTGCTTTGCAGCGCCTGCTGCAGGGATGTGCGTTCTTCGAACCACTGCGTTAATTGGTATAAAAGCATAGGGAAACCCACCTTTTCTCACACATTGAGTAAGTATAAGTATTCCCTATGCCGGGGGGGGCGCATACCGATGTAAGACGTCGCCTCAGCGAGGAATTTGCTTCACTGCCACTGAGTAACGCCGATTACTCCTGCTAATTGCCGGACTCCGATCCACTTACAACCCATTAACTGGAGTTTCACCTCATCTGCCAATAACAAACTCCAATAATTAAGCGGTGAATTCCGCTTATGTCTTACTCAGGGGAACTCTGGTCCCCTATTCTGGGGAATACAGCTGACATTCGCATTCACAAACTACGAAAGCAGCGCACCATCCTGCACAAGCAAAGCCTGCAGCTCGGCAATATCAATCTCGCCCGGCAGTACGCCGTGCTTCACGGCAAGGCCGGCAGCAGAGCCAGCCGCTTGCCCCGTTGCCATGCAGCTCGGAGTCAAGCGCGTCGTGGCTAACGCTTCATGCGTCGTCGAGATACAGCGTCCCGCGGTGAGCAGGTTTTCGATCTTTTGCGGTAGCAGGCAGCGGTATGGGATGTCATAGGCGCCATCGCCTTTGACCCAGGCTGCGGTCACGCCTTTGCCGGAAGGATCATGGATGTCGATCGGATACCCGCTCCGCGCGATGACATCCTCAAAATGGCGGCCTTGCACGACATCGTCCACCTGCAAAGCGTACTGGCCGTCGATGCGGCGCGTTTCTCGAATGCCGATCTGGGCGCCGACCGATGAGATCGATGCCTTTTCGAAGCCAGGCAAGTTATTTTTCATGAACTCCGCCACCATCAACACCTGCTTGCGTCCAAGCTCTTCCGCTTCGGTCAAATCCTCAACGTTAGTACCGTCAAGCCCTTGTACACGCGTAGTATTGACCAATACTTCGTCCTCTTCAGGCCCTGTGAAGAAGAGCACCTGATCGCGATTGATCGGCAAATTCGCTTCCTTCCAGTGCTTGAAGTAACCCAGAACACCGGACAACGGCAGCTCAGCTAGTTCCGAGAACGGTGTTTTTTTATAAAACTCATCCGGATGGTCGATCATGTACTGCTTCACCCCCGCCAAGTCCACGCCGCGCATACGGAATTTCATCGTCATTGGCTGTGTCAGTTTATCCCCGTCACGGCCTTGCAGGCACGGAGCGCCAGATAAGTAAGCCAGATCGGCATCTCCCGTCGTGTCGATAAATACTTTGCCGCGGACATCGATTCTCCCGGATTTGGATGTAAGCTGCACCGTTTGAATACGGTTATTCGCAGTCTCCACCTGATCGACAAAGCTGTGGAAAAGCAGCTTAACCCCCGCTTCCTTGAGCATATCCACCGCCAGCACTTTGTAAATCTCAGGATGATACGGCGTTATGGTGTTCACGAATCCAACGGTGTCTCGGAGATGCCCCGGGGAAGCATTCATCGCCATAAGGCGATCGATGATCTCCTGCGCAAGTCCTTTGATCACCTGCTTGCCTTCCGTCGTATGAAAGGTCATCCAAGGATATACAAGCGCAGCCGTTGACATCCCGCCAATGAACCCATACTTTTCGATTAAAACCGTCTTAGCCCCGCTCCGCCCTGCAGCAATAGCTGCATTAACACCTGCCGGACCGCCCCCAACAACAACAATATCCGCTTCTATGATTTTATTCATCTCGATCTCTCCCTTGTATTGAATTCAGAACTTAGCATTCAGGCTGCTGTCTCGCTTTTCCCAAGTATAGTTGAAATTTAACTTTCAATTTAGTTTAAAATTAGTTTAAAATTACTACATACTGGTACAAGGGGACTCCGGAATTTATGCGCAAAAGAATAACGCTCCACGATCTCGCCGCACAGCTTGGCTTAACGATTCAAACGGTGTCCAAGGCACTTCGTGGACTGCCTGGCATGTCTGAACAAACACGAAGCGAAGTATTTAAGCTTGCACGCGAGCTTGGTTATATGACCAAGGACCAGAAACAAACGCTGCAGCTCGATCATATCTCTCCGTACCCTGTCGTTCAGCGCAGATTTGTACTCGTTCAAAATAAGATGTCCTTGAATTTCAATCGCTTGCTGCTGCAAGGCCTTCATGAGCGGTTCATGGAATTCGGGCATACCGTCCAGCCGCTGCTCATTCCGCCGGAGCTGAAGCCTTCACAATTTGAAAGCTGGGCGGAAGATCAGGAGTTGCTATATGCAGAAGGGATCTTCATCGCGCCGAGAATGAATCACGATCTATTGGAGCAGAAGCTGCTGGAGCTGCCGCTGCCACGGATTTTGCTCAATTTTCCTCCGCCGGAATCCAAAGTGGATAGTGTCATTTGGGATGTGTACGAAGCGATGTTCCAGGCCGTACGCAGGTTAGTCCGAATGGGACATCGGAATATTCTGTACGTGGGGGATACGCAAGATCAGCGGGGGTTCGTTATTCGGTGGCAAGCGTTTTGCGAAGCCATGAAGGAGGCCGGCTGCGCAGTCGAAGCGCGGGAGCACGTCACCAAACGCGATGGCACGGACAAGTGGCTGCAAGATGTCGAGCTGCTCTATCAACAGCACAAACCAACGGCTGTTATTTGCGGCATCGACGAAGAGGCGGTGCCGGTGTACTATACCCTGCGCCGAATGGGCGTCCAAATTCCGCAGCAATGCTCATTTGTCGCGCTGCTCAACGAGCAAACTGATACGCTCCCGCTGTGCTCGCGCCCGCAGCTGCCCATCCGGGAATCGGGCTATCGTGCCGCAGACCGGATGCTCTGGCGGATTGCCAACCCGCATTTGCCCTTCGAACATGTGCGGCTGCAGGGGGAATTTTTCATGGGGAGCACACTATCTGTGCATAAGTAATAAAAAAAGAGGGCAGCTTGGCTAAGCTCCCTCTTACTCTTCTTCGCTGGTATAATAGTTAGCAAGCTTTTTAAATTCGGCTGCTTTCATGACATTGCCCCTCTTCTTCTCCTGTCCGGACATCCAAGCCGCAAGAACGCCAAGCCTGAATTCTGCTCTTGCTTTCTTCTCAATGAACCATTGGTCAAAAACACCTGGCATAATCTCCTTATTTCGCATAAAACGAAACAATCTAGTACAGCGATCATACATCTCCGCTTCGTTATCCTCGTAATGCAGGGTCTGTTTGATATGTTCAAAAAAATCAAGAAGATCGCACTCGATCTTGCACTGTAAATATAACTGCTTACGGTCCGTTTTCAAAATTGAGTTTTGATCTTGATCATAGATAAGCAGCTTTTTCAAATAGTTAAGATAGACCTTTAAATTTTTCAGGGCAATAGGTAATGGCAGCGTTGGAAAAATCGCATCACACAAATCTTCTCTGGTTGAAGACGGGTGTAAAACCAAATAGACGAAGATATTTTGGGCATAACGTTTGTTCCAGCCATCCAAAATTTCCTGTCCGTTCACGCTCACCCGAAATCCGAATAAAAGTTCCACTTTCATGACGGGTTCCGGATTTTTTCTGCTAGGGATCAACGTTTGCAGGTAAGAATCCCACATGTGTTGAACGGAACTTGCCATTTCCGACGGCTCCATGTCTTCCACTTCTGCCGGTCGATTCATCTTCCTTTGAATAAAACCCTTAATCCACTCGACCGTGACAGCAGGCTGATCGATAAATGTGGCATTCGCAGCATTGGGAACGATATAAAACGTAGCGTCCGGAATAAGCTCGGCCGTCATATTTTGGAAAGAAGAAGGATAAACTGTATCACATTCCCCAGCAAGCAGCAGCGTAGGACTTTGAATCCAGGATAATTCACTGACAGGCCGTTGCTCGATGTGCAACTTAAATAGTTTCATGTAACTTTCAACGGGCACTTCTATATACATGTTATACAAACGCTGAGCTTCCTCATGTTGAAACGGATGGACCGTTAATGAAGGGAGAAGAAAATGTTGGAGCATATAACCCATACCGTATTTTTCAATCAAATCCATATAGTTCTTAATGACAGTGCTCCCACTCGTCTCTGGAAAGAGCACGTTAATCGAGATAAGGATGAGACATTTCACTAGCTTCGGGTACCGGATGGCGAAGAAAATGGCCAAGGACCCTCCAAAACTATGTCCTATCAGATGAAAATTTTGCAGATTCAAGTGCCTGATCAGCGTATACATATCATGGACAAATAGGTCCCATGATATCTCGCCTAAGGTTGATTCACTTTTTCCACATCCACGCAGATCGACAAGCAGCAGATGATAATCCTCTTTTAACCCGTCAATCAAGTGTCCCCATCGTGAGGAGTCAAAACCGTTTCCATGAAAAAAAACGATCGTTTCTTCGGAGTCGCGCGTGGATGTAATAAATTCGTAGTAAAGGCTAACGCCATTGACTTGCGCAAAAGACACCGATGCACCACCATTCCGTTCTATGTTAGGTTCTATCATATAAGGAACGGGGCATTTAAACAATATGACTAGCTGTACAAAAATCTTTGGAGGTTCCACCTTCCATACAAAAAAAGCGCAATCCGCAGAGTGCACCTTCCAAAGCCTTCTATTTAATTCGCAATGCGCAGTGGCGTTTTCACAATCACCATGGCGTTCGCGATAGTCACTCTGTAGCCCAGATTAACAGCCTCAGAAATAATCATGACAACTTGCTCTTGATGCAAAGCGGTTGCGGGAAAAAACTTTTGGTAAACAGTGCGAACATCCTCGTATACCAACTCCAAAACTTCAAACGGAGGTAACACCGTGTTATAGTACTCATCGATAAAAGCATCGCTTTCTATAAATACATCTTCCGTAGGCAGGTTGTAGCCCCTGGCCTCCAGCACAATTTTGGCAATGCGATTACCTTTAATTGCTGCATAACAAATAATATTGTCTCTAAAAAGCTGCATTTCTTCCGGATTCAAAATCTTCAATTGTGGCGCTGCACCCGCCAGGAAAACCTCCCACATGGTTTCCAGCATAACCTGCATATTCTGCAAGAGCGTGTCCGCATGATCGTCGATCGCCGCTTTCGTGTTGCACAAAATCGTTTCACGGTTCTCATTTAGTCTTGTATTCACAGTCGCCATATAAGAGTCCAGCTTTGCTTGATTCCGCTTGATGGCTGCAATTTCTTTGGCAACAACGCCTTTTTCCATCTGCTCCTTCACAGCCTCTAGGAAGGGTCTCTGCTTCGTTACGTACCAATAATAACGACCAGTCCCCTGCTCAAAAGATCCCTCAATCCAGACAACAGGCTGAGAATCAATCGTATCAAAACCCAAGCCGGTCGTATGCAGCAATGGGAATCTTTCCATCTTTTTTTTATTTCGGTCAAAGAATGCGATATAATGGTTCGTCACCGCAAGAATGCCTTGATTAGTGTCAGGGTGACTTGCCTCTGTAAGAAAATGCGGCGTTTCGCTCGTTTGCTCCCGAACATACGTGATTGCTCTCGTTCTATACAAAAATTGAATCCCTTGCATGAAGATCCTGCGTGCTTGCCGGAACGTTAAGAAATCGAACGATTTTCCCATTTTGAAAAGTACCCGCCCTTTCATCTATGTAAGGAGCAATATTCTTTTGATATGTTCTAACTATACGCTTTCAGAGGTTACACAAAAGTTACAGACGCTTAGTTTTCCGCTTCTACACACATGAAATTCCATGTTAACGTTTCTATTGTTTTTGTGAACATGATATATTGTTAGACATACACGATTAGATCGGCGTGCGTTTTTATTGAAAAGGAGGTCATTGTATGCCAAAAAAGCAAGGCAAACATCAAAGCCCTGGCAAAAATCAAAATCACAACCCCAAGCTCAAAATCAGCAAGAGCCAAACGCATAAACCGGTTTCAACTAAAGCCATTACGGAGGCGAACACGCGCCAGTATACGGTTAAGGAAACAACGGAACTACTGCCCTTTTTATTGGAAAAGCTTTCCGGTGTTGGCCGAAATTCCGTGAAAGCCACCCTGGCACGCGGTCAGGTTTCTGTGAATGGAAAAGCGGTCACCGCTTACAACCACCCTCTGCAGCCTGAGCAAACGGTAACCATCAGCAAAGAGAAGATTGTAGAAAATATCCCGCTCGCCGGGATGTCCATTCTGCACGAAGATGAGGATGTTATCGTCATTCAAAAAGATTCCGGGCTTCTATCGATCGCAACCAATCCGGAGGAAAACCAAATTACCGCCTACCGCCAGCTGACGGCACATGTGCGTAACCTTGATCCGAAAGCCCGGATTTTCGTTGTGCATAGACTCGACCGGGATACTTCAGGTGTCATGATGTTCGCCAAAAACGAAAAAACTCAGCAGCATCTGCAAAACACGTGGCAGGATAGTGTGAAAGAGCGTACATACGTAGCCCTGGTGGAAGGGTTAGTCAAAAAGTCAGAAGGCACCGTTACCTCCTGGCTGAAGGAGCATCCCAAGTCTCTTAAAATGTACTCAACACCTTATCCAAATGACGGCCAGCACGCCGTAACGCATTACAAGACGTTACAAGCGAACCGGAGCTTCTCCCTGCTTGAGGTTAATCTGGAAACCGGGCGTAAGAATCAGATCCGCGTCCACATGCAGGACATCGGACACCCTGTCGTCGGCGATAAGAAATATGGTTCGAAAACAAAAGAAATCGGCCGCCTCGGACTTCATGCGCGCGTACTTGCCTTTTTGCATCCGACAACGGGTGAGCTGCTGCGTTTTGAAACGAACATTCCGAAGGTGTTCATGAACCCTTTCCGGGAATTGCCCGCAAAAAAATAAGCCAGTAGGAGTTACTACAAATGCGAATTGTTGTGCTTGACGGTTATACGTTAAATCCCGGCGATTTGGACTGGGACGGTTTACACGCTCTCGGAGAAGTGATTGTCTATGAACGCACTGCTGAAACACAGATTGTGGATCGCGCGGCTGATGCTGACATCGTGTTAACGAACAAGACGCCGCTTTCCGCAGCCACGTTACAGCAGCTTCCTAAGCTTCGCTACATTGGCGTCCTTGCGACTGGTTATAACATCATTGACTTACAAGCGGCTAAGGAGCAAGACATTCTTGTGACCAATGTTCCTGCATACGGCACGCAATCGGTTGCTCAGTTGGTTTTTGCTCTATTGCTGGAGTTTTGCAATCGAGTACAGCAGCATAGCGATAGCGTTGTAAAAGGAGGCTGGTCCAGCTCAATCGACTTCTGCTACACGGTATCTCCTCTCACGGAGCTAAGCGGCAAAACGATCGGCCTTATCGGCTTAGGCCAAATCGGCAAGCAAGTAGCGCTCATCGCCAAGGCCTTTGGCATGAACGTAGTAGCAACAGGCAGCGGTAGACGTACACCTGAACCTGTCGAAGGTCTTACTTGGGTTTCGCTGGGCGAGCTTCTGCAGCAGTCCGATGTCATCTCGCTCCACTGTCCATTGACCCCGGAGACCAAAGAGCTTATTAATGCAGACCGAATTGCCCTTATGAAGACTACGGCTTTCCTCATCAACACGGCTAGAGGCGGTCTTCTGAATGAGGCCGATGTTGCGCAGGCCTTGAACCAAGGGCGTCTGGCAGGCGCCGGTCTCGACGTCTTGACGGTAGAACCGCCAACGCCGGATAATCCCTTGCTGCATGCGCGAAATGTGCTCATCACCCCGCATATTGCTTGGGCGACCAGAGAAGCACGCGCCAGGCTGATGGCGACAGCCGTTAACAATGTGCGTGCCTTCCTTGAAGGGCAGCCACAGAATTTGATTGGATGATAGGCGGAATGAGATTCAACAGATATGAAAAGAGGACCGAGACTCCCGCCTTTATTGGGAATTCGGTCCTCTTTTGTGTTAATAGCGCTACCTTTGTGTCCTTACGGAACTACAGGGCGCTATTTGGCGTGAATTGTGGGAATAGCTGATTTGGCGGAACTATAGGGCGCTATTTCGTTGCTCACGGTCGGTTTACTCCGAGAATCGGGAGAATAGCGGACGCCAGTTCCCTTTGCTGCCGGAAAAGATAGCTTTACCCTAAATAGGGGACTGTAGTTCCCCTGTTTGGTACAGCTAGTGCTACAGGCAGGTCATAGCCAGGGCGAGCTAGCGCAGAGCCTACTTCAACAGTGCCGCATAATCCATCTGCGGCACAATGCCTGCCTCTGCTGCGCGCTGAAGCAGCGTCAAAACAGCGCCATACCCGTCATCGCCAAGATTAGCGGTGAACTCATTCACGTACAGGTCGATGTGCGCCTGAGCGACCTGCGGGTCCATCTCCTGCGCGTGCTGCATGACGTAGTCGCGCGAAGCTTCCGGATGCGCCCACGCGTACTCCACCGAGGCGCGGGCCCAGCCCGCAAGCGCCTCAAGATCCATCGAGCGCCGCGCTACAATGGCGCCGAGCGGGATCGGCAAGTTGGTGTCTTCTTCCCACCAACTGCCCAAATCTTTGAGAAGCGCTAACCCGTACGACGGGTAGGTAAAGCGCGCTTCATGAATCACGAGGCCGGCATCAATCTGGCCGTCCCGCACCGCGGGCATGATCTCGTGGAACGGCATGACCACGATTTCGCCGACGCCGCCGGGGACGTTCTGTTCCGCCCAGAGGCGGAACAGCAAGTACGCGGTCGAGCGCTCGCTTGGCACGGCGACCCGGCGTCCGCTTAGCTGAGCCGGGTCAGGGTTTGTACCGCCGGACTGCGTCAGCACGAGCGGGCCGCAGCCTCTGCCCAAGGCGCCGCCGCAGGGCAGCAGGGCGTACTCTTTCAGCACCCATGGGAGTGCGGCGTAAGAGATTTTGAGCACGTCGGGTCCGGTGCCGTCGGCAGCCAGCTTGTTCGTAATGTCGATGTCGGCATATAAGACATCCAGCTCCGGAGCGCCGGGGATTAAGCCGTGCGCCCAAGCATGGAACACAAAAGTATCATTGGGACAAGGTGAATACGCAATTTTCATTTTAAAGCACCTCCGCTAAGACTGAACTTGCTGCTTCTAAAGCTTGTAAAGCGTCGCCGATGCGCCAGGCATCGCGGTCACGCGGACCAACCGCGTTGGAAATCGCGCGGATTTCAATCACAGGCACGCCGCGCCGTGCAGCGGCCGTGGCAATGCCGAAGCCTTCCATGGCTTCGGCGGCGGCTCCGGGCACGCGCGCTGCAAGCTGCGCGGCGGTAGCGGCCGTCCCGGTAGCTGTCGCTACCGTGAGCACCGGCGCTGTGCGCGCGCTAAGACCGGCGGCTGTGAGCGCCGCCGTCAGTCGCTCGGCTAAGCCGGCCTCAACGCTGACGCGCGTTGTGCCGAAGCCGAGGTCGTCAAGGGAGCTGAAGCCGTCCAGCAGCTCCACCCCAAGATCCGCGGCGATGATTTCGCTCGCGACCACAAGCGATCCGATCTCCGCTTTTCCGGGAAATCCGCCGGCAATACCGGCGATAACAACCAAATCATACGGTGCTGCGGCAAGCACCATGGAACCATTAACGGCTGCTGCCGCAAGGCCTACGCCAGCCAATGCGAATTCAAACCTGCTGTCATGGCCAAGCCCCCGCTGCACAGCATCCCTTTCAGGCGCTACTGCCGTCATTATAAGTACACGCATTATTAGGCCAATCCCCTTTTTAATCAAAAACCATGATGAATACTCTGTCTATTATTTTACATGACTAGAACGAAATAAGAAACTTTTGAGCACTTCCGCTCCCGCCGTCTTGACTTCGCAATCTAATTTAATTAATATCTAATTAGATAAAAAACAAATTAGTTTTGTAAAGAAGGTGCCTCGCCATGCAGTTAGATAAAATTATCACCTACCATAAAGCGCTGTCTGACGCGACGCGTATTCGCATGCTCATTTTGTTGAGAGACGGAGAACTAAACGGTCAAGTGCTTGCGGAGAAACTAGGCGTTACGCCCGCTACAATTACGCATCATGCCGCTAAGCTCCGTGAAGCCAGCCTCATTCACGAACGCCGAGACAAGAATACGATTTATTTCGCGTTAAATGAGTATTTTATCCGCAGCAACGCCAGCGCGACAGCCGATCTCATTTTCAAAAATCAGAAAGGAGAATCCGCAACCATGCAGACCGAAGACACCCGTCAGAACCTGAAGCCGTCCATCATTCGCAACTTTTTCACACAGGACGGCAAGCTAAAGCATATCCCTGCTCAGCTTAAAAAGAAGCTGATCGTTCTGGGACACCTCATTGACCAGCTCGAAAAGGGGCGCACCTATACGGAGAAAGAGCTGAATGAGTGGATTAAACACTATCATCCCGATTTTGCAACCATACGCCGGGAGTTTATCATGCATCAGTTTATGTTCCGGGAAAACGAAGTTTATGAGCTGAATCCGCCCGAAATGTGGGCCAAATGGGAAACTTTATCGTGATCAGCCTCGCATCACAACGTCAAGCGGATACATCCCCAAATAAAATGAATCACTATGGACATTCATCCATGCATCATCTAGATGAATGACATATAGTAATTTTGTGAAGGGAGGGATAGACATGAGTTGTGGATGCGGAACAACCTATAATGGAGCTGCTGTAGTCCTCGTTTTATTCATCCTCTTGGTTATCGTTTTAAGTACCTTCGGATTTGGTTGGTAATAACGATTACAAGCGGCTGGGACGATGAATTCGTCTTGGCCGCTTACTTTTTTATGAGCTTTTACGTTATAATGAAAGCCTGTATCATTCTCTACATATATGACCTATTCAGGATGGAGACGAGGTATTGTGGCTACTCCGATTTTAACCATTGTGGTCCCTTGTTATAACGAAGAGGAAGTTCTTCCGGAAACGGTATTCCGGCTTAGCGGTGTCATCGACGCCCTCATTACCGATCAACTGGTCGCAAGCACAAGCACCATGCTCTTGGTTGATGATGGCAGCAAAGACGCAACGTGGTCGCTGATCGAACGCTTTCACGCCTCAAACACCTTTGTTACCGGGCTAAAACTGGCTCGAAACGCGGGACATCAAAGCGCCTTGCTTTCCGGTCTCATGCACGCCAAATCTTATTCCGATTGTGTCGTATCCATTGACGCGGATCTGCAGGATGACACGGATGTGATCAGAGAGTTCGTCCTCAAATTCCGCGAGGGCTTCGATATCGTCTACGGAATCCGGCAGGACCGGTCTGCAGATACCTTTTTCAAACGGGCAACCGCGCAAGGTTTTTATAAGCTAATGACTTCCCTTGGGGTAAAAATACATTATAATCATGCGGATTTTCGCTTAATGAGCAAGCGTACTCTCGATAATTTGGAGAAATTCCAAGAGGTTAATTTATTCTTGCGCGGCATGGTGCCGCTGCTTGGTTTCCCGTCCACGCAAGTGTATTACACTCGGAAAGAACGTTTCGCTGGAGAATCCAAATATCCGCTGCGCAAGATGCTTGCCTTCGCTTTCGACGGCATCACGTCTTTCAGCGTAACTCCGATCCGTTTCGTTACATTAATGGGATTCGTCCTGTTTCTTCTTAGTGTCGTTGCCGCCCTCTATGCTATTGTCGGCAAACTGCTGGGTGCCAATGTGACAGGCTGGACTTCACTGGTTTTATCGGTTTGGTTCATTGGCGGTGTGCAACTGCTGGCGCTTGGTTTAATTGGCGAATACATAGGAAAAATTTATAAAGAAGTGAAGCAAAGGCCGCTTTTTGTCATTGAAAAAGTATTGAATGGGAGCGCTCAGGATGCTCAGGAACAAGAGGAGTTGCCTGTAACCCCTTCATCCATCCCGGCTGCTTCAAACCGCCGATAACATGATACAACAACGATTATTGTCATTGTTATCAGGAAGTTTTCTACGATTTTTACTTGTCGGCGTGTTCAATACGCTGGTTGGCCTTTCCGCCAGTTTCGTTTTTTTCAATATGCTGCATCTGAACTATTGGCTCTCAACCTTCGCTGGCAATACGCTTGGCGCAATCGTCAGCTACACGCTAAACCGCACGTTTACCTTCCGCTCTAAGGCCAGTGTGGGCAGCAGTTGGTGGAAATTTGCGATCGTTATTTTAAGCTGTTATGGCTTGTCTTATAGCTGCAGTCTGCTTTTGGCTGAAGCCGCAGGCGTACTGTGGCCTGAGTTGCGGGCGGATTGGCTGCACAATGGCGCTATTTTGGTTGGAAATGGCTTGTACACCATTGGGAATTATTTGGGGCATAAATATTTTACATTTCGGGCTAATGGTCCCACCAGCCGTGGGGTATCCTAATCACCAAGAGGTGATGCCTAATGGCACGTAGAAGAAGCAACCGGGCCATCGTGCCCGGATCCGAACATGGACTCGGAATTCTTAAAGCTCAAGTCATGAGAAATCAAGGATACAATGTAAATCCAGAGCGGCCTGATTTGGTCAAATATGAGGTCGCCCGAACACTGGGTGTTCCCCTTCAGCAAGGGTACAACGGCCAATTAAGCTCCGAAGACGCGGGCAAGGTTGGCGGTCCTATCGGCGGGGCGATGGTCAAGGAACTCGTGCGCATGGCGCAGCAGAAATTGGCGGAGCAGCGACCTCCGCATTGATCCGCTTCCCAAGAGATGCCATAATCCGCCGCGGCTGCACATAAACTAATAGCAAGCTGCTTGCAGCGCTATTTTCTATGCAAAAGTCAGGTGATGATGGTCGATGAATCCTCCAGGCAACCGTCCGCCAAAGCCCGATTGGAAAGGGCTCACGGCGCAAGCCGGCGATGTGCTGGGCCCTGAATTCTGGCAGGACATTGCCAGTATCATCCCGTTAACCGGGCCAAGAATCGATATGTATGAAACACCGCAAGAGCTTGTCGTTGTCGCAGAGGTTCCCGGGTTATCCGCCCCCGAGCAGATTCAACTATCTTTTCGCGATCAATCGTTGTTAATCCGGGGACATCTGGTCCGGCCTTATCAGGTGCTTGATGAGCAGATGAGGCTGTCCGAGCGTTTCTTCGGAGCTTTTGAGCGAACCATTCGCTTACCCGGAAGAGCTCTGACCGAACAAATGCGGGCGCAGTATCATAACGGTCTGCTCATTATCCGCATTCCCTTGGCGCCACCCGATGGGGAAAAGGTTATTCCTATTCAGTTCACATAACGTTCAACCGCCTTATGCCGCCGGAGACGCTGTCACCTGCCCGCAATAAGATCGAGGTTGAGCGTTATTTGTTTTGGGATTTTTGGAAAAGAGAAATGAATCTTCGTTTGTCCCCATATAATGAAAAAGAGAACATTCGGAAAAGCGGATATGGAGGGGATTATTGTGGTACGCATCCAATTTCAATCAATTCATATCGACAGCCTCGCGGCATCATCCAGTGTGAACAAGGGGACGAATCGAATCGTCGGCAGGCGGCACTCCGTAAAGACCAATCAAGGACTCGGAGAAGTGAGTGGCGAGGGCAATGTTGTAATCGGCGGCAACCATGTCGTTAGCGATGGGGACCGCATTGATTTCCAACCTTTTATCCGAAAGAGCTGAGAATCAACCATGTGGTTTCGTAAGAAAAAAACGCCGCCTCCCAAACCACCAGGAGCCAGAGAGGTGTCGCCACCGCCTTCAACAATCGGAGCGACCTTACACGCTAGATCTGAGCCCACTGCTACTACGTCTTCCCTTACTGTTCAACAATTAGAAAAGCGCCTGAAGAAACTAGAAGAAGAGTTATCCAACCTGACCGCCAAGCATCCGCAGATTCATATAGATGCTCTGCATGTTCATCAGCCTGTCTTAGAAAATCTAACCTTTCGTTTGGATCACTTGGATATCAAGGAACTGAGCGGCTCCTTAAATCTGGGTAACAACTTCAGGGCTAAACCCAATGAGAAAAAAGGCCCTCACGATGAGGCAATGACACGTGCTCAAGTGACAAAAGAGCCGCCCGCTGGCGCTTCAAGGCCAACCCCTCCCCCTGCTAAGGGACCGTCACCCGCTTCAGCGGAGCCGAGCAGCGACGGCGCGGCGTCAACGACAGAGCGTACCGCCACAGGCTACAAGTACACACCACACTCCAAAACGAAATGAGGTGTTTCGCCTTTGTCCTCCTTTATGTCCCCGACGTTTATCATCGGCTCGATCCGAATCGGATCGGTTGAAAGTGCATCCTGTATCAATATGGGCAACAATTGGCCAACCGATTTTCAAAGCAACCAGAAGACTGTACAAGGTTTTGGCGCTGTGGAAGGCGACAACAACCAGTTAGTCGGAACACGCTCCATGCTCAATGACTCCGACTTCCTCGACATGCTCAATGTCGGCGATAATGAAACGCCTGATTGGCTTCAGGAGATGATTACTGCGCAGGCGGAAGCCTCCGGCTTTACCCCAACGCCAGGAGCCAAGAAGCCGGAAGAAGTCATCAGCACGACACAAACGCCTGACTAAAGGTGAATGGAAGCTGCCTTTTAGACCCGGCCAATAACGAGATCTCCTTTGGTATAAGGCGCGTCGATAATATCATTATCATGAACCGTGTTAATATTATTCACGACATAATTGTTTTCGCCGCTTACTTCGCCTAAGCCGGAATTCGCTTTGCCGCTTGTTGTCCAATACACTTGTGTATTAGTCCCAATAAAAATGCCGGAAGCATCCGATATCGCATTCACATGAATGGCGTCAAACTGAATGAGCGGCGGATCTAGGGGAATGGCCGAAAGAGCTGCTCTCTGCATGCGACTCACCTCACTCGATTAGGCTTGATTCGTGACAGCCGGTTTGAAATCCTGATCATTAATTGGAGCATCAATAAAGTCATTATCAAAAATCAAATTCACGATGTTGGCGGATATCGAATTGCCGATGAATTCACCGGTTCCGTAATTGTTCTTACTGTGGGAATCCCAGCTCGACTGTGCATTCTCACCGATCCCGATGGTGGCATTTGTATTCTGATTGTTGATATTGATCATGTTAAAAACGATGGAACTCGGCATAGTGCTCACTCCTATCATGGGTTGACAAGGCTATGGAATAAATCCTGTATGCTAGCCTATTCATTCGTCAACCAATTGGTGTACGAATAACCAGAAGGTCGTAAGTGCCAGGAGTCCACTCGATCTTGATATACACAAAAAGGGCTGCACCATTTTGGCACAGCCCTCACCTTTTACCTTACTACCAGAAGCCACCGAAGCCTGGGCCAAAGCCAGGGCCAAACCCACCAAAGCCAAAGCCAGGGCCAAAGCCTCCAAAGCCGAAGCCTGGGCCAAAGCCACCACCGAAACCACCGAATGCAAAAGGTGAAGTACCAATTGCTAACAGATCAAACAGTACCAAAGGGATAATCGCTTTAACTTGAACTGTTTTACCTTTTTGTGGAGCTACGATTAACGTGTTTCCACTGATTCTTACCAATTTACCGGACACGCTTGTTCCGTCTTTCTTAATAGCCACAATTTGCTTGCCGACCAATTTACGAACGTCTTCTTTACGAATTTGGGATGCCACGAAACGTCCACCTCCTTTTAGCCACCAGGGATACATTGCTCTACAGTGTACTCCTGTGTAGGTAACATCGCTTGGATAGCTGTCCACCCAGTCGGAAAAATAGTCGTTCGTCTAAAAAAAATGCCACTTTTCCAGGCTATACACCTAGAAAAACAGCATTTTATCAATAATGGCTTATCCCTTACGAATCTTTCCAAGCTCAGTTGTTATAGCGTCGATCTCGCTGATACTGAATCTATCTTTGCTTGCGACCATGTCGTACAAATCTTTGAGGTCCTCATACACTTCCGCTTTCACATTAGAAGCCTTAATGGAGCCTCCCGTAGCCATGCGCAGCTTCCTCTTTATTTCTTCAAACATAAATTCCACGTTCTCTTCCGACCACTGATTTAAATCCATGTTAGACCCTCATCCTTCCCAGCTTTTCTTTCCCTATATTAATGCACATGGGGGCTAATGTAAAATACAAGCTTCATATAGGCAAATAAAAAAAGAAGAAAGACCCTCGTCTCTCTTCCTTAACTAGTTATATGGCATTGGTGATCGGCACATGCGGACCTACCATTTTGACAAGCGGCCGCTGCTGCTCATAAGAATCTAGGTCCAAGCTTACGCAAATGAGACGAATGTGCTCATCAGCCAGCTTGCGGGCTTCTTCATAAGTAATTTTAAACTGGATGCAATACGAGATGAGGCCGTGTAAAGACATAAACAAATTCCAAGGAAGAGTAAACTTTCTGCTTTCGAAACCAGGCTGGTCCGTAACAACCTGACGAACGACGATGGAGAACATTTCGAGGCATTGCGCTTGTTCGGTACGGGAATACTGCTGAAGTTCAGGTTCATTCAGCATGAACATCATTTCATAGTGGTTCGGATTGCTAAGTCCAAACCAGACGAACTCCATCATTAACTTTTGAAGCAAATTCACGCTAAATCCATGTTCACGCACGATCATTTCTCGTTGACGCTGCATCAGCATGGAGAAATCGTCTTTAATTAACGCGTAAAACAATTCCGCTTTCTCAGTAAAATGATAATATAACGCACCATGACTGTAACCCATTGCTTTTGCGATGCTGCGCATCGTTAAAGCGCGATAGCCAAAAGTGGCGAACAAATCCCGCGCCTCGGTAAGTATTCGTTCTCTGCTAAGCTCTTGCGCGACTGCTTTCCTAGCCATTCCTATCCCTCCGCATCCTTAGCCTATTTAATTTTGTTTAGTCTTGAACCTGCCTATTCGGGCAGGTTCTTGTGAACGATGTACTCGTTCTCTCCAGCGATAATAACACCTTGACCTTGCGTAAAATCTGTTGCCCAGTTGATAAAAGCATCCGCTGCCGCTGCCAAAGGATAGCAAGTTACTGTAACCTTGTCAGTAAAATCAATATCCCCGAGAAGCATTCCCTGATTTCTCAGTTCATTCTCGATTTTGCCATACCACGTATAATCAACCTCAATCATCACCCTCTGATGATTCACTTTGTAAATCGGTTGTGCAGCTTCAATGCCCACCACGGCTCCATCCGTATAAGCCCGAATGAGTCCGCCCGCGCCGAGCATGATGCCGCCGTAATAACGGGTTACGACGATTGCGATATTCTTGAGCCCTTGATGCTTAATCACTTCCAGAATCGGCTTACCTGCCGTGCCGCTCGGTTCTCCGTCATCAGACTGTTTCTGAATCTGGTCCCTGTCTCCGATGACATACGCACTGCAGTTGTGTGTAGCCGTTTTGTGTTCCTTCTTGATCGCTTCAATAAAGTGGATAGCTTCTTCTTCTGACTCCACAGGCTTGGCATGACCGATGAAACGCGACTTCTTGATGATGATTTCCGACGATCCGTACGATTGGATTGTTTTGAAATTTGCTAGCATAGCCGACCTTTCTTGGTAGAAGGAAACAACTGTTTCATTACATTCTACACACATCTTATGACTTCGACAATATTGTAAGAAAATTTACCACATAAATAATGGTAATTTTCTACGAAAAAAAACGACCTATCCGATTGGATGGATCGTTTGATTCGTTACGTTCATCATTTACTTCTGTAAACGTGCTTCCAGCTCCGCTTTTTCTTTCTCATAACCAGGTTTACCCAGAAGAGCAAACATGTTCTTCTTGTAAGCTTCAACGCCCGGTTGGTCAAAAGGATTCACGCCCATCAGGTAACCGCTGATGCCGCACGCTTTTTCAAAGAAGTACACCATATACCCGAAGGAGTAAGGCGTCATATCCGGCAGCGTAACGATCAGGTTCGGTACGTGTCCGTCCGTGTGAGCAAGCATGGTTCCTTGGAACGCCTTTTTGTTCACGAAATCCATCGTTTTTCCGCTTAGGAAGTTGAGACCGTCCAAATCATCAGCATCTGTACCGATTGTAATATGGTCAGCCACTTGGTCGACTTGAATTACCGTTTCAAACAGAATGCGGTTGCCATCTTGAACGAATTGGCCCATGGAGTGAAGATCTGTCGAGAAGTCAACAGAAGCCGGGTAGATACCCTTGTAGTCTTTCCCTTCGCTTTCGCCGAACAGCTGCTTCCACCATTCCGAAACGAAATGCAAGGACGGCTCGTAGTTAACGAGAATTTCAATCGTTTTGCCTTTGCGGTAAAGCGCGTTACGAACAGCAGCGTATTGATACGCTTGGTTCTCGCTTAGCTTCGGATTCGCGAACTCGCGTTGAGCATCCGCAGCGCCTTTCATGATCGCTTCCACATCAATACCAGCAGTCGCGATTGGCAGCAAGCCAACAGCCGTCAGTACGGAATAACGTCCGCCTACATCATCCGGGATGACGAAAGATTCGTAGCCTTCTTCATTGGCCAGCGTTTTCAAAGCGCCTCTCGCTTGATCCGTTGTTGCGTAGATACGTTTGCGAGCGGCTTCTTTGCCATATTTCTTCTCCAAAAGTTCACGGAAAATACGGAAAGCAATCGCCGGTTCTGTTGTCGTACCGGATTTCGAAATCACATTAACGGAGAAGTCCTTGCCTTCCAACAATTGAAGAAGATGTGTTACATATGTAGAGGAGATGTTATTTCCAACGAAATAAATCTCAGGCGTTTTTCTTTTATCTTTAGGTAAAATGTTATAGAACGAATGAGAAAGCATTTCAAGCGCAGCGCGTGCTCCCAAATAAGAACCGCCAATCCCAATGACGACAAGCGCTTCGGAATCGGATTGAATTTGTTTAGCAGCCGCTTGAATGCGAGCAAATTCCTCACGGTCATACTTCTCGGGCAGATCCACCCATCCTAAATAATCAGAGCCTGCACCTGTTTGGTTATGCAGCTGATCATGCGCCAGTTCTACCTGCCCAGACAAATAATCAACCTCATGTTGGGATAAAAAGGACAATGCCTTGCTGTAGTCAAATTGTAGCTTAGAGCTCAATATGCTCGCCTCCATCTCTATTTTTTCCTTTTCCTAGCATACTTATTTGCTTGTACAAAAGCAAGTAAAGAAGGCATTCACAGGTTAGATTTCCCATGATAAAATGATTCCAGAGGTGAATGATCATGAAACGTATCGGCTTTATCGGACTTGGCACAATGGGCAAACCCATGGCTGCTAACCTTATTCAAAAAGGTTTTATGGTAACCGTTTATAATCGTACTCCCGAAAAAGCGGACGAGCTGGCTCGTCTTGGCGCTGAAGTGGCTGCAACACCCGCCGATGCCGCCCGTCATTCAGATGTACTGATTACCATGCTTAGCAATGACGCTGCTTTGTTGGATATATTCTACAGCGAAGAAGGCGTACTAAGCGGTATTCATCCGGCTCTTACGATTATTGATTCCAGTACCGTTTCCCCACAAACAAGCCAAAAGCTGGCCGAGGAGCTTGCCGCCCATTTCGTCGATTTCCTCGATGCGCCTGTCACAGGCAGTAAGCCTGCTGCCGAAGAGGGTTCGCTCGCGTTCATGGTCGGCGGCAGCCAGGAAGTGTTTGAAGAACATGAGCAATTGTTCCTTGCCATGGGCCGTAAAGCCCTTTATCTAGGTCCTTCCGGCTCCGGTTCCTATGCCAAGCTTGCCAACAATACCATGGTGGGTATTAACCTGCTTGGTTTTGCCGAAGGCTTGTCTATTGCATCCAAAGCAGGGGTTAACCTTGAGAAATTTCTAGAAATTGTCCGCTCTGGCGGCGCAAACAGCCGAATAGTCGACCTCAAAGGCGATAAAATATTAAATCGCGATTTCAGCAATCAATTCTCCTTGAAGCTGATGCTCAAGGATCTCTTGCTTGCTCAAGGACTCGCTAGTAACTTCCAATTACCGGTTCCACTGCTGCAAACAACGGCGGGCTTATTCCAAATGGGATTAAGCAAGGGCCTCGGCGATGAAGATTTGAGCTCCATCATCCAATGTTACGAAGACTGGATGGGGCAGCAAATCGCTAAACCTAGCGAACCTGCTGCTGCCGCCCAAGAAAAGCCGGTATCGCCGCTTTCTGGCCGCGAACGCCGCCGAAACACGCGCGTGAAGCTGGACATCAACTTGAAGTTGTCCATCTATCAATGGGAGCAGGAAGGTTCCTTCTCCGGGCAAAACATTGACGGCACGCTTTTCGACTTATCGGAAAGCGGTCTGCAAATTACAACCGCTGCGCCACTTGCACCGGATATGTTCATCGTCATCCACTTCCCGCAGGAAGCGGAGCTCCCGCCAATCACCGCTCGCGTGATTCGGATCGAGACGGATGGCGATAAATTCCGCTATGGCTGTATGCTTTCCGGCTTGCCGCCTTATGTGCGGATTAAGCTGGAGAAATATATTGAAGAGCATATTGAGAATGCTTTGTAAAACATAAACACGTGAAGTACACCGTCTTTCCTACTAGGAGAGGCGGTTTATTTTATTTGGATGCTTCTATTTTTATACATATTAAATGCAAGAATAAGAGTCGGGTTAAGACTCTTGTTCTTACAACTTCTTCACAGTTGCCCGGATGCTTTCCGGAGCTCGTCCGTCAAGCGATGAAACTCCGCTCTAGCCTCTGCATCCTCAGTGCTTGTCCAAGCGGCGGACAGAAACATAATGATTTTATCCGCATCTTCACTACTCATCATATACTCCCCTTTCCCTTCAATCTGATCAAATTTCGTGAGATCGCTCCCTTCAATAATACGAATCAATTTGTCTGCATAGAGCGGATCGGTTGCGTAACCTGCTTGCTGCAGCTTCTGGCAGGCCAATCGATAGTCCATCTCATGCAAGATATTGGCATACCTTGGATTTTGGGAGAGAAAATAGGAATGATCACGAATGCTTTCATAACAGCTGTCGTAAACACAGAAGCCATCTACAATTTGCAGCCATCTGCCGTTAATAAACTCCTGAGTAACTATCTGTTGCCCGCTCCCCTTGATGCCAAACAAATTATTGCCAGGCGCATGGTTGCCCCAGCCGCTTTCCAAAATGGCCTGAGCTATCGTCACGCTAGCCAAAATGCCGAACTCCCGCATATTCGCTTGTGCAGCAGGAGCTACTTGCTCGATAAAACGATCTTTGTTCATAGACCTTCACTCTTGTTGCGAAGCACTTGAATCATTTGTTTCAAAAAGCTGGGCAGCGGCAGCCCTAGCCGTCCATAATTTTCAGTGATCGAGATAAACTCATTGGCCAAGTAAAAATAGATTGCCCCCGTCATCATGATATTCGTGTCTAGTAGTAGATCCATGCGGTGAGCCAGCATGATGACAAGCAGCATCATTCCTTTGCGGGTAAGCCCCCAGAAGCCCACTTGGCTATTCAGACCGCGCTGTTCCTTCATGGAGGCTGCAATTCCTGTGACATAATCTACGGCGATTGTCATGAGGAAGAGTCCCAACAATTCACTCAACCCGCCGAAGGCATAGGTCACACATGCGCTAAGCGCGGCCAAAATCGAGCTGAACATGACTTGGTTCATCGGTTTCGCTCCTTTCTTTTGAGATGGGAGAAAGAATGGTTGTGTTTTGAATATATTTACCATGATATCGATGCCACACCCTCCATGCTGTTTGCTGACTCGACGGTCATTTTTAACTCCAAGTACTTGTTAATGTTGGTCGTTTTGTGTGTGAGACTGTCTGTGAACAATGTCTTAAATTGATCAATCGTATGTGGCTGAGCTAATTTGCCTTTAGCTCTTCCTTGCCATACATAACGATTTCATCACTCGTATTGCTGCTTGTTTGTGTTTTGCTTTGTTTCAAAAACAGTCACCTCTTTATTAAATTTTTGGTTCAGTATGCACACCAGTTATCAACGGACTTGAACCAGGCGTGACCCCGGCAGCACCTGTCAATGTCACTGTCAGCACGCCCGTAGACAAATCACCCGAGCGAATCGCTGCTTGGGCTTCCAGCACGGTTAACCATCTGCCGCCCAACCCACCAAGTGGCAATTTGGCCTGCTCAGCTAAGCCAAGCATCAGCACTTGCGCTGCCAGTTGGTATTCACTTGCCGATCTAGCGGCAATTTGGCCGACGAATTGCTTGGACAGCTGCTGAACACCTCGCGAGGCTGCTGCGCTATGCCAACCTGTACACTGCCATGAGACTGCGGGTCGGCAGGTACCGTTGAAACCGCGATAGACACGCCATTGCACGCCAAGTGCGGTTTCCGTGAATTGTGAAATAGCTTCCAGCCACGATTCGACGACAGGTTTGATCTGCTTAAGCAGGAAGACGGCTTTCATAGAAGTTCTGCCTTGTGCATCTAAAGCTTGTCCTGCCGGCAGCGACGTAATTTGCACCGTATACAGTCCACCGTCCACCTGAATGGTACCCTCCTCCGGCTCCAACATGCGGCCAATGAGACGCCAAATTCTCTCCTGCGCGCCCTCAGCGGTTGCGCTTCTAACCAGCAGGCTCAGCTTGCGCCAACTGCCAGGAGCGTCCAACTTAAATTCCGCGCTGCCTCCGACATGGCAAAGTGTAATAGCCTCATCGGAGCTCTGAGAATCGCTATCCACGAACAGATCGGTGCCGAGCGTACCCTCTCCTTTCGCTTGTAAAAACAGCGCCAATTGCTTGGCCATGTTAATCATTCATTCTCTCACCTCTTTTCTTGTTTTGTTTTGAAATTCAAAACATTTTTTTCTTTACCTCAACCACATCCTTTCATCTACTCCCAATGAGCCTTGCTTAAAGGCTTCAGGATCTTGATTACTTCGATCTTCTTCAGCAGCATCACCGCCTTCTTGGTCTACACATCGATCTTACCATGCCTCCACTCCCTTGCATTGCCAACAAGCGGCCAACTAGCAACCACATTAACCAAGTGTCCGGACCACCTCCGCCCTAAGCATATAGGCCAGTTTCTCCATCGCTCGTGCCTTCACCCTTCGATAGGTACGCTCGCTCATATTCACCTCGTAACATAGTAAGTAATCCAGCACTTTCTCCTTCTGCAAGTAGCGTCTGCGTATAATCTCCTCCTCCTGCTCGTCCAGCCGCGACAGCGCCTGCTCAACCTCAGCATATAAGAGCGCTGCCTGCTCCTCCCGTGCAGATGCCACGATATATTCAGATGACATTTCCGCCACCTTATGCACAGCATGCATCCCACCATCTCTGCGAACACTTCCGAGCGTGTGGTACAAACGAACGGTTTCCAGCAGACTCTCCACCCTTTTCCGCGTAGCCCGCTTGTCGATCTGATCTTGCTCTATGTGTAAAACTTGTTCCAACATCCTCATCATCTCCCAAAATTTGTCGTTTTGAAATTATAAACAAATCATACGCTAAACTTGTTTATAATTTCAACACAAAAGTTTTGAGAAACGAAAAAAACACTTGTTTTTTGTACCTCAAACCATTTACAATAAGGAACAGGTGATGAATCGATGAAAGATATGGTCCAGTTCGGCCTTCAAATCCGGCAGCTGCGCAAGATGAACCATCTTACCCTTAGAGAGCTTGGAGAGCGGTCCGGTGTTAGTTACTCATTTATTAACTCCATAGAAAATAACCGCTTCAATCCATCCAGGGAAACGGTCATTGCGTTAGCTGATGCGCTTAATCGCGCTGACAAGGACGAGCTCTTGCTGCTCGCTGGCTTTGCGCCGACGGATGAAGAGTCACTGGATGCCCCTTCCGGACTCGGGGTTAGCGATATCGATGATCCTGAGGTCAGCCTATTCTTTAAGGACTTCCAAAGTGCGCCTAAGGAACGACGGGACGAAATGCTTCGGTTCTGGCACTTCATCAAAGAGCAGCAGATTAACCGTACGCCGGATAGTGAGCAATAGTACATATGATAGGAAGTTAAGCCCCTCGGGCTTTTCTTTATCCCTATAGAACGAACATATATTCTCATTTTAATCATATCGAGGTGTTTTCCCTGTTTACTCACTATCAAACAACCCCTCTGGAACAATGGGTCGAAGCTTTATATGAACAGCATGAAATCACAATGCCCTCTCAGCTTTGCATGACGCATTTGGCGGCTAAGCTGCGCATTTGGGTGTATACCATGGATATGAACAGTATGGCGATCGAAAGTAACGGGCAGTTCAGCATTAACGTTGACCGTCGCCTCTCCCCCAAGGAACAGTGGGAAGATTTCTTGCACGAACTCTGTCATGTTCTTCGGCACTCCGGCAACCAGATGGCAATGCCTGATCGTTATGTAAATTGGCAGGAGCAGGACGCATCTGCTTTCCAACTCTACGCGGCGCTCCCCCTCTCCATGCTGAGAAATCTCGCGCTGCCCGAGAACAAAAATGAATTGATCGCCTATCTTTCTGAAGAATTCCAAGTCACTTACCGGCTTGCCAAAGCGCGGATCGATCAAATTGAGAGGCGCGTCCTGCAGGGATCCCTGGACTACGAGTTTCAACAATATACCCAAAACCAGTCAAACAAGAAATACGATCCGTCCAATTGGTCCGAAGCTACCCGTTTAATCATGAACAAGCTGGAGTTTTTAAAATCTAGGGGGGTGCCTGCAGGTGGCAAAGCTAACCGTCTTTTATGATTATCATGAAGAGGGCATCGTTCCGATCCTTTTATTGCTGCGGTTTCGGCCAAACGAGCTTGATTTCAGCAAAAATTCGCTCTATGTGCCGCTGGGAGCACCTTTTCAGCAGCTGAACATGGAGGAGATTAACGAGTTCGATGCCGGCATCACCGTGCTGTTGGAGGACCTCATCGTCCATCCGGAGCGTCCCCACGCCATTGGTATTTCCCTCTCCAGTTTGAAGCTTCGACATGCTACACATCTAGAAGGACTCTTCGATATCCAACAGCTATGGCTGCGGATGAATGATATCGAAGAAGTGCTTCAGATGGAGGTCCGCACTTTGTACCCTTGGAGTGACTCTCGCAAGCCCCCAAATAAAAAAAATCCCACACATCCATGAACAATGTTCATCCGATGTATGGGATAGGATTACCTATTCACTAATATAAGAGCAAATATAATCGCTAACTGTTTTCACATCAAGCTTGAATTTTGCATTCGCTGGAACTGTGAATTCGCCTTGTCCCTTGATGCTGATCCATTCACTGCTGCCTGGAAGAAGTACGTTCAGCTCACCAGCTTGGATTTCCATAATTTCTTTCGCATCAGTTCCGAATTCATACTCACCCGGAAGCAAAATTCCCAAAGTTTTTTTCGTACCATCCGCGAATTGTACCGTGCGGCTTGTTACTTTACCGTCAAAATAAACGTTAGCTTTCGTCAATACCGTTACATTTTCAAAGCTGGACATGATCAATAGTTCCCCCTCTAAAATGGCTATAAAATAAGGCCAAGCCCACGCATGGTGGGCTATGGCTTTGTGAATAACGCGGCTATGTTTGTTCTAAGCCAATAGAGCTTTAACTCTAGCTGCAACGTTCTCTGGTGAGAAGCCGTACTCTTTCAGAACCAAATCGCCAGGCGCGGATGCACCGAACGTGGAAATGCCCAAGATGGAACCTTCATCGCCAACATAACGTTCCCAACCAAGTGGGAATGCCATCTCAACAGCAAGACGCTTTTTGACATTTGGAAGAATGACGGAATCTTTGTATTCTTTGGATTGTTTCTCGAACAGTTCCAAGCTTGGCAAGCTGACAACGCGAACGTTGATACCTTCAGCTTGAAGCAGCTTTTGCGCCGCGACAGCCAATTGTACTTCGGAACCTGTTGCAAGAATTTGAGCATCCGGCTTACCATTAGCTGCATCGGATACTACGTACCCGCCTTTGCTCAGGTTCACTTTCGCACCTTCAACCGTTCCTTCGAGGATCGGCAGATTTTGACGAGTCAATACGAGCGCAACTGGTCCTTTAGCTTCAGCAACCGCATAACGCCATGCTTCGGAAGTTTCGTTACCGTCCGCAGGGCGAATGACTGTAATGCCCGGAATAACACGAAGCGCTGGCAATTGCTCAATCGGCTCATGTGTCGGTCCATCTTCACCAACTGCGATACTGTCATGTGTAAGAACATAGATAACCGGAAGCTGCATAAGTGCCGCTAGACGGATGGACGCACGCAGATAATCGGAGAACACGAAGAATGTTGCACCGTATACTTTCACGCCGCCGTGAAGTGCCATACCGTTCATGGCTGTACCCATACCGAACTCACGAACACCAAACCATAGATTGCGGCCCGCATAGTTGCTTGCGCTATAGTTGGACTCGCCTTTGATCATCGTATTATTGGAGCTCGCCAGATCCGCGGAGCCACCAATCAATTGTGGAAGCAAAGGAGCAATCGCGTTGATCGCATTACCGGAAGCGACACGAGTTGCCATAGGCTTGTCCGAAGTGCTGTAAACCGGAAGGTTTGCATCCCAACCTGCAGGCAGTTCGTTATTAACCGCTGCACTGAATTGGTTACCCAATTCCGGATAAGCTTTAATGTAATCATTTAAAAGTGTGCTCCAAGCTTGTTCAGCTGCAGCGCCTTCTTTACCAATTTCCGCATAGTGGGCACGAACTTCATCAGGAACCAAGAAGTCCGGTTCTTCCGGCCAGCCGTATGCTTGTTTCGTCAATTTCACTTCGTCGCCACCGAGTGGGGATCCGTGAGGTCCAACGTGTCCGCCTTTTCCACCTTTGTTCGGGCTACCAAAACCAATTGTTGTTTTCACTTCAATCAACGTCGGACGAGTTGTGTCAGCTTTCGCTTCAGCAATCGCTTTGGAGATTGCAGCCAGATCATTCTGCTCCTCTACGCGAAGCACTTGCCAGCCATAAGCTTCAAAACGTGCCTGCACGTTTTCGGAGAATGCCATATTCAGCTCGCCATCCAGCGAGATATCATTTGAATCGTAAAGCATAATCAATTTGCCCAGTTTCAGGTGAGCCGCCAAGGATACCGCTTCAGAGGAAACGCCTTCCATCATGTCGCCATCGCCACAGATCGCGTATGTATAATGGTCAATAACAGGGAAGTTTTCTTTGTTATATGTCTCTCTCAGATGAGCTTCCGCCATTGCCATACCTACGGCCATACCAATCCCTTGTCCAAGTGGACCGGTTGTTGCGTCAACACCTGGCGTGTGACCATATTCCGGATGACCTGGTGTTTTGCTTCCCCATTGACGGAAGTTTTTGATCTCTTCGATCGGCAAATCATATCCACACAAGTGAAGAAGGCTGTATAGGAGCATGGAGCCATGACCCGCAGAAAGTACGAAACGGTCACGATTAACCCATTTCGGATTCGCCGGGTTGTGCTTCATATGCTGCTTCCACAGCACGTACGCCATTGGAGCAGCCCCCATGACCATACCAGGGTGACCGGATTTAGCTTTCTCAACGGCATCGATACCTAACGTACGAATCGTGTCAACTGCTAATTGTTCGATTGTTTTATTTGTTACTGTCATTTCGAAAATTCCCTCCTATATGTCTCTACTTACCTAAGTCTTAACTTGTACATACAAGTGACTTTTCTCGCTTGCATTATTGTACCATTTGCTTTGAGGCTTTGCCACAATAAACCGTTAAAACTCATCGGATTTGCGCATACCAGCAAAAAAGACTGCATCCTAAATTGGATACAGCCTAGTTTTCCCATCAATTGAAAACAACAGTCTTATTATTATGAACAATAATGCGATCTTCCACATGCCATGCAACAGCTCTGGCTAGAACGATCCGTTCAATATGGCGGCCGATTCGCTTCAAGTCTTCCACATTATCGCGGTGGCTAACCCGTTGAACGTCCTGTTCAATAATAGGGCCGCCATCTAATTCTTCCGTCACATAATGTGCAGTTGCGCCAATAATTTTCACGCCGCGGTTATGCGCTTGGGCATACGGCTTACCACCTACAAAAGCAGGCAAGAAAGAATGGTGAATATTGATGATGCGGTTGGAGTAATGCTTGATGAAAGACGGTGAGACGATCTGCATATAGCGAGCCAGAACAATAGCATCCACTTTGTCTCCCACTACTTCCAGCTGGCGGCGCTCCGCTTCAGCCTTCGTATCTGCCGTAACCGGAATATGGTAATACGGAATGCCGAAAGGCTCTACCAGCGATTGCATGTCCGGGTGATTGGAGATTACCATCGCAATATCCGCATTCAAATCGCCTGCACGCCAGTGCCAAAGGAGCTCAAGCAAAGCATGATCTTCCTTCGAAACAAAGATCGCAATACGCTTCTTCTGACTAGCTAATGACAGGCTCCAATCCATGGAGAACTTGTCAGCAACGACTGAGAAAGCTTCTTTCAATTGCTGCACGCGGTTTTCTAGGTCATCCAAATCAAACTCGATGCGGATGAAAAACATACCGCCTTCCGGATCCATCGTATACTGATCGGACTGAACGATATTCGCGCCATACTCAAACAAAAACTGTGACACTGCCGCCACGATGCCCGGCTGATCCGGACAGGAGATCAACATTCTTGCTCTATTCGCCCATTCGCTCTCCCTGCGAGTCAGACTGTTTGCATTTCCCCGTTCCATGTGAATCCCCCTAGTTGCTTTCTGCTCGAAAGTTATCTGTATCTGTATTAAGCCTTCTTCAATATATCCTGACCGGCAAGCCAAACGATGAGACGTTGGTTAAGCTGCTCCTCGCTTAGGTCGGACAGCAATCTTTCTTCATGCAAAATATCGTACAAGCGTTCTAACGGCTCGCGGCCGTCCGCTTTTTTCGCTTTCGCATCGTTTTTCAGAATCTCCCAAGTTTTCAGCACATAATCGCGGAAATGAATATCCTTTTTGCCAAACATATGGTCGATTCGCTCTACATGATCCAGGAACTCTTCGCCGAAGCGGCCTTTGAGGTTACCGGACAAAAGGGCGATCTCCGCCTCGTACATCGGACGCTGCGTTTTGTCTTCTTTTCCGATCCAAGGCGTCTCTAAAATCATCGGCAAGTGCTGCAGCCTCTCATGATTAGCCACATTGTTCATTGCTTCGAAGCCGATCCAGCCTGAGCCTAACGGCGCATGACGGTCTTTTGCAGCCCCACGAGGATTCTTACTGTCGTTTAAGTGAACGACACCTAGCTTCTCTAAGCCAATAACTTTATCGAAATGATGCAGAACGCCATCCAGATCATTCACAATATCATAACCTGCATCGTGAATATGGCAAGTGTCCATACAAACCGTAAGTTTGTTGTTAAACTCCACGCGCTCCATAATTTCCGCAATTTCCTCAAAGCTGCGGCCAATTTCGGTGCCTTTGCCAGCCATAGTTTCCAGCGCAATATTCACGTCTGTGTCCTTCACGCCAGCCAGTACTTCGTTCAAACCTTCAGCGATACGTTCAATGCCGTACTCTGCATCCTTGTCTGTATAGGCGCCTGGGTGAAGAACGATATTGCGCACACCGATGTAGGCCGTCCTGCGAATCTCTTCTTGAAGGAAGCGAACAGCCAGTTCAAAGGTATCCTCTTTATAGGAACCCAAGTTAATGATGTAAGGAGCGTGAACAACAATTTCGTTCATTGCATGCTTGTCCATCACAGCTTTGCCTTCTTCAATGTATTGATCTTCAATGGGTTTGCGGCGCGTATTTTGTGGTGCGCCTGTGTATATCATAAACGTGGAAGAACCGTATGAAACTGCTTCTTCAGCTGCATTTAACAAGCCTTTATCTGAGAACGAAACGTGTGAGCCAATTTTGGGCATGGTTCATTGCTCCTTTATTGAGTGTCTATCTACTACCTTCCTATTTTACTCGGATTGTCGCAAGAAATCTAGAAATAAGGTATAATTCTTATCATATATGACCGTTTGGTAGTGAGGTGACAAATAAATGGCTAACGATTTTTTCATGTGGTTCATTATTTTCTGGGTGTTTGTCCTGCTATTCTTCATGTCTGTAGGCGGATACTTCATGTTTCGCAAGTTCCTGAAGGTTCTCCCCAAAGAGGACGGAAAGTCGAAGCTTGATTGGCAAAATCATTACGTCGACAACTCTCGCCATCTTTGGACAGAAGACTCCAAATCATTCCTGGATCAGCTGGTTTCTCCCGTGCCAACAGCTTTTAGAGATATTGCCAAGCACTCCATCGCGGCTCGCATCGGACAGGTTGCTTTGGAGGCAAACGCCAATGAGGTAACGAGAGCTCATTGTATCGAGGGGTACATTCTTGCGACTCCGAAGCGTGATTACCGCAGCTTGACCAGCTTCCTTGAGAGAGAGCAGATCGACTATAGCGCCTACAAGCATTTGCTTCAGTAAAATGAAAAAGCCACCCCTTATAATTAAGGGATGGCTTTATTTATTATGACGGCTGTCAAACAGACTCATGGTCATGCCTCCTATGTCGTAAATAAAAATGCGGAGGCTTCAAAACCGGAATAACAAATCTGCGAATTTCCGGACAACTCAGCACTTAATTTCTCCAAACGCTCATTGGCGCAGTCCTTGCAGTGACACAGAGGGATCGTAGTCTTATAATACCCTGTTTTGAACACTTTCTCCGCGTTGTTTCTGGACATCACCGATTCGCATTTCACGCAATACACCATATCTAAGTTAAACATAAATTTCTCCCCTTTACTGAATCTTAATGTCGTTTATTGTTACATTATGTATATATAAATGATTATAAGATACATTTCGTAACTTAACAAGGGGTTTGTTCCTATTAACAGATATAATTGACCACGACATCATCATAATATCGATCTGGTTCGTAGCTTTTTGTGATTCTGGCAAATTCTTTATTATGTAAAGTTGCAAGTTGATTTATTTCATAAAGCAATTCGAATTCTACGTAGTCATTAGGTTGAACTGCCGCTTTATACAAATAAATATCTTTGTTCTTACTCACAAGGTCTATGCAACCCTCGCAATGGAACGTTCGATTCGCAACGATAAGCTCAAAACCGTATATGATTTCGTTATCCGTAGGTAAAATCAATGAACTTTCGAAAGTAAATTGTGACTTCTCTAATTCCAAAATATCGATTAGTGCATACTTCGTATGTATATTTCTCGCATACATTTGAACAATTGTTAATTTACCTTCTAAAGGGGTAGTCAGTGTTAACTTGCTTCTTTTTCCGATCGTCAAAGCCTTCACACCACCTTAATACATATTGTATCTAGTCAAATGAATCTTTGCTTTGTTATAATGGTTTTCTGGTATATTTGGTTAAACACCGTGGATATAATGGTAGAAAAATAAACAGTGAGGAATGATCAAGCTGAAGTATGGAGACCGTATTGCCCTCTTACGTGAAAAGAGAGGACTGACCCAAGAAGAATTATCCATTAAAATTGGTATATCCAGGGCATCCCTTTCTCACTATGAAACAAGCCGTCGTGAGCCCGATTACGAAACCATTAATAAAATAGCGAACTTTTTTAATGTTTCCATTGACTATTTGCTTGGACGCACGAACCTTCAGCAAACTGTTCTTGATAACGATGTTCGGGACTTTGTAGAAAATCTTGATTTAACAGATGAAAATATTTTGCAAAAGTTTTCATTGACCGTTGATGGCCGAAAGCTTTCGCCAGATGAAGCAAAACGGTTCATTGCCTTTGTAAGGGCTGAGCGTTCGTTGGAGTAGTTGATTGCCGAGCAAATTGGACTTTATGAGCCTGAAATTTCTGTTTGTCGATGCCAAGATAGAGAAGAATCTGATGAATATCGATTGAAATCTTAAGTTCTTGATTCATATGTGGACCTACTCCCAACGCTCAGCTTTTCTTAAAAAGTAAAAATTCATTCTCCGTTACTTGCGATACGTTATGTATCCGTCAGGAGACAGAATAGCGATGTTCGCCTGCTCCTACTTATTTACACCGATATACTTCAAGGTGACGGATGGCGCGGACTGATTAAACAAATCTCTAAGTACAGAGACATTTTTCGTTTTTAAATAGTAATGATAGCCATATGTTTTGCGGAGAGTGTGAGTGCCAATATCTGTTAATCCAACTTGTTTCGCCGCTTGATTTAAAATTCGATACACGCGAATTCTCTTGATGGGATTGCCCGTTCGTTGGGACGGAAATAAGTAATTATCCTCGTCCATATATTGAATATACTCCTTGATAAAGGCCTTAAGCTGTGAAGAAAGCTGGAATGTCTTGACTTTACCCGTTTTTTCCTCCCGAACACTTACCACATTTCGATCCCTCACATCTTTTACTTTCAATGATAGAAGATCGCTGAGATGGAGTCCGGAATTAATCCCGATTGTAAAGAGAAGCCAGTCCCGAATTGATTGTTCTTTTAAAACTTCTTGTAATTGTTCAATTTTCTCTTGATCTCTTATCGGTTGAACAACTTGCATGAATAGCACCTCACATGACCATAATCAAATTTCATTGTATGTATCCATTTTTTGCTATTACTTATGAACTCAAGGTACTCTATTCTATCAATCCTCCTAATTATTGTATGTTACATATTGTATCACAAATTTGATAAATGATCTATGCCTTTTCCTGTTCTCAAAAGCTAATATCTACGGTATAATTCTTAATAAAGAACGTTTTCATCCTTTAACAACTCATGGAGGGAGGCCACGTACATTGTTAAAAATTGCTAGGTTTCTATTCATCCTTCTCATTTTCAGTGCGATTACGTTTCCAGTATCCGCTTATGCTTCGGGTTATGAGTCAAGCACTTCTCAGAAAAATAGTTTCTTATCGCAGCTTACTTCTTTGTTTAATCTAAGTAAATTATTTAGTTCAAGTACATATCAGAACAACAATAACAATAGTAATAACAACAACAACAACAACAATAATAATCACAGCAACAGCAACAGCAACAGCAACAGTAATAGCAACAGTAATAGCAACAGTAATAGCAACAGTAATAGCAACAATAATCATAACAATAACAGCAACAATAACAGCAACAATAATAACAACAATAACAATAATAACAACAATCACAACAACAATTGGTATGAAGACTGCTGGGATGACATCGATTGGGGCAATAATGATTGTCCGGATTCCTACGATATATGGAAAAAGTGGTTCTGCTATTAACCAATAAAAAACTCCGTCAGCATCAGCTGGCGGAGTTTTTGTCGGTTAGGTCTGCTTCGTTTCCAGGACAAACACGGTAATTTCAGGCCGGCAATTAAACCTAATCGGAAACAATGTAGTTCCTATGCCGCGGTTTGTGTAAACGTGAAATTCACTTTTTTCGAAGGTATAAAGTCCTACCTCATATTTTTGTCCCAGATCCGGTGTAAATAGGCTCCCGTAAAAAGGAATCCGAATTTGTCCGCCATGACTATGACCTGAGAGCTGCAAGTCAACAGGAAATTTTAAGGCGGTATCTGCGAAATCCGGTTCGTGTGCAAGCAGCAGCACGAACTCGTCTTTTTCAGTACCTTTTAAGGCGAGAGGCAGATCCGGTTTACCGTGGAACATTTCATCTATACCTGCTATCCATAAACGGCTATTTCCGCGTACAATCGACTTATTTGCGTTGACTAGCACAGTAAAGCCGGATTGTTCAAGTACATCCTTGACCCGCCCAGGGTCCAGGCGCATATCGTGATTGCCGAGAACCGCGTATTTACCCAATTTGGCTTGAAGCCGCGATAGAATCGGAATCACATCGTCACTTATTTGACCGTAATTAGAATCAAATAAATCTCCTGTAAAACAAATCAAGTCAGGCTTCTGCCGCTGAACCAGCTTGACCACGCGAGCCAATTGGTCCAAGCTATAGTACTTACCGAGATGTGTGTCGCTGAACTGAACAATGCGCATGCCCGCGAATGCTGCCGGATACCGGCGATACGCAAGTGGAACTGTTTTTAGCTGAATCCAATACCGCTCACCGAAGATGCTATATAGACCACTTACTCCCGCAAGCGCCGCCAAAGATCCTACTGCAGACATACTATACTTAAGAAACGCCCTGCGATTCATACGTTTACTGGTCACTAGATGTCCCCTTCCCTTACGAGTATCTCTAGGTCTAACTGCGGAGGCTCATGCGGAATTTGTCGAGGGGAATCACATAAGCGTCGATACAATTTGTATAATTTTAATATGAACGGGATTGATTTCACGGAAAAAACGTGCGATAATAAATTACCAGATACGATTTGTATCACAAAGAATGCTTTGGAGGGGTCACTTGTGAATCATCAGATGCATCAGACGGATTTGGATTTGGAAGAACTTGATACGGAGTGGATCGAACTTATTATGAGCGCACGTAAGATGGGTTTTACGATGGACGAAATTCGCGCATTCCTAAGAAGCCCTTTCCAAACGACTCAAAAATCACAAAATTCAGCTGAAAATGATCCTTGTATGTCCCCGTAGATCTACACAAGGTTATCTGGATTATTCATCGTTAGGCCGCTTCATTCTCCATTTGTTAAAATCCAGAAATTCACGAAACTGCTGCTTATCAACCCCAGATGACATGGCTTCTTTAATAATGTCATACCATTCCTGATCGAGCTGAGGTCCATCCTGAGATGTCTCATCCTGCTCATCGATTAATCTCTCGACAGGCACTTTAAGGACAGCTGCAATTTTCTCAAGAAACTGAATAGAAGGATTCTTCTGAATATCCCGCTCCAAGCTGCTAATATAAGATTTAGCAACCCCTGCACGTTCAGCGAGTTCTGTCAATGACAGGCCCTTCTCTTTCCTCAATTGTTGTACGCGTTTTCCAATCATTTCATATCTTCCCTTATCTCAAAGTGATGGGTGCTCTCATAATTATATCAGAATTTCCTTCAAAGAACAAATATGTTTCTTATTAAGAACAACAAGAAAAAAAGCCCCCTGCGGGGCTTTGCTTCTTGCTATGATTCATCTATAACAGCAGTCAGGATCGTGCAAACCGATGACTTTGGAATACTCACTAGTTAACTTTATCATTGTGCCATTTCATGAACTCTATCAAAATTTTTAATTCATGAATGCGTTCTTTGGCGATACCGGATTGTTTCAAATCAGCTATAAAATCCATCCATTCTTGATCCAGTTGATGATTCGTTCCCGTATCTTCCGTAATTTTCAGTAAGAGCTTAAGATCCACATTAAGAACCTCTGCGATTTTTTCAATCACATGAATGGAGGGGTTCTGTTTGAGATTTCTTTCAATATTGCTTAAGTAAGATTTGGAAATACCTGTCCGCTCTGAGAGCTCAGACAATGTGTACCCCCTCTGCTTCCGTATACTTGAAATATTTTGACCGATCATGGTTATCATCACTCCACGGTGACACTTTTGGCAAGATTTCTTGGCTTGTCAACATCGCAACCTCGATATACGGCTGCATAATAGGCAATTAATTGTAACGGAATGACCGAAACCAGCGGGGTAAGATACTCGTGAATGGCAGGCAGGACGATCTGATCGTGGTTTTCCTCCATCCCCTCCATGCTGATCATACAAACATGTGCACCGCGTGCCAGAACTTCTTGGACGTTGCTCCTAATATTGCCCCTAATATGAGATTGGGTTAAAAGTGCAATAACAGGAGTGCCCTCTTCGATTAAGGCAATGGTTCCATGCTTCAATTCTCCGCCGGCGAATCCTTCGGCTTGAATATATGAAATCTCCTTAAGCTTTAACGCGCCTTCCAGACATGCGTAGTAATCCATGCTTCGCCCTATAAAAAAGCAGGTGCGTGACGCATTCAAATACTTCCATACGTTCTCTTCCATCATCTCCTTCTTGTTAATCATAATTTCCATCGCATTCGCGGCAATACTTAACTCGTGGAAAGGGTTGATTTCCTGATTGATTCCTTTTGCACACGCGCTGTCAAATGCGAGTATCGCTAATACAGCAATTTGTGCTGTATAGGCTTTTGTTGAGGCTACCGCGATTTCAGGTCCGGCATGGGTGAGCAACGTGAAATCCGCTTCACGTGATAACGTGGAACCTGGTACATTGGTAATCGTTAATGTCGGATAGCCCATCTGCTTGATGGCTACTAATACACCTCTGCTATCCGCCGTCTCTCCGCTTTGGGAAATAAAGATAAAAAGTGGGTTCTTGGAGAGAATCGGTCTATTATACAAAAATTCACTTGCGATATGAGTTTCAACGGGAATCTCAGCTATTTTCTCAATCAACTGTTTACCGACCAATCCGGCATGATAACTCGTTCCGCAAGCAATGATATAGATCCGATCCGCTTCCTTCATACTATTGCGAATGTGGGAATCGATGATCAAATCTCCATTGCCATCTTGGTATTTGGACACGATTTTACGAATGACAAAGGGCTGCTCGTCAATTTCCTTGAGCATATAATGCGGATATATCCCTTTCTCTATATCGCTGGCATCAAGCTTGACTTGAAAAGGCCTCCTCTGCATGAGCTCTCCAGTCAAAGTTTTAATCGTTTTTGAATGTTGGCGAAGAATGACCATCTCCTCATCCATCAATTCCACGAATTGATTCGTTAGCTGCAGCATCGCCATAGCATCGCTTGCAATTACATGAAAGTCTTGGCCTAGTCCAATAAGCAAGGGGCTTTTATTTTTACCAACGTAAATCGTATGGATATCTTCGTTATCTAATAAAGCAACGGCATAAGAACCTTTCATGGTGACGAGCAATTGCCGAAAAGCTTCTTCAACCTCTAAGCCGTTTTCCACTAATTTCTCCATCAACTGTACAATCACTTCCGTATCCGTATCGCTTGCGAATGGTACTCCAGAAAGAAACTGCTGTTTGATTTCCTCGAAGTTTTCAATAACGCCATTATGGACAATGGTGAAGCGACCGCCGTTGCTTTGATGAGGATGTGCATTTCTGCGGCTAGGTTTGCCATGTGTTGCCCATCTCGTATGACCAATACCTACTAACGCTGTCTCCTCTTGATCAATCACATCGTTAAGAGCAGCTATCCGTCCCTGTTCTTTGTAAACATGTGTGCCTCTTTCATTCAATAAAGCAATTCCGGAAGAATCGTATCCTCTGTATTCCAGTTTTTCTAAACCTTTAATCAAGATCGCTTTCGCGTCCTGATGACCGATATATCCTACAATTCCACACATTTTAAATCTCCTTTGAAATAAAATTCTTAATAAAGAACAATCGAGTAATAATTCGCTATAAATTGAATACATGCTCCAATTCCCACATAAGTTTTTAAAAAGGGAGGGATTCTGTCATGTATTCACTTTCGACGAGTGTATGGAAAAAGGCGCAACGTACTTACCATAAGGTCTTGCATGTATACAATTCGATACTTTATAGAGACTGCCTTGACATAGAAATGAAAGAAGCACTATTTGAAAAGATGCAGCATCACAGACAGAAGATGAATGAAGGCGCTTAAGCTTGGCGCAGTGTTAAACGCTCATGCTTTTGGCCTTAATCAATGACTCTTTGATACAGGTGATGACCTGCATCTGCTCATCTTCCGAAAGACTGGATCCGGATGGTAGACAAAGTCCCCTTTTAAACAGTTGCTCGGATATAATCTCATTGTCACTATGCGGGTAAAACTTAACCCCTTCGAATAGAGGCTGCATATGAAGCGGTTTCCAAACTGGACGTGCTTCGATATTCTGTTCCGCAAGCGCTCCCAATAACGCCTCAACCGATACACCCGCTTCATTTTCGTCCAATGTTAATACAGTAAGCCAACGGTTCGAACGTGTATTCGGCAGTTCGGGCATAAACGCGATGCCTGGAACATGCGCCAACTCTTGAACATATCTTTTGAAAATCGCTCTTCTGGCGTTAACTCGTTCTTCCAACACCTCTAACTGAGCTCTACCAATCCCGGCGAGCACATTGCTCATCCGATAATTATAACCGGTCTGGCTATGTTGATAATGCGGCGCATAGTCACGCGCTTGGGTTGCCAGGAAACGAGCTTTATTCAGCTCCTCGCCTTCGTTGGAAACCAGCATTCCCCCGCCGGAGGTCGAAATAATCTTATTGCCATTAAAGGAATAGATGCCAAACTTCCCGAATGACCCGCTCGCTTTCCCTTTATACGTGGAGCCCAACGATTCTGCTGCATCCTCGATTACAGGGATATCAAACGTTTGGCAGATCGCCAAGATTTCATCCATCTTCGCACTTTGGCCATATAGATTAACAACGATGACTGCCTTAGGCAGTTTCTTTTCTTGGGCAGCATCGTATAAGGCACGTTCTAACGCTTGAGGGGACATATTCCATGTTTCTGGCTCGGAATCAATAAATACCGGTGAAGCTCCCAGATAAACAATCGGATTGGCACTCGCAACAAAGGTTAGACTGGAACAAAAAACCGTATCCCCTGCTTGAACATCCAGCAGCCGCAGAGCCAAATGAATGGCCGCCGTTCCGGAACTGACCGCAGCCGCGTCGTTAACCCCCACATAGGAGGCAAGCTCTTTCTCAAATGCATCGACATGGGGGCCAAGAGGAGCGATCCAATTGGTATCAAAAGCATCTTGAATATAGCTCATTTCATTCCCGCTCATGTGGGGAGGGGAAAGATATATTCTTTTTGTATGCGTGAACACAGGGTATGCACTTCCTTTATATAGGTTCTTGGGATAAAAAAAGCGTCTTGGGCGCTGTTAGGCGAACTTTCGGCTGCTAATAATTTTGGCCGGAGTTCCTACTGCTGTACTATTCGTCGGGATATCACTAATGACGGTGGCACCTGCTCCGATAATCGCCCATTCTCCGATGCTTTTCCCAGGAATGACGGTCGCTCCCGCACCAATCATAGTTCCTTCTTTTACAATTACGGAACCGGTAAGTGTAGCTTTAGGAGCAATGTGGGCATAGTCACCAATATAATTGTCGTGCTCTACGATGGCACCCGAGTTAATAATCACATGATCGCCAACGCATGTATCAGCACTAACAATGGTATTAGCCATAATAACTGTACCATTCCCAATAGTAGCACTCGAACTAACAATCGCTGTGTGGTGAATGAGTGAAACATAGTTTTCCTTAGCTAGGCCAAGCTTTGTCACAATCGACTTTCGAACCTCATTATTCCCGATCGCAATTACAAATTTAAGATGATTCATTTGACTCAATAAAAGATGTGCGGAAGAGGTCGGCCCTATATATATCTCATTGATTACAGTTAATTCGTCATACTTGTCATCCAAAATGGCAATGATTTTAACATCACTCTTTGAATGAATCAAATCCTTGATGACCTTGCTGTGGCCACCCTCACCAATAACGACTAAATCCAACCTGTACCAAACCCTTCATGATAGATTTGATCCGGAGAATTTCTCCATGGTCACATGATTCCCGTGGCTGATTCCATCCGACTTAATCACTTTGACAAAAGTTAAAGCTAGGATTTTGAAATCAAGGAGAAGACTTTGATTCTCCACATACCAGACATCAAGCCTGAATTTTTCTTCCCATGAAATGGCGTTTCTCCCGTTAACTTGAGCCCATCCCGTAATTCCAGGGCGTACTTGATGGCGTTTGGCTTGCTCTTCCGTGTATAGTGTTAAATAGTCCATTAACAGCGGCCTTGGACCAACTAAACTTAGGTCTCCCTTAATCACATTCACCAATTGGAGTAACTCATCAAGGCTGTATTTTCTAAGGAATTCCCCAAAGGAAGTTAATCGTATGGAATCGGGCAATAAATTCCCTTCGTTGTCCCTTGCATCTGTCATGGTTCGGAATTTATAGATATTAATCGGTTTGCCGTGCAATCCAGGCCTTAACTGTGTGAAGATAATCGGAGATCCTAGCTTTACTCTAACCAAAACAGCGACAATCCCGATAACCGGGGAAAAAAGGAGTAATAAAGGAATTGAGATTAGTAAATCAAAAAATCGCTTCATCATGATCATGCTCCTATTGGTCTTAACTAAAAATTTTGATTTCAAACGGTTGAGCTTCCATACAAAGTAATTAGACTTCTGGGTACTATGACCATCAACAGCTACCAACCACTGATTATCATCAATCATTAGCTGGTCGATATGGTGCATCCCATCTTTTCTCCAATCGCCTTCTTTTTTCGTACCGCACAAGATTAAGGAGATTTCCTCCTCCTCATATTCAAACTCCGTTAGCTTGTTTACCTTGAAGACTCTTACCGAATCGCCATAATGAGGATAATCCGCTTGTGTGTACCTATAGATCGTTCCATCTGAAAAAATGAATCTTCCTCCGGGTCTGCTAATCATCAGGTTACTAGTAACTATTGGGCTTTGGGGATGTACGAGATAAGGCCCCTCCAATTGAGGCGAATGAAATAAATGGAGATTCCCGCCCTCAGCCCCTGCAAAGATCCACCACTTGTTATCGTATTTAATAATGGAAGGATCCAAAAATTTACCTTCAAGCAGCTCGCATGCAACTTCCCATTGATAAGGAAACTGCTTGGCTTTGTACAATAAAACACGATTGGTTTCTATCGTTTCAGGCAGCATTAACATCTCATCCCCAACTTTAAAAACCTGAGGATAAGATAGATGGAAGTTTTCACTTAGCACGACTTGTTGATACTCCCATTTCAACCCATCCGCACTTATAGCTACGCCAATTTGCCCACGTTCAAGTTCTTTATTAAAGATCTCAAAGAACAGATAGAACCTCGAATCATCCTTAACAATAAAGGGATCTGCTACAAATTCAGCTGGCACATCATTTACGTCTGAGGCTTGCATAGACGGTTTATCCATGTCTAATTCGGTTTCATTTAACAACGTCGTTATCATGTCAGCGGAACTAAACACCTTGATCGACCAAATCTGAGCAGCAATTCCCTTCTTCATAAGGGAAATTAACGTCTTTATTCTTTTAAGAAATTTCCGATTTATAGGGAACAAACGTTCATCCCCCTTCAGTCAGTACCGACATACTCATGAGTAAGCCCTCGCTATACCGTTACTTCTTCTTCTTCTTCTTTTTTATGAAAACCATATGGATTATGGGCTTGCCATCTCCAGGAATCCAGGCACATCTCTTTAATGCCTCTCTGAGCACTCCACCCTAACTCACGCTTAGCCTTATTCGGATCCGAAAAACAGACGCCTATGTCACCTGGTCTCCGATCTGTCATCAAATACGGAATATGCTGCCCGGTTGCACTTTCAAATGCTAAAACCATTTCCACAACACTATAACCCTGTCCCGTACCAAGGTTGTATGCCTCTACCCCTGTACTCGCCATAACCTTCTCCAACGCTTTCACATGTCCACATGCCAAATCGACGACGTGGATATAATCCCTGACACCCGTGCCATCTACAGTTGGATAATCATTTCCATAAATCATTAATTCCTTTAATCTTCCTACTGCCACTTGGGTAATGTAAGGCATTAAATTATTCGGTGTACCGTTTGGATCTTCGCCTAATCTGCCACTGCTATGAGCCCCAATCGGGTTAAAGTAGCGTAACAGCGCAATGCTCCATGTTGGATCGGACACGTACATGTCCTGCATGATCTCTTCAATCATCAGTTTTGTACGACCATATGCATTCGTTGCACCTAGTGGAAAGTTTTCTGTAATTGGCACTTGATCCGACATGCCATATACGGTAGCCGACGAACTGAATACGATTTTTTTCACCGCATATTCCTGCATAAGTTCACATAACACGAGTGTGCCCGTTATATTGTTGTGGTAATATCGCAGTGGTAAACGAACGGATTCGCCTACTGCTTTTAACCCTGCGAAATGAATCACAGCTTCGATTTTATTTTGTTTAAAGACCAACTCTACATCCTGGCGGTTTAACAGATCAATCTGATAAAATGCAAAGACTTTACCTGTTAGTTCTTTTACTCGTTTCAAAGACTCTAGGCTGCTATTGCTTAAGTTATCAACAACAACAATTTCGTATCCTGCGTTCAGTAACTCTACACAAGTATGACTTCCGATATAGCCGGCTCCACCGGTTATAAGTATTGGCATTTTGAACCTCCTGACTGTTAGTTAAAATTTTAAGTAGTCACTTCGATAAAAGAGATGTAAAGTAACCACGTTCTCATAATAAAAATAAATGAGGTAGAAACCTAAAATGGCATAATAGATAAACTTTCGTTCTCTCCTCACAAATAAGCTAATGACCCATGACATGAGAATGATATTGTATAATCCAAAATAGATGGTAAACCTGGCAAAAATCCAATTTTGTGTCGCGACCGCCATGACAACAAAATTCAACAAAGACATGTTCACGACATAGTCACCGTAAGGAAATATCTCTCTTAGTTTATTTCTCCCCAGGTATGCGAAAATCAATGGAACTGCTCCGATGGCCACCCTAATAACGTTAGCTCCGCCTTCTTGGAAATCTTTATACTCGCCATAGTGAGTATCAGCGATTGCAGAGAATATGGCATCTGATATTACGCTATATCCTAGAATCAATATCATTGCCAGAGACAGAAGAACAATCGTTGATGCTGTCCAAGCCTTTCTTCTTACAATGAAGTAAATGGGTATAAGAATTAGAGCACTACCGTGAAATAAGGAAGCGAATGCAACCACAAGAAAATATTTCTTCCAGCTTCCTTCAAATAGGAACTTGGTAGCAGCGAATACGATTGCAGAAGCCAAAAATTGCCTTACTCCGTTCATAGAAATAATATAAAGTCCTGAGGTTATGTATAAATAGATGCTTAAATCAAACAATCTTGAATATTTGTACAGCACATAGACAATGAGTACATTAGTCACTAATGCCGTGATAAATATTAACAACTGTGGATCTGCAGTGAATTTCTGCAATATCATTTGTAAAATACCGAAGCCTATATCTTTCTCAGCTTTCACTTGTTCCCACGTGTAATTATTTAGTTTGTAAGAATACATATAAAAGAAAGTATCACCAATATTATTGCGGAGCCCGGCTATTACTACGAATGTTGCCATAACGATAGCCGCCAGCCATTTATTAGGCTTCACTGCTAGAGCTTCAGCACCAATTGCCACAGGTTTGGCCAAAATCCTTGAAAAATAGGAGGCGATATAGACGACAATCAGATTAACCCATAGGATGGCCATTTTTGATTTCCTTTCGCGTACTATGTGACACTCGTTTTTCTGATAACATACCAGTAAAGCATGACACCAAGGGGAATTGCGAGAAGAGTGAGCAGTTTCGCAGGTGTTTCTTTCATGAAATTGCGATTGCCGGAAGTCAGGCTGCTGGACACATAATGAATAGATTGCCTGAATTTAAAAAGTGAACTAGCGAACGGCAGCTTCATAAGCTCCTTACGATAAAAGGCGAACCCCTTTGGATTCTTGCGGTACTGCTTGAGCATGTTCATTGAAGAGCCGTCCGGTAAATACTCCACGCAGCAAAGCACTTCATTCATAAGAAGCAATTCGTATTGCTCATCTAACTTATAGTACTTATAAGCTAAGCCGACATATTTTTCATTTTCGAAAATGGGATAAGGATACTCCCGTGTAAGTGCTGTTCGATAAACCAGCTTTTTATCCCCAGATACGCCATGTTTGCTGTATAACTCAAATAGTGTTGAACGCTTTATATTCTCCGGCAACTTCGTGCCGATAATTCGGCCATCTGTAAAAGAATCAAGTCCAACGATTCCACTTACATGCTCGCTACCGTGTAATTCCCAAAAAGCGTTGATATGTTCCACAGCACCATCCGGCATATAATCGTCGGAATCAATACATACGTTTAACTCTGTATCAATTAACCTGTAAGCTGTATTATGGGCGCCGTGCATCCCTTGATTTTCCTGGCGGTGATATCGAATTTGGATCTCATTCTCCGAAATCCAACCTGCCACTACTTGTTCCGTATTGTCCGTCGAGCCATCGTCTATGATCAGCCAAACGAAATCTTTGGATGTTTGTCGCTTAAGGCTCTCGTAACAAACATGCAGACAATAAGCTCTATTATATGTAGGTGTAAACACAGTAAGTTTCTTCATCCAATCACCTCAATACGCCTAAATAAAACCCTTCCGTCCAAGATGCGCTGATCTTAATGTCGTATCCATTGTTCGATAAAGAGAACGACGGGATATGCCTCGGTAAATTTCTTGCGATAACACTATTTATCCGCTCTATCCAAATCGACTTGTTTTCGAGCGATATCCGCTCCACCAATTGAATGCCCATATCCACTTCCTGGGTAATCTCATCAGATATGAGGCAAGGCAAACCAGCCCCCTGCGCTTCAATGAGTGTAACAGGTAAACCTTCATGTAAAGAGGGAAATACAAACATATCAAAAGCTTGAAGTAATCGGGTAATGTCACTTCGTACGCCAAGGAACTTTACCTTATCCTGTAGATGCAAAGCTTCTACTTTCTTTTCGATCTCTGCACGCAGCGGCCCATCTCCTGCTAAGATAAGGACAGCATTCGGTTTCTCTTGATGCAGCTTTGCGAAAATATCAATAAGAAACGAATGATTTTTCTGATGGGCAAACCTTCCTACATGCCCTAAAACATAACTCTCCGAAGAAAGCCCCAGCTCTTGCCTAACTTGCTCTCTAACCTCAGGAGAGAAGGCAAACTTCTCACTCTCAATCCCATTTTTTAAAATCATCGCTTTATTCACCTTGTTGGCAAACAACCATTTTGCCGCTTTATTCGAGCATGCTACAAAATGAGTTGCACAGGAGGATATAAATGTTCCAGCGACCCATTTGTAGGCTCTGGCGGCAACTCCACCCTCACTACTTGTATTATGGCTGTGAGCAATCCGGACAGGTGCGCCTGCTTTCTTCGCGGCCCGCAAGACGAAACCACTCATTTTGTCCATATGAGCATGTACAATTTGGTATTGGGGATGTGTCTCAAAGAATTGCTCCAAAGCTTGCATATATTTCGTATGACCGATATCCGATACATAGGGAATACGATGAATTCTTCCACCCATTTCTTCGATTTCAGCATCGAAAACGCCAGGTTTACTGGTGAGAAAATCAAATTGAACCTTGGATCGATCCATATTACGATATAAATTCATGAGCAGGGTCTCCGCTCCGCCTCGATTCATATTGACGACGACTTGCAAAATCCTTATTGGATCGCCCACATGACATCCACCTTTTCGTTCATGTATAGGGAATAAATACTTCTTTTTTCATTTAGCACAGTTTGAATGGCATATCTGATCTCAACAACATTTCTGCCGTGCTCGCCTAACTTTGATCGAAGATCTTTATTCTGAGCTAACTGCTTGATTCTCATTGCCATTGCCTCATAGTCATTGGGCTCTACAATCCAGCCATTGTTATCATTATGTACCAGCTCTCTATGCCCTCTATTGCTGCTAGCAACTACTGGGAGAGCGCAAGCCATAGCTTCCATCATATTTACAGGCAGCCCTTCACGCAGACTTGATGCAACGGCAACATCGCACATTGGCAGTATGAGGTGAATATCATCTCGATAGCCCAGAAAATCAATTTGATGTTCCACACCTAACTCTCTAGCAAGATTACGGCACTGCTCTTGCAGCGGCCCCTCCCCTGCAAGCAACAATTTGGTATTCGGGACATCATCCTTAATCAAGGATAAAGCCTGAATAAGCATTTGCTGATTCTTGTTTTGATTAAACTCTGCGGCATAAAATAGGAGAATGTCCTCGGAATTGTAACCAGCCCTTGCTTTCAACTCATACTTATGTAAATCATTTATGGGATGGAATCGAACAGTATCTACGCCTACACCGTGCACATGTTCTATTCGGCCTGCTCGGAAACGGCGGTCAACGGCCAATTGATAATCTTCTTCATTAATCGTTATGAGACAATCCGTCAAATAAGAAAGAATTTTTTCAAGTGGATAATAGACCGTCCAGCTCAGGCGTGAAGCCCCCTTGCAAAAGTGAAACCCATGAGCGGTGTAAATCACTTTCGTCCCACTCTTGCGTGCTTCCCGCGCTGCTAAACGTGCGAGCACACCACCCATTGGCGTATGGCAGTGAATGATGTCATACTTATTTTCATCTATGAGTGACTTTAATTCTCCATAGGCTTTAAGGTTTTTTAATTTAAAAGGGGACCTCTGGATGGCAATATTAAACTTTGTATCCACATAAGGAAGGTCCATATCACCGTTAGCGGCAACATGGACCTCCCACCCCTGCTCCTTAAACCACTTCATGTAAGGTAAATGAAATGCTTTAAAATGATAATCAACAGTGGCGCATAACAGCACTTTTTTAGACATCTGTATCCCCTACTTAATTAATTCTTTCTCCAGAACGGAAGAAAGATATTTGAGTAAATCGAATCTTAAATCCTCACGTTGCAAGGCGTAATTGATTGTGGTTTGTATAAATCCCAATTTCTCACCCACATCGAACCGTTCACCTTCAAATTCATAAGCATAAACCGATTCGAGGGCATTTAACGCCTCAATGGCATCCGTAAGCTGTATTTCCCCTCCGGCGCCTGGCTTTTGGTCATTCAAAATATCGAAAATTCGTGCTGTCAAAATATAACGCCCCATGATGGCAAGATTAGACGGAGCTTCTTCTTTCTTAGGTTTCTCCACCAAATGATTGATGCTAAATAACTGCTTTTCAATTTGTCTTCCATCCACAATGCCATAGCGGGATACTTCATCGTCAGAAACGTGCTTGACACCAATGATGGAGGAATGGCGATACTCATATTGATCCATCATTTGCTTCAGACACGGCTTATCTGCACGAACAATGTCATCTCCTAACAACACAGCGAATGGTTCGTCGCCTATGAACTTTCGTGCACACCAGATCGCGTGTCCCAGTCCTCTAGGCTCTTTTTGGCGGATATAATGAATATCTACTTTGGACGACTTCTGGACTTCGGTCAATAAGTCAAACTTTTGTTTTTCAAATAAATTTTGTTCAAGTTCAAAGGAATTGTCAAAGTGATCTTCAATCGCTCTTTTCCCTTTACCCGTCACAATAATGATATCTTCAATTCCGGATTCCACTGCTTCTTCCACGATATACTGAATGGTCGGCTTGTCGACAATGGGAAGCATTTCTTTAGGCATAGCCTTCGTTGCAGGCAAGAATCTTGTGCCCAAACCGGCTGCTGGAATAATGGCTTTACGTACTTTCATGGATTAAAACTCCTCTTTAAACAATTGAGATTAATTTTTTTGGAATTGGTATGACATGACTATTGGCTAGATTCAATAATTGAGTTCTTAGATTCTCTTTATCTAGTGTGGTGTATGTGGATATCATTTCTTTTATCTCTTCCATATACAATTCCGATGTTTTCCCGATATAAATCTTCGGATAGACCTGTTTTTCATTGATTTCATCGCTATTTAACAACTCTTCAAACAGCTTTTCGCCTGGCCTCATACCCGTAAATTCAATCCCTATATCTTCTAGCGAGTTTCCTGAAAGCTTGATCAGGTTTTTCGCCAAATCAACAATTTTCACGGGTTCTCCCATATCAAGGACAAATATCTCCCCGCCTCTGGCTAACGCACCTGCTTGAATGACTAACCGGGAGGCTTCTGGAATCGTCATAAAGTAGCGGATCATATCAGGATGAGTGACGGAGACGGGACCACCTTTTACAATCTGCTGTTTAAAACGAGGAATGACGCTGCCACGACTTCCCAGCACGTTGCCGAAACGAACCGCCACGAACTTCGTGTTACTGTTTCGATCCATATCCTGAATAATCATTTCGGCCATTCTTTTGGTGGCGCCCATGACACTGGTTGGATTCACAGCTTTATCCGTAGAGATCATAACGAACGTATCTACTGCACTTTGGCTTGCCGCTATGGCTACATTCATCGTACCTATCACATTGTTTTTAAATGCCTCTTCAGGGTTTCTTTCCATTAAAGGCACATGTTTATGAGCAGCGGCGTGATAAACGACATCCGGATGATATTTGTTCATGATCGACATCATCTTCTTAACATCTTGGATATCTGCAATTTCCGTAAGGAGCTCTATGGATGTAGACTCGTATAAATCCTTTAATTCCATTTCGATGGAATAAATACTGTTTTCACCATGGCCTAACAGAACCAGCTTCTGAGGAGTAAACTTCGCGACCTGACGGCAAATCTCAGAACCAATCGAACCACCGGCGCCGGTTACCAATACCACTTTATTCGTGACATATCCTGAAATACTATCTATATCCAAATCGATAGGATCTCTGCCTAATAAGTCTTCTACCTGCACATCCATAAAGTGATTTACCGAAAGTTTTCCGGATACCAGATCTTCTAACTTAGGGAGAGTTTGCGTCTTCGCGTAGGTTTTTGTGCATTCCTGGAAAATAAGGTTTAAATCTTTTTTGCTGAGGGATGGGATTGCAATGATGATGTTATCGATATTTAGCTCTTTAACGGCTTGTTCTATTTGATCAATTCCCCCAATAACAGGAATCCCTAAAATATCAAGATTGTGAATTTTCGCATTATCATCAATGAAGCCTACAGGAAACATTTCGGTATCATTGTTTTTGATCAACTGTCTGACCACCATGGTTCCAGCTGACCCAGCGCCCACAATCAGTGTTCTTTTCTTAACGACTGACTTCTTGATATATGTATTCCGAATGATTCGCCAACAGAAACGAGAACCTCCGATAAGAATCATATGCAGCATCCATGTCACCGCAAGTAACCGGAAGTAAATATCATGAATGATTAACTGCTGAACGCAAGCGACGGTAATTAACGAATAGGTAGTAGCTTTTATAATAAAAATGAGTTCCCCAATGCTCGCATGTTCCCAAGCTTTCTTATAAAGCTTATACACGAAAGAAAATATATGATGACTAAGTAATAAGGTAATGGAGCTAACAATCAAAGGCAACGTGATTACGTCTAGACTTGCACTCAATAAAAAACGGCTAAAGAAAATGGAGGTGATAACGATAAAGGAGTCAATGAAGACTAATAAAGATAATCTTTGTCGATATGACAAATGAATGCACCCTCTCACTAAAGTTCTTAAGTATAAGGCCTTTGTAAAAAAGACCATATAATTAAATCCTTTAATCTTATTAGGGCATCTAACCCCACCTCGCACCACACTTTTGACGACTCGCGTCTAAGGTCGATTCAACCCACAGCATGGCCGAGTGCCTCCGTTGATAACGGTTAGGAGGCATCACCGAAGTAAGTTTAATGTTAGCTACTTGTGTGGCATCTGATCGATTACAATTAGATTATCGTTCCATATAAAGAACAAAAAGTTTTGCCTAATCCCAATGGATTTTATAAAGAACATAATAATCGCCATATGTTCTTTATAAAGAACTAATATGTAAAATTAAACGCTTATAAAAGATTGCCATTTCTCTTAGCTCAATTGTAGTTCTTTATAAAGAACGTGTCAACGAAAAATATTCTGAGACCACCTACATAGCTCCGAATAACTCGAAGCTTGAAGATATCTTATTTAAATAGATTGTTTTCCATTTTCGTCACTTTTGTTTTTTGATCATGATAACTAAATCTTTCTAAAATATTCATAGTTATAGCTCTTACAACATTAGTTCGTACTTCAGTTATTCTTGAAAAAATGAAAGCAATTGTGCACATTAAGGCTACGATCAATATTTCGATTAGTACAGATAATAAGTTAGGTTGTAATCCTTTAAAACCATTTTTAGCTGCCCAGTAATAAACAAGATTAATAATGGGATAATGAATTAAATAAAGACTAAATGAAAAACTGGCTACCAACTTTGAGGTTTTTTCAAACCATTTATTTTTACTTTCTGGTCTTGTTTCCTTTGCAGCACCATGTATACCTATGTAAATTAGCAGGCCTAGAGATAGCCCTATAAAAAGATCTACAATAAATAAGTTGTTTGTATCGTGATTAACAAATAACCTTCCGTTGTTTACCAGTGGTCTAATGAACATAGCCAAACAAACAAGCAAGAATGACGCGGTCATCATAAATCTATTTTTTACTCTTGAATTAGCTGGAAGAAGTAACACAAGCATTCCCACTAACCATATTAAGAAATAATAACTTATTCGTTGCCCAATCAGAAATAGGATAGCTACAGCAATGAAAAGGTACACAACTTTCAAGATTTTCTTCTGATTCCGTAATAGCAAAATAATAATAGGAAACAGCATGTAATACCAAAACTCATAACTCAGACTCCATAATGGCCCGTTTGACCCATAACTACCGACATAAATATTTTGCAGATAGAATAGATTCCCAATAAACTCCTTAATATTGGCGTAATTATCAATGTACCTATTATAATCAAAAAAATGACTAGCTAATTTATCAGCGATAACTGTTAAACATAAAGCTGGAATTAATACTACATATAGTCTTGAAAGTCGATTCACAAGGTATGTTTTCCAAGACCATTTATTATCAATGATTGATTTTAGAACGGATCTCGATATAAACAAGCCACTAAGAACAAAAAAAACTATAACTGATGGTCCTCCAAGCAAGTTCAGAAGATACAATAATTTAATAATTGCGGTTGGATTCTGTAAATATCCATAGCCTAGAAAAAGTCTCGATGCTAGATGTTCCATCAATACTAGAATAGCAGCTAGCCCCCGTAAAAAATCCAAATAAATAGATACTCTTCCCTCTAATAAGTTATTAGCCTTTAAGAAATTATTATAAAGGTTATTCACATTTTCACCTCTTCTATTTAATATTTCATACTACGTTGAGAGTTTAGATACCCTGTGATCAACATATTGTAGTTCTTAATAAAGAACATGTCAATGCGGAATATATTCAACGGTTCAGCCCATTGTGACTCTAAATTGGAACTATTTCATCTGGTAAATCATACACTACTAGAAAAATAGAACGAGGTGAATGTGGGTGATAAAAGCTAATCTTGGTGACCTTGATGACATTAATTTAACGGACAATCTCCCTGCTAACAATGATGTGCTGTCTTATGACAGTTCGCAATCCAGTTGGATTCCAAAGCAACCTACTACAAGTGGCGCTGTTTCTAATCCATTTCTCATTGATTTAAATAGGTGGAACATTAAAAATGATGGCACTGAACCCGCCGCTACAACAAAGGGTATTAACGACGCACTTAGTTGGGCAAAATCCCAAAATATAACTCATTGCATATTGCCAAATGGTACTTATACATTAAGAATTGATAGCACCTCCTTCACATGCATTCTAATGCAAAGCAATATGCACTTCGAGATGACTGATGGTTGTATTTTACAATTGGAAACGAATTCATCACCTTGGTACAGGATCTTCAGTTTAAAGGGTGTAACAAATGGAAGGATTTCTGGTGGAACCATTGTGGGTGACAAGAAAACACATATCTACCAACTAGGCGTAAAGTTTGTAAGAGGAGGAGTTAATGCCGACGGCTCGCTAAACAATAATACTAACTTCATCCGCAGCGAAATCGTGGACAGGTATAGTAATCCCGGGTTATTAAAAGCCTTCAGGCTTTGGAGTATCAGTGGAGTAACAGCCTCAGGGTATAGCTTCTATCAATACAAAGATACGGTATCCAATAGTACGTTAGTTGGGTCCAGAACAAACGGACAATTCGCACCCGCAGCTCCAACAGGACGTGGGTGGTTTGCAGAAATTGAGTATGCTAACAAAATGATATTCGCCATCGACATTACTTCAAGCCCGCTAAGTGACGCACAGATTGCACAAATTACTGCAAAAGTTGATTCCCAAAACTACACGCATGAATGGGGACACGCCATTGAACTTGCCGGCTCTAACAATATTGAAATCGATCATGTAGATATTAGTAATTGCACTGGAGATGCAATCTTTACTTCCTGGCTAGAATACAAACTTAACCCGACTGATTACACCCAAGAACAAATGGGATCCAATATCTATATTCATGATTGTGATCTCAATCACTGCAGAAGACAGGGAATTTCTAATGCCGGCTCAACTGATGTAACGATTATGAACAATAAAATTCATCATATCGGTAAAGCTGATGATGGCGTAACTGAAGATGGAACCGCCCCCATGTTTGGCATCGACATCGAGTCCATGTGGTCAGAAACAAACATACCAACATGGCGACCCGAGCTTAATCAAACTGGTTTAGAACTCAACACTAGAATTTATATTAGAGACAACTATATATCTAATAATAGCCGCGGGCACTTTGTGAATGCGGACGGTATCAATGTAGTTCTAGAGAATAACACTTTTGAGGGTTACAATGTTGGCGGAATCAGTTCATACCCGAACAACATGTACGTAAAATACCTCAACAATACAATAATCAATTGTGAACTTGTCGTCAAAGGCGACAATTTTGTAAATGGCGCTATTTGTTACAATGGCAATATTAAAATTGCTGATATTACAGGAGCAGTAATTTCAAATTGTCAGATAAAAAATGGCTTGTTCTATGGCTCAAGTATATATGGATATTTGGGTACTCCAACTGTCGATGTTCCTACAAGCACATTCACTTATAGCTCGCCGCACGGAATGGGAAATGGTGCAAAAATCTCTTTTGAACAATGGGTTGGCAAAGTCCCTACTGGCATCAGTGTGGATAAACTCTATTACACTGTAAATGTAAAAACAAATAGTTTTCAAGTATCAGAAACACTAAACGGTACTCCTGTGGCGATAACAGACAGTGGGATAACTGGGTTCAACATAAGCAGATTTAATTACGGTAGATGTTATATCTCTGATATTGTTGTGGAACGGGATTGGAGAAACGACAATACGTTATCCCCCAATTTCCAACTGATTCTGACAGGTGGACTCATTAGAAATGTTACTGTTAAAAACTATGAAATTGATATTCGCCCCCTTGCTAATTACGTAGGTAGACCCATACAGATAGATGGAATTACCCTTATTGAAGGTGGAGCTAACTTTGAAGGGTGTAATTTAATCAATAGTTCCTTTACCAGAAGTAAAACCGGAATTCTTGGTGGAGATATTTCTCTGGGAACGAATGATGCGCGCTATACAAGAAAATTAGTTGTCGATAACTGTACATTTCAGAATGTAGGAATAAACTTTAATGGAAATGTAACAAACAATCGCAGCACTTTTATCACCTCAAGTATTGGTAAAGCAGATAATGTCAACATGGCTGTCATCAGTACCAGCTATCTTGAAGATACAAAAATTAATTTACATTGGTTAACACGTGATAAATCCATGACAATTGCAAGATGCATTTTCAAAAATGTAACAGCTGACACGAACTCGAATACTAGAATGATCGATAACGTTAGCCTCTAATTGCAATCAGAAAAGGGGAAGATTAGGAAATACCCATCTTCCCTTTTCTGATTAATATTTGCTTAATTATCATCCTTGATATCGTTGGCTTTCAGACTAAAATTAGCATTTTCCAAAATATTACCGTCAATCGTGAATGCAGGCGCACCAATTCCAGCATATATTGTAGATATCCCAATCGCTTCAATATTGGAGGTAATTTTATTACTTCTAATCGATGCCGATAAAATATCGTATGGCTTGTCTTTTTGCCAGTAATCATTCATTTTAATAATTTCTGTTGTTTTTGTTGTGATACCACTTGCAACAATCACGTTATTTTCAATTGTAACCTTTTTAGCTGAATCTACAGAAATGGCAGCTGTATTTCCAGTTGTAAAAAATGTTGAATTCTTAACTGTAAGATCCAAGTTCGGGTTCCCAGCACTGAGTCCGCCATATCCAGTGAATGAGCAATTATTGAATACATATTCTCCAGACTGCCCAACACTTGGTACTGCTTTCCCCCCATCATTAGGCCCTTTAAATACACAATTATTGTAAGTCCCCGGTGGTAAATCCAATCCGTATGTTGAATTGTAATCATTAACGATTAGATTATCAATAATGTTCCCTTCAACCTTACCACCTGAAACCGACCTTAATGAGGGTGCTCCGTTGATTGTAATGTTAGTTAGATGAACGGGATTTTGCCATATCGATAAACCTGCATTTGCAGTCTTTTTTGTTATATTAATAACTACATCTGAAGCTGTTACACCAAATGGAACCGAGCTGCTGATGGCAAAGTTCGTATTTGTTACAGTCATCCCTTTAATATTAATATTAGGGCCTTCAAAATGCGTTAGCGAATCAGTCATCGTATTTCCAATAAACGTCACATCATGAGCTACATAAATACTTGTACCTTCAAAATTATTATTTTTGATCGTAGCACCTGTAAACGGGGCTGACACTGCTAGGCCAATCGCTCCAACAGAAGCTAACTGATTACCTTCTAGCGTCCCATCATGACCATCGTAAAAAATAACATCGTATCTGCTATTTTTATAGAACTGATTATTTTTGATCGTAATGTTTTCATTGATAAAGCCGTTATCGCCCGCTCCACCTTCCACATCGATTCCTGCCATAGGAGCAGTACCGTCTTTGCCTCCAATGTCATGAAAGCTATTGCCCTGTACCAGAACATTTTTACCACCATTAATGGTCAATCCTTGTCTGCGGTTAAAAGAAGATTCCGAATTCTGAACAGTAACATTAGTCGATTGAACCCTGTTCCATATCTCTAGATATTGTCCTTTTTGAATAGTCCCTTTAAAAGCAAGCCTTATGGAGTCGCTCCCAGGAGGAATAGAAATATACTCTCCTTGACTTTGTTGTTTTGCTTTAGATAAGAACGTACCATCAGCCTTGTAAAAGTAAATATCAAACTGATTTGAAAGATACTGCGCATTGTCGATAATAACAGCGTGTGTTAACTCATACGAAGGATGCGTAAGTTTCCAACTCGACTTGCTTCTGACTTTGGTCTGATCAGATGTAAGTTTTCCGTTGTCGTCAATTCCTCCAGCTTCAAAATCCTTCGCATACAAATCCTGCATAGTACCACTTCCGCCGCCTACACAAAGCCCGTCTCCTGTAAAGTTTAGAGCCTTTACACCATCGATAACTACATTGTAAGAACCTTTTGTTATTATCCCATATCCGCTCTCGTGAGTGCCTCCACTCGAGTAATCATGAGTATCTCTGTCACCGCGGTATGTCCCACCTTTAATAATTACATTTTTGACACCAACGTTTACCAACAATGTCGAATAATCTGCGTATGCATTTGTTTCTTTTTGAATTACAGCCTTATCGTCGAGCCAGAATGTCATGTCGCTGACCATATTGATGCGTCCGCGCGGATCCCATTGTCCATTGGTGCCTTTCGCTATGCGATACGTTCCTGCAGGAACTTTGAAAACAGTATATCCTTGCTCATGAGCCCATATAAGTGCATTATTTATTCCGTCTGTTGTTTCAGCCGCATGAGAATTGTCATTGTAGATATTCCACTTTTTTAAATCCAGCTCATACACACGCTCCTGATTAGACACAGAAAACGTGGTCTGTGCTTCTGAAGCACCAGGCCACGTTAAGAAGAAAAGCATAAAAACTGACAATGCCATAAAAACAACCTTACGCATTTTAAAATTTCACTCCTTATGAGATTATCTTAAACCCAAGACTGTTATTAAGAATCCTTGCAGTATGTTTAACTAATTTTCATTATTTACAAACTACGATAATTTATAACCCCCTCTGTTTTGCAGAAATAGAAACGACACAAAGCGACTTACTCCTTCTATTATACAGAAACTTGGAAATAATTAGGTGGATTAATTGAGTCTAAATTTCGAATTATTCTTTATTAAGAACATTATTGCAGCAGCATTAATAGTAAGTTAGTAAGTTTCGGTTCTACCTTTAGGCATAAATTTTTGCTGCAATCTAGATATTATACTTTTGACTATTCCCATTAAATATTTAAACTCATCACTTTTATGAAATAAGAGTATGTAAATCAAGTTAGGCAGGATCAAACACGTAAGCCCCTTCATCAATAGCGTAATAATCGTATTTACAACAAAAAAATGAGATACGTAGTAAGTGATCAGGCAAGTGCCAACTCCTACTCCTGCATAGTAAAAATAACTGATGAAATATTCAAATAATGGCTTTTGGAATACTTTCTTATATACAAAATATGGCGTCGTCCAGAAAGGAACAATCATTGCACTTATTAACGTACCGATAAATACACCTGCAATCCCAATGGATTGAACCAAAATTATAGAGAATACAAGATTAACTGCAGCTTGAAACAATGGAACATACCTGTCCTCATGAAATATTCCCGCTGTTGTCTTCACTGTTGTGATTGAGTTTCTCATTCCTCTTTCATAGAAGGTTACCACTAATACAACTAATATCAATTTATCCATAAGAAACTCTGGGCCGATCCATAAGGTTATAAATGGTTCTAGAGTTACAAATAGAATAATTGCAAACATGGAATATAACCAGAAATTAAGAAACATCGTAACCTTATATACAGAATATACTTTCTCTTTGCTTTCTTTAGCCACTAAATTTCCTACACTATGATAAATATTATTAAATATTTGATTAATGAAAGTTCTGCAAATTTCAATAAGCATGTAATAATTGGAGTATAACCCAACAGCCGCCACACTTACATAATAAGAAATAATAATATTATCAGTACCAAATACTAGGTAGGAACCAATGTTTTGCAAGATAATTGCCTTTATATTTTTGATCAGTTTACTCTTGGTCAAAGCATCGATGTTCTTTGCTATTTTCTCCTTTAAAAACGGGAATAACTTATTAGCAATGATCGATAAAATAACATTGTTTATAATTGTTATGATACTATCAATAATTAAATACAATAGAAAATTTTGAGTCGCATAAAGAATGCCAATTTTTAAACACATGGATAGAATGGATGATATTGAAAACAATCCTGTCACAATATATCCTTTTTGATTCACATTCAGGAAAGAATTTTTATGTTGGAATAAATAAGGTGTAACCGTATTCACTAAAAAAATAAGATAGATCAGATGAATATGCTCAACCTTTGTATCTTTTACAAAATACGAAAGGAAAGGCATTATAGATAGCCCTAACATTAAGACAATTAATGCTATGGCTAGATACGCCTTTTTATATAATTTCATAAGCAATATGATCTTTTCTTTATCATTATCCGCGACAGGCTTATAAAGATTATAAATAATGCTTGAACCAATCCCGGCCTCAGCTAACGAAAGCATCGCTAAGATGTTTGTAAATAGCCCGTTAATGCCTAAGTATTCCACTCCGAGCGTATGAATAAAAACTGTTCGGGAAAAGAAACTCAAGAACGTAATAATAAGCTGATTACCTAGTCCAAAAGAAATATTGATAATAGAATTTTTTGTTCTCATACTACAAATCCCATCTCGTTCATTAATTCTTGATACATTTTATCCTTATTATTAGCGGAAATCTTTCCTTTAATCGTGTAACTATGATCATACGTATGGCTTTTTTCTATTAAATGGTTGGTTTTATTTAAATACTCTTGAACCGTAGCAACTACTTTTGCAGGGTTTCCAACTGCAACACTATCAGATGGTATTGATTTAGTTACAATGCTCCCTGCACCTATTATTGAATTCATACCGATTCTAACTCCAGGCATAATGAGAGCTCTTGCACCAATGAATACATTATCTTCAATTGTAATACTTCCTAACTTCGTATAATTAGTTATACTTTTAGTGCTAGCATCATGTGCAAGCAGGTAGGCTTGAGGAGCAATAGTCACATTGTTTCCAATTTTAATTAACCAACAGTGTGAGTAATCAAAGATTACTCCAGGTTGAATGGAACAATTCTGACCGATTTTCATCCCCATTTTTATGTAATCCTCTAACCAAATTTCCTCTAAAATATACTTTTTAAGCCTAGCCCGAAAGAAGTTAAAAACTTTTCTCATCATCTTATTCACACTACCTTGTAGCTTATTTGGGAGTTCATCATTCTAATACAGAATCCTTGAGTAAAAGGAAGTATATTAAACAACATCGAATATACGCCAATATCTTTCGTATCTCCTTGAGAGAAATCGACTGCTCCATTCCTTCTTGTAACCTTCATCAAATAGTTGGTAGCTTTATTCGCACTATTTAAACAATCTTCCGATATGTCTGTTATCCGCGAAGCATTTAACATGAACCAGCCCAATGTTGCTGTAGTAGATGAATCCGGCCTGCTTTCCCTTCTGGTTACAGTCCAGTTCCAACTACCCTGATCTTGCTGGAATGTTATTGCAGCCTTAGCAAACCTTTTTACACTTTCCTCTAATATAGGCTTATATTTATGTGCAGCAGGCAATTCGTTCCATGCATCAATAAGGCCAATTGCATACCATCCTAGTCCCCTACCCCACCCATACAGTCCAAGTGGTAATTTTTGATCAACTTGATAGGCATGACTTGGAATATGGTGTCCTTTCAGCATCCCCTGCTCATCATAGGCTCTAATTTGCTTTATAGCTAAATCTACGCATTCATCCATAGAATACCTTAATCCATAAGACACTAAAAAAGGGCAGATAAACCCTATCGTATCCACATATCGATATCCTTTCATGAACTTACGATATGCCACGGTTCCATCGTGTCCTACATGATCTTTAATCATTTGCCAAGTGTAATCAAATGCTTGTTTATAACGGTCGATCTCAATAAAATCTAATTTCATTACAGCATAAGCTAATATTGCCCCATCCACATGCACAGGCTTATTAATCCACTGGCCTTGACTATCAAATTTCGAGTTTAGGAATTTCCTAAGCTCATTTTGTACTTCTTTATCGTCATGATTCATTAGATATTCTGATAACCCTAATAGTAATGACGCCTCTTGCCAATGCTGAATGGCGTTTTTCGTATAATTTCCTTTCAGCATGTCAATGACTACTAATCTCGTATTATCAGTCACCTTGATCTTTGGAGTTGTATTAAGCCACTTGAGGCCCAAATTAGTAATAGATTTATTCCAAATCTGCTTATCTTGATATCTTCCAATATGTATTCGACTTAACCAGTCTCTAAATATAGGAAATACATCAATGACTATAATAATTCCAATGAAAACAAGCAATGCGATACCAATTAGTTGAATAATCACATGATCTGTCCCTTCTATGATTACTGAAACATTTCGTAAAGTTTGTTTATTTCAGACTCCGTTCCTAAATTCTCATTGGATAAACGAAGTGAAAACCGTTCTCTAAGTGCAGAATTGTCTATCAAAGAAGCAATCCCTTGATATAATGCTTTCGAGTTCATGTCTACGATCAGACCATTTTCATTGTTTGTTATTTGATCTTTAGCTGTACTAAAATTCGTTAATACAATAGGTTTCTTAAGTATCTTTGCCTCGTCTATCGCAATGGATTTGCCTTCGAATCGGGACGGCTGAACATAGATATCTGCCTCTCTAATATACGGATACGGATTCTCCTTTATCCCCATGAGTATAAAGGTTTCTTGAAGACTATTCAGACTGATCATTCTTTCCAGCTTCTCTCTGTCTTCTCCCTCACCAATGATGTACCACTTTATTGAGTATCCCGTTTGGACAAGTTCTTTGCATGTTTCTATAGCTAATTCAAAACCCTTTTGGTGGTTTAACCTTCCAACAGAAACAATCTTGATTTCATCTTCAATAAGAACACGTTCCTCTAACGACATCTTATTGATCGTCGATGGAGATACAATGTTATGCATGACTTTCACCTTCTCGTTGTACATAGGAAACCTATTCTTCAGTATATTCCCACATTCTTCCGAGACTGTTACCACGTTCTCCAATTTTTCAAAATAAGGTCTATCGAGTAATGGATCCATGCCTAACTTGTCATAATCATTATGGATGAAACCTATCTTTTTAAATGCATTTACTTTATCAACGCAGAAATAGATGGGTGTTTTTTCAAGATATCCAACCGCAATGTCATAATTTTTATTTATATGTTTTAACGATTTCGATATATACTTCCAAACTCTTTGTTCACATCGAACTCGGTTTTTTTCAGTTCTAATAATGATGCCAGCAAGCAATCTAGCTATTGCAATATCTAGTCTCCCTTTTTTTATGCAATCAACGAGTGCTAATTTTACTGACATATCAAAGTACTTATACTCGGTTGGTTCTTCTAATAAATTAACGTTGCCCGGAATTTTGTTTAGAAACAAACCTTCGTGTTTCATTAATAACAAGTCGACATCATACATCGTATAGTCTATAGTGTCCAATAGTGAGATGAGAGCCTTTTCAGCCCCGCCGCAGTTTAAGTTATTCATCACGAATAATATCTTTTTCTTCACTAGAAACCACCCTAACAAAAAATTTCGTATAACTTATTTATTTCTTCCTCAGTCCCCAATTTTTCTAAAGCAAGATTCCTAATAAAGGACTCTCTTAATTGTGTATCATTCATACATGCTTCAATTCCACTTGCAATACCCTGTTCCGTAGTTTCAACAATCAATCCATTGATACCATCTGTTATCTGGTCCTTAGCGGTATCATAATTCGTTACTATCGTAGGTTTTTGAAGTATTTTTGCTTCATCAACAGCTATGGATTTACCTTCATATCTGGAAGGCTGAACATAAATATCTGCACCTTTTATATATGGATACGGATTTTCCTTAATCCCTACCAAGATAAAGTGTTTTTGTAAGCCAATATCTTCAATCAATTTCTCAAGTTTTTCTCTTTCACTACCCTCACCTAATACATACCATCTGACGTTATATCCTTGAGCAACTAATATCTCACATGCCTTGATTGCAAGATCTATTCCTTTTTCTCTGCTTAATCTCGCCACCGTAATAATATTTGTGAAGTTCAAATCATAAGTGAAATTACTGTCAAGTTCGCGGCCAGACTCATGTCTAATGATTTTAGGAGAAACAATGTTATAGATTACTTTAATTTTATTCTTAAGTTGTTCAAAGTTTTCTTGAAGTGCCTTGGCACATTCTTCAGAGACCGTTACGAGATGATCCAATTGCTTAAAATAAGGTTTGTCGAAATCAGAATCCATTCCCGAATCCGAATAATTTGTATGGATCCAGCCAATCTTTTTTTTCGAAATTACCTTATCCACAATAAAATAAATTGATGATTTCTCTAAATAACCAATTGCAACATCGTAATTCGTTTCTACTGCATCAAAGGATGTTCTCTGATATTTCCATGTGTATTGCTCTGAGGCAGCTGCGTTCCTAATTAATCTGTTCTTCATTGTAAACATTAGCCTAGAATACGCTAGGATCATTTGACCATTTACAAGAAAAGTCTTCAATGCTGTCATTAACTGACCTGCAAACACACTTCGAAGGGGAGAAACATCTAGTATGTTCACTTGACCTGGTATAGTGTTTAAGAAAGCGCCTTTGCGGCTGAATAAGAGTAAATCCACCTCATAGAGATCATAGTCAATTTGATACAATAAATTGACTAGACTTTTTTCCCCACCACCGGCCGCTAAGCTGGGTATGACAAAAAGTATTTTTTTCTTCATCATACACACCTCAATCTCATTGAACTAATTGATCTAAATACTCAACAGCTTTATAGGACATTTGTTTGATACGAGGAATAGACACTTGCAGAGTCTCTCTGATTGTTTCTTCTTCTCTAACCATCTCATCGAATTTAGAAATTAAACGTAGGCTATTTGAGATTTCTTCGATGCCTAAGACCAACTTTTCTTCTCCAAAAATATCCTTGGCAATGCCCTTCGACTTCACGCTGTATCCTAGAACCATCGTTGGTACAAAGTTGGAATAAGCCGCTATTGTTGCATGTGTTCTAGCTCCAATAAAAAATCTCATTCTTGATATATAACCCTTGTACTGAATGGCATTTAGATGACTCGGCAATAAAATCACCCGGCCGGTATGCTGAAACTCCTCATAGTACTTCTGAAGAATTTCATGATCATTATTTCCATTTTCAATTACATGAGGAGTAAGAGCTATGGTCATATCAGTTGTTTTTAGGATATGGGTAATGAGGTCTCTGACTGCCGTTTGAGATTTTTCGTTTTTCTTCCACACCAAAGGACTAAAGTTAAGACCGACAGTGTTTCCAGATTGCCACCCACTAGGCAGATCCAGCTCTTCCTTCTCCATTGTGAAAGCGGCGTCTGCACATAATTTGACGTTATTCAAACCCTTGCTTTTTAACATTTGATATGTCAACGTTTCTCTAGCAAGAATGAGATCAAACAACTTTAAGTCTTCTAATTTCCGGTCTGACATATCTTCATGACCTATCGAACATCCCCATAAGACTAGCTTTTTGCCTTGTGCTTTTACTCTTTTGTTAATTTCATACCAGCCAGGTTGTTCACCATAACAATAATTATCCCCACCAATGGAAAGGCAAATATCCATTTGAGGAATATGCTTAACAATGTTATTGTGTATTTTTCCAAGTGCATACGATTCATTGTTAAAAAGCTTTACGTTAACTGATGAGAGAAGCCAGTCATACGAATATCTCTTAATAGCAAGAGGTGATCCGTCATAAATCCCATCTATTTTGGAAATGATACGATCCGTCTCCGGTTTCCCCGAGGCTAAAAATACTTTGGCTCCTGTCATCTTCTCTTTAATAATACTAGTCGAAGCGCGAACAATTGCCTCACAACCTCTATTCAAACTGCCATCATGAGCAAACATCATAATTTTCATGTTCTGATCTCCTTAACTCGATTTATTTCTTATTCGGCTGTAAGTCGTGGCGCAGTATAATCCTATGGTCGATTTCCTTCGAATCATATTCACGACAAACTTTTCATACCTACTTAAAGTCCCGTAGACTTCCTTGTAGTAAAATGGCAAGGCTTCTCTTACATAAGGGTTATTTATCATATCACTCACATAGCCGAGTCTTTTGCTGAAATTTAACTCGTTTGATGCATTTAGATATACATAAACATAAGACATTACACTATGAATTAATTTGATCGATTTTAGTTGCTTATGCCTTAATGGATTCACACCTCTCAAAAGCGCTTCTGGCATGGCGAGTGTGTACACTTCCAATGCTCTTTTGAAATAGTCCTTTTCCAAAATGTTTCTAGTCGCACTTCCCGCTACTTCACGGTAATGATAACCTGTATAGTCAATATACATCGCACTGCCGGCACGGCTAAAAAATTGCATATTAAACATGCCATCCTCACCTAATGCAACTTTCTCCGGAAACTTTGCTTGGAAGTCAATGATTGCTTGGCGTTTATAAAGCTTGTTGCATGCTGTATTTAATTGATCAGACTGCAAGAAGAAAGGTATTATGTTCTGCTCAATATATTCCCTTGGAAGCATGGTATTGGTTGGGAAAGGATACCTGGTTGTAACCTTCCGCCCCTCAATCTCACTTTCAAAATTCGAAATAACGACATCATAGCCACCTTCACGAGCTGCGCTATACAATGTCGCATACATGTCCTCTTCAATAAAATCATCTGCGTCAACAAATCCGATATATTCACCGGCAGCTTCCTCTAGCCCCTTATTTCGAGCCATACTTACACCTTTATTCTCTTGATGAAACAGTTTTATTCTTGGATCATGCTTCGCATAGTTTTCAATCATGTGACCGCTTTGATCTCTGGATCCATCATTAACAAAAATAAACTCACACTCCTGTAAGGACTGACCAATAAGAGAATCCAAGCAATGATTCAAATAATTTTCAGCGTTATAGACGGGGATGATTACACTTACTTTAATATTCATGTCTACATCACCCCATACAGCTTTTCTAATTCGTACGTGTTACTGTAGTCTTGATTCGTAATATGGTTGATTAATTTGTTTCTTAGCTCATATTTTTTGTAGAGCCGCTCTATTCCAGCTGCTATTCCTTCTATATTAAGATCACAGATAACCCCATCAATACCATCTTCAATCTGACTCTTCGCGGTAGCATAATTCGTAATCAAGATAGGCTTACCTAAAATTTTCGCTTCCGTTACGGTGACTGCCTTTCCTTCATACCTGGATGGCTGAACATACAGATCACAAGCTTTTATGTACGGGTAAGGATTTGTTTTCTTGCCTAATAGGAAAAATTGGTCCTCTAATCCATTACTTTCAATTAACTCCCTTATCGCTACCTCATCCCCGCCGTAGCCAACAACGTACCATGCAATATCCTTGTAACCTCTATCTTTTAAAAGCTTTAAAGCCTTAACAGCATTATCAATCCCTTTGGCATGGGATAGTCTAGCTACGGTCATTAATTTAAATCTTGGATCATTCATCATAGGTTCAGCTGATTCTTTATCAGCCATAACTTTAATAAAGTCTGGAGAGGTAATGTTTTCTATAACGATGACCTTATTTTCTAATTCCCCATATTTGGATAAAAACGACTCCTTACATGCATCCGAGACGGCTACAATGTGATCAAATTCTCTCCACATTTCCAGATCCATCTGTACGTTTGTTTCTACATTGGAGTAATCGGTATGAATCCAGGCTATCTTCTTCTTTGCCTTAATTTTATGGGCTATAAAATAATGAGGCCATAAATAACTGATTGCCACGTCATATTCTTTCTCAACTTGAGGTAAATAGGGCAGTGCATATTTCCACATCAATTGCATTTGATAATATCCCGGCTCGGCCACCCGTCTGATTCGTCTAAACATCTCCGCATGTAACTTGGATAGGACTCTTGATATGCCGATCGTGTAATGCTTATCTTGAAAGGTCTCTCCAATTGACTTTCTAAAAGTGGTGTACTGCGGGACTTCACTTAATAAATTAGTTTTATCATTAATTAAATTCATAAACTCACCTTGATGTTTGTAGAGCATTAAATCAATCTCATGCGAGTTATAATCAAACTGATCAAGCATGCTGACCAGACTTCTCTCTACTCCCCCTACTTCCATATCGAAGGATGCAATTAATATATTCTTCATTGGATCCTCCTGAGAGCTTCCCTCATTCTTGCGATATTGTTGCCACCAATTACTTTGGCCAGCATCCATTTCATCTGACCTTTAAACCGTGCTTTAGGCGGCAACCAGCTTTTATAAAAATGATGCATGGCATAAGTATTATTGGACATAAATGTTCTGCAGTTAATGTAATCATAGGGGGAAAAATACGTTTGGGGATAAAAAGTCCCAACCCCGCTTATCTCTTGATAGAGGCCATTAGGCTTAACTCCCCAGTCTCCTAACATCCTCGTTATCAAGGCAACGTTGGTTAATGAATCAAAGGAGCCATCTTCCCGAATGAAGTTCTTATGCTGATAGGAATCCATAAAGACTTTGATCAGCTTATTTTCTTTCGCCGCCCCGATCGTACTCGTTGCAATAAAATTCTCCTGCTCAAATCCCCAGAATGACTCATGATGCAGTAGGTCGTCAAAGGATTTGAATACTTCAACATCAGTGTCTAAGTAAATGCCGCCGAAGTGATATAGTGCAAACACCCTCGCATAGTCGCTAACGAATGCAAATTTACCTGCTTCATAAGCTTGCTTCACATAGATATTTCTGTTGACATCAAAGTTGCTTTCATTCCACTCTATGAATTGATAGTCAGTTAAATGGTTATGCCAACTGGCTATGCACTTTTTAACGATTTCTGGCCGCTCGTTTTTGCCAAACCAGCAGTAATGGATAATCTTTGGAATTCTGGTGCTTTTATTATTCAAGGATATTGCCCCCTAGATCATATAAATATTCCAGAGCCTACTTCTGGGATCTCATCCGTTCTTTATAGTGAACTATTACGCGTGAATAATTAAAGCCTTAAAGATGTGAAATGTTAACTGACATGTCTTTCATATCAATTGTAGTTCTTAATAAAGAACATGTCAATGATCCGGATTATTAAATTTAGATTTACGTCGCAGCCGTCGTTTGCAAGTCTGTCAATTGATTCCCTAGAAATTTTGCGAACAGCCCATTTTTTTCTTCCGCTAATTTGTTAAATCCGCCACTTTGAACGATTGTCCCTTGATCCATGACAATAACTTGATTAGCATTTCGTATTGTCGACAACCGATGAGCGATGACAATAATGGTCAGCTTGCCTTGAAGCCGATCCAACGCTTCTTGAATCTTCGTCTCATTCTCTGAGTCTAACGAACTGGTCGCCTCATCCAAAATCAAGATGGAAGGTTTGCGTAATATGGCTCGCGCTAAAACAAGCCGTTGTCTTTCTCCACCCGACAATCGGATGCCTCTGTCTCCAATGAGTGTATCCAACCCTTGAGGAAGCTTCCTGACAAATTCAGCAGATGCGGCGAACTCTAAGGCATCCCAGAGCTGCTCTTCTGTGGCATCCGGAGCGATCATAAGCAGGTTTTCACGTATATTTCCATTAAAAAGGAACGGATCCTGGGGGACATAACTGATCGATTTTCTCAAAGATAATAAATTCGTTCCTGTAAGGGGAACTCCATCCACAAGGACCTGCCCTTTCTCGGGCTGCAGCAATCCCATCAGAATATCAATTAAAGTACTTTTGCCTGCGCCGGATCTACCAACGACGGCTGTCATTTGATTGGCGTAAATTCGCAAGTTTATATCTTGGAGTGAACGAACCTCTTCATTGCGATTATATCGAAAAGACACATCACGGCATTCGAGATAATCCTCAATATGAAGTGGTTTCACATAATTAAAGTCACGGTTCTCTTCTTTAACTTCCCTGGATGCTCGACATTCATTTTGTAATGCCTTCAAGGATTTAAAAGCAGGAATTGCCGTGGCGATCTGTTCGAGATTCGTCTGAACACCTTGAAATCGAGGCCAAAGTCTAAAAAACACGAGGATAATTAACATCAGCTGCTGTCCTTGTGTATGGAAGAGCATAACGGAAGCGTAAATAAACACTGCAATGATTAGAGAGGACGAAACCTTGTAGTACAGCTGGGAATTCGCACTAATTTTAGCAGCTGCGAATCGTTCCCGGGCGAATTGTTGACACCAATCTATCATCCAGTTACGGCGTGACTCCTCCAACATATTGCTTTTAATGTCCTTGATTCCATTGAAGTGATCCGTTATTCCGCCGATATAACTTCTCCCGATCTCCAAAGACTGATTTCCAATCTTGTTTGCTTTTTTAATAAAAGTTCGAGAAAAGAATGAGACGACTAGTCCGCAGCATAGGACAAAGACGGTCAATTTGACAGATAACCATAAGGCAATCCCGACTTGGATCAAAGTAAATATAATCGATGTTAAGAACTGCATAAAAACATAGGATCCCGTTGTTACATGCCCCAACTCTCCAGTCAACGAGTTAATGAGATCTGATTTCCTTTTTTTAATGAAAAAATCCCAGTTCGCTTGAAGTAAGGCGTTATAGGTCTCTACTCTGACGTGATTAATAAATCCGGTATGGATTTTGATATCTCTAAGGTTGAGATTCCGCTGAATCAAACTTTGGCCTGTTATTAGTGCAATATACGCACCTACGATGATGATCAGTGATACTGACTTAGGAAGCTCATTCAGTAATTTAATGATGCCTAGATGGGAACTCCATCCCGTATTTATGTCCATGATACCGCTGATGCCGAGCAATGGGAGCAATAAAAAGATCCCCATGCCGTCAAGGAAGCTGATAAGCATCATAGCCAGAAGGTTCACATATAAAATTTTACCCGCGTAGCCATGCAACTGTTTGATAAAATATAAGAGATGTTCCATTACACTTCTCCCTGTGACAAGTTACGCTTCCATGTTTTTCTCCATGCCCACAAGACAGGACGTAAAGGGAAGTAGAGGAACTGCAATTGCTTAGGTAAAGGCAGTGTCTCGGCATCTTCCGGGTATGGATAAAAGAAACTCATGATGAAAAGGATTTTATGCGGAGTCGGCATCAGTGAAAATAAATGACGTTTATGATAATTAGCCACATGCTCCGGCAAAGGAGGCGTATGAAGATTAATCATTTGCCCAATATAGAATAGGGCGTCATTTGCTAATTGTTTAGCATTCTTGGATGCAGTAAGTGATTCCAGATCCATGGTTAACGGAGTATGAAGAAGCTGTTTAGCCAAAATAAGCGCTTGTGCACCAATGTGGAGCAGTCTGAATTCCTTCAACAGTTTGTAAAGCTTAGGGAAGTCCAAGTTTTGCCTGGAAATCCGATCGATATCGGCCAACCAACGAAGACGGGACCATCCATGGCGAGCCCCATGTGCAGCAAGAAATAGAAATAAATCCTCTCTCCCTAAGTAATAGACAGGATTACTCGTAATCGTACTTATCCGTTTCCGTTCCCACAATTCATCGAAAGCAGGCTCTTTCCCAGGACCTGGGCCTAATCTCCAATGCACCTCGAGGGTAACTCCCGTTATTTCGTGGATATAGGTGACATGATGATGTCTCCATTTCCAATCATTCAGTATCGTCTTGTATTCCTCTTCTTTCACGTAGCCGTATCCTTTAAGCAATTCCTCTGCTTTGTTCAAATCTTGCATGGGAATCAGGATGTCTAAGTCGCGTGATGTTCGAAGGGATACATCGCCATAAAGATCAGCTGCAAGAACAGGTCCCTTCAAGACGATAGCGCGGATATCCGTTTCGGAGAACTGCTTACAAAGTTCTTCCATCTGTGCGCTCAAGCGCAGCATATTGAAGGTGTTGCTTTCAAAGTCTTTTTTCAGAGCTTGCTTGACTCTCGGTGGAATCCCCACTTCATCTGTTTTCCTGAGATGGTTAAAAAGAATGGAGTAAACCCGATGATGTCTTCCGAGGGCAAGGAATTTATCCCAATCGATATTCGTTATTTCTATCTGATCCTCTCTCATGATGGATAGCAATAAATTCAATTCATCAGAAAAAGGCGCCGAATCCAAGCGAACATTATTGTCCATCATTTCTGCTCCTTCATTATCTACCGACTGATAGTTTTTGCAAATTTACCTACAACCGCGTATCGTTCCATGCCATCTGCTCCGGTTATATAATAGGGACCGCTGCGAAGCCAAGCGTGAGCTACCATTTTGCCAGACTCGTCTCTGCCGGTCCCAAGATACAGTGTGCTTTCAATTTGACGTTTTTCAAGCATTTTTAAAGCGGCTATAGCCTTAACCAGACATTTACTCTCCCAGAACGTATGTTGACTCATAATCTGAATCGCATCATGAACTCTGCTTAATGTGGCCTTGTTAATTAAGATTTGGCTATTCGTTGTTTCCTCCATCTGAGCGCCTAACGAAGGTGCGACCCTAGAAAAAGGAAGAAAGAGTAGCAAACGCGCCCACCCCAAATAGATATAAGCTTCTATAAATAAAAGCATTGTTTTCGCATCTAATGAGAAAAAACTTCTAACTTTATTCACGATGCCCATCGGCTCCAACTTGAACCAAACCTTCTCCTGCCATATGTGCTAAGAAGGATATTACATGCTGCTCGCACTCGTTTTGGTCCACATCATATTCCTGCATTAAAGTAGAAACTAACTGCCCAATGGAAATAGGATTTTCAATAGAATCCCATATTTTACCGCCAATTTCTCCTAGATTGTAATACTTTCCGTTCTGAACACTTAGCATGACTTTTTCACCGCCCATATCGCTGACGATGTTCCCTTTTCCTTGACATACACAATCTTGCAGTGAAATTGTTTCATGATTAATCATGGTTTATTCCCCCAAATTTAATGTTCCCAGGATGGTCGAAACCAATTGAGGAGCTGTAAAGCTGGATACTGGTCGACTTAATTGAAACATTTGAATATGATGCAAAATGCTCGCCGATGTTTTAAAGTGCCAATCGACTAATCCTAGACCAGGAATAAAGAAATTGCGATAGGTATGATAAAATAGCGGATAGAAACGTTCGAGCTTTTCAATAAGACGAATCTCTATATCTTCATTCGCTGTTTTCACAAGTTCAATCACGCCGGCGAGAGGTAAGGATTCCGTACAGTAGCTAGTGGATACCGGGATATAATATTTATCCACTCTGCCATATAAAGACTGATAATTGCTGGATACCAGACCAAACTTGGTAAGACTATCTTGCCATAGCTTCTGTTGTGGATAGGATGGAGTAACGTATGGAATGTTATCCTGCGACAACGTGATTGCTATCACATCATCACTTAGAAGCTGATATCCACGAGTTATGAACGCTGAAGCCAGCGTTGACTTCCCCGCACCTGAATCCCCAACAATTGCGTAAGCCTTACCTTCAATTGCTAGAGCACTTCCGTGCAGAGGAAATATTTTTCTCTGCATCAAGATGGCACCCATGCATGTTCCAAGAACGAGAAGTCGAATTTCGCCCTCTTCTGCTTCTTTCATCGGTGAAACCGTGATTTTTTTTCCATCCTGGATAGAGAACGTTGCAATTTCAGGAATATGGAACATCGTTAAATTCTCTTTGACTAGAAATTGATTGGGATCATCGGATAAATCAAAGTATAATGACGTGAGGTCCGGGTCAATAAGTATTTCGATATCCGCTACTTCTTGCTCCTCACTCACTTTGATTAATTCCGGCAAATCCATATCGCTTGATATGGTTAACCCGAAGGCTTTATAGATAAGTTTTTGTTTGATTTCTAACATTATTTCACTCCATTGTTACCATGATTATGTTAAAGCCCCTATACTGTCTTGATGTATAAGGGCTTTAACATATGTAAGAAATCTAGTTAGTTTTTAAGCTAAGTTAATCTTAGCTCCATGTTAATTGGTCTTTAGGCGTTCCTGTCGGATAATTATGATCGAGGTGATTCCCGTTTTTAGGATCAAGCATTGTCATGTTTACATTCAACACTTCTAATTCCGGTTTTTGCCATTCTTTTTTCATATATATTCACCTCCTTTCAAGCAAATTTTTTCATGTATCGGTATAGGATTAAACTGCGCATTAAAATCTTATAATCAGCATCGGTCGCATATTCCGGGATAGCCCCAGCTTCAACCTTTGCCAACGCAGCATTTAACACATCACCATCTAAATAGCTCAAGATTCTATCATCCTTGCTGAGTTGTTTTAACTCAGCTTTATATGTATCCCAATGCGGAATCATCCGATGAACCCAGTCAGCACCCTGAACCCCTCGATAATGCAGATTTAACCTGACCTTATCCGGCAATAACTTTTCTGTAGATCTTCGTATAAGAGACCGATCAACACCCTTTTGCACATATTGTGCTTCAGGTACAGAAAGGCAAAACCGGATTACCCGTAAGTCGTTGGTTGGATCACGCTGCCATAGCGAGTAACGTAATGACAACTTTGCCGTTAATGTGTTTGTCGTATTCCAGTGGAATACATCTTCGAAATGTTTTCTCCTTAGTTCATGCAGATTCGCAGTGGAGGAAAACCATCCTGTTTGATCTATACCGTAGTCTTTTAGTCTGTTAAACACATTCGTTCTTTTAGCTAAATTCTGATTAATGATTCTTGGGAATATATAGGATTTATCCTCTGATGGAAATATTCGTTCGATGAATGGAAAGGCTACTCTGGCCACTTCTGGAAGCCTCCGCAGTCTTGGCCCTCCCACTTTACTACTGTAGTGATGCAGCTCTTGTACAAGACGAACCCACTTCATTTTTTTTAAAAGTAGGGCGTAATGCTCGTAAGCGGATCCCCAGGATATGCTCAAATTCCCTCGCGCGCCGCTTAATAACACGCCAATTCCTTCCTGCTGCGCTTTCTCAAATATCCCTTTAATCCAGAAGGAGTTCTCGAAATATTTATAGGGAAGCTCCGTTATTTCTAGAAAATCGTCAATTTCTGTATACGAGTTTTTACCCTCAAGATCCAAATAATGATCGTTAATGCCACCAACATGCTGCACGGTCGAATGAATAAAGGGGCGTTCATCCGCCATTAAATGCCTGGGCGTATAATCCTTAAAATCCTTAGGAGGGATATAGCTAAATGTATGCAATCGTTTGGCATTCTTGCTTAGAGCATTAGCAGCAAAACTGACAATGGAGCCAGAATCTAGTCCGCCGCTTAATTGAGCACCGACCCCACGGTTCGTCCGTAGACGCGATTGGACAGCTGTTCGAAAAACATCTTGGAAAGCTTCTACGTACTCATCATTTGATTTGAGTTTTAACCGCTCTCCCGCAGTTAGCGTGCAATATCTAGTAAGCTTTATTTGCCCGCCGGTAATCGAAATGCTGTGAGACGGTAACAGTTGATCAATATGTTGATACGGTGTTATTGAAGCATCTACCGCTTCAACCACAGCAGAAATCGCCAAATATTCCGCCAGCCATTGTTCGTTAAGTTCCTTCTTCACATAGGGTAGCGTCAACAAAGGCTCAATGGCCGTACAAAACGCAAACCGCTTTGCATTAGAGTGGAAATAAAGCGTCCTACTCCCCGAAAAATCCCGGGCGCCAAAAAGCATTTGTTTCCTCTCATCCCAAATCATAAAGGCAAAATCGCCAATCAAATACTTCGGAGCATCCTCAGCCCATTTGTGATAGGCCAGTAAAATCAGCTCACTATCCGGTATGCCAGCTCTCCGGTCTCGCTCTATTTGAAGCTTCTCAAATAATTCATCTCGGTTATCAATGATCGCATCAGCGGTTATCGCTAACTTTCTATTCTGATCATAGTAGGGTAATCGCTCACCAATCGACTCTGGCGTGATCCACTGTGCATGACAGCCCAGGAAGATCTTCTCATGGTGCCATACCTGAATATCGTCAGCAGGATATTTCTCTAAATCGAACATCATACGATGACCATGTTCCGTATTTATCGGTTCTTGATCATAATGGAATATCCCGGCGATGGCACTCATTTTCTACCCCACAGTACAATTAGTAATTGGTATTCCACTGCTTTGTTGTTCTTTTTAAAGAACAAGCGAGTGAACGTATGCCTTATAATTCTTGTTCAATTCCCCGACTTACTTTTCATTTATTTGACCACTTGTCGTTCTTTATCGAGAACAATTTCAGGATATCATCTTCGTTCTTTACTGTCAACTGCTTCCTAAAACTTTTTCATCTCGCTCGAAAACATCATTTTTCCTAGGTTACATACGAATAGAACGAGCGCTGCCCATGAATGTCCAAGGGAATCAAAATTGAAAAACTTATCATAAACTTTACTTACAAATTGCTTGAAATTTCGACGGCTTCTTCCCCTGTACGCCTCCTCAAAGTTGAGCTTACTTCGAAGCGGCAATGGCAACGGCAATTCCTTGATCTCCGATAAGTGAGGAAAATAACGATACACGATAAGCAATGTTCTTATCATTCTGCGCAGCGTTTTATGTGCAGCGGCATCCTCTAATAACCGATTAAAGTCAATCTGATCATGCCTTGCCTGGAGAATTTGGATAATATCTATGAAATATTTGGGCGAATTCATATAATGGCTCCAGCCATGTAGGCAAATCATGTAAAACGAATGGTAAACAGACAGCTCCTTGACATATTGGAAGGAGGCCATCGGCAACGCTTCTCCCCAAAATTCGTCCATGTTTAAATTCGAAGTTTTCTCGATCAGGAAATCCCAATGGAGTTCAACCGTGAGCGGAACCGGACAATGGGGCAAAGGTTTGGATAAGCTCCAGTGGAAATGCGGCATCGTGCTCTCTTGCTGGGTGGTATATCCCAGCGACTTCACACACTGAATAGCCCGCTCCAAATCATGCTTCTGCACCAACACATCAATATCGGTTGTCCCTCTAGCTCCAAGATGACCAAAATATTTCTCAGCCAAATAGACGCCTTTAAGCGGGATGACAGAAATCGCCAACTCCTCGAATTTCTTCAGCAGCCGGTCCGTTTGATTTTTAATAAAAAGATTGAGAAATAACGTTTCGTCATAGTCTTGTTTTAATCGTTCTTGAAAAAAGAGCGGAACTTGCGGCCCTCTGCCTTGTTGTTGGATTAAGAAATAAACCTGGGAAGCTACGCCAAAGTACGCAATATCCTCTAACGCTTTTTCATAAAAGGTAACATCCTGAGGAAAAGAAGCCCGCGGATCATACAACGCGTGTATCAAAGGAATGATCATCACTTGGAGCTCCTTTCTCCGACTGCAACCGGTATAATCGACGATACAGCCCTTCCTGCCTAATGATCTCTTCATGACGGCCCATTTGCACGATCTTTCCTTCATCCATAACAAGAATGAGATCCGCATTTTGTACGGTGGATAGTCGATGAGCAATCACTAACGTGGTGCGATTATGCAGCAGCTTTTCCATCGCCTTTTGCACATGATACTCCGTTTCGCTGTCCAAGGCTGACGTGCCTTCATCCAACAGAAGGATAGGAGCATCTTTTAACAGGGCACGTGCAATAGCCATACGCTGACGTTGCCCACCGGAAAGTCTAGAGCCTCTCTCCCCGATTTCGGTATCATATCCCTTCGGAAGAGTGGTGATAAAGGCATGAATGCCGGCAATTGACGCCGCCTGTATCATCTGGGCATCTGTGATGCCAGGTTTGGCTAGCTGCAGATTCTCTCTGACCGTACCGCTGAACAACACGGTTTCTTGGGAAACATGAGCGAATAAGCTTCTCTGTTCGGAAACGTTCAGCGCAGCCGTCGAATGGCCGTTGATTGTAATGCTGCCTGATTGCGGCAAATAAAAACCCTGAAGCAAATGAAACAAAGTGCTCTTTCCTGCCCCGCTTAAACCGACAATTGCGACGATCTTTCCGGGCGGAATTTGCAAATGAAATTGATTGAAAACAAGTTTTTGCCCATCATAACTAAACGAAACATCTTTGAAATGAATGGCTGACAGCATAGGCTTATAGGCAATCGCCTCAGGCAAGCTGTCGGATTCAATCTCTATTTCCAGGATCTTAAATATCCTTTCCATGGCGGAAATGGATTTTTGCAGGCCTGCCCATTGTCCAGCCAGCTCTGTCAACGGATATACCAAGTGATTAACAAGGTTGATAAACGTTAATAGGGCACCTACAGTCAAGACACCGCTTGAGACGTAGTACGAACCCAAACATAGGCTTATCAGAAATGTGACGGAAGCAGCAGCCTGACTCCCCACATAAAACCATCCGCGCAATTTGGCGTTCTGCAGCTCCAGTGCATATAGTTCCTGATTCCTATTTACATATTTGGCGAAAATGAACTTTTCCATGAGGAAAGAATGGATAACGAACAAACCGCTGAACGTTTCATTCAGCAACACGTTCATTCGAGCTACTAAATCCTGAATCAGCCGGTTATTTTTCCGAAGCATGAAGCCCAAAATAACCCCGGAAACCATGGCAACAGGCGCCACAAACACGCTAACGAGCGCCAGTTTCCAACTGATTTGAAGCAAGTAAATGAAAACAGCCACATAGATGAACGGTAATTTGATCAAATAAATAAGGCTGCTGCCAATAATGCCATCAAGGTTATGGATATCATTCGTGAAATGCGCCAACAAATCCCCGGAATGTTTACCATCGATGTGCTTTCCAGGCAGCTGCATTATATGTTTGAACACATCAGCGGAGAAGTCCCTTTTTACCCCATTTGTTGCGATGGTCTCCCACAGTGTGGTGAGATACGTCGCTGCAATACTTACGGCAACCAGAACCGCGCCTAAAGGCACCAACCATTTCATTCGTCCAAAATGACTATGAATGGCCGCATCCGTAAGATGGCCAAAGAACCATGAAAAGGATAACGTTAAACCGATATCCGCGAATAACAAAAGGAATAGCCCCATGTATGCCTTACGATGCGCAATCATGTAGGGCTTCAATATGGAGTAAGTCGTGCGAACATCTTTTATGGCCAATCTTCCCATCATACCCGCGACACTCCACTGAAAGATTAGACTTGAAAGCTTTCTTTCCGATTTAGATAAAATCTTAATAATAGCGCAATCATTGGAAATGTCAGGATAATTCTTCCCCAAACATGAGCATATAGATCCGTTGTATGGATGATCCGCCTTTTCCGCTCAATCCAAGTCAGTTTCCCGATCAATTGATCCAGCCCAATTGCTTCATCATGCTTTAAATTGGTGTCACCTTTGCAGAGGTAATACAACTGCTTATTCCTTGTGACCATCCGGCAAAATCGATGTGCAACCAAGTTTCCGCCTAACGTACGAAACAAGAGGACATCGCCTTTTTTTATACTTTCCGTGGTCGTAACGCTGAAACGGCAAATGTCACCTTTTTTGATAAAAGGATACATGCTCGTTCCTCGTGCCGGAAGTTCAATCCAGCCATTTTTGGCCATCACACGTGTAAGAAGTTGAATCGATTCTTTAGGAAACAGCATATTGGACCAAACCCCGCCCTATCATCTCCGTCAAAAAGGCTTCAACATCCTCTTCGACGCTCTCGCCGACGGAGGCATACTCCTCGCGAACCGCTTCGCTTATGGAGCTTACTGTCTGTGCCACGCCAAGTAACGACCAGCAGTAACCGCCTACTTCATTTAATTTCGTCAACGTAAACTCATCCGTGTTCAAAATAATACATTCCATATCCAGCTGTATAAACTCATAATCATTCATCCGAAGGTATTTGGTCATTAGGATATCAGCTCCCAAAATGTCTCGTTTTTTTGAAAATGCAGCTCGGAAATCGTAACCGAATGAACGACTTGCTGCAGCAGTCGGAAGATGTTCCTTGTTTCTTCCAAACTGTGAGACCAATAAAACACATTATTCATAAGAAAAAGAAGGCTGTTCGATTTGCTAAGCGGAATGATTTGATTATCCATTGCCTGATGCAATAGATAGATGTTCGTTAACGGACTGGTCTCTCCTGCACCTGATCTAACCAGTTCACTTCGAAATGGAGAATCGTAAACGGTGATCTGGCCAGGAGAAATTTTAATAATGGTTGCCTCATCGGAAAGCAGCTCCCGGGGATGCGACAGCTTAGCCGCCGTAGATTTTCCGGCCCCCGAGTGTCCCGCAAACATATAGGCTCTGCCTTTATCTATCGCACAGGATGAGTGAATCAGCAGTCCGCACTGATGGTAGACCAGATAGGAGCTGTATAGATTCATCAGCGCGTGTTTTAACGCCAACTCATTATGCACAGAAATGTTGGAGTCCTGATAATCCAAGCTGGTCTCGATGCAATAATCTGCCCTTTGAAATAAGATCTTGTGCGATTCTTTGGAAATCTCCACGTGATAGTCAACAAAAGGAGTCCCATATCCCCCTGTAAGTTGAATGAAGAGATCCGGGTTCCGATTGCTCGTATCTGCCACGGGGAAATTCCGCTCTATCCAGTATGTCATCTGATCGGAGTCGCAAATCATTTGAACAAGATGCTCCCCAATCATTGTGTGAATGCGCGCCATTGTACATCCCCTTGGGACTTTATTGATTGTTGAGGCCAACGGCAGTTAGCCGTTAACCTCTTTGAATAAATTCACTTATTCTTGCCGTTTCCATTGCCATTATGAGGTCCAGTATACGGAGGGTTGGGATAATTAATGCCGCCATTCCCTTTACCAGGGTGATTCAAATTGCCGTGGCCTTTATTCCAGCTCTGCGCTGTCTCAAAGCGAACCGGCTGTTGACTTAGAACCATGGGGCGAGTATACAATTTGGGTACCTTCTTCGCTTCCTCTTTCATCGCATTCGCTCTCCTATCGTTTCACAGTTTGGACAAGGCGTCTTGCTTCACCAAATGGCGTATCAATGATTTCATAGATCCGAAGATAGACGGTATTTTCCAATCGGTCCGCGTTAAAATCGATGGATTGTGCGCCGCTAACCAGCTTATTATCGCCTGTAAAGGATAAGACCTTGGAAGCCATGACTCTGTTTTTGGCATCGGCGAACTCGAGTCTCATCTGGGAAAAGCTTTGATCAACGACGATTTCATCCTGAAGTTTAACCCCAAAATCCAGATTGTTTTTATATGTGTAGGGTAAACTTCCTTGTCCCATACTGTAGTTGACTCCACCTGACCAATTGTTCAATGTGACTTGGAAAGGAAAGAAGGCTGCATCCTTATCGTCCGTCTCATCCATAACTTTCGTCTTGAAGGCTGCAAGTGGAAGGTTGTAAGGCTCTACACTTTTCCCATCCGTAATTTCCATGGCTAACTGCTCACCGTTTTCTGCATTCGGAATAATAAAGGAATAGTAGATGACGTAGCTTAGGTTAGGAATAAGTGTTTCTACCTGCGTATTTTGTCTTGTACCCACATATTTTTTACCGCTGATGCTTGTTAGGACTGTCTGAAAGTGTGGAACCTGCAAGGGACTTTCGCTCTTATTGAGCAGCTTGAATTTGGCCACAGCTGCTTTAAATCCGCCACCTGCGCTTTCATATACACGAAGATCTACCATGGAAACACTGATTTCTGGTCGAATCAGCTTCGTTAAAGGGTCTATCTTAAACGGTTTGTTCCACTCATATTGTGTCAATTGATTCATAAAGTACCGTACATCGTTAGCTCCTGGCGGCGTGATCGTCAATCTGCCGATTAAATATTCGGTATGTTTGTTGTCTTCTCCCACAAAGTCTTCTGGCGTCAGGACCGACAAACTTTTCAAATCCATCTTGTTTCTGATCGGAATGGCATAATGGACATAATTTTCTTCACCGGGTTCGAGGGTGATCGGATCTTTCTCGATTCGCTTTCCGCTGTAAATCTTATTCTCTGATTTGCCATTGATCCGGAAGTCAGGGATATTGGTTTTCTTATCCCCTGTATTCTTAGCCAGTAATGCTACAATAGTCATAGGCCCGTCCGGCGTATTCTGTTCAGCAAGACTGACCGGCTTGTATGACAACGTGCTGGACAGCACCGGGATCGCAAACGGATCTTCCCACTTCTTCGTCGTAGAAGGATCTGTAAGGATTGCCTTTTCACCCTTCCATTCTAAGTCTGAAATCGGCAAGGATATAATTTTCTTTTCTTGCTTGGGATAAACGAATTCATCTACATCATAGAAGGAAAGATCCGTTAATGAAAAAACATCAAAGCGCTCGATGTTCGTCATGTAACTAAGTTCTACCGTCTCTTTGGGCTGAATGTTTTTGGCGTTAGCCTGACTTGGACGCACGATATATTCCAAGCCCTCTTGCGTCTTGGCACGAACTTCATACTCCGGTACGCCCGTCAGGCGATCCCCGTCGTTATACAAACGTACAACCGTGCCGATTCTAGCTCCTTCGGGGGTTGATTCGTTTAAAATACTTTTCACTTCTACCTTGATATCACTTGTCAACGAATAGCTTTTCTCCGTCGTTGTTGATGCATATTTTTCATCGGCTGCTACATGAAAAGCCGCTGATGGAATCACGAGTGAAACGGATAAAATGAACATAACCATCGTATGTTTCCAATTTATTTTCAAGTCAAGTCACTCCAATTTTATTTATTGCTCTTCAATAGCCGTCATTTGAACTTTTTGTTTATTGCTTAACTGACTTGGACTCGTTTTTACGACCAGTTCTCCCTCTTTGAGGCCCGAGAGCACTTCTTGATTAGGCTCGTTCAATCTGCCTAATTGAATGCTGCGTTTCTCTACGGTGTCTCCATTGAGCACGAATACGAAAGCATTTTCACCTTCTTTAACAATACTGTAGGTAGGGACGGTCACTACAATCTGATCCTGCTCTTCCGTCAGTTGAAGCTTCAGCTTCATGCCAGGTTTCAATGCCAAATCTTTATTCGGCACTTCGAGATTAATTTCATAGGCCTTCGTTTCCGGATCGATCACTTTGGAGAGATAGCTGATGGCTCCCTTGTATTTCTCATTTGCTCCCACGATGAAATAAGAAAGCTGGGTTTTATTACCGATTTGGTTCGTTTCCGCTTCCGATAGCTGTGCTTTAATTTTAATCGGATCCAGCCTTTGAATAACCCCGACCTTAGATCCCGCCTGCAGCGCCATCCCTGCTTCCATCGGCATCTCCGTCAATAAGCCGCTTACCGTAGCTCTCACTTCAAGGTTTTTCATCGATTGGTCAAGCTGCTGCAGGTTAACCTGGGCATTTTTGAGCTGCGCGTCCAATTCAGGAGAAACTTCCTGCGGTTCTACTGCGCTTAGCTTCTGTTTAAGCTGATCCAGATCCATACGGGCACTCATCATTTGAGTCTCCATCTGATATAGCTGAGCTTTCGTAACCAATCCGATATCATAATCGTTTTTCATTTTATTGTAGTTTCGCATTAATCCAGTCATCGATAGTTCCATCTTTTGAATGGCATTGCTCATATCTAACTTTTGGTTTTGCGTCTCTTTTTTAGCTCTTAATTTCGCTTTTTCTATTGCATCCTGAGCCGTTTGTACAGCAAGAGCCGCGGTTTCTCTCTGCGTCTGGAGATCGCCGGATCTCAACCGGAGAATCACATCGCCTTCTTGAACCATATCTCCGCGTTTTTTCAAAATTTGATCGATATCTCCGGATGCCTTGGATGTAAGATCAAATTGAGCTGATGATTGTGCTTCTGCCGCACGTTCCAACGGATCACCGATTTTTTGTTTAATGACCTTGAAAGCTTTAATGCTTTTCGGCGCTTGATCACTGTACATGGAATTGCTGTCTGCATTGTTCACTGCCGTATCCGAGCACCCGGCCAATATGCCAATGCTTAAAGTCAAAATACAAAGGGTTCTCACGACTTTCGGTTGCTGCTTCCGCCGTTTTTTTCTCATTGGATATGAACTCTCTCCCCTTACTTTGATTTCCCGCAACAATTAAAGATACGACGACGCATGATCGCTCTTCACTTCATTCATGACGACGCCAATTAAATTCACATTGGCCAGATGAAGCTCTTCTTTCACTTTCTTGGCGATCCCGCGTTTGACTTTACCGGATTTGACGATGAGGAGCGTGCCATCGCACTTTGTTGCCATAATCTTGGCATCCGTTACTGTTAGAATGGAGGTTGTGTCCACAATAACCATGTCATATGTCGCACTAAGCTCTGCCAGCAAGACATCCATTTGTTGGGATGCCAGTAAGCCGGAAGGATTTTGAGGAGCAGGACCCGACGTAACGAATGATAAATTTTCAATATAAGATTCCCGTACGATCTCGTGCAATGTACTTTGATTAGCCAGATAATTGGTCAGCCCTTTAGTATTATCCTCACGAAACGTTAAGTGAATGGAAGGATTTCGCAGGTCAGCATCTACAAGCACCACTTTCTTGCCCGTTTGTGCATACGCAACGGCTAAATTAATAGCCGTCGTTGTTTTCCCTTCACCTCTGCCTGAAGATGTGACGGTAATCGTCTTTGCTTCACGCCCGAATACTGAACAATCGATATTAAATCTTAAAGATCTATAAGCTTCGGATGCAGGAGAGTTAGGATTCTTTTGCATCGTTATGGAAGAATCAGTGGATAGTTTTGGCATATGCAATATCCTCTACTTTTTTTCTGGATTTATTTTTCTGCGCCGCCCTTAGTGCTTTGGTTTTCACTTTCGGTATGTAAGCTAAGGTTGAGAGTTCAAATGCCTCTCGGACATCTTCATCCGTTTTCAAAGTATCATCTAAAGCGTCCACCAGAAGAATGATACCAACTGTAACAGCGAGTGATGCAACAAAACTAAGAATGATGTATTGATTTGACTTTTGTTTCACGGGTATAGGATTGTCCTGAACTTTGGCTCTATTCAGAATGGTGATATTATCGACCTTCATAATTTTGGGGATTTCTGTTTGGAAAACATCCGATACGGCATTCGCAATCTTCACCGCTCGATCATGGGAAACATGCCGGGCCGTAATCGACATCACTTGCGTTTCATTGAGGTTCGACACATTAACAATAGAAATTAATTGGTCGGTAGATACGTTGAGGTCAGGGTAGCGTTGAACGACTTTATCCATAATTGCCGGGGTTCTAATGATTTCTTTGTAGGTATTAATGAGGGCCATATTAACACCGATGGCTCCATAATCGATTTGCTCCGTGCCTAGTTGACCTTGTTCAGATGTTTTGTTGACAATCAATTTTGTCGAAGCCTGATAAATCGGAACGTAATTGGCTGTCGTATACATGGCGGTTAGAAGGGTACAACCACATACAATTAATGCAATTAGCCACCAACGCTTCTTTATAATCATCAAATAATCTTTTAAATTAATTTCCATGTTTCCCCTCCGTGAGAAGTCATCTTTTTCGAAATTCAATGATACTATTTGTATCTTAATTCTATTACTACTTTAAGATACTTTTCGTATCATGTCAACAAAATATTCCATTTCTAAGTTCCAAATTGTATCGGAAAAAATGCCCATAAAAAAAAAGAAAAGCACCTCGAAAGGCCTTCTCTTTTTCTTAATTCATCCCCACGGATTTCACTAAATTCTTCTCACTTGTAAGCCCTGAAACCATCAATGCTTGCTGCAAAAGTAGTGCCAGCAGCCGGCGCATCGAGCCTATGCCAATTTTGCTCATAATATTCGCTAGGTGAATCTTGACTGTTTTCTCGCTGATGCAACAGCTTTCAGCAATTTCCTTGTTTGTGTACCCGTGAGTTGCGATCAGGGAAAGAATTTCCGATTCTCGCTGCGTCAGCCCATAATTCGTGAAAAATTGTTGCAAAACTGTATTCTCTGCGTTTGAATTATGCATCATACAACAACTTCCTTTATATGAATGTGGCGTTCTCGGCTAAGGTCTACAAATGCTTCATCGACTCTTACAAGTGGATTTGTATCATCTGTAGGATTAATATAGACGACTTCCGCCCATCGACCATCCGTCAATTTCACTTTCCTGCCAACTAAACTTCGAATGATATTCTTTAGAAACACGGATACGATATGTGGATCCAACTCTCCAAAAAGACCTGCGCGCATCTGTCGCACAACTTCGTAGAACGGCATCATTTCATGATAAGGCCTATTCGAGGACATGGCATGGAAGACATCGGCAACGGCAACAATCCGGCTCAAGCGATCGATTTGGCTATCTTTTAAACCCATAGGATATCCACTTCCGTCTGCTCGCTCATGGTGCTGCAAGGCAACAAGTGAGACTCGGTAGTTGACTCCAACAGTCTCCCTCAGCATGTTATAGCCCCGAATGGTATGCTGTTTCATGGTGTTAAATTCATCTTTTGTTAATTTCCCCGGCTTTTGGAGAATGTCTTGCGATATTTTAATTTTACCAACATCATGCAAAGTAGCAGCTAGCGTCAATAAGGCTATCTCTTTATCATCCATCTTAAGCCACTTACCGATTAGTGTCGAAAGTACGCCTACTCCGACATTGTGCTGATGCGTGTACTCATCTTTGGCTTTGACAGCTTCAAGTAATTCGAATAAATCAGGATGTTCGGCAGCTTGCAGAACAATAGGAATGAGTTGACTCTTAATTTCAAGCAATGGGATTTTATTCTCCGACTCTATTTGCTCAAATATTTTCTTGGCGAGCTGAGAAGCTTGCTGTACTAGAATTTCTGAAGAATCTTGGGTGTCGGCGACGACTAGTTCTTGTTCCAGTTGCTCTTGGGGATTTGTCGTAATAATGTCCATGAAGTCAATACGATGCTGTCTAAATAAATCTAAATGCTCTGCCGTAAGAACGGTTAAGCTTGGTGCCAATACAAGCCCATAGCTCGTTGTTACATCGTATTTCAACATTTTCCCCGTAAGTTCTTTCAATTAACCCCGCCCCAATTATTTCAAAATATAACCAATTTCTATTATATACGACAAATTAGGTTCCAGCCATGGGAGGTAAATCCCGTATTTTTCCTGAATTACTAGGATAAAAAGCCTAGAGCCTTCATAAATCAAAATATAATTAGGACTAATGGTATAGTTTGGCAAAATCACTCCCATTGACCAGTTCTAACCGTGACATTCGTCTAGCCTCCTGCATATAGTAAGTATCGAATAATCCGCTTTAACCTAAGGAGGAACTTACATCCATGACTTCAAACAAAAAACAAGAGACTCGGCAGTTGGAACGGGAAACTGACGTATTGCAGCAGCCCGAAATTAACCCTGCGTATGCGGAAGCCTATCCTCAAACCGCGCCTTATGCATACGGCTATCCTGTACCGCAAGCCTACGCTTGGGTACCTGTATATGACACACGCATGTTTGGGCTTCCCGGCTTGCCTGGCATGGGCTTGCCTGGATTCCCAGGGCAATCTGGATTCCCGGGGCAGCCTGGATTCCCGGGGCAGCCTGGATTCCCGGGGCAGCCTGGATTCCCAGGGCAGCCTGGATTCCCAGGGCAACCTGGATTCCCGGGGCAACCTGGATTCCCGGGGCAACCTGGATTCCCAGGGCAGCCTGGCGTGCCTGGCGGCAATGAGCAAGCGCCAACTTCGGCTCCGCCTGCGTATACCCCGCAAAAGCCGCAATCTTTGGCTGGTTCTACATTCGCAGTAGATCCGGGTGGCATTAGACGCTGCATGTTCCGCTTTACCTATGTATGGCTAAGCAATGGCCAGCAGTTCTGGTATTATCCGACGTTCGTCGGTCGTAATTCCATTGCCGGCTTCCGTTGGAATGGTTTCTCCTGGATGTTCTTCGGTATCGATTTACGTTTTATCGATTCCTTCACCTGCTAACAGAGCAATGAAAGCACAAAGTCCGACACACGTTAAGTGGGTGTCGGACTTTCTGCTTTACACGGCGGCTGTATAGACGGCCATCCCTGCCAGGCCCGGATCGCCAGTTACCCGTCGTACCTCCATATTCAGTACGCCTGCCTTCACGATGACACTGTAAGGACCATATTTGGCCCAGCTGTTTAGAGCTAATAAACCGATTGGAGCCGGTGTTACCTGCACACCTTCAAGAACCACATCAAATGAGCAAGGATTTGCTTGAGAACTTTCAAGAGACCAAACATACACTTGATAATTGCCATTGGAGAGCGCTTGAGCAACCGTAACACTGGATTCTGAAGCATAAATTTTAGAATTAAGCATTACGCTTGAAACGCTGTCAACAGCTGGAACCGGTGTAATTGCCGGCGAATTGACGTAAGTTTTGACATTGGAGGAATACGTGAATAGTACATGATCTCCTGCTAACCATGTTTGCTCATCCATCGTGACAGATGCTCCTCCGAAATTAATCCCACGAACAAAACTCGTATAAATGGCATCCGTTGTCACCGTGAGCGGTGGCGTAAAAGCAGAATTATTCCCCGCAGCATCTTTTGCTTTTACTAGAAAACGGTACGCCGTATTCGCCGTTAAACCCGTGACCGTAAAGCTGGTCGTGGTCGTAGCTCCCGCTAAGATTGTGTTATTCACATATATTTCATACCCCGTAACGCCAATATTATCTGTGGATGCCGTCCATGTCAGTGTAACTGAAGTCATTGTCTTGGAAGACGCCGCCAAATTCAACGGCATTGTCGGTGCTTGCGTATCCGGAGTTGGTGTCGTGGGGATATTGACCTTACTTCGATTCAACATTCTTTCTACGGAAGTCGAGTATAAGGCATTTCGCTGAGATGAGGTATTATAGTCATATAAATAATTTGCCCACTCCATAAACCATACCCATTTGGGTTGCTTCGCAAAGGTTGAGCTCGGAAATAATTGGCCGATTTCTGCAATAGCAACCGGTTTTCCACCTGAAATAGCGACGAGACCATCATAATATTCCTGCTTAAAGGGTTCACTGCCATACATATATAAATCTGTTCCTAAAATATCGCATTTGCTTGTCCCTACGAAATGTGTCAAGTAAGGGTTAATGTCTGAGCTCTTAGGCGCATTCGCATTCCAAACCCATAGCAAGTTATTTAAGCCGTGAAAGTTTGTAAACCGATCATACATAATGTCCCAAAGGAGTTTAAAATTTTGCTTCTTCCCCCACCAGAACCAGTTCCCGTTCATCTCATGGTACGGGCGCCATAGAACGGGAACATCGGCATCTCTGAGCTGTTTCAAAAAAACCGCAACCTTGTCATACTCCGAAATCAGCCAATTGTACTCTGCTGTTCCTGGCGTGCACACACGGTTGAATTCCGCATCCGTCGTATTCCTTTGAACATTGGACCAGGTGTAGGTTGTCAGCGGATAGTTCTGATGCCACATCATGGTCACGAGACCGCCGCTTTGAACATATTTCTTTGCTGCATTCGTTACATTTTGCCTTTGAGCTGTGACCTGCGCTGCTGTCTGGCCTGAAATGGGCCCCATCTCGTACCCGGCAACACCAGGGTAATCACCGTACAGCTTGTTAATCTCATTGACATAACCGCTCGGGTCCTCCAGCCAGTTATGAATACCTGTTAATGTTTTGGAACCTGATATCGCATACAAATAATTCAAAACATCAATGGCTCTCTGGCTAGCCTTTGCATTAATCGGAAGCATCCTCCTACTCACCTCGCAATGTATTGGTATAATGGCGTACATGTTATATGAATCTAGCATGTTTTATGACTGCCATAATCCTATACTATGTATCTTTAGCACTATTTGCTTAGGTTACCTGTAGTAAATTGTAGAAAATACAAAAAAACCTCTAATATATCGAGAGAATCTCTCTCGCATACTAGAGGAAAGAGCTATTTCCTGCCAGAAATCGACAAAGAAAATAGAACTTTTTGAATATAAAATCCGCCGTGACAGAATGTCTTCAATCCCTGCTTGCCGTTTCCCTCAACCAGCCCTTCAGCTTAACGATTTCCGTACCCGCCAGCATCATAATGCCTACCCCGTGGTTATCGTTCGTAACGGTAAGCAGATCCTTTTTGTAATAATCCGCTGTAAAAGCGTACCGCGAGCCGCTGCAAACACCGTGCACGTTACCCTGCGCGTCAATGGCATACCGCGTTAAGCCATCCCATGCTTGGAGCGCAGCCTGGATGAAGCGCTGCGGCTCCGCGAGCCAGCCAAAGCGGACGCCTCTGGCAAACGAATACGCAAACATCGCCGTACAAGAAGCCTCTTGATACGCATCAGGATCATTCAACACCTGATGCCATAGTCCGCTTGCTGCCTGAAGCTCGGCATAGCCTGCGCACAGCTCGTTAAAGAAGCGGACAAGCTCAGCGCGAAGCGAATGATCTGCCGGCAAAGCCTCCAGCACCTCGGTCAGGGAGAATAAGGTCCATCCGTTGCCGCGCCCCCACGGAATCCTTGTTGGCATCCCGTATTTGAAATCAAATACGTGGGACATGATGCGCTGCTCCGGCATAAACAAGTAGTTCCGGAATAACAGGAACTGCTTCGCCGCCTCATCCAGCGCTTCGCGATTCCCCGTTACCGCCGCATAGCGGCACAGGAACGGCGTGCTCATATAGAGGTCGTCCGCCCACATGGTATTCTCCGAATACTCATCCTGGCACACCCGATAAAAGGCTCCGTCTTCTTTTCTCTCCAACTGCAGAAGCATGAAGTCGGCAATCCTTTGGGCAATCGGCAGATAACCTATATGCTGATCTTCTTTATACGATTCCAACATGGCCGATCCGAATGATCCGCAGTTGTCGAGCATTTTCATCATGACCAGCTGCTGATTGATGGCCGGGAACCCGTACTGCTCGCGGTCCCATAGCGAGTACTCGAACATATCCGTACAACTCTGGACATGCTGCAGCGCATACGAGAGAATATCCGGCCGTTCCAGCAATCGGCCGGTTTGCAGCAGCCCGTAGATGGTCACTCCTAGCGGATAGTCCCAGCGGGCAAAGTTGGTCACATGGCCAACGGTCCATTTATTGCTCAGCATGGCGTTCTCATAATAGGGACGAATCCACGTCTCCGGGCGGTCCAAGCGCCAATAATTGCCTGCAAAAACGCGCTTCGTCGTAGCGATTTCATCCTCATTCAGTTCCACATTGGCATCAAAAGGACCCAAATAGAGCCAAACCTCATCCGAGCCATGCACGTCCACAGGCGAATGGAACGGTACCTGCTCTCCGCCTGAATAAGCCTGCACGGTGAAGCCCCACGCACGCGAAGTCGGTTCGCACTCGCTGCGGATCACCATATCGTGTTTGCCGAAGGCCAGCGGTACTTCCACTTCGAAGCTGCCCGCCGTCTGAACCGCAGCGACTGGATGACCGTTCACCCAAACCGTCAGCGGCCCGGTTGTGCTCCCCTTTAACACATAAGGAGCCTTACCCATGCCGGTAGCATTCAGCTGGGTCCATGCGTATGCCCGCTTGCCTGGCTGAAGGCCAAATAAGCGCTCGCAAACCTGTAGAGCCAGCTCCTTTTCACGCCAGTCGGACTCCGGGAGCCAATTGACGCCGTGCTCTTTCTCGGAAGAGAACGCTGCCGGCAGCGGGCTCTCCTCGAACAGGTCAGCGTCGATTGGAGCGGAATATACCCATCCCGCTTGCCCCATTCTTTCAGCAAAAGGAGAACGCACATTCAAAATTCTTACTTTGGCTTCATCCGAGCCGAATAAACAGCCAAATCCCGCCGCCGTTACCCTCGCTTTTATAAAAAGACGATTCCAGCCTTTGACGAAATTGAGATTCAACCTGACGGTCGCATCCGGTTTCAGCTCATCCATAACGTTGGAACGGTAGAATAGCTCATCATTAAAGTAAAACTGAATCGGGCCCAAACAACGTATCAACACGTCTAGATTCCGGTCACTATCACTCCATACTAGCGAGTAAGCATAAGAAATTTGCCCCTGCTTTGCCTCTGGGAATCTGTGACGAAGATTGAGATCAAATAAGCCCTCGTCATTTTGCAGAATACCTGCTCGATTGAACGCCCGAAAAGCAAACGGTACAGGCGGATTGGCCCCGATATAGCGATCAGCAAGCACTTTCAGCGTGCGTTTTTCGTCCTTACCTAAGCGGGACTGGATGCTCTCTTGTTCATTGAAATAGGTGGTCATCTCTCCACAATCCTTTCTACAGCAGTCGTACCGTGAAGGTTCGGTCAAACGGCGTTACCAAGTTCACATGGACATATTGGCAGCCTGCCGGGTGCTGGTCTTCACGAAGGATAGGCAATAAGTGTTCGAAAGCTCCTGAAGATATTTCAATGCTGTCTTCCTCCACCCGATAGGTCATAGACCCGCTTTTGAGGAAATATTTCCCGTCGCCTGCATCCTGCAGATCTTCTCCCTCTACGGCTCCTTCATTGCCCAGAATAAAGGTTAGCTGCGTAAAGACGTCTTCACGCTCATCGGAATGTATGCGCACTGTCCATTCGGACGAATTTTGGTTAATCTCCACCTGCAGCTCATGAGTTTGCAAATGCGTCATCGGCCGGTGTTGATGCGGCAGCAAATACCACGGACTTACCGACCCTTTCGCCGAAAGGGGAAGATGCTGCTCTGGAATAGGTCCATTGTAGCCTTTTTCCATAACGACACCTAGCCGATAGACGCCGTCTTGGGCGGTTAGCTGATCAAATTTAACGATACCCGGAGAAAAGGACGTGGAAAGCTTAATGCCCAGCAGCCTGACTTTCCCATGGCGAAGCGAGAAAAAGGACGGCGTTTGCGGCATAATCGTTATGCTCTTCTCCTTCTCGCGAATGCGCACCACCGGCGCTCCGAATGCCAGATGCATGGAACTGTGCTGAATTTTCAGATGATGGCCGACAGCATCGATTAACCCCAGGTGCTCATTCATAGGATGATGCTGATTCAGCATACAAGCATATTGATTGGGAAGGTCGGCGCGTTCCAAATCACGGATGGTTTCTTCTACTTCCGGATAAAGCAGCACGTGCAGCAGAGCATTATTGTTTACGCCGTCAGGACGCTTGACGAAACCAGCGGCATAATCGCACATAGCGGCGAAGAGCGGGTCCTTGTCATGTGCAGCCATCAAGCGGTAAATTGTATAATAGGTAGCCATATCATAGGTTTGGCCAAAATCCTGCCGGCCCGAATAGTCGGTTACCACTTCACCTGACGGATGGATGAGGTAGACCATCATACGCAGATTCCGGCGCACGCTGTCCAATAAATCGGGACGATGCAAGATGCGAGCCGTATGATACATCGCAACATTGCTGACGGCATTGTAAATGCCGTTGCTCCGCTCCGTCCATTCGCCATCTGCCGTAATGTCCAGGCCTTCTGCGAGCCATTCATCCGCTCGCGCGAGGAGCTCAGGCTTTTTGAAAATATCATACAACTGGGCTAAGGCAGCCGTAAGCACCCATCGATGATTCGGCGTATGGCAGCCGCCCGTCAGCATGGCCGGTATCGTCCGTTCAAGAAACAGCTTTAATTGGCCCGCTATTGGCTGTAAGACCGACCAATCATGAGCGTCGAGCAGTTGATAAATCTGCGCTACGCCGCCAATCACGAAGCCGGTGTCAGGCGGGGAGTTGTAATTGGTTGATCCCAGCGAAATCGTCCCGTCCGGATGCTGCCTGTTCAGCATGAACGCTGCTGCTAGTTCCAAGGAAGCTGCTAGTGTCTCGCTATGGTAGAATCGGGAGTCTGGATTCACCAAGGCCGCTGCCCAGGCAGCTATATAAACAGGCGTACTGTGATGACTGGCACGTGCAATACCCGTCTCATCAATAATTCCGCCGTAATACTTGGATGCTGGATCAAGCACTTGGCTTTTAAGTGCAGATGCTGCCAGTTCGTCGTTATTTTCCACCAACCGTTTATATATGAAGTCCATGTGTATCACCTATTGCCCTTTCCCGGCCGCTATTTTACTTGTAATAAGTCTGTGGCTCTCCTCGATCTCATCTGGTTGACATACAGCCTTCAACTCGTACACTTTAACCTTGGCAATGTCGATAGCCTCAAGGAAATGGTCAAAGAAATGCAGATCCTTACTATGTACATAAGGGCACCAATGGTCGGAAAGCCCGAGTGTCTCATGAATATGAACACCGTAAATATACGGCTTAACTTCCTCCAGCTCCTTCAAATTGTCGTACAAACCCATTCGATCCATCATCATGGCGTGACCGATATCGTACCAAAGGCGAACGGGACTTCCCCCCAAATTGTCACAAATCGTCTTGGCTTCCATCAGCGTCGGCATCTGATACGATCTTGAACGCGTTTCGATGCCAATTGCGATATCCCATCCTTTTTTCGCTGCATAATCACTCACTTCGTCCAAGCTGTCCTGAATCCGTTTCGTATACCGAGGACTGAGCCTCTCGCGCCTTTCCAGCATATTCTGCCACAGCCCTTGATACTCCGCCGAAGCCCTTCCATGCTCCTGATAAAGCTTCTTCAAATCCAGATCAATATTATACTCAAAAGGGACTTCGCCAGGATGTACGACTACGGCTTTCGCTCCATAGCGGTTAGCATATTCCATGGATCGAATGAGCAGCTCAACAGAGCGTTTACGCTTCTCTTCGTCATCAAAGCCCAGCATCACGGAATCGGTATCATAATCCTTATCGTCGATGAACGGAAATACATTATGCACACTCGAAACGCCTATTTCCCCTTTTTCAATCATTGGTTCAATGGTTTTCATCATCTCTTCAGTTACATTGTAATTCAGTTCTACATATCGAAAGCCAAGCCTCTTAATTTCCTCCACCATCTCCCGGCCAACGGTATGTTTCTTAATATTCCAGCATGTTGAAAATGAGTATTCCCCTTTGTCGATCATCTGTGTGCCTCCTTAATATTATGACAAAGACCAGATCACCCTGCTTCCATATGCAGGGGATGAACTGGCCTTTCTGCGGAAATGCCGCCTTATTCGGTAAGATCTCGCAAATAAATAACTGTGCCCGTCTGTGCCGATTGCGTTGATGCTTCCATTAAACGTGTTAAATCAAGCGCTAATTGAATGTTCTCTGAAGCTGTTGTTTGGTTCTGCATATGTGACACCCACTGTTCGAACGGAGTCGGCAGACTCGCCGGAAGTTCCTGCACCACTTGCCATTCTGCTGCTGCCTCACCTGATAACTTGGAGCTGCGGATATAGACCCGATCATCAGTGCGAGAATACTTCATGCTTCCCTCGGTCCCCTGCACCTCAATGTCGAATTGCGAGTAGCTATTTACAAATCCCGCTTCAACAATCCCTAGTGCTCCGCTTGGATAACGCAACGTAGCTACAGCACTATCCTCTACCTCACGCCCCGTGATGTAGCCGAAGCTGGCGCTGACGCTTTCCGGCAAACCCAGAAATAAGCGGGTTAAGTACATTGGATGGCAGCCAAGGTCCATCAAGGCTCCTCCCCCGCATGACTTCAAATCGAAGAAATACGAAGGCAGCGAGCCGTCCGGATTTTTCTCTGTCGGGAGCGCGCCGTTATGAGCAAGCCGGATACGCACCGTCGATATCGTGCCAAGATAGCTTTCATGAATAGCCTTCATGATGCTTTGCGTGAACCCGGTGTATAACCGCGGCAAAGAGACGGTGAGCTTCACCCCAGCTGCTTCAACCGCCGCTAGTATTTCTTTGCTTTCCTTTGTTGTAGTGGCAACAACCTTTTCTGTAAAAACATGCTTACCCGCACGAGCCGCGGCGATAATTACATCGCGGTGCGCCGTTGTGGGTGTATCCACAATAACCGCATCGATCTCAGGATTTTCCAAGAGCTCCTCCAGTTTCTCATAAAACCTGACGCTGAACTCACCAGCTTTCTCTCTGCCACGCTGCGCATTTTCATCCCAAACAGCCACGATTTCGGTGTCGGGATGCTGACTTGCCATACGTGCGTAATCTTTGGCATGAACATGCCAAAAGCTCAACATCGCAACTCTAATCATCGTTTGAGACTCCTTTTCCTATCTTTTTTCGATCATTTAGTCAAAATATACGGCTTTTCCAGTTCGATTCGATTCATAAATCGCTTCAAGGATTTCCGATACGATGCAGGACTGCTCTGGCGTTACGATCGGCTCTTTATCATGCATAATGGCATCAATCCATAGACGAATTTCCTTATCCTGCATGCTTTCTTTCTTGCCTTCGTAGAAGTCTGCACCCTTGGCTTCAAACTGCAATTGGTTCACATATAGACGGCTATGGTTCTCGCCATTAATGCGCAACCCGTCTTGCATATCCGCTCCCCCTTCGGTACCGCAAAGCGTACACTTCGCTTCCTTGGTATCGAGCGTATTGAGCGCCCAACTGGCCTCCACCATAATGGTCGCCCCATTTTTCATGACAATCATAGCGAATGCCGAATCCTCAACCTTGAATTTATTCGGGTCCCACGGTCCCCATGCATTAGCAGCGTTCTCTTTGCGTGACAATTTATGATAAGCAGTGCCCAGCACCACTTTAGGTTCGTAGTTATTCATCAACCAAAGGGTTAAATCAAGAGCATGCGTACCGATATCGATCAGCGGCCCTCCACCTTGTTTATCTTCATCCAGGAAAACACCCCAAGTAGGGACGCCGCGTCTGCGAACGGCATGAGCTTTCGCGAAATAAATCTCGCCCAAATCTCCGTTTTCAACGACCCGTTTCAAATACTGACTGTCTGCGCGGAAACGATTGTTGTAGCCAATCGTTAATTTTTTGCCTGTCCTCTTGGCAGCTTCCACCATACGGCGGGCATCCGCAGCTGTTTTCGCCATCGGCTTTTCGCACATGACATGCTTGCCTGCTTCCAAAGCAGCAATCGAGATTTCCGCATGCGTATCATTCGGCGTACAAATATGTACAACATCAATCGCAGGATCTGCCAATAATTCGCGGTAATCGTCGTATACTTTAGCACCGGGAGCGCCAAATTTCGCTGCTACTTGGTGTGCGCTTGCAGGAAAGATGTCGAAAAAACCGATGATTTCCGCTTCCGCAACCTTGCTCAAGCTAGGCAAATGTTTCCCCGTTGCGATACCGCCACAACCGATGATAGCTACTTTAACTTTGTTCATTATAATTTCCCCCATGATGCAAGATGCTGGACACCGATGAGAGGCTTGAATGCACAGGCAGCCTAATCGATATCCAGCCCTTCTTCAAAAATGATTTACTTGACTGTTTCCATCTGTTGTTTCGCGATAATCATCGCATCCTTAGCCAGGAATGCTGTATCTTTATTCTCTTGGTACCATTTGTTCATAAAATCCTCGAGCTGTTGACCGCCTGCTTTCGCCCAAGCCGCTTGCGAGTCTTTGATCGCTTGCTCCGGCGTGTATTTAGCGCCGCTAAGAATGGCTTTCACGAATAAGTCGCCTTTTTCTTTCAAAATCGTGGTGTTAATGACTTGCAAATCTGCACTGTACACCGGCATATGGTCACCTAATGCAATTCCCGGATATTCTCTTTGCGGATCAAAATAGAGCTTCTGCACCTCTTTATACATATCCATTCCTGCTTTTTGCGCTGGTACTTCTGCATTAAAACCATTCAGTACATACGTACATTTATCTACGCCCGATGAGAAGAACATGGTGTAGTCGTACGCGTAGCTGACTTCATTTTTGGACTTAGCGGGATCTATCGCTTGCGGACAACCATTGGGAGCTTTCTTCCAGTGTGTGCCTTCGTCTCCATTGACAATTTTATTAGCGGTCTCCGGCTTCATAATAAAATCAAGATAGCGGCCAACGGCTTCCGGATCTTTCGCTTTAGCGTTCACAACGGTTGTCATTTGAACAGGGTTATCAATGGCGCCAGTAAATGTCCCCAGCGGTGATTTTGGGTAACCTAATGGAGCTACTTCCGCCCCAGGCGCGTTCTTCTGCAGTGTCGTAAGGTCGTTCATGATAAAGTCATACCAGCCTCCGGTGAACTTCACATATATGCCGATCTTCCCATTCAAAAAGTCCTGTTTCGCCTTGGCGCCGTCTTTATCGTTAATATAGTCTTTGTCGATCAGGCCTTCATCGTAGAGCTGCTTCTTGAAGGTGAGGGAAGCGAGCTCTTTGTCCCACGCACGGACAACTTTGCCATCCTTAAGATCCCAAGCCAGCAGCGAACTTGAAGAGCTCTCGCCGAACATCTCATTGATGGCTTGCTCGGAATAAGTGCTCATATTCAGGCCGTACGTATCTTTTTTACCATTCCCATCAGGGTCTTGATCAGCGAATGCCTTAGCTACTTTCAATAACTCATCCGTTGTCGTCGGCATCGCCAGATTCAATTTCTTCAACCAATCGGTCCGAATGAGCAAAATATGGGCCGGAACCGCCTCTTTCACCTTACCGATCTCGTACAGCTTCCCGTCGGGTTTCGTCCCCGCTTTTTTCAATTGAGGATATTGATCCAGCAGTTTCTTGTATTCAGGCATATATTGCAAAATGTTATCAATAGGAAGCAGTTGTTTCTGATCGTACAAACTTCCTCGAAACGGTGTGTTGTACTCGTTGACGATATCCGGAGCGGAACCAGAAGCAAACAGAACGTTCAATTTCTTGGTTGAATCACTGCGGAGGATAGGAACATACTTCACGTTGACAGGTCCGTTTTGATTGATCCATTTGCTCCAGCGATTCTCTTCATACGATCCTTCGGATGCAGGTACCGCACCCCGATCGTACATGGATACCGTCACATCACCACGCTTAGCCGTTTTCTCTTCACCCGGTTTGCTGCTTGTCGTCGCTGCTGCCCCTTCTTTTTTGTCACTGCTGCAGCCAACCAACGTTGCACCAAGCGCGACAACCCCTACGGTGATTCCAAGCCAGAGTTTCATGTTTTTCATGTGCATTTTCCCCCTGCAAAATTTTATAGTGAAGTTTTGTTAAACGGGAACACCAACGATTTTTACCCCTTTACGGATCCAAGCATGACGCCTTTGACAAAATACTTCTGCAAGAAAGGATAAATCACCAGCATAGGCACAACCATCACAACAACGCCCACAGCTTTCACCATCTCTGTAGCAACCGCTGCTTGCTCCTCTGTATTCAGGGAAGGAGAGTTCAGCAGATCGTTTTTTTGCAGCATGGCTTGCACAACGACCGTTAAATTCATCATATCGCTTTTATTGATATACATTAGAACACTCATGAACGCGTTCCAATAGTTGATGCCATAAAATAACGCCAGAGTCGCCAACATCGGCAAGGATAAGGGTAGAATGACGCGAATGAGCAGTGCGGTGTCACTGCATCCGTCAATGCGCGCAGCTTCCTGTACTTCATAAGGAATATTCTCAAAATAGCTTTTCATCAGCAGCATATTGTATGTACTAATGAATCCTGTCAGCCATAAGGACCAATAGGAATCGATGAGATGCATGTTTTTAACAACGAGATAAGTTGGAATTAAACCACCGGCGAATAACATCGTAAATACCATGCCGAGAACCAGATAGCGACGGGCGAACAAATAGGATCTGGACAACGGATAAGCAGCTAAAATGGTGCCCAATAAACTTAATACCACGCCAACCACGGTGATGAAGATGCTATTTTTGAAGGCGTTGAAAGCCGGGCTTGCGATGAAGAAAATTTTATAGGCCGTGAACTGCAGACCTACCGGCCAAAAGAAGACATGGCCTGAATCTACAGATGACCGATCGCTAAGCGATAACGCTATGATATGAATAAACGGCAGGATGCAAGTTAAGGCAATGAGTGCAAGCAGCACGTAATTAACTGTATAGAAAAGCTTTTCTCCTCTTGTCGCTTTCACTACATGTCCTCCTCTCTAGAACAGGGCTTGATCAAATTTTTTGGCAATCCGGTTAGCGATCAGCACGAGACTGCAGCTAATGACCGATTCGAATAGTCCCATGGCCGTCGTTAAGCTGAATTGCGAGCTACCTAGTCCTATTTTATAAATGTAAGTACTGATAACCTCCGACACGTCCGCAACGGCAGCGTTCTGTAAGTTATAGACTTGATCAAATCCAACTTCCATAATTTTACCCATCGCTAATATCAGCAATAAAATAATGGTGTGCCGAATGCCGGGAAGCGTTACATGCCACATCTGACGCCACTTGGTAGCTCCATCCATACAGGCCGATTCATAAAGCGACGGATCAATGGTCGTTAGAGCAGCCAGGTAGATGATCGTACTGAAGCCCATTTCCTTCCAAATGCCAGATCCGATAAAAATGCTTATCCATGAATGCGACTCATATAAAAAAGTAATGGGCTCCAGATTGAACAGCTTAAGCACCTTATTGATGGAACCATAATCGGTGGCAAATAACGATAATACGATACCTGATACGATGACCCAAGAGAAGAAGTGCGGTAAATAAATGATCGTTTGCACCCATTTTTTGAACCACGACTTCCTGACCTCATTGAGCAAAACAGCAAGGAAAATGGGAACCGGGAATCCGAGGACCAAGCTTAGAAAGCTCAGCCAAAATGTGTTCCAAATGATTTGGAGCGTGTTGGAACTGGAAAACAACAGTTTAAAATTCTTTAGTCCCACCCAAGGGCTATTCCAGATGCCATCTGCAAAATTATAGGTTTTGAAAGCGATAACAAGTCCGCCCATAGGCCAATATTTAAATATCACATAATAAGCGATAACTGGAATCAACATAATGAACAAAGGAATATTTTGTTTCAATCGCCTGCTCCGCTTTAAAGAAGCTGTCTTGTGCAGGTTCACAGATGATGAAGTGACAGGGGATTCTCCGATTCGACTGCTCATGCTTGCTCACTCCCTAATTCGTTGGTATGCATCCTATCATACCCGGGTTCGTGTATCAAAACCCTTAAAAAATTATAGAAGATTCTATAAATTCATTTGGTCATGTTTGAAAGCGATTTTTATATGAAAGAAATATTGTATAATGACCTCAGCAACGTTATAGCTTGCAAACTATAAGCAAATTGGGGAATCTGAGATGCAAATCTGGCGACAACTACTCATAGGCATCAACCGCAGCTTTCGAATCAGACTCATTATTAGCCTGTCCGCCATCATTTTACTTGCCTTCGGGATTACCGGTTATTTGACTTATCAGTATAATCTGAAATTATTCGAAGAGGAGATCAGCAAGCAGTTTTCCCGTACAAATGAAGAGGCTTTGGCCAAGATTGAGATGAAGGTTCAGGAAATTGTGCGCGTATCCCAGACCGTAGTATTCAATCCGCAAATTGAAATGCTCATCAAACGTATCAATTCCCAAGAGGATGCCGATGCCTTTAATCTGTATTATGATAAAAAGCAAATCGAAGAGCAGATTTTCCAAATCAAATCAGACGCGCCTTATATTACAGGGATGTATCTGTATGACTTAAACGGCAATCCCTCTTATTTCAGCTATACGACTTCTGCGATCAAAAACTTGGATGAACCAACCTTTCAAATGATCCAATCCAAACTAAACGATACCTATGGGAATCTCGCCTGGATGAGCATGCCTCTGCCCAGCTCCATTGAACCGAGTGGCTTCAGGCAAACCATTATTATCGCCAGGCTGATGAAAAATAGCGCACTGCAAACCTATGGTGTTCTCGTCATGGCTGTGGATGAATCCTTTTTTGCCGGGATATTGAAGGAGTTAATCAAGGACGGTACAGGCGAAGTCTATTTGTACAACGAAAACAAGGAATTGCTCTATAGCAATTCCACGCTTGAAACAGCGGAGAAAGCCCAGATGCTGCAGGATATGAGCGAAACCCGGGTGATGAACAATCATCTCTATGTACAGGGGATATCCAAAGCAACATCCTTCAAGCTTGTCAGCTCAACATCCCTTTCCGACATTCAAGTTAAAAATAAAATTTTATCCAAACGTATTGCGTATACCGGCTTCATCAGTATTTTGTTAACGAGCATTCTCATCGCCATCTCGACAGGCAAACTCTTGAGACCGATCAAGGATCTGCTGCTTGGGCTTCGCAAAGTACGTTCCGGTGACTTCAGCGCCCGTATTGAAATCCGTACCAAAGATGAACTCGCTTATATGGGCGAGAGCTTCAATGCCATGGCTGAGCAGGTCGGCAGGTTGATTACGGAAGTCTATCTCACACAGCTAAGCGAAAGGGAAGCTGAGCTCAAAGCGCTGCAGGTTCAGCTTAACCCTCATTTTCTGCACAATATGTTCAACGAAATTTATTGGAAGCTTTATTTGCAAAATGAAAAGGACACCGCCGCCTTAATCGCCACCATTTCGGAAATGCTCAAGTACTCCCTGATGCCCGTCCGGACACTGACAACCGTGCAGGAAGAATTTCAGCAAATTCGCAATTATGTGAAGCTGCAAACCGAATTGTTCGAACCTGATTTGGAAACGATTATCCAAGCGGATGAGCAGGTGCTGGACAACGAGATGATGCGTTTCCTTCTCCAGCCTCTCGTAGAAAATGTATTCGTACATGCCTTTCGGAATAAGGTGTCACATAAAATCTTGGTTATTCGAGCTCGTCAGCATCTGGAGCATTTGGAAGTAGAAGTGACCGATAACGGCTGCGGCATGGATGAATCCGCGATCGCTATTCTGCTCGGGCCGAAGGGGACTTCTCTGCCTCAACGCCCGGATGGACGGGAACACCTTGGCGTTCGCAGTGTCGTTAGACGGCTGGAGCTCGTTCACGGGCAGCCTTACCGGCTCGAAGTTGAGAGCGTTGTGAATAGCGGAACGACGATGCGCCTCATCCTGCCTAATCACCCAACTAAAAAGGAGCTGAGCCAACATGCTGAAGGGTAACGTGGTCATCGTGGAAGATCAGCCCAACTTCCGTAAGGGCTTGATCAAAATGTTCGAAGAAGGGCAAGTTGGCTGGAATGTTGTCGGCGAGGCCAGCAATGGGCAAGACGCGCTGGCCTTGGTAGATCGGGTCAAGCCTGATCTCGTGCTTACGGACATTCGCATGCCTGTCATGGATGGGATTGAATTTGTAGGGCACCTAAGGAAGCATTACCCGGACCTGCTGGTTATCATCCTTACAGGCTATAAAAATTTTGAGTACGCCCAGGCAGCCGTCAGGCTCGGAGCCCTCGATCTGCTTATCAAGCCTTGCACGGAACAAGATGTCATGCAGGTCATGAATAAGGCTTCCGAGCGGTACTATGAGAAATACGCGCAGCAGCAGCATCTTCTAGCTCAGCGCAAATTGCAGCAGGATCAAGAGCTGCGTGCAGCTTTATTAGATCTCCCTTCGTCTTACGAAGCCATGAAAAACATGGATGAGGTTCTTCTGACGAAGGAGCTGTGGCTGCTTCAACTGAACAGCGAAGACTTGGCCCTCAAAAACTATGGCAAAGCCGACCTCAGCCTCATCCAATTCGCCTTCTCCAATATCGCCGAGGAGCTATTGAAAGGCGCCGGCATTCCTGTCAGGCTCCTTTTGGTCGAACATGATCGTTTCGTCGTGGTTGCCGACCAGCCTGGGCCTGACGAAAGCTTCATCCAAGCTGTGCAGGATGCTTCCCTTGAGTACTTGAACATTCGTGTGAACGTTCAAGCTATGGGTGCGGCTCCCCCTTATAAGCAGCTGGCTGAATTCTATGACCAGTTCAAGAGCAGTGAGGCCCCTTCGGATTCTGACGGCGAACGAATGGATAAAGAAGCGGGTACAGGCTCAGGCATGACGCTTTCCTTAAATCAGGCGAAAGTCAATGAGTTGGAAATGAAGCTAATGTCCGCTATTCTGATCGCACAGGAAAACGCACTGCAGCAGCTTCTCAATCAGCTGCTTGCCGATTTATCCCATCAGCCGCCTGAAGATATGAAAATTCAGGCGCTCACGCTCTCGATTGCTTTGCTGGGAACCATTCAGAAACAGTTTGATCCCGACGGTCGTGAAGCGACAGCAAGAATACCGGCCGATATGCCGCAGGCCCATTGGGCGGTGGATGAAGTCCTTCGCTGGGCAGACGCACAAGTGAACAACTTCCTGCTTCTGTTCAATAACTGGCAAGCGTCCAAGAGCGACAATGTCATTGAGAAAGCTACAAAGTACATCGAGGAGCACTACAACGAGGAGTGCCGCCTAACGGATGTAGCCGCTCATCTTCACCTCAACTCCAGCTATTTTAGCGTGCTGTTTAAGAAAGCAACCGGGGAAAGCTTCACTCGCTTCGTGACCCGTCTGCGCATGGATAAAGCAGCCCTGCTGCTGCGAAACACGGATATGAAAATATTCGAAATCGCATGTGCCATTGGCTTCGACGAGCCAAACTATTTTACCAACGTATTTAAACAGCAATTTCAAATGTCTCCCAAGGAGTATCGGAATCATCGGTAACAGGGGTGTCGTTAAATCGACATCCTTCTCTCCAACACTTAAAAAATGCTAAAAAAAATCATCAAAAATTAACGAAATCCGTGACATAAACCGACATATATTGAATCCAACTTCGTTTATAATCTAAAAATATGAAGATTGCCAATTCTATACAAGAGTCGGGAGTGTTATCCGTTGGTCATCCAGATAATCAAACATATAGGTATCCCCTTTATTTGTTGCTTGACCATGGTATCATCCATAGCAATGGGGAATGCACCAAATACCGCAGCAGTCATCCTATTAGGCTGCGCTTTTTACCTCAGCATCGCCCTCGAGCGAAAGCTCCCTTTTTTACCCAACATCCAGTTTATCTTCCTCGCGCTGTTTCATTGGTCCAGTCATCTGAATTGGTGTTTGCTGCTGTATTATATGTTGATCGGCTTTTCGATACAAAATGGGCAAAAGTATGCCTACACCGTGCAGAAAGCACTCATGTACATCGGTTTATATACATGCATACGTTTATCCTATGTGCCTTTTACCACTTACAATCTCTTAGTTTCGATCTACGATATTGCAAGCGCCATTATGTTCGTGCTGCTTGTCCAATATGTGATCAGATCAGAGTTAGAAAAAAAACGTTTACGCGAAGAAAAGGACTATCTCACGACGCATGACCCGCTGACAGGGCTATTGAATTATGAAGGCTACGTAACCACCGTCGAAAACTTAATGGTTAAGCGCTTCAGTTTTGTTTTGGTGCTATTGGACTTTCAGGATTTCAAGTCGGTCAATTACGAGAATATCCACAACGGAAATGAAACCTTGAATCAGATTGCGCTGTTGCTGGGCAGCATTTTCTATGATTCCTATGCGATATCCCGTTACGCGGGAGACCGGTTTGCCATTATTTTACCTGCAAAAGAGAACCTTATTTCTAATATTAGCGAATCCTTGAATTCCAATATATTAGGTTTCCAAGTGACTTATAGCTTTGCCGAGCACCCTCTTGAGGCTGCAACGAAGGAAGAACTCATCTCTTTGGCCGAGGAGCGTTTGTTCAAGAGTAAACGGGAAATATGGCTCAAACGAGAGGAGCATTTATTCCGCTCCGAGAAAATGAAGATGATCGGTGAATTAGCGGCTGGGATGGCGCATGAAATTCGAAACCCGCTAACAACGATCAAAGGCTTCATGCAAATCGCGACCAAAAGCCAATACAATATCCAGCCATGGCATGAATTAATAATGAGTGAAATCCGTAGAATGAATGAGCTGACCGCGGAATTCCTGCAATTCTCCAAACCGCATATCAGCAACATGAAGCCGGAGTCCATCACGGAGTGCCTGGATCGGGTTCTATCGTTAGCGGAATCGGATGCGCTTTATCGCGGACACACCATCATTTTCGAGGATACGAAAGAGGCTCTTTATATCTTCATCGATCGGGATAAAATTGTACAAGTCCTGCTGAATCTGATCCAAAATGCATTCGAAGCGATGAAGCATCCCGGCGATGTTCACGTGCGCATAAAAAAGGAAAATGAACTCGCGATCATTGAAATTGAAGACTCCGGCGAGGGCATGTCCGAAAGCGAAATGGAGCAAATCTTCAATCCTTTTTATACTACAAAAGAAAACGGGACAGGTCTGGGCCTCTCCATTTGCCAAAAGATCGCCGTTGATCACGGCGGCTCGCTGGAAGTGAAAAGCGCCATTGGCCTCGGGTCCATCTTCAGCTTTAAGCTGCCGACCGTTGAAGTTTAGCCGCGGCTCCATTCTTCCACATAAAAAAGCAGATCGGGGAGTTCCCCGACCTGCTTTTTATTTTATGAAGGCTGACCGACAGCCTCAATTTCAATTGAAATTTTGACCTCGTCGCCAATCAAGACTCCACCAGTTTCCAATGCGGCATTATAGGTTAGGCCGAAATCAGCACGTTTGATGCTTCCCACCGCACTGAAACCCGCTTTCTCATTCCCCCAAGGATCTTTGCCCGTACCTTCAAATGTTACTTCGAACGTCTCGGGCCTCGTAACGCCGCGTATCGTCAAATCGCCGGTTAACGCGTATTCCCCATCTCCGGTTTTTGTCACTTGAGTGGACTGGAATGTCATTGTAGGGTGTTTCTCGCTATCAAAAAAATCGGCTGAACGCAGATGTGCGTCTCGATCCGTATTCCGAGTATCAATACTGCTTATATCCACCTGAAAGTGAATATCGGCCGACGAGAGATCCGTCGCATCCGCTTCAATCTGAGCTTCGAACGAGTGGAATGTGCCTTTAACCTTAGCAATCATCATGTGCCTAACGGAGAAGTCAATACTGCTGTGACTTGCATCTACTGCCCATTTTGACTTGGCCATAAAAGTTACGCCTCCTAAGTAATAACTTATTAAAAATAATTTACTAACTATTACTCATTCCATTTTATCGTAACTCGGCGCCTATCTTTTGTCAAACAATTTCTGGAAGGAACACGTTGTTTAATTCCTTTTACCGTCATACATTAATGTATCGGCAGTAGCCCAAAAAAATCCCTTTTGTAGGAGGAAACAGGAATGGCGGCAGAATCGAATAAACCTGTGTATTATGATGGAAGCGGTATCATTCAATTGCCACCCGGGAAAACCGCTCCCACGGACATCACGATTAAACCTGCCAATGTGAACAGTGCGCCCATCCCAATTCCGTATTTTCCTTATTTACGCTAAAAAACACAGGAAGACCGCCAAGGCCCCGAGCCCTGACGGTCTTCTTTCCTATGCCATATGGTTCAAGACAGCTTGCGCATAACGCGCCTCATACTCCTCTGCCTTTAAAGGAGCTGCAAACAAATAACCTTGCACCTGATGGCAGCCATGACTTTTTAAATAAGCAAACTGTTCCTCGGTTTCTACCCCCTAAGGGGCACCTTTCAATAACCTAAACCAGTTCCACGTCAATGAGCTTAAACTGAGTTACATCGACTATTCCACGGTTTGAAATCCGAACTTCAGGGATAACCGGCAGTGCGATCAATGAAAAAGTCATAAACGGTGCGTTTAACGGACAGCCGATTTGTTTCCATGCTTTTTCGAGCCCGGCAACTTCGTCAACGACTTCAAGCAGAGATTTGTCGGACATAAGGCCTGCTATCGTTAACGGCACCTGAGCCAACACACGGCCGTTCTCTACGACGATAGTGCCGCCTCCCAATTTGACCAGCTCATTAGCAGCGAGAGCCATATCTTGCTCGTTAATCCCCATAACAATCAAATTATGGCTGTCATGCGCAACGGTAGACGCTACAGCGCCGGATTTCAATTGAAATCCGCTCGTGAAGCCAAGCGAAATTTCACCTGTGCCGCGGTGCCGCTCAATACAAGCCAGACGGACAACGTCCTGCTGGATATCCGGTTGAATAATGCCATCCTCGACGCTTAGCGTGGCTGTCATTTTCGCTGTTCTTGCACTATTTTCAATCACCTGAATGACATTGACGCTTGTTCGCTCATCGTTACCGCGGCTAGCAAGCTGAAAGTCCTGCGCCGTCAGCTCCCGCTTCACATTCATGGAGCTGCGAATATGCGACGGATACACATACGTAGGGAAATCTGCAACAATTTGGCCCTGGTCAAAGATAATGTTCCCGTCAGTAATGACAGTTACAGGCTCAACTTTTTGCAAATCATCAAGCAATAAAATGTCTGCGCATTTTCCTGGCGTAATACTGCCCAGATCCTTCTCCAGATTAAAATAGCGCGCCACATTAATGGTCACCATTTGAATCGCGGTAACAGGATCGACGCCCTCTTCAATCGCACGGCGCACCACATGATTGAGATGTCCTTTTTCCACCAGTGTTTGCGGACTGACGTCATCCGTGACGAGGGAAATGTTAGAGGTGTTCACTTTATCTTCGGTAACCACCTTGATGACCTCTTTGACATCATGCCAAGCAGAGCCTTCGCGAATCATCAAATGCATGCCCATGCGGACTTTGTGCAGCCCTTGCTCGCGTGTTACGGTTTCGTGATCGGAGGTCACGCCGGACGCGATATAAGCTTGCAGCATATGGTCATCTTCGCTTGGAAAATGCCCCGTGACGGCTTTACCGCTGTTAATCGTCGCTTCAATTTCTCCGCACATTTTCGGATCCCCGTAGACGACACCAGGGAAGTTCATCACTTCACCTAGTCCGACTACATTTTCCCACTGCAATCCTTCTTCAATATCCTTCACTTCCAGGCTGGCACCCGCATCTTCCAAGTCTGTTGTCGCAGGCACGCAAGATGGAAACGTCGTGAACACTTTGAGCGGCAGCTGCTGCCCCTCTTCATGCATCAGCTTTACTCCTTCGGAACCGAACACATTGGCAATCTCATGAGGGTCCATGAAGATCCCCGTTGTTCCTTTGGGCAGAGCCGCTTTGGCAAACTCCGTAACAGAAAGCATCGTGCTTTCAACATGCATATGACCGTCCAGGAATCCAGGAGCTATGTATTTCCCAGCTGCCTCAATAACAATCGTATGATCACCAATCGTGTGGTCGGCGTTCCCGACAAATGCCACTCGTCCCTCGGCCACAGCGACATCCATATGCGCAATTAATTCCCCTGAATACACATTGACCAGTGTACCGTTTCTAATGACCACATCCGCATAAGCGCTGCCCATGGCGACTTTAGCCAACTTGCCGCTCACTTCAACCAATTTATTTCTTTTATATTGAGTCATGTTAGTTCTCCCTATTATGAATTTCAACTCCTATTATAGCCCATTTAGATGACAACCCAAAGCCGGAGAAGCAGAAAAAGACTATCCCTGCAACGCTGCAGAAAATAGTCTTCCTATCGCAAATCATGTAAATCAGTCCTCATACCTGTACCCGGCGACCCGCTCAAAAAAATCCACGCCGCCAACTTGGCCGCCCTTGAGAACAAGCTCCAGACCGTCAAACGAAGGCTCATTGGCATAAGCCCTGCAAAGCGGTCCGCCAGGGTCAAGAATGGAAATGCACTCAAGCGCGTAGACGCCAAGTTCTCTAGTCACATATCCTGAGGTGTCTCCTCCTGCTATCAAAACACGCGAAATACCGAGCTGCCGAACGAGCTCTCTCGTCAGCTCGCCTAGCGCATGGCCAAGCAGACGGCTACTTTCTTCCGATCTAATCCCCCGGGCGGACAGCACCTCTCGCAGGCGCCCAATGCTTTCATCGTTAGGCCCCGTGGCCGAGTATACAATGACGCTTCTGCCGCCAGCCAGCCATTGCTGCGCTTCTTGCTGCAAGGCAGTCTTTGCCGCTTCCCGCGTTTCTGGGCTAAGCAAGTCCTCCATAGGAACCCGGATGCCTGCAAAACCGGCTTGCAGCGCATGCCCGATCTGAGCCTCGGTTATCGGCGAACAGCTGCCTGAAACCACCAACAGTGGCCCAGCCTGTGAGGCCTCCGCTCGTAACCTGCGGCTGTCCGCTGCGGCATCCAAAGTCCCCGCGTCTATGCGCCATACGGCTCCAAGCGCGTATTCTACACCGGAAGACCCAATGACGAACAGGCCATCATGCTCCGCTGCTTCTTCCCAAATCATTCTGCCGGCCGCTTCCAAACGCTGCTCGTCCAGTACGTCAAATAGCAGCAGATCCGGCTGCTCTTGGCGGATGACTGCCTCCAAGCGCTCCCGCACATCCGCATACGAGCCGTCTAGCGCCTTAATATCCAGCAAAGCCGTTTTCAGCGCTGTCTGCTGCGCCAAATGCTTGCGAAGATCGGACTCCGCCATAGGCGTAACCGGATGCTTGGACATCGTTGGATGGCGATCCAAGCGATGCACCGTTCCTCCTACGCCCCCAGCTGCAAAATGGTTGCCGAACAGCGTATACCGGCCCAGATACGGAACGCCGACAAGCAGCGGAATGTACCGGCCGCCAAATACCTCGCGCCCGATTTCCGCCGCTTTGCCGATGCTGCCCGTGCCGGGCGAGGAGTCGAAGGTCGAGCATATTTTATAGTGCACGACGGCGGCTCCGGCAGCTTTTAGTGTCATAAAAATCGGACGCAGCTCCCGCTCCATCTCCTCGGGCGTTAAGGAGCGTCCCACACCGGCGACGCCGAAACAATCGACGTCTTGAAACTGCTCCTGCAGCAGCTCGGGCGTGGGAGGGTCCAGAAACAGGACGGTTTTCAGCCCCGCCTGAAACAGCGACTCCAATACATCCGTAGACCCGGTGAAATCATCACCGTAGTAACAGAGCGGCCTTCTGGCGGTTCGCCCAATGGCCACTTCCTTTTTAAACACTTTAGGGGTATCTTTCATCGGCTTTCACCCCTTCCCGTATTTCTCAATCGCCCTTTGCAGGGAAGGATGCTGCGCCGCATAGGCATCCAGCGGTATCCCCTGAACCGCCGCCTCCCAGCCCAGCTTCATGCTCTCAAAGCCGGCTGCAGGGCCATCCGGATGAGCCAGCATGCCTCCGCCTGCCAAGTGCATCACATCGACGTTCCCCGTTGCCGCATACGTAGCCGGAGCCATCCCCGCCCACTGGGCTGAGGATACGACAGGCATTGCTTTATAGCCACCGAGCAGCGGCGCCGTGCAAGCCGCAATCGACCGGACCACCGATTCGTTGCTTTCATAAAACTTGCTATTTAAACCGTTAACGTGCAGATGATCAGCCCCGGCTAACCGGCAAAGCTTCTGATAAGCCGTGAATTCAATGCCCAGCAACGGCGAACGTGTCAGCATGCCCCATTGATTGCGATGTCCGTGAATGGGAACCTCGCTGAATTGGTTCAAATACGTCAGCCCCGACAGCCCGACGCTTAGTATGCTGACCATCACGCAGGTGCCGCCGGCTTTTACAACCAAATCATGATTCCGGCGCAGTTCGTCATAATCCCCTGTGATATTAAAAGCGTACATCAGCTTCTTGCCCGTAGCATCTGCAGCTCGCTCGACCGCCTCCATGACAGCCTTGATTTTGTCCGCTAATGGCGCATATGGGGGATTTGCATTCAATTCATCGTCTTTGATGAAATCCATGCCCGCTCTCCCCAGCTTCTCCACCAAAGCCGACAGCTCCTCCATGGATAAGCCTACGCTGGGCTTCACGATCGTCCCAAGGATCGGCCGGTCATACACGCCCGTCAGCTTCCGTGTCCCCTCTATCCCAAATTTTGGGCCAGGGTATCGCACCGTAAATGCCTCTGGCAGCTCCAAATCCAAGAGTCTCAGCCCTGACAATTCTTGAAGCTCATACAAATTGCCTGCAACAGCAGACATTAAATTCGGTATGGAAGGCCCGAAATTATGAAGGGGAAACGATACCGTCACTCGCCCGCGACGATATTTGCCGTCATGCCCCGGCGGCGCCTTCGCGCCCGGCAGGGAGGGCGTATCCGTATTGTCCAACGGCTCGATACGCTCCACTCTTGCGCCATGCCGCTCCTTCACGGCATCGGTCTCTCCAGGCACAGCCGTGAACGTCCCCGTGGACTGCTCGCCGGCGATGGATGCGGCAGCCCGCTCCAGCGAATACGCCGTTTCTACTAGGTAGACGGCTGTAACACGATCTTGATCCATATGGTTTCTCCCCTCTCTCTAAGCCAAATCGCTTTAGGACCCTGTCTTCGTTTCTTTGGCTGCTTCAAGAACAGCCTTTACATGTTCTACGCCGGATCTTGGGGATGAAAGCACAGGCTTGCCTGTTGCTTCTGCCAACGCTTGCTCCATGCGCGCCATGGAGCCTTGCGCCAATACCAGCACATCGGCGTCATTTGTTGCCCGTTTCGCCGTTTCCAGCAGCAAACGGTCGTGTTCTTCCGGCTTGCCGCTGATCAAGGCATCAAAGGCGCCTTCCGCGAGCCCGCTCACAAGCTGCACCTCTCGGCCGGCTTCGTCCGCCTTGCGCTGAATAAGCCGCAAGGTTGGCTCCAAAGTAGATGGCAGCGTTGCCAGCACGGCAATCCGCGTGTAGCCGGCTACCGCTTTGGCCGCCATCCATTCGTCGATTCGCACGATCGGAATGCCGATGGCCTCCACAGCTTCATCCGCCACATCGCCAACGGAGGAACAGGTGTTGAGGATTACATCTGCACCCAGCTCTTCCGCGTGCCGATAATACTGCACCAAATGGCGGGACACGACTTCGGGTATGTGCCCGGCACGCACGACATCGCCAATCAGGCTGTCATCGATAATATTCACGAGCCGAATATCCGGCAGCATCTCTTGAAACACCTTTTTCAAAGGGTCGGCTAAACCTTGACCTGTATAAATCGCAACAACGGTTTGCATGGAACTCCTCCTAGTCGCTTTCACTCCGAAAGCAGAATGTCTTTCACTCATTTGCTCATTTGCTCTTTCACTCACTCATTCACTCACTCATTCACTCACTTACCAAACAAATTCCTTACCCAATCGGCGATACTCCCCAGCCCGCATAGGAGCCTCCTCAAATACCTGCCGTCCACTGTACAAAGGTTTCTTCGTACCCTTCGGCGTTATATTTACAACATCATCCCCACGCCATTCCGTCTCAAAGGTTTGACCTACCGCATTCTCCAACGTCTTGCGGAAGCTCAGCGGGAAGGTCACCGTAATTTTCTCACCTGCGACAGCTGCCCCCAGCAAGAGGAAGTGCTTGTTCACCAAACTACTCGCTTCGCTGCCTTTGCCTTCAATCACTTCGCCATTACGTTCACGCACATACTTGATTTTCGTAAAGCCGGCCCACTCCGGGATTCGGATCTGCAGACGAGAGATATCCGTGTGAATATCGAGCACGACTTTCCCTTCATGCGGCAGGTAGGAGCTGACGTCCAGCCACTTGGAGCCGCGATTTAATAGAAAATTGACGCTGATCGTCCCTTTTTTCTCCGTAATCGTGTTACTCCAACCCATGAAAAGCCCGCGTGTGCCTGAGCCTAAGCAGCAAATTTGCAAATCGTTCGTATGGCCGCGTCCCTCATTCACATCACAAACGAAATCATTAGGCGCCGAATAACCTGCAAAAGAACCCCGTGTCCGCTCCGCTACTTTATAGAAGCTTTTATTCGCAGGAATGTCAGCCGACTTATCATCCGCTTCCTCCACCCAATCCAGATCCAGCAGCTGTGATTCCGCCAGATGGTTGCGCAAAAACCGTTCCACCGTTCCCCAATATTCCACATAGCCGCTTTGAGCCAAGGTAATGCCTGTCGCGATTAAGTCAACCAAGGAGCATGTTTCATGCTCATAAGCTTGCTCATGCAGATCGCCTGGCGTCCAGCCGAAGTTCGTGCATTTGGTCAACGCCCAATCGTAGCATTTCTTGACCCAAGCGAGCATAGCCGCATCGCCCGTGTAGACACCAAATCTCGCGATAGCGTCAAGCGTGCCAATCCGCGTATGAAAGTGCCCGCTTCGATAAGCCAGCGAGTCGTTGAAACTGCCGTCTTGATTGAATACACCGCTGCGCTCCATAATTAATGCCGTAAAAAATTGGCATAGTTCATAAGCATCCTGATTGCCCGTAAGCTCATGATATTTCAACAAAGGCATGACTAAACGGCCGCAGAAAGCTGCCGGATCGGGCGCCAAACGCAGTTGGATCGCGTTATTCGACGGCCAGCCCGTTTCTTTGTATTCCGAAGCCGGATAATACCAGACATCGCGCTCTTTAATCGCGATACGTTTAAGTGCCGCTACGTGGCGATCGGCCGCTTCTTTAACCTTCGTGTCCCCCGATTCCATGAACCAAGTCGTCAAAGATAAAATAACCGCCCGCTGATCAATCAGGTTCGCATTCGGCTCCCAATTGCGGGTTGGATTGATCTGTCTGTAGCTCATCCCGTCTTCTTTGAAAAAAGACAACAGGTTCGCACGATAACGCTCCTCGACCTCTTTGCCGAACTCTTCTCCTGACATGTGGCGGGCAAGAATTAATCCATCGATCATCCGTCCGTGCGAGGAACCATAGTCCCAATCGCCATGCGTCATAAAAGCAGGTTTGTGCATCAAATCAGCTGCAAAAAAAGGAATATAGTTATGGTCGCGGTCCGCCATGCCGATCATGGCATTGATGGCGTGTGCGGCGCGTTCTTCGAGCATAAGCGTATCGGGAATTAAATGTTTCGACATACCGTTCTCTCCTTATTGGTCCGCTTGACCGATGGCTTTGCGGTATTCACCGATGGTCATGCCGATTTTTCTTTTGAAAATTTGGCTGAAATACCGGTAATCCTCATAGCCCACCTTCTGCGCGACTTCGTAGTTTTTGTATTTTGATTTATTCATCAGCTCTTTGGCCTTATGCAAACGGATATCGGTTAAATAATCGACGAAATTTTTCCCCGTCATCTTTTTGAAAATCCGACTTAAATAGTCAGCATTTAAATAATAGCTGCTGGCAATTTGATGCAAGGAGAGGGACTGATCGTAATTGCTCTCCATCCATTTTTTCAGCTCGCTGACGACCTTCTCTCCCTGCTTTTCCCCGGATTGGCCGTAGAAACAGAGCACAGCAGGCAGCAGGTCATCTTTGAAAATCTTTTTCATCGCGTCCACGTCGTTACGTTGGTGAATCAGCTCCGAATACATGTGCGTATTTTTGCCGCAAATCTCCTCTAATCGAACATCCTTCGCCTGAAGCTGCTTCTCCACCGCATGCAGGAGTAAATCCGCACTCCACTGCAAATGCCCCACCGTCGTAACATCGCTTACGAATGCCGCAAATAACCGCTCGAATTCCTGCTCCACAGCCTGCTTATTTCCGGATTGAAGCACCCATAAGAACGAATTCTCTTGGTCCTGCGGATACATGCCGGATAACGGCACCGCTTTGTTCTCTGCAAAAAGCAAGGCGTTCACCGCTGACAGGAGTTTCCCAGACAAAGCTTTTCTCGCTTCGTGATAAGCCTCCCCCAGCTTGGCAGCCTCCAGCTTCCTAGTGCTCATGCCAAAGCTGATACTAACGCTTCCCGCCTGCTTTATAGCAGCCAACACACTTGTATGCAGCCGGCTAAAATCTTTGGCGTCCAACCGAGCCCCGCAAAGCGCAATCGCAATCTCCCGGCTGCTATCGTGCAGCGTCGTAACCTCGTACTCCCACCGCCCCCCAAAAAGGAAGGGCTTCATCCGGTTTAACTGCTCATGAATCACCGGCATCAGACGAGCATGATCGCAATGCTCTTGGAAAGTGTCCGTGTGACCGAGCATCACGGCATATTCACCGGCTTGCCAACTGGAAGGAACGAAGGCTTCCTCCCCTTCCTCGGCATGCAGCAGAAGCTGCCGCAGCCAATCCTCTCCTTGGACGCGGGAGGCTTTGCGTTTCTCCGCTTCGCGCCGATCCAGCTCAAGAAGCGCCTTTTCCACCACCGCAGCCAACTCTTCCTTTTTCACCGGCTTAAGCAGGTAGTCAAAGGCTTTGTGGCGAATGGCTTCCTTCGTATATTCGAAATCCGAATATCCGCTGATCACAATCGTCAGCAAGTCCGGGAGCTCTTGGCTGAACATGCCCAGCAGCTGTTTACCGTCGAGGCCCGGCATCCGCATATCCAGGAAGAGCAGGTCCGGCTTTTTATCCAAAGCCATCTCATAGCCTTCTCCCCCGTCACTTGCTTCGCCAACAAGCTCCAAGCCCCATTCGTTCCAGGAAATAGACTGAATTAATCCTCTTCGTATCCACTTTTCATCGTCTACAATGATGACTCTTCGCATTTCCTGTACCTCCTCAAAGACTTAGAATTCGCTTGACTCAACCTTTCATGGAACCCGCTGTCAGCCCGTCAATAATGTATCTTTGCAGCAGTAAATAAATGATCAGAATCGGGGCAATGACAAGCACCATGAAGGCAAACACAACGCCCCAATTCGTGCTGTACATCGTGACAAAATTGAAGATTTGCAGGACGATCGTCCACTTCGTGCTATCTGTCATCAGATAGAAAGGTCCGAAGAAATCGTTCCAAACCGACACCATCACCACAATGGATACGGTTACAAGCACAGTAAGCAGCAGCGGTAAAATCATCTGCCAATACAATCGGAAATAGCTGCAGCCCTCCAGCAAAGCCGCTTCATCCAATTCTCTCGGGATCGACTTCATAAAGCCCACGAGCAAAAACACAGCAAAAGGAAGCAGCACCGCCGTATAATACATAATCAAACTGAAATACGTACCTTTAATATGAAGATCACCCAACAGCTTAATCGTAGGCACAATGGAGACCGGAACAATCAGCCCCATAATGAACATGTAATAAGCTCCTTGCAGAAACCGATCATCTCTTCGTTGAATGATGAAAGCAGCCATGGAGGCAAATAAATTCACACAGACGACAACCAAGACGGAAATAAGAATACTATTTTTAAAGCCCCGCCAAATGTTTGCCTGCTGAAAGACTTCTTTGTAATTGGTAAAATGCCATTCGGAGGGAAGGGATAGGCCAAATAACGCCGATTCCCGAATGCCTTTAAACGAATTGACCAGAATCATCAGAAAGGGAATCAGAATCAGACAGGCCAAGCAAACTGCGACGATTTCCAGTATCCAGAGTGTCCACTTTTTCCTCATCACATCTCGACCTCTCTCTTCTTCATCGCCATCAGTACCGGAACGCCAACAATGGTGACTAGGACGAATAAAACAACGTTAACCGCCGTCGCGTAACCGAATAACCCTGTACTGAACATCCCGCGAATGTAGGTATAAAATACTTCTGTGGTATAACCCGGTCCACCTTCTGTCAGGACCATGACCATTTCAAACACCTTCATGGAACCAATCATGGAGAGAAGGACGTTGACCGTAAGTGCCGGAGCTAACAGTGGGAATATAATGGAGCGGAAACGCTGCCAATATTGCGCCCCATCCATGGATGAGCTTTCAATCAAATCCTTCGGAATAAACTGCAAGCCAGCCAAATATACAACCATCGAAAATCCGGCAACACGCCACAGGTCCGTCACAATAATTGAGAATAGGGCATACTTGGGGTCATTCAACCAGTCCTGCGCCATCACATGCAGCCCTACTGCATCAAGTACCGTGTTGACAATGCCATGCTCAGGGTGATAAATCGCTCGAAAAATATAACCTATGACAATCGGCGCAATCACATAGGGCAGAAAAAAGATCATGCGCAGCAGATTTCGCAGTTTAAGTGCTTCATTCAGAATTAAAGCTAATCCTAATCCCAAAAAGTTTTGCATCAAGGTCACAACCGCCGCAAAAATCAACGTATTGATCAAAGCCGTTTTCAATCTGGGTTCTTTGAACAGCTCGATATAGTTATCCAGCCCGTTGAAACGAATCTGCTCTGCATTGATATTCCAGTCCGTAAAGCTGTAATAAAACCCAATGATCGTTGGAGTAATGAAAAACAATAGAAACACGGCGAGAGCCGGGAATGAAAAATAAAGCGGGTATTTCGTCTTTCCCATCTCGTCTCCCCTCCTTCTTCATAAAGTGTTCCGGCCGGAACCAAGCTCCGACCGGACAGACAGACTTGGAACGAACCAGCTTATTTAAAGCCGTCAAGCAGTTTGGCTTTGCCATCCTTCTCATAGTTCGCAGAGAATTCCTTCAGCGCTTTGTCGACATCTCCGTCAATGAAGAATGTTTGCAGCGTTTTTTGGAAATCAGCGAAGGTTGGTGTCAAACGATTTTGCACGTTAATTTTCGCTTTATTCGCGTCGATCAGATCCTTCACCGTTTGTTGCACAGGATACAAGCTGCTCTTAGCGCCTTGGAAAATCGGGATACCTGGGCTCGTTTGGTAGTACAGGTCCACCATCTCCGGCGAAATCATGAATTTAACCAGCTCAGCAGCCACATCGGCATGTTTCGCTTTATTCGGAATCATCAATTGGTTCGGCGGCGTGATCATGGCTGTTCCTGCATCCGCAGCGGACGGGAACGGGAAGAAGCCAATTTTATTCGTCACGAACTCTTTCCCGAATTTCTTCTCCAATTGCGGAATAATGCCGTCGAGCATGAAGGCCATACCGACTTTGCCTTCGCCCATCAAATTTTGCAGCTCGTCAAATGTGCCGGCCAGCGGATTGGATTGAATCAGTCCAAGATCTTTTAATTCCTTCTGTTTGGCAAAAAGGTCTTTGAGTGCCGGAATATCGGCCAACTTGAGCGCATTTTTCTCTAAATTTTGAACCCCTGCATCTCCGATCGCCGGGTCCACATTCGATACCCAACCGGTGAAGTAGAACACTTGTGGCGGCCAACCGTCTTTGACACCTTCATAGAAAGGCGTGATGCCTGCTGCCTTTATTTTCTTAGCGCCTTCAATCATATCCGCATAATTTTTGGGAGGCTGAATGCCCGCTTTGCTGAATACATCCTTGTTATAATAAATGCCCATCATGCCGGTAGCTCCGAAAGGGACACCATAAATTTTCTTGTTCGCATCCGCCTGAAAATCTTTCATCGTCGGAATAATGCGATCCCATACCGCCTGATCCCCCGACCACTCGCGAAGCGTTTCAGAAGCTCTCAGCTTAACGTACTGCTTAGGGCCTGGCTGCATGAGGAAGAGATCAGGGAAGTCGCCCGTGGAGAAGCGCGTTTTCATCATGTTGTCGAAATCGCCGCCAGGCAGTGCCTGCAGCTCGACCTTATTGCCTGTTTTCGTTTCGAACTCTTTGAAGATTTTATTAAAAGGTGTGGCATCAACCGTATTGGCGATCGCAAACGTCAGTGTGACAGGATCTTTTTTCGCTGGAGCCGCTGTTGCTGCGGCTGTTGATGCAGCGGGCGTTGCAGCTGCCGGTGTGCTGCTCATTGTATTTGTGCCTGCGCTTCCACAAGCCGTTAATGCCATAACTGCCGCAACCGACGCAGACAGTGTTACCGTTTTCATTTTCCTCATTTTCTGTACCCCTCCTTCAATATTCCTTACAGATTTGATTATATTGCAACCGCTTACTTTTGCCCCATGCACGATAACGACTTTCTATGTTGAATATTCCTACATCCTAATCTCAACCAAGTTGCTGAAGCAGTTTCAGCGTCACTTCCGTTCCTATCCCTTTTCTGCTTTCAATTTGGAATTGAAACTGCTCGCCGTAACGAATCGTGTACCTGGCATATACGTTCTGGACGCCAATCCCTCCGCTTGCGGCAGACAGCTTATATTCTTCCTGATAAAGCGGTTGTCTCAGCGAGGCCAGAATCTGCTCCAGCCGTTTCTCCGAGATGCCGACACCGTCGTCTTTGACTTGGATATACACCCATTCCGCTTCCCTCCAAGCCTTGAGGCGAATCGTGCCCTTTCCTCTCTTGCGCTCAATACCGTGAAAAACCGCGTTTTCGACCAGTGGCTGCAGAGTCATTTTTAACATTGGAAAATGGTACAGATCATCTTCGATTTCCAATTGATAGTCAATCTTACCATCGAAACGGATACTCTGAATGTTGATATACGCGTCAATCTGTACGAGTTCTTCCTGCAGCGTAACGATTTCATCCGTATTTTTCGTGTTATAACGGAACATATCGGCTAGCGATTGCGACATCTGGCCAATCTCTTCTACATGGTGATAATCAGCCATAGCTTTGATGCTATCCAGCGTGTTGTACAGAAAGTGTGGGTTAATCTGCGAATAGAGCATCGCCAGCTCCACCTGTTGCAGCTTAATTTGATAAACATACTTCGTCTCGATTTGCTTCTGCAACTCATCCTGCATAGCGTTGAAATTCATCGCGATTCGGCCGATTTCATCTTTCCGCTTAATATCCACCCTCACGGAAAAATCGCCACGTTTAATGTGATTAACGGTTTTATATAAATCCAGAATCGGATTGGTAATGCTTCTTCCGAACAACAGCGATAGAATCGCAGTCACCAGAAAAGCAACCAAAGCTGTCCAGATAGCTGTCGTTTTGATGGAATCCAGCGGGCTGAATATTTCTTCTTTCGGCATGATAAGCACGGTTTTCCAATTGGAGTATTGGGAGCGGGTGTACGAAACCAGCATCGTCTGATCGCCGCTGCCCGTCCAAAACTTGCCGCCATCCCCTTTAATCTGGGATAAAGCTTCTGCATCCATTAAGGCTGCATGCCCCTCTGCGGAATCGTAAATCGGATTATTAATCTCATTTAAAATAAGAAAACGGCTGTTCTTCGTCAGGTCTGCACGCTGACCGATGCCTTTAAACAGACCGTAATTATAGTCGGCGCGCACCACAATAAATCCAGTCGGATTCGAGAAATCGCGAATCAGCATCGAAGTCGAATAGGCTGTCGGACTTTCCTCCTGCCCACTTACCGGGGGGGAAGCGAAGAAATTCACGAGCCCGTCTTTGGCTATTGTTTGCTTGAACCATTCGGCGTTCAGCACCTGGCTCGGGCTGCCGAAGGAGGTATTATCAGAGGAATTAAGCATCTCCCCATCGCTGTAGTAGATCTGAAAACGGATAAAATCGGGAATCGGCGTAATGTTAAAGCTTTTTAAAAACAGATCCCCAAGCTTCTGGCGGAATAGAAATTTATTTTGGCTGTCCATCGTCGGGTAAGCATTAATGTTGTCAATATATTCCTGTGTATAGTAGGGGGCGAGGAGCAGATTTCTTTTATTATGAAAATCATTATCCATGTTAAATTCAATCTGCCGGACGATTTGCGAGCTGGCGGTTTCTACGCGTTCCGCCATGGAATTGTAGGAGATATAAAATGAAGCGGTTCCAATCAAGGCAATGCAGAAAAGAATAATGACGAAATAACTTAATAATAGCATCGTACGAATTCTAGGAAATAAGGTCTCTAATCTCTTCCTTAAGCTTTCCATCCAACGCATCTTGATGACCCGCCTTTCTATCTATGCGAAAACAGCCGGAATCGGTTTAGAAGGCTGCGCTACCCGCTCACCCGCTATCCGATTCCGGTCTGTTTGACTTGCCTTTAGTTTAGCATAGAAACGTTTTCAAACACATAACTTCCTGAACCTACCTTGTGCACAGCCGCAGATGGCCCAGGGACATGAATGGTTGCTGTCGTATTCGCAGGCACATTCACATGAAGATGGAAGTCCCCATTCTCGGATAAACGCCACTCTACCGTTACTACGCCGTAAAGAGATTCATAACTTGCCTTCACCCAGCTCAAGTTACCGCCCGGCTTCGGCCTTATAATGACATGCTGAAAGCCTGGAGCCGCAGGATCCGCTTCAATGCCGGCCATATACCGGAACATCCATTCGCCGACAGAGCCAAGAGAATAGTGATTGAAGGAATTCATCGACGGCGTCTGAAAGCCTTGCTCCTCCGTCCATCCATCCCAGCGCTCCCAGATCGTAGTTGCCCCGTGTTTGATGGAATACATCCAAGAAGGGAACGCTTCTTGCGTCAAAAGCTTGTAAGCGACGTCCAAGCAGCCATTATCCGTCAGCGCCGGCAATAAGTAGCCTACGCCGAGGAATCCTGTTGATAACCGGTCGCCGCGCCCCTGAATGTCCGCCACCAGACGTTCCCGCGCTTGCCCGCGCTGTTCTTCCGTTAGCAGCCCGAACTGCAGCGCTAATACGTAAACCGTCTGCGTATCGCCGTGAATGCGCCCGTCCTCAGCGACAAAAGCTTTGCGGAATGCCGCAGCAATATCGCCAAATAAAGCTTGATATCGGTCTGCTTCCTCGCTTTTTCCTAATACGTCGGCAATTTGCGCAAGCAGCTTCGTGCTGTAAGCGAAGTAAGCTGTTGCGAGCACTTCGTTCGGCGTGTCAGCCCCGATAGATAGCCAATCGGCGTAATTGGCATACCCTGGACGCACCAGCTCATTGGTGGTGTTTTTCAGGTAGTGCACCCATTTGACCATCGCCTTATAATGCGTTTCGAGGATACGTACATCACCGTACATGAGATAGATCGTCCATGGGATAATGACGCCGGCATCTCCCCAACCGGAGTTGTCCGGGGCGAACCAGTTCAGCCTCGTATTCCAGTTTTTATGGCGAATCCAGCCCGCGTCGGGAGCGACATCCGTGAATGCACCTGAAGGCTGCTGGCAATCCACCATGTCCCAGACATATTTGCTGAAAAATCGGGAGACATCCATGTTGTATGCCGCTGTACGGGCAAAAATTTGCGCATCTCCTGTCCAGCCAAGCCGCTCATCCCGCTGTGGACAGTCCGTCGGCACCGACAAGAAGTTCCCGCGCTGCCCCCATGTAATGTTCGAATACAGCTGGTTCACCATTGCATCGGATGTCTCCAGCTTCCCGGTAACCGGCGTATCGGAATGAACAACTTTTCCTGTGATAGTAGCCAGATCAGGCTCTCCGGGGTAGCCAATCAGTTCCACATAACGGAAGCCATGGAACGTAAAGTGGGGCTCGTAACTTTCCAGTCCCTCTCCTTTTAAAATATAGTGATCCTGTTGGCAAGCCTCTCGCAAGTTATCCACATATAGTGTGCCATCTGGATTCAGTATCTCCGCATGACTTAATGTAATCATCGTTCCTCGCTCACCTTGCACCGTTACAGCCGTCCAACCGACCATGTTTTGCCCCATATCATAGATATAAGTACCTACGGCCGTCTTCTTCACGCTGATCGGTTTCATCGTCTTGGTGATGCGGATCGGCGGCTCAATCGCTGCCACAAGTAGTCCGTTATACCCTGAGCGCACATCCGGCGCTTCCCAAGCTGCGTCCACATAACCCGGCTCATGCCATCCGGTTAATTCCTCTCTCGCATCATAGGCTTCCCCCTTGATCATATCGGAATATTGAATCGGCCCTCTGGCCGTCATCCAGGAACGATCTGTAATCACTCTCTCCTTCGTTCCATCCTCATAATCCAAGCTTACCTGCATGAGGAAAAACGGTCTTTCCCCGTAAACTTTATCACCGAGAAACCCTACCGTTCCCGCGTACCAGCCGTCTCCCAAAATAACGCCGAACGCATTATCGCCAGCCTTCAGCTTGTCTGTAATATCGAAGGCCTGAACCTGTACACGAATGTTGTAATCCGTCCATCCCGGAGCAAAACGGTCACCAATTCGCTCACCATTCACATGCAAGTCATAGACGCCTAATGCTGTCGCATACGCAATAGCCCTACGCACCTTTTTCTTGACCTCGAACGATTTTCTGAAAAATGGAGATGGCTGCATGAGCGCGCCCGGCTCGGATTTGCGTCCGATCCATTGCGCCTTCCAATCGCCTCGTGACAAAATCCCCATCATCCAGAACGCCGTCTCGCTCCATTCCGTAACTGCGCCAGCGCCATCCCAGACGCGCACTTTCCAATAATATTCCCCTTCAGACTGGGGGGGTTGCCCCTCATACGGGACATGAGTCGATGCGTTGGAACTCACTTTGCCGCTGTCCCACATATCCGCTTGATCACTCGCCAACTTTTCCCTAGAAGATGCAACCATGATGTGATAAGCGCTCTGCACGACTTCTTGGTTATCTGCTTCCAACTGCCAGAAAAACCGGGGCTTCAGGACGTCGAGGCCGATCGGATTCCGCATATATTCGGTTTTACAATGTGCTACTCTTGTCGTCATTAGGTAACCCTCCATTTATTGTGCTGTTAATGGTGAAACAGGTCTCAAATGTATCTTAAAATTCATCGGCTCAGCTTTAATCAAATACTTGTCGAGCGTAGGCGCATAGCCGCAGCTATGATTGCCTAAACCACTCTGTCTGGCATCCAGTTTGACAATGGTTTGCTCCACCCTTGTGAGGTGATGAACATGTTTCGTTGCTGCCAAATCCTCCGTCGTGTAGTGGTGAACACTCGTGTCGAAGGTCGGCTCACCTGTGAACAACAGCCCGACTCCTTCTTGATTCCGAAGGGACGACCACCTTACGTCCGCCTTATTGCCATTCTCCTGCGGCTTGATATACGGCACGAACTGCTCCTGTACCGATCCGCTGTATACGCCCAGCTTGCCGCTCTCTTTACGATCCGCATAACATTCGTGCGGCCCACGGCCAAACCACGTCAGCTGGTCGAAGCTGTCCGGCATCACAAGCTCTACACCGAACCTAGGCAGCGGCGGCAGCTCCTCCCTCGGGTCAATCTGCACGTCCAGCGTCATTTCACCGGCTGCGGCGATGGTATAGACCACGCGGGAATCAAAAGCAATCTTCCCGCCTCGCGCCCCAACAACGGACTTGACCGTGATCCGGCCGCCTCCCGCTTCCGTCCGGTCAACGGCAACGTCGCGCACATCCGTAACAAGCCGATTGTAGCCGGCTTTCACCCACTCTTTGGCGAGGTGAACATCGTTATCAACCGGAGCACGCCATAGATGGAGCTTGGGGCCTGCCGTCAGCAAGGAAACTCCTTTGTACGTCCACGCTGTCATTGCGCCTTGATTTCTATCAAACACCACTATGAAATCTTGGCCTGCAAGCGTAATTTCATTGCCCGCTTCTTGCAGTATCAAAGGAGTTGCCTTTTGAACGGCATCCTTCGGCTCAGATGCCTCAGTGACCGTTAGCACCGGAATATCCGCCCAGGCGATTTCATGGCCCTTTTCAGCCCAGATGGCTGGATCCCGCAGCATAAAATGGATGTGAAGCCAGTATTCACCCTTGTTTTTCAGCTTGTGTACGTCAATAGGGACGTGGATGTCCTCAGTCTGGCCCGCAGGCGTGTGCAGCCTTGCAAGCTCCCCTTTTTCCACCATGACGCCATCCTGCCACAAGCTCCATAATCCCTGTAAATGGGATAAGGACACAAAATCATACCTGTTCCGGACCCTCAGCTTGCCTAGCGCTGCATCCGTAACCTCGATTTTCACCGGCTCAATGGCTTTCTTGTATTCCAACAAAGAAGATTTGATCGACCGATCCGGGAAAAGCAGCCCATCCAGGCAGAAATGGCCGCTGTGGGGCTCTTCACCGAAATCGCCGCCATACGCATACCAGGCTTCTCCTCGCTCCGCCTGCTGCCTGATGCCTTGGTCCGCCCATTCCCAAATCAGGCCGCCAAGCAGCCGTGGGTATGCGTAGATTACCTCCCAATACTCTTGCAAATTCCCCACCGCATTGCCCATGGCATGCCCGAATTCGCACATGAGGTAAGGGCGTTTATCGTCCTTGCAGCCTTCTTGTATGACGGTTTCCACCGCCGGATACATCGAGCTGACGACATCAACGACGGGTGCATCATAAGCACGTTCGTAATGAATCGGACGCGTCGGATCGGCCTCCCTGATCCATGCTGCCATGGCATCATGATTAGCCCCGTAGCCGGACTCATTGCCAAGCGACCACATGATAATGGATGGATGGTTTTTATCCCTTTCAACCATACGTTTCGCCCGCTGGACGAACGCTTCTTCCCACTCAGGCTGCTGTGCCAGATGCCCTTCATTCCCGTAAAAGTGAAATCCGTGCGTCTCCAGATCCGTTTCATCGATGACATATAAACCATAACGGTCGCACAGCTCCAGCCATCGTGAATCATTCGGATAGTGCGATAAGCGCACCGAATTGATGTTGTGCTGCTTCATCAAAGTGATGTCGCGCAGCATCGATTCTCTCGTCGTTACATAGCCTAGCTCAGGGTCGAACTCGTTACGATTAACGCCCTTAATAATAATCGGACTGCCGTTAACGAGCAGTTGTCCCTCCTTGATCCTAATGTCCCGGAAACCGACGTGAATGCTTTTGACCTCTACGATTTGCTGTTTCTTGTCATACATGGTGAGTAGTAATGTGTATAAATAAGGCGTTTCCGCCGTCCACAATCGAGGAGATAGCACCTCATGAATTAGCTCTGCTACAGGTTCATCCTGCCGCACATGATGGTAGCGATCACAGACGATATGCCGATCCGCATCCAACAGCGTCGTTCGGAGTTGAAAGAAATCCGATTTGGAAAAAGACGCCTCCGTTACGCCCGCAAAAGCAACGCGGATCTCTAATTTCACTTTGGCATAACCCTCATCCAAATGAGTCCTGACTCTAGCGTCCCTCACCGACACTTGAGGGGTGGACAACAAGTAAACGTCGCGAAAAATCCCGCTCATCCGCCATTTATCCTGGCTCTCCAGATAACTGCCGTCGCTCCATTGATACACTTGTACGGCAATAACATTTTGTCCTTCGTTTAAGTAAGGGCTTACATAAAACTCGGAATGAAAGTGGCTGCCTTGGCTATAGCCGATGAAATGGCCGTTTATCCAAACGTGAAAGGCGGAATCCACCCCTTCAAAAACAAGATGAACCCGTCGATTGTGCGTTGTCTCTTGGAAGTGAAACTGCGTTCTGTAGCAGCCAACCGGGTTTTGGTTAGGTACATATGGCGGATTGATCGGAAAAGGATACGGGCAGCTGCTATAATGGGGTCTCCCATACCCGTGTAACTGCCAGTTGGAAGGGACCGGTATTGTAGCCCAGCCGTTCGGTTCAAAGCTTGCCATATAGAAATCGACCGGCACTTCCGCCACAGATTCCACGTATTTAAAATCCCATTCGCCATTCAGCAACTGCACATTAGGCGAGCGTTCTCTTTCATTAAGGAGGGCACTCTCCCAATCGTCATATGGAATCAAATCCGCATGCGGCGCCTCTGTATTTCTCTCTAGAATGCTTAGATTTTGCCAATCTGGAATGTGATCTCCAGGCATCATGTTATTCGCCTCCATCGTCTATCCTTTTCAGCATAGTCTACGAATAGCCATGGTGACTATTCAAAAATCCGACCACTTTTGTTGTGAAAACTGTGCTTAGACTACCTTAAACATTACACAAAAATCCCCTTAGCAATGCCAAGGGGAAATAAAATACCTATTTAGTTACTTCTGAGCCCTTAATCGTATAATTCATATTGTTTTCATCAGGAACATCGACCTTAAATCTGCCAATTACGGTTTGTCCATCTACATCATATAAGGAGATAAAACGATCACTTGAGACTCTATTTTTCTGTTTTTCAATTGCCTCCTGGGGGCTTTTCGGCTCGTCCCCAAACAAGTCTGAAGATTTGATATAACCAGAAGTGCCATCAACCCCAGTTGCACTAATTAAATCGGGTGCGTCATCAGGAGATTTAGCTGTCGCTAATGAACCATAGGCTTTTCCTTCTTTATTTCTGGGATAATCATTTTTTGATTTGGTTTGTGCATGAGTTTGAGGAGGATTAGAATCAGCTAAAGCTTTTGTAATACTAATACTTCCCACTCCAACTCCTAGTGCAAAAACAAGACCCAACGCAACAGGTTTTAGAATCGTCCTTTTAAGTGCCATATTAAATCATCTCCTCAGTTGTTAAGATTTGGACTTTGGTATGTGCTTTGAATATCATATCCATTGCCATTATAAGCTTTGGTGTAACCTTGACTATAGTACGTCCCGCTTACAGTATAATCTGATGTAGAATAACCAATTCCGACAGCGGAAACAGAGTTATAAACAAAGTCTGTATATGAAATTAATTGATTAATATCATTGTAAAGCCTTGCTGATACTCCCATATAGCCTGAAGGGACATTGACGCTGCTTACATTACTAATGTTTGTTGTTGCTCTTACTTTAGGACTAAACGTTGTAACAGAAGCAGAATTATAATAACTGTAACCATTGATCGGACCAAAAGTTATAGTGTTACTGGTTGCAGAAGCTGCATATGCGGCTGATGCACTAGCTCCGAAAAGAGCACCAGCAATCATTTAATACCTCCATTTAAATTAGATTAAATCCGCCAAAAAAAATTCTTTGAATTAGTCCAAGGCATTCACCTTCACTTGATGTAAGGATTCTTAATTGGTTGTAATAGAGGTTTCCCACGCTACAACCAATCTTAATAAAATAGATTAATACTACGTTTCTAGGTCAAATCGGAAGATGCAGAAACATATAATTAGTGGCTAATATTGTAATAATACCCCTTATCTATTTTCCATTAATAATATTTTAATGGAATTTTTTTGAATTTAAATTATACCCAAATTTTAGCATAAAGACCTATATAGTTCAATTCATATTCTAGTAAAGTTTTTATTAATATTATTTTACATCTAATCAAAATACTAGGCGCATTGTAATCTGTATACGTTGAATTTGCTTATTAAAATTTATCGGGTTGAAAGTGAGTTTCGCCTCTAGGCTTTCCAGCAAAAAGTCATAGCTGCTCATACAATCGCTCTTAATCTCAGATACAAAACAAAAAACCTGAAACTCCTTATGAATCAAAGGAATTTCAGGTGCCGTAAATCAAAAGGTACATCATCCATACTTTGAGTAATTACAATTCCTCTTTACCAATCGTGTGCGCAATCCCTGTCTCGTTAAAATACACTTGGGTTCCAGAATTTCCTTTTAAACAATTGTTGAGCGACTACAATTTCCACTTCCTTTGACGATACTCCGTGGGAGTGAAGCCCATATGACGCTTGAACATCTTGGAAAAGTGCACATAATCCGAAAATCCAACAGCCGCACTAACTTCGTAAACTTTATTAGCCGAATCCGCAAGCTGTTTGGCGGCTTTATCCATTCTCAATCGGATCAGATACTGGCTGAAGGGAACGCCAAGCTCTGTTTTAAACATATGGCTGAAATTAGCCGGTTTGACTTCCAGCTGCTGGGCAATTTTCGTTAATGTAAGCTCAGGATCGCCAAAATGCTTCTCCACATAGGCAATTCCCGCTTGAATCACCTTTCCGTATCCCCAGTTTCTCGTCCCCCGAATCGACTTCATGGCGGCATAGATATGGGCAATGAAGGTGTCGAAGTGATGGGTACTCTTATCCGAACCTCGCGGAAACGGTAATTCTTGCCCTGAAACAGAACGAAATTCATCTTCCAACAAGGCGATATAACCCGTCAGTTTTCTTTCCATATCATAGGCAGTCAACCGGTTATTCGTTAATTCATGCTGCAACGAGTTCAGCTCCTTCTCAATCTCCAGCTCCCGGAGATCCCATAAATCGCGGGCCAGCTGCTTCGCACTCGTTTTGAATGACCATAACTGCTCCTTGTTGTCATGAACAATACGTGCTTTCTCTAGCAATATCTTCTCCCGCAAGGCATGTAATGTTGGCAGCAGGTGTTCCTCATTAATCGGTTTCAATAAATAATCCGCTGCACCGGCACGCAAAGCTTGCTGAGCGTATTCAAATTCCCCATAACCGGATACTACGATGACCGAAGATGAAATGCCTTCCTGTTTAAGAGCCGACATTAAGGCTATTCCATCCATGACAGGCATACGAATATCCGTAATAAGGATGTCCGGCACATGCTGCCTTGCCAGGGCAAGGGCCATCTGCCCGTCCTCTGCTTCCCCTACGATTTTGAATCCTTCGGCTTCCGTCTCCATCAGAGCGATCAGCCCCATTCTTACGATCGGTTCGTCTTCGACAACGACGACGGTCATCATACGGATCGCTCCTTCCGATAAGGCATTTTAATCTCGACAATGGTTCCCGTGTTATCTGAGCACACAATGGAAAGGCCATAGGGTTCACCGAATTCAAGTCTTAACCTGCTGTGAACGTTCCACATGCCGATCCCTCCGAATGGAGCGCCTGCTTGCAGCATTTGCTCCTCCGACATGTAGGCAAAAGCTTGATTATACGTCTCCACCAGATCTGGCGGCATCCCCCTGCCTTTGTCGATTATCAAAAGTTTGATTCCACCATCATCGAAGCTGGCTCGAAGGCCAATATACGTGGGCTTAATCGAATAATCCTCATAGCCATGAATAAAGGCATTTTCGACAATCGGCTGGATCGTGAGACGAAGTGTATGAATATCCTTCAAACCATTCAAGTCCAAATCGACGTCTACTTCCAAGCTTTGATAACGTTCCTTCTGAATGTGAATATAGTTGAACATGTGCTGGATTTCTTCAGCCAGCGATACCGTGTCCTCCGGATTGTCGATGCTGTATCGGAATATATCGGACAACCATACCGTCATCTGACTGATCGGCTTCACCTTGGCGATGATGGCATAGGCATTGATAACTCCCAACGTATTATAAAGAAAATGGGGGTTAATTCTCGCTTGCAGCATCTGAATCTTGGATTCTCTTTGGTGAATGGCCATCTCTTTTTCCTTCTGATGGGAAGTATGTATCATTTTAATCAGCCGATTCAAATCTTCTAACATCAGGTTGAAACCTCTGTTCAGACTTCCGATTTCATCCTTACGCAGCGGAGCGCGAATGCTCAGGTCGCCCATCTCCACTTTTTTCATTAAATTCATTAAGTGCGAGAGTGCACGCGTGATGGAGAGTGAAAAGCTGAGAATCGTCACAAAGGCCAAAACAATGAGCAGCAAGACAAACCCTAAGGTTAGATTGCGAAAATAAATCAAATCTTCCATCAGTTCCCGCAGCGGAACTTCCGACACAATCGTTAACCCTGTTGATGCTGAGCGGTTATACACAACAATTGACTTGCCTGCTCCTGTCCCGTTTGTAAAGTAAGGCGTATTTATGTTTTCGAAATGACTCTTATATTTTGCCGGCAGTAGCTGCTGCCATTTTTGCGGATCAGGATGATACAAATACTTGTCGTCCGTGTTCACGATGGAGATCATCCCTGTTTTACCCAGTTGGGCTTGGTTAATGATGTCGGTCGTTCGGTTCAAGGATAAATCAATGATCAGATAACCTGCGGTTACATATGTCTCATTATCGATGATTCTTCGAAAGACCGTAATAACCTCCGTACCGTCTCCTGTCATGCTAATACCCAAAATTCGAAAATTGTCCTTGTTGTTATCAGCGAATTCTTTTCTATAACTATCTACACGATCTGAGAAAGCTATGTTGCTATAATAAGGACCTTTCAGTGAAATAATGGACAGTCCATAGATATCATCTCGATTATAGACCATGTTGGGAATGAGATCCGCCCGAATACGCGAGCTTAAATCATAATAGTCATATTGATTATTAGGGTCTATTTTGACAAATTGCTGTACGAGTGGATGGGCAAGCAGAGGAAGTGTCGCCTTTTTTATATCAGAAAAATAGACATCAAGGTTGTAGTTGATTTGGCGCATAAGCTGTTGGTTATTATTAATGGCATTATCCTCAATGGTTTCCATGGAACGATCGTACCAGAACTTACCTAGGATTAAAAACGGCAAACAGAAGAAGCCGAAGAAGAGCAGAACCAGCTTTAACTTAATCGTCATCGTCTTGATTCGCATACTGCATTCCCCTTTTTCTTCCGTCTGATCTTCTATGTTGTCTACTATAAAAATAACGTATTTTACGAAATCAAGATACCCTAATCTATTCTTTGACCGAACCTAGCATCGCGCCTTTTACGAAATGCTTTTGAAGCAGCGGATACACGATGAGAATCGGTAAGGTAGCGACGAGCACGATGCCCGCTTTCATCATTTCCGGCGTAAACTGCGTACTTAGTTGGAAATCGCTCATTCCGGTATTGGCACCATTGTCTACAATGAGATTACGCAGCAGAACTTGAAGCGGGTACAAGTCTCGCGAGCGAATGTATATGGTTGCTGAAAAATAGGAATTCCATTGACTGACGGTATGAAATAACGTAATAGTCGCCAATACGGGCATAGATAATGGCAAAACAATTCGCGTATAGATGCGCAGTTCCCCGCAACCATCCATTTTGCCCGCTTCAAACAATTCCCCAGGAAGTGCTTTAAAAAAAGTCCGAATGATCAGAACATAAAATGCGCTCATCGCTCCAGGAATAATGAGAGACCAAAGCGAATTAATCATGCCCAACTGTTTGACTAACAAATAACTCGGAATTAAAGGGACAGGAAACACGAACGTAACGACAATAAGCTTCAAAATGATTGTCCGCCCCGGCATCTTCGGCCTCGTAAGCGTGTAGGCTAAGAGCGAACAGAGGAGCAGCGTCACAAGCGTTCCCACGACAGTAATATAAATGCTTACTCCCATGGCTTTCCAAATCTCGTCTAACGCAAAAATAGATCCATAGACATCAAACTGCATGCCTTTGGGCCAAAGCCCTACCAATTTGGCATTCGCATATTCCGGGAGGCTAAGCGACACAGCCAATAAGTGAATTAATGGCGCGATCATGCTCAAACTGGTTACAATCAAGACCGTTATATTTACAACTGAAAACCATTGAAAGGAACGAGCGATTTTCAGGTCAATCCCCTCCTGTTTGTCTAATAAACACTTTCACCTGTTGTTTTTCTGCTTAACGTATTCACCAACGTCAACAATATCAACCCAATGACGGATTTAAACACACCAATTGCAGTAGAGTAACTATACTGGCTGTCTAGCAAGCCAACTCTATAAATAAAGGTATCGAATACTTCACCGACATCTCGCACAAGCGGGTTTAAGAACATCAGCATTTGTTCAATATTAGCATCCAATAGATTCCCTACTCTAAGAAGCAGCAGAACGATAATTGCCGGCATCAGCGATGGCAGCGTAATCGACCATATTTGCCTAATTCGACTTGCCCCATCTACAGTGGCAGCTTCATATAAGCTCGGATTGATTCCGGCTAGCGCGGCCAAATAGATGATAGTGCCCCATCCAATTTCCTTCCAAATGCTAATAGATATAATCGTTCCTAGAAAGGTTGTCGAGTTCCCCAGGAAGTCAAAGGGTCCAAGACCAACGTAATGAAGCAATTGATTCATCCAGCCCTTAGCGTCAAGCAGATTGGAAAAGATACCGCCCACAATAACCCATGACAGGAAATGCGGTAAATACAACATCGTCTGAAGTGGACGTTTCAACCACATTGCCCGTAATTCGTTCAACAATAAGGCTAGAATCAAAGGCGCCGGAAAACCAAATAAAATGGAGTAAAGCCCCAATTTTAAGGAGTTGCGCATAATAATCCAGAAATCATCGTATCGGAACAACGTCAGAAAATGATCCAACCCCACCCATTTGCTGTGCATAAAACCTTGAAATAGGTTGTAATTCTGAAATGCGATGAGATTACCTGCCAGAGGAATGTATTTGAAAGTAAAAAAGTAGAGTAACCCGGGGATTGCCATGAGAATAAGCACCCAGGACTCTTTGGATCGGATCTGTGCAAACAGGGCGTTCTCCCCCTTTGTGAAATAATGTGGATCGAGCAACAGAAGGTCCAAGTCGGAGCTGAGCTCGATCCACGCTTAACCGGGTCTATCCGTTATTTCGTATTGAATTTGTTATACCATTCTGTCGCTTCTTTAATTGCGGCATCGCCGCCCCGCTTTTTCCACTCCACCACAAAGTTATCGAACGCTGAATCCAGCGGTTCCTTCCCCGTAAGCACCTTGGCGAACATGTCCAGGAAAAGCGTGCCTTGAGCAGCCCCGATATTTAATTCCGGATGGCTTGCAAGCGATTCCAAACGAGGCATATATTTCGCTTCATTCGGGATGAGACTTTCTTTGGACGTGGCATACCCTTTGGTAATCTTATCGGATTCCGGCAGCGCCTTAAGCACAAGTGGAGCTGCGAAACCGATCTCACGCGGGTTCAATGAAACCTGGTACATTTGGAAAGCATTTTTCTCTGCATTGACCGGCTGGTTAATATCGTACTTAATTTGCCCGTTTTCTTCCGTGAAGTTTTGTCCTTTGATGCCATATGCAAAAAATTGGTCAGCATCAGGACTGCTGTAAGCCCACTCCAGATACTTAATGATGTTCTCCGGATTTTTGGTTTTGGCCGGAATCACCCAGACGAAATAAATCTCATCGGATTGCAGCGCCATGCCTTTATCACCGCGTGGACCTTGTGGGGGGGCAATCATGCTAACTGAGGCTGACGGTTGGTTAAGGAACGTTTTTGCTGCGTTATCCTTGCCGTACCCAGCCAGGTATTGATAAACGGCAGCTCCCCATACCCCAACTTCCCCTTTGGCAATGGAAGCATTCTGTTCATCTTCTTTTTTCACAAATAAATTGGGATTGATGTAGCCTTTATCGTATAACTGCTTGTAGAAAGCGATCGCTTCCTTCATTCTTGGATCGATAATGTCCGGAACGAGCTGCCCGTTCTTGAGGCTCCACTTGTTCGTATGAACACCGAATGCAGGTGTGAAAATATCCGTCCATACAATATTGTTGAACATGCCTAAACCATATTCATCATTTGGATCGCCGTTGCCGTTCATATCTTCTTTTTTAACCGCTTCGAAAAAGGCTAAGTAGTCGTCAAGTGTCTTAGGAGTATCCATTTTCAGCTTATCCAACCAATCCTGGCGGATAAAGATAGAACGGTCGGCCGGTACCCCACGGGTAACAGGGATGCCATAGATTTTACCGTCCTTGGAAATACGGGGACTTTTCCAGAATTCTGCGGGTATTTTCTTTTTCAGCGTAGGCGCGTATTTATCAATGAGGGGACCGAGTTCGAGAAAAACGCCTTGATCGACAGCACCGCTGTGAATGGTAGATACGATACTGTCCGTCCGGATCAAGTCAGCCAGATCACCGGATGCAAACCGTAGGGATAACTGCTGGGCATAATCGCTATGTCCCAAGAAATCATACTTCACATTGAAACCGGATAATCGGTTCAGTTCTTTCTTGTAGATATCATCTTCTTTGGCTTGTTTGGCATAGGCAAATTCGGAATGGGACAGAAGAATATGAATGGGATCGGAAGCCGATGCACCTGAAGTGGAAGTTGCTTTTGGATCAGTATAAGAATTGCCGCAGCCGGCTAGCATAACAACAGACATCAAAGCTCCAACTATCGTGATTGCGCTCCGCTTGCGAAGGAAACGGGAGTTGTTCGAAAGTGCTTTCAAATGAAGTAGCCCCTCTCTATACACTTTATTATCATGGGCCCATGATAGTTTTCATTATATTAACACTTACAATAAATTTACATGTGTTTTTAGTCGGAATTATGTGTTTATTCAAAATACATAGATAGCAAGGTAAGAAGGTTGTTTGGCACGTTATGGACAACTACTTCAACTTCGTAATGGACAAGAGCGAGTGGCAGGATACCGACATTGTCTTTGAAATCACCGTGAAGGACGGAACAACAGAAGTTCGCTTTACGCACGTAGGTTTAGTCCCATCATACGAGTGCTACAGCGTTTGCTCGGACTCCTGGGGCACCTATATCAACGGAAGCCTACGCAGCTTGATTACGGAGGGTAAAGGCCAGCCCAACCAGAGCGAGCGGATTGCGAATAAACACGGCTTGGAAAACTCTTAGGAAGACTAGGAAGACTCGGCAATCCCTTATCCCTTACCCACAATTCTCTCCTCATGCAAAAAACCAAGGAGCTAAGCGAGAAAAGCTCGCATAGCTCCTTGGTCTTTAAATGTTTGAAAATCTGGGATGCGGTCGGAGGGATTTGAACCCTCACGCCTTGTGAGCGCCACCCCCTCAAGATGGTGTGTCTGCCTTTCCACCACGACCGCATAAGAGGATAAAAAACTGACCCGTAGGGGACTCGAACCCCTGTTACCTCCGTGAAAGGGAGGTGTCTTAACCACTTGACCAACGGGCCACGAAAGTCATGAAGCTTGTGCAGCCCATTTTGACGACAATTGTTATTATAAAGGATCAAATCTCAATTGACAAGTGCAAAATCTGGATCACTTCCGGACAAATATGGTATGCTGAAACCAATTCAACCTGACCGAGGTGTTTGGTTTGTCATCCATGCTCATATATGATTCTACACAGGCAACCGTCCACGAGGAAGAGGTGCGCATTCCATCCCCAAACGAAGTTGTTTGGGTGCGAATGGAGAACCCGTCGCCCGACGAAGTCAAACATGTCCTTGGCGATGTATTCAAGTGCCACCCGCTCCTCGTTGAGGATGCCATCAAACTAAACCAACGGCCGAAGATGGATACGTATAAAAATCACGTCTTCCTAACCTTCTTTGCTGTCTCCGAGGGGCTGGAGCCCCAAGAAATTGCGATCGTGATCGGCTCTAATTTTGTTATCACCGTTTACAAAGACAAGCTCCCTTTCATGGATCAGCTCTACCTGACATGCCAAGAAGTGCCTGAACGAATCAGCCATCCCGGCGTCATTTTGCACGCCATTCTGGACCGCTGTGTTGACGATTATACCGTCATCGTGGAACATCTGGACGATCGGCTCGACCACATGGAGCAATCCGTCTATCAAAATCCCGCGATTCGCATCGCGCAGGATATTTTCCAGCTGAAAAGAATCATGCACCAGCTCCGCCGCGTCATTGTCGATGAGCGAATTGCCCTGGCGGCTATTGCTCACCACTCTTTTCCATACACGCGGGAAGAAGATAATGTCTACTTCATGGATGTTATGGACCATATTTCGCGCGTCGTAGATTCGCTGGATATTTTCCGTGAGTCGCTGACAGGGCTGCTTGAGCTCCAAATGAGCATGAAATCCGATCGCATGAACGAAATTATGAAAACATTAACGGTTTTCAGCACGATTTTTCTGCCGCTCACCTTTATTGTCGGCGTCTACGGCATGAACTTCAAAATCATGCCCGAGTTAGGTTGGGACTATGGTTATCTGTATGTCTGGATCCTGATGATTGGCATTGGTTTCTTGATGTGGTACTTTTTCAAACGTAAACATTGGTTTTGACTATCATCCATTGCGCAAAACAACGAAAGGCACCCGCCGTGATATCCACAATCACCGAGTGCCTTTTTTCCTTATGCTATTTTAAAATAAGCAACTGATTCATTGAGTGTATTCACAACCGAGCGAAGCTGCTCGGATGCTGCAGCGATATTCTGCATCATGGCTAACTGCTCTTCCGTTGCAGCGGCAACGTTCTGCGATTTGATCAGAATCTGCGACGAACTCGCAGCCGAGTGCTCCATCGTCGCAGAAATTTCCTGCGAGCTCGCCGACATTTGCTCCGTGATGGCTGAAGTCTCATGGATTTGCGTGACAATGTGCGTGACGGATGCCATGATCGTATGGAAGCTCTGATTTACTTCCTGCATCATCGCAGATCCCGTACCAGCCTCTTGCTTCGTCACTTGCATGGACTCGGACACACTTGCAATCTCAACTCGCGTCTCGTGAATCAATTGATTAATCCCATCGGCCGAAGCGATGGACTGCGAGGCCAGCTTGCGGATTTCGTTGGCGACGACATTAAATCCTCTGCCGTGCTCGCCTGCTCTGGCCGCTTCAATAGAAGCGTTCAGTGACAGCAAGTTCGTTTGATTAGCGAAAGAGGTAATGCTCGAAGCAATTAACCCGATTTCATCGGATTTGCGCGTCAACGATAGGACGGTTTGCGAGAGTTGATCCACCGATTTCAGGATGCTCGCGATTTGCTGCTGCAACTTCTCCAGCAGTTCATTGCCTAACTCCGCATGGCGCGAAGTTAGCGACGAGTGGTCCGCCATGACGCTCGAGTTTTCAGCCACCTTTTGAATACCAATCGCCATTTCCTCAATCGTTCTGCTCGTTTCTTCACTGCTTCTGACTTGAATCTCAACGTCATGCGTCATATCTTGAATGTTCGTAGCGACGTGCTCGGCAGCCGTAGCTGATTCCTTGGAGCTATCCGAGAGCTCGATTGAAGCGTCATGGACGAATTGCGTATTGGTGGCAATGACAGCGATCAAGCCTTTTATTTTCATAACCATCGTATCGACAGACTCTGTAATTTTCCCCAGCTCATCCTTTGCGTACTTGTTCCCCGGCTCATGCCGCAAATCTCCAGCCGCCACTTCAGAAGTGACCTTCATGATGGACCGGACCGTCCTCATGATTTTACGAATAATTATCCAACCGGATACGGCCAGCAAAAGGACGATAAATGCGACAGACACATACACGGCCCGCTCCGTTTTACGATTTTGATCCTCGATCTGATCGATACTCGCATTCGCGTAGGCGTCCAAAATTTCACCAATTTGGTTCATTCCTTCGCGCCCTTTCTCGAAAGTAGCCATAAGTTTAGGGTCATAGCTTGCATTTTTCCCTTTTCCCAAAGTCTGTACCACGGCATCTGCTTCCTTCGCCCACTGATCAAAAGAGGTATGAAACCCGGCAACATTCTGCTCGATCGTCAGCTTCGTTTCTGCGTGTGCCACCTGATGAAGACCTTTCGCTTTTAAAATGTTTGCCGCCTGCTCGACTCTGGTATTCGCTTGTTCAATATTCTCTTTCATCGCTTTGAGCTGCGTCGTTGTGTCCTCCGCATTCAATGTGCCTGATACTAGCAGTTGGTATGCCACTAGCGCCTGATACATGTCCCTGTCCGCGTTCAAAATGAGCGAAGTACTCTTGTCCGTTGTTTCATATAGGGATGACGCCAACGCCCTTGTATTGCTTCTATTTTGCTCCATTAAATAAATACTTGTCCCCAAATACAGGATGGAAGGCACTAAGAGCAATAAAATCAAACGCACTCGAATGGATAAAACTTTTACCATCTCTTCAGCCCCCGTCTAGTTGTCTCTAGTTTTCACCACTATAAGGGGTAATCGTTTATTAAATATTAGACAATTGTTAGCAAATTCATTAGAAAAACTCACAAAAAAATAAGCTCAAACGGCGCGAACGCCATCTGAGCTTATTTCCAAATTCATACGGAGAGAGAGGGATTCGAACCCTCGCACCGCTTACGCAGTCTAACCCCTTAGCAGAGGGTCCCCTTATAGCCACTTGGGTATCTCTCCAAAGATATGGCTCCCCGAACAGGACTCGAACCTGTGACAACTCGATTAACAGTCGAGTGCTCTACCAACTGAGCTATCAGGGAATGAATAAGTTTTATTTTATTATGAAGGCGCTTGTAAGTCAAGTGTATACGATTTCAATTTTCCCTTACATTTACCACAGGCATACTTGCGGACGTCCACTTTTCGTTTTCGGAAATACTCCGTTTTGCAATTGACGCATTCCAGCCGGTATTTATAAGCACTTTTCTGACGTGCCTGAGGCAGCGACTGACAGAAGCGAGACCCGCCAACCTGCGCCAACAATGTTTTGAAATCCTGATCGCGGTGCTTATAACCTCGTTTTAATATATGTAAATGATAATGGCAAAGTTCATGTTTAATGATTTTCTCGATTTCTTCACGGCCAAACGTCTCCCACTGCATCCAAGAGATTTCGATATCATGGGATTTGGTAAAATAACGTCCTCCCGTCGACCTTAATCTTCGGTTAAAACGCGCCTGGTGAACAAACGGCCTTCCAAACGATGCCAAAGAAATCTGCTCAATCCACTCCTGAAGTTCCCGATCCTCCATCCCCTACGCTCCTTAGATTTTTCATTAAAAACTTTCGCCGCAAGCTCATCTTAGACAAGTTCTCACTTGAATTTGTACCGTATGTACGGCTATACTGTCAAGTAGAAAAGAAAGAACGAAAGCTTTATACAGAGAGGATTTGACCAATCGAATGCCACAAATGCGATATGCCATTCTAAAGCTCGACCAGCAAGTAGAATTTGTTGCCATGCCATCTTCCTATTCCTATCAACTTACCGCTTTGAATCAAAGACTGCACAAAGAATTGGATAAGCTAACGGCCGATGATGTCCCTCAGCTCCCGCGAGTAATTGCAGAATGTGACGACTTAGAGCTAATCGGAACGACGTATACGCTCATTCAAGGATTAGAGTATATTAATCGTTTGGAAAAATCCTTTGCCGGCATCCAGGAGAAATCCTACCCGCTGATCTCACTGCTAACTGAAATCCGCGCGCTTCAAGCGCAGCTGGAACAGTGGTACGAAGAGGAATTTGAAGATTAATGTCAAAAGGACCTGCACCCTACTCCCTTTTCCTTCATATGCTATAAGTACATGGCGAAGAAGGGGATGGGCATATGCCGCAATGGCTCTGTAATCAATTAATGCGGGCCTTCCAGAACAAAAACCGCAGACAAATCCGATTGCTGAATGATAGCTGGTACTTTTACCGCACCCGCCGCTCACAAGAGGAGTGGCCTGACACCCAATCGACGGACGGACCGGGCAAACGTAAATTTTGATAAAAGGGCTAGTACTTGTTTGAGACAGGTGCTGGCTTTTTTGCCGTAACCGGTACATAGAAGTAGCATAAATGAAAAATATGTTGCATATTTGAAATGAGCCCACTATACTGTAAATAAATGTAATAGTCCGTTGAGTGAAGCACACTTGACCCAGCAGAATGATCTGCAGGTCGGTGTGCTTTTTTTGTTATCTAAACATGTATAAGGGAGTCGATCATTCATGGTTTTACGTCGAAGAGTGAAAAAAGGGCAAGGAGACAACGTATATCTGCTGCATGAAAGGAGGTCATCTTATTCTGTACATAACATCCCCGCCCCTTCTACACCCGATCTATGGGAGTTAAGGAAGCAAGTTATTCTCCAGGTTGCGAAGCGCCGTAATGGCCAAATCCGTATCCAAGACATCGCGGCTGAATGTAATGTCCCTTTTCGCATAGCCGCCGGATGGCTGACCCGTTTAGCGCGTGAGGGCATGCTCACGTCGGTCGTTGGCCAGCAGCAGGCAATCGTTTATTTGGTGAAGGAGGTGGGACAAGGAGAAGGACAAAGTGCAAAAGAGAAAGGATGATGCGGAAGAAGCGAAAGGATAAAGCCAAAAAGAGAGGATGATGCGGAAGAAGCGAAAGGATAAAGCCAAAAAGAGAGGATGATGTAAAAAGCAGCCGGCAGCTCATCGCCGCCAACTGCTATCTATTTGCTTATTGCTGCGGTTTTTTCATGGTCAAGCCGACGCGGCCTTTTTTCTGATCCACGTTCAGCACCCATACTTGAACAATGTCTCCAACGGAAACAACATCCATAGGATGTTTCACGAAGCCGTTCTTGAGCTGGGAGATGTGCACCAGCCCATCGTTCTTAATGCCGATATCGACGAAAGCACCGAAGTCGATGACATTGCGCACCGTGCCGGTCAATTCCATGCCCGGCACAAGGTCCTCCAGCTGCAGCACGTCCGTGCGGAAGATCGGCGCGGGAACTTCCTCCCGCGGATCCCGCCCAGGGCGCTGCAGGCTGTCTAAGATGTCCCGCAGCGTCGGGACACCCACGCCCAGCTTCGGAGCCATCTCCTCAGGCTCCAGCGTTTGCAGCAGCGACAGGAGCTGCTGCGAGCCCAGCTGCGCCAATTCCAGGCGCAGCTCCTTGAACAGCCGATCCACGACGTCGTAAGACTCCGGATGGATCGGGGTGTTGTCCAGCGGGTTCCCGCCGCCGGGAATCCGCATGAACCCGACACACTGTTCGAAGGTTTTCGCGCCAAGGCGCGGAACCTTCGACAGCTGCTGTCGGGAGCCGAACTTGCCGTTCTCCTCGCGATACTTGACGATGTTCTTGGCCAGCGTCGCGTTCACGCCCGACACATACGAGAGCAAAGACGGGGACGCCGTGTTCAGGTCCACGCCGACATGGTTAACGGCCGACTCTACGACGGCCTTCAAGTTCTCGTCCAGACGTTTCTGCGAAACGTCATGCTGGTACTGTCCGACGCCGATGGCCTTCGGCTCGATCTTTACAAGCTCCGCGAGAGGGTCCTGCAGCCTCCGCGCGATCGAGATCGCGCTGCGCTCGGCGACGTCGAGGTCAGGGAACTCCGTCTGCGCCAGCTTCGACGCGGAGTACACGCTCGCCCCCGCTTCGCTGACGATCAAGTACTTGAGCTTCTGCTCCTTGATTTCGCCAATCAGCTCCGCAACAAACTGCTCCGTTTCACGGGAAGCCGTTCCATTCCCAATGACGATCAGCTCGACGCCATGCTTGCTGATCAATTGCTTGAACTTCGCCTTCGCTTCCGCCACCTTATTATTCGGAGGTGTCGGGTAGGTCACGGCGATTTCAAGCATTTTCCCGGTGTCGTCGATGACGGCCAGCTTGCAGCCTGTCCGGTAAGCGGGATCGACACCTAGCACCACGTGCCCTTTGACGGGCGCTTGGAGCAGCAGATTACGTAGATTTTCCGCGAAAATCTTAATCGCTTGCTCCTCGCCCATCTCTGTCATCTCTCCGCGCACCTCGCGCTCGATGGACGGTGCGATAAGACGCTTATAAGCATCTTCGACAACCGCACGAAGTACATCTTGTACGACGGACTGCCCTTTGATAATTTGCCTAGCGATGTAATCATGAATTTTATCTACCGCAACGACCAAGTTAACCTTAAGAATTTCCTCACGTTCACCACGATTGATGGCAAGAATACGGTGTGGCGGGAGACGCTTCACCGGCTCCTGATAAGCGTAATACATCTCATAGACGGACTCAGCCTTTGCATCTTTTGCCTCCGTATGTAAGACCCCTTGATCCTGCGTATATCTGCGTACCCAAGCTCTAATCTTGGCATCATCTGCAATGTTCTCCGCCAAGATGTCCATCGCGCCCTGGATCGCGTCAGCAGCGCTTGCTACCTGCTTGTCCGCGTTTACGTAGCGTTCCGCTTCTTGTTCGAGCGAGCCATTTCTAGGCTGCTTCCATATCCAATCCGCTAGCGGCTCTAAGCCACGCTCTTTGGCTACGCTGGCTCTCGTCTTTCGCTTTTGACGATACGGCCTGTACAAATCTTCGATTTCTTGCAGCTTTGCAGCGCCTTCAATCGATTTGCGCAGCTCATCCGTCAGCTTCCCCTGCTCGTCGATCAAACGCACGACCTCCAGCTTGCGGTCTTCGAGGTTGCGCAAATACTGCAAACGCTCCTCGATGTCCCGCAGCTGGTTTTCGTCCAGCTCGCCCGTCATTTCTTTTCGGTACCGAGCGATAAAAGGAATCGTATTCCCCTCATCCAGCAGTCCCATCGTCGTTTTTACTTTCCCAGCGGGCAGCTGGAGTTCAGCGGAGATCTGCTTCAAGATTCGTTCTTGGATCTCCGCTTTCTTCTCTTCAGAAAGGACGACCTTTTCCTTCGGCTCTTCCTCGTATTTGTTCTTTGCACCCTTGCTTCCCGCCTGCTCTTCTTCCGCTGCATTTTTCACACCTGTACTTCCGGATGCTTCGCCGGCTGCGTGGAACCATTTGTTCATCATCGTTTCCAATATTGTCACAGTCATTCCCCACTTCTACTTAGATTCAAGTATGTATGCAAACCAAAAAACGAGGGAACCACTTCCCCCCGTCCGTTCCTGATCCTATTCAAAATTCTATCAGTCCCACGCTAATTTGCAAAGCGTCGTCAACCTTTCGCATCGTTTCTTCATCCAAATGCGTAATTTTGTCCGTTAGCCGTTGCTTGTCAATCGTTCTGATCTGCTCAAGCAGAATGACCGAATCTCGGTCGAAACCATGCGTCTCCGCGTCGATTTCCACATGCGTGGGCAGCTTCGCCTTCTGGATTTGAGCGGTAATCGCTGCAACAATCACAGTTGGGCTAAAGCGGTTGCCGATATCATTTTGGATCACGAGAACAGGACGAACTCCTCCCTGCTCCGATCCTACTACCGGCGAAAGATCTGCGAAAAATACATCGCCACGTTTCACAATCACTTCTTACACCCCGCTTACTAAGCGATCAAGCGTACCGTCCGCTTCTTCCTCCGCTTGAAAAGCTTCAGATGCCATGCTGAGATTAATTTTCGCCATCTCCATATACCCACGCTGCATGGATTCGCGTAGACTGCGCTTTTTGCGTTCAATTAAATACAGCTTCATTGCCTGGCGAATAAATTCGCTGCGATTGGAGTTCTCCTTCTCGACAATGCCGTCCACTTCTTGCAACAGATTGTCAGGCAAGCTAATCATGATCCTTTTCGTATTATGCGCATTACTCACACTCTCGCACCCCCAAGAAACGATACAAAGACAATATTACCAGTATGTCAAATTGAAAACCAAATTATACAATAGATATATGCAACCAGTATATCAAATATGTTACACCTATGGATATAAGATTCTACACTAAGTATTCGATAGCCTACTCTAAATTCCTCCAAAGGAAGGAACATTTTTAAATGGTAAATTCATCTAAGTTAGAATTCGACCCCGATTTAGTAACGATGACGCATCAGCGGATTAATGGCATCCACCCGTTCGCCGCCGCGTACGTACACACGTGCGACCCGATGTGAAATCATACAAATCACTTCATAATTAACCGTACCCAGCTGATCTGCAATATCTTCAGCCGTAATGCGTTCTCCGTCCTGCTCCCCGATCAGCACAACCTCATCGAGAGACTGGACACCTTCGACATCAGACACGTTGATCATGCATTGGTCCATACAAATTCGACCGACTACCTGCACTCTTTTGCCGCGAACCAGAACTTCCGCTTTACCTGAAAGCATCCGTGAATACCCATCCGCATACCCGATTGGCAGCGTTCCAATCTGCTCTTCGCCCTTGGTATGATAGATCGTTCCATAACTGATCCCGGAGTCTGGCGGCAATGTTTTGAGATGGACGATACCTGTTTTAAGACTAAGCACTGGTTTTAACGCAATTTTTGATTGATTCACATCCCCGGAAGGATACAGCCCATACATGGAGATACCCAAACGTACCATGGAATAAGTAAGACCAGGCAAATCAATAGCTGCTGCGCTGTTGCCAGCGTGTATATATGGAAACGTTACACCTTTATCCGTAAAATAGCTCACAATCCGCTCAAAACGGCGGTACTGCTCTAGCGTATAGCTTTTATCCACTTCATCCGCATTCGCGTAATGAGTAAACAATCCTTCAACTTCAACATTAGGCAGCGTCAACGCTTGCTCAATGAAAGGAATTGCATCCGCTTCCGTATGCAAACCAAGACGACCCATGCCGGTATCGAGCTTGATGTGGATTTTCAGCTTCTTCTTATGCTGCTGCGCCTGCAGCTCCTTCAGGACATCATGACTATAGACTGCTATCGTAACATCAAGCTCTCGTGCCCGCTCGACTCCCTCTGGGGGCGTATAGCCAAGCACCAGAATAGGTGCGGTTATTCCTGCATTCCTTAGCTCCAGCGCTTCATCAAAAAACGCTACACCCAAGTAATCCACACCTGCGGCTAAAGCCTCTTTGGATACTTCTACAGCCCCGTGTCCGTACGCATCCGCTTTAACGACTGCCATCTGCTTCATTCCTGCCGGCAGTATCTTCTGAAAACCTTCAATGTTGCTTCGCAGTGCATCTAACGAAATTTCAACCCACGTGGGACGATAAAAAGCATCCACCAGCGTTCACCTCTTTTTCCAAATGCAAAGGACAAGGGAAGGCCCGCTCCATGCGAGCAGCAGGACTCCCCCTCCAATAATTCCGAACCCGTTAGGACCGATAAACCTATGTTAAACCGAGTCACGAAACACTGTCAACCGTCCTTTGGCCTTAAATAAGGCGAAATCGCGTCATATCCAAACGACTCTTTTTATGAGCATGTCTGTTCGCATCACCTTCTCCGAAAGGGAATCGGCTCAATGCTACTCCCCTCGTACATTTGCAGCCCATTCAGTTCTTTTCTAAAAAGTGTGATCTTCCATTGCAGTCGTTCCCCTATTGGCACACTTTCCCACATTAATTTTTTCTGATAATCGCCTGTAAAGCCAAAAAGACCTGCTCCTAAGAGCAGATCTTTGGTTAGTTACTTGCCTGATTGGCCTTCCGTTGCCATCGCCACTTTAATCATTTCATTCGTCGGCAAATCACCCGTCGTTAATCTGAACTCTACGCCGTCATTCGTCCAAGTGAGCGTCTTTTTATCTTCCCCTGTGAGTACGCCGATCGTGAAACCGAGATCTACGATATCACCTGGCTGCAAAGATACCGACTTGGCCTGAGGTCTAACCTCAACCATACTAAAGTTGTACTTCCCTTTATATCTCAAAAGAACAGCCGCGTCTTCACCCAGTTTCATATCCGTAATGTCCTGTTTCACGACATCCTTAGGCAGATAGCTCGGCTCGATAATACCGATACTTTGCGGTTTGCTTGCCGCGGCATTTGACTTCGTTGCATCCGTTTTTGTGCCAGTAGACGTTGTCGGTTGGGATTGATCCGATTGGCCGCCTGTTGCGGTCAAGTTTTTGTCCGTTACACCCGCTGCCGGATGATCGGCATCCGTTACCTTAACATCGGACATTGTCGGCAATGTCTGCATGTTCCAGCTCGTCATGTTGCGCTCCATTTGGAAGAAATCCTTATCAAACTTAGCATCGAATTCAAACTTCGTGAAATTCACCTGCACCATCACATTTTGGTTCGCATCCGACACTTGAACCTGCGTAGGTGCCAGCGTCTTTTTATTCAGCCAAATTTTCTGGCGGGACAGCTGCTCATTCTGATAATTCGCCGCCACATCGAACACATATGCATCATTGTCCGTTGTAAACTGGCGATCCTTGTCCGCAATAATGCTTCTAGCTAGAGATTGGAACAAGTAAACCTGTCCTTGGTTTTCCGGCCAATCGCTTTGGAAACGGAAGCTTTTCTTCAGATGCGGCGTTAAAACGAACACGCCCTCTTCATTACGCAGCACAATTTGCGTCACATCTTTCGATGCATTCGTCAGCGAAATCCGGTAGAAATGTTCCGGCGAGAACGCCACCTCCACCTGGTACTCCTGCGGCTGTGACCCCGTGTGCAAAATCATGCTGCCAGAAGCCTGATAGCTATCCGCTTTGCTGATCACATGATCCAAATCCTTTACGATAGATCCTGCATCTTTCTTGCCTATCCCGCATCCCGCGAGAACCAATGCTAAGCACATCACCACTGCTACCATCCATGTGACCCGGCGCATTCGATCATCCCCTCACTCATGATTAACATCAACATAGTACATGCATATGAGGGGACTTGGCCGATTATGCAGCCAAGCTACCAGCTTGGACCCATTTAGGCAAAAAAAATAAGACTAGCTCCGGATTCGTCTAATCTTACTCATTTATTTCACTAATTTAAGTGTTTGAATTCTGGTTGCGTGCTCCATCATCGTAACAGCAATTCCTGCAATCTGCTCGCCTTGTTAAACTTGAACTTGCTTGATTTCTTGCAGCGTGTCTTCTACTTTTGACATTCTGTTCTCCAGATTCGAGTCTTCCATACCACGCATTCGGGTTTCCATACTACCCATGCGTCTGTCCATACTGTCAACTCTGTCTTTAATGGCTTTAACATCTGCGCCAATTTCACATTTTAACCTAGGTGAGCAGCAAAAAGAATCCCTAAAAAAATGAAATCTCCTATTCAGCTCAACTAAAATTCAGCAACCCTTCAGGTTCCAGACATATTTTTTTCACACTCATCTGGGAAAATGATATATTGAAGATTCATTCATGAACCGGAGGAATTATCTTTGAATAACAACCAAAAAATCACGCTTCAAGCCTCAAGAGGAGCGGCAGCATTTTTTGTGCTGCTTTTCCATACGTCAGCCATGTCTTTCAAGTATTATCAATACGACTTCTTAGGCATCAGTTCAATCGGGAGATCAGGCGGAGTAGACTTCTTTTTCTTATTAACCGGGTTCCTGCTCTTTCATACATATGGCCACAAAATTGGAACCCAAATGACCGTTTTGCCCTATTTAACTAATCGTCTCATACGTATCTATCCCTTCGACTGGCTTATCACACTTGTTGTGCTGCCTGTCTACTTTTTTGTTCCGAGCTTTGGATACGGCTTTGAGACTGACAAAGATACCATTATTAAATCATTCCTGCTGCTCCCTCAAGCACATGGCCCCATACTGCCGGTGGCTTGGTCGTTAAGCTACTTTGTGCTGTTTTACTTGGCTTTCAGTCTTCTTCTCTCTGTAGGGAAAAAACCAGCAGTTATTTTCGCTTCAACTTGGATTGCCTTAACTTTATGCCATTTTTTGCGAGTACCCTTTATAAGCGCAGATATCGACCGTCATTTCTATTTAAACTTTCTCTTTAGCGATGTGAACCTGGAATTCATGGCTGGTTGTTTATTGGCCAAATGGGTGGAGCAGCATAGAAGTAAACATTACAAATGGTTGATTTCTATCGGGGTGTTTGGATTTTTACTGATCTGGATCAATAACAAATATCAATTTGCTCCTTTTCATAATTACCTGTTATACGTTATTCCGGCCCTATTTGTACTGTTAGGCGCTTCCTCCGTACCTGAACGGATCCAGCTGCCAAAGTGGGTTCTTTCCCTCAGCAAACTAGGGGATGCGTCTTACACCATTTTACTTACCCACCTGATATTTATATCCATATTAATGAAATTAAGTGTGGCTACTCATTTGGTCGATTATTTAGGCCCTCTGCTCACAAACTTAATAATTGTAATATGTGTAGTACCACTGTGTCGCATGGCATACAGGTTAGCTGAGAAACCCCTTGTAGCTGGACTTCGCGACGTTATAAAGGTAAGTCCTTCCCGCTCTTCAAAACCTGTCTCCTAAACAAAAAGACTGCCTAAGGCTTTAAGCCCAAGCAGTCTTTTTTTATTTATTTTCACCACATATACACAATACCGGCAATAATACCTGCCCAGATCAGGGAACCGAACACCACGCCAACAATCAAACCTTTGCCAATTGAAACGCGTTCATCTTGGTAAGCGTCATCATGATCGATCATAAAAAAACCTCCCCGCACTACTTCAGTATATGCCTAGTATGGGGAAGATGTTGACGAATCATGCGATTGAGGTGAAAAAAATTAATTAATATGCATTTTTATTGATAAAGCCATTAATAATCGTTCGCCAAATAATTTTAATATCGAATAAAAAAGTCCAATTTTCAATATAAAAAATATCGTGCTTGATACGTTCTTCAATCGAAGTGTCTCCACGCAAACCATTGCTTTGCGCCCAACCCGTAATGCCAGGTCGAATATGATGCTTCACCATATACTTCGGAACCTCTTCCTTGAATTGTTCCACGAAATAAGGACGTTCCGGCCTTGGACCGACAACACTCATATGACCAAAAAGCACATTGAAAAACTGAGGCAGTTCATCCAAACTTGTTTTGCGAAGAAAAGTTCCAACCTTAGTGCGCCGCGGGTCATTTTCAACCGTCCACTCCGTATTAGAAGCACTTTCGGGCAACACATTCATACTGCGAAACTTATACATCATAAAATTCCTTCGGTTCAGTCCAACACGCTCTTGCTTGAAAATAATCGGCCCTGGAGATGTTAATTTAATCGCAAGGACTGATGCAACCATGACCGGTGCTGTAATGATAATTGCAGTAAGAGAGAATAAGATATCAAAAGCCCGCTTGAACAGACGATTCCGGAACTCGTCCAGAGGAATATCCCGCACATTAATGAGCGGCATCTCCGCAAAATTATCGAAATACGGTCGTGACGGTAAGAAGTCATAAAAGTCCGGAATAATTAGCGTTTTGACACCAATTTTCTCACAAACATTGATGATATGACCGAATTTACGATGGGCATCCAATGGGAGTGCAATAATGACCTCATCGACAATAAGCTTATTCAAAATGGACTCCAAATCGTCTATCTTCCCTATAATCGGCTTATAGCTCTGGTAAGCAATGTCATGTTTTTCCTGAAAATCATCAAGAAACCCGACGACTTCATAACCTAACTCCGGATGCTGTCTAAGCTTCGTGTAGAATTTCCGTCCAAGCGATCCTGCTCCAAGAATAAGTATGAATTGCTTGTTATAGCCTTTCTGGCGGACACGTTTCAGCGAAATTTTAATCATATAGCGGTAAAAGCTAATGATAAGGATATTATTGACTAGGAAAAGCAAAAGATAAGAACGTGAAATGTCGACTTCTTTTAAAATAAACAAAAGGCTTAAGAGCAGCAGCAAGCTGAGAATATGGACTTGAATAATTTTAAATACTTCGAAAGAGAACTGCTTCTTTCTCTTTGGCGTATAAAAATTGGTCATATAACTGATGAAAATCGCAATTAAGGCGTAACTGACACTCCACATCACATAGTGCTTAAAAGGTAACGGCGAACTGAATGGAATCCAGCCGCTTTTAAACTTTAACCACCATGACAGTAAAAAAACGAGCTGAATACACAGGAAGTCGGCCAGTGCATAAAGTTGTGTTAAAAACCCTTGACTCTGTCGAATCAATGTAAATCACCTCGTTGGACGTAATTTATTTCTAGCAAGTGAAAGTACAAACTTCAAACCCACACCTATGTATACCGCGGCATTCGTCAACCAAGAATATTTCTTCCGATAATGCTTTTTATGGAACAAAATCATCGCCCGATGGAACTCATATATGATTTTAAAAGGCTTCCTTCGACTGCTTGCTCCTTTGTAATGAATAATTTGCGTACGCGGATAATAATAATTTACCCAACCTGCTTCCTTAATCCTATAACACCAATCTATATCTTCGCCATACATAAAAAATTCCTCGTCCAGCATCCCCACTTGCTCAATGGCCTCACGGCGAATCAACATGAAGGCTCCAACAAGGGAGTCGATACCGTATGCCTCGTCTGGATTCAAGTACCCTAGCTGGTATTGATTGAAGCGTGGAATTTTCGGGAAAAGCTTTGAAAAGCCGAAGGCATAGTAAAAGGACGCTGACGGCGTCGGGAAGCCCCTTTTGCAGGCTTTGTCGAGAGAACCGTCTGGCAATACAATTTTGCAGCCGCTGGCACCTACGATTGGATTCTCGTCCATGAAACGCAGCATCGTTTCCAGCGTGTCTTGTTGGACGACCGTATCAGAGTTCAGCAGCAGCACGTATCTCCCTGTTGATTTGCGAATGCCTTGATTGTTGGCTCTTGAAAATCCAACATTCTCGGTGTTGGCAATGCAAGCAACCTGCGGGTATTGTTCGTTGACGGATTGGATCGTGCCGTCGTTTGAAGCGTTGTCGACCAAGATGATTTCGCATTTGTATGCTGTAGCTGACGAGAGTACTGACTGTATACAGGCTAGAGTTAAATCTCGTGTTTTGTAGTTAACGATGATAATTGATAAATCCAAGAGATGACCTCATTTGTCAATGATAATAAGTACATTATAACATGGGAGAATAAAGAGGTAAAAACTTTAACTTACTAAAAACTAGAAGTATAATGTATTATGCAATCTATTAATGTTATATAGTGGAGGATCAAAACCTTTTATGATCGTTTCTTCGGAGCTATGTTATATATGTGGAGAAATTTCCGACTTTGTTATTGAGGACAATGCAAGCTTGCTTAGAGAAGCTAAGTGTAACAACTGCACTGCCAGTATTCGAAATTCTGATACAGCAAGAATGATTACAAAAGCTTCTATTGGACGGGACTTACCGCTTTCTCAGAGTATTGATTTGCTAAAGAAATCAAATGTTTCTATTTTAGAATCTCAAGCTAGTGGGCCCATTCATTCGATCTTAAAACAATTACCAAATTACACAAGCTTTGAATATTTTGATGGAATCGATTCCGGTGAAGTTTATAACGGTATTTTATGTAATAATTTTGAACAACTAGCTTTTGAGGATAATTCTTTTGATATTATCATCAGTCAAGATGTCCTAGAGCATATTGAATATCCAGAAAGAGCACTTTCTGAAATAAATCGCGTTTTGAAATTAAACGGACACCATGTATTTACGATTCCTCTTCATGAAGCTGACAAAACAAAATCGAGAAAAAATCTAAGGCCAGTATACCATGGTGATCCGATCAGAATGACAGGTGCATTAGTTTACACAGATTGGGGAAATGATATTACAGAAATTATAGATAAATATGGCATGCAAACTCAAAAATATAATCTACATAAATTTTATGAATCAGACAAGATAACAGATGTAGATCAGAACTATTCAGAATATTTAAATTTAGACCCCTTAAATTATTATCGTTATAATTCCGTTGTTTTTTCTTCACAGAAAAAAAGCAATATTCATCATTCTACAAAGCTTATAAATGAACTTCGGTTACTTGAGTTCGGACCCGACAATATCGTAGAGGGAACCGTATTTAATGAACAACCATCTGGAGAAAGTGCTCTTTGGGTAAGGACAGAAAATGCTAAAAAGTCATCAACAATTCTAAAAATAGACGATGTAGCTTTAGTAAGCAATTGCAACGATGAAGGAAATCTAGTTACAGCAATAGTCCCTGCTTGGTTATATAAATTCCACGGGGAATATAAAATTTACCTTTATGATACTGTATTGAAAAAGAGATCAAACTCCTTGCCTTTCATTGTCAAGAAATCGTCTTCCAATGAGAGCATCAATCATTTGCAACAAGAGTATTTAAAGCTCGCTAAAGAATTACATGGGTTGAAAATTAGTAATAAAAATCCGGAATTTATTGGTTGGGGAATGACTTCTGAACATCAAGTTCCTTGGGTCGATAACATAAATTGGGCAACGTTCCGAAAAACAAGCGACGAAATCAAAAAATGTTTTAATTTTGGCTTGAAAGAAGACATTGGTATACACGCAGGAAATATTGATACATTACTCTGGCGTCATTGGGTGGTGGCATTTTCATTACAATATGCCATTACGTTTAAAGGACTCTCTCAAGAGAACATGAATTTGATTGAGTGTGGTGTTGGGGATGGAATGTCCGCGTTTTTCGCACTTAAAGAAATGCAGCACTATATAACTAACAATCCGAATATTCAATATAAGATGCACCTGTTTGATTCATGGGATTCACTACGAAATGAAAACTTAACAGAGAAAGAGATCTTCATAGAAGGAAGATATGAGAATAATTCATTGGATAGGGTAAAAGAAAATCTTCGCGATTTTGAATCAACATTAATCTACCATGTCGGGTATATTCCTTTTACGCTTACTGAGACAATATCGAATATTTCTTACTTACATATAGATCTGAATTCAGCTAATTCAACATTAGCTACACTAGAGTATTTCTATCCTTATCTTTCCGAGGGCAGTGTTATACTTTTCGATGATTACGGCTGGTCAGGATTCTCTGAAACCAAAGAAATTATCGATCAGTTCTTTTCAAACAAACCTGGCATATTACTTAAATTGCCAACAGGACAGGCTGTCTACTTTTATAAATAAGCGTTGAATTTATTTTCACATAACAAAAGTCCCTACTTTTCTAGGGACTTTTGTTTATTTTGTAATCCAACCGCAAGCAATCAGATAGTCAATAATCTTATCTACCGCAGAATAAATTAATTCATGATCTGAAATATTCGTTAGGGCAGATATGGCAATTTTTCTGCTGGCTGAATAACCGATGAAGCTTTTATAACCAGGCATATACCCACATTGTTCTCTAAATGTCATACCACTGAATTGTTTAGTTCCGAAAAATAAACGCAATACCCTTTTATGATGTTCATCTAATAAATTTCCTTCAAATAGGTTATACATAAACCTACATAGATCAGATGAATTTGTGACCATACCTCCGGACATATATCCACTTGCCGAAGGAAGATAGACAGGGAAATCTTTAACATTAACTACACTAACATTTTCTTCTGTCTTATAATGGAAAGTGTCATAGCCATCAGCTAGTTTCTTTGGAGCAACTTCACCAGAAGAGGAATAGAATGTATCCCGAAGTTTAAGGGGTACTAGAAAATATTCATTTAACAATTGAGCAAAAGTTTTATTTGTTGCCATTTCCACAATTTTACCAAGAAGAATATATTCTACATTCGTATAACGATGACTACTTCCTGGTGAAAAATGCGACTGATTATTTCTAAGTTCATGAATAATCTCGTTTATTTTCCATCTCTTCCCCAAATGTAACACCGTATACTTATATGAGTTAGTTAGAGTGGGATCATAAAAACCGCTACTATGATGCAGCAGGTGTTTAATAGTAACATCACTACCTACAGGTGATATATCAATGTATTTAGATATAAGATCCTCTAATCCAATGACTTTTTCTTGTGCTAACTTTAGGAGCAACCCTTTCACATAAATTTTACTCACACTTCCGTGATAGTAAGTAGAACCTAAAGTAGCCTTCTTTACTAATTCAGTATGTGATAGTCCAGTGCTGCAACTGAAGTAATTCCCATTTATGATGAATGAGACTTGAAGGCTAGGATAACTCAACTCTAGTCTTACTTCTTCAATTTTGTCATATAATTTCTTAGATTCATCTTTACTCATGTTGGTCTCAATAAATTTGTTTTTCATAATGTTTAACAGCATTGTTAGATCCCACTATTTAAATTTCAGCTCATGTAAAAAGGCTTTAAGCCCCTCTCGCCAATGACGCATTTCCTTAAATCCATTAACCCGTATAGATTCGTGGGATAAAGCTGAATTTTTGGGCCGCGGTGCCGGTCTCGGAAACTCCTTTGTCGTACAAGGGCTCACTTGTATTTTTACTCCGCTCTCCTCGAAAATCGCACATGCAAATTCATACCATGAACAAACACCTGAATTAGATGCATGGTAAATACCATATTTCTCTGTTTGGATAAGCTGCTGCAAAAATAAAGATAAATCCACTGTATACGTCGGAGAGCCCAGTTGATCATTGACAACCATTAAGGAATCTCGTATCTTTGCCAAATTTAACATCGTTCTCACAAAATTATTTCCATTTAAACCGTAAACCCAAGAAGTTCTCACAATAAAATGCTTAGACGACAACAACTGCACATGTTGTTCACCGGCTCTTTTTGATTTCCCATAAACACTTTGAGGATTACTTTGATCATTTTCTCGATAAGCGTTCGTTGACGTTCCATCAAAAACATAATCTGTACTTATGTAGCAAAATTTTGCCCCGATGCTTTCTGCCGCGATAACAAGATTCTTTGTTCCTTGCGAATTAACAAGAAATGCTTGTTCAACTTCTGTCTCTGCAAGGTCAACAGCGGTATAAGCTGCACTATGAATGACAACATCAGGCTTAAATGCACCCAATACTTCTACACACTGTCGCTCATTTGTTATATCCAGCTGTTCTCTGCCAAGACCATGAACTTCATGATTTATGCCTAAAATCTTCACCAAATCATGCCCTAATTGACCATTAGCACCTGTCACTAAAATCTTCATCATTAAACCTCTAGTCGCTCGCCATATTGCTTGGAATAATACGTTAGATATTCACCATTATGAATTCTTTTCCACCAGTCCTGGTGATCAAGATACCATCGAATTGTCTCATGAATGCCTGTTTCAAAATTATGCTTAGGCTTCCATCCAAGCTCATTTGTTATTTTAGTCGCATCAATACCATAACGTCGGTCATGTCCCGGGCGATCTTTAACGTATTGAATCAACGATTCAGGTTTACCTAACTCTCGAAGGATGGTCTGTACGATCTGAATATTTGTTCTCTCATTGTTACCACCGATATTATATACCTCACCATTAATCCCTTTATGTAAAACTAAATCAATAGCGCTGCAGTGGTCCTCTACATATAGCCAATCACGGATATTAAGGCCATCTCCATAAACAGGAAGAGACTTATCATTTAAAGCATTTGCAATCATTAATGGGATTAACTTTTCTGGGAATTGATAAGGTCCATAGTTATTAGAACAGCGGGTGATGTTGACTGGAAGGCCAAATGTCTCATGATAAGACCTTACTAGTAGATCAGAACCTGCTTTGCTTGCAGAATAAGGGCTATTCGGTGATAATGGCGTTTCTTCGGTGAATAGACCAGTCTCTCCCAGAGATCCATAAACCTCATCCGTAGATACATGGACAAATTTCTTAACAGCGAACTTTTTAGCAGCTTCAAGTAACACCTGTGTTCCAAGAACGTTTGTCTTAACGAAAACTTCCGGTTCCAAAATACTTCGATCCACATGGGATTCCGCGGCACAGTGCACAACTGTATCAATCCCCTGCTCAAATAGGCTGTTGACTAACTCCGAGTTTGTGATGTCGCCTTTTATGAATTGATAATTGCTATTTTCTTGAATGGATTTGAGATTCTCCAGGTTGCCAGCGTAAGTTAACGCATCCAGGTTAATGATCTGATAGCTAGGATAACGACCTAGCATATAATGAACGAAATTGCTGCCGATGAACCCGGCTCCGCCGGTTACGAGTATTTTCATGTGCGTGGAGGACTCCCGTCTTAAAAGTTTATTTCCGCATCTATAAGCAGTGGATGCTTTTGATCTTTATCAGAAAGGATTGGTTTGGAGGTTGGCCAATCAATACCTATAGCCGGGTCGCTCCAAAGTATCCCCCTATCATGTTCAGGCGAATAGTACTCGTCCACTTTGTAAAGCACTTGTGTATTGGGAACAATCGTACAAAAACCGTGCGCAAAGCCTTGTGGAACAAGCAGTTGACGCTTGTTTGATTCACTAAGAATAACTCCAACCCATTGTCCAAAAGTAGGTGAGTTTTTACGAATGTCTACCGCTACATCATAAATGGCTCCCGTAGTTACTCTGACAAGCTTTGTCTGTGCTTTGGGATTCAACTGGTAATGGAGCCCCCGTAAAACACCTGTTTCCACGGATAAAGAGTGGTTATCCTGAATATAAGGAAAATCAATTCCATGCTCAGCAAATTTCCGGCTGCTGTAGCTTTCCATAAAAAAGCCCCGATTATCACCATGGACAACGGGCTCAATTATATATAATCCTTCTAATTTCGTTGAAATAATATTCATAAAGCATAACACCTCTTACAGTTTAAGTTTCCCAAACTCATCACTAAAAAGCAAATCTTTTGCTAATTCATTCGCCTTTGCTAAAGAGGCATGTGTACCTGCATCTGTCCACCAGCCTTGGAGTATATCGTAAGTCAGTTGATTTTTTTCAATGTATGCGTTATTAACATCAGTAATTTCCAGTTCACCACGACCGGAAGGCTTAAGCGTCTTAACGATTTCAAACACTGAACTATCGTACATATAAATACCTGTAACAGCATAACTACTTTTGGGTTGTTTAGGCTTTTCTTCGATTGAGATGATTTTTTCTCCCAATAATTCTGGAACTCCATATCTTTGAGGATCTTGAACCTCTTGTATAAGAATTTTAGCACCAATCCGTTGAGCTTTGAAGTTTTTTACAAAAGGAACTATGCTCTCTTCAAAAACGTTATCCCCTAAAATTACCACCATTTGATTATTGCCAACGAAGTGCTCTGCCAAGTCTAATGCTTGTGCAATTCCCCCAGCCTCGTCTTGAACTTTGTAGGTAAAGGTTACGTCCATTTCCCGACCGCTGCCTAAAAGATTCACCACGTCACCCATATGTTCCTTACCAGTTACGATTAGGATGTCGTTAATGTCAGCTTGTTTAAGCTTTGCAATAGAATGAAAAATCATTGGATATTTGCCTACTGGAAGCAAATGTTTGTTAGTTACTTTTGTTAAAGGATACAATCTTGATCCTGTTCCGCCAGCGAGAATAATGCCTTTCATTACGGACCTCCTAAATGACAGCAAGTCATTTTATCCATTTATCAATATTATAGCTCTTTGTACATATTGCATCAAAAACTATGCTTTGCTCACTCAGGTACTTCTTATATGCATCTATATCTTCTTGTCTACCCTGAAGTTCAGGGGAAACCAGACATAATTTATATCCCCAACTTTTTAATTTTTGAAAACTTTCTTGATCAATTGGAAGCTTTGTAAAACAATCCACCCATACCCAGTCCACTTTGCCTTGCATGTTCTCAATAGTATCCAAACCTTCAAACTCGGAGTAACGCAAAGCTACCTTTTTTTCTCCCTGAGAGGATAGGAGATGAATCATAGGAAAAGAAGAGTCTAGAAAGAAGTAATTTTCAATATTATATTTTCTAACTAACTCTAGAACACGATGCTCTATTCTTTCACTTTTAACATTAAGGATAATAGTCCCGTGATGGTAATGCTTTAGATATTCCTCGAAACTTTCTCCCTCTTTGAATGGGTCATGAACAACGATAATATTATCTTCGTAGTCTCTTAGATCAAGTTCCACTCCTAACTCCAAGGGAAGTTGCTTTAACTCTTCAATGGTATTTACCCTATGAGCTATGAAATTCATTCTTCATTTCTCCCTTTAAATTTTTACTAAAATCGAGAGTTCTTTTTATAAATTTCCATTTAGAAGCTAGTCCAGTGTTCCAACTGGATTCACCGTGCAACCTCTTAGGAAACACTACCTCAAAACGTATAAGGTCTAGTTTGTGCTTACGGGCCAAATAAAGTGCATATAAATCCAGTGAAAAATCATGTGGAGGCTGTGTCCAACTCTCAAAAAAACTTCTATGAAAGATATTAGGCTGAGCATTAATGTCCGTTAGTTTGACACCCAAATACATTGATTCATAAAAACTCATTCCCGATGTAAAGAATTGATCAAATAGTGGACGATTCTTTCTGTTTCCTTTAACAAATACATTTTGAGGGTAACTTTTTTGTTCTATTATTTTCAAAGCCTTTAAAACGTCTGCAGGATCTGTTTGAAGATCTGCATGAGTCCAACCAATGTATTCTCCTAACGCGTGTTTTAGTCCGTACAAAATACCATAACCGTATCCCAGATTTACTTCTACCGTTACAGTTTGCGCAAATGAATATTTAGGAACTAGCTCGTCCAGCACTTTCTGGGTATTATCCTTAGAACCATTATTCACTAGGATAACTTTAATATCAGTTGTATTTATAACCTCATTAAACTTTGCAAGTATTAAAGGTATATTCTTTTCTTCATTGTAACAAGGTATGACGATCGACAATCTTTCTTTCATTATTGAACACCCACCATTTTTGTCCTATAAAATTTAATACAGTACTTGTTCCCGTTGCACAAAGAAATGAAAGTAAGCTATTCCACCCTAGCCATTCCAAACTAACGTAATTAACTGCAACATTAGATGCTAAAGTGGATAAATACAAGATTACAAATTTCAAAATCCCAACCCATGAGTGATTTTTTTGTTCAAAAGTCCAGAACCTATTCACTAGATAAGCAACGACCGAACCACACAAAAATGAAACAGCTTTTGCAGTCGAATGGTTAAGTAATTCAATTGATATGAAATAGACAAGAGAATCTACTCCTACTGCAGAAAACCCTGCCACTATAAAACGAGAAAGTTGTTTAATAATGGGTTTCATTGGTACTCTTGTTGAAAATCCGTGTATTTCTTTTCTAACTCTTCTACAGCTGATTTTGTCATAGTTTTATCATTTTCCAAACGGTAAGGATGATAAGCCCACTTATGAAAGAAACTTTGCCAATATTCATAAGTTTTTAAGTCATTCGGAGTTCCCCAGCAAATATAATCATCGAGTTCAAATACCTTAACGGTTAACCCATTATTTATTAATTCATTGACACAACTATCTACGTAAAACTCATTATTAATGCGAGTATTATTTTTATACAAGTTATTAAGTGCGTCTAAGAAATATTTTGCTTTCTTAAAATAAAATGTTCCTACTATAGCGTGGTCATTAAACGGATCATCACTAATTGCTTTTTTAACTGAAACCGATTTGATAGTATCCTTATCATCAACTTCAATCCAGCCATACATTTGAGGATTTCTCAAACTAGAAACATGATGTCTAAAGCTAAATGCAACTGCGTCCACGTTCTCATTTTGTAATAACGCTAGATACTTTTCTTGATCCCAAACCATGCCATTGTCACAAGCACCAATTAAAAGTGGAGACTCCATATCAACATACTTGAGACCAAGTTCACAAGTAGACGCTTGTCCTTCAGTCAGTTGAGCTACTTCCACTACATGTCCTTGGGGGTAGGTTTTTCGAATCTCTTCCATTAATGGATAACGATCTAGATGATCCTTTAAACAAAGATAAACATAATTTTCTGCTCCAGGAAGACTTTCAGCTGCTTGAATAACCATTGGTTTACCCGATACAGGAATTAGTGGCTTTGGATCTTTGTAGTTTTCTTTAACAAATCTACTTCCTGCACCTGCTAAAGGAATCAGATTCGTACTTCCCCGTTCTACAGTGAATGCCTTCTTTTCTTCAATTATTTCCGCGAAATACCTAGACCATGACTCATACTCTAACAAATCTAGAGGAGTCCCCCATTGAAGCATATGTTGAATCTCATATATAGAAACTGATAAATTATCTCTGCGAAGTAAGTTATAAATCAAACTCACATAAAATTCGCCATTCAAATTATGATCTTCTTCCATCAATTGACTAAAATATTTTTTTACGTAACTACCCTTTTTAAAATAGTAGGTTCCACTCGAGGCATACTCTTCTAATCTATTATCAGTAAAAGGTGCCTTTTCTTTTATTTCTTGCATCCACTGATTTTCAAATCTCATAAAAGCATAATTTGTAGTACCTAACATATGTGGATGAAAACCTTTATATGCAGGAACTGCACCATCTGCGTTTCTATTTCTTGTATGTTTCAAGAAATCTTCGTAATCCCAGTAACATGAAAAATCACAGTAGTTCACAATAACTTCTTCTTCATCTTTTATCAATTCTGAAATATATGATACTGCATAAACCGGTCCCTTTTTATGAGGAGGGATTTCAACGATAGTTCCTTTTGGAGCTATACGTTCTAGTATAGAACGCATTTCCGTAGTCTTGAGATGGTCACTATTACAGATGAATGTAAAGTTATCTTCGCCGGGAAACATATTAACAACGTGTTCAATAATAGGCTTTCCGTTGACTTTAATCAATGGTTTAGGATCTTCATAACCCGCTTCTATGAATCTTTTACCTATACCGGACATTGGAATTACTATTTGCATACTGATGCACATCCTTATAATTTCTGTCTATATTTTTCCGAATCCCAATTTCCCAAGTAGTTCATTTCCTCTATTGAGAGGTAGTTTATATCTTTTTTAGCTAAACTCAGAGAAAGCAAGTGAAATTTAAACACATCTTCCATTTCTTTGGCCTTTTTTAAATTGTTGGCGATAAAATATAATTGTGCTTCATAATAAATTACCTTCGGTAGTTCGTGATATTGCTCTAAATGAGTTCTTATTGCCTGTTGATCTTCCAAATTAGTAAGAATTAAAGTTGAAGCCCCACAGAAAACATAAGTATCCGGGCAAAAAGGCGTCGCTTTAAGCAAATCCTGACGTTCCGCTAAAGTTAGTAAATCAACATCATTTGTCATATAAGCAATATAAGATTCATCCCTTATTGAATTAATTAGGGATGAGATTTTATTTGAGTTCCTATAGAATGAATAGTCTACATCCAAATATCTCTCAATCTTTAGTAATACACTCTCATTTAGTGCAATGACCTCATCTAGTGTAGATGCACTTGTGATAAGTCCATGATTTTGTAAAAAGACTACTTGAGGTTGTTCTCCGTATTCACGCACATATTCATCAAATTGTTTCTTTAATTCTAATGCTAAATCAATGCCTGGAGTTTGATAATCAACTACGACACACCTAGGGAATAAAGAATTAATCACTTCCACCCAGTTTTTACGGCAAGTAATCGCATTAACTACCACTGGATGGGTATGTAATGTAAAGCGTCCCAGCATTGAATGTAAAAAAGTTTCTATAGAAGGTCTGAAAGCAGATTCTTCAATAATCGCCGTTTTTAATACGTCCGCCGCTGCTCTTTCTCTTTGTTTTTTATCCTCAATTTCTGTAACCCGAGAGTTATCCATAATATCGTTTACTTCTTTAGTTCTAACTTTTACGTAGCCTTTATCCATCTCCACATCAGAAAGTAAGAAACCTGAAGATTTAATGAGCATTGTTCCATCATCCAGCTTAACTGAAGTATTCCCGCCTCCAGCTTGAACTAGGTCAATTCGCTCACCTGCGTACTTAGACATTCTAACAAAATCTTTAATTAAGTTCATTAGATATACCTCAACAATTCTTTATAGTTTGAAAACGAAGTAACAGAATCAGGCACTTTGAAATTATCATTCTTATGATTCATCCAGTAAGAACGAATACCCATATTTGTAGCCCCAATAATGTCTTTTGAATAACTATCCCCCACCAAACATACATCTTGAGGTTGAAGTTGTAGTTTACTTAATGCCAACATAAACATGTAGGGATGAGGCTTTTCCTTACCCGCTTCTTCACTTGTAACGATGAATTTACAATATTCCTGTAAGCCTAGCTTTTCCACCTTGCGAAACTGGACATCCGCTGTGAGATCTGTTACCAAACAATTATTTAAATGTTTAATCTCGTTTAAAAAGTCATATACATTATCAAATAATTGCATGTTATTAATAAAAGTTGTCCAGTACATTTCGTAATATGTGTAGGCATCGGTCATACTATTAATTTTCAAAGCTTCAAACATTCTTTGAAAATATAATAGTCGATTATGGGAGGATGCTGTTTCCATTAGTTCAGAATGTATTCTCTTACGAGAAATATTATAATAATCAGTTAGCTCATCGAAGTTTATGGAATGTTTAATTTTGATAGCTGAAAGTGTTTCCTCCAGTGCTATTTTATGCGTTTTTTCGTAGTCATAGAGAGTGTTATCTATATCCAGTAAATACCCTTTATACATCATTTTCAGTTATCTCCTTCATCTTGTTACTAATCATGAGCAATATAACTAACTGGATTAGCCCATTGTAGTTTAGTAACCACTCTGACTGTCCTAACAATATTTCTTCTTTGTTAGGAATTATGTTATTTGAGATTTCTTCATAATTTATATCATTTAACAAATCTTTATCTAGAATAATATATTGAGATTTTAAATCCTCAGAATAGTTATGTGCTGCATCTATTCCATACTCTTCTAATTGACAGAGCATTATTTCTAAATCTATGTTCGAATCCATTGTTAATTTTAATTTAATGTATGGATTGCATTCTTCGTTTCCAACATCTACGCTATCCTCAGTAAAGTACGTGATCACAAGATCAGCAAATTGTTTTTGAGGTATTATATACTTTTGACCATCAGATACACGAGACTCAATTTGTTCGAGAACTCGCTCTGTCGAATACCCACGTTTTTTAGTATCTCTTAGTACCTTCCAGTGCCTTCTAAGTACTTCATCAGTCTCAAGATAAATTTTAAGATCTATAGCTTTCCGCATTTTGGGCAAGTAAAAAGGATGCAGACCACACAAGATGATATAATCTTTAGCTCTTACCTTTTGAGGGTCTGTGAATTTCCCCGTATCATGATCGTATTCTACTCTCTCGATGTACTCTCCCCTTTTTAGCGCAAGCAAGTCTTCCGATTGCCTATGTAAGTAATTAGCTTTTGGATTTAAGTGAGTATATTCAGACCATTTTGTATCCCCACGCTCCCATTTATGATCCCCATCCCCTTCAATATGAAGAACCAAATTTCTGTTTAGTAACTTGTTTAGATCAGATAATAATGTGCTTTTTCCTGAACCACTATCTCCACCAATACCGACGATAAAAGCAGAACCCTTCTTTTTATATACTGAGTTGCTCTTGATACCATATTTGTATAAGAGATAAATAACAGTGAATAGGCTTACTTCTAATAAAGTAAAGGCTAAATTGATATAATGGTCCACCGATATTCTAAATTCAATCGGAGAAGATAAAAATTTTAATTTAGAAATTTGAGTTGTATGGAAGAAGTTGAAATAAACTAAATAGGTAATAGTTAATATACCACAGGTAATTATAGTGTTAATTTCATGCTTCCTATAGTAATTAATAAAATAAATAGAGATGAAAGGAATAACCCATACATACCATGCCGGCATTGGAGGTACTAGTAGTACAAAAACAGAAAATAACAACCCCAATGTGCTATACAATAAGTCATTATTTACTTTAGGATAAGCAAGGAATCTAGCATAAATTAATAATATTGCCATAGGTGTGATGTATATTTTGAAGTGATCGAATGTAAAAAACACATCAAACACTTGGTTTTGCTCTGTATTTAGAAGGACTAAGGAAATATAACCTTCTGAAAAAATGTATGGAAAAGCAAGTGCTAAGTATGTAATAGGAGGTATTAAAAAAAACATTAAAATCCTTGACCATTTTGTGTTCTTCTTAAATAGATATATTAACGCTATTGGTACAGCTACAATAACATGAAATTTCGTACTAATTGCCAATCCCAAAATTAGAGATGATGTACATAGTTTATTCTGAACAAGAAAATAAACAGCCAAAAACAATAATGCTGTAGGTATCAAATCTAACTGAGAATGCATATAAGAAGCGTAGATAATAATAGGGGACGCAAAATAAAACAAGAGAGCTTCCCGATATTTTGAGGGGTAAATCTTTCTCAAAACCCATAATATAATAAGATCAGCTATTATAGTCGGTATTTTAAAGACAATATTATTAATAATATGAACATCTGTAAGATAAGTAAGCAACATAGGAATGGCATAAATATACAACATCAACGGAGGATAAGGGAACGATTTGGGTAACTCCAACATAAAATAATGCTGCCAGGGATTATCAAAATTTTTTATAAAATATTTAATAAAAGGAATAAATAAATCATCCTGATAAGCTGATGAAAACAATGCAAGGACTATTAATTTAACAAATAATATAGTCCATATTAATTTCCTGTTCTTATTCTTTATTTTTATCATAGGAACACCCTTAATATAGTGAGTCATACATTGATTCTTTTAAGCAATAAAAGGCACCTATTATGAATGTAAAAACAGGTGCCAATCTTGATCCATTTAATTACGAAACCTCAATCTATGAACATATTAATGTCGTCGTAAATAACTACACTCTTCTCGTCATGTGGAGTGATATATATTATAGCTCTAGTTGCTCCAGTTGGAACTTTAGTTGTAAGAGAATATTCTCTAAAGTTAGATTCTATATCAATAACTTCTATAGAGGAACTAACGAGTCCCCCCTTAGAATCAATCCAATTGATTTGTAATCTTCCTTTCTGGTTTGTACCAGCATCAGTTTTGGCCCATAAAGATAATAAGGCATTGCTGTTTTTTGAAATGTTATCAATAATTTGAAAAATATTGTTTGATATTCCAGGACCAACTTTAATACCATTTTTCCCAGTATGGGAATCGTTAACTAAAGAAACTTTGTTGGTTTGTATCCATCCATTTAATTCATCTTCAAATGAATTGTTTTTTATTAATTGTCTCGTATTTTTAAGAGCATCTTCTTGTGATCTCTTAATTAACGAATATCTCTTTATTTCAAAATATTCAACAAAATCACTTATTTCTTTATTTATTGTAATCGTAGAAGTTTCAGCAGGTGTTAAACTAAAAATTGTAAACTCTTTCCCATTAGCATTTGGTAACATACTTCCTAATGAACTGTACATTTTTTTTACTATTCCTGAATTAATATTATTATGAAATGTCATCGACAGTGAAGGTAAATTATTAATATCTTCTGTTTTTATCTTTCCCTTAATTTCTAATAATTCATTGCCATTAGAATTAAACTGAAAAGTATTTTTATATGATTGTATAAGTTTTATTTCATTTACACCACTGGTATATTGTAAAGTTGCATTCGATTTATTGCTTACAATATTATTATTATTTTCTTCATAATACATATCTAATATTAGACTATCTTTGAGATCTTCTGTGGAATGGTAGTTGGTATTAATCTTATCAAAATCTATTCCTAAGTTTGCATATAAACTAGAACCAATACGGCCATGGTTATAAACCCATTTCTCTCCATCATTAAAGAATGAACTCAGCATAGAAATATTTCTTGTATTTCTAATATCATCATTAGGAATGGCTTTTATTGAACTAATGATTTTCTTGGTATTCTCCTCACCCGTAGTTAGCCAAATTGTAGTATTTTTAGTAGTTATATATTGAAAGCTAACATTTATTAGTACAAGTCCTATTAAATAAACTTTATAAGAAATAGATACTAATCTTTTGAAATTAACCCTCTCAATATTTACTTCTATGAAAACTATTGTAAGAATAACAGAAATTATTGGAATATCAATATAGTAGGGAGCATTTCTTGTTACTTTAAAAACAGGAGCTAGCAGTAAAATAAACATTATTAATCCACAAAAAACTTTAACATTTCTAAAAATTAGATTTCTCAATATAAGCCCAAAAACAACTATGAAATTAAGTAAAATTAAAAGTATAACAACTGGATTATATTTTATAATATCAATAGCCATATATCCTGGAATTATTGGTGTAGCTATATTAAATGTAAGCAAAAAATATCCAGTGATTTTATAAATAATTTCTTTAACACTAATAGCGCCACCAATACCTGCATGCACTTCGAATATTGAGCCTAATTTAATATATCTTGTTATAAGATATATTATTAGGATCATAAATTGTGTTAAATGAAATAATAGTATTCTTTTATTTTTAAATAATACAGTAAAAATATTAAATAAATTAATTCTATTATTAATTGAATGAGTAATCATAACTGTAAATATACATATAGCAAAGGGAAGTGTAATTGAGGATTCTTTAGTAAATAGTGAAAAGAATAAAAACATGTTTGCAAGAATGAAATCGACTTTTTTAAATTCTTTCAAATATTTATATGTAAAGATGAATGTTGAAATAACAAATAATGAAAGCCAACCTGAAAAAGAAAGACCAAACTCGTATAATCCATAAAAAAAGACCGGGTTAGTAACATAAAATATCGATCCAATCAAAGAACGTATATCTGATTTTGTCAATAGATAAATTAAATAGTATATAAGAATTGAATTAATAATTTGTATTATCAAAGAAATATATCTTAGATTTTTAATCCCAATTATTTTTTTTTCTGCAGTAATAATTAATTCGTTAAAAATTGGTCTATGCATACTCTGTATTCTAAACTGTTCATTATATTTGGGGTTTTTATTCATAAAAAAAGTTTTAACAACATCTTGAATGGAATGAATTTGTGTATCATCCGCAATATGCATGAGTGAATCACCCATATATGGCTCTTTTATTGTCCACTGATACAAACATACATTTAACAAAATAATTGTTAATAACGAGAAACTCAGAAGAGTCTTATTCATTTGCCCCATCCTTCTTTGTTTCCTTATAGTTTAAAATAATATCTTTGAAACTTTTCGAAATAAACTCCGCCTTACTATGAACTTGACCTAGACATGATGTAAACAGAATATTATGAGCAATACCTGCTCTTATTCCTGCTTCAATGTCTGACTCCTTATCTCCAATGAGTAATGACTTATCTAAATCAATATCAAATTCTTGTTTAGCTTTTAAAATCATTCCGGGATTCGGCTTTCTATCAAAACTATCAAGTTTATAGTTATCAATACCATACTCCGGATGAAAAGGACAATAATATGTTTTTGAGATAGTTATTCCTCTCTCATACATTTGATTTATCATCCATTCTTCCAACTTTTTATATTCAGATTCAGAATAATATCCTCTACCTATTCCTGCCTGATTGGTAATAATAAACAAAAGGTATCCATTCGAGGTAAAATAGTGCAAAAATTCGAAAATCCCTTCGACAAACTCAAAATCTTCTATTTTATGAACATAATTTTTTTCCACATTAATAACACCATCTCTATCTAGAAAAAGTGCTCTGTTCATTTTATCAACTCTATCTGAGCTTTGACATAATCTTCAGGAATACCAATATCAATAAAATACCCATTAGAAATAATAAAACCAATATTCAATTTATTAGTATATAATTGCAGAAAGTCATTCTCGAAAGAAAATTTTTGAGTCTCTGGTTTTAAAGAATAAAAATCTTTCTTTCTTAATACATAGATTCCCCCATTAATTAGTCCATTTTCTTTATATTTTTTTTCTTCAAAAGCAATTACTTTATCATTATCGACAACAACTGTACCATATCTATCGAAACTTTTCATACTCTTTAGTGACATAGTGATATCTCGATTACCTGTAATATGATAAGTAAATAATTCATCAAGATTTATATCAAAGTAAGTATCTCCATTAATAATTAATACATTATCATCATGAACCATCTCTAGTGCTCTAGCAATTGCGCCCCCTGTACCCAGCGGTTCATCTTCAATACTATAACTAATAGAGATCGTCTTATATTCTGCTCCAAAGTGATTTATAACTGATTCATTTTTATAACCAACAGAAAGAACTACCTTTGTAATACCATATTGAAGTAATTGTTCAAATATATAAGAAAGAAATGGCTTATCTCCTACTGGGGCCATAGGCTTAGGTACATCCACTACTACTGACCTCAAACGAGTTCCAAGGCCACCAGCAAGAATAATTGCTTCCATATTAAAATCCTTTCCCGAATATGGCTTCCTCTACAACCGCGCATATAATATGGCCAATTAAAATATGGGACTCTTGAATTCTAGGTGTTTCATCGGACGGAACTTTAATGCAGTAATCACATAATTCCACCATTTTACCACCAGAACGTCCGGTTAATCCAACAGTAATAATTCCCTTCTCTTTGCAAACTTCTAAGGCTTTGATTACATTTTTCGAATTTCCAGAAGTGGAAATACCAATGAACATATCCCCTTCTTGACCATTTGCTTGGACTTGTCTGGCGAATAAATCCTCGTAACCATAATCATTTCCAATTGCTGTAAGAATTGAAGTATCTGTAGTTAGTGCTAATGATGGTAAACCAGGGCGATCGAAATAAAATCTACTCACAAATTCCCCAGCAATGTGCTGTGCATCTGCAGCACTTCCACCATTGCCTGCTATCAAAGTTTTTCTATGGTTCTTATAAACGTCAACCGCTTCATCAGAAACTTGTTTTATCAACTCAACCAGTTCCTTATCATTAAGCAGTGCTTGTTTTGTTTCAATGGATTTAGTGATGTGGTCAACAACAAAATTTTGCATAGTTTTTGTCTCCATTCTCTATCTTAATATGATCTTATTAATTAAGGCGCTCATTTGTCGCTGATCTGCATCATCAGGTCTCGGTTTATGAGATTCATTAAACTCAAATCTTATTTGTAGCAATTTTTGATTTACATTGATTGGGCTATTTACTGCAATTGGACTTCCAGGACTTACATTAATTTCAGTTGTTTTTTGGCCGTTTATAAAAATCTTCAAATGATTGACTTCAATAAAACTCTCGGGGATAAATCCCTCAACAACTAAATTATTAGCTTTACTCGGTTTTTCTAAGGTGACTGAAGCATCTCTCGCAACCCATCGATAGTTCTCTGTACTGCTTTGTGGCAACCAGTCCCCCTGAAAAATATTATTATTTTTGGAATATGGAAATGTTAATACACTGGGTTTCTGATTGTATAAAATTAACGAGGTGAATAAAAGAATAGAAAATGCTAAAAAAACTGGCCAATTCATTTTATACATTTTATCGGTAAAACGATAAAAACTTTTTGATATATTTGAAGTACTTATTTTAGAAAATGATTTAGGTAATAAAGTTACCTTTTTTAATTTTAAAGCTTGTTTTTCTAGTAGATGCCAACTAATAATAGCAAATAGTAATGTTACAAAAAGTGACAAAATAAAATTATGAAAAGAAGACATCTTTCCACCGAAAAGATGGGTAATAGTTTGCTGCACTGGAAAAGCATAGATGTAGAGCCCGTAAGAAAAGTCACCATACTTAGAGAACTTGGTTAAATTTATACTAGGTGTATAGGCAAGATAAAAAATAAGATAACTGCCGAAAACGACAAAAAACTCTTTTGCTCCACCAAACATAAAGGTAAACCCTAGCATTATTAAACAAATCATTGCACAATGCTTGTTAAGAGGAATCATATTCCGATATAAATAGAATACGATTCCAGCAGAAAAATAGCTAAATAATTCCATTAATTTCCTAATTTCAAGTCCTGAGAAATGTGTAATACCAAATGATATTTCCTGATTGAATGAACAATAGTATACAGTAATAAGAAAGAGAAGAAGAACTAACTTTCTATGCTTTACTAAACCTATAATACCAATTACTGCCACAATTATATAACAGAAGAATTCAAAAGGAATTGTCCAAAGTGACCCATTTACAGATCCTTTATATATATTGGACTCGAATAACCCTGGCAAATTCCATCTCATCGGGTAAATAAGTATAAAAAATGATTTCAGATAATCGTATGTTTGATAACTTCTTAGGTATTCCTTAATAGATAAATTAGTGAATAAAGTCCCGATAATAAATGTACTAACTACTAATGAGGCTGCTAACCCCGGAAATATCCTTAAGATTCTAGCTTTTATGTAACTTCCCAAGCTATGAGACCTTTCAAAACTTTGAGTAATTAAAAAACCACTTATGATGAAGAAAATAGCAACCGCTAATGCTCCGGCATCCCATTTACCTCCTGTAGCTACTAGTACTACTTCTTTCGAGTTATCTCCAGAACCTAAAGGAAAAGAATGTGAATATATAACCATAATAGCAGCAAGGAATCTTATAAAATCCAAATTATTATTTCTGCCATCAGCTCTTTGTCCTATGGTTAGATCATTCATTCTGTCTATATTCTCCATGCTTCTGCACCATATGCATTGAAATGAAAGTGCATGACTTTCCCCTCAAGCTTACTTAATTCATTAACCAAATATAATTTCAGTGTCGGTTCAATCATAAACATCATAAAACCTCCGCCACCTGCACCGGAGACCTTCCCCGCATATGCGCCAGCAGCTAGTGCTGTATCAAATACAGCTTCAATCGTGTTATTAGAGATTGTGCTTGCCATTCTCTTCTTAGCTTCCCATGACTTACCCAAGTACTCGGCGAATTTGCGCAAATCGCCTTTTAATATTGCCTCTTTCATGATTAATGCGTCTGCTTTGAGCTCATGCATAGCTTGTAATGATACCTCATTCTTATTCTCTGCATTTCGTACTTGCTCTTTAATTATATTAGCGGACTCTCTTGAAGCTCCTGTATAGTAAAGAACAATTGAGGATTCAAGCTCATTTATTACCCAACTCTTAATTCTTAAAGGATTTACAATTACACGGTCAGCTGCGTAGAATTCAATAAAATTAAACCCGCCAAAAGTTGCAGCATATTGATCCTGACGTCCACCGCTCAATCCAACATCAATGCGTTCAATTTCATAGGCTAAGTGCGCGATATCGTACTCTCCCAGAGGTAAATTCAACCACTCAACGAATGCTTGTAAAATAGCTACAACCATGGTGGAGGAAGAACCTAATCCTGATCCTGCAGGTGCATCTGAATAGGTTGTCATTTTAAAGGATAAAGGAACTGAATTGTTAAAATCTTTAACGATTCTGTTGTAAATTCCTTTATGCAGGTCTAAAAGACCATCTAACTCTAGCTTCTCGCTGCTTTCTGATTCATAAAACTCGTTACGATCAGCAGCATAAAATGATATTTTGTTATTAGTGGTAACTTCAATTGTACAGTATGCGTACATATCGATGGTTGCGTTGAGAACATAACCGCCATATTCATCGCAGTAAGGAGAAACATCCGTTCCTCCACCTGCTAGTCCTAATCTAAGAGGTGCTTTTGACCTTATAATCAAATTCATGCTTCCTTTCAATGTTAAAATCCGATGATATTGTAGACAAGACACTTTCTACTGAGAAATATTTTTGAACATATTCATAAGAATTACATGAATACTGAAATAGCAATAATTCATTACCGTATAGTTTTAATACCGTCTCAGCGAATTCACTAGGATCATTGTTTATTATCAAGTAGTTGTCTATATCAGGCAATCCCTCTGCACCGATACTTGTTGTTATCACTGGAATTTGATGATAGAGTGCTTCAACAACTTTACCTTTTACTCCGGCTCCATATCTTAATGGCACAACTGCTATTTTACATTGATTATAGTAATTTTTTAATTCATCATCGCTTACAAAACCAGTTACAATAATATTGTCTGACTGATACTTTACTATTTCTTCTGGTGGATTGGACCCAACGATATAAAATTTAATATTACCCTTTTTTTGTAATATCAAAGGGAATATTTCTTCCAAAAACCATTTAACCGCATCAATGTTAGGTTTATGCCCAAACCCGCCAACAAATAAAAGATCTTGTTTATCCTTAAAAACTGGAGCTGTTTGCTGAATATCGTCATATATATAAGCTGGAATTGCTTTTACATTTAATTCAGGTATTAGTTTTCTTAGTTCATCCACCTCTACCTGAGATGGAAAGTAAGCAACATCTGCTTTTCTGCATAACTCCAGTTCCTTCGTCTTCCATTCATTTGAAGATTCCAGTAGTTTAGAATTACCAGAAAGCTCATATTCCCTTAGATCTCTTAAATAATGCAAATCATGACCATAATATATAACTTTCGAATTAGTATAGCGTTTTAATGTATCAATGTATTTTTCAGAAATATGCGGGCGATTTAAAAAAGTGAAGTCAATATGTTCTCCGTTATTCTTAATCCAATCTTTCCAGTGTTTAGAATACCAATTCCCATACAGTACTTCTATTCCCATTTTTTCAAGTTCTGAAGTGTATGGTTCGTGTTGAAAAAAATTATCTCCCAAGAATTTAACATTAAATCCAAGCTTGCGAAAAAGATTCAGATACTGAAATACGGTTCTGCTACCAGCATCTTTATCAAAATGAGGAACATAGTGATCAATAACAAGAATCGTTTTATTCAATCTGCTTCTGTCTCTAGCCTGAAACACATTCTGGGCATTATTAAACTGAAACCCACTTAATTCTGCGCTCCACTTTTCTATAAACTTTTCTTTATTATGAACTTGATAACTCTTTACCCCTGAACTAGTATCTGTCCCGTGTGAAATCCCTTCAAAATGGACAACAATTGATTTTGGCTGAAATACTACTTTATGCCCATGCTTTCGTACCTCAAAAGCTAAATCCGAATCTTCAAAGTAAGCTGGAACATAACGCTCATCAAATCCACCGATCTCATTCCAAAGATCAGTACGAATCATTATAGCTGCACCAGAAATGTAATCCACTTCTTTAACATAATTATACTCTGGCTTGCTAGGATCATCTAAGCGACCATAGTTCCATCCGCTTGCATCATTCCAAATGATTCCCCCTGCTTCTTGAAGTCTTCCGTCGGGATACACCAACTTGGAACCAACCATTCCAATTGTACTATCTTTTTCGACTAAATCCACCAAATATTTTAGCCAATCTTCTTGCACGTTGGTATCATTGTTTAAGAAGAAAATATATTTTCCTTTGGCATGTCTAGCCGCGTTATTGCAGTTCAACAAAAATCCTCTGTTTACCCCATCTCGTACAACATGAATATTTTCGATGTAATGCGATATTTGAGTGGTCTCATCAGTTGACATATCATCAGCAATAATAATTTCAAAGGCTATATGATCAGTATTCATGGAAATAGATTTCAAGCAAGAATACGTATAATCCCATTGATTGTAGACAGGAATAATGATTGAAACCAAGGGCTTCTCAAATTGAGGAAATATAATCTTATCCTTAGTTTGATTTGAATCTATCAGTTTAATTTCAAATTGGTCAGCTTCCTTGTGTCGGTCCATATAATGATCAATTCGATCTTCTATATTCCCTATATCTTCTGTGCTCAAATAGTATCTTAATTTATTTAGATTAGTTTTATTAAAGCTTTTAATCATCTTACGCGGCTCTTTGATCGTTTTAGTGACTAACTTAGTTACAAATTTCCTTTTACTCTTCTTAGGTATTACTCTATCTCTAAAGCGATAATATTTATTAAGAACCTTCCAGCCATTAGATTGAAAAATATTATTCAATACTCTATCACTTTCTAATAAAAGAGTAATATGGCCATCCTTATTTTTAAGTTCCTGATCTTTGCCCAAGAGTTCTTGACTTTTACTATGAAGTTCCTGATCTTTGTTTTGAATCTCCTGTTCATGATTTTCTATCTTCCTGATATCTTGATTAACTCTTTTTATAACCTCTTCCAAATCACAATTTTGAATACCATATTCTAATCCAAGTCTTCTGAGAATCTCATCGTTATTCATTCTTTGCTGTTCGATTTCTTGTTTCAAAATATTCTGCTCATTTAGAGCATTAATTAGTCTATCTTGTAAATCACCTGTTTTTTCATACAAATTTATATTTTTTTCTTGTATTTCAATCAGTTTTCCTTTAATTCTATTTACCTCAACTGAAAGTTCGCTGTTGTGAGTATTTAAATAGTTAATATGCTTATTTTTATCGTCCACCTCATCTTGAAGTGAAAGAATTCTATTCATCATCTCAATGTGTTTATCGGCAAAAAGAATGGATGAACCAATAGTAAGATTAGTAATTTCTTCTTCACTACAAATTGCAATAAAATAGGTACCCTCTACATCTGTAGATTCCTGTTCCAATTTTTCTTGAAGAATATATTCTTTCTGTGAAAGACCAGTAATAACTGAAGCAACTTCATTCTTTTGATGGAATATTTTAACTTCCGCGAAAAAGTTATTGAGTAAGTCAATGAATTCATCTTTATAAAATTCTTTTATATGAAAAGGATTTTGATAATTACGTAAATCAGAGTAAACATGTTTGTTGGGTGTTGATATGATAAGCAAACCGTCTGGTTTCAGTACTCTTTTAATTTCACTAAGAAATGAGTTCTGTAGTGTTTCATTTACATGTTCAATAGTCTCAAAAGAAACAACCACATCAACAGAATGATCTGGAAAAGGTAAATTCTCTATAGAAGCTATTTGAAAAGAAAGATTATCTTTTTTATAAGTTGAAGAGGCATGTTTTATAGTCTCTTCACTTATATCTATCCCCAATACCTTATCAGCAGTATCCGAAAGGATGGATGATCCATAACCTTCTCCACAAGCAGCATCAAGAACGACTTTACCTTTTACTAATTCAGTAATGGATAAATATCTTTGAAGATGTTCGATTTTTATTTGAGTTTCCGTTAATTGTGGCACATATCTCTCGCCTGTAAATTCCATGGTTTTTCCACCTTATTCTAGAGAATAAAATTTCACATTATCCATAATATAGAACCCGCTTAATTGATGCTTTGTAACTGGTAATACTTGAATTACTAATGCATCGTGAACCCAACTATGTTGAGTATGCACTTCCTGTGAGCCTGATGCAATGGCTGGAGAAATTGAATATTGACCAATATTTAATGGAGGAAATGGAAATTCAAAGCAAAAATTATAGTGATTATCTGATATCATTTCTGGAATATATTCTTCTAATACATAACTGTTCGCTTGTATCATTACATTGCCAATTCTATCTTTCACTGAAAATCCAATAATTGGATCTACAATCGTGGTATTTGCTTTTATTTTTATGAACATTTTCACTTGTTGTCCCGGCTCAACGATCGAAATCTTTTGTTCGGATTTGGCATCGTATAGTGATATACCAGCAATCCTCGCCTCATCATCTCCTAGAACATCCAAACTTTCATCAATGTCATCAATCATTTGATTACCATCATTTTGAAGTTGATTTCCGCCTAATGATTTGGTGAGACTCGACCCCATCATAAATGCTTGATATTTCTTAGACAATTCCTTAGGATTGCCTTCGTCAAGTAAAACCCCTTCGTTAATCCAAATGGCCCTATTACAATATTTGGTAACAACTGAAAGATCGTGAGATACGAACAGAATCGTTTTCGTATCTTTAAACTCATCAATTTTACGAAAACATTTTTGTTGGAATCTCATATCCCCAACACTCAAAGCTTCATCAATAATCAGTATTTCAGGATCTATATTAATGGCAACAGAAAAGGCAAGTCGTACAAACATCCCACTTGAGTACACTTTTACAGGTTGAGATATAAATTCTCCTATATCGGCAAAAGACAATATGTCATCTAATTTCTGGTCCATTTCGTCTTTGGTATATCCCATAATTGTACCATTCATATAGATGTTCTCGAGCCCAGTAAGTTCCGGGTTAAAACCAGCTCCAAGTTCTAATAAGGCAGAAATCTTACCATTTACTACTATGTTCCCAGTCGTTGGATTCAATACGCCGGTTATCATTTTTAATAAGGTGGATTTACCCGATCCATTCTTTCCGATAATTCCCAACGTCTCACCTTTTCTTACATCAAACGATACATTATTAAGTGCATGGAACTCTTTGTGGTATTTTTTCCCAAATGGATTTAATGACTCAAGTAGTCTATTTACTGGCTTTTCATAAAGCTTATATGTTTTACTTAAATTCATTGCCTGAATAGCAATTTCGTTAGTCATTTGTACTCTCCTTATAAGACATCTGCAAAGTGAGGCCGTAGTTTTTTAAATAGAAACCTACCGATTAGTAATACCACTACAGTTATCAGCCAGAAATTAATGGTTTGAAATTCATGCTGCCAGAACCACTTGTGATAAATAAAAGTTTCTCTATAACCTTCAATAATGTAATACATTGGATTCAACTTATAAAAAAATATGTACTTATCAGGTATGATCTTCAAAGAATAGAAAATTGGTGTCAACCAAAAACCAAACTGGACAATCATTGATATAATTTGCCCAACATCTTTGAGAAAGACCGTCAATGAAGAGGTAATCCAAGATAATCCCACTAATAGTATGATCATAGCACCTAGATAGTAAGGGATTTGTAAAAGATATATCGTTGGACCATAACCATATAACATGAACATTATAAAAAGAAATACTAGGAAGAATATATGAACAAATAATGCAGAGTAAATTTTCACAATAGGTAGAATACCGACTCGAAAAACTACTTTCTTAACTAAATAACTACTTTCTGTAATAGAATACGCACTTGTTTGCAAACTTTCTGCAAAGTAGTTCCATGCAATCATCGCTGTTGAAAGCCAAAGTATAAATGGGAAATTATCTACCGGAGTTGATTTAAAACCAACTTGAAATACAAACCAAAGAAGTAAAATATTAATTGTAGGTTGTATAAAAGCCCACATTATTCCTAAATATGATCCAATATTTTTCTTCTTAAAATCATTTTTAGCAAGAGCCCATATAAGTCGTTGCTGCACAAGAAATTCCCGAACCCATTTAAAATACGACTTTTTCACTATTTGCAAAACTCCTTTGAATAAGTTAATCTCATTAATAATTATGACGGCATACAGTTTCATCTTATCAAAACGCCGACTTGAATACTAGCTACTTAACATATTGTGAAATTTGTGGAAATATAATCTTAATTATTTAGACATATTATCTACATAATTTCAGTCTAAAATAAGGATGATATTGCTTAAAAGGGGACCTTATTCTTATGCAGCAACAATCTCAACCCATATTTATCATTGGCTCGTATCGTTCAGGTACCAGTGTCTTAACTTGGTGTTTAGGACAACATAGTAACATACTCCCATTAGAGGAAACGAATTGGCTAAGCAGACTTAGTATTGATTTAGACTATTTATATGAATTAGGGACAGCCAATCACTATTATTCTCATTTAAGTTCTGCTGGGATTCTTAAGAATGATTTTTATAATTTTTTTGGTTCAGCGATAAATAACTTTGTAGAAGCTACTAAAGAACAATTAATTGCAAGATCTTTAAATATGCCCGATACCTTTTTCAATAATAATTATAGTCACAGAAGATCGCCTCAAGATAAGAAACAACGTTGGGTTGATGGAACACCTGAAAATTCTCACTATGTATATGGCCTACATAAGATGTTTCCAAACGCTAAATTCATACATATCATAAGAAACCCCGAGAATGTTGCGAAATCCTTAATGCATTTCTCTACAGCTGGAGCTAGAGATTACAAAGCAGAAGAGGCATATTCAACATGGCTTCGGTTAACAAAAGATTGTATTTTAGCAGAACGAGCTCTTGGTTCCGAAAAAGTTTTACGAATTAAATTTGAAGATTTTATAAACATGCCACAAGATACACTTACTAGATGTTTAGAATTTGTTGGAGAAAACTTTGAACCGAGTTGCCTCCTCCCCCTTGGAACGAAAATAAACAGTTCCACTTATTCTCAAGAAGATAATCCGTATTTAGACTCAAATCTAAATTCCAAAAATGAAGCTAATACTTTTTATTCCAGCCTTGTAGATGAAGAACACATATTCTTTACCCCTCTACTTTCTAGTTATAGAACCCTGCGTTCAAAATTTATACAATATTCAAAATCACAAAGACCTGATGAGATTGAAAAATTAAGTCATTGGGCATGTACTTTACAAATAGAAAATGAACAAAAAGATTTACGAATTTTTCAATTGGAGAAAGAGTTACAAAAATTCAAACCACTCGTGATAAACGAATATGGACCAAAAGAAATTACTGCAAATCACCCTTTTAACGTTCAGGAAAATGGTGATAATGCAATTTGGCTCTCTACTGCAAATGCGACAGATTCCACCAAAGTTTCTTTTGAAGGAAAAATTTTGAGTACCGTTGTCCAAAATAGTGGAGAGCTTGTAACCGCTGTGGTTCCAAAAGAACTAACTAAAAACCAAGGTTCTTATAAAATAGTAATTACTGACTTGAGAACAGGCGAAGTCTCAAATGAGATAAATTTAGTTGTAAATCCATAATGATATCTAAGTCAATAGCAATAGGAGCCTTGGAATGAGTGAGACGAAGTCTAAAATATTTTGGCACTTGCCTGAAGTAACAGTAGAAAATAGAAGGAGGTTAAACGGACATAAAAGCTGTGTCATTTGGCTAACTGGCTTATCTGCTTCAGGTAAATCAACAATAGCAAATGAACTCGGCAAGTATTTGCATGAACGACATATTCAATCTTATGTACTTGATGGTGATAATGTTAGACATGGTCTTAATAAAGATCTCGGGTTTTCTCCTGATGACAGGAAAGAGAATATTCGTCGTATTGGAGAAGTAGCTAAACTTTTTGTTGACGCAGGTTTAATTACTATAGTTGCATTAATTTCTCCCTATATTGAAGACAGGAACAATGTTCGAAAAATATTCCCTGATGGAGAATTTATTGAGGTATATATTAAATGCTCTGTCGAAGAATGTGAACGTCGTGATCCTAAAGGCCTATATATGAAGGCTAGGGCACAACAAATCAAAGACTTCACAGGTGTTTCTGCGCCTTATGAAGTTTCCGAATCCCCTGAACTAATAATTGAAACAGACCAAAATTCAGCCGAGGCCTCTGTATTGCAACTGGTAAACTTTCTTCAGGATTTTAAGTATTTATGAAAAAAGGCTTCCCCCCTAAAAGGGAGAGAAGCTTTTTTTATTTTAGTAATCATTATTTGGAAACTCCCTTCCACCTATGCTAAAATGAAGTCGAACTTTAGCGAAGAAGGAGACTATTTTCTCATGAGTGCAAGTAAGAATGCCTACGCGGCGTCGCGTGCAAAAGCGAATGGTACGATAACGACAGAGAAGAGTTCTGTTATCTTTTGGATTTTAATTGTGTTTACGGGCTTATTCATGTTCTGGGCGCCATTTCAGCGGGCGTTGTTTAACGGAGGATCGTATGATTTCGAACGCTCGATCTACTCGGCTTCGGTGTGGTCCTCCATTATTATGCTGCTGATTGCAATCCTGGCTTTCTTTGTTTTCAAGCTTAAGGATCAGAAAGATGTATTAACAATACTAGTACTCATTATGCCTCTTACTTATGTGATTTCTTTGTCGAACTCGGCTTCTCACTACTTGGCAACGAATATGGTCTATATCCAAATGCTGTATGCAACCTTCTTAATTTTAGGTGTATTTCTGACAAAAAACAAGCTTGGAGTGTCGATAATTGCAAGTTTATTGATGATATCGGGATATTTCATTGTACTGTTCGGACTTTTATACTGGTTGGGCAACGGCAGCTTTGCAGCACATCTGGTTGGTTGGTTCGCATTTATGGATTCACCGGATTTATACCGCGATGCCATCATGACGGATTCGAACGGTTTGCGTCTGACTTCCGTTTTCCAATACGCGAATACATACGCAGCTTTCTTAATTACTTTATCACTCGGAGCGTTGTTCTTCGTAGTGAAATCTCGCAAGTGGCAAACGGTTCTCCCGCACGCGTTTTTGTTAGTGCCAATCCTTGTTTCTTTCTGGTTGACGCTGTCCCGTGGGGCGATTGTAGTTATTCCGGTTGTGTTCTTGATTATGTTGTTCTTCTTTTCGATCAGCAGACAGATTCTTGCTCTCCTTCAGTTCGGACTAGCTTTCCTAACGTCTATTTTGATTCTTCAAAAAGTAACGGATATCGGAATTGGCTTACAAAAGCAACCTAGTGCTTCTGAATCATGGCACGGTTGGTCAATTCTGCTCATTGCTTCTGTAGTTTTCACAGTGGTTGCTATCGTTATTCAGCTCTTCGTGGCTCCATGGTTAGAGCGAATTACAGCCCGTTTTGATACAAAAAAATATGCTACTTTCATTCTTCCGGTAGCAGCCATCGTAATCGGTGTCCTTGGCGCAATTCTAATTCTAAGCGATACAGGCTTCAAAAACATTCTTCCTGACAATGTAAAAACCCGGATAGAAAATATTAACTTCCAACAGCACAGCGTTCTAGAACGCGGAACGTTCTACAAAGACGCAGTTAAGCTTTGGGCGGATTATCCGATCATTGGTGCCGGCGGTGGAGCTTGGGCTTCTTTATATGAAAAGTATCAAAACAATCCATACACAAGCCGACAAGCTCATAACTTTGCTCTTCAATATCTGGTCGAAGCCGGAGCGCTCGGATTCCTTTCTTTCGTAGGTTTCGTAATTGCAGTCATGATGTTCTATATACGAAGCTACATCAAGAGTTCGCAGGAGAAACGAGATCTGCACTTCCTGTTTTTCATTGTAACGATTTCACTTTTGGTCCACAGTATGATTGACTTCGATTTGAGTTATGTGTACTTGGGCGCTATTTTGTTCCTTTCTCTTGGCGGACTGCTTAGTAACACGTCTTCAGCTCCGCTTCGTTTTAAAAACGATTCTGCTGTGCTTCACAAATCATTCCCGGCGCTGCTGGCCATCTTATCGCTTGTGATGTTCTACATCTCGGTTCAGCTTCTCTCGGCAAATGGTTCTTATAAAGAAACGCTTGCAGTTATCAAAACTAGCCAAGATTACAATCAAATTACTAAACCATTAGATAAAGCAATCTCTCTACACCCTGCGCATCCGGATTATTTGTTAACGGGCCAAGTCAGCAGAATTGGAATTTTGCTTCAGGTCTATAATCAGATGCAGAAAGAAGATGCAACAAAAGCTGAACCTTTTTTCAATCAAGCCCAAGATCTAATGAATCAGCTGTTGAAAAAAGAACCGCATAACCGCGCAGTGGCGATGCAGCAGCTTAATATGTTTCTGTTAAAAGGCAAGCACGAAGAGGCGCTAAACTGGTCGAATTCTCAGATTATCAACTACCCTTGGTACACGGAGATGTACGAAAAAAGTATAACGCTAAATATCGATCTTGCGAATCAAGCAAGTGCAAAGAACAATACGCAGGAATACAATAAAAGACTTGATGATTCTCTTGCAATTTACAAAGAAGTTCTAGCTCGTGTTGATTCCCTGAAAAACCTGCCTAAAGAGCAGGCACAAGGTCGTCCTTTTGCCGTTACTCCAAATATGGCTTTAAATGTCGGTCAAATCAGCTATATGCGTGGGGATTACGCTGGTTCATCTTCAACGATTCAACCTTATATAACCGATAATCTCGATGACCAAGCGAACCGTATTCTGATCCGATGGTATTTGGCCGCTTTACAGAAACAAGGCAAGAACGATCAAGCCCTTCAGGATAAATTAATTGCAAAAGATCCTGCTGAGAAGCAAAACATTGATGCGATTGTTGCTGCAAGCTTTCCAAAATAGTAAAAAGAAAGGCTGTCTCAAAAGGTCTAAATAGACTTGAGAGATAGCCTTTTTTGTATCCGTTATTTCTCCACCCACTCCCGCCGAAGCGCAAACAGCGCCCGCAGCTCGCTCGTGGACATCTCGGTGACCCAGCTCTCGCCGGTGCCGACGATGTGATCGCTGAGGCCTTTTTTGCGTTCGATCATCTCATCGATACGTTCTTCGAGCGTGCCCAGCGTGATGAACTTGTGCACCTGCACATCGCGGCTCTGGCCGATGCGAAAGGCGCGGTCCGTGGCTTGGTTTTCCACGGCGGGATTCCACCACCGGTCGTAGTGGAAAACATGGTTCGCCGCGGTGAGGTTTAAACCGGTTCCTCCTGCTTTCAGCGAGAGGATAAAGATTCTGCAGCGCTCCGCCTCCGGGAGCGCGTCGTCCTGGAAGCGCGCGATCATCTCATCGCGCTTCGCCTTCGCCACGGCCCCGTGCAAAAACTGCACGGGCTCCCCCCGCTCCTGCGCGATCACGCGCTGCAGGAGACGGCCCATCTCGACGAACTGGGTGAAGATGAGGCAGCCGCCTCCTTCGCTTCTGAGTTCGTCGATCATTTCAAGCAGGCGCTCCAGCTTCGCTGAGCGCACACCTCTCCCGGGGGCTCCCCCGGCCCCCGCACGATCTCCTTCCTTCAAAAACAAGGAAGGATGATCGCAAATCTGCTTCAACTTCGTGAGTGAAGCCAGAATAAGCCCCTTTTTCTCCATTATAGAGAGACTATCGATTCTCTCCATCAAGGTTTGCACGACGTTTTCGTAGAGTGCACCCTGCTCGGGGGTCAAAGCTACATAAACCTTGGACTCCACTTTCTCGGGTAAGCTCAGCTGAATGGCCGGATCTTTTTTGACTCGCCTTAACAGGAATGGACGGATCAAGCGCTGAACGCGTGATGTTAGTCCTGGCGCGCCGTCGGTGCTTTTTTCAATAGGGCCAACGTAATGATGGTTGAAATGGCGCAATGTACCGAGATACCCTGGATTAATAAAATCAAAAATCGACCAAAGCTCGGTCAACCGATTCTCAAGCGGCGTACCTGTCAACGCGATTCGGTGGCGGGCATCCAGGCCTCGAATGGCTTGAGATTGCTTGGTATACGCGTTTTTGATATTTTGTGCTTCGTCCAAACAAAGCGTGTTCCAAGTCATGCTCGCTAATTCCTCTTCATCCAACAGAGCGATGTTGTAAGAGGTTATGACAAGGTCGGCGCCTGCCACAGAATCTTCGAATGCCTCACCCTTTGCGCGCTGCGCACCGTAGTGGAGATGGATGTTAAGAGATGGCGCGAAACGCTCTATCTCTTTTTGCCAATTGCCAAGTACGGAGGTCGGACAAATGAGCAAGGACGGAGCCGAATTCGCAAGTTGTAATTCGTTTTGGTCTTCGCTTTGACTTTTGCCCTGACTTCGGGCTCGACTTGTCAATCGCTCAGCACCCTTCACAGCCAACAAATAAGCAATAAATTGCAACGTCTTGCCAAGCCCCATATCATCCGCCAGACAACCGCCTAGGCCGATTCCTCGCAGAAATAGGAGCCACGACACCCCTTCCTTCTGATAAGGCCTAAGATCGGCCTCCAGGCCTTCAATCTGATCAAAAGGCAGCGATTCACGTTGATTGAGCTTTCTCAGCAAGGTTCGTAAAGAGCCGTTTAGTTCAATATTGATCTTAAACTCTTCCTTCCGATCACCGGCGGAAGACACAAAAGACACCTGCTGCGAAGGCTCGTCCGTAAGCTGCGTCTCCAGAACGTCCCGAAGGGAGAATCCCTTGCGCTTCTCTCTCTGGAGCATCGCCGCTTTCATCTGCTCTAAATCCGCAGGATTCAGCTGTACCCATCTGCCGCGAATATAGATCAGCCTTTTTTTCTGCTCGGCAATTTGGTGGAATTCTTCCTCAGATAGATCGACACCGCCCAGAGCCACCCGCCAGTCGAACTGGATGATGTGGTCCATGCCGAACATTGGCCTGCGCGAGGTGCCGACAGAACTCCTTACTTTCGCTCGCAGCTGAGGCCGCGTACGGCTGAGTTCCCCCCACCACGAAGGCAGGAAAACCGAGATGCCGGCTGCAGCGAGCAGCAAGCTTGATTCCGTAAGAAACCCCCAGGCCTGATCGTCCGATAACTGCTCTACAATTTTCCCTTCCTGGAACTCACTTTCAAGATGTGGCAAAATACGCAGTACCCGATTCGTTTGATCATGTATACTGGCATCCATGCCATCCTGCCATGCCGCAGGAATTCTCCCTACCAAAATAGTCCCAGCCGTGCTGAATTCCACAAAATGATTAGCATCCTTACGATCCTGCGCGATAAACCTTAGACGCCAATCGGCTCCGTTATCTTTAGCAGTCGTTGTCCCGTCCACATACGTTTCCGCATAAGGTTCTACGAGTTGTACACAGATTCGGTAAGGTTTACCGTCCTGTTTCCAACCAATGGCCAGCAGCCAATCATCTTCCTGCATCCAGCTCGTTTCGGAGGATGGCCCCTCTCTCAAGAGTGTATTCCCCTCCGATAACCGCCCCCATGCCATGCCGATCTCCGAATCAGGCGATTCTTTCATCATTTCTAAGGTTGCAGCATGGAACCAGTCATGCCAGAAGTCCTCATCCTGAGCCCCCTTGTATAGCTGCTCAAGCTCTCCCAGTTTCGCACCCGGCAGCTGCGGTTTCCACCCCATACCGCCTTGAAACCAATGCCGAAAAGACGGCATGTACCACCCGGCAGCTAGCGCCTCTTTAAACAGCGCAGCCCCTTTTTTCATCAAAAGCACATCTGCATCCCAGGATAATTTCCCATGCAATAATGTACCCGGATTAGCCAAATAGTCCAAGACCATATAAGGTGTCAAGACAAGGGCCTCGCCGTACCCCGTTCGAATACTTTCAAGCTGCGTGCCGTAAAAAGACCCCTCATGCCAAGCAAATAGCAGCTTTCGCAGCGCGTAGCCGGGAACCTCGTTGGCCTGTTCTGTCTCTCCATAGAAGGCGAAACTCCCTGTAGGGAGTTTTTGCACGCGAATATGTACCTGTGACAAGCTGATCATAGCAGTAGCTTCCCTTTCCGTAACTCCTCTTGAAATGCGCGGTATCGTGAATACTGTTTGATAAGCTGCACCAAATACACTTCAAATCTAGGCGTTTGTTTTAGCTTTTTGTAAGCAGCAGCCAGCTTTTTAAGGAGCTTGACGCCTTGTTTATATGATTCGCGATTTTTAACTTGGAGAATTTCGTCTATGGCATAATGATACAGCGGCAGCAGTACGCGAACATCGGCTTTCTCGACCATTTTAAGCTGATTAGAGTCAATATCGAGGGGAGATATGCTTAACCAAAGCATCAAATCCGCCCATGCCTGGTACTCCTCTTTCCCCAACAGGAAACGAGCGTAATGCCGATAACTGCCGGGAAGCTGCTCCACCATAGCTCTCCTGTACTCTTCATCCATGCCAGTGCTCGCTGCCGCCTCTTCCCACAAATCAAAATACTCAGCAGCCTCATACGTCACTTCCTTGCGAATTGCAGGCCCTAGCCATCTAAGCCATTTCAGTAATCGATCCCACCGCTCCTCTTGCACAAAAACTCTTAGATAACCGAACCAATCTCTTGGCTCAATCACATCAATCCCCGTTAAGACGCGATCCCATGCATTTTCGTCCTCACCGGACAACATATCGAAATGCGCTAGCGCCAAAATCGCCGCTTCACGCTCCGCTTTCTTTCTTTCTCTATCGCCTGCAAGCTTCCGCAATCTGACAAGCTCGTCCGCTATAAGCTCTTTTTCATATAACAATCCGGACCACAGCAGTTTACTGATCTCAAACCATTTGCCTCTGGCTTCCTTCGATTCTTTAGAAACCTGTATAGCCACATAGGCCGCAAGCTCCTTCAAATGCTCTGGATACCTCTCCTGGGCATGCTCCATATCGATACTATGCAAAACAGTTGTCATCTGTCCCTGACTGTGCTTCGCAATTTTAGAAAAAAAGTAACCTGCATTATAAAAAAAGTCATACATGCCTGACTTCGCATCCGCCAAAGCATCGCAAAGCTGGGTTAAATACAGAACAACTTGAATATCATAGATACCCCTGATTGTTAACTCCCATTCGTCCGCAAACTGATTGAGCTGGCCCCACGCCCGCATATATAATTCCTCGACGCTAAAAGCGTTGTATACTTTAGAATTCGCATATTGCTTGTCAAAATAATGGGTCCATTCCGCACACGTTCCTGTCTCCTTCGGAGTGCTTACCGGACCCCGGGCCGTTAAATCAATTTGTGGTTTAGCATCTAGTTCGTGCATGCCCGGCCTCCTCGCTCAAAAAAGCTATCTATTCATTATACAGGAAAAGGCGCCCATCAATAAAAAAAACCCTAGCTGGAATCTTTACAGATTCAGACTAGGGCATCCTCTTTATTTGTCGCGCAGCATGCCTTGGTGCGGATGCGGGTGAGTACCGCAATACTCATCTGTCTCTTCATACGTACACACATGCTCATAAACCGGTACACAATGATGTCTATTTACGATTTGAATCGGGTGAATAACTTGAACCTTTTGCGGGTGATAGAAATCTCTAACAATTCTTTCTGGACTTGTCATTATAGGGTCAGCTGGGGGACACTGAAATTGTTTTCCTTGGCTAGTTTGATTCGGTTGATAAGCCATTGATGAAGTCAACTCCTCTTTAGGTTTGAGATAGTATACGTCTATGCCTAGTCCAAAGAATGTACCAATGCCTAGTTTTTCAATAATTAGGCTCATTTTTTGCAGGCCAAGCAGGTAGATGTCCAATCAGAACAAAAAATGACAGGCTCTCTGGCGTTTTCACCATTTCTATCTCCCATTTGGCGCTTATTTTTGTTACAATTGAGAAATCAGACCTATTCGATGGAAACATCCCCATCCCCTACATACACAAACCCTATACTTTAGAAGGAGAGGGAGTAAGATGAATACTACAACTGATAGAAATTTCTCGGAAACTCGACATCTAACTTACTCTCACACCTTTGACTATGCAGAAATGCATTTTAATCATAAGCTATGGTCTTACTTCCCTTATAAACAAATTGAGAGCCGCCTACTCTCCTGGGCGGATGCAGCTCAAGGAGACTTATTCCGTCAACCGACAAGTTGGAAGCTCACGGACGGAGATCTGATTGTGCAGCTGCCTGCTTTACCGGATGGCTTTGTGCCCTTTTCGCAATTGCACCATGAGCAGTTAAGCGATGAAACCAAAGCAAAGCTTCTCATCCCCCTTTGTAAAGCGCTTTCAATTTTACATGATAAACAGTTTTATATGGGCTTTCTTTCGCCGGACATGCTATTTTTCCACCCAAAAACACTAGCCATTCTAGTTGATGTCCAACCATTTCCCTCCGCCATTGAGTTCATCAATCACTTGCTGACGGACTATCCATACAGCTTGTTTCCACGCTATGCGCGAAGGTTTCTTTTATCACGCGTTGCTGATTTTGAATCTATCCATCTGCTGCTGGAGTCAATGTACAACGGTCTTGTACCTGCGGCTTTGCAGCCTCTTTCTGAACGGCTTCATACGAAGCCTGAATCTTTTTTATTCGTTGACGAGATAGCTGCATCGCTGCTTGATTATTTGCATCTTCCAGCGGAGCCGCAACCTGCTACAGATATCCAAAACAGCTCAAAATTGCTCCACCCAGCCGCTTCTCCCATTACTCATGACCAGCAGGAGCGTTTTCGTGATTATTTGAAATCCAATGAAGATCGACTGCTAGGTCTCATCTGTGAAGATGAGGCTATTCGTTTCGATTTGTATGCGCAGCACATTAATGAAGTCATTGAAAAGGGATATTATTTCAAAATCGTCTCGCAAGAACTGCCCTATTCCACCTTGCGTGAAGTGGTCTCCAGAACGCTGCACAGAGCTTACGACATTCTGCCGGAGTCCATTACGATGCTGCGGAACTTGGCGCGGAAATTTGACCAACTGCTCAAAAAGCATTATGAAGGCGACGACATCCTTTATCTGCTGACAGAGTGGCTGCATCAGTTTTTCATGTCGGTTATTCCGCTTTTTCCCATTCAAAACTTTGTGTTCACCTTTGAGAACTGCGAGCACTTTGATGAAGATTCCCAGCTAATTCTGCTGAACTTCTGGAGAGAGCACGGCCATGAGATGAATTGCCTGAACTTTATTTTCAGCGGAAGCCGTATTCCTAACCAGTTTGCAGAAGTGCCTTTCCAAGTCCTTAACATGCATCATGAGGACCCTGCCATCTATGAGCAGTTGCTCGCTTCACAGTTTGGACGAGCAGACGCAGCTTTAATCGACCAGCTAAAAACTTGGTTATACGAAAATAGAATTAACGCAAGCCACTGCCGCATGATTTTGGAGGAGCTCGCCCAGTCTCATAGCATTCAGATCACGCGAAACGGTTGGATACCAACGACCCGATTTCATCTGGATTATGAGCAATTGAATCCTCTTCGCCTGATTGCAAAGCGTATCGCTGTTCTGGATCAAAAGGATTTAGAGCTTATGAGGCTGCTATGCTGCCTGCCTATGCCGGTCCATGCTGCCTCCCTCTTTACCGCAAATCGACTGGATGCAGGCAATATTCTGCTTTCGGTGACCAAGCTTGCAGAGCTCGGCCTTATGCATGTTAGCCGCAATGACAGTCTTTTTATTTCGAGTGAAATTATTGGACTGGTCCTGCAACAGCTGCCTGAGGACAAACTTGCGTCCTATTACCAAACAGCACTGAAATATCTTTATAGATACCGTCCTTTCGCATTGCCTCAGTTGATCACACTGTCATGTCAAGCAGGGGAATACAAGGTCGAATACTATTTGCTTTTAAAATATTACAGACAAATTCGCACCCTGCTCTCTTACAGCCAAAAGGCCGAAATCTTAGAGCGCATCAAATATTTATATGAAAAACTGGAAAGGCCTTACCTTGTTTTCCTGGATCGACTACTTAGCCGTATGTATCATCTGCTTAACCAATTCGCACTATCCGAACAGTTGGCTTTAACTGTCTATGAACGAACGGGAACCGTTTCTGACCGTTTTGGTTGGTTGTCTATTCGCATCATTCAAAATAATGTGGATGTTTATCAGCTGCGCGAGGAGCTTTTTCCTTTCATTTTTGATGAGAAACAGCTGCTTACGGATCGAGTACGGGCCGCATTTTTGCTCAATACGAGTAATCTTTGCTTTCCGCTGCAGGATGAAGAAATGCATACCTTGCATAAATTCTATATCGAAGTTGTTTACCCACAACGTCACTTGCTTGCCCTGAGGCATTTTGCGGAGATAACGAATTACTATACGATTAATATGTTGATCCATTTTCCTGAAACGGAAGAATGGGCCCTGTCGATTGCAGCCAAGCTTGAGCCGTTACTGGATTCCTCACCACATACGGACTTGATGCTGCGACTTTATGATCTTTATTCGTATCAAAGCAACAATAAGATCATTAATACGTATGTCTATCGCGGAATTGAAGGCGCCAAGCGCTCAGGATATACGATTAAGGAGCAAGTCGGCCATCTGAATGCGATGGAACTCTCCTTGAACCAAGGCGATATCGCCAGTTATTTGTATCATAAGGAACGCGTTCTGCAGGTCGACAAGCTGCGTCGCAAGGATTTGGCCGAAAATTATTTGACCAATCAACTCTTATTCGCGCTGGAGTGGGAGGAATGGGCCTTATTCCAGCAGTTGGAGACAAGCCTCATTGAGCAGCAAATTACCGATTGGGGCCAGTCCTTGTTGGCCGTTTATCAGGGCTACGCCGCCTTTCGTCAGCATCTTCCGGTTCATGTTCCCGGCTCTCTTGAGAATGAAAATCATTCTGTCTTCCTTGAAGCGCTGCGCCAAGCAGGATTAGGTAACACCTTATATGCTTGCCAGCTCTTCGAGCAGTTTATTGCTAAAAACAATGCTGGCCTTTACGCCGGCTGGGCTTATCGGGAAATGATTACTCTTTTGCTCAAACTGCATTCAGATCGAGTAGACCACTGGTTTGACCATTTTGAAACCTACTTAAAAAGAGATGCCTATGATGTTTTTTTACCTGATTATTACAGGCTTTCAGCGGAGAAGTCTATGGCCGAGGGCGACATTCAACATGCCATGCTGTTTTTGCGGCGTGCATTAAACGGTTATCAGATGATTCAAAAGGAAACGTGGCGCCCGTATCTGACAGCCTGTATGCAACAAGCGATTGCTCCCGCTTATGCGCCAGCGTCTCCGGCTATTTTGCAGGATGATTATGTGCAGAAAATGATGGCCGACCGCGAACAATGGCTGCTTCTTTCCTTGGATTTGCAAATTATTATTGAACTAAGCGAGCAAATAACGGAAACGCTGGACCTGTCCACAACCATGCAAAGACTGACCAAGGCCTTATTTGACTATTTCCCAGTCATTCAACTTTCAATTACGTACAAGCTTCTGCATTATAAGCAAAAGGTTTTCGTCACCGCCTCGGGATTGCGTGATCATGACGAATTGATTGCCTACCAAACGCGAAGCGAAGATCACGGCGTGCTCGCCTTCACCTTGTTTCAACGTGGCGATCAGGCGATCACCTTGCAAGTTCATGTTGATGGCATGACCAAAACCAAACAGCAGCACATGGAACACTTCCTGTCCTTCATCAAACCGCATATCATCAACGTACTTCTGCATCGCGAAATGGTCATTGATAACTTGACCGGCTTCTACCTGCGGGGTTATTTCATGGAGAAGCTACGAGAAGAGTTTGAGCTTGCCAGCCGTTATCAGCTGGATCTTTCCGTCATCATGATCGATGTCGATAATTTCCGGAGAGTCAACGAATTCGGTCATCCGGAAGGGGACCGGGTGCTGCGGGAAATCGCTGATATCTTCCGCTTTAATTTAAGGAAAAGCGACATTGCCGGCCGATATGGCGGCGAGGAGCTTATTCTTATTTTACCTAAGACGGACGGTAAAGAAGCTCTCAAGATTGCCCATCAACTGCGTGGCGAAATTGAGAAAGAATTCGCTTATGGGCGTCCGTATACGATTACCGTCAGTGTTGGTGTTTCTTCCTTGGAGCTGTGCCAACCTAGCTCTATTGAGCAGCTTATTGAGCAAGCGGATACCGCTGAAATTACGGCGAAGCGGACGGGGAAGAACAAGGTGATTGCGGCTTGGGATTTGTGAGCGGGCGGTGAGCGGTTGATGTGGGGATTACTGTGTAGGGATTGCAAAGCAGGGATTGCAGTGCACGGACTACGGTACGACGAGGATAATGGACTGAGATGCCGCTATTCGCAACTTTTTGGCTCAATTTAACATTTAACGGACTGAGGCGCCGCTATTGGAGTTGAAATACCCATTTCAACTCCAATCATAAGCGAATAACGTCTCTCCTGTCCGTTAGCTCCAGAAAAGCAGCCAAAATGCCAAAATAGCGGCCACTGTGTCCGTTAAAAATGACATTGTCGATCATAAAAAAGAGGCTCCTCAGATTCATCTGAGGAGCCTCTTCGAGCTAGCTATGAAGCAATAGGCTTTTCAGCCAATTACATCATGCCGCCCATTCCACCCATGCCGCCCATATCAGGCATGCCTGGTTTGTCTTTTTCTGGTTTGTCAGCGATAACCGCTTCAGTAGTCAAGAACATAGCTGCTACGGAAGCTGCGTTTTGAAGTGCGGAACGCGTTACTTTCGCAGGGTCAACGATACCAGCTTCGAACATGTTTACCCATTGTCCGGATGCTGCGTTGTAGCCGATGCCTACTTTTTCGTTTTTCAAGCGCTCAACGATAACGGAGCCTTCTTGACCAGCGTTAGCTGCGATTGTGCGAACTGGCTCTTCCAGGGAGCGCAGGATGATGTTTACACCTGTTTGCTCGTCGCCGGAAGCTACTACTTTCGCTACTGCGTTGTATACGTTCACGAGAGCTGTACCACCACCGGAAACGATACCTTCTTCAACAGCTGCGCGAGTCGCGTTCAAAGCATCTTCGATGCGAAGTTTGCGCTCTTTCAGTTCTGTTTCAGTCGCTGCGCCAACTTTGATTACCGCTACACCGCCGGAAAGCTTAGCCAAACGCTCTTGCAGTTTTTCTTTATCGAAATCGGAAGTTGTTTCTTCCAGTTGGGAACGAATTTGCGTTACGCGTGCTGCGATGTCTTTTGCGTCGCCAGCACCGTCAACGATGATTGTGTTTTCTTTAGTTACACGGATTTGACGCGCGCTACCCAATTGCTCAGGACGCGTGGATTTCAGATCCAAACCAAGCTCTTCAGTGATCACTTGTCCACCAGTCAAAGCAGCGATATCGCCAAGCATAGCTTTACGACGGTCACCGAAACCAGGAGCTTTAACAGCTACGCAAGTGAATGTTCCACGGAGTCTGTTCACAACAAGCGTTGCTTGTGCTTCACCTTCAACATCTTCAGCGATGATCAGAAGTTGTTTACCGGATTGAACCACTTTTTCAAGAACAGGCAAGATTTCTTGGATGTTGGAGATTTTTTTGTCAGTGATCAGGATGTATGGGTTGTCAAGGACAGCTTCCATTTTATCCGTGTCAGTGATCATGTAAGGGGAAGTGTAGCCACGGTCGAACTGCATACCTTCTACAACTTCAAGCTCAGTCAAGAAACCTTTGGATTCTTCAACGGTGATAACGCCGTCTTTACCTACTTTTTCCATAGCTTCAGCGATAAGCTCGCCTACTTCTTCGTCAGCAGCAGAGATTGCCGCAACTTGTGCGATGGATTGTTTGCCTTCGATAGGCTTAGCGATGGATTGAAGCTCTTCCACAGCCGCTTTAACAGCTTTCTCGATACCTTTGCGGATAACCATTGGGTTAGCGCCTGCAGTAACGTTTTTCAGACCTTCACGGATCATAGCTTGAGCAAGAACCGTTGCTGTTGTTGTACCGTCACCGGCAACATCGTTTGTTTTGGTAGCAACTTCTTTAACAAGTTGAGCTCCCATGTTTTCGAAAGCATCTTCAAGCTCGATTTCTTTCGCGATCGTTACACCGTCATTCGTGATCAACGGGCTACCGAATTTTTTCTCAAGTACAACGTTACGGCCTTTAGGACCAAGGGTTACTTTTACAGCGTTAGCCAAAGCATCTACCCCGCGAAGCATCGCGCGGCGTGCGTCTTCACTGAACTTAATATCTTTTGCCATGAATAGGAAACCTCCTCTTATTTAAACGATACATAGTAAGTAATAAAACGGAAAACCTAAGTAAAACGTAATGCCGATCTATATCCTGCTAAATTAGGCTAATACAGCGAGAATGTCGCTTTCGCGCAAGATCAACAGTTCGCGGCCTTCGTATTTCACTTCAGTTCCTGCGTATTTGGAGAAAATGATGCGGTCGCCTTCGCTTACTTCAAGCGGAACACGAACGCCATCTTTCAACGCGCCTGCGCCTACGGCTACAACTTTACCTTCTTGTGGTTTTTCTTTCGCTGTATCTGGCAGCACGATACCACTTGCTGTAGTCTCCTCTTTCGCAACGGCTTCAATGATAACTCGATCACCTAACGGTCTGATCATGGAAAAATAGCCTCCTTTAGAAAATTGGTAATGGTGTGTTTCAAGGTTATTAGCACTCGAATGTGTTTAGTGCTAACAACAACTCTTATGATACTCATTCTGGGAGTAATTTGCAAGTCCTTTTACACATTTTTCGTACTTTCGAACACCCCCCTCATTCTACCCAAATGAAAAACAAATATTCCCTGCCGCAAAGAAAAACAGCCTGCACAAAAGTGACAGACTGTTTTCTTATTTGGGACCGAATTCCCGTTCCCATTCTGCATCCTGCAGCAGCTGTTTACGGTAAATAAAACGCGACATAAATACGCTGAACTCATATAAAACGATAAGCGGCAGAGCTACGAGGATAGCCGAAATGGCATCCGGCGGCGTAATCACTGTAGCCAAAATAACGAGCAGCATGTACGCATACCGTCTGAATTTATGTAACCGTTTCGGGTTAAGAAGCCTGATTTTGGTCAAAAACATAACGACAATCGGCATCTCAAACACAAGTGCCAATGGCAAAATAATATTGAACATAAATGCAAAATATTCAGCCGCACCATACATCTCGGTGATATCGAGACTTTTGCTAATGGAAGAAGTAAAGTAAAAAGCCATTGGAAAAACAACCCAATAACCGAACGAAAGACCTGCTAGAAAAAGCACAAATGCATAAGGAATATAAATGATCGAAGCTTTCTGCTCCGTCTCGCGCAGCCCCGGCTTAACAAAGGCCCATATATGATAAAGCGTAACCGGCAAGGTAATAAGGATCCCTACGGCTAAGCCAAAATTCATATATAATCGCAAAGCATCCCATGGAGAAAAAACATTCCAGCTAATCGTATCGGCCGGTGGAATATTTTTGAGGTATCGAATAACGGGTTTGGCGGAAATCAAACCGGCCACCATCCCGATAACCAACACAACCAATATCCACATGATCCGTTTACGCAGCTCACCAAGGTGCTCCACGAGTGACATTTCTTCGTTCGTTGACATATTTCACCAACCTGATCTAGTGAATCGAGCCTGTAAGACTGAACCACTTGTTATGCTAAAAAGAAAAATGAACTAGTCCGGTAAGCGGCGCGAATGACTTGGTTGAACAGCTGCCGCCGGCGTTGCAGGTGTAGATGCCGCACGCTGTGCGGAGGATTCCTCCGCCAAGTCATCCAACTCAGGCCCGGGCGTGTTCGACATGAACGCCACAGCCGCTTTCTCGGCAGGCTGTGCGGTTGCAGGCGCCGCCTGAACTGAAAGCGCGTCAGCCTTATCCAAGGCTGGAGCGCTCGTCGCGAAAGCGACAACAGCCGGCGCTGGAGACGCAGGCGATGCATCAGCCTCGCCCAAGGCCGAGCCGCTCGCAAAAGCGACAACAGCAGCGGGCGCTTCCTCCTCGGGAGAGGAGGAAGCCTGCGGAGCTTGCTGAACCGCCTCAGGCGCAGGTGAAGCCGCTTTCGGCTCATCGTTCATGAGCTCGTAGGCACCCTTCTTGAAATCTCTGAGCGTACGTCCCAGCACACGGCCAATCTCAGGCAGCTTATTAGGTCCGAACAACACTAACGCAACGACCGCGATCAATAATAACTCGGTAAATCCAATGTTTTGAAACATGTCTTTCATCTCCTAACACTGATAAAACCCGCCATACCCCATCTCCGTAATTTCGCTGCGCACAATCGTCTCGCCTGCGCAAATACGCGGCAGCAGCACATCAAAGGACGTATACGGGTCATGCATCACGCATCCCGGCAAGCCCATGATCGGCACATCGCCCAGATAGGCGATCATCAGCATCGAGCCCGGCAGCATCGGCGTGCCGTAGCTGACCACGCGGGCGCCGGCTTGCTTGATCGCGCCCGGCGTGCGGTCGTCCGGGTCCACGGACATGCCGCCCGTGACCAAAACCAGATCCACGCTCTGCGCAAGCAGCGCGTGGATCTCACCAACAATCGCTTCGCTATCGTCGAGCGCGAAGCGTTGGTCTACCACCTCGGAGCCAAGCTGCGCGACTTTCTCCTTCACCACCGGGCCGAATTTATCCTGGATTCGGCCCTTGAACACCTCGCTGCCCGTCGTCACGACGCCAACGCGCAGCTTACGAAACGGCTTCACCTCAAGCAAGGTGAAGCCCTCCGCACGGCGAGCGGCGGCAATCCGCTCGACCTCCACGACCTTCGCTTCGTCCACAATCAGCGGGATCACCCGCGTGCCGACCAGCGAAGCGCCTGCCTCCACGACCACGCCGCTGCGGATGGTCGACATCACAACCTCGTCGATCGCGTTCACGCTGTCGACAAAAGCTTTATCGATTCGGACTAAGCCCCGAATCGGCGATTTCACGTTCACTTTGCCTTCATGCGGCTCCGTGAGAATGAGCTCGTCGCCCGCTATCGCTCTCGCCATCCGCTGCGCGGCTTCATCCTCATGCAGGTAGCCCGGCTGCAGTTCCATCGCATAAATATGCTCTTTGCCAATGCTGAGCAGTGCCGGAATATCCGCCTCCGTCACCTGGTGGCCTTTGCGGAACAGCCGGCCTTTGAACTCGCCCGGCAAAATCTGCGTCAGATCATGCGGCAGGATCATCCCAACGGCATCCTCCACCTTCACTTCGCGCAGCATGGACTCCTGCTTGCTCATCCGTGGTCACCTTCTTTGCCTGTTAGAATCCCCAGCGCATGCGGCAACTGATCGATGATCGCCATGAGATTCTCCTGCACACCTTTGGGACTGCCTGGCAAATTAATAATCAACGTGCGGCCGCGAATACCCGATACCGCTCTGGACAGCATCGCTTTCCTCGTCTTTTGCATGGAAATCATCCGCATCGCTTCGGCAAAACCCGGAGCAACCCGGTCAATAACATTCAGCGTTGCTTCCGGCGTCACATCGCGAGGCGCCAGCCCCGTCCCGCCTGTTGTTAAAATCAGATCAGCCTGATAGTAGTCCGTCATTTCTATCAATGAAGCCATAATTTCATCCATCTCGTCCGGTACAACACGGTACTCGATGATCTCGCCTTGAATCTCTTCTTCAATGAGCTCGCGGATTACCTGAGCGCTGGTGTCTTCTCGTTCTCCTCGGTAACCGCGGTCACTGGCTGTCAAAATCGCAACTTTCCAGTGCATCCTTCGTCACCTCTCCCTTGTTAACTGAATGAGATAACCCCTACTACGGAATGATCGTCGACTTCATCTATGCGCCAACCCCAGTGGTCTAAGTCGCGTCTCAATCAACTATCTTGTCTGTGAAAATCCCCATTTTTACCGCCCGTTTTCGTGACCAGCATCGTGGAGCTAATGATCATGTCTTTCTCTGCGGCTTTGCACATGTCATAGACGGTTAACGCGGCGGCGGATACGGCTGTTAAAGCCTCCATCTCCACGCCTGTCGGTCCCGTCGTCCGGACAGTTGCTTCTATGTAGAGTTCATTGTTGCCATTATCGGCAAATTGAATATCTATGCCCGATAAAGCGATCGGGTGGCACATAGGAATCCAATCTGACGTTTTTTTTGCGGCCATGATGCCAGCCACCTGCGCGACAGCGAGGACATCGCCTTTTTTCATTTTACCCTGCTTAATTAGGGAGAGTGTCTCGCTTTTCATAAGCAAAGTCGAACGGGCTGTCGCTGTTCGTTTCGTCTCCGGTTTGTCCGAAATGTCAACCATGCGAGCTCGTCCCTGTTCGTTAAAATGGGTTAATGGAGAGGAATCGGGCAAATCACTTACCTCCCTTTTATGTTTCTGTTTTGAAAACCATTTTGCTTTCGGTAACAATGCCATCCACCCGGAAATCGTGCCAGGAGGAGGGAACTGCAGGAATCAACTGCTTATCAAAAGCAGCAGCAACCGCAAAAGGCCTCTTCAGACCCCGCGCAGCAAATAACTGCATGAATCTGTCATAAAAACCGCCGCCATACCCCAGCCTTCCGAAATCCATGTCAAAGGCAAGCCCTGGCACCAGGATCATCGAAATGGTGGATAAATCCGGCTCGATCGGCACATTGCTATGAGGCTCTCGAATTCCCCAGGCACCGCTCTCCAGATCGTCGTAGGCGTGTATGATATGCAAATTCATTGTTTTCGTATCTGCTACAACCTTCGGCACGAGCACACGAATTCCCTGCTGCCAACACCATTCCATGAGTGGAGCAACATCCAGCTCCGACCGGAATGGCATATAAGTCATTATCGTAGGGGGAACGGACGTCTCCTGCTGCTGAGCACCAAGAAGTCTATCTGAACAAAGCTTCGTCATTCGCTCATGAATGCGCTGCTGCTTCTTTTCCCGTTCTTCCGCTGTAATGGATGAGCGTACTTCTTCCATATCCTTACGTAGTTCAATTTTCCGTTCACGAATGTTCATACTGGCTCAGCCCTTCCTAACAAGGAGTGGTTTCCCCCATTTTAACATAAACAAAGAAAAAAACTATACTCGTGCTGTAGTCCCCATTATAAACCGCGCTATAACAGGAAAATGGTCCGAAAATATCGTCGGAACCGTCCATGCAGAACCGCTATTTTTCACATTCGCAAAAACATAATCGATCCTTTGACCGCCTGCAAAAGTGCCCTGTGAGACTTTGCTTAATGGGACGTCTATGAGCGACATCCTGTTCATTTTGACTGGAAAGGCTTCCTCTTCCATATTAAAATCACCGGCAACGACAAGCGGGCCTTGTTTATCTGCCAAAAGCTCCGATATACGTGTAAGCTGAAGCCGCCGATCCTCCTCGGAAAGTCCCAAATGGGTCGTGGCAACATGGACGGGCTCGGAGCCAATCTGTATCGTCGCCATTAGCAGGCTCCTCGTTTCCAGATTTCCGGGAAGAAGCGCCCAACTGCTGTCGATAATCGGATAGCGACTCAAAAGAGCCATGCCATATTGACCTACCTTATAGGTTAGACTAGGACTATAAACCATATGCATGCCGAGCATCTCCGAAAGTTCTTGGGCCTGGTCCACAAATCCGCTGCGCAGGCGGTAACGGTCTACTTCTTGAAGAGCGATAATATCGGCATTTCCATGCCGTAGAAGATCGGCAATCCGAATGATATCCACTTTACCATCCATGCCTTCTCCGTGGTGCATATTAAAAGACATAACAGTGAAGGAAGCAGGCGCTTCCATACTAGCGGCAGGCATAACGGGAATATTGGATAATAAGCCTTTATCCCAGCCCTGGATTGGCGACGCAAGCACAACAACAAGCAGCGCAAAAAAACCTATATATCTGGCAAGCCGCAATGACACGTACGCCATCCCTCTATCCCCCTTCAGCCTCTATGCAAAATTAAGCATACGACGTACTCACGCATGGTGTATACTAGTGAATTGATGGGATTATAGGCAGTTTGGTTCACGACTTGCACAGATTCTTTCATTAATAAGCAGGAGGCAGCAGAAGATGTTATTACAGGTTTCTAACATTTCCAAAAGCTACGGGGTACGTTCTGTACTCTCTAATATAACGCTTCAAATCGAGGACAAGGAACGTATTGGTCTAGTCGGCGTCAACGGTGCCGGGAAGTCAACCTTGCTCCAGATTATTGCCGGTGAAATGTCTTATGACAGCGGCGATCTTTTCAAAGCGAAAGAAACGAAAATCGGTTATTTAAAACAAAACAGCGGTCTGCAAACGGACAAGTCCATTTGGAACGAACTGCTCAGCGTTTTCAGCTCCTTGCTGGAAACAGAGAGAGAGCTGCGCGAGCTGGAAGCCCAGATGGCTGACCCCTCCCTCATTGAGGATGAGAAAAAGTACGAAACGACGATGAATCGGTACGCGGGGCGCTCCGAATATTTCCGTGAGCAGGGCGGGTACGAGATCGAAGCCAAAATTCGCGGGATTCTTCACGGGATGGGCTTCGGCCAGTTTTCGCCCGACACCCTTGTTCAGACGTTAAGCGGCGGCCAGAAAACAAGATTGGCTTTGGCGAAAATGCTGCTCGAAGAACCCGATCTGCTCATGCTCGATGAGCCTACGAACCATTTGGACATCCAGACGCTGACTTGGTTGGAAGGATACCTGCGGGGTTATCCGGGTGCAATTCTGGTCGTATCCCATGACCGCTTTTTCCTGGATGCTCTAGCCACGTCCATTTATGAAATTGAACGCCATGCTTCCAAACGGTACACGGGCAACTATTCCCGTTTTATCGAGATCAAAGAAGCTAACTACGAAATTGAAATGAAGCAATTCGAGAAGCAGCAGGAAGAGATCGCGAAGCTGGAGGACTTTGTACAGCGCAACATCGTGCGTGCTTCTACGACCAAAAGAGCGCAAAGCCGCCGCAAGCAGCTCGAGAAAATGGATCGTCTGGATAAGCCTTTAGGCGATTTGAAGCGCGCTTCGTTTTCTTTTGAAATCGAGCAGACATCTGGTAAAGAAGTCCTTCAGGTCGATCGTTTGGCACTTTCCTATGACGGGAAAAACCGTCTGCTCGACGGTGTCTCCTTCCAGCTGCGCCGCTCGGAAACGGCTGCTCTCATCGGCCCCAACGGGGTCGGCAAATCGACGCTGCTCAAGACATTAATCGGTCAGCACAAACAAGACGCCGGCACTTTCAAATGGGGAACGGGCGTCACAATTGGCTATTACGATCAAGAGCAGACAGGCCTAACTCCCTCCAACAGCGTGCTCGAGGAAGTGTGGAACACCTATCCGCATCTGGAAGAAGCCCGGATTCGCACCGTGCTCGGCAATTTCTTGTTCAGCGGAGAAGAAGTCTTCAAGAAAGTTTCTGCCTTAAGCGGCGGCGAAAAAGCCCGTGTAGCTTTGGCCAAGCTCATGCTGCAAAAAGCGAATGTGCTCATCCTCGATGAGCCTACCAACCATTTGGATCTATATAGTAAAGAAGTGCTGGAATCGGCGTTGATGGATTATGAGGGCACCCTCCTATTCATCTCCCATGACCGCTACTTCCTGAATAAAATGGCCGAAAGCATGCTCGATCTGCAAAAGGACGGGCTTACCGCTTATCTTGGCAACTACGACGATTATTTGGAGAAAAAAGCGGAGCTTGCCGAAATGGAAGCGAAGCGACTAGCCAAAGAAGCGGAGAAAAAATCCGCTGGCAGCGTAGGCAAAAATGAACCCGCCGTCAGCGGCGGCGGGTATGAAGCGGACAAGGTGGCTAAGCGGGAAGAACGCAGCCGCCAGCGTAAGCTGGAGCAGCTTGAGCTCGACATCGCGCGCTTGGAGGACGAAGTCTCCGCCTTGGAGGCGGAGCTTGCCGATCCAGACGTGTACAACAACTACGTCCTCGTTCAGGAGAAGACGGCCGAGGTCGACAAGCGGAAGAGCGCACTTGCTGCTTGTTATGAAGAGTGGGAAACTTTGCTCGCTTGAAGAGTAAGCTTAGTTTTCTCATTCTGAGAAAGCAGTAAAGGCCTTCTCGCGCTCTGCTTCCGCTAGGAAGCTGCGTGAGAGGGCCTTTTGAGGCTGCTCAGTTAGAAATCTGGCACTTCATACCGCCGAAATTTCATGCCCGCCATCATTAAAAGCTGCAATAGCATCTGCTGAACAAGCTGCGCTGCACGTTAAGCGTCCGGCTGGGCCGCCAGCTCCCGCAGGCGCAGCAGCAGCAATGGAACGGCGACGTAAACAATCATCGTCGCCGCGGCAACAATGCCGGAGTCATTCAGCAGCAGCGCTGCGATGGCTCCGATCATATTCGCAGAGAACCCGTACATCCAGTACGGGTTTTTGTTCTGCCATACGCGCAGGCGGCCGCGAGGGCGGAGCACTAACACAGCCATCACGAAGAGGCTCGTGATGAGCACTTTGCTCCAGACGGATGCACGAAGCAGGTGCACGTTCATCCGCAGCTTCCGCACGATCAGATGCCCGATCTGATCGAACTGCCCGGCGCGCAGCGCGTGGAACGCGCGCCCGACATGGCTCTCCCGCGCGAACGCCGCGGGAGAGTCGGCGCTGTTGAGCAGCCACAGCGCCCCAACTCCCAGCGCGAGCAGCGCTGCCAGCAGGGCCGAAGCCCTGCCTAGGCGCAGCTCGCGCCAGCGTTCGCCGGCGAAGCACTGCGCGCCGGCTACGCCGAAGGCGACCGCGGCGCTCAGGGCGCCGCCCGCGTTCGCGCCGAGTGACGGTGCCGTCAGGCACACCGTCACGAGCAAGAACGCCGCGCAGGCGGCGAGCGCCGCCGCGCGCGAAGCTCGCGTGCCGCGAGCGGCATAACGGCGCTGCAAAGCCGCCGTTATGCCGAGAACGAGGGCGCCGATCAGGACGCCCATGTACTCGTTGCCGATGCCGTAGTAGCGTGCGCCGATCATCGGATCATAGCCGAGCACGGAATATTTCATCGCGTGCGCCCCTGTACAGGCGTCCAGTACGATGAGTGCCGCGTTTCCTACTCCTAGCCAAATCATCGTTGTTATTTCGCTGTATGCTGAAAGAATCATGGCCAGTAGCAAACTCCCCACGATGAAGCTGCAAACGAGAACGATGATAGCTCCATCGATTCCAAATTGCGTTACTGCTGGCACAGCGACCCATCCCAGTAACAACATAACGGCTGGTGCGGTCAAAAGTGACAGCAGTACGATCCGCAGAACGTCATGAGCATGAACTGCCTCTTTTTTTCCCGTCCTTTTTATCCACACAATATAGATCAATGCAAGCAGGAGGACAATCATCTCAAAAGTGGCAAAAGGGTACAGCAGCGAGGGTCTGCTGCGATAAATCATCTGCATATTGCTTTGATCCTTCACAAGCTGATCCAGTGCATGGCTCCCCCCAGTGAAAGCTATAGGGATCCCTATCAACCCGATAGGAATCGGGATTTTGAACTCGCTCAGCAGCGTACTTGTGAAATCTTGTGAAGTCACAACCCCCTGCCTGCGGGTAGATTCTGATACAAGTATCCCTGCTCCACCGTCTTTTGAGTAATGAAGAATTGGGGATAAGTATAGTTTGCTTTTGGCTGCTTCCACATTTACCTCTGGCGAGAACAACCATAGGCTGTCTATGCCAGGCTGCATCGCCTCCATCAATTGCCCCAACCATTGGTCCATGTCACGCAGCACCCATTTTTTGAGCTCATTAAACCGATCCTGATCGTAATGCGTTTTCTCATTATACAATCTGTATAAATCACCTAATTCAATTAGCGTTATGCTTGGCTGCTGCCTATTTTTCCACAATGAAATCAGATGTGCATAATCGGTACTTACACCGCTTGCTCTATCCACAGCAGCTATCGCCGCCTCCTCACCAAGTGTTCCTTTATCCACAGTTCCATTAGAGTCCATAAGCATAAGCGGAGCAAAGCGACGTAATTGCTTCTGTTCCTGGTGCATTCCCCTTCCCAAATCACTGCTACCTAGCACATTGCGATGAACGCCATACGTTTTCAACAAGTCTCCCAATGCGCCTACGCCATAGGCTTGCTCCTTGTTAAGCCGCTTGAGCGTGGACAGCTCAGGAACGATCAGAGAGTCTTCCTTTAAAAGTCCGGTTTTCTCTCCTTCCAATAGACCCGTATATCGGTTCATTAGGTCTGACACACGAACACCATGTCTGGACTCTTTCGCTTCAAATGCGAGCGCCTCCACATTGCTTACAGCAGGTTCGCCTGCTCCTAAAGAGGCATACACATCCCGCATTGAGCGATTTGCCGTGCGAATATTCATAGCGCCTACTGCGCCTAACTCTGTCATTTGCTTAAAATGAGGAAAGCCCTCTAACTGGTCAGGTCGAACCTCCTGAAAAGAAAGACCCGGTATCGAAACCACGGTCACTTGTTTAGATCTTTCGGATCCTTCAGATCGTTCGATTCTTTCATTTCGATCACTATTGTGGATGGTTGTATCCTCATGAGCCGCCGCAGGCCCCCAAATTGTGGACAACTGTAAAACAAAACCCAAGATACCCACAGTTCGGACCATTTTTCTAAATTTCATGGACATTCTCCTGCTGTTTTAGCATTTAGCATTTTCATCCATAAGTGAAAGTATCCACTGCTTGATTGTTCCGAAAATTTAAAATGAGGCTCAAAACGTCTATTTTCTGCATACACAGCGTTATCCACAAAAAAAAGAAGGGCGAAATCCGCCCCTCCTAAAGGTTTTCTACTGTTTTCCACAATCTTATCCACATTATCCACAAAAACTTGTGAAAAAGTTATTCGACAAATTCCGCCTTTATAACCATTGATCTATAGGGAAATTTTGATGTTATACACATTATCCACAAGCCATGTGTATAACTTTGTTCACAAGTCGTGTATATAACTAAGTTTTCTCACAATTCGGGTAGGCGGAACCCATTAGGAAGCAGTCGTCACTTCCGTGGAATCTGCCGCAGGATGACCTTGCATGCGAATCGCTTGGTTACACGCGGAGATAAATGCTTTTGCCACAGCTACCAGCACATCTTGGTCGATACCTGTATTCTTATAGGTTTGACCTTCTACCGTGATCGTGACCTCCGCTTCTCCGGTTGCTTTTTCACCTGTGGACAAGGAATGCAGCTCCAGATCGGAGAAGTCCACATCCATCGGAATCGCTTGACGCAGGCTTTGCACGATTGCTTCGATTGGGCCTTCGCCAGTGCCTGAGTAGACACTTTCAACACCTGTCTGATTGTTTCGAACCGAGACGGAAGCCACACGATTGCGATCACTGCTGGAAACGACCTGCATGTGCGTCAGTGTAAATGGCTCCATTTGCCCATCGACCGTTGAACCAACAAGCTCCAGAAGCTGATCGTCGGTTACCATTTTCTGTTCGTCGGCTTTTTCTTTGAACTTGGTGTACAGTGTATCCAGTTCTTCTCCTGAAAGCTCAATGCCAAATTGGCCTACGCGGTGTTTCAGCGCATGTCTTCCGGAATGCTTGCCAAGAATGATCATGGAGCGTGGAATACCCAGCTTTTCCGGGTCCATAATTTCGTAAGTATTGCGGTTTTTCAGCAAACCGTCCTGATGAATGCCCGCTTCGTGCTGAAAGGCATTTCTTCCAACGATCGGCTTGTTGTAAGCAATCGGGAAGCCCATGATGCGGCTGACCATTTTGGATGTGTTGAAAATCTCGCTGGACACAATCCCTGTTTCCACGCCCATCGTTTGCTTGCGTGTCTCTATCGCCATCACGAGTTCTTCGAGGGAACAGTTACCTGCGCGCTCTCCTACCCCGTTCACCGTTACCTCAACATGTGTAACCCCAGCCGCAATAGCCGCAAGGCTATTCGCTACAGCAAGCCCCAGATCGTTATGACAATGCGCACTGTACTCGACCGTATCGCCGCCTCTTACACTTTGGCGCACTCTGCGAAACATCGCTCCGTATTCTTCCGGCAGCGCATAGCCGACTGTGTCCGGAATGTTCAGAATCGTAGCACCCTCTGCGATGACTGCCTCCAGCACTTCAAACAGGAATTCATCCCCGGTCCGTGTAGCATCCATCGGCGAGAATTCAATGTTGTTCACGAACTGCTTCGCGTACGCGACCATGGATCGAGCCATCTCGACGACCTGCTGACGGGATTTGCGAAGCTGGAAATCCAGGTGGATGTCCGAGGAGGACAAGAACATGTGAATACGGCGCGACGCTGCGTCTTGTGTAGCTTTGATCGCTGAATCAATATCGGCCTTCATCGCGCGGGCAAATCCGCAAATTTCTACGCTTTGCAGTTCGCGTGAAATTTGCTGTACCGCATGAAAGTCGCCAGGGCTCGATATAGGGAAGCCGGGCTCTATCGTATCGACGCCCATTTTCGCCAGCTGTCTTGCGATGCGGATTTTTTCTTCCGGGTACAGTGAAGCGCCTGGCGCTTGCTCTCCGTCTCTAAGTGTCGTATCGAAAATGCGAATGCGGCGGTTTGTGTTATTTTCCATGGTCAGTTCCTCCTTGAATTAGAGCCAATCTTTGTTGGCTATGGTTTGTTGTTTGTGATGGTGCTTGATACTTAGTCAGTTGTTGATGTTCACGTTGTTGATGTTGTTGCCTGATAATCATGTTTCTCTTTTTCACTTAAGGGAACCTCACTCCTCTATCCCTACGAAAAGTTGAGGTTCAGCTCGCGATGTGGAACTACAGGGCCTTATTCTCTCTCCGCGGGCCATATTTTCACGAAAAACGCTGAAATAGCGGACCTCAGTTCCCTCTCCCAAGCTTTAGAGGCTTTCTACGCTGAAATAGCGCCCTGGAGTTCCCTTTCCACCGCTTATTGCGGCAGAACTCCCCGTCCCAGAGACGGAGACGACAAAAAGACCCGTCATCTCCACATAAGAGACGACGGGTCTTCACCCAGCGCGGTACCACTCTTGTTGGCTCCGCATCACGAAGCCCACCTCAGACATAGCGGCTGCTATGTCACCTGATCACGGAGGTCATCCGTTCATCCCTAACAGCAGGTGATACTGCCGATCAGGATGACCGCTTCCAAGCGAGTTCGGGGCGTTCACGGTCTGCGTCGCATCAACCCGCAGCTTTCTGTACCGTAGAAGTGAGCCCTTACTACTCTTGTTCATTGCGTTTGTTCTATATTCGAAAACCAAAAAGACCTGCCATCTCTATAATAAGAGACGACAGGTCTGAACCTTCCGCGGTACCACTCTAATTGATCCGAGCTGTTACACTCGAAACCACTCATGTACCCGATCACGGGGGTCAACCGTCAAGACCTACTTGGGTGCTGGATCCTTGGCATCCATATCAGCCTTACCGCTCCCGGGCGAGTTCTGGTCACGTTTCGTCTGTGCTTTCACCAAGCGCACAGCTCTCTGAGCGAAACTGAGGTTCCGTACTAATCCCGTTCGATGCGTTTTAAAGTATTGATTGTGATTATAATATGCACATTTGGCAAAGTCAATACCGTTATCTGAACATTTATTTTTTTCAGACTACCATTCTTCCAGCTTAAGCTGCGGTTCCGCTTTGAGCTCCATGGAGTCGAACTCCTGCTTGTCCCACTTCAAGAAAGCGGCTGCGCCTATCATCGCAGCGTTGTCCGTACATAGGGCGTGCGGAGGCACTAGCAGCGGCACGTCCAACTGGCCGCAGCGCTCAGCAAGCGCGCTGCGTAGCCCTTTATTCGCGGCGACTCCGCCCGCGAGCAGGAGCTGTTTGGCGCCGTATTCGCGGACGGCGCGCGCCGCTTTTTCGACAAGCACGTCGATGACGGAGGCTTGGAAGCCTTTGGCGATTTGCGCGATTTGGACGGCTTCGCCGCGCATTTTGCTTTGGTTGACGACGTTCAGCACAGCGGATTTCAACCCGCTGAAGCTGAAGTCGTAAGAATCTGCCTCGAGCCACGAGCGCGGCAGCTTGATCTCGGATTCGGCTTCCTGGGCAAGCCGATCCACGTGGGGACCGCCAGGGTAGGGCAGCCCCATGGCTCTGGCGATTTTGTCGTAGGCTTCGCCGGCCGCGTCATCGCGTGTTCGCCCGATGATGCGGAATTTGCCCGGCGCCTCAAGCAGCACGAGCTCGGTATGCCCGCCGGACACGACGAGGGAAATCAGCGGATATTCCAGCTCATGCACGAGCTGATTCGCATAAATATGTCCCGCAATATGGTGAACACCGATGAGCGGCAGATCCAATGCGCAGGCCAGCGCTTTGCCTGCAACGACGCCAACCAACAGAGCCCCGATCAAGCCGGGACCCTCTGTGACGGCAATCGCTGATAGCTCCTGAAGCGATACGCCCGCTTTGTCAACGGCTTCCTCCAGCATCCACGTGATCGACTCCACGTGCTTCCGGGAAGCCACCTCAGGCACGACGCCGCCAAAACGTTGATGCGTCTCAATCTGGCTCGAAATCACGTTCGAGCGTATGATTTTACCATTTTCGACAATCGCGACAGAGGTTTCATCACAACTTGTTTCAATGGCCAAAATATAGACGGGTTTGCTAGATTTATCTGTACTTGCTTCCGTAACTTCTCGTTGTTGTTGATCCAATTTACTCACATTCTTCACCTGCCGAAAGCCTCAATCCCCGAGACTATCCTTTCTTCTCTTAGGCAAATCCGCCCACATAATGACCGCATCTTCACGATTATCGGTATAGTAACCTCTGCGTACACCAACGGAGCGGAAGCCGACTTTTTCATACAAATTTTGCGCCACGTAGTTCGATGCCCGGACCTCAAGCGTCATGCGAATCGCCCCGAGAAAAGCGGCTGTTTTCATCAACTCACGCATAAGACGCTCTCCGAGCTTACGGCCTCTGTAAGAGTCTCGGACAGCAATATTCGTTACATGCGCCTCTTCCATAATGAGCCACATGCCGCCGTATCCTGCGACTTCGCCGCCGATATCCATGATCATATAATGAGCGAACTGATTGTTCGTTAATTCATTTTCAAAAGCGCCTTTGGTCCAAGGTGTCGTAAAGGCTTCCTGCTCAATTTCACAAATAAAGGGAATATCATCCATCTGCATGGAGCGAAAAACCAACGTTTCTTCCGTTGTCTGCGGTTGATGTTGTTCCACGATCAATTCCCTCCCTTCTTCACCTGAATGCCGGCCAACAAATTCGCTTCTGCTTCCGGCAGCCTAGTGTAATTTGGCACAAACGTATGCACATCCGCCTTCTCACCCTTAGCTAATCGAGGGTAGGCAAGCGTGCCGATATACTGGGCTTCGATCCCGTAGGAAAGCTGTTCGAAGCTCCCTTTCCAATCTTGCGCAAATTGTGCAAGTTCTTCGCTGAAACCCTCCGTTTCGCCTACAAAAAGGATCTTATGCGGCGCTTGTTCAGGCTCTGCACTTGCCGCCTGCTCGAGCAGCTGTGTAAGCCAAGGTCCAATGACTCGAATACCATCCGGCAGCACTTCATGCCAATCTGCTGTTAGCACCCCTTCATCCGACATCGGCGAAACACCTGAATACGCGTAAACAGCTGTGAACGTCTGTTTGCGCCTTCCATCCAATAGCGGCACGACCCACGTGAGCCCCTTATTGCTCTTGTCCTCCTGCTTCATCGCTCCGCCAAGCGCCATCGCTTCCAAGCTGGATACTCCGATAAGATCAAGTCCCAGCGACCAGGCAAAAGTCTTGGCAACAGAAACAGCAATACGCACCCCTGTGTACGAGCCTGGGCCTTGTCCCACTGCAACAGCTTGCAGGTCTTTCGGTTTCAGCTGTAGTAGAGCCAGCAAATCTTGAATATGGGGAAGCAATCCGATAGAGTGATTCCGCTCAGCATGCGAACTTACCTCGCCCAGCATCTTTCCGTTCTCTAGAATCGCAACTGTCATCGCTGAAGATGAGGTATCGATGGCTAAGCATCGTCCTGAATAATTGGTCCGGTCTGTCATTGTAAATGTCCGTTCTCCTTCATCTGCACACACCAACTCACATACGGATCTCCGTGCGGAGTCAGGTGAAACACTCTGGTTTGATCCCCCTGAAGGGATATCGTAATGGCAAGTCGCTCCTGCGGCAGAAGATCTTCAATCAGGCTTGACCATTCAATCAAGGTCACGCCGGTTCCATAGAAGTAATCCTCCAGCCCCAGCTCGTCCGCCTCCTCTTGGGAAATGCGGTACATATCCATATGGTAGAAAGGAAGCTTAGCTCCCTCATATTCTTTAATAATTGTAAACGTGGGGGAGTTAACGTGTTCTTGAATGCCTATCGCCCTTGCAAAACCTTGCGAAAATCTCGTCTTGCCTGCTCCCAAATCACCGTCTAACGTCAGGACGGAGCCGGGAGTTAAATAGGCTGCCAACAAATTCCCAAGTAGATCCGTATCATCCTCATGTTGGGAGTAGTACGTAAATGTGGATTGAGCCAGTGATCTCATCCCTTTCTTCCGATTGCGCTTGCTGCTCCTATTATAGACTTCGCCAGCAGGCGACAGCAACCTGAAATGAAAAAAAGCCGGCCCCGAATCGTATCGGGGCCGGCTTGCCATTTCCGTCAGTGAACCTCTTCAAGCTCTTGAACGGTCACTAATCGGGAATCGGCCGGGTTTTCTTCGGCATGAACCTTAGCAAGCGCTTTGTTGGAGTCGACACTGTCGATCCAGACGGGAACGCCATTCAGTTCAACCGTAATCTTTTCATCAGCGGCTAAAATTTCCTGAGCGCGATGAAGGTTCATGGCTCATCCAATACGGATTCTGGATGATCCATCGTATCCGTTGACGTGGACTCGATTAATCCGTTATGCATGGTGACGTTGCCGCCTCCCAAGCCCTCATTAATCATACGGTCAATATCCATAAAATGATCTTCTTGACCCTGATTGCTTGTATCTTGGGTTGCATTTGAATCTTGTGCCATCCGTGAATCCCTCCTTAGCATTAGCTTTGCCTATGACAAGCTAGTTAACAATAAACTTGCATCATTAACGTACCCACTCGGAGAGCAAACCATTCTCTTAAATTGCATCCGTATAAAGGAAATAAATCAAGAGAATACTAGTACAATAAAGTTCATTTGGGGAGGAATCCAGCGATGCATACGGTTTGGAAAGGCGCTATCTCTTTCGGACTTGTACATGTGCCTGTAAAAATGTTTTCGGCTACGGAAGATAAAGACATCTCCATGCGATATATACATAAAACCTGCATAACCCCGCTAGCTTATGTACGCAAATGCCAGACTTGCGACAAGGAAGTAGAGTGGGATGAAATTACGAAAGGTTATGAATATGAACCAGGGCGATTCGTCCTTTTTGAAAAGGAAGAGTTGGAAACGATCTCAGGAGAAGCGAATAAAGAGATCAAAATTTTGGACTTCGTCAACTTGACGGATATCGATCCTGTTTATTTTCAAAAAACATACTATCTAGGCCCTGGGGATACGGGTGCGGGCGCTTATAATTTGCTGCTCGATTCGATGCGCCAAACCGGCAAAATCGGCATCGCCAAAGTTTCGATCCGCTCCAAGAGCTCCCTAGCCGCGATTCGTGTCATTGAGAACTGCTTGGCGCTTGAAACCATTTTCTACCCCGACGAAATTCGTCCCATCTCGCAAGTTCCCAACTTGCCGGAAAAGGTAACTGTGAACGAGCGGGAGTTAGACATGGCCAAAATGCTGATCAGCCAATTGTCATCTCCTTTTGAACCCGAAAAATATAAAGATGAATATCGGGGACGATTGCTGGAAGCTATCGAACACAAAATTGCGGGAGAAGAAGTGCAAGCCGCGCCTGCCCTGCAAAAAACGAGCGTTATCGACCTTATGGCTGCTCTGCAAGCGAGCCTTGACGCCACCAAGTCCCCCGATGACGGCAAAGTGACGTTGGAGCCTGATGCGACCGTTACGGAGGAAAAGAAACCAAAAGCTAAGCCGCGCGCCAAAAAAGCGAAGGAACCTGTTACTTAGAAATCACGAAAAAACCTGTCCGGTTATTGGTAACCGAACAGGCTTTTTTTCGCTAAATTTGCTTAAAATTGCACGCCTCAGGCGATACCGAAACAATAGCTTGAATGCTTGGCTGGCGTAAATTTCGCTCTCGCGTCCAGGCCATATAATTGATTTTGACCGTAATGAGAGGCTGAATCCAGATGGCTTCTTTAGACCTTTCGGGCGTGTTGATAAACGGCCTTTTCTCCAAAACCATTTTATCCGTAACTTCGGTTAACGATCTCCAATCGCTTTGCGTCAGCCTTCCGGTTCCTGCATGGCCTATGTACCAGAGCTCTCCGGCATCGTCATAAAGCCCCAGCATAACAGCATTTACTAAGTTCCCTCTCTTCGTTACCCCGCCTACGACAGCGACAAGATCATGAATATTTTTCTTTTTCATCCATCGCTTATCCTTGCCGTTAAGTTGGTATTTGCTGTTTACATCTTTGAGCACAATCCCTTCCATGTCATGCTGCTCCATCACGGCATATAGCGAGGCAGGATCGGAATGGTTAGGAACAAGCTGGATCATTTCACTCGTCGAGACGACTTTTGATAAAAGCTGCTGCCTCTGTTTTAGCGGCTGATCAACCACCCATTGTCCGTCAAGAAACAGGATGTCAAAAATCATATAAACGACGGGGACGGTTTTTAGGAGCTGTGGAATGTTCTTGGAGTTTCTTACCCCATCTCTTCGCATGATTTCATGAAAGGATGGCTTCCCGTCTTTGAGCGCAATAATTTCCCCGTCTAAAATAACGGACTTGGCTTTGCAGTAGGTTGAAATATTAGCTATCTCCGGGTATTGCATCGTTCGATCGTTTAATCTCCGGTTGATGAGACGGACTTCGTTGCCATCGAAATACGTAAGCATTCGGACCCCATCCCACTTGATTTGCGCCACCCAATCGCCAGACTCGGGCAATGCCTCTGTGCTAATCGGCTCGAAAGGAATTACAGGCGTTAGTTCCATACATTCCTCCACTTGTTTCATCGGTATTCTTATTATCGCCATTCCTGAAAAAGAAAAACCCATCAGCCTGAAGCCGGTGGGTGGAACTGTCATGGGTTGCTTATGCCGCAACCGAAGGCTGAGCCGCCTTGCGAGGTTTCAACATGGCTGCCAGGGCCAAGATCAAGCCAGCGGCAGCCATGCTAACAAGCACATACAAGCTTTGGCTCAAAGCCCCTTTGCCAGCGAAATACATGATGCTTCGAAGACCCGCAGCCGCATAGCGGAAAGGCGTCCACGAGTACAGCCAGTCAGCCGTCACTTGCGGCAGCAATTCCTGCGGCATGCCGATCACCGGCATCGAGAAGAAAAAGATGAGCACGAGCAGCAGCATCGACGGCAGTCCGATCCAGTTGAGCAGCGCCGTCTGCACGAGGAAGAATGCCACTGCCATGAGCCAGAGGTACAGCCAGGTTGCCCCCAGCTGTGCAATCGCCATGCCATACCAGGCATGCGCCATCCACAGCAAGAACGCCGATGCGACTGTAACGAGCAGCACGCCAGCTGTGAGCTGAGAGGCAACTGTACCAGCGAGGCTGTGTCTATTTTGGCCATGCTGCCTAGCGGTAACGAAGAGGAAGGCGGTTGCCACCATGCAGGCCAACCACATGATTTGCACAAGCAAGTTCGGCGCGCTGCCATTTGCATTATTCGCGCCAACGGGATGTACAACTTGCTCCGTCAATTGGAACGGATGCAAAAGTGCGTTTGCCGCAGATACCGGCATTTGCTGTGTCCGCTGTCCGACTTGGCCAAGCAATTGCCCCGACAACTGCGTGCTTATCGTGTTCGTTACCTGCTGCAGAATCATTCGGACAGCCGAGACGGCCTGCGCATTAGTCCCTTCGTTCAGCACGATACGGACAGTCGCCTGCTTAGGAGAAGATGACTGCAGCGAAGCGACACCCGAGCTTAAGTCTGTGGGGAGCACCAATGCGCCGTACACCTTCTGTTCATCAAGCAGGGTCGCAAGGTCCGCTTCCGAACTGACCTCCACCCATTTGACCGGAAGTTCTGAGATGCCCTTCAACTTCTCTTTCACCATCTCTCCAACCGCTAACGCGCTGCCATCAGGCAGTGTAGCAGGTTGATCGAGGTTGACGAGCGCCACAGGCAAATGTTGCGGTTTTGCACTTAGCACAGGACCCATTAAAGCAAGCCCGAAGACGAGAATGACAACGAAAACGACAACGAAACCTATACGGGCAGTCTTCATTTTGAAAAAAGACATGGGATTAACCTCCTAATTAATAATCAACAGTTTGTTGAATAATGACCACATTGTTGATTATAATCAGGTTTAATAAACGATCAATGCCCAATGTTTCAAGGAACTGTCGTGTAATGAACACCATCGGAAAGCACTGTTGATTATCGCTATAAAATCATTTTTCGGGGGCATTCGGACATGCTGGAGAAGTTAGACAGAAGGAAAGCGAAGACGAAACAAGCACTTCGCGACGCCTTGGTGGCGCTTATGAAAGAAAAAGGACTCGAGACCATCACCGTCAGCGATCTGACACGCCAAGCAAATATTAACCGCGGTACGTTTTATTTGCACTACAAAGACGTACTGGATTTGCGTGAACACATCAAATCTGAATTCCATGAAGGGCTGCTGCGCATCGTCGCACAGTTGGAGCCAAGGGATATGTTTAACCAAGCTTTGGAGGGCAAAGTGTATGACGGGCTTATTCGTCTCTATGAGTACTTCGACTCGCAGGCGGATTTCTTCGAGGTCATGCTCGGCCAGAATGGGGATTTGTCCTTCTCCATTTTGATGAAGGAAACCATTCACTCCCATATGTACCGCAAGCTGATTGAATCTCAGCCCCACAACATTCTGCTTGTGCCGGCCGACATCCTGATCGGCTACGTGTCTTCCGCCCACTTCGGCTTCATCCTGGAATGGATCCGAAACGGCCGGCAACAAACCCCGGCTGAGCTAGCCAAATATATGTGTAATATCATGTACCATGGCCCGCTGCGAGCACTAGGTTTCCTGCCACCTACAACGAAATAACCGCAAATAAAAAACTAAAGCGTATTACTTCGGCAAAATTGACGAAATAACACGCTTTAGTTTCTTTAATTGACACTTTTGCGATTAACGAACAAAACCAACCCAAAGGAGATCACAATAATCGACCCTGCCCAGCACCACGCGAGGGTCTGGTTCCCCGACTCCACTGCGATATAAATCGCTGTCGGCAACGTCTGCGTCTTATGCGGGATGTTGCCCGCAATCATGAGCGTTGCGCCGAATTCCCCCAACCCCCGGGCAAAACCAAGGATGTATGCGGCCGTTATCGAGCGCCACGCAAGTGGCAGCGTGATATAACGCAGCACCTGCCACTCCTTTGCTCCCGATGATCTTCCTGCATCCTCCACGTCTCTGCTGACGGAAGCAAAGCCTGTTTTCATCGTTTGATACACAAGGGGAAAAGCGACCACAATCGAAGCGATGACGGCAGCACCCCATGTAAAAATAATGGACTGATTAAATAACATCTCCATCCCTGCACCGATCCAGCTCTTTTTGCCGAGAACCACCAGCAAGATGAAGCCAACAACGGTCGGCGGCAGCACCAGAGGCAGCAGAATCGCCGTTTCGACGAAGGACTTCCCGCGGAAGCTTCGCCGCGACATTCCCCAGGCCGCCAAGCCGCCAAGAATAAGAACAAATACACTGGATACCGCCGCTACTTTCAGCGAAAGCAGGATGGGATCAAAGAAGTCACGCCAAGCGATTTGTTCCATCATTTTGGAATCGTGAAGCCGTATTTCACAAAGACATCCTGTGCTTCTTTCGTTTGAAGGTAAGCATAGAAATCCGCAGCTTCTTTGCTATGTTTGGTTGCTTTGACAATGCCGGCCGGGTATTCGATCGGCGTGTAAGTTTTGGAGTCTACGCTTAGAGCAACTTTCACTTTTTGCGAAGTCAGCGCATCGGTTTTGTAGACGAAACCAGCTTCAGCATTTCCTGATTCTACATAAGTCAGTACCTGGCGAACGTCTTTCCCCTGTACGATTTTGGCTTGCAGCCCATCCCAAAGCTTTGTTTGTGTCAGCGCTTCTTTGGCATAACTTCCTGCCGGAACGGTTTGCGGCTCGCCAATCGCAACGTGTTTAACGCCATCAGACGTTAGATCTTCCACTTTCTGAACCGCTACTTTGCCATCTGCCGGCACAACAAGCACCAATTCGTTGATCAGCAGGTTCTTTTGCTGTGCAGCGTCAATCAACTGTTTGTCAATGAGTGCTTTCATATTTTTGGTCGCTGCCGATAAAAATACGTCAGCTGGAGCTCCTTGCTCAATTTGCTGCTCAAGCGCTCCAGAAGCGCCAAAGTTATAGTTCAGCTTAATTTGTTTATTTTTAGCTTCGTAGCTCGTTTGAATTTCTTTCAAAGCATCCGTTAAGCTGGCAGCAGCAGAAATCGTCAATTCCACTTTCTCCGCCGGTGTTGAAGCTGTTGCGGCCGGTGCCGGCGATGGTGTAGCTTGTGTCGTTTGCGCCGTCGCTGCTGGAGCAGTCGCTGCCGGCTCTTTCGTACTAGCGCACCCTGTAAATACCATTGAAGTAATAACCAGAAGTAATAAAACATAACCAAATAGTCCTTTTTCAAACAAAATAACCCCTCCATCATCATTATTGTATCTATTTAAATATAAATAGCATGGTTTAGTTTCATTCTATTATATAATCATTCTTTTTTCTAGAAGGGATTAAGATTGTCTTACACCGTAGATCCGCTTATGATAGAGGATAACGAATAACCAGAGCGCCACGGAGGGTGACCATGACAGCCGATATATCCTATACCACGGAAGAGATCGCGAAGCTTTTAAAAATCTCCAAACTAACGGTCTATGATCTTATTAAAAAAGGGGATTTACCCGCCTATCGGGTAGGTAAACAAATGCGTGTAGACGCCTCGGACTTGGAGGCTTATAAAACGCGCGCCAAAGGTGATATGCTAGCTGCACCCAAAGCGGACACCGCGGAACCAGCGCCGTCAACTACATCGTCAGGCACTTCATCCGGCTTGTCATCCGTCCCCAAAAACACGCTTGTCATCACCGGACAGGATATCAGCTTGGACATTTTGGCCAAACATATCGAGAAAAAGATCCCTAACAGATGGCCTCTACGATCTTATGTCGGAAGCTTGGACAGCTTAATCGCTATGTACAGAGGGGAAACCGACATCGTCAGCACACACCTCTTGGATGGTGACACAGGCGAGTACAACATTCCTTATGTTCGCAAAATACTGATCGGCTCCTCTTACGTTGTCATCAATCTTGTCTCAAGATCGGCAGGTCTCTATGTCCAGCAAGGAAACCCCAAGAAGATTCAGGGCTGGGCTGATCTCAAGCAGAAAGGCCTTCGGCTGATTAATCGCGAAAAGGGCTCCGGCGCCCGCGTTTTGCTCGATGAGCAGCTCCGTCTGCATGGCATTTCCTATCGGGACATTATCGGCTATGAACGTGAGGAATCGAATCATATGGGCGTCGCAGGCAAAGTGGCTCTAGGGGAAGGAGATTACGGCGTAGGGATCGAAAAAGCGGCTTCTATGGTCGGTGGCGTCGATTTCATTCCGCTCATTCAAGAGCGCGTTGATCTTGTTATGCTGAAGAAACCAGAGAACCTGGCATGGATCGAACGGGTAAAAGAAGTGCTGCAATCCGAGGTTTTCCATAACGAACTACGCCCTATCCAAGGATATAATCTCTCCCAGACAGGGCGCGTTCTCTTTGAAACTTAATAGACATCTTTCGCATATCGTTTGGTACGCGACATTTCTTTCACATAACCCTCCGCTTCACTTGCACTCATGCCGCTATGCTGCTGAATGATTTGTTTCAGCGTGGCATCCACCTCTTTGGCCATTGAACTGGCGTCTCCGCAAATATAGAAGTGAGCGCCAGCCTTCAGCCATGCCCACAGCTCTGCCCCATGCTCCAGCATGCGGTGCTGAACGTAGATTTTCTCCTCTTGGTCACGGGAAAAAGCGGTATCCAGACGGTGCAGCGTTCCCTCTTGCCGCATGGTCTCCAGCTCCTCTTGGAAGTAGAAATCACACGCTGCGCGCTGTTCCCCGAAAATGAGCCAGTTCTTTCCTTTGGCCCCGGTCGCCTTACGTTCTTGAAGAAAGCCCCGGAAAGGCCCAATTCCAGTCCCCGGTCCGATCATGATCATGCCGGCGTCCGGATTGGCCGGCGGTCTGAAGTGAGCGGTCTTTTGGATAAAGAGTCCCACCTCGCCCTCGCCTTGGACGCGATCCGCCAGGAATCCGGAACAAACGCCGGTCCGCGGTTTGCCCTCGATTTCATAACGAACGGTTGATACAGTAATGTGGACTTCATCAGCTTTCGCTTTTGGACTGGAGGAAATGGAATACAAGCGAGGCTGCAGCGGTTTTAACACTTGTAGAAGTTCCTCTGCGGAGATAGCTTTACTCATTGGATATGCTTGCAGCACATCAACCAATTGGCGGCCCCAAAGCCACTTTTTCAGTTCCGCTTTATTTTGCAATAAGTTACCCAGTATTCCGCTATGGGCACGTTCCTGGATGAACTCCATTATCGCCGGAGTGACCCTGGCAAGTTCGAAGTGACGGCGAAGCGCCTCGGTGACGGTCATTTGCCCTTTGTCTTTTACCGTCACCTGTGTCGATGGATCCACCTTAACGGCTTCCAAAATATCAGAGACCATCCTCGGATCATTGGTTGGCCATACGCCAAGCGCATCCCCGGCCTCGTAAGACATCCCGCTGCCCGCGAGATCGAAAACATAGTGACGGGTTTCTTTTTCGGAACCTTCTCCGTTCAAAAGCCTGCTCTTTACTACTCGTGTAGTTAAAGGATGATTGCGGTCATAGGTCACTTGGGTTTCGGTTGTAACCGTAGCAGCCGGTTCACTTAGTTTCGTCACAACGGCTTTCATCCACGCTGCGGCTTGTTCCTCGTAATCCGTATCACAGTCGACCCGCCCGTTAAGGCGTTTAGCGCCCAACTGCTCCAAACGCGCATCCAAATTGCGCCCAAAGCCGCAAAACAGATCATAGTTGGAATCCCCGAAGGCCAGGACGGAGTAATGCAGTTCAGGCAAACGTGTCATTGCTTCTCCTTTTAGCGCGTTCCAGAAGCTCTCCCCATTATCCGGCGGATCTCCGGCACCGAACGTGCTAACCAAGAAGAAAACGTAACGTTCCGCGCTTAAATCGGCCATTGCATAGGCGTTCATATTCATCAGACGCACGTTGTAGCCGGCTTCTTGCATTGTCTGCGCGCATTGGATAGCTGCCCCTTCTGCGTTCCCTGTTTGGGAGGCCCACAGTATCGTCACCGATTCTTTATCAGACTGCGTTGTTTCTGCTGCTTTCACTTCCGGCGGGGTCTCCGGCGTTATTACAGGCAGCGCTATGGTTTCTGGAAGGTAAGTGCGAGAGAACATACCAGCCAGCATACCATCCAGCCAATACCGTTTGGATGCCTCCAAAGGCGCTGTAGGAGGCAGAACAGGAATACCTGGCACCTGACGTGAATCTTCCGCACGGAGACTTGTCAAAAATCCGGAAAGATACATCTTCTCATGATTATCCAGCGCCACCGGCGGTGAGGATTGAATGCCGAGCATCGTTGCAAGTGTATCGATAGGTGCCATCGTAGCCATCTTCACTTCCTCCTTCTGTTTAGCTAGTGAAACCGCACAATACTTGAGTTCCGGTTGAAAAGAGATGCCGTCAACCGCATCACTTGTCACCTCGTTAATGGCCAGCTTCTCTCCGAATGCATCATTCCAATGAAAAGGAGCGAAGCAGTTCCCCGGCCTCACGCGATCGGTAATGACCGCAGGCAGAACGGCAAGTCCGCGACGCGAACGAATTTCTATTTTGTCCTGCTCCTTGACGCCAAGCGACTCGGCATCCTCAGGGTGAATTTCGAGAAAGGGACCGGGGTTCAGCTTATTCAGCGTCGGTATTTTGCCCGTCTTCGTCATGGTATGCCATTGATGCTGCAACCGGCCCGTATTCAACACGAAGCTGTAATCGGAGTCCGGCATCTCCGCCGGCGGCAAATAGGGCCGGGCCAAAAATATCCCTTTCCCGCTTTCCGTTGCAAAAACGATGCGCGGACGTGTTCCATCCGTAAGTTCCTTCAAATGCTGGCTGACCCCATCATTCAAGTAACGAATCGGATTGCGATCATTCCGGCTGTCCGGCGCAATCGGCCACTGCACTGGTTTTTCGCGCAGCCGTTCATAAGAGGCTCCCCGGATATCGTAGCCGGTCTTAGGATTCCACGCCCGCTGAATCTCCTGATACACTTCCGCCGAGGTCGTGTAAGTGAATGCAGAGGAATACCCCATCTCGCAAGCAACCTTGGCGATGATTTGCCAATCCGCCATCGCTTCGCCGGGCGGCTCGACCGCTTTCTCCATCAGCGTCAAATTCCGCTCGGAGTTAATCATGACGCCTTCGGTCTCCGCCCACAAAGCACCGGGAAGCAGGATATCCGCATAAGGATTCGTCTCTGTTTCATAGAAGGCATCCTGCGCGATGACGAGCTCAGCGGCCTCAAGGCCTGCGATCACATTCTTGCGGTTAGGCACTGTCGCGACCGGATTTGTACAAATAATCCAGCAGGCTTTGATATCTCCGGCCCGCATGCTTTCGAACATGGACACTGTGCCTGTGCCTACTTCGGTTTTCAACGTTCCACGCGGTACTTCCCACATATCTTCGATAAAGTCCCTGTCGGCCGGCGCCAGCACAGATCGCTGCCCTGGCAATCCAGGGCCCATATATCCCATCTCCCGGCCCCCCATGGCGTTGGGTTGCCCCGTAAGGGAGAAGGGCCCGCTTCCTGGTCGACAGATGGCGCCTGTTGCCAGATGCAGGTTGCAGATGGCATTGGTATGCCAAGTTCCGTGTGTACTCTGGTTCAGCCCCATCGTCCAGCACGTCATCCATTCCGGCGACTCGCCAATCCATAATGCCGCTTGACGAATGTCCGCTTCGGGGATGCCGGTTAGTTCAGAAACTTTATCCGGCGTGTAGTCTTCCAGGAATGCCGGCATACTTTCCCATCCGGACGTGAACTCCGCTATAAAAGCCGGGTCCGTATGGCCATTCTTTACAAGCAAATGCAGCAGGCCATTCAGAAGCGCAAGATCAGTCCCAGGTTTAATTTGCATATAAAGCCCTGCTTTGTCTGCTGTCGCGTTACGGCGGGGGTCCACCACAATCAGTTTGGCTCCCGCTTTCACCCGATCCATCATTCGCAGAAAGAGAATGGGATGGCAATCCGCCATATTGGCGCCAATGACGAAAAACAAATCCGTGCGGTCCATGTCCTGATACGATCCCGGCGGACCATCCGCCCCGAGCGACAGCTTGTAGCCACTGCCTGCGCTAGCCATACATAAGCGGGAGTTGGATTCAATGTTATTGGTTCGGATAAAGCCTTTCGCCAGCTTGTTAACCAGATATTGCGCCTCCAGCGACATTTGGCCCGACACATAAAAAGACATGGCATCCGGGCCGTACTTGTCAACAATAGAACGCAGACGCTTCGCCGTCTCCTTGATGGCATCCGCCATCCCGGTTTTGACAGGTTCTTTCTTACGCGCTAAACGTTTATATGCGTATTCCATCCGCCCAGACTCTGCGATAGCTTGCGCACAAGTATTGCCCTTAGTGCACAAACGGCCGAAATTAGTCGGATGCTCTTTATCACCCGTCACCTTGAGCACGCGGTTTCCGGATACCTCAAGCACAATTCCGCAGCCAACACCGCAATAGGGACAGACGCTTTTCACTTTGTTCGTTGTCATGTTGGTTCACCAGCGCTAACGTGCAGGATGCACGCAATTAATTTTTGTATAAATGTAAGAAAAGTGACATCACCGCAAACCAATTATCCTTACTTACTACAAAATATATATCGCATTGCGATAAAAATCAAGTCGTTATGTTAATTTACATAACATTTAAACACCTAATTTTCAAACGATGAAGGAAGATCATTTAATTTAATGTTAATTTATATAACATTAATCCTCTTCAGGGAATTCCAAAAGCCCGATATTCATCAATTCATTCATATGAATCTCTGAAAGGTCCTCCAGCAGGCGCATGCCGGACTCCGACAAACGGATAAATATGCTCCGCCCGTCATCCGGATTAGGCACACGATACACCAATTGAAGCTGTTCACAACGGTTAATTAATTCCACACAGGCGTGCGGAGTAACTTGCAAGCGCTCGGCAAGCTCCTTTGGCGTTGCATAATCCCGCCCCGGAAACCCCATGATCGCCAGCATCAACTGATGATTCTGCGGAGTGAGCCCATGCGCTCTCGCCGCTGACTCACTGAAATGAATAAACTTTCGGATCTGATATCGAAATAAAGCTAGCTGCTCGTAGACCGCTTTGGGTAATCGTTCTTTGGACATATCTGCACCTCGAAAATAAGATACATCATTTTAACACACTACTTCGATTTAAAGGTACGGTTTGGTCCCCTTTATCAAATCTTTGATTTAAGCATTGACAAATGATAGAGGAACTATGAAAATGTTGAAGAAATCCGAGTCGGGAGGAACACATGATTTATTTGGCGGTCTTTATTTTCTTACTTACCATTACATTCGTCATCTGGCAGCCACGGGGACTCAATATCGGCTACTCCGCTTCGGCAGGCGCCTTATTGGCACTGATTTTTCAAGTTGTTTCTCTGCAGGACGTCGCCACCGTAACAGGGATCGTTTGGAATGCGACCTTGGCTTTTGTCGGCATTATTCTGATCTCGCTCATCCTAGATAACATAGGTTTCTTCGAGTGGGCAGCCCTGCATATGGCGCGTATGGCCAAGGGCAATGGCAAACGCATGTTCATCTACGTCATTCTGCTGGGAGCCGCAGTTTCGGCCTTCTTCGCCAATGATGGTGCTGCGCTCATCTTGACGCCTATTGTGCTCGCCATGGTTCGGGCTTTAAAATTTCCGGATAAAATGATTCTCCCCTTCATCATGGCCAGCGGGTTTATCGCGGATACAACTTCCATCCCGTTCGTCGTCAGCAATTTGGTGAATATTGTTTCGGCCGACTTTTTCAATATTGATTTTACGACTTATGCCAGCCGGATGTTCGTCACCAGCCTTTTTTCATTAGGAGCAAGCCTGCTGGTGCTGTATCTATACTTCAGAAAAGATATTCCTGCGGATTATGACGGGACTCATCTCAAAGATCCATCTGCCGCCATTCGAGATCCTCGGCTTTTTCGACTGTCCTGGGTCATTCTGGGTGTCCTTCTAGCGGCATATTTGGCCAGCGGGTTCGTTAAAATCCCTGTTTCCTTCATTGTAGGAATCGCTGCGCTCGTCTTCCTCCTGCTTGCCCGCAGCAGTAAGGCTATCCAAACGAAACAGATCGTCAAAGACGCTCCATGGGCTATCGTTATTTTTTCAATTGGCATGTATGTCGTCGTTTATGGCTTAAAAAATGCCGGCTTAACCGATGCATTAGGAGAAGTAATTGAAGTTATTTCGGGGTATGGTTTGTTGGCCGCCTCTGTAGGCATGGGGTTCCTGTCCGCTATTCTCTCTTCGATTATGAATAATTTGCCGACCGTATTGATTGGCGCACTAGCGGTAAATGGCACGGGGACTGACGGCGTGATTCGGGAAGCTCTCATTTATGCCAATGTGATCGGGTCGGATTTGGGTCCTAAAATGACACCGATCGGGTCGCTGGCGACACTGCTCTGGCTCCATGTTCTTTCGAAAAAAGGGGTAACGATCACATGGGGGACTTATTTTAGAATCGGTATCGTGCTTACCATCCCTACGCTGCTCATCACTTTACTTGGTCTATATCTGTGGTTGAAGGTTATTACCTAGGGGCTGCATGACGTTTGTATTTCTGTCCACACTATAAGAATGAGCAGATTACCGTTGAAGCAGCCCCTAACCCCGGGGCGCCCATAACATGATGGAAACACCGATGACACAGACTGCCGCTCCGGTCCAGTCGTAAAGGTCCGGTGTTTTTTTGTCGATGACCCACCCCCATAATACCGCTAGTATGATAAAAACTCCGCCATAAGCAGCGTACACCCGACCAAAGGAGGGAAAGCTCTGCAAGGTTGGAATAACCCCATATACGATGAGGATGATACTTCCCACGATACCGTACCACAGAGGCTTGGATTCCCGCAGCCATAGCCAAACCAGATAACCCCCGCCAATTTCCGCTAGCCCTGCGATAACAAAGATCAATATGGATAACAACACAATCTCATTCTCCTCACTGATGACGATTCCGCCAAGTCACACCTTGGCATTTGAAGCCATCATCTGAAATTTGCCCTGTCTTGTCAAGGAATTCCCCGATTTATACGCCTTCCCAATTTCGCCGAGGAAGACAGCTAACTATCGGCGCCGGGCACTGGATGGAGAAGGCCCTCATGTCGGGAACTACATGGCGCTATTTTGGCAAAAATCGCGGATTCCGCATATGAAGGGAACTACAGGCTCTTTTTTCAGCGAAATGAGCCAAAATCTCGCCTATAGTTGCGAAATAAGAGATCACAGTTCCCCTTCGCAGGCTCACACGCTTATTTCCCGTTAAATAACGCCGCATAGTTCCCTTGACCTCATCCCGCGGCACGCATAAACGAACAAGCCGCACCATGAACCCGTACGTTCATAAGGCGGCTTATTCGTTTTCATAGGCAGCGTTCTAGGAGGTGCCCAATATCTTCTTCCCGCGCGGCTGCAGCCCGTTAGGATCGGGCTCAAGCGTAACGCCGAAAGAGTCGATCTGAAAGTCCTTGCCTTTTACCGGAATGCTATAAGTCAACACCCCTGTGCCTTTCTCATCAACGCGCAGTGTTCCGCAGTTGTACCGCTTCCCGTTCCGGTTGAACCATACTTGGTACGCCATATCTCCCTTTGTCTCTTGGAGGCCTTGCAAATTAATGACCACGTTGTGCACATCGCCGTTCTGAAGCACCCATGCCGTCCCTGAAGCCGTTGGCATTGTACTCTCAACGGACTTTAATTGGAACGTATGCATGATTTCTGCCGGCTCACTTAAACCCGGATTCGCGGATAGGGCTGAATTCTTCGGTTGGCTGCTCCACCAAATGCCTACTGCCAATCCTAAGATAATCGCAGCGGACAACCCGTATATCCATTTGTATGACCGTTTTTTCTTACTTGTTATCGTCTTAAGCTTAGCCGGTGGCAAGATGGACTGCATGACCTCCTGCTTTAGGTCCGGCGGCAGCTCCACTTCTTCCATTTCAAAAGGCAAAGCCTGCCAAACATCCTGCAGGTCTCTTAATTCTTCGCGGCAGCTGGCACAAGTTCGCAGATGCCGCTCGAAAGCCGTGCGTTCTAGCTCTGTGCAATCGCCGGTCAAATAGTTGACCAAATCATTGCAATCGACAGTTTCATGTTCTTTCATGACGTCATCCCTCCCTCAGTGATGTCAGATGCTTACGAAGTATTTTTAAACATTGATGCAGACGGCTTTTGATCGTGCCCACCGGCTCGTTGGTTTGAGAGGCTATCTCACTTAACGAATAACCTTGCCAATACATCATATCGATCAATTGAATCTGGCTCTCGGACAAATGCACGTATGCCTCGTGAATTTGCTCCCCGATCCATTTGCGCGAGATCACGGACTCCGGATCCGGAGCGTCGGAAACAAGGGAATGTTCCCATTCTCTGGGTTCAAAACGGACCACTTGCTCAAGTCTTCGTTTCTTCCTTAAATAATCAATCGTTATATTCCTCGTAACGGTAATAATCCAATTTACAAAGCCGCCTTTGCTTGCGTCATATCCCTTCTCCGTCGTCCAGAGCCGCGTAAAAACAAGCTGAACAATTTCTCTAGCCGCCTGTTCCTCTTTCAAGGACTTCAGCGCAAAGGAGTACACAAGCTTTGCATAACGATCGTAAAGCTCTTCCAATGCAGGATGGTGCTTACCCAAGACCAACTTCATGAGTTCGGCATCCGTTCGATTTCGCATATTCGGCACACTCCGAGTGGAAATAAAGTTAATACTACTACCTTATCTCCCCGCATGTTGTCTTGGCAATAGATTTATAGAAAAAGAAAACCCCGGCATCGCTGAGCTTGCCAGCATGCCGGAGCGTTCGAAAGCTGTCTTATTTATCTTGCTTCTGTCTTGGCCGGGTCGAGAACGAACCAGACTTTGCCTACATTTTGTCCTGTCGTTTCACCAGGAAGATGATCTTTCACCCAGTAGTAAAGCGGCCAGCCTTTGTAAGTGCTTTGCTTTTTACCGTCAGCTCGCGTCAGCACACCGAAATCACTTGAAGTAAGATCCGCGGAAACCGTCAGGTTCTCGTCGTAGAAGATCGGCCAATTTACCAAACAAGGGCCTACGCAGGAGTTAGGATCAGCTTTATCTTTGGTGAACAAGTACAGAGCCATGCCGTTTTGATCGACTAAGTAAGTACCTAGCGCATCGGATTTACTTGTTTTTACAGAGGAATTCACAGCTTTTGTGCCACTAAATTTTGCAGGATCAATCACGTACCAAACATGGCCAACATCCTGTCCTGTTGTGTCTCCCATTTTCTTGTCATCTACCCAGTAATATAACGGGAATCCTTGGTACGTCGTTTGCAAGCTGCCATCTGCGCGGACCAAGGTGCCGAAATCAGCCGAGTTCACTCCCGTAGGGGCGGATATTGCACTTGAGTAGAAAACAGGCCATTTCTCCAAGCATTTGCCCGAACAATTACTAACGCCTTTCGTGTCTTTATCATAGTCATACAGCGCCATCCCGTGAGCATCGGTCAAATAATTGCCAAGATCAGGCTTCGTGCCAATCGCAATTCCGCCATTCGAAGGCTTAATCACGAACCAGACTTTGCCTACATTATCGCCAACCGTATCGCCCGCTTTCTGATCCTTCGCGAAGTAATAGAGCGGCCACCCTTTGTAAGTGAGCTGATCCTTGCCGTCAGTACGCGTGAAAACGCCGAAGTCGGCCGCGCTGAACTCAGCGGGAACCGTAAAATTATTGGCATTGAAAATCGGCCAGTTCGCCAAACAAGCGTCTACGCAAGAATTAACATCTGCTACATCTTTAGTAAAATAATATAAAGTCATCCCTTTGGCATCTGTTAAATAACTTCCTAACGTATCGCTCATCTTCAAGTCAAGCGCCGGAGTTTCGAGACTGCTTAGTTTACTCGCATTAATTTTGCCTTTGTCGCTTAGGTCTACCGCCAGTGTTTTGGATGACCCTTTGATTGGCGCTTTTAACGCCTCGATCGTAGCGGCCGCGATATGTAGGTTCTTGAATGATTGCACACCAGCAATCTTGGACAAACCATTTTTGGCTGCAAACGTAATAACATCATCGTACTGGAAATCAGTGCCTTGCCCGTAGCCAAGGGATTCCAGCAAAACTTTGTAATACTGCTGCGCTGTAATACCGGCCATAGGTTCGAAAGTATCGGCACCCGTTCCTTGCCAGCCCAGAGCGGGATTCGCTTTCAAATAGCCAAGAATCGCTTGATTCTCCTTGGAAACGCCGCTTGCATCCTTAAAGTTGTCAGTCCCCTTATAAGCCAGCGCCTCGGATTCCAAACCTTTCAACCTCAGAGACATCACCGCCGCTTGCAGTCTTGTCGTCGATTTGTTCAAATATTCCGCGGTCAAACCGCTGCCGTCTCCTTGCAGAATGCCCAAGTCTCCCGCAATATCCGTTTCGGATTTCACGTTCAGCGGTTCCGCCGCCGCGGCTGATAAAGCCGTAGCGCCTGCTGCTAGCCCTAATAATACAAGGGAAGATAAGATTACTTTTTTCACATTAACCATGCGCGATGACTCCTCCTTATTTTTGCTACTTAAGGTAACGTAGCTCAGGCATAGGCGGTTTGATTATTTTTAAAAATAAATTAAAAAAACCCCTTCACTGTCATCTGACAATGAAAGGGGGAATCCAGCGTGATTAGCGATTAGATAAATCTTACGCGATCCTCAAGCGGTTGAAACTCTTTGTCGCCAGGAACGAAAGTTGGTTTACCGAATGGCATTTGGGCAATCAGCTTCCACTCGCTTGGAATATTCCATGTTTGAGCAACTTCATCGTTAATCAGCGGGTTGTAGTGCTGCAAGGAGGCACCAAGACCTTCTTGCTCAAGTGCCGTCCAAATAACGAGCTGCAGCATGCCGGAAGATTGGTTCGACCAAATCGGGAAGTTATCGGCATAAGAGGCGAACTGAGCTTGAAGTCCTTCCACAACGGTTTGATCTTCGAAGAAAAGAACCGTACCGGAACCGTTGCTGAAGCCGTTAATTCTTTCTTCTGTCGGCGCGAAGCTGCCTGCAGGTACGATTTTTCTCAACGTTTCTTTGGTGATGCTCCATAATTTATCGGATTGATCGCCGAACAAGACAACAACTCTGGCGCTTTGTGAGTTAAAAGCGGATGGCGTGTATTTCACAGCCTCGTTCACAATCTCTTGAATGCGTTCGTTAGAAATCACTGTGCCTTTGCTTAGTCCATAGTACGTACGTCTTTCTTTAACAGCTTTCAGGAAAGCATTGCTTTTCTCTACCGCATTGTTACTCATATAAAATCTCCTCCATCATATGTGATTTAGTATAATAGTATAAAATAAACTTAATAACAAAACAGCATCTTCTTCCACTTCATATGTTACTTACTATTTGTTATTTACTTTTATTATTATGATTTATTCTTCGAATTTTGTCAACCACTTCGAACACGGAATCGCCCCGAAAGTTTGAGAATTCGTCCTGGAGGGAATAATCAGAACTAAACAATGTGCAGGAGGGATATACACATGGCGGTCACAACCAAAGGAACACTGCTTGTGGAAGGTCATGAACTGACCATCACCAACCCCAATAAGCTTCTATGGCCTGAAGCAGGCATAACGAAAGGAGATTATCTCTCCAAATTATCCGAGCTGTCACCCTACCTGCTGCGTTACTGCCGCAACCGGCACTTAACGACCATCCGCTTCCCCAACGGGTATGATCAAAAGTCCTTTTACCAAAAAAACGCCCCTGATCCGGTACCTAGCTTCGTGAAGTTAGCTCCGCTCGATGGCATTCAGTACGTTAACTTGGACTCCTTATCTACGCTTCTTTGGCTGGGGAATCTGGCTTGTTTGGAGTTCCACCCCTCTTTTCACTATATTGGCAGTACGCTGCCGGCAGAGTGGCTGATTGATATCGACCCGACTTTGGAGGAAGAGCCGCGCATTATGGAAGCCGCGCATATCATCGGCGAGGTGCTGGACTCGCTGCATATTCAGTCCATTGCCAAAACTTCCGGCGCCACAGGCGTCCAAATTTATATTCCAATTCAGCCTGGCTACACGTTCGAGCAGCTGCGGAAAATCGGCTATTTTATCGCCTCGTATGTCGTCAAGATTTACCCGAATCTGTTTACGATCGAACGGTTTAAGAAGAACCGCGGGGATAAAATCTATATTGATTACCTTCAACATTGGTACGGGAAAACACTCTCTGCCCCCTATACGCCGCGCGCCAAAAAAGACGCATCCGTCTCCACTCCCCTGTTATGGAAAGAGGTTGAACTGCGTCCTAGCCCTCGTGAATTCAATTTGCATACGGTCCTCGACCGGTTAAAGAAGTACGGCGACTTGATTGAAGGGGTCCCTCTCCAAAATCTGGACGCGATTTTAGCCCAACTCGGCTAGTTAGTAGTTCTGTATAGAACTCCTCAAAATAAAGGTGATAACAGTCGGGCAATCACTTCTTTCCCCTTCTCCAATCGCGATCTTTGCTCAAATTCAGCCAATTTCAACTCATCGCTATCTTTTAAATCCATCCAAAAGTCATCTTCCAGACGATCAATCACGTCCTGATTAAACATCACCGCATTCAATTCAAAATTGCTAAAAAAGCTGCGCATATCCACATTGGCGGTTCCTACGGTCGCCATCATATGATCGATGATCATGACTTTGGCATGCATGAATCCTTTCCGATAGAGGTAGAATTGAACCCCTGCTTGCATGAGCTCTAATAAATAGGAGCGGGAGGCATATTGAACAATACGGGAATCTGCTTTGTAAGGAAGGATGATGCGGACATCCACACCGCTGAGAACGGCCGTTTTGAGCGCCATCGTTATGCTTGCATCCGGAATAAAGTAGGGTGTCGTCATATACACCCGCTTCTTGGCCGCGACAATTCCCGCAAAAAACATCTCCTGTATCGCATCCCAGTAAGCGTCCGGGCCGCTTGAAATCACTTGAACCAAGGACGTTTCCGATTCGTGATGCTCTGGATACATGGATTCATCAGCCAAACGTTCCCCGCTTACGAACAGCCAATCCGTCATAAAAGTCGTCTGCAAATAATACACCGAGTCCCCATGCAGCATAAGATGCGTATCACGCCAGAAGCCAAGTTTGGGATCCCCTCCCAGATACTCGTCTCCGATGTTAATACCCCCGACAAAACCAACCAATCCATCAATGACAATGATTTTGCGATGATTACGGTAATTCATTCGTTTATCGAAAAACGCAATAAGTGGTCTCAAAAAGGGATAAACCTCAATCCCCGCCTGTTTAAATCTATTTATATAAGTTGACGAAAGTGAGTAGGAGCCGATTCCGTCATAAATGACGCGGACCTTCACCCCCTGCAGCGCTTTGCGAATGAGCGCTTCTTGAAATCTGTTACCTATGGCATCGTGCCGAATCGTATAAAATTCAAAATGAATATGCTTCTCGGCCTTCTCGATGGCTTCCAGCATCGCCTCATACGTGATATCCGCATTGGTCAGCACTTTCACACGGTTATTCGGCGAAATGGCCGAGCCCGGAATGTTGTGAAGCAACCCGCATAGCCGTGAGTCCTCTAAGAGCTGATAGTGCTGCTCCTCGATTCTCTCCTGGTTATGGCTTCCCATGCCCAGCCATTGGTACCTGGTTTCAGAACTTCTACGGCGCCCTTTGCGTCGAACCGTTTTGCGCTGGGTGTATTCCTTCGCCAAGAAATAGTACATGAGGAAACCGATGATCGGGAGAATAAATAATACGAACAGCCAAGCCACCGTCTTGGCGGGTCTTTTGTACTCACCAATCAATATTGTAGCTGTCTGAAAAATGAAAAGAAGCAGTACACCAACCAACCAAATCACGAGCCTCACCCCCTCTTCCTGGCGCGAAAAACTTCCTTCTAATCCCTTGTCACGTTAGCTTTTGCCAAGGGCTTTCCCTCTATACTGATCTGCCTTCAAGTCAGGGACACAATAAAATTTTCCAACTTTCGTAATAAAATCCTTCATTTCGCAGAGAATAATAAACGCATTCCTATGATCATTCTGGCGGGAGGTGCCATTCGCATGGTCAAAACATCCAATCCATTGATGAAAAGCATCCTGCGCAAGCGCACATCAAACAAGCAGGAGGATTCCAGTGGCGAGCAAAAAGGTCTACATGATTCGCTGGACTATCAATTCATTGAAGAGTTGAAGAAAACACCGCTCTCTTTGCTATTGGATGATAATCATGCCTTCATTAAAGCCATTTTCCAGGACTGCTCCGATGTCGTCGTTCGCCAATTTGACATTGAGCCGAACATCCCCGCACTGCTGTTATTCGTTGACGGGCTCACGAACACCCAACTGCTGAATGACACGATGAAGTCGCTCATGCTGATTGGCGGCGGAGAGACGTCCGTCCAGCGCATCGCAGACGCCATTCTCCCCGTCTCCCAAACACAGATCTCCGATAATTACGGAGACCTGCTCGTTTCCGTGCTGGGCGGGGACGCCGCCCTGCTCGTTGAAGGAAACGCGAAGGCGATCCTGCTCGGCATCCGCGGAACAGAAAAGCGCTCCGTTGCAGAGCCGGAGACGGAGACCGTCGTGCGCGGACCGAAGGAGGGGTTCGTGGAGAGCATTCGCACGAACACCTCGATGATCCGCCGCAAGCTGAAGACGCCCAGGCTGAAAATGAAATCCATGTGCGTCGGCAAAGAGAGCAACACCAATCTCGTCATCTGTTACATGGATGACTTGGCGATGCCCTCCCTTGTCGAGGAAGTGGTCAAACGGCTGGAGCTCATCAAGATCGATGCCATTCTGGAATCCGGCATGATTGAAGAGCTGATCCAAGACAATGCGTATTCCCCCTTCCCGCAGATGCAGTATACGGAGCGGCCTGATGTTGTGGCCGGGGCCTTGGTGCAGGGACGGGTGGCCATTCTCACGGACGGCACGCCGTTTGCGCTCATCGTGCCTTTTGTTTTCATCCAAACGATGCAGACGTCTGAGGATTATTATGAGCGGTTCCAAATCGGCTCTCTCCTAAGGCTCCTTCGTTATGTTTTCGTCTTTTTATCGCTGACGACACCTGCTTTGTATGTCGCGATAACGACGTTCCATCAAGAACTACTACCAACGACCTTAATGCTGAGCGTCGCGGCATCCAGAGAAGCCATACCGTTTCCCGCGGCCGTAGAGGCCTTCATCATGGAGATAACGTTCGAGGCGCTGCGCGAAGCCGGCATCCGACTCCCCAAAGCGGTTGGTTCTGCGGTTTCCATCTTGGGGGCGCTGGTCGTAGGACAGGCAGCCGTGCAAGCCGGGATTGTCTCTGCGCCAATGGTTATCGTTGTTTCCATTACCGGGATTGCCTCTTTCACAATCCCGCGCTTTAACGGCGCCATCGCCATTCGTATGCTGCGTTTCCCCATCCTTTTGGCGGGAGCGGTCTTCGGCTTCTATGGGATCTTCTTCTCGTTGATGATTTTAATCGGACATATGGCGAACCTCCGCTCTTTTGGCGTGCCTTACTTGTCACCTATCGGACCGCTATCCTCGGGCGATATGAAGGATGTATTCATTCGTGCCCCTTGGTGGGATCTTACCAAACGTCCGGAATTCTTGCCCGTTCAAGATGCTCACCGCATGGATGACAAACTCAGCCAACAGATCATGCAGGACGGAGGCCTAGACGGAAGCTCGATCCAGCATAAGCATCACTCCAGTGAGGAGGGCAATCAGAATGGTTCATCCTAGACGGCTATGCCAGCTCTTACCGCTCCCCCTCCTAATTGTCTGCCTGACAGGCTGCTGGGATCGAACGGAAACCAACGACATCGCGTTTGTTCTCACGTCTGCCGTCGACTTGGAGGATGACGGCAAACTTCGTGTATCCTACATGCTGCCTCTCCCCGGTTCTATGGGCGGTGCAAGCGGCGGAGGAGGAGGCACCGCCGGCGGCAAGAGCTACTACATCGACTCCGATGTAGGAGCTACGTTTCACGAAGCCAACACAAGGCTCCAGATGCGCATGTCGCGCCGTTTGTTTCTCTCCCATCGGAGGACGATCGTAATTGGAGAGAAATTGGCCAAAAAAGGCATTGGTGCGATCTTCGACACCGTTCCACGCTCGCCAGAAAGCCGGATGACATCCTTCCTGGTCATAACCAAAGGCAAGGGCTATGACCTGCTGAACACCGAGCCGAAATTCGAACGGTTTCCCGCTGAAGTCATTCGGGAGCTGACGAAATCCAGGCAGTCCTTGGGTACTTCCACCAAGGATATTGGCATTACGTTGAGCTTCAACAGCGATCCAATCCTGACTTATTTGGAACCAAAACAATCGCAAGCCTCCAAGGAACCTTCCCATGAAATTCAAATGATTGGGTATGGACAATTTAAAGGCGACCGCTTGGTTGGCATTTACAAGGACCACGAGGCAGAAGGGCTCATGTGGCTGAGGAATCATGTGAAGGAATATCTCGTTTCCTTCCCGCCAGAAGAGGGAAACGCCAACAAGATTTCCATCACTGTGACGAAAGGACAAACGCAGATCAAACCTAAGCTTCAACAAGACAAGGTCATCTTCGATATCCTCGTCGACGCCAACGGCTCAGTGAATGAAGACCTAGCGAATCTGGATCTGAACAAAGCCAAAGTGATGCGGAAAGTTGAGAAGCAATTTGCGGAACAAATCATCAAGTCCATTCAGGCGGCGGTTAAGCAAATGCAAAAAGAAGGAACGGACTCTGCCCATCTCGGTTTGACTGTTTGGCGAAGCCGTCCGTATGAGTGGAACAATGGTATAGAAGCGAACTGGGAAGCTTATTTCAAGGATGCGGAGTTCCGCATTCACGTCAGTGCTTCCATTGAAGAAACCGGCCTGATCAACAAAAATGTTATTAAAGAAGGGATGTAACCTATTGGATCGCATATTCATGATATGTTTTCTGATTACGATGGCAGGTTCACTTCTTATCGATCGCAGGATGCTAAGGCAAGAGAAGGGCTCGATCAAGATAACCTATGGTTTTTTTACTTTTCTCACCCTGGGCCTCTTCTTCAGCAAGTACTTGCATTGGAAAGTCCCTATGCCTTCGCGTTTCTTTATTCATACCGTTTCCCCTTGGTTTGCAAGATTACTGGGCATCTGAGGGATAAGCATTAAGGGAAAAGGGTGGTATTCACCATGGATCGAAAACAAGTGATCAATCAGCGGCAACTCTCCTGGTTAGCTTCTTCTGTCATCACAAGCGGAGGGATTCTCACCTTGCAAAATGTGCTGATCCGTATCTCACAGATGGATGCTTGGTACAGCTATTTGCCTTCTGTGTTCTATGTTTTTGGGGTGGCCAGCTTCTTTGGCTACATCACGAAACATTATCCGCAAAAACATATCTTTGAAATTACACAAGAATTGTTGGGCCGTGTTGGCGGTACCATCGTGAATCTAATTATGATATTTCATTTCTGGCAAATTGTGATGCGCGACATCTCTTCCGTATCCAGGTTTAGTACAACGCTCCTGCTTCACAATACACCACTTGAAATATTAACGCTGTTGCCCTGCCTGCTGCTGATTTATTTCGGCAAAAGCAGCGTGGAAGTGATCGCCCGGGTGAATGATTTATTCTACCCTCTCTTTGTCGTTACAGTTCTAAGCATGCCGCTCTTGCTGTCGAATGAGTTATATTTGCAGCTTGTTACTCCTGCCATGACCATGCCGATTCAGCATGTTGCCGCAAGCTCTGTACTCACGATCGGCAGTGCAGGAGATATCTTCATTCTCGGGGCTTTTCTTCATATGATGAGCAATTCCAACCAAGTCAGGTCTTCCATCCGACATGGCTCCCTGCTTGGCATTTTCCTGCTCACCATGGCGGTTTTCCTGATCTTGGTTGTTCTTGGACCCAAGATGCCCGGGAATTTCTTGTATCCCATCTACAATTTGGTTCAAACAATTCATGTCACGGACTTTCTCGATCGTGTTGATCTCATCATCTTGATGATCTGGTATCCAACGGTGGCTTGTAAAATGATTACGATCTATATGGCGCTTCTGCTAGGTATCTCTGCCATCCTGGATAAACGCAACTACCCGACGATTAACAAACCTGTTGCACTGTGCATTGTGATGACCACGCTATTGTCCTTCAGAAACACAACAGATCTATTAGCGTTCTCTAACTACAGCGCTCCAGTTTTCGCGCTAGCCTATCAGCCCTTGGTGATCGTCATTATGGTTATCGCTATCGCCCGAAAAAAACGCAAGCTGGGCAATCCAGCCGATACGAAAGACAGCTCGCCAAGCAGTCAGAATTCCGGTGTGCAAGCGTCTCAGAAAATTGGAAAGCTCAGTCAGCGGGTATCCTACAAGCATTGGCTTTGGGGAGGCAATGCCTTGATGATCCTTGCGGCTCTATGCTTGATGGTAGGACTTATGTTCAGCAAATACCATTCGGCCATCGGGAGCGTCTGCGCCATCATTTTCGCCATCTGCATGCTGCTGGCCTCGTTGACGACTTATATGGAGGTGAGCCAACTGAAACAAGTGGAAGCCGGCAAATGAAAGCGGGCATAAAAAAAAGCACCCGATTCACAGGTGCTTGCTCGGTTTAGACAGGAGCTGCCTGGTTTAACCGACTTTTGGCCACCTTCAGGTAGCCATGCATATTGAGGAATTCGCTATCGTTCGCGAAACGTAATTTAAGTGAACCTGCCGCCTCTTGAATGTAAGGTCTCAAGGCTGAAGCGCCGCCGCCAATGACATAGAAGCATTGAATGTCAGGATATTTGCGCCAGCGTTTCTTGATCATCTCGATCATGCGCAATGCTGCGCGCCGGAAGTGCTGATCCACGATCGGGCGGATGTCAACTTGACCTTCGCCAAGCAATTGAATCGTGAAATCGCGTTGCTTAATACGCTGCACGAGCTTGGCTCGGCTTGGAAACACGTAGCTGTAAGCATCTTCCACATCGCGAATGATCGCATCCAGATACGTAGCGATGCCAATTTGCTCGCCATGGCTGAAATGATTATCAATCGCCATCCGTTTAATAACAGGGAAATCCGTCGTTAATGCGCCAATTTCACAAACGCCGATACAACCGTTGTAAATTTCTTCGTCCTTCACCATTAAACTGTCGTGGGTGGCCAGATGGAAAATAGCTGCGGCTCCTTCAATGGAAACAGCCACTTTGCGAATGGATACTTTAATTTTACGGTTATGGAATTGCGGCGTGGATAGGAACGTGACTTCATGCTCGCCAAGTAATCTCTGTTCGAATTGTTGACTGTACTTCGCAAATGCACGAACGGGCAACCCCGTTCCCAGCGTGTACTCCACTTCATCCACGGCGCCGTAACCGCTGTTGAAAGCTTGAGTGGCGAGACCTTGGTAGGCCAGCGCAGTAAGCGCGACAATAAGGGATTGATCCGAAACCGCTTTATTATCGGTGTCTTCCAGCTCCAGGTTGTCTTCGTGTTCCAGCGCAAGCTGACCGACGAAATAACGCTGATTTCTTTGAGAAAGAGAGGGACTGTAAATCATGACGTCGAGCGCTTTCCAAGGGGAATCCTCTTCCTGTAAAATGTGCCTTTCGTAACCCGGCGCAATAATGTTCGGGATGACTAAAGGATCCCTGGACCCATCGAGCACCAGCTTAATGCTGTCGTTACCAATATCAATACCTGCAAGCTTAATCATGCGTGCCTCCACTCCAAATCTGCTGTCTTTCCTGTAATTGTTAAGAACATTCGATTATATCCGACACTATTCCTTCCTACTTTCGACTCATTTTGACTAGGACCAGTAGGTATAAGGAAGGTTTTTATCGGATCATGACGAATGATGTTGTTAGATAGACTTTACCAAATTCAACCACGATAAGGAGACAAATTAGCCTTTATGAAGCTCAAATGGAAGCCCAAAAAACTGACGCTGGTGATCATACCGGATGCCAATCAATCGGTCGTCAGGTTTCGAGTACCCCATTTATTCGCTTATATCGCAGCGGCCTGCTTTTCACTGCTGCTCCTTATAACCCTCATTACGTATGCCTTGCACGCGCAAACCACGAAAAAAGCCAATGCGCTGCAGGCTAAACTTAGCGGAGCTAGCCAGCAATGGAACGCGACCTTAACCTCGAAAGACAAAACAATTGAACAGCTGCAAAATGAAGTCATTCAACTGTCCCAGCAAGCGGAGCAGATGAAATCGCAAGTCGAAGAAATGAAAAAATTCGAGAATGATCTCAAATCCATCTCGGGTCTCGATGCCAACGAAACCGGCAAAGCGGTCGCCAGCGCGACAGCATCTGGCCAAAACAAATCTACGAAGGAACAGACTCCCCCTGTTGCCACGAGCGGAATAGGCGGAAGTCCCAATCCAGCTTCTCAGGAAGCTATTATGCAGCTCGGCGAGCAGACATCCGCTTCTTTTACAGCGCTGAACAGCGAAGTGAAAGAACTGCAAACCAGTTTAACCGAAACGAAACAAAAGGTTGCCGATAAACAACACCAGCTCGCTATAACGCCAACGCTGTATCCGACGAATGTAAAGATCGTCACATCGACGTTTGGCTATAGAACCGACCCCTTCACACATAGCCCGAGCTTCCACTCCGGCATTGACTTCGGGGCCAGGGAGAATGATGCCGTCTACGCCACCGCTGATGGAAAAGTCGTCAGCACCGGCAAGGATATTTACCACGGCAATAACATCGTCATCGAGCATTCCAAGGGCCTGCGCACTTGGTATATGCATTTAAATAAAATTCTTGTCAACAATGGAGACAACATCACCAAAGGTAGTACCATAGGCCTAGTTGGTTCCACAGGACGCAGCACTGGCCCGCACCTTCACTATGAAGTGCTCAAAAATGGAGAAAGCATTGATCCTAAACCATATCTCAAAGCGAATCGAAAGGATGACTAGACACCATGTTTAAATCCAAGAAAAACCTTATGAATCCAAATACGACAGATACGTTGATTGGAGAAGGGACCACCTTTGAAGGACGCATTAAATCCGAAGCTAGCATTCGTATTGAAGGCGGGATTACAGGGGATATCGAGTGTGCCGGGGATGTCATCATCGGGGAACGCGGCGTTGTGAAGTCCAATGTTTCAGCCAGAGATGTCATTCTGGCAGGGAATGTCCATGGCAACATTACCACCAAAGGCAAACTGACCATAACGTCAACAGGCTCACTGCATGGCAATATTAGCGCTGCTTCCTTTATTATTGAAGAAGGCGGGCAATTCCAAGGAAACAGCAAAATGGAAACAACATCCGCTGTTCCAGCATCTCAACCTCAGCCAAAAAACGAGCCGGATAGCCATATGAATCCTCCTGCTTCCACTACAAATGGCACTTACAAAGGAAATACCATTGCGATGTAAGCAAATGGATCATCAAAGCTGCCCCTAGGAGAGGAGATAAGAGCATGGTATAATGGTTGGAAATTCATTTCTAACTGCAGGAGACAGCGCCTATGAAAGAACAAACGATACTTTTTGATCTTGATGATACATTAGTCCATTGCAATAAATATTTTGACGTCGTCATTGACCAGTTCGTTGATCTCATGTTGACCTGGTTTTCCGGACATGGGCTTAACGCGCAAGACATTAAACAAAAACAGCTCCAAATTGATCTCGCCGGCATTCATATCCATGGCTTCATGCCCGATCGTTTTCCCAAGTCATTTGTTGAAACGTATCAATGGTTTAGCAGGCACTTCAACCGGATAATGAGCGTCAAAGAAGAATCATGGCTGATGCAGTTAGGTCATACCGTGTATGAATACACGGTCGAACCTTATCCGCTCATGAACGAAACGCTCGATCAGCTGCAGCATGATGGCCATCGGCTCTTCCTGTACACAGGCGGCGATGCATCGATACAAATGAAAAAGGTCAAGGACCTAAGTCTGGACACCTATTTTCACGACAGAATCTTCGTAACGGTGCATAAGACCAAGGAATTTATGGAAACGATTATGCATGAGCAGGGATTTGATCGCAAACATACGTGGATGATCGGCAACTCCGTCAAAACGGATGTGCTGCCTGCCCTCCATGCGGGGATCCACTCCATCCACATTCCTGTCGAACAGGACTGGGCTTACAACACAGGAACGATCGATATCAAGCCTCAAGGAGCTTTCTACCAGCTCGGTTCCTTGCAAGAAGTTCCAACCACTATTCAATCGTATATCAAGAAATAAATAAGACGCTAACGCAAAAAGGCTGTCCCAAAGTCATTAATTGACCAAGGGGCAGCCTTTTCTTAGGGTAGCCTTAATTGCTTATGCCGCTACATCGCGTCTGCGGAATATTTCCCAGGAAAGCAGAATGAACAGTAAATAGTAGACAACCAGAACGACAATGGAAAATCCAAGTGTCATGCCTTCCGCAAGCGGCTGACCCTTTAAGTAGGGGGTAAGATCCGTATTGGCAAAAAGGAAGTATTTGCCCCAGCTGTATCTTAAGAGAAGCATGGTAATGATCTGCCCGGCGAACATGATGAAGATACTGATACCGATGGCCAAAGAGGCACTTCGGAATACGGTCGAGATCATAAACGCCAGCGTAACAATCATCACGAGCTCAATCAGCTTCAGCCCATAAGTAGCTAGCGTAAACACCAGCATGCTCCCTTCATGCACTTGCCCCCCTGCATCCACTCTCAGGTGAGGAATTCCAAGGTTCTGGAAGCCGTACAGGAACCCATTGACAATGAGAGCCGTGATAAACAAGACAATCAACAGGGTCACAGCAAACAGGAGCGTTGTTATATATTTGGAGAGAAGAATTTTGGCCCGGCTCGCCGGACGAATAAGCAGCAGCTTGATCGTTCCCCAAGTGAATTCACCGGCCACCATATCACCGGCAATAATGACGGTAAACAGTGTCACTACGAGGATTATGCCAGAGGCCCTACTGACTCCGCCCCAGAGCGTGTTCTCCGTTGGCGGGAAATTATGGTCCAGCATGTATTGTTGAAGCGCGATTTCTTCCTTCATCTCTTGTTTGAATTTGTCCGGGAGATCGTTGTTTTCCAGCTCTTTCTTATTATGCTCAATCGTCTCTACAGCACTAACCTTCCATTTATCGCCTGCGTCAGTACCCGGATGATAAACGAGACCAGCCAAGACGACAATAACGATCAGCAGCAATCCCAATATCCAAGTACGCAGCCTGCGATAAATTTTCATCTGTTCATTCTGGATTAAATTAAGCAATCGGATCACTCCCCGTCATCTCTAAGAATTGATCCTCCAGCGACTTCGTTGCCGTACGGATTCCGTAAACCGCAATGCCTGCCTCTACAAATCGTTTGTTCCATAGAGCGGTTTCTTCCTTATCCAGCATCAGGATCAGTTCATCGCCATCCGCCTCAGCCTTCACAGCATGTTCAGCTGCCAAAGCCAATGCCTTATCCGGCGATGACACTTCAAAAGCCACATGGAGCTTGCAGTCCGTCTGGGTGTACTCTTTGATCAACCTAACATCAACTAACTTCCCGTTTTGTATAATGGCAACCCGGTCGCACATGAGCTCCATCTCAGCCAGCAGGTGACTGGATACAATAACCGAGATGCCGTCCTCGCGCGTCAACTTGCGCAAATGATCGCGCAGCTCGCGAATGCCGGCTGGATCCAGGCCGTTCGTAGGCTCGTCCAGGATCAGCACATCCGGCTTATGCAGCAAGGCCTGCGCAATACCGAGCCTTTGGCGCATGCCCAAAGAGTAGGTTTTCACCTTATCATGAATCCGGTTTTCCATACCTACAAGCTCAATGACCTCTTCAATGCGGTCCTCTCCTATTCCCGGAAACATTCTGGCGTAATGGACCAAATTGTGATAGCCGCTCAGAAACTTATACATTTCCGGATTTTCAACAATCGCGCCGACATGGCGAATCGCTTGTTCAAAATGCGTCCGAATCGAATAACCGCCAATCCGAATATCTCCTTCCGTGATCGACATGAGTCCGACCATCATTCGGATCGTTGTTGTTTTACCGGCCCCATTCGGTCCTAGAAATCCAAAAACTTCCCCTCGTGGGACGTCGAACGTTAATTGATCAATAATCGTCTTCGTACCGATTCGTTTGGTTATCCGCTCAATTTGTACAATCGGTGATTGATCCTGGACTGTTGCCGCCATCTTAAATCGCTCCTTACCGCTATAAGTCATAAGAGTCATACCTGAATGCTGTTGACAATATGACTGCGCTCACTATGGATTTTCCCAACAATTATGTACAATGATCTTATACGATTTTACCTAGAAGGAGTTCCTCTATGATCCAAAGAAGACCGTGGCATGGCGTGGAGTGGTCCTTATTTATCGTTTTGACCGGCTCTGTACTGCTTGGCCTGCTTTACGCGCTGCTCCATATGAACGAAAACGAGCACAGTAATATCTTTTTAACCATCTTAGCCCTGCTTCTATCATATGGTATTCCTTTTTTATTTTGGAGACCTACTTACATTAACACAACCATGTACCCGATTTCCGTATTGCTAACAGGTATTCCTCTACAAATCTATCTATCTTGGATGCAAGAAGATGCCTACCTTACTATTAATTGCCCATTAATGGTCATTGGATTCCTTACGGATCGAAAAAATGCTTGGTGGGCCGCCCCAATCTCGCTTGTCGCAATGCCTGTTGCCTATTTCCTGGTCCTTCATCGGGATATGGATATGGGTGTTAGCGAGCTGTTCAGCATCATCCTGAATGCGGTGTTGTTTTTCGCGATCGGCCTTAGCTTGCAGAGAGTTGTCACCTCTAATGAGAAGACGGAAAAGCTTTTAGCGGAAAATCAACGACAATACTATCTTATTCATGAGCAAAATAATGCCTTAGAGCAGTACGCCAACCAAATCGAGCAGTTGACTCTGCTGGAGGAACGCAATCGGATGGCTCGCGAGCTGCACGATACCGTCGGGCACACCTTTACCTCCGTCATCATGGGCATGGACGCTGTCTCCTATTTAATAGAGGCTGCGCCTGACAAAGCCAAAGAAAAGCTGGACGTCCTGCGGGGTGTAACCCGCAACGGGTTGGAAGAAGTGCGGCGCAGCATTCATCAAATGGTGCCCAAAGAGGGCGATATGCTGCTCTCGCAGCAATTAACGAGGCTGGCTAACGAGTTCGCCCTCCATACCGGCACCCAGATCCGGTTCACGACGGTCGGGGAGGAATTTGAGATTCCGAAACAAACCAAGCTTTCACTCATTCGCTGTCTCCAGGAGTCCTTAACGAATGCCAAACGGCATGGCCGCGCCACCACCGTCGAAATCAAGCTCAATTATGTGGATGATGGGGTCGGTATCCGCATCGAAGATGATGGCATCGGCACCGAGCAGCTTAAAGTCGGCTTCGGGATTAATGCCATGCAGGAACGGATCTTTGCGCTGCAAGGAACGTTACAGGTAAGTTCAACCGTCGGTCAAGGAACCGTTGTCGAATGTTTCATTCCCGCTAAGCGTTTGCCTTCTTTTTAAAAGCTTTCTTCCAAGCTGCTAGCAGTCGATGATACAATATGCCTAACAACACACAAGCAAGATACGCTCAAGTTACGCTAGGAGGAGTCCCGTATGAACCACGTCCCGCTGAAACTGCTCCTGGTCGACGACCAGGATTTAATACGAGAAAGCCTCCACATTGTGCTGGGCATGGACCCGGACATTGAAGTCGTAGGCTTGGCCGAGAACGGCCATATCGCCATCCAGCAGTGCGAAGAGCATCACCCTGATGTCGTCCTGATGGACATTCATATGCCCGTTATGGACGGGGTCGAAGCAACGCGAAAAATTAAGGAGAATTGGCCGCAAATCCGTGTCATTATCCTAACTACCTTCCAGGAGATCACCTACGTCGTCGACGCCTTGGGAGCGGGAGCGGAAGGTTATCTGCTCAAGGCCATTCATCCGAAGGATTTGGCCGCCGGCATCAAATGGGTGCATCAAGGCGGCACCCTCATCCCGCAGGATATCGCGAGAATGCTCGTCCAGCAAGCCAAAGGCGCTGCTGAGCCAACCGTTCGCGATACGGAGGTTTCAAGACCGGCCAGCGAGGAGCCGGCTCGCACTGACGCTTACGGACTGAGCGAGCGCGAAGTGCAGGTGCTGCACTGCATCGCTGACGGGCTGAACAACCGGGAGATTGCCGAAAAGCTTTTCCTGTCCGAAGGTACAGTGAAAAATTACATTTCGAGCATCTACTCCAAAATGGACGTGCGAGACCGCGTGCAGGCTTCCAAGAAGGCGCATGAGGAAGGTATGATTTAAACCGCTTAAAAGCGAACAACAGCGATACAAGAGTGAATCTTGTATCGCTGTTGTGTTTGCTTGGGAACGTGCCGGCGGGACCTGTTGCTGAGATTCGTCGCTCAAGCTAACCGCGAGCACCGCAACCGACTGATCCATAAGCGATACACAAACCGCTTATCACTATTCAAAAAGTCTCTCCAGAAATCCCTTTTTTCTCTTGCGGATCTTACGGTAACTTTTCACACGGGAATAAGTAGGCTGCTGCTCCACCGGTGACGGCTCTTCCGTAATTAGAGCCAATGCTGTTGATGGCGTTGCTCCAACATCCTGAAGCTCTGTCCGTTCCTCTTCCACCGAGGCGTCCTGTCTTCCGGCAACCCGGTGAATGATCTGTTCATAGAGCTTATGCTCCATCTGGTGATTCATTTGCCGAAGCAGCTGTTCCTGCTGCTTGTTATGGAGCTCAAGGTGCTCATGAAGCTGAGATTGAAGATCGGCGACCTGCCTTGAGAGCAGCAAGACTGCTTTTTGAAGAGCAATCACATGCTGCGTTCCTATAGGCTCATCCGCATCAAACTCGAGAGTGCCCTCGCCATTCTCGGCCAGAAGCGCATAAAGTTCTGCCGCCTTTATGAGATCCTCTTTCTTCATGTGCTTCCTCCAATTCCGGTTCGATTCTAGGCGTCCGTGCTCGTCCAACGTTAACCTGTTCCCTCTATTGTACATGATGCTCACGAATTGTTCACCTTTTTGATTAGCTGCAATCTACTCAACCTAAGGAATTAACAGAAGGGGCATGTTCCTATGCACATTGATGCGCCACTCAAAAAGAAACCACGCGGCGTGATCACCATCACGATGTTCGCTTCGATCGGCCTGGCCATTGTCGCCAGTGTGCTTTATGTGCCGGCGATTCGGCGGTTTCAGTAGGCGGCGGTTCGGACTCAGAAGCCGTTACTTTAGAGATTCGGCATCCTATTTGGAACTAACGGACTGGGCGGGCGTTAACTGTGAATTTTAGAGCAGGATTAAGCTAATACAAGGCTGTTAGCGTCTCCTGAGTCCGTTAGAACTTGTATCCGGCCGAAATACGGGAAATAAGGTCGGCTCAGTCCGTTAGACATAGGGGACAGAGACACTTGGCGGATGGGTTGGGGTAACCTCATATCGATACGCTTGTTAAGTTAGCCAACGAGATAACCTTGAGGAACTACAGGCCACTATTCTAGCCCGTTCAACCCGTTTTCGCGTTCAAGCGGAACTACAGGGCTTTATTTGACCGCCTAACCACGTTTTCTTTAGGAAAACGGACAAATAGCAGCCCACAGTTCCCCTCCGCGCGAAAAGGAGCCTATTTCGATGAAATAGAGCCCCGTCGTTCCGTTCCGCTCCCTTACCAGGGTGGAACCGCTCAATCCATAGCAGCACACCCTTCATGGGGTGGAGTGCTCAGCTCAACATACAAAAAGGAAGGCCCCAAGCCTAAACCAAGGGGCCTTCCTTTCTACATTTACCATCCTATGGCAAATTCGACGAACCCATCAAATAACGGTCAACCTCGCGAGCCACCGCACGCCCCTCATTGATCGCCCAGACGACAAGACTTTGCCCGCGACGCATGTCACCTGCGGCAAAAACGCCTTCCACGCTCGTCGCAAACTTGCCGTATTCCGCTTTCGCATTGGAGCGCTCGTCTTTGGCGACGCCAAGCTGATCCAGCACCGTGTTCTCCGGTCCTGTGAAGCCCATCGCGATCAGGACCAGCTGCGCTGGATACACCTTCTCGCTGCCGGGCACTTCCACAGGGACGAACGCGCCCTTCTCGTTCTTTTGCCACTCGATCAGCACCGTGTGCAGCTCTTTCAAGTTGCCGTGCTCATCTCCCACGAATTTCTTCGTGTTGATTAAGTACTGGCGCGGGTCCTGGCCTTGAACCGCAGCAGCCTCTTGCTGACCGTAGTCCACCTTGAGGACCTTCGGCCACTCCGGCCAAGGATTATTCGCCGGGCGCGTCTCCGGGGACTTCGGCATGATCTCGAACTGTGTTACGCTTTTGCACTTGTGGCGCAAAGAAGTGCCTACACAGTCCGTCCCCGTATCACCGCCACCGATGACGATAACGTCCTTGCCTTCCGCGGAAATAAATTCACCGTCGGCATGTTCGGAATCCAGCAAGCTTTTCGTGTTCTTGCTGAGGAACTCCATCGCCAGGTGGATGCCGCCAAGCTCACGGCCTTCAATCGGAAGGTCTCGGCCCTTGGTGGCTCCGCCGCACAGCACGATGGCATCGAATTCCTCTTGAAGCTTCTCGATCGGATAGTTCACCCCGACGTGCGCGGAGGTAATGAACGTGACACCCTCTGCTTCAAGCAGGTCTACACGGCGCTGGACGTACTTTTTGTCCAGCTTCATGTTCGGGATGCCGTACATCAGCAGTCCGCCCACGCGGTCCGCACGCTCGAACACCGTCACCCAGTGCCCGGCTTTGTTCAGCTGAGCTGCGGCAGCAAGCCCGGATGGGCCCGAGCCTACGACGGCAACCTTTTTGCCTGTACGCACTTCAGGCGGCTCCGGCCGGATCCAGCCTTCTGTGAAGCCTTTATCAATAATGGCTTTCTCGATGCTTTTGATCGTAACCGGCGTGTCTTTGAGACCTACTGTACAGGAGCCCTCACATGGCGCCGGACATACACGTCCCGTGAATTCCGGGAAGTTATTCGTTTTGTGCAGACGATCGAGCGCTTCCCGCCATTGTCCGCGATACACGAGATCATTCCACTCCGGAATGAGATTATTGACCGGACAGCCGGCAGCCATGCCGCTGATCAAAGCTCCTGTGTGGCAAAACGGAATGCCGCAATCCATACATCTTGAACCTTGCGTCTGCAATTTATCATCCGTCAGCGGTGTCGCGAACTCTTTCCAATGGCCGATACGGACCAGCGGAGCAGCTTCGGTTGCCACTTCACGGCGATGTTCTATAAAACCGGTTGGTTTACCCATGAACGTTTAGTCCCTCCCAAGAGTTTTGCTTCAGCAAAACTTACGTCGTACGCTTCTGCTCCGATTCGTTAGTTTCCACCGACACGGGAAACATCCCGCATATTTGCCTCAAAAGCAACCATGATGGCCTCTTGCTGGCCAAGCCCGGATCGTTTCACCTTCTCGATGGCATCAAACATCCGCTTGTAGTCCTTCGGTATCACCTTCACGAACTTCCAAACGTATTCATCCCAGTGCTGTATGACGCGGTGGGCAACGCTGCTATCCGTAAATGTCGCATGATGCTGAATCATCGTTCTCAGTTCGTTCATTTCAAAAGCTTCTTCCACCTGCTCAAGATGGATCATCTCTTTGTTAACCTTGTCGGCAAAATCGCCTTTCTCATCCAGCACGTAGGCAATTCCGCCTGACATCCCTGCCGCAAAGTTACGGCCGGTCGATCCTAACACAACAACTCGCCCGCCTGTCATATATTCACAGCCATGATCGCCTACGCCTTCGACAACTGCCCGCACACCGCTGTTTCTTACACAGAAACGCTCGCCGGCAATCCCTCGAATGTACGCATCACCATCCGTAGCTCCATAGAAAGCAGTGTTTCCAATGATTACGTTCTCTTCCGGGACAAAAGCAGATTGGGCAGGCGGGAAAATGACCAGCTTGCCGCCGGATAACCCTTTCCCCACATAATCGTTGGCATCGCCTTCCAGCGAGAGCGTAACCCCCTTCGGCACGAAAGCACCGAAACTCTGGCCCGCCGAGCCGTTAAAGTGAAGGCGAATCGTGTCATGAGGCAAGCCCTCTACGCCATGCCGGCGAGTGACTTCACTGCCGACAATCGTGCCGACAACGCGATTCGTATTGGCGATGTCCATGCTCGCATGCACATGTTCCTTACGCTCAATCGCAGGTTCGCAAATCTCAAGCAGCTTCGTAACATCCAAAGAGCGATCCAAGCCGTGGTCCTGCGGCATTTGGCAGAATCGGCCCACATTCTCGCCGACATTCGGCTGATGCAGAAGCGGCGATAAATCAACGCCTTTGGCTTTCCAGTGCGCCACAGCTTGCTTGGACTCAAGCACATCGGTCCGGCCAACCATTTCCTCCATGGTTCGGAAGCCAAGCTCGGCCATCAGCTCACGCACATCCTGCGCGATGAAGGTCATGAAATTCACAACATGCTGCGGATCGCCGGCAAATTTCTTGCGCAGCTCCGGATTTTGCGTAGCCACCCCAACCGGACAAGTATCCAGATGGCACACGCGCATCATCACGCAGCCAATCGTAATCAGCGGAGTCGTCGCGAAGCCGAACTCCTCGGCGCCGAGCAGCGCAGCTACGACCACGTCGCGCCCTGTCATCAGCTTGCCGTCCGTCTCGACGGTGATACGGCTGCGCAGGTCATTGAGCACGAGCGTCTGATGCGTTTCCGCAAGACCGAGCTCCCAAGGCAGTCCCGCGTGACGAATACTCGTCTGCGGCGACGCGCCCGTTCCTCCGTCGTAGCCGGAAATAAGGACGACGTCCGCTTTCCCTTTGGCTACGCCGGCGGCGATGGTGCCAACCCCAACCTCGGATACCAGCTTAACGCTGATACGTGCGCGCGGGTTGGCATTCTTGAGATCGTGGATCAGCTCTGCGAGATCCTCGATCGAATAAATATCGTGATGCGGCGGCGGCGAAATCAAGCCTACACCTGGCGTAACACCGCGAACCTCGGCCACCCAAGGGTACACCTTGGTGCCCGGAAGCTGGCCGCCTTCGCCGGGCTTCGCGCCCTGCGCCATCTTGATCTGAATCTCGTCGGCATTGACGAGATAATGGCTTGTGACGCCGAAGCGGCCGGACGCCACCTGCTTGATCGCGCTGCGGCGCAGGTCGCCGTTCGCATCCGGCGTGAAACGCTCCGGATGCTCGCCGCCCTCGCCGGTGTTGCTCTTGCCGCCGATGCGGTTCATCGCGATCGCAATCGTCTCATGCGCTTCTTTGGAGATGGAGCCGTAAGACATGGCTCCCGTCTTGAAGCGCTTAAAAATCGACTCGATCGGCTCCACCTCTTCGATCGGAATCGGCCCGCGGCCTGCCTTGAAAGTCAGCAGCCCGCGCAAAGCCATATATTTCTCATCTTCGCGCTTGATGAGCTTCGCAAAATTCTTATACTGGGCGTAATTGTTCGTACGAACCGCCGATTGAAGAGCATGCACCGTTTCCGGTGTGTACAAATGGTCTTCCCCATCTCGGCGCCACTGCAAATCACCGCCGGTATCGAGCACCTTATCGCGTCCCTCCTGCTCAGAAAAAGCACGCTGGTGGCGGAGCACCGCTTCCTTAGCCACAACATCGATACCTACACCGCCAACTGGTGTATAGGTCCAAGTAAAATACGCATCAACAAGCTCTTGACTGAGGCCGATCGCTTCGAAAATTTGCGCCCCACGATAACTTTGGATTGTGGAGATGCCCATTTTCGCCAAAACCTTCACGACGCCTTTAGTCACTGCCTTGATGTAGTTATAAGTTGCTTTGTCATGATCAATCCCCACAAGCTGATTGCGTCTGATCATGTCATCTAACGTTTCCAAAGCCAAATACGGATTGATCGCACCTGCGCCATAGCCAAGCAGCAATGCAAAGTGATGCACTTCGCGCGGTTCGCCCGATTCGACAAGCAAGCTGACTTTGGTTCGTGTCCCTTGGCGAATCAGATGGTGATGCAATCCTGACGTTGCCAGCAGCGCCGGAATCGGTGCTTTTTGCCCGTCCACGCCGCGATCCGAAAGAATTAACAAGGAAGCGCCATCTTGGATCGCCCCGTCTGCAGCAGCATAAAGAGCTTGCATCGCGCTTTCCAAGCCTGCAGTGCCTTGAGCAGCCTCGAACAAGGTAGGCAGTGTTACCGTCTTAAAGCCGTCACGCTGAATATGACGCAGCTTCGCCAATTCTTCATTGGAGAGGAACGGTGTTTTCAACCGAATTTGACGGCAGCTCGCCGGCTCAGGGCTTATGAGGTTGCGCTCTGGCCCGATCGTTGTGCCCTGGGCTGTGATGATCTCTTCGAAGTTCGCATCGATCGGTGGATTCGTGACCTGTGCGAACAATTGTTTAAAGTAGTTGTACAGCAGTTGCGGCCGGTCGGACAACACGGCAAGCGGAGCATCCGTACCCATAGATCCGATAGGGTCTACGCCAGTTTTGGCCATAGGCTCAAGGATTTTACGCAGCTGCTCAAATGTGTATCCAAAAGCTTGCTGACGCTGCAAGACCGTGTCATGATCGGAACCAAGCACGATAGGCGCATCGTCCAAATCCTCGAGTGACACAAGATGCTCGTTCAGCCAATCGCGATAAGGCTGCTCGCTAGCAATGCCGCTTTTAATTTCTTCGTCGGCTACAATGCGGCCTGCTACGGTATCAACAAGCAGCATGCGCCCCGGTCTAAGGCGATCTTTGTACAAAATCCGCTCAGGCTCAATGTCCAAGACGCCAACTTCTGAGGCCAAAACGATGAAATCATCCGTAGTAACATAGTAACGCGATGGACGCAGTCCGTTACGGTCAAGGATAGCGCCGATCTGACTGCCATCCGTGAAGGCAATGGCTGCCGGTCCGTCCCACGGCTCCATGAGTGTGCTGTGGTATTCGTAGAACGCTTTTTTGGCATCGTCCATCGACTCATGTTTGGACCAAGGCTCGGGCACCATCATCATCGCCGCATGCGGCAGCGAACGTCCTGAAAGCATGAGAAACTCAAGCGTATTATCGAACATTTGCGAATCCGATCCGTCGGTATCAATAATAGGAAGAATGCGTTTGAAGTCTTCGCCAAACAGTTCCGAATCGCACATCGCCTGACGTGCATACATCCAGTTCACATTTCCACGCAGCGTGTTGATTTCACCGTTATGAATCAGATAGCGGTAGGGATGCGCACGCTCCCAGCTTGGGAATGTATTCGTACTGAACCTGGAGTGAACGAGCGCAAGCGCGGTCTCAACCTTCTCGTCCTGCAGCTCCACATAGTAAGCGTCGACTTGCTTAGGCGTCAACATCCCTTTATAAACGATTGTTCGGCTAGACAAGCTAGAATAGTAAAATTGCGCATCCTGAAGCGATGACTTGATAGCGTTTTCAGAAAGTTTACGTATGACATATAGCTTCCGTTCAAAATCGAGATTGCTCGCCACATCCGAACTTTCTCCAATAAATACCTGGCGTACGAAAGGTTCTGCCGACTGCGCGGATTCTCCAAGTGAGCTGTTATCCGTAGGAACAGTTCGCCAACCTAAGAATTGCTGACCTTCCTCGCTGACAATGCGCTCAATGATTTTCTCGCATGCTTGGCGCGCCTCCAGATCTTGAGGCAAATAGACCATACCTACACCATAGTGACCTGCTGCAGGAAGCTTGATGTTCTCCTCCGCACAAGCAATTTGGAGATACGCGTCCGGAATTTGCATTAAAATTCCCGCTCCGTCGCCTGTGTTCTGCTCACTGCCTTGACCACCGCGATGATCTAAATTGCAAAGTACACGAAGCGCTTGCTTGACGATTTCATGCGATTTAACACCTTTAATATTCGCTACAAAGCCAATACCGCAGGCATCACGCTCGAACTGAGGATCGTACAATCCTTGCTTGGGAGGTAACCCGTTTTTGGTCATGTTGTGCAACCTTTCTTTTCTGGTTTTTGGACACACTTTGTCCAATGTACGCTTTAAAGTATTAAATTGTCGAAACATGGTGACGCCTATTTCACCGAAATATATTGAATAGTACAAATTGGTGAAATAGTCTCAATATTTTTTATATTATATTAACACCAGAAATAGTATAGTTCAATCTAAATGTAAAGGTTTTCATTTTAATATTTTTATAAGATAGTCCTAAAAAAAGGAAGTGACGGCTAAGTATCCTTGTCCGCTTCATTTTTCAATGGAGGAACTCCAACTTAAACCGTGATTCCGCCCATAATTAACAAGCTCATCTGCCACCGCCCGGCGCCGCAAGAACGAAGCATCCGCAGTTTGCCGTGCATGTTTTACGCTGCCTTTTCATACGCTCATGATAGCGAACTTTCTATGTTTCATGCTATGATAGCTAATGCGCTGAAATGAAATATACATCCAGATTCCACAGCCTAGGAGGAACGCTGCTTTGAGTCTACAGCATACTTTTTCGACTGGGATGATTTGGGAGCCCCTTTATAAGTGGCATATACCAGCCCATCCGGTTGAAGTCCAGCTTTTCCGATCGCAGCCGGTACGCCGTTTGAAGTTTTTGCATCACTTCGGAGCTTCCGCGCTTTTTTCGCCAATGACCCATTCACGGTTCGAGCACACAGTTGGTGTGTGGTCCTTGATGGCCCATTTTTGCCCGGACGAGCCTTTGCTTCGCATAGCTGCACTTTTGCATGACATCGGCCATTTGCCCTTTTCGCATGCGGTGGAACGTACACTCGGGTATGACCACCATCAACATACAGAGCGATTGATCCTGAACGGAACCATTGCCGACATCCTGACTGAACATGGCATCTCTCCAGCAGCGATTGTATCCATTTTGAATCAGGACAGCCCTTTGACGAACAAAACTTCCTTGATGGGCCTTGATCATCTGGACAGTTTTTTGCGGGATACGCACTATGCCGGGCAGCAGCTCATGCCGCCTTCCGAACTCGTCCGTAAGCTGCGCCTTCGCGGCAATTATATAGAAACAGATGAAGAAACGGCGGCTGCGCTGATTCATGCGGTCGTGGAGGACCACCGTATTTTCCTTAGCCCTCCCTTCCTTGCCATGGATGCGCTGCTCGCCAAAGCGGTGGCTCATCACTGTGAAACGAACCCGGGTATGAAAGAAAAACTTCCATCCCTTTTGGATCATGAGCTCATTCAGGAGCTGTTGCAAAGTGCAAACCCGGTGGCTAAGGACACGATGCATGTTTTAATGTACGAACCCCATCGCATTCAAATTACGGAAGTGCCTGTGAAAGGCAGTATAGAAGTCAATATTCGTAAAATATACAAGAAACAGCCGCTGATCGGCGACAAACCGGCTTCGGAAACAAGTTTCCAGGCCGCCGTGAAATTAGAAGAGCTTCAATCTCTTTCAGCTACTTATTTTTTTAACATATAGTCATACATCCATTCGATCCTAGATCTTCAGAGGGGACTGGCCCAGGTTGGCAAAATTATATTTCCGTTATGGTACGATGAACAGCGGCAAATCCATTGAAGTACTGCGCGTTGCGCATAATTATGAAGAACAAGGTAAAAAAGCGCTCCTCCTGACATCCGTCGTTGATGACCGTTTTGGTGTTGGCAAGGTCGTATCCCGAATCGGCATGCAAAAAAATGCCATTGTGGTAGACGATACTTTGGACATGGTTGAACTGGCGCAAGTAGAGTCTCCGAACTGTATTCTTGTGGACGAGGCACAGTTTCTAACCAAAGGGCAGGTCGCGCAATTGATTACGATTGTTGATGACTTGAACATCCCTGTTATCGCGTATGGCTTGCGGGCGGACTTCATGGGGCAACTCTTTGAAGGAAGCATGGCATTGATTGCAGCGGCGGATACGATTGAGGAAATTAAAACGGTCTGCTGGTACTGCGACAAGAAAGCCATCATGAACATGCGCTGCAAAGACGGAGAGCCTATCTTCCATGGCGAGCAGATTCAAATCGGCGGCAATGAGAGTTATGTTCCCGTCTGCCGCAAATGCTACGCATCCAAGCTGAAAGCAACGCTTAACGGGTAACTTGCAGGGATTTCCCCGCAAATTACGTCTAATCTACGAATAAGATTGATATGGTTGTCAAAGAAAGGTGAGTTCCTTGCGAAAAAAACGGATTTTGCTCTTATCTGAGGGCTTCGGGAAAGGTCATACACAAGCTGCACACGCACTTTCCGTTGAGTTGAGACAAAACTCATCGGAAATTATTACACGCGTTCTTGAGCTCGGCGCATTTTTGCACCCTACCCTTGCACCTTGGATCTTCTCGGCATACCGCCGCACGGTTACTTCACAACCCAAACTCTATGGTATGCTTTACCGCAATCAATATGAAAAGTCGCTGGGCCGCTTTGCAGGACTCTTCCTGCACCGGATGTTTTATTCCCAAACCAAAGCGATTATCAAACAGCTCAAGCCGGATATTATCGTGTGTACGCACCCCTTTCCAAGCGCGATCGTTTCACGTTTGAAACGTGCCGGACTTACGGTGCCTCTGTTCACCGTGATCACCGATTACGATGTCCACGGCGCTTGGATTGATTCTGCGGTAGACAAGTACCTGGTATCAACGCCGAAGGTGCAAGAACGCCTCATCGCACGCGGCGTACCGGAGACGAACATCGAAGTTACAGGCATCCCCGTCCACCCTGACTTCCATCTCGAGCATAGCAAAGTGCAGACCCGCAAGCAGTTCGGGCTTAACGCCATGCCTACAGTGATGGTGATGGGCGGCGGTTGGGGTGTTTTTAAGAAGGAAGAAAAAGAAGAGTTGTTAACGTATTTAGCCAGCTGGAGCAAGGAGATACAGCTTCTCATCTGTCTCGGGACGAACGAGAAAGCGCGCCAGCAGCTATTAGAGGAAGAGATTTTCCGGCAGCCGAATATCCATCTGATCGGGTATACCAATGAAATTAATAAACTAATGGACATTTCGGATCTATTGATCACCAAACCTGGCGGGATGACCTGCACCGAAGCTATGGCCAAAGGCATTCCGATGCTGTTTTACAGCCCCATACCCGGACAGGAAGAAATGAATTGCCAATATTTTCAGGATCAAGGTTACGGTCAAATGATTACATCGCTCGAAATGGTCGATCACTGGTTCAAGCTGTTGCTGGAGCAGTATCCCGAGCTTTCGAAACGCCGCATCACGATCCGCAAGCATCAGAAATTCGGCGCCCAAGATTGCTCCAGAGCGATCATTCAATACTTAAAGTTATCCGATCAACGCCCCTATCGGCAGGCATCATCAACAACACCGCTCATACAATGGTATTAACCATGTATAGGGCGGTGATTTTTTTTGGACCCCTTGAAACGATTCGGTAAGCAGGCGATCTTTGTTTATTTGCTCGCATGGTTCATCGGCAGTCTCTGGATGATGGCCGTACTCGGCAGCGGGTCCGTTCAGGGGAAGCTGTTAGGCATTGACGTAAGCCTATATCATGAATATGCCTGTTTTGGCTTTGCCGGCGCCTTGGGCGGAGCCTTATACGGCCTCAGGATGTTCCACGAACATTATCACGACCTGACTTCACAGTGGATGTACTGGTACTTCATGCGGCCTATCCTCTGTTTCGGCTCAGCGATCATCACCATCGTCTTGTTCGAGAGCGGCATCATGCTGCTGCAGGTCGGCGATTCCATGTCCGCACGCATTTCTATCGCTTTTTTGACCGGTTACGGATATGGTAAATTTATGGAAAAGATCAAGGCGCTTACGACGACCTTTTTCAATGGAAATGGAACGACAGGCGGGAACGGAAATGGCAATGGCAGTGAAAACGGAAGTGGACCGCCGAAATCTTGAATTCCTTTCAGGAGAATTGGAAACGCTACTTGTACCAAATCAACGAAGGAGACATCATGAGAATCATTGCAGCTTTGTGTATTTGCTTGTTTTTGATGCAGCCATTAGCAGCCAGCGCCGCCCCTAAGAAAGACCGCAGCTACTATGAAAACCGTGGAGAAATTGTCTGGGAAGTGAATACGGATGAGAAGGTAATAGCCCTTACTTTCGATGACGGACCGCATCCTAAATATACGGCGCAAGTTCTGGAACTGCTAAAGCAGTATGACGCGAAGGCAACCTTTTTCGTCGTCGGCAACAAAATTCAGCTCTATCCCGATGTGCTGGAACAAACAGCCCGAGAAGGTCATGAGATTGCTAATCATACATACAGCCATGCCTACATCGGGCGGAACACCAATATCAAGAAAGAGCTGAATACGACGGAGGATCTGATTGTTGGAAAAACAGGGCAGCGGTCACAATTGTTCCGTCCGCCTGGGGGCTTCTACAACGAACGTCTTGTGTCCGTTGTCAAAGATGAAGGCTACAAAATGATCATGTGGAGCTGGCAGCTGGATACGAAGGATTGGGATACACCGGGGGTCAATCGGATTGTGAACACGGTACTGAAAAATGCAAAAAATGGGAACATCGTTCTTTTTCATGACTATATTGAAGGCCCGACGCAAACCATCGCCGCCTTGAAGATTATTTTGCCTGAATTAAAAAACAGGGGATACAAGTTAATCACCGTATCGGAGCTTCTGGGCTATAACAAGGCCATCCCCGCGAAAATTCATTAAGACAGCACACGCTTGGCCTTAACAAAACGATCTTTCCAAACGGCATCCAGCTCCGAGACCGTTACACCGATGCCGGAACGGAAGGTATGCAGGATAAGTCCATTGCCTATATAGACCGCCACATGGCCGATCTGTTCGGTACCTTCTTTGTTTTTGCGCTTGGGCGTCGTGAAAAACAAGAGATCTCCCTCGCGCAATTCGCCCATGGACACCTCGGTCCCTCGTTCACTTTGCTGACCTGTATCACGAGGCAAGCTTACCTCTTGGGCCGAAAACAGATATTGGACAAAGGAAGAACAGTCGAACGCATTGGTTTGGCCTCCCTTCGCTCCGAGTACGTAAGGGGTACCAAGGAAGCTCATTCCTTCGATAATGAGAGGGTCGGCTTTACGTTTCCACATTTCATCCTTGCTATCGGAAGCCGCCTTTTGTTCGTACTGTTCTTTGATTTTCACAATTTCGGCGGAGGCGAGATTCACCTTCTTCACACCCGGAACAGGGTCATCTCCCTCTCGAACTTGTTCGATCGCAGGCTTTATTGAAGGCGTCGCAGCTATGACCACTGTCGGTGTCGGGCTTGCCTGCGGTGCCATGTTTTCTTGTGCTTCTATCGTTGCAACAGGTGTCGCCGCTGGGAGACTCTCCCCTTCACCAGGTAGAGTCGCAGGTGGCGATAAGCTTGAGGCTGCTGCTTTTGGCGTCGTTGATGGTTTCGCTATTGGCTTCGCTGTCCGCATCGGAGATGGCGTGGAAGGTGTTGCCTCTATCGTACTTTTTATTATAGGTGCTGCCGAGGGGGTTGGTTCCGGCGTCGCCGATTCGGCTGATTGTGCCGGTTCTTTTGGTATGGTTTGATGATCGTTCGTATTCGTCAATGTCGCGTTCAGCGCCATGTTTTCCGGATTTTTCACCGTAAACCCAATAAGTACGGCAAGTGCGATGACTAATGTAGAAATCGTATATTTAGGGGCTAGCATGTCTGACCTCCTGTGTATGTGCAGATATAGCAAGTCTCTACATACCATTCTAACACTACCTCCGTGGTTAGGGGGTCGTAATGATTGGAATTTCATGGATGAGAAAAAGCCTTACCGTTAGCCATCAGCTTCCGGTAAGGCTTTTTGTTATTTCGGCGCATCGAAGGTATGCGCCTTCGTCCAGTTCACACCACCTGTGCCGGTGGTGTACATCACGCCCCGCTGCTCATGGTCATTCGTGATCAGCCAGCCTTGATTCGCATCTGCCATGCCCAGCAGAAGCTCGCCGTAGCCGGTGAACGTCTCTTTGCCGTTCACCCAGGTTTTGCCGCCGTCCTTCGTCCATCCGACGGAGTTCGGCTTGTCGCAGCTCGGGCATTGGCCGCCCATGAAGGCTACGTCGGGACTTACGACGTAGAGCGGCCCGGGCTTCGAGCCCGTGTTCTTCGGACCTGCGGTATCCCCTGCAGGGATTCCGGGGGCCGGCCCGCCTCCAGCGGTGCTGTTCGCGAGCACCGTCTGCCAGGTCTTCCCGCCGTCCTTCGTGTGGAACAAGGAATACGAGGTTTGGGTCATCCCTGACTCCCCGATCAGCTCAATCCAAGCGTCGTTCGCTCCGGCGGAACGAATGACAGCGCCAGTGAGGCCCGCGGCACTTTTGCGGGACATCACGTTGTTCCAGGTTTTCCCACCATCCTGGGTTCTCATCACTTCCACCGTGTCTTTTCCTTGCTTGACGGCCCAACCATTACTGGCATCATGGAAATAAGCATCTCCTGTAATACCTTCAGGTACAGGCATATTCGTCCATTTTACGCCGCCATCCACGGTGTGTGCATTCCCGCTGAACGCTTCCCCCTTCGATACAAAATGAAAGAATGCGGCGTTCGGCATTTGACCGACAGATGCCCAATGTTGGCCTCCGTCCTGAGTGCTCAGCAAGCTGCCTTCCGTCCCGACACTCGCCCAGGCTTCTTTCCCATTCAGAGCAAACAATTGTTTGACTTCGCCTTTGCCTTCATATTGAACCTGCCACTTTGCACCGCTGTCCACCGTATGTGCAATCCACCCATTACCGCCAATCCAGCCGGATTTGGCATCCGCCAAGCGAACAGCCGTCACCCCCGTCATCGCAACTTTTGATGGTTTATCACTGGTTCCGGAGACGGGTGTGCCAGAGGGAGTTGTCGTTTGATCCGTCGGTTGTACGCTTGGTTCTGCCGTTGGTTGTGAACTTGCAGCCGCTGTCGACTGAGGTGAATCGGACACGCTCACAGCCCCGTTCGTCGTTCCGGACGACTCGCATCCGGCGAGCGTCATAGCAGCTAACGCCAATACAGGTATATATTTTTTCAGCATCCTAATCACTCCTTTCACTTCTTGTACTGCGCTACTCTTCCCTATAGACGTAATTTTCCCTAAAAAAGTTGAAACGGAGACATCCTGCCTACACCCAAATGTATACCCAAATTTAGTATGTCCTGCATCAAGTAATTCATTGGCTGATTCTTGCAATTTAATAAATTAGGCATGACTCTTCTACTTTTCGAATACAATCCAATCAAGGAGGGGGGACATTTATTACGGAAAGGAAGAGGATCGGTTGAGATTCATTTGGGGTAAAAAAGAATTAACCTTCATGATCATTCCGGGCGCCAACCGCCGTACCGTAAGATTTAAGCTGCCGCACAGTAGCTTGTATATTGTGCCTAGCGTGATCCTGCTCGTGCTGATTGGTTTTTTTGTCACGATATACTTTATGAATACCTACTCCCATCAAACGAAAGAAAACTTGCAGCGAACGTTCGATGGACAAGAACGCCAACTAGTTAATCAAATTACACTTAAAGATAATGAACTTGAGCAGCTTCAAGCAAATTTGATTGACTTATCCCAGCAAGCAGATGAGTTTAAGAGCAAGCTCGAAGAAATTAAGAAACTGGATCATGTCATACAGTTAATGAGCGAATCAGAAGAACCAAACAGGACAAGCAAAAAGTTGTCCGCATTAAGTGACTCTACTTCCAACTCGGATGTTGGCGGCAACGAGGTCCCGGTCACTTCACAGGAAGTGACTCAGCTTGTGAGCAATACCAAACAAGGGCTTTCCTCCTTGGTCGGGGATATCAACGCACTGCTTGTGAATCTCAGCGAGTCGGAAGCGCGATTGAAGGAAGCCGACTATTTGCGCAGCATCACGCCAACCCTCTGGCCCATCACCACGCATAGTCTTACTTCCGGTTTCGGCATTCGCAAAGACCCCTTCACAGGCAAGCCATCCATGCATACGGGCCTTGACCTCGACGGTGAGTTAGGTGATCCCGTCTATGCAACGGCTTCAGGCAAAGTAATCGAAGCCAGCTTCGACAATGAGTACGGCAACCGTATTATTGTCGATCATTCGCGTGGCATTCAAACCGGTTACATGCATCTGAATAAAATGCTCGTGAAACGCGGAGAATCAGTAACAAAAGGTCAACTGATCGGCCTGCTTGGTTCCACAGGACGAAGCACGGGTTCTCATCTGCATTACGAGGTACAGAAAAACCGTGTCCCCATTGACCCCACCCCTTATCTAATAAGCAATAGAAAGGATGAACGCTAATGCTTGGAAGCTCGAAATCGAAGCGCATAGATACGAAAACAACGGACACGTTAATCGGGGCAAGTACGATCTGCGAAGGAAAAATCATGTCCGAAGCCAGCCTTCGTATTGAAGGCCAGCTGCATGGCGACATTGAATGCGCAGGCGACATCACCATTGGCGAAAATGCTGTCGTCCAATCCAACATCCAAGCGCGCGACGTCATCATTGCCGGCAAAGTGAAAGGCAACATCCACACCAAAGGCAAGCTCCTCGTCACCAGCTCCGGCGTGCTGGTGGGCAACATCGATGTCCGCTCCTTCATTGTTCAGGAGGGCGGGATTTTCCAAGGCAGCAGCGCGATGCAGATCACTGCCGTGAGCGACAAAAGCGGCGGTGGCAAGGTCATCGACGCGCAGGCGCATAAGCAGCAGAAAAACGAGCAGCAAGCTGCTTCGGGCGGAAATTAATAAGGACTGTCCTCCAAAGAAGTAAAGTTTCTTTGGGGGACAGTCCTTATTTGTGTGTGTCCAAGGGAATTACAGGGCCTAAACCAATTTCTTCTCCAGCTCTAACAAGTTGGCTAAACTGATAGCCAGACTATCCATTGGATTACCTGGGCAATAATCCTGCTCGACAGCGAACCATTCAACGCCATTTTGCAATCCCCATGTCAGAATAGGCGCAAAATCGATGAGTCCTGTTCCGATCTCGGCAAAATATTGTTTTCCGTCAGAAGTCATATCCTTCAAATGAAGAATCGGCATACGGAACGCGTAGTTGCTGATAAAAGAAAGCGGGTCTTGACCTGCTTTTTGGACCCAATACGTATCGATTTCCGGATAAACAGCCGGGTCTTCCAGCAGATATTCGAGCGCAAATTTTCCATCCAGCGTCGTATGAAATTCAAAGTCATGATTGTGGTAACCGACTCGGTAGCCTGCGCCGCTTACCTGTGAAGCAACTTGATGCAAATCGTTGCGCACGCTGAGGTAGCCTTCCGGATTTTGCAGGCCATTCGGCAAGGAATGGCAGATAAAATCCCTCGTATCGAATAATTTGGCTTCCTCCAATACAGCCTCAAGATCGTATTTCATCCGCTCTAAGCCTACATGCATGCCTGCCGTTCGCAAGCCGGTTTCCTTCATGACAGCCGCAATGTCCGCGGCAGGATACCCATGCAATCCGTCGATTTGGACGGCTGCCCACCCCATCTTTTTCAACTCTCTTAACACGCCCGGAAAATCCTGTTTAAGTTCGTTTCTTAACGTATACAACTGGGCTGCCAGCTTCTGCCTAATCATTTCGCAGCATCCTCCCGTTCTAAATTCAACCACGCAAGATCCTCCGTCGTAAACGGAATATGCATAGCTTCAATCGATGATTGCAGTTCTTCAGGATTCCTCGGACCAATAATCGCACAAGTCGGAAAAGGCTGATTCAGCACATAGGCTAACGCAATTTGAATCGGGCTGACGTTTTTTTCCGCGGCAAGTTTGGCCGCACGGCGGTACCGCTCCCAATTGTCATCGCTATAGTAAACCCTAACCATTTCAGGATTTTCGTGATTATCCGGCGTAAACTGGCCAGAGAAAAAACCTCCAGCCTGCGAGGACCACGCAAGGAGCGGCAGTTGAGTGCCTCTATGCCAAGCGCAGGTGTCTGCATCAGCCGATACACAGCCTTCCCATCTGGGCTCTTTCGGCTTAGCAAGGCTTAGATTCGGGCTGCTGAATGTAAATCCGATCAATCCATGGGAAGCAGCATATTCATTCGCTTGCTGAATACGCCCAAAGGACCAGTTCGAAGCTCCGATAGCCCGGATGCGTGATGCCTGAATGTGCTCATTCAATTCTTCCACGATCGGGCCTACCGCTATATCAGGGTCATCGCGATGGAGCGCGTACAAGTCGACATAATCCGTGCCTAATCTGTCCAAGCTCTCCAACAGATCCTTGCGAATGGCCTGCGGATTCACCCGAGGACCGGGACTGCCGTCGTCATGATGAGCGCCCTTCGTGAGAATGACAACCTTCTCCCGCAGCTGCTTTTCCTCCAGCCACTGGCCGAGAATAACCTCTTTATTCCGATACTGGTGTGCCGTATCGAAGGTATTGCCGCCTGCGCGAATATAAGCATCCAGCATCATCCTCTGCGGTTCCTCTAACTTCCTCAAATCCCCAGTCCCCATGATCAATCGGGAAATGGCTTTGTCTACACCTTGTATGTGCATAGTCTGCATGCCGAATCCTCCTCACCTGTTTTGCCTGATAAAAGCTTCCAGCCCTTCACGGTCTGGCGTTCCTGTGCTGCCGCCGTAAGCTCCAACTGACAAAGCTCCGCATACATTGCCGTATAGCAGGCATGTCTCCACATCCAGCCCCGTCAAAAAACCATAGATATAGCCGGCGTTAAACGAATCCCCTGCTCCTGTCGTATCAACAGCTTCAACCGGGAATCCTGGGCTCATCGTTTGCAAACCGTCTTTCATCGCTGCCGCTCCTTGCGGTCCAAGCTTGGTGACGACATGAGGACTGAAACCCGACATGTAGCTTAAGCTATCCTCGATGCGCTCAAATCCTGTATAATGGAGGGCCTCCGTTTCGTTCATCAAGAAAACATCCACATGCTGCATCAACTCAAAAACACCCGAATACCATTCTCCGGTATCATCCCAACCTACATCGCAAGAAAGGGTGGCCCCCGCTTCCTTTAATCGCTTAGCCATGGCCACGAATTCCGTGTGGTTGCGCCGCCCTCTGTAGCCGGTAACATGCACATGTCTGCCTAACGCGATTTGCCCTAAATCCAGTTCCTCTACATGCAGTTCAGCATTGGATCCCACATAGGTAATAAATGAACGATCCAGCTCGGGATTAATCGCTATCGTGATCCCTGTCCGACTTGTTCCGCTTGTTCGGACCATACTGGTATCGATACCATATCCAGCAAAACGTTCCCGGATATAATGACCGTAGCCATCATTTCCAAGAACACCGTCAAATGCGACATGCAGCCCCAGCTTGGCTAATGCAATCGTAAATAAAGCTGCGCCTCCGCCTACATGCATCATCATGTTATCTACGAAAATTTCTTGTCCAGGTTGAGGGATTTGATTACAGCCCACTACCACGAGATCAATATTGACATCGCCGATGACTACCGCATCAAACTTCTTCACGCCGCTCTCCCTCTTCCGCTCTGTTCTCTGCCTATCTCTCTTTTGGATATATCTTACAGCTATCGCGAACGACAAGCTTGTGCTTCAGTATCAAATCTTCCCGCGGACTGGAGGCGGGATTCGAGATGATGTCAATCATCGTATTTACCGTAATTTTCCCCATCTCCTGAATGGGCTGCTCCATCGAGGACAACCGCGGTCGTACAAGTTCTGTCAGTTGGCTTCCATCAAATCCGATAATCGATATATCGTCAGGGACTTTAAGCTGATGGTCATGAATACAGTTCATAGCGCCTACTGCCATATCATCACTCACTGCAAATAAAGCGGTAGGACGAGGTTCACAGGCCAGCAGCTCCTTCATCATGTCATATCCGCTTTGCGTCTTATAGTCGCCAAATCGGATATAGTCGTTGATGATTCTCACACGTTGGTCCTTCAAGGCATTCCGATAACCTACGTAACGATTCTGACCTGAGGTAACGTCTCGCATATCCCCGCCTATAAAAGCGATCCGCTCGTGGCCGAGCTCGGTTAAATACTTGGTCGCATCATAAGCCGCCTCGTAATCATCGATAATGACAGAAATAAACTTATGATCGACAGGTCTTACACTAGAAAAAATGATGGGAATATCCAATTTATGAATGAAATTGCGAATTTCCTCACTTAACTTTTCATGCATAATAATGATGCCGTCTACACGCATCTCATGAAAGACATTCAAATATTTCAGTTCTTTATCCGTATCCTCGATAATGTTGCAGACCAGCAGGTTGTAATCATTCAAGCTCGCCGTTTCCTCGATACTGCTCAAGATCGTCGAATAGAAGCTTGAGGTTAGATCGGGAACAATCACGCCAATTAGGTTCGTTTTCTTCCGTACCAAACTTCTCGCGATATGGCTGGGCGCATAACCAAGCTCGTCAATCGCTCGTTTTACTTTGGCCTTCAGATCGTCCTTCACGTACTTCTCTCCGTTTAATACTCTGGAGACCGTGGTGACGGATACTCCCGCTTTTTGGGCTACATCTTTGATTTTGGGCGCCATGATTATCATCCTTCCTTACTCGCAACATGAACAATTTTCTCTGTTCGTCGACAGAACCATATTTATACATTTTATCACACATTGGGCATGGCGAAGGTCATCAATTATTCGGCTGCAAACCGTTTATTCTTTGACCGATCCGATCATGGCTCCCTTTGCAAAATATTTCTGTATAAATGGATAGGCCGCAATAATGGGCGCCACAACGACAATAATCGTCGCCATTTTCAGAGAATCACCAGTTAGCTGTATCCTTTCGAGCATTTGAAACTGGGACGAGCCTGCCGCCTGCATCAGGGACTCCCGAATGGCATCCTGTTTGGTTAGCATCTCCTGCAGCAAGGTGGATAACGGTCTCAGCGATGCGGTTCTGACATAAAAAGCCCCTGTGAACCAGTCATTCCAATGACTCACCGCCGTAAACAAGGAGATTGTTGCCAGCACAGGCTTACTTAACGGCATGATGATTCGCATGAAAATGCCGAAATCGCTGCAGCCATCCAGTTTCGCCGACTCTTCCAGACTGATGCTGATCTGCTGGAAAAACGTCCGCATGATGATCAAATTCCACGCGCTATACAGGCCCGGAAGAACATAGACCCAGATGGTGTTCGTCAAATGCAAGCTTTTGAGCAGCATGTAATAAGGAATAATGCCGCCGGAGAACAGCATGGTAAAAAAAACCATCAGCGTAAAAAATCGGACGCCCGGCATCGTCTTGCTTTTTAGCGTATACGCAGCCATGGCGGATAGAAATACGCCGGCAATCGTACCCAAAGCCGTACGAAATATAGAAATGGCAAAGGCTCTGCCGATATTAGCCGATGTGAACACTTCACGGTAATTTTCCAGTGTCCATACGCGGGGCCAGAAATAGATGCCTCCTCTTTCGGCGTCCTTACCAGCGTTAAAGGAAAGCGCCAATATATTCAGAAATGGAAGCACGATGGACAAGCACAGGAGAATAATCAGGGCATAATTAACGAACTTAAATATTTTCTCGCCTGCCGAGAGCTTATAGAATTCATTTCCCACGTTAATCTCTCCCCATACTAGAAGTGCGCTCCCGCTATTCCTGCGGAAGCGCCAGCCTCCCAACTCAGCTTTGGACTATTTGAGAATAACTTTCGTTTTAGGATCGCTGTCTTTTTTCTGAAGCAGCGCTTCAAATTGATCCAAGCCCGCTGCCTGCAGCTGCTTTTTCGATGCATCTAGAATTTTCTGCGCTTCATCCATGCTTTTGGCGTAAAATGCACGAATGATGCTTTCATTATAGTTGGTTAAAGCCGTCTTCAACTCATTGCCCGTTGGAAGCTCGTTAATGAAGGAGAGCGGGCGATAACCATCGTTGATATTGGCGTTTTTCTTTTTCTCATCGTAGCCCCAGTAGTCGGCAATTTTCAGCGGTGTCTCATTAGCTTCCGGAGAGACGCTATCAGCATACTGCATTTCGCCGAAATCACCCAGCCTGTTGATATCCGTACTGCCGAGATAACCTCCCCAGCCATTGCCTACGCCGTCAAAGCCCAATTCTTTGGCCGCCTTCGGATCTTTGTTGCGAAGCTCCAGCACTTCTTTTTTGACCAATGGATTGCCTTTGGCATCCAGCGTATAGTCCCGCCCTTCCAGACCGTACTGCCAGATCAGTTTCCCTTCGCGACTAGCCAGGAAATCTGCAAATTTGACGACGTCTTGCGGATTTTTCGTTGTTTTTGGAATCGACCAGGCCATATACCCGCTCTTATAATCAACGTTCATCCGGTAAGTTCCATCCACAGAATTAATAGGCCCTAGCGGGATGTAGCTCATATCTTTATTGAACTCCAGATAGTTATGCATATCGCCGATAATACCAAATGATCCGTTAATGGCTCCTTCCGTTGCTTTGTTTTCCTGCATGGCGTAATAATCCGGCACCATCAATTTTTCCTTCAAAAGCTTCTGAACAAACTCAATGCGCTTTAGCGGATATTCCGTTTTGCTTTCATGAACAATTTTACCGTCCTTATCCTTGTCGAAACCTTGATCAATGGCCCCCCAGGTTAAACTGCTGAATAGCGTGCCGTTCTCATGGTTGCTGTTTCCCCAGTAGCGAGGACCAATCGGCGTGATATCTTTACCGTTTTTATCCTTGAAGTTGCCTTCTTTAATCTTCTGGGCGAGCTCATACACTTGATCGGTTGTGTTAATCTTCCGTGGATCAACGTTCAGCTTCTCGGCAATGTCTTTACGGATATAAGGGCCGGAAACATACTTGCGTTCTTCGTAGCCGCCTTCTCTTGGGACGTTCATATGGACAAAATAGCTGGAGCCGTTAAATTCCGGCCGGAACATCACACCGTTTTTCGTATCCAGCGGTAAATACTTATCATCCAGGTACTTGCTGAACACCTTGGTTCCTTTTATAAGAGGAGTTAGATCGGTTAACATGTCTTCTTTGGCGGCTTTCAAAATGACGGGCATTTCCGGGCGGCCGCTGTTGTTCAGATAATAGACGATGAAGTCCGGCAAATCATTGGAAGCCAACCCTGCAATGAGTCCATCAATCGCATGCTGTGAATTTACACCCTCCATTTGCAGCGTAATCCCTGTCATTTCCTTCACTTTTTTAGCAATTTCCGGATTGATATCTTTCGTTATGTCATCGCTGTCAATAAACAGTAGTCCTTTAATGGTTCGATCTGCAATCCAAGTTGCGGGCTTACCGCTGCTGACTGTAGATGGAGATGTCGTAGAAGCCGTGTCCCCTCCTGCCGCAGGCTGAGTGGAGCTTTCACATCCTGCTAGCAGCAAGCTTGCCGCCAAGGGCATAGTCACCCATTTAACCCATCTTTTGCTCATCCCATACTCCCCTTTTCCATTAAATATTATGAAAACACCTGGCGGTGATCTTCAACACATCCTCTGTCGAAAAGCGAAAGATTTCTGGTATCGCTACCATATTGACTCATCAAAGAACTTTTTTGAAGCCCGATTCGCAGCCACAACAAGAATCAATCCGATAATGCCTTGCATTAAACCAACAGCTGTCGCATAGCCGTACTGTCCATTTTGAAGTCCTACCCGAATGATGTAGGTATCTAGAATATCTGCGAGTTCCATATTGCCAGGAGTACGCATGAGATAGATTTGATCAAACCCCGCCTGCAAAATGTTGCCTAGCGATAAAATAAACAGAATGGAAATCGTTAATCGAATACCTGGCAAAGTAACGTGCCAGATTTCGTGCCACTTATTAGCGCCATCTATTTTTGCGGCCTCGTGCAGTTCAGGATTAATGCCTGCTATAGCGGCCAAATAAATGATAGAATCCCAGCCAATGCTTTGCCAAATATGGCTGCCGAACATGAGAGAATAAAAGTACTTGCTTTCCATCATGAAAAACGTACTTCCGTCTCCGCCAAAAAATCGGATCCCTTCATTGAGCAGTCCAGTATCTGGAGCAAGTATCCGCTGCATGAGGCCGATCACGATAACCCATGAAAGAAAATGCGGCAGATACGAAATGCTTTGGGCGATTCCTCGGAATCTCCGATGTCTGATTTCATTAAACATTAGGGCAAGCAGAATCGGAAAAGGCAATCCCACGAAAACTTTAATGCTGCTAATAATCAATGTGTTTTTAATCAGTTTCCCGCTTTGATAGTCGTTAAAAAATGCCTTGAAATACGTGAGTCCCACCCATGGACTGCCCAGTATCCCCTTGTTAAACTGATAATTCTTAAAAGCCAGCATCAATCCGCCCATAGGGATATACGAGAAAATAACGAAAAATACAAGACAGGGAAGGAGCATGAGGTACATAATCTTGTGCTGTCGTATTCGTTTTCCCAGATCAGCATTTCTCTTCTTCACCGCAGCGCCGACACTAGCTTGCGGCAGATTCGTTTCCATGTCATGACCACCTTCCTAAGACATTCTCATTTTTCTGGTATCGATTCCAGATTGTTGTCAAATAAAATCCTCATGACGAGGATTAGGTGTAGGAAAGCGGTTTCTGGAATCGCTTCCATATGGAACTAATCTCAGTATAGATGAGTTGGTTATATTTGGCAATGACTTTTTTAGTTAAAAAAGCCCATATCCATCCAACGTTCGGACCAACACAGGCTTCTCGCTTACTTCCCACTCTTCACTTCTTCGAGCATGGATAAATCAACAAACTTGCTGAGATCCAGCTCATTTTCCTTAATGCCCTTAATATATCGGGCAGCAATCGAGACCCTTGCCATCTCTTCCATCACTTTGACATCAACATCAGTCGTGAGCTTCAGTCGGCTAAGCGAGGCTTGGATCAAGCCTTTGTCCATTCCTTTGCCGCTATACTGCTTCAGCTGGTTGTTGATGAGCTCATAGGCTTGCTCCGGGCTGTTCTGAATGAACGCGATACCGTCCATATTGGCTTTAATCGCGCCCTTGACCATATCCCGGTGGCGCTGGATCATCGGATCGCTCGCCACCATAATGACTGTCGGGTAGTCTCCGTTATTCGGCGGGATTGCCTGCCAATCGACGACGACCTTGCCGAGCCCGGCCTTTTCGATCTGCGTCCCCCATGGCTCGGGAACGAGCGTTGCGTCAATTTCCTTCTGCCGGAAGGAAATCAGCGCATCCGACGGGGAGCGCACGATGAGATGTGCGCTTCCCGCTTCTCGACCTAAAGAGATGCCTTCTTGCTGCAGCAGCATCCGCAGGGAAATCTCATTCGTATTCCCTTTAGACGGGATCGCAATCGTTTTATCCACCAAATCTTTAACGCCATTAATTCCTGCGCCATTACGGGCAACAAGAACCGCACCGCCATTATTGGAGCCGGAAACGACCCGATAGTTCCCGCTTTTCAGAAAAAAGGTTGTCGCAGGTCCCGGACCTACGAACCCTATATCAATATCACCTGTCGCCATCGCAATCGATAAGTCAGAGCCGTTATCGAAGGCCGTGACCTCGATCTTCACGTCATCGCCCCACTCTCGGGCGAAATAGCCATTTTCGAGTGCGATATAGGCTGCGGCATGCGTGACATTTTTAAAAACACCAACCCTGACCACCTGCGGCTTGCCGGAAGCTGTAAGTTTCTCCTCGCAGGCGCTCAGCATCGTAATGACGAGCAAAAGCAGCAGCAGCATCCATGCTTTTTTTCTCATGCGATCCGCTCCCTGCTAAGATTTCGAGCCGGCGAGGCCGTAGCGCTCCAGCACTTTATCTTCCAGTTTCTTAAAGCAGAAGTGGTCAGAGACCGTACCCAGTACAGCGATAATGATGACGATACACAGCATCAGCGAAGTGTCGCCTAAATTACGCCCATCCTGCAGCAGTTGGCCGAGCCCCGCCCCTTTGGCGATAAGTTCCCCGGCAACAAGGGCGCGCCAAGCAAAAGCCCATGCCGTACGAACCCCGTTGATCAAGTGCGGGAAAGCCGCTGGAATCATGATCTGCACGAACATTTTATACCCGTTGCCTGTTCCCATCGTCTGTGCAGCACGCAGGTAAATTGGAGGAATGTTTTTGATCCCTGTGCGGCTTGCCAGCGCCATCGTCCAGGTCGCACCAAGCGTCGTAATGAAAATAACCGAGGATTCGTTAAGACCGAACCATATAATAGCAAAAGGCAGCCAAGCAATACTAGGAATCGTCTGCAGCGAAACGACCAGGAAACCAAGCGTATCATCCAGCAGACGGTATCGTGCGAATAAGAAACCTAATGTCGTCCCAATGGCAAGCGACAAGGCGAAGGAAACCAACAGCCGGATCATACTGGCCAAAGTCGCTGCAAGCAGCTCGCCATGCACCAATCCGTCATAAAAAGCTTGCAGCGTCTGGGTCGGAGAAGGAAATTTCCAGCCCCAATTAAACAGCCTAAATCCCGCCTCCCAAGCTATCAGAAGCAGTACCAGAAAAATCGTTCTTCTTAATGCGGTACTCATCGCCCGTCTCCTCCCTTACCACCTTCTCAAGCTCGTCCGCCAGCGCGTCCATGGCCGCATTCTCCACATGGTGCAGCAGCGGATCTGCAGCATCCCGGGGTCTTGCCGCCTGTACGGTGAATTCCTTCTTAATCGTACCAGGGCGTGTGGACATGACGACAACGCGATCTGAGAGGATAACGGCTTCCCGAATGTTATGGGTGATGAAGAGAATCGTTTTACGCGTCCGCATCCAGATTTCTTCCAATTCCTTATGCAAAATAAGGCGGGTCTGCTCATCCAAAGCCGCAAACGGCTCATCCATCAGCAGGATCTCGGGATCCATCGCCAGCGCTCTCGCAATCGCCGCCCGCTGCTTCATCCCGCCGGATAGCTCATGCGGGTAACGATCGGCGAAGCGGCTGAGATGCACCGCTTTGATCTGCTCCATGGCGAGCTCGTGGCGCTCTTTTTTGGGAATGCCCTTCTGCTTGAGGCCAAAAGCCACATTGTCCAGCACAGTAAGCCACGGAAACAGACCGTGCTCTTGGAACACGACCACGCGGTCGGCTCCAGCGCCGGTAACCTTTTTACCCTTCACTTCAATCGTGCCTTCACTTTGCGTATCGAAGCCTGCAACGAGGTTCAGCACCGTCGATTTCCCGCAACCGGACGGCCCCAGAATGGAGACGAATTCTCCCTTTTTTATCGTTAACGTGATATTGTCCAGCGCCTTATAATTGCCGCCGATTCGCTGTACGAACGTCTTGCTGACACCTTTTATCTCGATCAAAATGCTTCCCCCCACTCGGGTATATCCCGTAGTCGTTTCCCTTAAAACAGCATCTTTAATCCTGCCAGACCAAGCCCGATGATAAATCCGCAGATCGCACCGTTGACACGAATCCACTGTAAGTCCTTGCCAATCTTATCTTCCATCAGCTGAGTCAGCTTCTCGTTATCGAATTTATCCAGGTTCTCTTTGACAAGTTGACCGATTTTGCTATGATTTTTCTCCAAATAAGAAGCAATTTGCTCCTGCACCCAGATCTCGCCGCGCTGCAGCAAAGCTTCGTTCTCCTTCACGGATGCAAGCACATTCCGAAGGATCGGAACGACATGGACAGGGACAAAATCAGGCTGGTCCACAAACTCTTCAGCTCTAGCTTTCAGACGTACAAGAAGTGCAGACAGCTTCGCATCCATTTCGAACATATCCGGCAGCTTCGTTTTGAGTGATTCCAGCTCGGCCAAAAGCTTCGGATTTCTCTCCAGCTTATTCAGTTCATTGCGGATAAATGAAAGCACGGCCTCTCTACGCGGATGCTGTTTCATGCGCATTTGCTCAATGTAGGAAAGCAAGAAATTCTGGATAATGCCCCCGATTTTCTCCTCATTGACCATCCCGATGAACGCATTCACGGCAAACGCCATGAAGCCATTGGATTGCAGCCCCTCGAACGCCTTAAGCGCCATAGCCCCAAGCTGATCGCGGGTCTCTGCTTTAAATGCCCAAGCTTCCACTTTATCGAGGACAAAATCAAACGTCTTGCCGTCATAACCGCCATCCTTGACCGTATCGACAAGCGCGCGAACCAGGCGGCTCGTATCCACGTCCTGGAGCGCTTTGCTAATCTCATCCGCCAGCAGCGGTGTTAATTTTTCAAGATCAATAGCGGATAACGCTTGTTTGGCAAGCGTACTCAGGCCTTTGTGAAGCGCCTCGCTATCCAGATGGCTTTCCGCCAGCTCAAGCCCTCTTTCCAGAAAACGAATTTGCTGCAAACGGGCGCGGATGGTTTCTTTGGAAAGCAGCTCATTTTGAACCGTGGAGACAAGGGCGTTCGTAATTTTCTCGCGATTCTTCGGCAGCAGCGCCGTATGCGGAATCGGAATGCCCATCGGGTGACGGAATAAGGCGCTAACCGCGAACCAATCTGCCAAACCGCCCACAACCCCGGCTTCGAAGCCGCCTTGCAGGAAACCTCCCCACACCGTGGAAGCTACAGGAAGTGTAGCCAAAAAACCTGCTCCCATCACACCTAAGGAGACCGTTGCTATATACTTTGCTTCTTTTTTCATCGTCATAACATCTCTTTCTTTCTCGATTTTCAATCGCTATTCGTTCTATTTTACCACAAATTCCGACGAAAGCTGTTCTCGAACCTGAATCTGTTGAATACACTTCGGTATGTGAAATATCGGCAAGGCTTGACCCGAAGTTAAGAGACCTAGGAGGAACCTTTCCATGAGCCTGAATGAAACCATTACGCCTTGGCAGGAACATTTGTTTTGGGTTGAAATCCTGCAGGATCATGCCATTTTTGTGGACGAGGCGCTTGCCAATGAAGAGGTGCAATGGATCGGGATTGCCAAACGGTACATAGCGGCATTCACCGAACTGCGCAACCGTATTTTGAAAACAGATCCTTCCCTCCCGGTCTCCTCGGAAACCATGATTCAGCTCTCTAAAGACATATACCCCGTTGCGCATGGGTACTACCAGTTTGAGGGCTTTATGCAGCATTTACGCATAGAAAATAAGATCGTAATTTCGCTGACGCCTGTGTATTTCAACGGAACTTTATTGGAAAACGGCGAGTATCTGCGGATTTTGCACGCTTGGATGAACGGTGTGCCTTACGAGCCCCTGCCGCTTGTTGCGCTGATGGAGATGTGGCTGGAGGATCAACTTGGACATACCGTGCTGCTGGGCAATCATTTGGATCCCACGGAAATGGAGCTGCTGAAAAGCACCCAGCAGTACGCGCAGCAATTCAGCGCCCATATCGTCAAAAACACCGCCATCCGCGGGTTCCTCCGCTTCACAGCACCGGGTTTCCCGGTTCAGCAGAAGTTCGCCAGACAAGTTGCAGAGACAGTGATCGGCTTCTATCGACTCGTCGAAGAAGTCATCCGCGAATATCAGGATACGGAGCTGCTTAGCCGCCTGACCTTGCGTTTCCTTGAGCACCACCTGCCGGAAACTTGCTATTTCTTGCATAAGCTGGCTAATTACAACGTGGAGATTCTTAGTTTGCCGAATTGTCCGCTGACGAAGCCGTCCTTTGAGTGATGGAGGTGGCGCCTAGCTGGAAAAAGACAAAAAAAACCGTCAGGCTCTTTATTCTTAGCCTGGACGGTTTTTTATAATGAAATTAGCAGGAACAAATGGAGCAAATTTCATCATGCGTCGATCAGTCGATCGATTGAGCTGGAAAAAATACTGTTAATTCGAGCACATTCACCTACTTTTGGGGTTCCATTGGAATTTAGCTGGAGCAATTCCAGTTATACCTCCAAGTTGGCTTCATCCGTGTGAAATTAACGGGAGATTATCCCGTTAACAGCCAAACCCGAAAGTCGGCATCGCACGCCGCTTCCTACCTCAAAGCAAAGCAATTACCGCTCACCCTCCCACTCGGCATAAAACTGCTCAAGGTACTGCTCCATGAAGCGGTGCCGCTCCTCCGCAAGCTTGCGCGCGTAGGCGGTATTCATCAGCTCCTTCAGCTTAAGGAGCTTCTCGTAAAAGTGATTGATCGCGGTGTCATTTCCCGCGCGATATTCCGCTTCCGTCAGCTGCTCGCGCGCCATGACGGAGGGATCATGAATCGGGCGGCCCTTCCAGCCCGAATAAGCAAATACGCGCGAGATGCCTACCGCGCCTATGGCATCCAACCGGTCGGCATCCTGCACGACCTGGCCCTCAAGCGTGCGCATCGGAGGCCGCGCGCCGCCCTTGAACGACATCGTGCTGATGATCTCCAGCACGTGATCCACGGCGGCCGCCGGCGTACCGCTGGCGGCCAGCCATGCTTCCAGCTCGCGCTGCGCAGCGGCTGGATCGGCGTTCAGCTTCTCGTCGACGACGTCGTGAAGCAGCGCCGCAAGCTCGCAGACGAAAGCGTCGGCGCCCTCTTGGGCGGCGATGCGCTTCGTCGTCTGCACGACGCGATAGATGTGCCACCAGTCGTGGCCGCTGCTATCGCGCTCTAGCTTTTCCTTCACGAGCGCCTCCGCCGCGAGTAAAATGCTCTCTTGTTGTTCTATCGTCAAGTGTTCTCCATCATGCGGTATCATTTCTTCTTTTTCCTCTTTCCTTCACCTGTTTTACTTTCATCCATTGTAGATGCCGGTTCTCCCTCAACGGGTGGCATATCCTTCTCTCTGCCTTCGGAAGCAGTATATTTCTGGATAATTTTCTTAAAATTTTTCCCATATTTATCTTCGAGCTTCGCGCCCATATCCTGCTGCAGCTCGTGAATCACCACATCACGCCAAAAACTATTGAGCAGCAGCTCAACCATCGCTGGATGCTCGGTCAACATCGCAAGTGTCGGCTCATCGCCGCCTCTTGTACCGACAATGGCCAGCTTGCGGTCGATCAGCAGCGTAAATTTCCTCCCGCTCTGTTCATTCCACGTAGCATCACGTTTATGCGAGAACTGCTTTACGCTGCTTAGCAGAGCCGCATCTCCGATCGCCGAAACAAGCAGGCGCACACCTTGTGCGGGTACTTTCCGCAGTTCTTCCTTCAGCAGCTGCGCTTCCTGCGCCCAAAGATCGCAAAGGACTTCCTCCTTCGCTTTCCTCAGCTCTGTTCGAATACGATCAAGCACCTTCGTGTCGCCTTCCAAGCTGAAATACTCCGACCGGTGCGCACCTTGCTTCGGCATGTGCTCTTTCACGTAGCGGATTGACGCTTGCAGCTCCGCCTCAACACGATCGCCGATCTCCTCGATCGGCACGCTTTGGTAGTGCGTCGGCTCACCGTGACTGGTGAGCACGGCGCCTTTCTCCGCAAGCTTCTGGAGCGCGGAGTACACATTCGAACGCGATACGCCAAGCTGCTTGGCGATTTCATAACCCGTCTGTGTGCCGCTTTCGGCAAGCACATGCAGGCACTTGGCTTCCAAGTCGGTGAAACCGAGATTTTTCAAATGCAGGTGGATATCCTCCATGCCAGTTCCCCTTTTCATAAGCTGCGATAAGTTCATGTTTTCGATATTGTAACATGATTTCTTCCTCGAAGTCGTATAGTCCTTCCTTGCCGGCCATCACAGCAAAAAATGTTCATTCTCAATATATTCTCAATTATATATTGACAATGATAATCATTATCAAATAATATGAAGATGGTTGGTAACAGCAGGATATTTACAAGATGACTACATACCTATAAAAATATTACGTGGAGGGATTCCCATGCCAAAAATCATTATCGTTTACGCCAGCATGTCAGGAAATACGGAGGAAATCGCTGAAGAAATCGCAGCAGGTATACGTGAAGCAGGCATTGAGCCTGTAGTGAAATCCGTCATGGATGTGAGTGGTGTAGATCTCGTGAACTACGATGGTATTCTGCTTGGAGCTTATACATGGGGCGATGGCGATTTACCAGACGAATTCGAAGATTTCTACGATGAATTAGAAGATCTGGATCTAAGTGGACGCAAATCCGGTGCTTTCGGTTCCGCTGACTCCTCCTACACACACTTCGGTGCAGCTGTAGACACAATTGAGGAGAGACTTGCCGAAATTGGAACTGAGAAAGTGTTTGACGGTTTGAAAATCGAATTTAATCCGACTAGCGAGCAAAAGAAATTATGTCGTGAACTAGGCGCAAAATTCGCTGCTGCTGTCGCTGTTTCGGCCTAATACATGTTGGCGGGCTTTGGCATTTCGCTGGGCTCGCTTCTCATTGACACTCCCACCAATGTTGCACTTTTTACAATCAAATTGATTGTTTTTAGCACCACGTTCGCTTTTCGTTGTACAATGTGCAATTATTTTAGCTAAAATCGTCCCATTCACCGCCATTTGGCTGATTACGTTGTACTTAGTACAACGAACTGCTCTTCATTCTGCAAAAAGCACCACTTTCACTGCAAAAAAGGCAACGAAGCTCTCCAAGCCGCTCAATTGGGCTCCAAACAAAAAGGATCGGAACCCAGCTGCTTCGCTGCTGCTCCAACCCCTATCTACAAAGTCTCTACTTCGGCCATTTCAATATACGGCATACTCTTTAACTCTTCATATACTTCAGATGCATACTTACGGTCAATGAAAACAATGAAATTGAGTTCCTGCAGCTCATGACTCAACTCTTTGATGTGTACACTTTTCATTCTATACCCTCTAGCAATAATGTCCTTGATGATATGCGTTAAACTACCCTCATGGGATACGATGAGCTTGACCCGCAGATCCTTCATCAATAGCGGTCTTGGCCCCATTTTCTTAATATAATACGGCAATACCACGACACTCACCATAATTAGCAGCAGTCCCACAAACGCTTCAACAAAAAAACCTGCACCAATGGCAATTCCCAGTCCAGCCGCTCCCCAAATCATTGCCGCCGTCGTTAGTCCAATAATGACATCATTATGCTTCCGAAGGATGACTCCTGCACCAAGAAAGCCGATTCCGCTAACCACCTGCGCTGCAAGCCGCATAGGATCCATGACATGAAGCCCTGGAACCGCATATTTATTCGCAGATTCAATAGATACTATTGTTAGCAAGCAACTGCTTAAACAAATGACTAGAGAGGTTTTGAGTCCAAGAGGTTTATTTCTGATTTCTCGTTCTAGGCCAATAATTAAACCGAAGATAGCTGCAATTCCTAATTTTATTAAATCATGCATGTCTACAGTTACTAGCATCGTTGTTGTCTCCCCTATTCTAGATGTCATTTACAATATATTAACATTTAAACCTCATAGATATATAGGTATAGATGTTTTACTTTTTAAGAAAAAACAAAAAGGCTCGGTTAGAGTTCGTACTCTTTCCAAGCTTATTCTAGTTTTCATGGTTACCTGCATTTCATAATTCTATCCTCTGATTCACTCCTAACCCCAAAATAATATTGACCACAAGTCATTTTATTGTTATAAATGTACTTATATAATGTTAATCATTAGGTTTTTATTGTACTTCCATAGACCACGTATCAAATATCCTTACTCATTCGAACCGCTCAAATCAAAAAGTTGACCAAAAGTCATACTTCATGCAATATCAGATCTTATACACCATTAATAATTAGGGGGCTCAATCATGGCTGCTCGTTCAAAACAACCGAAAGACGATATCGTAAGAACAACCGGAAAATTCGTACATAAAACGGGTTTTCTAGTCATCCTGACCGCCGTTGCGCTCGCAGGCTGCTCCAACGAAGCCCCATTATCTACCGCAACAACAGCTGAGCATGCGGCCGAGGCAGCGATCAAGCCTGTAAAAACGGCTAAGGTTGCCACACAAGCATGGGCAGGTGCTAAGACACTCACAGCCGACGTGGTTCCTTCATTAGAGTTGAATGTCGTGCTCAAAGTGGATGGCGACGTGAAGTCCGTCCTGAAGAAACGCGGGGAACAAGTCCAAAAAGACGATGTGATCATTGAGCTGGATAATAAAGATTTGCTTCGCCAAAAACAAAAACTGCTTTATGCCAGAGCCAGTCTTGAAGAACAGTCGTCCAAAGCCAAAAAAGATTGGGATGACGGCATTCTGGAGTTAACCAACAATATTGCCATAACCCAGCAGTCCTTGGACGATGCCAACAAGCAGTATAACCGGATTCTGAATGATTATGACACCGGACAGGCAACGAAAGATCAGAAAGAGCAAATGGAATCTCAGGTCAAACCGTTGAAACTTAATCTTCAAACTTTACAGCAAAAGCTTCAAACGCTTCAAAACACGCAACCGCTAGCCGCCATCCAATACCAATTGCAGGCTAACGATATTGATTTACAGGATGTTGATGTCAATCTCGCTTATTTTGAAGTCAAGGCGCCTGCGTCCGGACTTTTGACCGAAATGCCTATTGAAGAAGGAATGACGCTGGCCAGAGGACAAAAAATCGGCGTCGTGCAGCGGCAATCACCGATCAAAATCCGCGCTGAAGTAACGGAAGCGGACTTACCGCTCGTGCAGGGCAAACCGAGCCTGTCCTTTCAAACGTCGGACTCACCAGATACATATGAAGGTAAAGTGATTTATTTGGCGAACACGGCCAATACCCAGACGAAAACCTATTCACTGGAACTTGAAGCCGCAAATGAAAACGGCCGCCTCAAACCCGGCATGCGCGTGCAGCTTCAACTGGCTGGAGGAGGCGAACAGCAGGTCATCTCCGTGCCGGCGGGCAGCATTCTACGCGAAGATGGCGAGCCGTATGTATTCATTTTGAATAGAGACCATGCCGAAAAAAGGACCGTCAAGCTCGGCCGCAGCAAGGATGACATGACGGAAATTACACAAGGGTTAAAGGCAGGCGAGATATTGATCGTCTCCGGTCAGTACCAACTTAAACATATGGAGAAAGTAGCGCCCGGCCAGTAGTTTATGATTTTCTAACTGGAACAGCTGGACAGAAGGAGTGAACCCGCTTGATTGCCAAACTGATCAAATATCAAAAGATTACCCTGCTATTCTTTGTCGTGCTCGTGATGCTGGGCGCCTTCAGCTTTTTATCGTTAAGCCAGCGTGAGAATCCGGAAATCACAGTATCCATGGCTACAGTAAAAACGATCTATCCCGGCGCTTCACCCGAAAAGGTCGAGCAGCTCGTCACCAAGCCATTGGAAGAGGAAATTAGAAAGATGGAGTCCATCAAGTCGATCGATTCGACTTCCTCTACCAATGTGTCCCTCATAACTGTGGAGATGCAGCCCGGAGTCGATAACAGCCGTGCATGGGATACGCTCAGACAAAAGGTGCAGTCAGCGCAAGGCAAGCTGCCCGCAGAAGCGGATCAGCCCGTGATTGATGATGATCTAGCCAAGACTTCTGCGCAAATCATTCACTTAATTGTGGAAAACCCATCTGAGCTGGAGTCCTTGCGGTCCATTTCTACAACATGGAAGGACCAATTGCGCACAGTTTCCGGTGTCAGTGATGTTGAAATTGTTGGGCTTCCCGATCAGGAAGTGAAGGTGATTCTGGACAAGGAGAAGCTCGAAAGCCTGCAGCTTCCTTGGACCCTGGTTATGCAGGCGCTCACCACCTCGCACGACCGCACACCGATTGGGAATGTGGTTGCCAATAATAACAACACTTATGTTCAATTAACCGGCGAATGGAAGTCCGCCAACGATATTGCCGATACGGTTGTTTACCGCCCTGCAGGGCAAGGCAATTCGCTGAGCATTAAAGATGTCGCTGAAGTTAAAATAGGCCCTAAGAAAACGGAAGAGGAGGTCTTCTATCAAGGAAAACCCGCCGTTGATGTTGTCATTTATCCGGCTAAAGGACAAAATATTCCAACTTTGCAAGATGGGATTGATGCAAGGGTTTCCGAATTGCAGGCTCAGCTCCCTGCGCATGTGACGATGGTTTCGTTATTTACGCAAAAGGAGAACGTCGATCATCTGTTTGCCGATTTGTCGCGGGAAATGTTGATCGGGATGGCTGCGGTACTCGTTGTCTGTATCTTGGGGCTCGCTTTCGGAACGTCGATTATTGTCGCACTCGCGATTCCCGTTTCCATCGCGCTCGGCTTCCTCCCGATCAGCATGACGTCCATCGATCTTAATCAGATCTCCATTGTCGCGCTGGTCATTGTACTTGGTATTCTTGTCGATGATGCCATTGTCGTTAACGATAATATCGAACGCAGATTGTCTCTGGGCGATTCTCCCCTGGACGCCTCGTTGAAAGGCAGCCAGGAAGTTGCGGTTTCGATTCTTACCGCAACGATTGCTACGGCAGCCGCTTTTTTCCCACTGTTTTTCTTAAAAGGAAATATCGGGGACTTTATCAAGCCGATTCCCGTCGTCGTTAGCTTAACTTTAGCCGCGTCGATGGCCATGTCATTAACCATCATTCCGATTTTCCGCAAATGGAGCAGCGAACGCAGTCTCCGCAAAGGAGTCTCAGCTCAGAATAAGCTGCCTGGACTTTTGGGTAAGCCTATATGGCTCCTAAGCGAGTTCTATGAAAAGCTCATTCGCCGGCTGCTGCGAAAACCGCTTTTAACTGGAATGATAGGCCTTGTCATCGGTACGGCCAGCTATGGGCTTTTGCCCTTTCTAGGCGTTCAGTACTTTCCGAGCGCGGAACGAAGCGAATTTTTGCTTGATGTGAAAATGCCCGTGAACGCCGACTATAAGCAAACCGCCGATATGATGACAAGTTTATCGGTTTGGGCGGCTAAGCAGGACGGGGTTCAGTCTGTTTCTACCTATGCCGGTAGGACAACACCTAAGTTTTACTATGCGGAAACCGCTAATGTCGGAACAAGAATAGGCCAGCTATATGTCAAGGTCGACGAGTCCCGAACCCAAACTGGCAAGCTTGTTTCCGAGTGGCGAGATCAACTTAAGCGTATATATCCGGACATCGAGTTACTGCCCAGAGAACTGGAACAAGGCCCTCCTGTCGGTGCGCCGATTGCCGTTCGAATCAGTGGCCCGGATTTGAGCGAACTAACATCGCTTTCCAAACAGCTGCAAACGATACTGAAAAACATCCCGGGCACGACTAACGTCTCCGATAGCGTCGGTGATGAAACCTATACCGTAGATCTGCAGCTCGATCAGGAGAAAGCACGTTATTACGGCGTCACGGAGAAGGATTTGTCGGGAACCGCCCGACTCGCAACCGACGGAATTGAGGTTTCCAAATTGCAACTAGGCAACGAGGATATTCCCGTTACCTTATTCAGCAAGGCCAACCAGATGACGTCCGACGAAACGATTGGCGAACTGCTCGTTCCTTCGCAATCCGGGCAACTGTATCCAATCAAGCAGTTCATCAATGTGCAAAACGACCGAATGATCACCTCCGTGCAGCATCGCAATCTGGTACGAACGATTACGGTAAGAGCTTATACGGACGGAAGATTGCCGGCAGATATTGTCACCGAGCTGCAGCAACAAGTAAATAAACTGGAAAAACCTAACGCCTACACGATTGAATTTGCAGGCGAGAACGCTGATCGGAACGACGCCTTCACCTCCATCGGCAAGCTTTCAATTGTTGTTGTATGCCTCATTTTCATCATTATTGCAATTCAATTCTATTCATTGTCGATACCGTTCCTTGTCATGATGACTGTTTATTTGGCTATGGGGGGAGCTTTAATCGGTTTATTCATAACCGGTGCGCCAATTGGATTCATGGCGCTCATGGGCTTTGTCAGTCTGGCGGGGATTGTCGTGCGCAACGGCATCGTGCTGGTTGAGTTTATCGAAGACGCCAGACATCACGGCATGGCCTTGCACGATGCCATTGCCGAATCCGGCCGTGCGCGGCTTCGCCCCATACTCATGACGTCTGCTACCGCAATCAGCGGCCTCCTGCCCATGGCGATCATGGGAGGCAGCCTATGGCGGCCGATGGCTGTCGTCATCATCTCAGGGCTTATTGTCTCCACGATCCTTACGCTCATTATCGTCCCTTCCTTCTATTTGCGGCTAGCTCTGTGGAGAGATAAACGCAAGCTGAAGCGGAAGGCGGCGACAGTGACAAACCCTCCGTCCCATGGCGGAACAACTTCTCTATAAATTCCAAACACAAAAAGACTGCACATGCCCCACATCCGGGAGCAATGGCAGTCTTTTTCTTCTATATAAAGCTAAATCCGGAACCGGTACCCCGCACCCCAGATTGTCTCAATATACTGCGGATTCGAAGGATCCTGTTCAATCTTCTCGCGCAGCTTGCGGATATGCACCGTAACGGTCGCGATTTCGCCCATGGCATCCATCCCCCAGAGGAGATCGAACAGCTGCTCTTTGCTGTACACGCGATTGGGATTCATCGCCAAATGCGTCAAAAGGTCGAATTCTTTGGTCGTAAACACGACCTCTCGCTCATTCACAAATACGCGGCGCGCCGTTTTATCAATCATTAAACCGCGAATGCGGACCTCATCGTTTTTCGCTTCTCGCCGCCCCATTAACCTTTCGTAACGGGCCAGATGCGCTTTGACTCTTGCCACCAATTCGCTGGGGCTAAACGGTTTGATCATGTAATCATCCGCGCCGAGGCCCAAGCCGCGGATTTTATCGATGTCTTCCTTTTTCGCGGAAACCATCAAAATCGGAATGTCCTTTTCGCTGCGAATGCGCCGGCATATTTCGAAACCGTCGATTTTCGGCAGCATCAAATCAAGAATAATCAGGTCATACTCCGTCGAGAGCGCAACCTGCAGCCCTTTGTCCCCACTGTTCTCGATGTCGACCTCGTAGCCGCTAATTTCCAGGTAATCCCGCTCCAGCTCGGCGATGCTTTGTTCATCCTCTATGATTAAAATCCGGCTCATTCCTGACTCTCCTCCTGCTTGTTAAGCGGTAATGCCATATAAACGGTCGTCCCCTGTCCGATCATGCTGGTTGCGCCAATACGTCCGCCGTGCTCTTCCATGATTTGTTTGGCGATCGCCAGACCCAGCCCGCTTCCCCCGGTCGCGGTGTTGCGCGAAGGGTCCGCCCGGTAAAACCGGTCAAATATATGAGGCAGTGCCTCTTCGGATATGCCTTGACCAGCATCTTTTATTTGAATGACGGCGTTACCGTCGATTTCTCGGAGTGTTAAGGTGATGCGGCAATTGCCTTCATCACTGTATTTGATTGCATTTTCGATGATGTTCAGCAGCACACGCCGCAGCTTATCGCGGTCTGCCGTTACGAGCAAAGGCTCATCTGGCAATTCCGCCAGCTTGAACTGTACGCCTTTTTTCTCCATATCGAATTGCAATTCTTGCGCGCAATCCTGCACATACTGGCCTAGATCCACGGTTTCGAACTGAAACGGGACTTTCCCCAAATCCAGCTTGGAAAATAAAAAGAGCTCGTCAATCAGTCGATCCATATCGGCCGCTTTCGTGTAAATCGTTCGAATATACTTCTCCAGCTTATCCGGAGAGTTCGTGACGCCATCCATAATACCGTGGGCATATCCTTTAATGGCGGTAACCGGCGTCTTCAGATCATGCGAAATATTAGAAATCAGCTCTTTGCGGTTTTCTTCATATTGCAGCTGAAGGTCAACGGATTTCTTGAGCTTGCGCCTCATTTCCTCAAAAGCTCTGCTGAGCTCCCCGATTTCATCATCGGACTGCTGCACCACTTCAAAATCCAGATTGCCTTCTTTGATCTCCTCCGCCGCTCGTTTGAGCGCCTTCAGAGGTTTAATGATGCTGCGAGAAACGAAATAGGTCAGCACACCGTTCGTACCCACAAGGATGAGGATGAATGTCAAAACAACCGATTTGGAAAACTGGTGCAAATATTTCTGAAAGGGGCCTCCATCCAAGAATACAAAAACGGATCCTTTACTTTGATCGGAAAACAGGAAATCCTGCTGCCGAGTTATCCACAGGGAACCCTGATTGCGCTGAAATTGGCCTGATGAGGTACCATAAGCGGGAAGTTTGGAGCTGTTCTGCGCTTCGCCCTCTTTCAAATAGGGAGAGCTATACGTGATTTCTTTATCCTTGCGGATGATAATGCCCATATTGATTTTATGAAATCGGTCCTCCAAATCCTGAATAAACACGGGATCGAGGAACGCGTCGGGTTCGGTTTCCGTTTTTGCTTTCATGTAAGCGACGTTCTCGAGTTCTTGTTCAACGACGCGTTTGATCGGGTTGCCTTGGGAGAAGTCGACCTGAAAGCCGGACTTCAATGTGCCGAACGTTGCGATGGAGATTAGAATCACGGCTAGCCCCGATAGGACGAGAGGTACAAGCAGCATGGCAATGTATGAGAGTACCAGCCGTAAGCGAATCGACATCGTGCTCAGATCTCCTTTTTATCGAACAAATAAAAACCTGCTGTAAAAAACAATATACTACACGCTATCAAAAACATAAAGATGCTGCTCACCTTGCCAAGCGCCATGCCGCTTCCAATCAGAAGCATATGCCAGTCTGTGTACGCCGTAGGCGAATAAGTGGCGATTTGCGGGATGAAAAAGGCAGCCACCTTAAACGCCAAATAAAGAAGTATGCTCACCGTCAATGCAGAAGAGGAGCTGGAGAAGAACTGTGCCAGAAACACAGCGGCAATGCTGAGCACAAGCAGTGGCAGAAAGGCCGCACCATACGCGAGGAACCAATTCATCACTGCGCCAAAGCCGCCAAAGTGCTGGAAAAATAGCGCTGAGATAACGGATGCCAGCAATCCGGCAATTAAGTACAGCGCAATAAAAACACCAAGCGCTATCTGCTTGGAAGCGAACACTTTGAACCGCGAAATGGGCCGCGTCAATGTGATCTTCATCGTACGGTCGCCCATCTCACCCGAGAATACATCGGCAGCTCCCATGAAAACGAATAACGGCAGAAAAATACTCGTTAGCAGCCCCAGCATGATGATAGGAAAATCCTGCGAGGCAATTGCTCCGATTCCGATACCGCTTTGAAACTGCGATAACAGCAGCCCTGCCAGGAGCGGAAGCAGCAGCGTAACCGCAAGGAAAAAGATCGTTTTTTTCTTGGACGTTATTTTGACCGTTTCGTTCCAAACGTTGGCGGTTAGGCTATGCATGCGCAGCGAGCCTCCTTACTTCTTTAATTTCGCGCAGATACGCTTCTTCCAGCGTCGCGCTTCCTTGCGCAATCTCCGACACAAGACCCTCACGGACAAGCCGTCCTTGATGGATGATGCCCATGCGATTGCACATCAGCTCCATTTCATGAATCAAATGGCTGGAGATTAGAAAGGTGATGCGCTCTTCTCGCGCCAGGTGCATAATAATTTCGCGGATATGAACCATCCCCTCGATATCCAGTCCGTTCGTCGGCTCATCGAGTATGAGCAGTTCCGGCTTCGACAGCATCGCTGCCGCGAGCCCTAGCCGCTGCTTCATGCCCAGCGAGTACCCCGCTACCTTTTCCTTTTGAAAAAGGGTAAGTCCGACGATCTCCAAGACTTCGTCTATGCGATGCTTATCGATGCCCGGGTAAAATCTCGCGGCCAGCTCCAAATTCCGTCTGCCGCTCATATAGGAATACGCTTCGGCGGTTTCGATCAGGACGCCTACCTTGGCCATCGCCTGCTCATAGTGCGTTGACACAGGATGGCCAAAGAGTTTCACTTCTCCTTGCTGCGCTCTGGCAAGGCCGGTCATGATCTTCATGACGGTCGTCTTTCCGGCGCCATTGGGTCCGAAAAACCCATAAATGTCGCCTTGCTGCACGGTCATATTCACCTCGTGGATACCACGCAGGTTATTGTAAATTTTCGTGAGACGATTGATTTCTACAACAGGCTTCATGCATTAGCCGCCTTTCAAGATAATAAGGAGGTGGGGGGTGCCCCTGCCTCCTTCCTTTTTCCCCTTAGTTTCTGTGGTGGGACTTCTCAGGGTCGATCTTGACGGTTTCCAGCTGCTTCCCTGTCAAATCTACCGTATCCGGCGTTGTCGAGTTCAGGCTGGACAGTGTCATATCCACACTCAATACGACGTTGTGTGCTGCACCTTGTGCATCTTTACCGGAAATATGAATTTGTGCGGTTTGATTGGTAATATGATTATCGCTGTCCACGCTGGCGTTCACCTCAACTTCATCCATTTTGATGTCGGAAGTTAATTGCGGTAGGCTGTTTTTGAGTGTCGTCACATCAACACCAAGCGTATCTGCCTTGGATGGCATTGGCCGTTGACTATTTTCCATCGTAGCATGCTTGATAGCCAGCGAGCCGATCGTGTTGACAACCGGAGAAATTTGGCTGCCTGACAATTTGAAATGAATCTCCTTCACGTTGCCTGCCGCTTCATCCATGGTGACATAGTTTTTGAGATTGCCGACAAGGGCGTCAACCACATTTTCCACTTCGCTAACGACTTGAGGGTCCGGTGTATGCTCTGCGCCTTCATGATCTTTGAATTTGCCGCCCATGCCCTCTCCTTCCAGCACTTTGTACACATCGGAATCATTTGTTTTTATAATTTGTTTGCCGTCTTGGTTGTAGAAATGAATGGTTTGTTCGTTCGTGCCGTTATTCACGGTCACTTCTGCGCTTCCTGCGTGATTCTCACCGCTGCTTTTAATCGTGGATTTTACGTTAAGCAATGGAGCTCCGTTATCCTGCAGCGTCACGTTCACTTGGCGTGTTACATTGTGCACGGTTGCCGTCTGTTTCACGGCTGATTTAAATGTCTCATACCCGGGCGCATCGCCCACACCGGCGTAAACCGACGTCACCAGCATCATGCTGCCTACCGCCACGCCTAATCCTATCATTGCTAATTTCTTATTCATACCTGCCTGCCTCCGCGTCTTCTAACGCTTTATCTAATTTGGATGCGTTCCCCGCTTCCATGTATTCATCTTATCCCCCCGATCTTAATTGCCTCTAAAACACCTATTAACCTCGCCTAAAACAATTCTTAAATATTTCTAAACTGATCGGGTCGGGCTGCGCGAAACTGCGGGAGATTTTCCAGTTATTTGGCTATACAACAGAGATATGAATAAATTAGCGGTAGTTTTTCCAGCTAAAGAACAAATAAAAAAAGGCAAGCTTTCGCTCACCTTTTACAATTACTGCGTGCAAAGTACTATTTACAAGTATCAGTACTGCTGATCTTGTACCCTTTCTTTCAACATCCCAGTATGCGTGAGTTGAACGTCCACTTGAACGTCCCCTAACTGGTACCCTTCAAGCGGCTGCTCGCCATTCGAGGTCAGCTTGGCCCATAACTGGAAATTCTGCTTATATAAGATGTGCTCCAGCTGATAGATATCGACGCCTCGGTTTTTTCCCTGTTTAAACGTTTCTTCGATTTCATCTGCGATCTGCTTTTCAATTTGTTTGCGCACGGAAGCCTCATCTACGGTCTCCTGAGATTCAATCGTGATTGACTTGCATCTCATGTGAACATCAAAGATCAGATTATCTCCCTTGCGCAGTGTGATCCGCGGTTTCGGACTATGGATGGAAACGGTTTGCACGGGCTTCCCTTTGATATAGACCACTAAAGGCGAACGGGCGGTGCTTTTCTCCATCCAACGGTCTCCTATAAACTGATTATCTGAAAACCATTCGACCACATTGTTTTTTCCCAAAGCATAGACACCGCTAACTTCCAGTTTGGGATCCAACTTCTGATTTTTCTTCCAAACATCGTCCCGAATGCTCAAAGTCGGTATCATCAACGTATAACCAGGTTCACGCAGCAAGGCGGCTGCCCTGTACAATCGGAATGGGCGTATAAAGGAAAGTTGGCGATAATTTTCAATAGGATTCATCAAAATGGAAGCCATCGGAGAGACATTAAAGAAAGGAACAACAGAGAAAATAGCTTCAATTGATTCATCTGTACTATAGATCCATTGAGTAAATCTGGTTTCACTGTATCGAACCGACCCATCCATAAATTTACTGATCCCTTGCTTCAAAGCCGCACTAGAGAACAAGTAGGCGCCGACATGTCCCCAAAAAACACGCTGCTGCGTCGTTTTGTACAATCGATTGAAGGCTTCATTCACCGTGGCTCCTTCTTCGCGCCCTACCCAAATCTGAGGCGGCTGCCCGGCTTTGCCCCCCTCCTGTTTCGCGACGGAGCTGAAATCCAGCATCTGCGCATAGACGATGTAACGCCCCTTTTGGAAGTCGAAGCCTATCGCTGTAAAGTAGTTCGTGTCCTGGATTGTTTTGATATCCCAACAGCCTGTTTGACTGACGAGAATCAGCACGCCAAAAATCATCCGTCCAATTCGTTTCATCATGATCATTGAGGATCCTCACTCTGGCGTGTATCATCCTTTGGGCTTAGCATCTTCGGCCTGCTCTTCATACTGCTGAAAGGTTTGGCGAAAATCGCCGTAATCATTTCCCTAAAGCGGGGTGGCGACAAAGGCGACAAGTATGGAACGCCGAATGACTCTAAGGTCGACATGTATAAAACAAGCCCGATCAGCGACACCATGAACCCATAGATGCCAAAAACCGTCGATTCCAATAAGATAATTACCCGCAAAATCGTCACGATCCCTGCAAGTGTCTGGTTCACGAGGGTATACATCGCTATCGTCGATATCGAGGTTATGACAAGAGTCGTCGGGCTGGTGATACCCGAACGAATCGCCGCGTCGCCCACAATCAGCCCTCCAACAACGGTAACCGTTTGTCCGACGACTTTAGGCAGCCTCGCCCCAGCTTCTCGAAACAATTCAAACAGCAGCAGCATAATGATAAAATCCATAGGACCCGATAGCGGTAATCCCAGCCTGGAAGATGAGATGGTAGCGACTAAAGAAAAAGGGATTTGATCGATATTAAAGGCGGACAGCGAAATCCAGAAACCGGGTAGAAGTGTCGCAACGACAAGGCCGCCCAAACGCAACACTCGTTCGAAAGCCACATAGTAAAAAGGGCTGTGCACATCTTCTGGCGATTTTAAAATAAACATCAAATTTGCCGGGGCGATGAGGGCCATCGGGGAACCGTCGACAATAATGACGAATCTTCCGCGCAGCAGACAATCCGCTACAAAGTCAGGTCTTCCCGCATAGTCCAGCAGAGGAAAGAAATTGTATTTTTGTTCCGATAACAGTTCTTCCAATTGCGCACTGGAAATGACAGCATCAATATCAATTTCTTGCAATCGGCGCCTGGCTTCCTGAAGCACATCCGAATCGATGACATCATCGATATACATAAGAGCTACGGAAGTGTGGCTCCGCGTACCAATTTCCATTTTCTCGCAACAAAGACTGCGGGTTAAAAGCCTTTTGCGAATCAGAGCGATGTTGGTAATGATACTCTCCGTGAACCCATCCCTTGGACCTTTAATCGAAGTCTCCGTATTGGATTCTTCCGGCGACCGGTTAGGCGGGTTGGACAAATCAAGGCCAAAAAAGCGCTGCTGCTCTTCAAAGTACATCACGAGAAACCCTGAATATAGATTCACCGTCATCGTTTCCATAAGATCAGGTCCGGTCATCTCAAGCATTTGAAGCAGTGTAGGGAGCGCAAAGACGGACATGTTCCCTTCCCGGTGATGTGAGATGACCTGTTGAAGGTTAGGAAGTACACGCTGCTCAATATGATCCTTATTGATCATGCCCTCGCAATACATGAGCAGGATTTTTTTACTGGCATCCCCCTCTGATAACGGGAACTCTTTCATGATGACATCAGCCGACGTGGCAAACCAATCTCGCAAATCTCGCTCGTTCACTTCATCACGTTCTCCTTTCGCCTCATCGGCAGGAAAATCAGCACAAGCAGGACCAGGAGCAATCCTGCTCCGGTAACAAACATCATGGGGTAATACCAGTTCTGGATAAAATTCACCATTTGATTGTCCGTGACCGGCAATAGACACATCGTAACGAAAAACAAGCTTATACCAATCAGCAGCCATGTTCGGGTACGTTTCTTTTGGATCATCAACACGTCAATGGTGAGAAACATCAGCATGGACATGCGGATACATGCGCCTGATATCCACTGGAAAATCGATAAAAAATCCAAATGGGAAATATATTTCCCAAGCGTCACCATACGCCATTGTTCAAAGGCCGGATACCTGAGTTCATCTGCCTCAAACGGCCCGAAAATCGCAATGGCGCCCATTAAAGGTCCGATGGTCAATCCAACTAAACAAACCGCAACGATGAGCAAGGCAGGCAGCCGGATACGGGTATCTGCATGATGCTGGAGAAAAACAATACTTAACAGTTCAAACAAAGAACCGCTGGTTAAATACATCGATTTCAGGGCAGGTCCGTAGCCGTGAGTAAATAAAGGCGTAAGCAAGCTGTAATCTTTGTATTGAAAATTGGCGCCCATTACAAAATAACCCAACAATACAACCACGGGGAGTAAAATGCCCGAGGTTATCGCGATGGCGCGTATCCCTTCACGGGCAGCAAAAAAACAAAAAATCATAAACGCCAACGAAATCATGATCGGCGGAGTCCGAGGCAGATAGGAGATGTGCGTCCATGTCACCATATCCTGCATGGTAATCGTGGCATGGGTCATGGCGATGCCAATGACGACTACTTTGAGAAAAAATACAACGAAATTTCCATATCTCTGTCCGACCCATAGCAGTAAATTCTGCTGCTTAGAGACTTTGATGATGATATATACGAGACATACCAACATTATTGTAGGCAGTATCGATAAACCCGCCCCTACCCAGGAATCACGTTTGCCGTAATGCAGCAGGACAGGGATTAAGAGCACATGATTCGTAATGGCAATTGAAATAATAATGACGTAATACAATTGAAGCGCAGTAATTTTCCGATAACGTGCAGCCATGAAGTAATCTCCCACTTTGGTATTAGGTGGAAACTTTTTATTTGTTAAGTTTTCCAATCCATGTGGAATTATGCAAATAAAAAACCGCCCCTCGATTTCTCGAAGAGCGGTATCTTAACTTTAAACTTTCTAATTTTGCGGGAGAAAGGGTGTCAGTTCACCTAGATAGCACACATCCAGGTGATGCAGCGCACGGGTGCAAGCCGTGTAAAACAGCTTGCGCTCCTTCGCCTCCGCATAGACAGCCGCACCGGCATCGTAGAGAATCACGGCGTCGAACTCGAGCCCTTTGGCGAGGTACGCCGGCATGATCATGACGCCTGCCTCATAGTGCAGCGTCTCCTTCGTAATCCGCGCTAGGCCTGGCAGCAGCGGCTTCAGGGCTGCGTGCGCGGCTTCCGTCTCGCGCTCGGTTTTGCACAAGATCGCGACGGAGCTCGCACCGCCGTGCTGACGGGTCAGCGCCGTATCCGCGACCAAGCGGCTGAGCTCGGCCGCGTTCGCCGCGCGCAGCAGACGCGGCTCTTCGCCGCTGCGGCTGAACGGCTCGATCGGCTCGCCGAACGGGAGTACGCGGCTGGCGAACAGGGCGATTTCGCGCGTCGAGCGGTAGCTTTTGACGAGACGGATCGTCTCCGTCTCCTCCTCTTTCATCAGCTCGCTGATCGAGCTGTACTCGTTCTTAGGGCCGCCTGCGCCGCCCTCGGCGTTCGCGTGCGTGAAGATCCCTTGGTTCCAGTCGCCAAGCAAGGTAAATCGGGCGCGCGGAAACAGCTTCTTAAGATACGCGTAGTGGAACGGTGAATAATCCTGCGCCTCATCCACCAAGCAGTAGCGGATCGTTCCAACGCGCAGCTGCCCTTCAACAAGCCCCTTCAGATACACAAGCGGTGTTGCATCCTCGTAGTGCAAAATCCCTTGTTCCAAGGCATCCGACGTGAACGAGCTGATGCTCGCCCAAGCCTCGGGAAGCTGCTGGCCGGCTTGCGCCATCAGTTCCTTATGCAGTTCTGTACTCGTATACAGATCCCGATACATGCCGAGTACGTCGACATAAGCAAGGTTGCGGGCCTTCTCCTTCAGCGGAGCGATCGCTTTATGCGCCTTCATTTTGCTCATCTTCTTCATCTCGGGCTCTGTACCCACATATTTGGGCTCGCGCACCATTTTGCGATAGAAACGTTTCTGCGCATCCGCTTGGATTTCATCCAGCTTCTCCAGCAACCACTCGGACATTTGCTCCATCCGTTCTCCAAGCGCGAGAATCGAGGTCTTGCTATAGAACCGTTCGCTTAACTCTTCAGCCGTAATCAGTACTTTCTTGCCGACCGACAAATCAAGGAAGCGTATTCCGCCATGCTTCAGTTTCTCGCCATAAGCTTCAATGACGCTGAGGAAGGCTGCTGACGTTTTGTACATGATGCTTTGCTGCCTTGCTTTGTAGGCTGGATCTTGCTCTGTCCCGGTCAGAATGAATTCCAGCTGATCGTAGGGATCTTCCAGCTTCAAGCCCGTATCGCTTAATTTATGGGTTAAATAATCTTGAAAGGTCGTCTGCTGCATGGTCGCTTCGCCCAGCTCCGGAAGAACGTGCGAAACGTAATCGCTGAACAGCGAGTTCGGCGAGAACAAAATCATATTATCGGCGCTGAGCGTCGTCCGGTATTTGTAGAGCAAATACGCGATGCGCTGCAGCGCGACCGAGGTTTTGCCGCTGCCGGCCGCGCCCTGCACGACAAGCACCTTGTGCCGGTCATCGCGGATAATCTGATTCTGCTCGCGCTGGATCGTCGTCACGATGCTGTGCATTTTCTCATCGGCGCTGCGGCTGAGCATCTTCTGCAGCATCTCGTCGCCGATCGAGATCCCGGTGTCGAACACATCCTGCAGCTCACCGGCTTTGATGATGTACTGGCGTTTGAGCAACAGCTCCCCGCTGACATCCATCTCCGGCGTGTGGTACGTGGCCGGCCCCGGCGGGTAGTCGTAGAATAAGCTGGCGATCGGTGCGCGCCAGTCATAGATAAGTATCTCATCTGTCTTTGGATCAATGAAGGAGGTGAGACCGATGTAGATTTTCTCGCGCTCCTGTTCCCCGCGTTCCTGAAAATCGATACGCGCAAAATACGGCGCATCAACGACACGCTGCAGTTTGTACAGCGCATCCTGCGCCACCTGAAAGCTGCGCTTCTGACCCATCAGCACATGCTCCTGCTGGGCCATACTCGCGGCTGTCTCAATTACGTCGTCGGCATTGTCCGCATTAACGGAGATATCGTCCCAGAAGCTGCGTCCAATCTCCGTTACTTCCGAACGGCGTTGATCCACCGTCTCCCCCAAGTCCATAATTCGCTCTTTAATTTGGGAGCGTACCGAGGCAACCCGCTGGTCTTCCCGCTCCCGTTCTTCTTTATCAATTGGCATTTATTCTCCCTCCTGCCTATTTGTATACCCCATGGATGACTTCTTCAAACTCAGGCTCTTCCATATGTACATCGTCCATATCGCCCCATAGACTGACCAATCGCAGGACATCCATCGCTTTCAGTTCCTGGCGATTGCAGGCGATCGTCAGCACGTTCGCCTCCTGTTCCACTACGCGGAACGGCAGCTCCCAGCTCTCCGGCACTTGGACATCCCCTCGATACGTGATCTTCATCATCGTCGGCAAACCGATTCTGTCTCTTAGTGTATCCAGCGAGCCGTCATATCCGATCTGGCCGTGATTAATCACGATCACCCTTTTACATAACTGCTCGATATCATCCATGTCATGCGTCGTCAGCAAAATCGTTTTCCCAAACTCCTGGTTTAACGTCTGCAGGAAGCTGCGTATATTCTTTTTGGCTACAACATCCAGCCCAATGGTAGGCTCATCAAGGAACAAAATATCCGGATCATGCAGCATGGATGCCGCCAGATCAGCACGCATCCGCTGACCGAGCGAAAGCTTGCGAACCGGCATATCCATCAGTTCTTTAAGCTCCAGGAGTTCATTCAACTCGCCCAGCCTGCGGCGTGAGGTGCTCTCCTCCACGCGATACATCGCTGTTAGAATTTCATACGAATCCTTAACCGGCAAATCCCACCATAGCTGGCTTCGCTGCCCGAACACGACGCCAAGCTTGCCTACGACACGCCTTCGGTGTTTTTGCGGACTTAAGCCATGGATCAGCACTTCACCCGATGTGGGATGAAGGATGCCGGTCAGCATCTTGATGGTCGTTGATTTCCCTGCACCATTAGGTCCAATATACCCGACGAACTCGCCGGATTCAATCTCAAAGCTGAGATCTCGCACCGCTTCCTTTTCTTTGTAAGCCCGCGAGAACAAGGTGCGGATACCTGAAAATCTGCCTTCTTGGATAACCGGGGTTTGAAACGTTTTGCGCAAATTCGTGACCGTGATCATGTTGATGCCTTCCCTCCTTGTTATTAACGATATTAACTACCTGTACTCTGATAGCGGGATAAGCCCAGCTTCCAAAACCGCATAGCCAGCCAGAGCGCAACCCAAGCGACGCCCACGGTTCCCAGCAGCATGCCGATGCCGCCTTCGTGTCTTAACAAATATAAGGTGGGTATATAGTTCACGAAACCTACCGGCACAAGCACTAGAAGCGCGCCTTGCAGCCATTTCGGATATAACGTAAGCGGATAACGAGCCGCCGTTTGAGAAGCGTCTTCCGTCATATTTTGTAAGGATTCGATACGTGTAAGCCAAAAGCCCGCAGCCGCCGTAGCCAGCCCGATCGCGAATAAAATAACCGCTCCCGTACAAATCATTAATGCCGTTAACGGTACGGCCGACCACTCGATTTGCCCTTTGGCCATCAGCACTCGCATGGAAATGACTAGCAGGACGATTCCCTGCCCGATTTCAGCGAAGAGTATCCGGGAGTTTTGCGTCATAAGCGCCAGCAGCACCGGGACAGGGCGCGTCAATAACGCATCCAGGTCACCGGATACGAGATATTTTTCCAGATGATGCACATCCGAAGCCAGCGTACGGTAAATCGCTTTGGAGATCATCATGACACCATAGAGATAACAGACTTCATACAGCGTCCAACCTTTGATATTGCCGAAACGCATCATGACCAGCGCCACCATCAGAAATTCTGAAACTTGTATGCATGAGGCCATGGCCACCGAGAAAAGAAAGTTAAACTTATACTGCATCCGGCTGCGCAAACTCGCCTTGATCAACAGGAGATAGAGCTTAACTGACATCATCCTCCTTGCACCTCCAGCTTTCTTCGCACCGCATGCGTAACGGCCAGACAGACACAAGTAAACCCGATGCCCCATAGAAGAGCTCCGAGCACAATCGTGCCTTGTTCAAATTGCATATAAATTCGAGTTGGATAATAGAGAAGGTACGGATAAGGTGTAAAACTGCTTATGGCGCGAAGCCAACCCGGCAGCCATTCGAGCGGTATGAAAAATCCGGAGAGCAGCATACTGAAAGAGTAGTTCAACCAATACAACCAACGGGATTCCGTGGTCCATAAAGCGGCGATGCCAATCAAATAATTCATGCAAATGGAGATATAAGCTGCTGCAACCAGCGCAATCGCCGTCCAGCCGTAAACGGAAGCCTTCTGTGGAAGCTGTAAGGAGAAAATAAAGATATAGAGGACGTAAATCGGGATAAATTTATACAGAAACTGATACCATACTTGGCCCCACTCCCTGCTCATGGCCTGATAGAACAAGTGAACAGGTCTCATGAGATCAACCGCAATCTGGCCTGTGCGAACCGACTGTTCGAGTCCCAGTCCGTTCGTCGTAAACTGCGTAATCCACAGGACCGCCTGGTTAAAAGCAATGTAGCCGACCATCCCTTTGGCTCCGTAGTCGCCGAGCGAGGAGTCGCTCCCGAGCCCGGACCAGATACTTGCATAAATGAAGCCAAACACTGCACTGACGGCATTATGGAGCAAATGCGAACCGCGATATTGCAAATTCCTTGCGTATGCCTTACGGGCTAAAACCGCGAAAAGCATCGTACACCTCCTATGTTTTTTCGTGCAAAAAAACGATTTTCCACTGCAGCCGCAGCGTAGAGACGGAGTTTCATATTACCAAAATTCCCCACGGTATGGCAATCTTTTTTTTTCAAACAAAAAGAAGCAACCCCAGAGTCATCACCTGACTGACTACGGGATTGCTTCTATATCTTTTACTGCGCGCTCACAGGCTTAGCTTCCGGAGGACTGCCGCTATCCCCTTCAGCCCGAAGTTTCGTATCAGGGTTATCAAACTCGGCATTGTAACTAGGCTGCGAGGCCTTCGTTAAATAATCATGATCAAGGTATCCGGCCAAATACTGCTTACCGAAGAGGAGATCGTATTGGACGTTCCTGTAATCGTCAATAAGTGCTTTGGCTGAATCAGGCGCCTGCGCATGAAGCGTTTGGTCTGGTTCCACAACCAGATTACTTAACAATCCAGGTACTTGGGCGGCTATTTCCGCGTTCAATGCGAAGTTAGCCGGTTTCTCCATGTGCAGCATATCGAGAACGTGAGAACCTAAGAAGGAATCGCTAAGCAATGGGATATCCTGTTTGGGCATATCGAAATTCGACCAAGTCACCAGCGGAATGCTGTGCATTTTCTTGATTTCATCCAGTGACCAATCATTGGCGTTGCTTGTTGAGATGAACCCGGCTTCTTTGTACACTTGGTAGTCGAGGCCAAGCATCGGCAGATGGTCCCCGTAGAAGACGATCATCGTTGGTTCATCCGAATTCTGATAATGATCGATCAGCATTTTCAGACTTTGATCCGCATCATGCGCACCCTGCGTGTAAGTTTCCAAAATCGTTTTGGCTTGCGGCGTCAAATTGCCTTCCGCCTTGAACTGATTCTCGCCGTACCGCGGATCATCATAGGGTCCGTGGTTTTGCATCGTAACCGTGTAGATAAACATCGGATCTTCCGTTTTATCCACTTCATCGATAATGTTTCGAGACACCTCGGCATCCGAGATGAAGTAACCCTTCGTCTCCGGATTCACGAAATGCTCGCTGCTTTTGAAAGATTCAAAACCAAGCTGTTTATAAACGGAGTTACGATCCCAGAACCAACCTTCGTAGGAGTGAATCCCCATGCTTTTATAACCCTGACCGGCAAAATAACTTGCTAAACTTGGCACAGGTTTACTTACATATTGCTGATACGGGATAGATCCCCCCGGCAAGAAGCTCATAGAATTACCAGTGAGCACTTCGAACTCTACGTTGCTTGTTCCCCCACCAAATTGAGGAGATAACAAGTATCCGGAAGTCGACTCTTTCTGCAAACGATGGATCGTAGGCAGCGGGTCTTCACTAAATTTGACATTCGTCAGCAACGTTGGGTCCCAGAACGCCTCGCTCATTATGAAAATAACGTTTGGCTTCTTCCCTTGCAGATCAACCGACGCCTTTTTCATAGTTGGCTGTGTTTGTGTGACTTGCTCAATATTCGCCGCTACAGCCCCAATAGCTTCATTGCTGTAGGTTTCCGGCTTTTGAACGATGGAGTTTTTGACATTGAGTGTAAAAGCGAGTGCCGTACCATTATTCGCATAATTTTCTTGCTGGTTCCATACAATTTCATTCACACCGATATGGTCCAGGATTTTGCCTGCTAATGGTGTTTTGATCCCAAAAGCATATAAGGCATAGAGCGAGAACAACCCTAAACCAATTCTTGAGATAATAGAAATCGTGGCACGCGGAATAATCCATCTTAATGAAAGTACTACAATAATTGAAGCAGCGATGGCTCCGATTCTGATCAGAGCGGCTTTACCCGTCACGAGCGAAGCGATATCCATACTTTCTTTGTTAAGCAAAATATCCCACGGGAAGAACGGCTCCCCGATCATAGTCACCTTCATGTAAGAAATTAATGCCATTAGGCCGAGAAGTAAGGTTGAGATGGCTCCTGAGATCGCCAAAGATCCAACCAAAGCATAGATAAAAACAAGCAAACAAAAGGTGATTCCTGCGTTTAATAAAAAAAGTGATTGATTGTTGGTTATCCAATCCATCGTATTATGCAGCGAGCCGCGCTCGAGCAGCTCCATGCCGGCTACTGATAATACGGGTAATAAAATTAAAAAAAGTACTAACGAAATCGTCGCACCCAGTCGTTGTGGTCTCATCTTCTTATTCGGCTTCTTGCGAAGACGGCTCCGGGGCTTCAAATTCAAGTGCATCTTGCATCACTCTCCTCTTGCCCCTATTGTAAACCCCAATTGTGAAGAAAATATGTAGATAACCTTAAAGGAACCTTAGGATACCCATTTATTCCCTTTACTTGAGACCTGCCAACCATGCAGCCAACACCTTCAATTCCTCTTCTTTGAGCGCGACTTGGAACGGCGGCATCCCGCCACCACCCTTTTGGATGCGCTTTATGATCTCATCTTCCGTTAAGCGTTCTCCGACTTTTTGAATGTTGGGGCCTTCTCCGCCCTGTAATTGATTACCATGACAAGAGATACAAAAGTTCTGATAAACCTTATGCGGATCGGCTTGTGCAGGCGTTGTCTGCGCATTATTGGGTTGTTTATTTCCATTTCCGCAGGCCGTCAGTCCCATAGATAAAATGATCGTACTCATCAGCAGCAACTTTATTTTCATACAGAAACTCCTTAAGGGAAGATTTCCCTCCATCATACCAGAGCATGGCCTGCAAAATAAAGAATTCACCAGTCTGAACGACTGAAAGACTTCCCGCGGGGCTGATTGGTCATAGTATGTGATGCCCGAGGACGATTTATTTTGTTAAGATGATGCAAAGATAAGGCTGAAATAGAACAACATAAAGACATGGCGGAAGCACTTGCTCCTTCTTACCATGTCTCATTTTACTTTTAACTAGCTGATGAACCTAAGCCAACTTCAAACGGATCACATTCCATGACGCTTTGCCAAGGGTAGCATGAATTTGGCCGTTCGAGTCCACCGCTGCATTGCCGCCGTTATGCGGTTTCACGCGATCCTGGGCAGTTAGCGTATTCGCGGCTTTCAAATCGTCGCTCTCCAGCACGATATGCTGAGTAACTTGGCAAGCGCCGAAGCTGCGAAGATCCAACTCCAACGGCAGCGCCTCAGCCAAATGACGGTTAACCGCGAAGATCGTTACTTCCGACTTCTCTTCATTATGAACAGCAACGGCCTCCAAATAAGGCACATCGGTGTAATCCTTGGCATCATATTTAGGAGATTTAATGAGCGGCACGAGAACTGTTCCACGCCCGAATAAGCTTGCATGCATATAAGGATAATAAATCGTTTGCTTCCAGGCGGCTCCGCCGTTCGCGGTCATAATCGGCGCAATAACGTTGACGAGTTGGGCCAAACAAGCCATTTTCACACGATCCGCACGCTTCAGCATGGAAATCAGCATACAACCCACGAGGAGCGCATCCTCATGATTATAAATGTCCTCGAGCTGCGGCGGCGCAATGGACCATGGTTCGATTTTGCGGTCTGCTTCATTAGAATGGTACCAGACATTCCACTCGTCAAAGGAAAGGTTGATTTTCTTTTTGCCGCGCTTTTTCGCCTGAACATAGTCTGCTGTAGAGATGACCGTATTAATGAAACGATCCATGCCCATGGATTGTGCAAGGAAATTCGCTGAATCTTTATCGCGGTTGCCATAATACTGATGAAGTGAAATATAATCAACATGATTATAGGTATGCTCAAGCACAGTCGCTTCCCATTCCGGGAATGTCGCCATGGTTAAACTCGAACTGCCGCAAGCGACCAGCTCAATCGAAGGATCCACCCACTTCATGACTTTCGCTGTTTCGCAGGCTGTACGACCGTACTCTGCAGCTGTTTTGGCTCCAGTTTGCCATGGACCGTCCATTTCATTGCCCAAACACCAGGTTTTGATGTTATGAGGCGCCTGGTAGCCATGAGAAATCCGCAAATCGCTCCAGTATGTACCGCCTTGGATATTGGAATATTCGATAATATCTCTAGCCTCATCCGGTCCGCGAGTTCCCAGGTTCACCGCCATCATGGCTTCGGTGTTCGCCTTGCGGCACCAATCCATAAATTCGTTAAGTCCTACCAAGTTGGGCTCAATTGTGCGCCAAGCAAGATCTAATCTTCTCTTACGCTGCTCAATCGGCCCAATACCGTCTTCCCAATTGTAACCGGATACAAAGTTACCGCCTGGGTAACGAACGATAGGGACATCCAGTCCTTTGACCAATTCCAAAACGTCGGCACGGAATCCTTGCTCGTCAGCCTGCGGATGGCCAGGTTCATAAATGCCCCCATAGACAGCGCGTCCCAAATGCTCAATAAACGAACCGTAAATACGGGAATCCACTTCTCCGATTTTAAAATCTTTGTCAACAATCATGCTTGCTTTCATAGACATTTCCGTCACCTCATCGTATAATTAATAAAAATATGAATCAGTTAATACAATTATTATGTCGTTGACTCTATTAAACAATAATCAGTGCTTGATTTCAAGACTTTCTTTGCGAATGTTTTGGATTTATATTTATATGAATCAGTCGGAATGATGAATCGATAGGAATAGAGGAGATTTGTATCATGATACACGCGTCAACAGACCGCAAATGGCTGCCGCTCTATGAAGCTTTGGCCAGCGATGTACGGCTTCAGATTTTGGACTTGCTTGCCGAACAAGAGATGAACGTGAAGGAGTTAGCCCAGACGCTCGGCTTAAGCAGCGCCATCGTGACCATGCACGTGAAAAAGCTTGAGGCCGGCGGCCTGATTCACACAGCGTTAGTACGTAAACAAGGCGGCACGCACAAAATGTGCACGCTTGCCGTTTCGCGTGTCGAGATCCAGCTGCCGCAGCAGGGCGAGCCGAAGCGCGTGTTCGATGAGGTGTCCATTCCCATCGGACATTACACGCGCTTTGAAGTGCAGCCTACGTGCGGTCTCGCTACGGCCGATCATACGATCGGACAGTACGACGATCCGCGCTATTTTCTTGAACCTGAGCGCATGCATGCGAAGATTCTCTGGTTCGGGAGCGGCTTCGTCGAGTACCGCATCCCGAATTATTTACTCCCCAGCCAGACGCTGGAGGAGATTGAGATTTCGCTGGAGCTTGGCTCGGAAGCGCCGGGCATTGCCGAGAATTGGCCGTCGGACATTCATTTCTATGTCAACGACACGCTGCTCGGCTATTGGACGAGCCCCGGCGATTCGGGGCAAGGCCGCGGGCATTACACACCAAGTTGGTGGCCGGACTCTATCAACCAATACGGTTGGTTGAAGGTGATTCGGATCACCGAACAGGGCACTTTCCTTGACGGGCAGCGGCTTTCCGACGTCACAATCAAGGACATCCGCATGTCGCGCAACGAGTGGCTGCTACGGATTGAAGTGCCGGATCATGCGGTGCATGTCGGCGGGCTTACGCTGTACGGTGAAGGCTTCGGCAACTACAACCGGGATATTATTTTCCGCACCTACCGGCGGTAAGTGCAGGTGTGCGCGTAAAGCCGCGGGCAGCTAATTCTGTCAGCCTCAAGGCATATATGGGGCTCTCTGGCAATACAGTAAGGTAAATGACTGCGAGGGAGTTGATCTTTCGATGCCAGAGCAAGAAAATGCGCCCGTACTAAGCGTCAAGGATTGGATGATTACCATTCTGTTGATGGCCATACCGATTGTGAATATCGTCTTGTTATTCGTGTGGGCTTTCAGCAAAAATGAAAACCCGTCGAAATCGAATTATGCCAAAGCCAGCTTAATCTGGGCGGCTATCGGTCTCGTGCTCTATCTCATTTTCGTAGTCATTCTATTCGGAACCGTGATGTCCAGTTTAAATACATAGAATACCTATCTCGCAGCTATCCCTCATCAGGCGGTCCCATCCGCCTAGGGATAGCCTTTTTTATTTTCAACCGCGCAATAAATGGCATCGAAGTGAAGTATGCTATACTGGAAAAAAAAGAAAAGGAGCCTCTCTGATGCCTGCACCCTTACATTGGAAAAAGTCACTATGGATATTATGGGGGGCTAACTTTTCCATCATGTGCGGAATGAACCTTATTCTTCCGTTTCTGCCCTTATACGTTGGACAACTTGGGGTTCACGAGGTCGGCGATGTCGTACGCTGGACAGGCTGGATTGTTGCCGCTCAATTCATTACCTCGTTTCTTACTCAGCCTCTCTGGGGAGCCATCGCAGATCGCCGTGGCCGCAAAATCATGCTGCTTCGAGCCGGGTTCGGCATGGCTGTTGTGACAGCCTTGATGGGAATTGTCACGGAGCCCTGGCAGCTGCTTGCGCTTCGGCTGCTGAACGGCTTCTTCTCCGGTTTCATCTCCATGGCGGTCTCCCTGCAAGCATCCGTGACACCCCCGGAGCACTCCGGGAAATCACTCGGCACGCTGCAAACGGGCTCCATCGCCGGATCACTTGTCGGACCTTTGATCGGCGGGTTGCTTGCTGGTATGATCGGTTATAGCCACATCTTTTTTGTTACCGGCGGTCTCATGCTCTGCGCCAGCCTCATCGTGATGATTTTCGTTCAGGAGGAGCGCAAAGCCCCCGCTCAGAAAAAAGTGCGCCAGCGTACAGAATGGCGCCTGTTTCGACCGCTGCTGCCAGTCTTTGCCGCTTCGCTGATTACGCAAATCGGGATGATGAGCATCGAGCCGATCGTGACGGTCTATGCCAAGACGATTTACTTCGGCAATCATTTGGAGCTGTTCGCAGGTTTAATCGTGGCGATTACGGGTATCGCCAACTTGTTTGGCGCACCCTCCTTAGGGAGGCTTGGCGACCGTATCGGCCAACGCAAGCTACTCGTCATCGCCTTGTCGATGGCGGCACTCGCCTTCATTCCGCAGGCTTTCGCCACCAGCATGACAATGCTGCTAATTGGCAGGTTCCTGCTGGGGCTGTTCATCGGAGGCATGATTCCTTCCCTGAACGTGCTGGTTTTGAAGCTCGCCCCCACTCAAATTCAGGGAACGGCCTACGGCTTTAACACGTCTTCGCTGTTTCTCGGCAATCTGATCGGCCCCTTGCTTGGCAGTCATTTTGCGGCAGCGTATGGGTTTAAGTCGGTGTTCTATATCACCATGGGTATCCTGCTGCTCTGTGCGGTGTTCGTTTACTTGAACCGCAGCCTGGAGACCTTGCGCCAGACGAATTCGGCGTAGCTTTTTCAAATTTTACATATTGATGGAGGATGATTTATGAAACACGAGATTTTATATAAGGGCGCATTTCCAATGCTGCGCGTCGAGCTTGAAGCTGGAGAAAATATTAAGGCTGAATCAGGGGCAATGGTTTCAATGTCGCCTAACATTGAGCTCAAAGGAACAGTAGATGGCGGTATTATGAAAGGTCTTGGCCGTATGCTGAGTGGCGAGAAATTCTTCTTCCAGGAGTTAACCCCCACTCGCGGTGGCGGAGAAGTGCTATTGGCACCTTCCGTAATTGGCGACATTGAAGCTGTCGAGCTGGATGGATCGTACAAGCTGTACGTGCAAAAGGACGGCTTTCTTGCCGGAACATCCGGCATTCAAGTGAATACGAAAATGCAAAACCTGATGAGCGGCTTCATGTCCGGCGAAGGATTTTTCATCGTTGAAATTAGCGGTAGAGGCACCGTTTTCCTCTCCTCCTATGGAGCTATTCATGCTATTAACCTTGCTCCCGGGCAAGAGGTTGTCATTGATAACGGGCATCTGGTCGCATGGCCGGATTATACGCAGTATACAATTGAGAAAGCTGCCAAAGGCTGGCTCTCCAGCATCACCAGCGGTGAAGGCGTCGTATGCCGATTCCGCGGCGAAGGCGTTGTGCTTATTCAAACGCGGAATCCGCAGAGCTTCGGCGGATGGCTGAAGCAATTCATACCGGGCGCTAGGTAGCGTAGCGTTAAACCTCACAAGAGACTATCCCTCCGTCATTTTTATGACTTATAGGACAGTCTCTTTTCTTTTCACCCACTACTTTTTTGCACAAGCCTATGCTATGATAGTTTTAATTAGTAAACTTAGTTTTGTATAGTAAACCAAATGAGCTGGGAGGCCTACCATTGGACGATAAATACCGCGTTCCAGCCATTGAACGTGCTCACCTTATTCTCAAGGAAATCTCGCTGCAGCCCAGTCAACTGAAACTCATCGATCTATCACGTTCGCTTGGCATCAACAAAAGCTCGATGTACTCGCTGCTTTTAACGTTGGAGAACTTGGGCTGGGTTGAGAAGGATACCGGCGAGACATATCGCCTTGGCCGCGAGCTCTCTCGCTTGGGACATGCGGCTGTCCAGCACCGCGACCTGAACGAGTCCTTCCACAAGGAAGCCTCACTAATCAAGCTGAAACTGGGTGAATCGCTGCAATTAGCCCGACTAGATGGCAATGAGGTTCTGTATCTTGCGAAAGAGGAAGCGCTTACGCCAGTTCGGCTCGCTTCTGGACCAGGCATGCGCCTTCCAGCGCACGCCACTGCACTCGGCAAGGTCATGCTGGCGGATCTTGGCGATGAAGAGCTTGATAGATTTTACCGCGTAGATCAAGAACCATTTTCACAGTTAACGCCACATTCCATCGTCTCTTTGAAAGAATTGAAACAAGACTTGGAGCACATCCGCAAACAAGGTTTCGCCCTCGATTTGGAGGAAGCTGTTATCGGATTCAACTGCGCTGCTGCTCCAATCCGCAACTCGCATGGGAAGGTCATCGCCGCTGTCAGCTGCTCGATGATGCTGCCTCAGTGGCAGCAGAAGAAGCAGATCTGTATAGAAGAAGTTTGTAAGCTTGCTCATCAACTATCCGAATAGCGAAGGAGAATTGAACATGCGGTTACATAACAAAGTCATTCTCATCACAGGCGCAGCTTCAGGTATTGGCAAAAGCACAGCGCTCTTATTTGGGCGGGAAGGCGCCCAAGTTATCGTCAATGATCTCGATGAAGCCAAGGGAATCGAGACCGTGAATGAAATTACAGAGGCCGGCGGGGCAGCCCGCTTCATTCAGGCAGACGTTACACATTCCGATTCAGTCAAAGCGATGGTTGAACAAATCATTCAGGCTTACGGCCGAATTGACGTGCTTTTCAACAACGCAGGCATTAGCGGCGTCGGCGCGCTTCACGAGCTGGAACCGGATGCTTGGGACCGCATCATGAGCATTAATGTGAAGGGCGTTTTCCTCCCTTCGAAGCATGTACTCCCTTATATGATGGAACGCAAATCGGGTTCAATCATAAACATGTCTTCTTGCATTGCCGAAATCGGGCTTGCTCGCCGTGCCTCCTATGCCGCAACGAAAGGCGCCGTCCTTGCGCTGACCAAATCCATGCAAGTGGATTATGCTTCATACGGCATTCGGGTAAATGCTTTGCTGCCGGGAACGATCATGACTCCTTTCGTCGAAAATTACATTCACACTTCTTATGATGATCCAGAAGCGGCTATCGCCTCTCTGAAAACCAGACAGCTCAGCAATGAATTGGGCCGTCCCGAAGATGTAGCGTCAGCTGCCTTGTTCCTTGCTTCTGACGATTCCAAGTTCATGATGGGGTCACCGTTATACATTGACGGCGGGGTCACGTTTGGCAAGAATGCTTAACCTGTTCTTTATAAACTCTTCATATATATTATTTCTTAGGAGGTTTTCACATGAAACTACTTACATTTAACCAAAACAATGCTTCCCGTCTAGGTATTCAAACCGATTCCGGTGTACTCGATGTCGTTCAAGCTGTCCAACAGCTTTCACCGGCATTCGCAGTTCCAACCACGGTTACGGAGGCTATTCAAGGCGGGGCAGCCGCAACCGAAGCGCTGCATCAGCTCGTCCACCTCGCTCTTGAAAGTAATGAACGTGCTGCGCTGCTGCATAATGAAGAGAATTTGAACTATGGTCCTTGCGTCACAGAACCAGACAAAATTATTTGTGTCGGACTTAACTACCGTAAGCACGCAGAAGAAACGAATGCCCCTATCCCTCAGTATCCGATTCTTTTTAACAAATTTAATAATACGCTGACTGGACATGGCCATGAGATTGCCCTCCCTCGTGTCACCAAAGAAGTCGATTATGAGGCGGAACTCGTTATCGTAATTGGCAAGCAGGCGAAATACGTTTCCAAAGAACAAGCATTAGACCATGTCTACGGGTACTGCTGTGTCAACGATCTCTCTGCACGCGATCTGCAAATGCGTACTGCGCAATGGCTGCTTGGGAAATCGTGTGACGATTTCAGCCCGCTTGGCCCTTATCTCGTCACGGCAGACGAAGTCGGCAATCCGAACGACCTGAAGATCAGCACCACGGTTAATGGCAAAGTACGCCAAAACTCGAATACGGCGGATATGATTTTCCACTGCGACGAGATCGTCAGCTATATTTCTCAGCATATGACTCTGTACCCGGGAGACATCATTCTCACAGGAACGCCAGAGGGTGTTGTGCTTGGCGATCCGGTTGATCAGCGCGTTTATTTAAAAGACGGCGACGTAGTCACTATTTCCATCGAGAAGCTGGGAAGTTTGACGAATCGCATGGTTAGCGAGTAGCCTGTTACCGGGATTCTCGTTCTCTAGGCGCGGTTGCTGAGAGGGTTTTCCTCGGCTTAGCTTAGGGGAACTGGAGGCCTCTATTTTGTGAAAAACAAGCTATTTTCTCTCTGAGCGGAACCACAGGTTCTTATTTATCCCCTGCGGTGACGTTTTCAGGTGAAATTGCCAAAATAGCGGTTTGTAGTTCCCCTTGCCTGTGGAAACTTCGATTTTTCAAGGAAATAGAGGCTTAATGTTCCTTTAAATTCCAAAAAAGGTAGAGGATATATAATCCCCTACCTTTTTGTCATCTGATGCAAGCCAGGAACGACACAGTGCCTGGCCCGGGCCAACTTAACGTTGAACCGAGCACTGCCAGCTAGTAACCTATTACAGGATCAACTTAGCAATCGCTACGATATCCACAATGTTAATCTTACCGTCCTGATTAATATCCGCGCTTTTCGCCACATTCCAGTCGCTGCTAGCTGTTGTCTTCCCATAATGCACGGCCGCCTTGCCTAAGTCGCCAATATCAATGGCGTTATCTCCATTGACATCTCCACGTTCATAATCCGTAACGATCTTCCCGTAAAAAGCTTGCAACGCCTGATTTAACGTAATGGCCGCATCATCCAACTGTTGCTGGGTAGCTGCCGGATTCGCGCCCACGGCGGCAGCCGCTTGAATAGCAGATAACAACGCTGCTTTGGAGCCGGCCGCATATTGTCCGACAAGGGTTCCTTCTATCGCACGATCAAAGACGGATTGCGCCAAATTAATGACCGTATTCAGCGTTGTCTTATCTGTATCTGCCCCTGCCGAAATCGTAACCGATAGATTCGTCAGAGTCGCATCCACTTTTTGGCCCAACGCGTTGGAAAAAGTTGCCTTGGTCAGCGCTAGGTTGGTCGCAGCGGAAGCGAGCGGCTTCGCTTTCCAATTGATCTTGAATACATCTTCGTTAGCTGTAATCGCACCCGCTTCGCCTTCGCTAATCGCGATAAGGCGAATTTGACCCGGTACATCCGTCTTCGTTGCAGCTATTTTAAAACCGGACTTCAATTCATCTACAGATACAAATTCAACCGCATTCGCATCAAAATGGAGTGTGATATCTGCTGCATACAAGGCGGAAGATGCACTATTCGTGACGTTTGTTAAACCAAGGTTGGTCGAGAACGCAGCTCCTGCATGAACCGCAGCAGCTCCCGTCAGCACCGTTCGGGGCACGTTGGTCGGAACCGCTGTCTGGCCGCTGATCACGACATAGGTGGAACCTTGCATGCCGCTTCCGTCTGCTGCTGTCGCCACTACTTTCACAATGCCATCTTTATTCGCAGTCAGAAGACCTCCCGACGTAATCGTTGCCTTATCGGTCGTCATTCCACCGTCGGCTTCCCTAACGCTCCATACAACTTGACCGTTCGCATTCGTCGGCAAGACAATCGCCTGCATTTGCAGCGTACCGCCCTGACTTGCTATCGTATTCACTCCGCCAGCGCCGCTTACCGAGATGGAAGTAACCGATGGCTGACCGGACACAGTATCCGTTACTGTTACATTGGCAACTGCAGGTATCGCCGTGCCGCTTACAACACCGTTCACGCTAAAGCTGCCCGCTGACGCATACTTGGACGGGTCGATTGTTGCCCACTGCACCGCTTTGCTGGCCGTTGTGTTATCGCTGTTCACGGCGGTGACAAACGCTGGCAGGACAGGCGAAACGCCAACGGCCGTCGTGACATTCACCGGGTTCAAGGTAGTAATCGCTGGCTCACCTTCATTGACAACAAGCGCTTGCGCTTCTCCTACGCGCACGATTTGTTGATTGCTATTCACCTCGGCGACGAAAATCCGCTGTCCATTATCCGCTTCGATGATGCCGTTCGCCGGGAAGGCTGTCCATCCGTTCAGGGCCGAATCGCCGGCGTTGATGGCTGACAACACGTCGTTCCCGCCAACTTTCTTGTACCAGAAACTGTTCCCGGCATCGGTCGCAGCCGGCAGAGTGGCTTGGGTTTTGCCGTTATTCGCAAGCCCTGTGACGTCCGCGAATGTGACCTGATTTTGCAAAGCAGGCGCAGGGCTGGCGCAAAATTCGATTTTCCACTGCAGATTCGGACTTGAACTCCATGGCCATTGCTTTACATTTGAACCGGACGAAACTTGCCCACCACTATCAAGTGCCATACCATTCGTACGGTTGACAATCTTGGAATATCCGCCGGTTAGATAAACGATTTGCCATTGCTGGTCATTACTGCCCGTCCAATTCGTTTGCTTCGCATAGGCCCCTTCGGAAACGTTGCCGCCGCTGTCAAGCGCCAATCCGTTGGTACGGTTTTTAATTGCGAAGTACCCGTTATTCAGATCAATGAAATTCCATTGGAGATTCGGATTTGAATCCCATGTCCATTGTTTTACATTTGAACCGGACGAAACCGATCCTCCACCGTCCAGCGACAACCCGGTTGTATTGTTTGTTAATTTAAAGTTAGCACTCGGGTTAAAGGACACTTTAATCGATGAAACTGTACCGTTATTAGACTTAAGATCGGCATTATCGCCAGCGAGCTTCCACGAGGTTCCGGTGAAATTGTCGCCTGAATACAGGGTAATGTTGAAACCGTCTGGAACGCGAACCGATGAGATGCTGTCATTTGGAATCCCGGCGCCCTGCATCTGAGCAAGCGTGTAGCTGCCAGCTCCAAGGAAACCGCTATTGCCTCCATAATTGGCATCGGTATAAAATATAGGCACATTCGTCGAATTGAGCGACGGAATCGGACCGGAGAAGTTCAGCTTCACGACATAGGCCGAGGCTGAATACGGTTGCGAAGACGGCATCGTGATCTTGAGACCGCCTGTATCCTGCTTATAACCCGTTAGATTGATATAAGTTCCGGCTGTAGAACCAAGAAGTTGTACCGAAGACAAGTTGCTCAAATCTGCGTTGTTGGCATTTAAATTACTCAAATTCAACGTTGCGCCGTCCCCAGGCCAATCCATAACGATGGCGTATAGACTATTGCCCGCTTTATTCCGTGTATAGCGGATGTCTTGATTATTACCGGCCGTCGGTGTCATATAGGTGCCGCCCCCCATTTTGGTCGGGCCTTCTCCATATACATCCCATGCACGTGTAGAATAAATCGATTCTCCGAAACGATTCAGCCAACCTCCCATGCCAAGCAAAATGTCTTTTTGCCCTTGCGGGATGGTGCCGTCAGCCATTGGAGCAATATTCAACAGCATATTGCCATTTTTGCTGACGCGATCGATCAGGGCATCCAGTATGGCATTTGCAGAATAATATCCTATGCCGTCTGTGTAGCTCCAACTTGAACTGCTGACACTATCGTCTGTCAGCCAATAATTCGTTTGCATGTCCGCCGGGCCGCCACGTTCGTAATCAAAAACCTCGCCGTTGTTGTCATATCCGTCTTTATACGTAGCAACGACCTCTTTGTTCCAATCGATTCCTTTATTGTAATAGTGTGAAAGGAACTTCAATCGCTGCGTTTCATCTACACCCCCAAGGTCGAAATCTTGCCACAAGATGTCCGGCTGATAGTTATCAACCACTTCCTCCAGCTTATCGTACCAGAGCTGATCCTCCTGGGCACGTGGCAGTTGGCCGTATAATTTCTGCAAGCTGGGATCGGTTTGTTTAGGCGCGTATTCATAAAACCCCGTATAGTTGTAAGCGTGATGCATCGCGAGCAAGAGTTTCAAGTTTTTGTTGCGGATAGCCGTTGAGAATTGGCTGACCAAATCTAGTTTCGGCCCCAATTTCACGGAGTTCCATTCGTTCACCTTGCTGTCCCACATCGAATAACCATCGTGGTGCTCTGCAACAGGTCCTGCAAATTTGGCTCCGGCGTCAACAAACAATTGAACCCAAGCTTCCGGGTCGAAATTGCCGCCTTGCGAAGTCAGTTTCGGCGCAAATTCTACCCAATTCCCGGCGAGATCACTGGCACCGGTTAAGAAGTTACTATAGGGCCAAATTGAGGGGTCACCATAAGTTGCTTTATGATGTTGATTCTCGGAGCTGCCGGATTTATACATTGTGCGGGGATACCACTCGTTGCTGTATGCCGGAACGCTGAAGGCCCCCCAATGGAAGTAGATGCCGAACTTTGCATCCCGGAACCAATCCGGTGCCGCATTATGCGGGTCAACTGACGGCCAGTTGGGCTGGTAAGCGGTCTCAGCGGCTTGAGCGGTAGAACCCGCAATTGGTGTAAATGGCGCTGCCAGACAGACAACGGCGATCGTGCAAGTTATCATTTTCTTTCCCAAGTGTTTGATCATAAGGTCCTCCATATAAAGTAACAACCATACTTTCGATTATTACTTGATGAATGCGTTTTCTTAAAAAAATAAGTTCATTACACCGATCGGGCTATCGATCACCCTTCTGCAAAAAAAGGCTGTACCCCGGATTAAGAAAGTAACAGCCTGTGTTTCATCCAAAAATAGCATCCATTTCTTCAAAATCACTTTTCCCGCTTAGGCCAATCCAACCTTATTATTGCAGGATCAGTTTAGCGATTCCTACGATATCACTAATATTAATCTTGCCGTCAAGATTGAAATCCGCGCTTTTTGCCTCATTCCAATCGCTGCTAGCCGTACTTTTACCGTAATACACGGCTGCTCTGCCCAAATCTCCAATATCGATGACGTTGTCTCTATTGACATCTCCTTGCGCATAAACCGTAATAATCTTCTCGTTAAAAGCTTGCAACGCCTGATTTAACGTAATGGCCGCATCATCCAACTGTTGTTGGGTACCCGCTGGGTTCGCGCCCACGGCAGTTGCTTCTTGAATAGCTGATAACAACGCTGCTTTGGAGCCGACTGCATATTGTCCGACTAGGGTTCCTTCTACAGCTCGATTAAGGACGGATTGCGCCAAGTTAATGACCGTATTCAGCGTTGTCTTATCTGTATCTGTCACTGCCGAAATCGTAACCGATAGATTCGCCAAAGCAGCATCCGCCTTCTGACCTGTCGCATTGGAGACAGCTACTTTGGTCAGTACCAGGTTCGTTGTCGTGGACGGGCTATTCAGCTTCGCGATCCAATTGAGTTTGAATACATCCCCGCTTGCTGTTACTGCCCCCGTATTCCCTTGGGTCTTAGCAACAATCCGAATTTGGCCAGGTACGTCAGTATGCGTCTGCACGTCCGTAAAGCCGGAAACTAACGGATCTGCGGATACAAACTCAATGGCGCCGGCATCATAAGCCAGAGTGATATCCGCCGCATAAACCGCGGAATATACGCTGCCAGTTACAATGTTCAAGCCCACATTCGTCGAGAATGCAGCGCCTGCTTGAACCGCAGCCGGGCCCGTAAGCGTAGCCTGCGGCACATCCGTCGGCAGCGGCGTCTGACCGCTGATCACGATAGAACTGGAGCCTTGAACACCGCCGCCGTCCGCGGCTGTTGCCACCACTTTGACGACCCCATCTTTGGCAGCCGTCAACAAACCGCCAGCTGTTATCGTCGCTTTATCAGTTCCCGTAACACCATCGGATTCCCAAACACTCCAAGTAACTTGACTGTTTGTACCCTCCGGTAATACGGTTGCCTGCATTTGCAGCGTGCCTGCCTGGGTCGTGATCGTATTCACGCCGCCTTCGCCGCTCACGGAAATGGAAGACACTTCCCCTTCATTGATCTCCCCTACCCCCAACTGGATGTCCGCACGGTCGATCGATAAAAAGCTATTATTTGCGTTCGCATTCTTCTGACCAGTCACCCGGATGCGCAGCACATGCTCTCGATTGGCCAATTCTTGGCTTTCAAAGATTATCTGCTGATCGGATCTTGATGGAGCATACGTGTCGACTAACGTTTCAGGTCCACCATCGATCGAAAAAGCTGCGATGCCCTGATTATTGTTTTTGGCACCGTATAACTGTACTTTGGAACCAGTAAATCGCAATAACGCGTAAGCGTCCGCCGTGTTCGAATAGTGGTTATCATTCTGATAAGCTCCGTTTTGACTTCCGTAGTATCCCCAGCTTCCCACATAATCGAACTGATTATTTCCTGCACCTGTTGTGTTGTCATTCTCTGTTCGTGTTATAGGGTTGTACGTGATGCTGTAACTGTCGTTGTCAGTAAGTCTCATCTTAACGGTGTTGCTGTATCCCGAAGGAACTGTAATTGATGTTTCATAGTTCCCCCAATCCAAATCGTCATAGCCCCATTGGTTGTTTATAGCCATGGCGATGCCAGTGGATGAAGTATCCAGCTGTTCAAAGGCATCAATGACAACATATCCGCTTTTAACAACAACCTTGATGGTATGCGTACCATTTGAAAGGCCAGTATGGGTATAAAGCGCCTGTTGGAAATTCTTGTTTGCCTCATAAAGCCCGATATCGGATTGAACGAGGGTTCCGTCTATATAAATATCAGACGTACCCAAATTGTTGCTCTTGGGTCCAACCAGGCTTATGCCCGTACCCGTGAATGTATATTGCGCATACGCGCCTACCGTGTTGCTGTACTTTTCCGTACTTTTGTAATCTCCCGCATCATCGTAATCTGACCATGTCCCGCTATAAGAAATAGAGGGATCACGATCATCAACCCTATTCTTATTGATTTCCATTCTAACCGACGCCGTACCGTCCGATTCGGCCCTTAACCGGTTATTAGAGCCGGACATGATGGCTGAGGCATAATGGATGTATTCCTTCTGGCTTCTGAAATCATTCGTACCGCGTCCCCCGGCATCGCCAGCGCCAAAGAGGAAGAAATTCTTCATGTCCTGCGACCATGACCACGTAGGTTTGACTCTGTACGAATCGTTGTTTTCGCTGATTTTGTTGGCTACTCCGGTATTCCTGCCGATATGATCGGAGGGATATGCAGACCACAGACCTTTCCGATCCCAGCTCAATCGATCGACTGAACTTGATACATCATAGATAACGCCTGTCTCTTTAGCCCCAGCTATCGGATTTGTAAGGCTATATCCGGTAGTAACGAGCCCTGCACTATCTATACTTACCGTGAAATTCGTCCCCATCGTGCCATAGGAACCCGAAATGCGAATAACGGCTTGGTTTCCTTGCACAGACTGGCTTATGCTGGAAAGCGACCATGCTGGAAGACTCACAGGTGCTAGGTTGATTCTGGGGCCGCCAACAATTATCGTGCTTCCGTTATAAGTTCCGCTCGTGACTTGTCCCGAAGTTTTGCTGAATACGATGCTGAAGTTGGAGCCGGATACGGTGATGTTTGAACCATTCTCAGTTACGATCGGAGCAGTTCCTTGAACAGCCTCAAAAGTTTTTACCGGTGTACCTACCGTCAGATTGTATTCATCAATCCATTTCGAAGATTTGTATACTTGAATGTTTATAGTGTCACCGTACTGCCAATTTCGTCCCGGTATGACGAGTGTACCCTTTTCATGCGGCGCTATGTTCAGGTTGGTTATGCTGCCTGAGTCAGAGCCTGCACGCCAGTTAAAGGAAACTTCATTAAAGTTTGTATGGTCAAACCAGTTCTCTATCGGTATTTGAATGGTTTTCCCATTGCCTGGATTCGCGACTGGAACATCTGGTATACGAATAGGAGAGTAAGCCTTCTTGGTCAACCAGAACTCCGGTTTCTCCCTTCTCCAGCCATCAATAACTCCCCATTCTCCATAACCTCCAATCCAGTTATTTAGCGGGGATTGAAAGACTTCATCGGGAGAAGCCCATATTGCGCCTCCGAGCGCCCCGGTGGTAGGGAACAGGTTTTCCCAGAATTTCTTGATGCTTTCCCCCCAAAAATTCCGGGTATTCGGATCCCTCTTCTGCGTATCCGTATTGTATGAGTTCACATGTACATATTCATCATGAAGCGTAGGCTGTGTCCGAGATGGGGCCAAATTGCCGTCATAGTTCGGATAGTGATTGCTGTAAATGTCGGTTGCCTCATTCCCCCAGCTTACGATGGTAAGCCTGGTCGGATCCTCAGCCTTCACATAATCAAGCTCTTTCTGGAAATTGGAACCCCATTTCGTTTCATTTCCCAACGACCAAATGATAATGGAAGGATGCGTCAAATCCTTTTCCAACATCTCGGCGAATTGATTCATATAATTAGCCGTATAGTCTGCATCGTGGATGGTCGTTTTCCCATAATCCTCGGCTTGCCAGACAACGGCGCTTTCTTCTTCTACATAGACACCATACTTGTCAGCAGCGTCAAGGAAAGCATCCGACTTCGGATAATGCGAGGTTCGGATGAAATTAATGTTGCCGTCGGCAAACTTCGCTACCGTTGCATCATCCAACGCATCATTCGTAGCACGTCCCATTAATGGATCAATGTCATGTGCATTGACTCCTCTTAACTTAATTTCCTTACCGTTGACGAACACCTGGTTTCCGTTCTTCACAACTTCCCGAAAACCGATTTTTTTGGATATCGTTTGTACGGTTGATCCTCCAACTTCCAGGTTTGCCGTTATTGTATACAGATTGGGATGCTCTGCATCCCATTTCTGGGGCGAGGCTACAGGAATACTTACGACTCTTTCAGCCGTCGATGTCGATAGGTTCATTGAGCCTGGACTCATTGCAACATCATTTCCCTGTGGATCTTTCAGGGTAAAGTTGAGTGTCGCATTGCTCACACCGTTAAAAGATGCTGCTCCTGTAACATTCAAAGTCGCGTTTGTATAAGTTGCATCAAAATCCGTAGATGCATGAAATCTTGTTACATAGCTTTGAGGCAACGCCACAAGCTTAACGTCCCGGAGTATGCCTCCGATGTTATGTTTCGCATATCCATCCTCATTGGATATATCATCTGACTTGTCGGTAACGCCAACCGTAATCCAAGCCTGCTGTCCTGGTGTGACATAATCGGTAATATCGCAATCCCACGCCGTAAATCCTCCGGTATGGTCTCTAACATAGTTGCCGTTTACCCAAACACGCGCGTAACTGTATACCCCTTCAAATCTTAAAACGACTCGCTTCCCGCTATAATCCGAAGGAATGCTGATCTGTTTCTTATACGGATATTCATAATCCTGAGTAATATTAAAATTTTGCATAAAGGCCTCACCTGGCACCTGTATATCGCTCCAAGACGAAGGATCCATCGTGTTCTGCCAGAAGTTTGCCGGAGTTGACATGTTAAATTTCCATGTTCCACTCAGACTAATGACAGGATTCGCAACGCCGGATACCGAATTCGGTAACGGAACGATCTGTGGACGCTGCCAGACTGCATTGGCTGCAGCCGATTGAGGAGCAAATGGCACCATACATGTCATAACTGTCATGGCAATTAAAAAGATGCTCAACCATTTCTTTGTTCTCATGAATTTTCCCCCATTAAAATATGGGAATATGGAAGAGAAAGGGTTAACCTTTCTCCTCCACTTCCGATTATTTCTTATTGCAGGATCCGTTTAGCAATACCTACTTTGACATCGATCTTCTTTTTAAAGAAGGGATATTCGACTTCTCAGTTTTCTCTTGAGGCAATATACTAATTGATCAAACTCGCATATTGCAGCACTCGTTTGATAATGACGGCCGCTTCAGCGCGAGTGGCTACATCTTGAGGTGCAAACGTCGTTTCTGTTTTACCGTGAATAAGTCCTTTTCCGGCGGCGTCTGCCACCGCGCTGCGGGCATAATCCGACAACAGGTCTTGATCGGCAAACGGCGCATTCATTGTGCTTGCGTTAGATGCTGATGTTCCCTTAACGAGCCCAATCGCTTTCATCATCATCACGACCATTTGCTCTCTTGTAATCTGCGCATCCGGGCTGAATTTACCTTCCGCGACGCCTTGGACCAAGCCGTACTTTGCCGCTGTATTTACTTCTGGAGCATACCACTGCGCAGCTGCGATATCTGTGAAGACATTCAGCCCAGCCTCTGCAGGCAATCCCAGGCCTCGTACGAGCAAGGCAGCGAACTCAGCGCGAGTGACTTGCATCTCAGGCGTATACGTACGGTCCGAAGTCCCGTTAATAACCATTTTCGAAGCCAACTGTTCCACATCTTGCTGAGCCCAGTGACCGATCATGTCGTCAAATGTTTTCTTATTTTGAACGATCGCATACAAACTGTTTGTGTTTCGAATCACCTTCACTTCGGTTTTACCGTCTTTCACAGTAAACACGGAAGGCACGAATTTCATTTCTCCTGTAGCCGGATCATAAACGACCGCCGTCGCTGCAGAAGAATCTTGAATCATTTCGTCTACCTGAATAACACGAGTCACAAAGCTTTTGCCGAAGCTATGAATTTCCTCTTCTTTGTCCTTGGTTTTCAGAATGACTTTATAATCGATCATATCGCTCACACGCACCATGCCCTTATCGGAAATGGATTGGTCAAATTTCGTTTCATGCAGCGATTTAGCCTTATCGATACGAATGATTAGCGTCGCTCCCTCTGCATCAGCCCCCGCAAAATCCGACTGGTTCAGTACGGACATCGGAAGATCGTAAGTGCCTAAATGGCTGCGTACGCTCAAAATTGTATCTTTATGATTCTTCAGGATGTCGAGCAACGTCGGCAACGGTAATTCCAAGGCATTCAACTGGCGCTCGCCAGGAATCTCAAAGCTCAAAACGTTGCTGCCGCCCGCTGCTTGCAGATCCGCTAATTTCTGTGCCAGACGTTTGCTGTCGATCACTGCTGTCACAGAGGTTTGGCCGTCTTGTGTCGTTTCAATTCGGAGCTCCGATTCTTTTGGTACATAGAGGCCCGGATCTTCTTTCGTTGGTGGAGTCGTTGTGCCTCCTCCTCCTCCGCCGCCACCGCTAGGACCAGGAGTTGTCCCGTTAATTTTAACGGCAGCTTGCGCGTTAACACTCCAAATAGACGGAAGCTCTTGCGATGTCACTGTTGTCATCTTTGTCAATGTAACGTTGGCTTGTCCGCTCTGTTTAGCCTTGAAAATCAGTGTGCAAATAGTTAGATTTCCATTCTCTCCTGGTATATCTTTCATTTTCGAATGGGCAAATGTGACTTGATTCCCCGAATTTTGTGCAATCTTATACCCTTCGAATGTGCCATTCGATTGTGTTGAATTGAATTCCAGACGGTCTGAATCATAATTTAAAATAGCTTCATATCCATATAAATCTGTTACATTAGTACCTTGAATCGTAACGACCACATTGTCGCCGACGGTTACTTGAGAAGCATTTAGATTCACATTAAATGTAGGGATTCCAGCAGCACTTACCGTCATGCCGAATGGGATAATCGTAAATAAGAGCATCATAGTTGTTAAAAATAACCCTGTTTTACGTAACATGGGGTTCACTCCTTCTGAATATCATCCGAATATGGAAAGAGAAAGGGCTGGCCTTCCTCTTCCATTTCAGATTAATTGTTATTGCAGGATCCTTTTAGCGACTCCTACTACATCGAGAATGTTAATCTTGCCGTCATGATTGAAGTCGGCACCTTTGATCTCATTCCAATCGCTTGCTGCGGAAGTCTTGCCATAATTCACCGCTACTTTACCCAAGTCTCCGATATTAACGAATGTATCTTCATTAACATCTCCTGGCGCATAGGTCGTGATGAACTGCTGGTTAAACGCTTGGATCGCTTGGTTTAACACAATGGCTGCATCATCCGACTGTTGTTGGCTAACCGCCGGAGTCGTGTTGACGGCAGTTCCCGTTTGGATCGCAGCTAACAGTACTGCTTTGGAACCTGCTGCATGTTGTCCGACATACGTTCCTTCTATCGCACGATCATAGATGGACTGTGCCAAATTGAGCACCGTTTGCAGCGTTGTCTTGTCTACAGCTTCAGTCCCTGTAATAGAAATCGTTAGATTTGCCAGGGAGGCATCCATCTTTTGACTAAGTGCATTAGAAAGGGCTACCTTGGTCAGAGTCAGATTGGTTGTCGGGGATGATTGTTGGGACTTTGCCTTCCAATTAAAGCTGAATACATCTCCGCTTGCGGTAATAGCTCCCGCTTCTCCTTCGCTAATCGCGATAATCCGAACTTGACCCGGTACATCCGTTTTCGTATCTACCACTTTAAAACCGGATTTCAATGAATCCACCGATACGAATTCAATCGCACTAGCATCGAAGCTTACTACGATGTCTGCTGCATATACGCTGGAAGATGGGCTATTCGTGACGTTCGTTAAACCAAAGTTGGTCGAGAATGCAGCTCCTGCTTGAACGGCTGCCGGCCCTGTTAACGTAGCATGAGGCACATCGGTCGGCGTCGCTGTCTGACCGCTGATCTTGACATAATTGAATCCTTGAACACCACTGCCATCAGCAGCTGTCGCCACCACTTTCACAATTCCATCCGCATGTGCCGATAGCAGTCCGCTCGCGTTAATCGTTGCTTTATTGGTCATCGTGAGACCATCGTTTTCCCAGACACTCCATGCGACTTGACCATTGGCATTCGAAGGCAGTACTACGGCTTGCATTTGCAGCGTGCCGTTTTGAACCACAATCTCATTCATGCCGCCGATGCCGCTCACGGAAATCGATTGAACAGGGTACACATTATCGGTTACGGTCACGCTCGCAACGGCCGGTATCGCTGTGCCGTCTACAACGCCATTCACGTTAAAGCTGCCAGCCACCGCATACTTAGACGGAGCCACTGAGTCCCATTGAACCGATTTTGTCCCCGTTGTAGCATTGTTATAAACGACAGTGACATTGGCAGGCAGAATTGGCGCCACATAGGTAGCTGTAGCTACAGTCACTGGCTGAACGCCTGTAATGACTGGTGCACCAACTTGCTCCCACTTCGCATAGAGCGTAATATCCGTTGCCGGAATCGTGTTCACGCTGAAATCCCAGCCGACTGTCAAGGCTTCATCTTGATACCAGCCTGCAAAAGTAAACCCGTTTTTCGCCGGAGCTTCAGGTGCTGCAATCTTCGAACCTTGTACAGCTCCGTACACGGAACGAACCTCACTGCCACCGTTGCTGTTGAAGCTCACGGTAGTACCTGTTTTAAAGACGGAGTAATCCCACTCGTAGGACCATCTTGCGCCAATCGTTTGATTCTGGGTATTTATTTCGAACGGAAGCCATACATACCTGGAATCCTTCAGATCATTCGGGTACCAACGGTCGGCCATAAAAATAAATTTATTCGGCACGATCTCGCCATTGCCATCCCGGTAAGGCAGGACATACGTGCTTTGACTTTCATGTGTGGTGTGCTTCCAGTCATCCACAAACGGATCGCCTTTATGATCCCATGGACCGAAAATGCCATTTGTCGATACATGATATTCCGCTTGGTTCGGAGCCCACCCCGTCAGTCCGGATGTAATCATGTAATAGACACCATCTTGCTTGAACATCGTCGGCGCTTCTCTGTTCCACGAGAAGGCTCTCACATAATGAGTACCTTCCACAGACTGGCCGTTTGCATTCGTGGCCGGACCTGTGTAGTCATCATTCAGCATCGTGATGACCGTCGTGTGGTTCCCTTCGGATGCATAAATCAGATATGCTTTGTCATGCGTCGCATCATTGCCGTCATCGTCTACATACAACGTCATGTCGCGCAGCATGCCTTCGCCTTCTCCGCCACCCCAACCATTATTCGGCAATCGGAACGTGCCGAGATACTTGAATGGACCCGCTGGCGAATCACTGACGGCAACGCCGCCTGCTGCTGTCCAATAAGCACCGGCAATCGGCCCGTCTTGATGCCACCACATCACATATTTATCTGTTTTCTTGTTATAAACGACCTTAGGACGTTCAACGACTTTATCCCAATTGAAAGCTTTATACATCGCTTGCTTCTCTGCATTCGTTTTGTCCGCATACAAAGCATTCAGCTCCGCTATGCGTTCTGGCGAATTATGTTTGCTTAAAGAATTGACCGGCGATTTCATCGGACCTGTGTAATCGCCAAAACGATCCGTGATATTGACAATTCGATTCGGATTAAATGGAACCCCGCTGTTCTTGTAAGTCTCCGAATTCTCATCCAAGTACATGGGCAGGTCACCGGCAGGCAATACATCTTCCCCAAGTTGCGGGTTGTTGAATACCGGCAATACGACTCCTTCATTCTTCCAATTGTACAAATCTTTAGAAGAGTACGCGTGAACACCTGTTACTGGTACATAACCCGAGCCTACATTATTTTCCGTTTTGTCTTCGCCATACCAGTAGTACGTTTTGTTCTTTTCGTTGTAAAGGATTCCCCCGCCATGAGCCTGAATGGGAACACCGTCTCCATCCAACCACACTTCACCATTTTTAATGGATGCTGTTTTACCTACGGTCTGATATAAATTGTATAAGTCCTGCAGAACTTTACTGTAGTAAGGAATACTTTCCTCCGTTAAATCGCCAAGCGTGCCGATCGAGGCAACTTTACTTTCAATTGCCTCCGCTACTTTCGGGCTAATGCTGGAGGCCGTGCGCAATTGCGTAATGGCATTCTCCAAGCTTGACGTATCGAAGCCAGTGGATTTTTTCTGGCTGACAGCAATCTCTGCGGCAGTTAGGGTATCACCGTCCCCGCCTGTAGAAAGAGCCTGAATCGCTACATATCTGGCTTTATGCGATTTGAATGTTGCCGATTGTGCGCTGGAGCTGGATGTGTCCCAAACGCCGTTTGCTGCAAAAGTGAAATTCTGGTCCAAATAAGCTTGCGTACCGTCTACCGGTTTATTGGTTAAATCCGTATCGCTGTAGTAAATCTTAAATTGCCCAATTCTTCCGTTTGCCTTATCCTGCCTTGGCGTAACCATGACTTTTCCAATGTCCGGCCTGTTCTGACCCAGATCTACAATGATGTAATCGCCAGCTCTGTATTTTCTTCCGTTTAATGCCCAGTTGGATTCATAGAACGTTGAGTTGTTGTTATCCAGCATGAGACTGGAAGGATTAGATGCATAAGCTTCCGGAGCGTAGAAAAGACTGATTCCGTTAGCCTGCTGCTCATTGTTTTGGATTTTCGCGATCTCGGCAGTAATTTTGTTTGCCAGACTCGCCATCTCTTCCTGGGTCGCCGTGCTGCTGTTCAACAGTGCTGTACCTTGCGTGCGCAATGCTTCCAGGTCAGCCAAATAGGCAGGATCACCTAAAAAATTGTTAATGAACGTAGTCGCAGTAGCCATCGCATTGTCGAGTTTGGACGTATCCAAGGTAAATCCAGATTTGTTGAAAATATTGATTTCAGCAGCCGATGCATATTGCTTGCCTGCATCACTCTTTGAAGCAAGTGCAGTAAACTTCACATAGGAAGCGCCGTGTGCGTTAAAGGTTGCCGACTTCTCCAGTCTGTCTGCATCCCAGCTTCCTTCAGCAACTTTAGTGAAAGCGTTACCATCAGGGCTCACGGAGATTTCAAACTTCGTCACAACGCCGTTCCAATCTACGTCTTGTCTCGGCACATAGCTCAGCTTGTATACACCGTCATATGCTTTGCCAAGGTTGTATGTGATGGAATGCGGAAGTGCTGTATAAGAGCCATCCCAAGCCGTATGCCATTTCGTGCCGATGTCGCCGTCCAACGTTTTCGCTGGTCCTTCACCGGATGCAGAACTGTCTGCTGTTGCCGTCATTTGGTTCTGCAGGATGAGCCCCGCCGAATTAATTTGCTTATTATATTCAGAAGTAATTTTGCCTGCTGCCATCGCAATAGCTTCTTGCGTTACATACGCAGTATCCCGAATCGTCTTCCCTTCGTTAACTAGCGTTTGCAATGTTGCCAAACTGGCGTCAGCGGCTATCAAAGCTTCTGCGCTGGCAATGGTCTGGTTCAGTAAATCCTTATCCAGTATAAAACCTGGCTTTCTCAAAATATTGATCTCGGCGGCCGAACCGAATTGTGTGCCGGACCCGTTATTGGATTCCGTAATCGTAAACTTCACATGTGTAGCGCTTACGGCAGAGAATGTAGCCGTCTTCTCCGTCTTGTCGTTGCTCCACGTTCCTTCGGCCACTTTATTGAAATTCACGCCGTCCGTGCTGACCGCAATTTCATACTTGGTCGCGACTCCATTGAAGCTGCTATCCTGCCTAGGCAAGTATTTCAATTGGTACACATCGTCATAAGCGTTGCCCAAGTTGTAGGTGATGGAGTGCGGAACAGACGCTGGAGTACCAGACCAAGAGGAATGCCAATAGGTTCCTGTATTGCCGTCCAAAGTCCTCTCAGGCCCTTCGAGATAGGCGTAGTTGGTTGCATTAGCTGTCATCCCGCTTTGCGGAATCATCGTATTGCCCGTATAAGATGCTCCGTCAATCACAAACGTTGTAATCGATTTCGGGCTAACTGTCGTATTTAATGTTTTATTCATAATTGGAATATCTGCATGCTGCTCTACATTTTCTACAGCAGAAGAAACATAAGGCGTTGCAGTTCCGGTGACAGAGTCAAACTGAGACATGTCTAAGGAAATATCTTGGCTAGTCGTGTTATCATTCCTAAATACGACATAGATTTTATTCTTGGAAGGATCATACGCAGCTAACGTGTTATCATTGTTATCTGCAATGAATCTGGAGCCTTGCGGGATAAATTTGCTGAATTGCGCCATTGCATAATATTTTTTCCCGTAATACCAGTCTTGCGTATCAAAATCCGCGTGAAGGAGACCCCAGTTCATGTTTTCCTTCTGCATGTTTTTCTCGCTCTCAATTGCTTGCCAAAGTACCCAAGCCTTAGGTTCAAGCCAAGTAATATCCGTCATAATTCTTTCTGCTAATGCCAAAGCCGGCTCAAAATCATCATGATTATGAGCAATTCCTGAAGGACCAAGATCAACTTCAGACATCCATAGCGGTTTGCCGGCATCTTTGGCTGCATCCCTGACAGCAGTCCGATTATTCCCGCTGTACGTATGGGTATTCATTTGACCTATATTCGCTTTCGTTGCAGTATCATAGGAGTTCCAATCGGTCATGAACGTGTCTACACTAGTCTCATCCATCGCCGAGATGGCCACAGATTGAAGTCTTTTGGAATCAAGCTTTGCACGAGCGGCATTAATCATTTTCGCTTGCGAGGCCGTATCCCAGTGAGAACCTTCTTGCCCCCCGCCAAATTTCCAATAATCCGTATTGGGCTCATTGATCGGAGACAGTGTGTTGAACTTAATACCCTCAGAGTCGAAATGTTTGACAACAGTCGCCAAATAATCTGCGAAATTGTCGTATTCCGTCGATTTCAAGTTATCTTTCCAAGCATCCCTATTCCCTGTTGTACTTCCACTCTCCGTCATATAGTACGGAGCAGAGTTGGAGAATGCCTCCAATTTATTAGCTCCTCTTGCTATCGCTGCTCCTAGCCACCAACGTTGATTCGCATCCTGTGTCCAATCGTACACACCAGGAGAAGGAGAGAACCCAGGTACTTCACCGCCTTGGCGCATCGTATCGTACGCAGGATTTTCGCCACCGCCTATGTTGTATCTGGCAATATTGAAATTCAAACCTTGTGGCGAATAGAGCGCATCGGCCAATGCGTTTTTCGTCGCATCATTCCAACCGCCTGTCACATTGCCGAACCAAGCTAGCGCCGTTCCCCATCCGTCCCATGATTGCTGCATATTACTCGGATCTAAATTGATTGATGTTGTTGTAGCGGCACTTGCCTGCTGAGCTGTTAGACCATAAAACGCAGGTGTAACTAATGAAGCAGCAAGGCAGGAAGCAAATATTTTTCGTCCAACATTCGTAGTCATCAAGACAACCTCCTTCTAAGATGGCATAACCACCAAAACCATAATTTGGAAACGTTTACCATAATAGCTTGAAAAAATGGAAACCGATTTGCATCAATTTCCCGTAAAGGAGGAGAGAAGATGACCAGCCATCCCTCTCCCTCCTACATGCTAAACCCTACTTGCTGGCTCTTGCTTTCGTCCATTTGTCATTCAGATCGTTAGCAATCTTATCAAGCGGCGTTCCGCCCATCATTTCTTGACCAAGCTTTTTCCAATCCAGTTGGATGGCGTTTACATATTTATTGAAGTTATCGCCGCCTGGAAGGAAGCTGAACTCTTCCACCTTGTTTGCTTTGTAGAAATCATTCAAGAACGGAACATCGGCTTTAACACCCTCCATGACAGAATTCGCTTGCTTCTTGTTCACATAGAAGGAATACGCATCCGAACTGAACATCCACTCTTGGAATTTCTTCGCTGCTTCTACATTTTTGGATTTGTTATTAATCCCGAAGAAGTTATCCGTGAACGTCATCACTTTCAGCGGCTCGCTTTCAGAATGACGAGTAGGCAGTGGGAATGCCGCTAGATCATCGATGTTTCCAACTTTGGATTTGTATTGCGGCAAGTACCAAAGTCCCGCAGCAATAACGGCTGCTTTCTTCGCTTCAAACAAACCGGTTGCTTGGTCATTACTCAGACCAAGAGGATCCGCTCCCATGACTTTTGCATCATACAATGTTTGAATATCCGTGTATGCTTTGTAGAATGGCGTACCTTTATCAAATGGTTTGTCCATTCCAGCTATTTTATCGTAGTAGTTTGCGTCTCCGGACGCTAATATCGGCATGAATTCATTAAACGGATAGTTCGGCCAGGAGTCCTTACCGCCCATCGCATAAGGCTGATATTTACCGCTCTTCTTAATGTCCGTTAATACGCTTACAAACTGATCCCACGTTGTCGGAACGCTTAAGCCTAACTCTTTAAAGACACTCGGATGATAGTAAACAAGTTCAGGGAAAGAGATAACCGGTAGTGCCAGCACTTTACCATCTACAGCATATTGCTTGGCTTTCGTATTTTTGGCCGTAACGCTCAAACCATCAAGCGGCAGAAGCTCATCTTTGAAATCGTTGATAAAGTTAGGCTTCAACTCGATAATATCCGGCAATTCGTTAGCGGCTAATCTAACTTTCATCGCTTGCAGGTAGTCGCCGTCACTTTTGAAAGTTTCAACCTCCATCTTCACGTTCGGCATAACGGTTGAGAACTCTTTTACCTTTTTGGTCCAGCTATCCAGGAACTCGCTGTCGCTATCCCACATGGCGAGTTTCAATGTAACCGCATTCTCTTTGGTGCTGTCTGCTGCTGTAGGAGCAGCTGAAGAACTGTTGTCAGCAGGCCCCGTGTTCGCGCCGCAACCTGCTAATCCAAACGTCAAGGCAATCGAAAGTACAGATGTTACTAATCTTTTTTTCATAGTCTTTCTTAACCCCCTTAAGTTAACGTAAGCTTTTTACATCTTTATATTACAGAAATACAGAATACGCTTTCATTGATATATTTGGTGATTAACTTGATATATTTTGTGCTCACTCTTTTTACCTGGCATAATTGTCCCGATACTTTTGAGGGCTCATCCCGCGATATTTTTTAAACACACGGCTGAAATGTTCGGGATTCTCATAGCCCACCTTAACGGCGATTTCATACATTTTCATTTCCGTTTCCATGAGCCTCGTCGCCTCATTAATCCGCTGTTTTGTCACATATTCAATAAAATGCTCGCCTGTTTCTTTCACAAATTGTTTGCTCAAATGGCTCTCGGTCACCTGCGCCCAATCACTGACTTGCCCCAGCGTAATAGCCGTACAATAGTGTTTCTCTACATAGCGTTTGACCCTCTCCACCAACCGTTGTGGATTTTCTTCACGAATTTTATCAGGATGCAGTAAATCCGCCAGGCGAAACACCAACTTCTCAATCCACTCGTGTAAATCATCACGGAACGTGAATTGCTCAACAATCTCATATGGCCTTCGTCGCGTTTCAATGACATGCGTCCAGTTCATCCCTTTGGCATGCAGGAGTGCCCCTATATTCCAAATCAATTCTTCATAGATCGGAAGAGAACTTTCCAATGTTACATTGGGCATCTCGCTCAATTGACTTAACCCCGTGTACAATTGCTGCTGCCACTTGCTATCTCCCTTCTCCATAAGGTACATCATCACCGTGTAATCATAGGGCGTAGGCAGCACTTTCTCGTTCACGCTCACCGTTTCGGGATAATACACACGCCCTGGACCTTCTGAAAATCGCAGGCTGGCCAATCCCTTCGCCTGACTGTATCGGAGATGCCAGTTTTTCCAATCTGTACATGATTCCGCTACTCCCACGGATAACGAGACATTTAAAAAGTTCTTGACCGTATTGCGCAAAGAATCCAGGAGTTCCATTACGTGTCCACGCAAATTTAAAAAACTGGTAGACGACTCAAAACATAACAGAAGCGCATACTCATCCTCTTGAACCTGCAATAATTCATAAGGGTGTTTAACGATCTCCATCCCTTGTTTAATGATCTTAACTAAATGATCCTGATGATCTATACCGGCGTGCCCCGGCAAATTCGCAGCGGGCGATGGTATATCCGGCAAAACAGATACGATAACATGCTGAAAATTTACAAATTGCGTCATCCACTTTTGAAAGGAATCGTCCTGCGTTAAGTTATGGCTGTATATATAATCTTTATCGCATAACAGGCCTCGCAGCCAGGTTTCCCGCTGCTTCAAGTCGGATTCACTGTTGCTTTTTATCAAATTCGCCGTAGTGATCGACTTCTCTTTGATCTGGCTAATCGCTTTTTTGATCACAGGAATGATATGTTCGGGATCGAGATCCGCCTTCATAATGTAATCGACTGCTCCAAGCAGGAATGCTTTCCGCACAAAATCAAAATCTGAATACGCACTAAGCACAATACTAAGCGGTGGATTCGTCAAATTGGCTTCCTGCAATTTAGATAGCAAAGTAAGGGCATCCATAACTGGCATACTCATATCGACAATCATCAAATCAACGTCCTGATGTACCGATATGCGCTGCCATGCTTCATAACCATCCGCAGCTTCTGCCACTACCTCACAGTCCAAATCGCCCCACGGAATAATCGCCCCCATGGCTAGTCTTACTAGCGGCTCGTCATCGACAATTATGACTCTAAACATTCTTTTCCCCCATTCTAAATAAAGCCGATATTGCTGCCTTAATCCTGAACAATGACTTGATCGTACTTTTGCTCTATGATTCCTGGAACTTCGTATATTAAATAAGATCGACCGCCCACTTCTCCGCGAAACGAGCTGGGAAAGGACATGTACTCTTGCTTGGATAGAATAGGCAGAACAGCAATATCAACGGATAGACCGAATTTCTCCTTCAACAACAAGGCTGAAAGAAAGCTTTTTTCAATGAGGATGACTCGATCATATTTGGTATCATATAAGCAAAATTTCATAGGAAAGACACGCCCCCCTTTATCCGTTTTCTCTATGCATCACGGACAGCAGCAGTTACTTACAGTGTATAAACATCGGTCTATGAGGCCTGTGAATGATCCGGATCATTCGATAAGAGCGGCAGTATGACAATGACTTCTGTTCCAACTCCTAACTCACTGTTAATTTTCAAACCGTATGGCTCGCCGTAATTTAATCGAATCCGATCATTAACATTGGCAATACCTATCCCGCATAAAGACTCTACCTTCTTCTCATGCAGCAAGGCTTCCATTGTCCGTTGTTCCATCCCTTTTCCGTTATCCGTGATGGTGATGATGAGTTGATCATTCATTTTTCTACTTGTTATTTTGACGATGCCCATTGCTTCTTTGCCGTAAAATCCATGAATGATGGCATTTTCCAAAATAGGCTGCAGCAGCAGCTTCAGGACATAGGTGTTTGTTACACCATCATCGATGTCGTATTCGACCTTAAACCGGTCACCATAACGCACCTTCATAATATGGATATACTTCTCCAAACCTTGCATTTCATCAAAAACTTGGATGTAAGAGCCGCCGCGATGAAAGGTCGCAGATAACAGTTTAATAAGAGAATCCGTCATTTCCACCAGATTGGTGGCCTTGGACAACATCGCCATAATTTTAATGGCATTTAGTGTATTTACCAGAAAATGAGGGTTAATTTGAGATTGCAGCGCATCGATTTCCGCCCGTGTTTTCAGCTTTTCTTGTTCTTGCCTTTCAATGATAAGCTCCTGTATACGGACGGTCATATTCTGAAATGTTTTACCCAATGAATAAATTTCCAATGGACCCGCAAGCTCCAAATCCACATGAAAGGAACCGCTTTTCATTTTATTCATTTGGAAAATAAGCGATTTGATTGGGCCGACGATACTCCGGACAAGGAAAAACGAAACGATCAAAAATATGATGAGTCCCGCCGCGGAAACATTCATCACTAGTTTATAGATCTCTCTGACTTGGGCCGTCATCTGCTCATATGGCGTAATGTAGATGATTTTCCATTCCGTCCGCTCCATGGTTAGAAAGGTGACAAACATCTTTTCATCGTAAACCATCGTTTCAAAATTGCCGCTTTTCTTGTTCCGCGCTTGTTCAATGGTTTGTTTTTCAATGTTTTTACTTTTATCTTTACTTGTATCCAGCATGATATTCCCACTGCCGTCCAGGATAATAAAACTACCATCTTGGTTAGACGTAGATTCTGCCAGATTCTCAAATGTTTTGGCTTGTATCACAAAATAGATCATCTCTACATCACTAAATGATCTTTCGTACTGGGGAGCTATTGCTGCGGATAAAATGTATTTGTCATTCGATTCAATCAATACATTCTCTTCGGATCCGAATAACAGAACTCGCCCTTGGTTTTGAAGCGTTTTCTGATAAAGATCCGTACTCTTTAAGAGATTATCGTTAATCCGCGTATTAATATTGTGAAAATGGGTGCCTTCAAAGTAATAGGCGCCTCCGTCGCGATAAACGAACATCGCGGAAACAACATCGGGCATATCGTGCAAATAATTTTTTAATTGATTTTCTAATTGGATGGAAGAATTGAATAGGTCTTTGGATTGTGTACTGCGATGGTACGAAGTAGCAAGCGAAATTAGATTATTATCCGAGGCAATTGCGGCAACCGTCCTGATATATCTACTTTTCTCCTGATCGATGGAGTAAGAGACTTGTTCCAATGTTTGCATAGTGCGTGAAGTGATGTTAGACAGCAAAATATCCGTATAAGCTCTTAACGACAGAAATGCAACTAAAACAATTGGCATAACGATTACAAAAAAGAACATGACGTACAGAATCGATGTGATTGGCCATCTCTTTTTCAACATACGCACTGGCAGTCCCCCCGTTTTCTCAAGTTACAACGATGCTGTGAGATTACACATTCCGGCATAATGACGGGAAACTGGGTACCAGGTAATTTGTGTAAAAGTTGTTACGCTTTCATTAATACGTTGATCGCGTATTTACCAAGAATCGACATCTACCGTCATCATAAAATTTATTGTGAACTACGTCAATACCCCATTGAATCCAATTAATTACAACGAAAGATAGAGAAGACATTGCTGTCTTCCCTATGAATTTACTAGGAATAAATTTCTAAAATAGCTACTCCATGCGGTTCAAGTACCAGCGTCCACTCATAGACTCGGTGTGACAATAGATCCTTATAGGATCCAACATTTAATAGAATTGCTGTTTCATAAGCGTTATGATTCAAAACAAAGGTATACGTTTTATCTTCTTTCTGTCTGCTTCTGATCTCGACACCTTCTGGAGCTTGATGAGCCGTCGTCAAATTCAATCGTTCACAAATCGTTTTGCTGAGCTGTTCCAAAAATCTCTGTTCAGGGTCAGTTGCTACATAATAAGCTTCCCCACGCCCGAATGTATTTCGGGTGATTGCCGGCATGCCAGCGTAAAAAATCACGTCCATAAACGCCAAGCGCCTCCGCTCCCTCAAGATGCAGCAAATCGCACAAGAGTCCACATTCATATTCGCCATGAAGTTCCCCAAACGTCGAATTCATCATAATTCTATTCGTCATTTCCGGTTGGAGCGCATCGATTTCCTCTACCCATATGCCGAGCAAGTCACGTAATTCGCCTGGGTAACCACCTAACGTTACAAGATCATTTTCATTCACAATCCCACTAAAAAAGGAGGTAATGAACGTTCCGCCCTGCTTCACAAACGACTTCAGCCGGTCGCTCACGCCAGGTTTCAACATGTACATCACCGGTGCGATAATTAATTCATATTTGGAGAAATCACTAAGCGGGCTAATAACATCCATACTAACATTTAAATCATAAAAGGCTCTGTAGTACTTCTGAGCCTGCTTAAGATAATCCAGATCCACGCTTGGTCCGCTGGTCATTTCTACTGCATTCCAAGTATCAATATCAAACAACAGCGCTACTTTGGACTCCGTTACGGAATCTAGAAGCGTATCCCCCAACATCTGCAGCTCCTTTCCTAATTGTGTGCACTCTTGAAATACTCTCGTATGCTCATGTCCTGCGTGAGCAATCAAAGCACCGTGATACTTCTCGCACGCACCAACGGAACGGCGTAATTGGAAAAACATAACCGTATCTGCCCCGTGCGCTATCGCTTGATAGCTCCAAAGCCGCATAACACCAGGCCGTTTGAGACTGTTGTAAGGCTGCCAGTTTTGCTGGCTTGGCGTCTGCTCCATCAACATGAAAGGTTGTCCGTCCTTCAGCCCTCTCATGTAATCATGCCTCATCGCCACGTTGCTCATGGGCTCATTCATTTGGGGATAGCTGTCCCATGAAACAACATCCATATGGTCGGCCCATTTCTTTAAATCCAGCCCGTTAAATAGTCCCCATATATTCGACGTGATTTTAATATCCGGTGTAATCCGTTTAATGATGTCGTACTCGCCTTGATAACACTCTAGGATCGCATCCGACATAAATCTTTTATAATCCAACGCAATCCCTTGGAAACATCTGTTATTTCCATTCAAACTCGTAGGTGGTACAATCTCTTCCCATTCATATACCGTGTGAGACCAGAAGCTCATATTCCATACGCGATTTACAACCTCTAGCGTACCGTATTTCTTCTGCAGCCAAGTACGGAAAGAAGACGCACACGTATCGCAGTAGCAATGCGGCGCATACTCATTCCCAATGTGCCAAACTAGCAAGGATGGATGCTGTCCATAACGCTCTGCCATCATGGTTGCTAGACGCTGCGAGAACATTCGGTACACCCGGCTGTTAGGGCAGAAATTAACGCGGGATCCGTGCGTGCGCTTCCTGCCGTCAATATCGACGGGAAGCACTTCAGGATACAAGCGAGACATCCAGGCAGGCTGCGCTGCTGTTGAAGTAGCCAAACAAAGAAAGATGCCTTCCTTTGCGACTGTAGCAATAATTTTATCCAGCCATTCAAAATCGTATGTATCCTCTGAAGGCTGCAGCTTCGCCCAGCTAAACACAGGCAGTGTTACGATATTAATGCCTGCCAATTTAAACATTCGCATATCTTCTTGCCAAACTTCCTCTGGCCATTGGTCCGGATTGTAATCACCGCCGTAATAGATGGATGGCAGTTTGTCATTAATCATTGGTTGTCCCCCCCAAAGTTCTATCGTCTATAAGCTCTACTCTTTAATTGCTCCGTCCATTAATCCGGCAAAAATAAATTTACGCAGTACCAAATAAATCAAGATGGTTGGTAACATCACCAAAATAATCGCGGCTGACAACTCATTCCAATAGGTCGCGCGCTCGCCTACAAACGTCATCAACGCGGTAGATAGCGTACTTAGTTTCTTCGAAGGCATATACAAATAAGGAATGTACATATCGTTCATAATATCAACGGCCTTGATGATCGCCAGTGTAGCCGTTGCGGGCAGCAAGAGTGGGAATAAAATCGAGCGGAAAATCCGGAAATACGATGCTCCATCCAAAAGCGCGCTTTCGTCCAGCTGCTTCGATATTTTCTCAATGAATTGCAAATAAATGAAAATTTGCATTAAGTCCGTGCCGGCATAAATGATTAACGGTGCAAAAATCGTATTATAGAGACCTAACGACTTAATCGTTTGAAAACGTGCCACTTCAGTCGTGTAGGCTGGTACGACGGACGCGATGATAAATAGCAGAAAGATCGTTTTTTTGAAACGGAAATTAAACCGATTAAGTACGAAGGCTGTCATAGCTCCGAGAATAGCATTAATGACAACGCTAGAAACCGTAACACTAAGTGAGTTAATTAACCCTACTAACATATTCGCTTTCTCGAAGGCGACGGCAAAGTTGTGGAACGACCAGCTCTTAGGCAGCGCAAACGGTGATGTAGCCGCGAGCTCCGGGGATGTCTTGAATGCGGCGAAAACAACCACAAGCAGCGGAACAAAGATAATGATCGTGATGATCGATAAAATGACGTAATAGAGTGACTTGCCAAGAAAGGAAAACAAATTTGCCTTTTCCACTCTGCGAGGTTTGGCTGCAAGCTCGGCTTGAGGCATGCTCATGATGATTTTTCCCCTTTCTCACGAATCAATAGGTTCTGAATGAAACTGAAGGCAATGATCATAACCATTAGAATAATCGCCAAGGCCGAAGCTAAGCCATAGCTATTGAATTTAAAGGCCGTATTGATCGTGAAAATCGTAAACGTACTACTTGAAGTACCTGGACCACCTTGTGTGACAAGAAAAGGAATATCGAAGACTTGAAGCGCTCCCCGAATATTTAAGAACAAAATAATTTCAATGACGCGGCGAATGCCTGGTAAAACGATATAGCGGATCTGCTGCATTTTGTTAGCGCCATCAATCGTTGCAGCTTCATACAGATCGTTGGGTATGGATTGCACGCCTGCTAGAAATAAAATGATATGAAAACCTGCAAATCGCCATAAGGAGATCGCGACAAGAGAATAGTTAACGATTTTCACGTCACTGAGCCAGTTATGAATCCAACTCTCCAGACCGATGGCCATCAACACCTCGTTGATCGGACCGTTCACTGGATTGTACAAATATCCGAAAATATAAGCGACTGCTACACCATTAATGATGTAGGGAAGTAAAACGATAGAACGGAAGAACTCGCTAGCTCGCATCTTGGCATTCAACATAACCGCCAATAAAATCTCAATGGGAATCAACAGCGCATGGATAATAAAATAAAGCCAGTTATTCGAGAGCGATTGCCATACTTGCGACATGTTGAGCGCTTTCAAATAATTGTCAAACCCTACAAAGTGCAAATCTCTGCTAATCCCATTCCAGTCAGTCAAACTGTATTGAAACAGCTTCACCGTAGGATAGATGAGAAATAACAGCATTAATCCAATCGGCAACGCAAGAAAAGAAAAAATAAGCACTCTTTTTTGCATCATGTTATTCATGTACTTCCCTCATTCCTTCATCAATGATGTTTGCAATGACAGCGGTGCAGGTGCCTACCCCTTAGATCATCTTTTTGTAAGCCTAATTTTAGAGAGAATGGACGCGCTTTCACATGATAATTTTTGTGCTTTCGATTGATAAATTTTGTTGGCAAACAAAAAACGCAGGCAATAAATGCCTACGTTTTCACATATTAAACCTTATAAGCCCGCATCGCTTTGCGCAGTTCCCGCCATGTAGGCCTTTTACCATACATGAGCACGCCCGTGCGGTAGATTTTAGCAGCCACCCAAGCCATTGCTCCGATCGAGACCAATTGGATGACGATGGACAGGCCTATTTCCCACAACGCCGGTGAGCTCATCCCTATTCGCAGGAACATAATCAATGGTGAGAAAAACGGTACGAATGACATCGTGACAACAAATCCGGTATTCGGATTATTTAATCCGAATATGGCGATCATAAACGCCGCTACGACCAACATCGTCACCGGCATAATCGCCTGCCCTACATCTTCCGTGCGGCTTACCAGTGAGCCAACCGCCGCAAAGACGGTAGCGTAAATAAAGAAGCCTAAGAGATAGAAGATCAAAAAATAGACAATAAGTGAAACCTGCAAGTTTTCCCACTTCAGATTAAACTGTGAGACGAGCTGACTGCTGCTGGATAAGCTTAAGTTTGCAACGCCTACAGCAATGGAGAGGGCTATCTGTGTTAATGCCAGCAAGCAAATACCAACAATTTTCCCGAACATCTGCTTAAGTGGTGATACACTCGTGATGAGCAGTTCCATTACCCTCGAGCTCTTTTCTGCGGTTATTTCCATCGCTACCATGTTGCCGAAGCCAATGACACCCATGTACAACATGAAGAGCATAACGTATACAAGCGCATAGGACATGACCATTTGCGACTCTGTCTTGCCTGCTGCTCCTTCATTGTTCATAAGAAGCTGCACAGTCTCCAAAGAGACAGGGGCTTGCATGTTGGCTTTTTGCTCGGGGGCAATTCCAGCCCCCTGTAAGACTACGTCCGTTTTGACCAGCTGAAGAGCGGTCTGAAGCTTGTTTTTGAGCGAAAACTCCATCGTTCCCTCGGATTTATAAACCGTTTTGGGGAATCCGTCTACGGTTGTATCTGTGAATTCGAGATAACCCTTTATCGATTTATCCGCAATTTGCTTCTTAGCGAGCGCCTCATTCGCTGCGGTGCTTCCCGCGTCTTGTAGAGGTACAATGACAATGTCCGGTTTCTGCTGAGTATTATAAAAAGCGGCCAGTTTCGCTGCAACCTGCTCTTGTTTCCCCGGGAACACGCCGATTTTCGTCGCCTCATGCGATGATAGCTTTTCCATGATTGTTGGTAGATGTATGAGAACGGATAAGAGTACGACTAGAATTAAACTCATCACTCGAAAGGATTTGGAGCGGAAACGAGTTAAGTAGGTAAATTTTATAACGGTCCAGGTCCTATTCATGTGCATTCCCCACCTTTTGAATAAAGATTTCATTCAGTGTTGGCTCCATGATTTGAAACCGATGTATAGCAGACTGCTCTATCGCATGCTGCAAAATCCGCTGGGGATCGGCCGTGGAATCTATCCGAATTTGATAGCCGTTCTGCTGCTTTTCCACAGCCGTAACGCCTTGGAGCTGTTCCAAGCCCTCAACCGGCCGCTCGGTTTGTAAGATGATTTTCTCCTTTGGAAATGCTGACTTAATCTCCTTCAAGCTCCCCTGCAGTATGGTATTCGAACGATGCAATATGCAAATATGTTCACAGAGCTCCTCCACATGTTCCATGCGATGGCTCGAAAAAAGGATCGTCTTTCCCTTGTCGCGCAAGCTTTTCACTGTTTTCTTCAACAATTCCACGTTCACGGGATCCAGTCCGCTAAAAGCCTCATCCAGGATCAAAATATCCGGATTATGGATGACGGCAGCAATAAATTGGATCTTCTGCTGATTCCCTTTGGACAGCTCCTCCACCCTTTTATTGTAGTACTCTGGGACGTCGAACCGGTCAAGCCAAGCTTTCAGCTCTGCCTCGGCTTGTTTACGGGACAGACCTCGCAGCTCCGCTAAATATAGGATTTGTTCGCTTACTTTAACTTTTGGGTACAAGCCTCGCTCTTCCGGCAAGTAGCCCATAAGCCTTTTCAACTCTTCACGATAGCCCTTCCCTTTCCACAAAATATGTCCTTGATCGGGATAGATCAGGCCGAGAACCATTCGCATCGTTGTCGTTTTCCCTGCACCATTAGCGCCTAGCAGTCCATAAATTTCTCCTTCCTGCACACGAAGATGGATTGCGTTCACAGCAGTTTTCTCACCGTACTGCTTCGAAACGTTTTCTACCGTAAGCGGGTATGTCATGGATTGAACCTGCCTTTCTAATTGTGATAGAACTTGATCATTCATCTTTCTACTAGTTTACATGAGATTGGAAGATAAAAGAAATTTTGCAAACTTTCCTCCAAAATAAAAAAAGCCGAACACCGTGGATGTTCCACAGGTTCAGCTTCTTAATTATAGTCCAAAAATCGCATCAATAACCGGCTTCGTTGTTCCACCGGGATACATCAAGTAGAGCAACACATAGACCAATACACCCGTTGGTGCAGTTAAAAGCCATACAATTGCCGCAACGCGGCCAATTTTCTTGTGCTTGAGAAATTTGTTTTTGTAGGCAAACCAAAGTGTTATTAGCCCAAGAACACCGCCTACCGTAGCTAAGGCAATATGGAAAAACAAAAATAAGTGATACGGCAGCTTCAAGCTCTCAGGTCCACCGAATGATGTGTTCCCCTCAAACAACGTGCGCGACATATATATAATAAAGAACGCTAGTGCGAAAATGGCTCCAAGAACCATCAGCTTTTGATGGGTTTCCCGATTCCCTTTCACAATATGATACCAGCCGAAACCGACAAAAATGGCACTGATTACGATAAACATCGTAGAAATCGTTGGTAAAATGTGCATCTCCCTAAATCCTTTCCCCTAAGCGCGATTCCAATTACCGCCCTGATTATTCAGACCCTCTTGAGTCTCTATAAGATCCATATCGTTCTCTTCCTTCCGCTCTCTGCGGTACCACCGGAAGAAAATATAGGCAAGTGTCGCTCCATAGACAACTTCCTGAACCATCTTCATTAGAACGCCACCCAATTGCTGATCATCAAGAGGTGATAAATGGGCGAAGGGTACGGTTACATTCGCGTACATGTCATAAATGATCGTATCCGCGAAAATAATGAGCGCACAGGCTGGTGTCAGCAGAATTCCGTTACCAAAGATGTAAGCCATCTTCTTCAAATCATTTAAGCGATTCATCTCAGGCAGTGGACAAAAAACAGGAAACCACATCATGAAAGCGGTGAATAATAGCACCGTGTGGTAACCGAAAAGCGATAGATCATTAATCATTAAGTAATCCATAACCAAAGGCATATGGTAAATGGAGAAGAGCATGTTAAATAGGAATAGTGCAATCAACGGACGTGTGAAAAATGAGAATATACCGCGAATAACAGTTACTTTCATAATCGAACGCATCATCCACGCTGGTGTACCCAGCCATATACAGATAGGTACAATTAAATACAAGATCGTTTGCTGCAGCATATGCATACTGAACAAGTAGTGATGCCCAATATAATTAATCGGACTTCCTTGGCCAATATAGAAGAGCGCCAATCCAATATAGAAAGAAATCTGCTGCGAAACCGAAACTGTTTCATTCTCAGCGGAATTCCCTTTCCCCTTAGCGACAAAGCGACGATACATATATCCGACAACGACGATCACCAACAGTAATACCGGATTCCACAACTCGAAAAATCCACCAATTTGGCTCATAGCTGATCTCTTTCTCCTTTCAACTTCATGCTAGACCTTCATTCTAAAAAAAGAGGAGGCACTTTGCCTAGACAAAGTTGCCTCTTCCAGTGGTTTACCACCACATCCAGTATACGGCTGTAATAACACCTGTAAGAGCTACGAAAGCTCCTCCCGCTAGAAAAATTAACGGGAATAAGTGTCCTCTCTCTTTGGCGTGCATCCAGAAGAACAACTGGATAATCGCTTGTACAAGCGCCAAAGTGACGATGAAGATCAGAATAAACGAACGATCCAGGTCTCCGTAGAGTACGACTGCAAATGCAAGCATTGTCAGCAAGATCGAAATAATGTAAGACAAGTAGTGGTTCAAAGGAGATTCGTGTTTTACTCGTTTGCTAGGTGCGTGTGTATCATGAGAATTGCTGCTCATCTTAGTGACCCACCTTCCCCATCAGATAAACGACTGTGAAGATAAATACCCAGACCAAGTCAATAAAGTGCCAGTACAACGCTGCTACGTAGAACTTAGGAGCTGTAACAACGGTAAGACCTTTCTTAAGTCCTTGTAGAATCAACAGTGTAATCCAGCAAATACCGAATGCAACGTGCGCTCCGTGGAAACCAACCAGTGTATAGAACGAAGTTGAGAACGCACTTGTTGTAAATTTATGACCTTCGTGAACATACTCAACGAACTCATAAATCTCAAGACCCAAGAACGAAAGACCAAACAATACCGTAATCAGAAGCCAGAATAACAATTGGCCCAGCTTCTGTTTGTGCATCGCGATGATCGCGAATACGCTTGTTAAACTACTTGTTAAGAGGATGAAAGTGGACCAGCCCACTGTTTTGAGTTTGAAAATTTCATCGGCCGTTGGACCATCTGGAACAGAGTTCCGAAGTGCAATGTAAGTTGCGAATAAACAACCAAACAATACGACCTCGGCACCAAGAAATAACCAGAATCCAAGAACCTTATTTTTCCCTTCGAGGGTAGCCGTTTCCGGATTAGCAGGCAGTGCGCCCGTGTGATGAGTACTCATGCCTTTACCCCCTTGTCATCTTCAAGTTCTTCCGGTTCAATATGCCAACCATGATCGTCGTATACGGAGCGTAAGAACATAGCGAGTAATGTAACAACCATCCCTGCACCTGCTACATAGTAGTTTTTGTACATGAAACCAAAACCTGCAATGAACAAGCCAACGGACATCATTAGCGGCAATATGGATGCTGACGGCATATGAATCGAACCTACAGGTTCTGCCGGAGTCATTTCTTTATTACCTGCCATTTTTTCTTTCCAAAGTGCATCATAGCCGCGAACAAGCGGAGTTTGTTTAAAGTTATACTCAGGCGCTGGTGAAGGAATCGACCATTCCAATGTACGACCATCCCATGGATCAGATAGAGCCGTAGCTGGTTTCCTGGATGTTGCAATGATATTGATAAGGAACACGATTGTACCAATACCCATGAAGAAAGCACCTATTGTTGATACCAAGTTACCTACTTCAAGATCATACCCTGGTTGGTACGTAAATACACGACGCGGCATCCCCATCAGACCCAAGAAATGCTGCGGGAAGAATGTTAAATGGAACCCGATGAAGAACAACCAGAAATGTAATTTACCCAGTCCTTCGTTCAACATACGGCCAAACATTTTCGGCCACCAGTAGTACAGACCCGCGAACAAGCCTAGGATTAGACCACCAACGATAACATAGTGAAAGTGAGCAACTACGAAATACGTGTCGTGGTATTGGAAGTCTGCTGCAGGAATCGCAAGCATAACCCCTGTTGTTCCACCCATAACGAACGTCGGGATGAAAGCTGTTGCAAAAATATTAGCTGTAGTGAAGCGAATTTGCCCGCCCCAAAGGGTGAACAACCAGTTAAAGATTTTAACACCTGTCGGAACTGCAATAGCCATAGTTGCGATTGAGAAAATCGAGTTAGCAACTGGACCCAAGCCTGATGTAAACATATGGTGGACCCAAACCATGAAACCCAAGAAACCGATTAATACAGTTGCGAAGACCATGGAGCTGTATCCGAAAAGACGTTTTTTGGAGAACGTCGATACGATCTCAGAAATAATACCAAACGCAGGAAGAATCAAAATGTAAACTTCGGGGTGCCCGAAAATCCAGAACAGATGCTCCCACAATACGTTGTTACCGCCTCTGGCAGCATCGAAGAATGCTCCGCCAAAGACACGGTCAAACATTAGTTCAACTAGCGCTACCGTAATGGCTGGGAACGCAAGAACGATCAAACCTGAAGTAATGAAAGCCGCCCATGTGAACATTGGCATACGCATATACGTAAGACCAGGTGCACGCATGTTGATAATGGTAACGAGGAAGTTAATACCCCCGATAAGTGTACCAATACCGGCAATTTGCAAACCTAGAACATAGAAATCTGTACCTTGAATGTTACCCTCGAGCGTCTGCCCCCAACTGTTGTCGGTAATCGAGGACAATGGCGCATATCCCGTCCAACCGGCATCCGGTGCGCCACCCAAGAACCAACTTGTGTTCATCAATACGCCGCCGGCGAAGAACAGCCAGAAACCAAGTGAGTTCACGAATGGGAACGCAACGTCCCTTGCACCAATTTGAAGAGGAACGATGGCATTCATGAATGCGAAGATCATCGGCATCGCCGCAAAGAAAATCATCGTTGTTCCGTGCATCGTTGTTAATTGGTTAAATGAATCACCGATGAAAATATGTTGATCGGGATAAGCGAGCTGAATCCGAATCAGAATGGCTTCAAGTCCTCCTACGAGGAAGAAAAGCCCGCCCGCAAGTAAGTACAGGATACCGATTTTCTTATGATCGACTGTTGTAAGCCAATCCATTAGACCGGTATGTTTTTTTACTGGATGAGAGTGAGCCAACGTATTAACCTCCTTTACCTGAGAAGTTTATTTCAAAGTCTGTAAGTACTGAACGATATCGTTAATTTGGGCGTCATCAAGCTTGCCGCCTGCTGCTTTACCGAACGCCGGCATTTTGTTGCCTGGTTTCTGATCTTGCGGATTATGTATCCACAGCGCCATTTTCTCAGGAGTATGTTCCAGAATACCAGCAAGAGTATCGCGATCAGCGAAACCTTTGAGGTTCGGAGCAACACCAGGACCATTGGCTGTAACTGCGTGACAAGACATGCAATTTTCTTTGAAAAGCTCTTCACCCTTCTGCGCTGTTGCCGGCACAGTTACAGGTGCTTTCATTTTCGCTACCCATGCATCGAAATCCGTTTGGCTTTTCGACTCAACCGTGAAGTTCATCAAAGCATGTGAGGCTCCGCAAAGCTCTGTACATCTACCTTGGAATGTAGCGATTTCATCTGCTTGCAGGTAAAGCGTATTCGTGATTCCAGGGTTCGTATCCACTTTACCGCCTAGGGATGGTACCCAGAATGCGTGAGAAACGTCCGCGGAAACAAGTTCAAAAGCAATAATTTTATCCTTAGGCACAACAAGTTGTTGAGCTGTCGCGATGCCTAGATCTGGATATTCAAACTGCCACCAGAATTGATGCGCAGTGACTTTGACGTGAACGGCGGCTTTGTCCTTAGTGTAGTTCGTTGAATGCTTAAATGTGTAAGATACTGTTGGCACCGCAAGTACTAACAGTAAGAGAATCGGAACAACGGTCCAGATAATCTCAAGCACGTGGCTTCCTTCCACTTGTTTCGGAATACTGTTGTCGCCTTTGCGCTTCCTAAAGCGAATTAAAACGTACACATAAATCGCAAATACGACAATTACGACAAAAACCATGATAAAGAGACTTAATTTCATCAAAAACAATTGCTCTGATGCAACAGGACCTTTTGGCTGCAATGCAGACAGAGTTGGGTCTCCACACCCGGTTAGCAAGAACGTCATTACCGCTAAAAGGGGTAGCAGACGCCATAACTTTTTCAATCGACTCATTGTATCAACCCCACTTTTAAAACATTATTTTTACCACGATGGCCATGCCCTTGTCAATTCACTTTATTAACTATAAATTCGTGAAAAGTTTTTGTCAATCGCTGGAGGAGAGTTCACAAATTGTTCTTAAACCGCTCTGTAGCGATATATTTTCCCTTCATGGTTATTTCCATACACCCACCTCTTTATGCACAAAAGCGTATATTTGTGAACACGAATAAAAGGAGAGAAACATCCCATCCTATAGACATTACACTCTAGATTGGGAGGTCTTTATTGATGCTCAGTAAGTTAGGTTTTCCGATTTCTGGATTGCTATTCCTCATGCTGACTTTATCAGGCTGCGGGGAAGGTGGACGGGAATATGGCAAGAGTCCCGATCATACCAACTTCGGTGCTCCCGTCGATAAATCGACAGAATCCGAGAGAGCCTACCAAACTCAACAGCTCTCTGGTCCAGTTTCGCACAATAATACTAGTCTGGCCTACAATCAGTTTCTATCAAATCAACTCAACGCTATGAATGGTGTTAATACGGCCATTGTCATGACAACGGACAAAAATGCCTATGTCGCCCTTATGATTGACAGCAGCGCTACAGGCACCAAAGGAACAACGAAGGAGACAAACAATCAAGGAACGAGCAAAGGCTTTTACAATGACAATGCTCCTCACGATGATTATTTACCTTCCAATGATCTGAACAACGGGTATAACAGTTATGAAACAGCCGTTCATCATGACCTGCTATCTCATCGTTTTAAACAAGCTATGGCAGAGAAAATCCGTTTGCTCCAACCAAATGTGATGGATGTCTATATTTCAGCAAATCGGGATTTCCTTAACAAAATGAACAGCTATGCTCAGGAAAGTTGGAAAGGGAATTCGCTTATGCCGCTTCTGACCGACTTCAACAAGACTGTGGAGCGCGTTTTTGGAACTGCACAAGTATTGCCCAGTAAATAAAAACATTTTCTACTATATATAGTAGATATTTAATGCTTGTAGGCCGGCCCCTGTTTCCATTTGTCTGGCATTCCTGTACAATGGGGGAATCGTCTTAACAAGGAGAGACTTTGGACTACCACCAAAGATCCCTATCAATTGCAGGAAAAAGGGAGCTGGCCAATTACCATGTCAAGTGGATTTGCCTCATTAGGAATAAGAGAAAAACTCGTTGGAGTTTTACAAGCATCAGGCGTTATCGAACCGACCCCCATTCAAAGGGAAGCTATACCTGTTTTATTAAAAGGCACGGATGTTATCGCACAAGCACAAACAGGCACAGGTAAAACCCTAGCCTTTGTTCTTCCAATATTAGAAACGATCGATGTGGAAAGTGCAGATGTTCAAGCGCTGATTCTGACACCTACACGCGAATTGGCCATTCAAATTACGAATGAGCTGAAAGGCCTTGTCCAAGTGACCGGAGCAAAGGTACTTGCAGCCTATGGCGGGCAAGATGTAGAAAAGCAGCTTAGAAAGCTTCAAGGGAACATACATATAGTAGTAGGAACACCGGGAAGACTGCTTGATCATCTTCGCCGCGGTTCTATCAATTTCTATAAATTGAAAATACTCGTATTGGATGAGGCCGATCAAATGCTGCATATGGGTTTCCTTCATGAAGTGAAGGACATCATTGCACAAACGTCTCCTTATCGCCAGACCCTTCTCTTCTCAGCCACCATGCCTGAACAAGTGATGAACTTGTCCAAAGCTTATATGAAGGACGCCAAAGAAATTAAAATTCAAAGCAAACAAGTTACGTTGACTGAAATTGAGCAGGTTCTCGTTCCGACGACTGACCGTCAGAAGCAGGATGCTTTGATTGCCGCTATTAAACAATATAAACCTTACCTCGCGATGATTTTCTGCCGGACCAAGGCAAGAGCCATTGCATTAAATGAAGCTTTGCAGGAACTCGGGCTTATGTCCGACGAACTACACGGAGATCTGTCACAGGCCAAACGTGAGCAAGTTATGAAACGATTCCGGGACGGTCGTATCGAGTTATTGGTCGCTACGGATATTGCTGCGCGCGGGTTAGATGTCGAAGGTGTCACCCATGTCTTCAATTATGACGTACCGCAAGACGCCGAAAGCTACATCCACCGCATCGGCCGTACAGGTCGTGCCGGAGATACGGGTGTTGCGGTGACCTTCGCTACCCAGCGGGATATGCCGACCATCGAATTGATCGAAAAAGGCATCAAAATGTCCTTAAGGGGGGCATCCGAGCCTCAAGTGCGCCGCGTTCGTTCAAGCTCCGAGGATTACCTCGAGCATGAAGGCCGCGGATCAGGCCGTCGAAGCAGCGGAGCTTCTCGCTCCGGCCGCAGCGGCCGGACATCCGAGCCGCGCGCTCAGATAAGCCGCGGAAGATCCGGCGCTCGCGAAGAGAGAGCCGGCGTGCAATACGGCACGGGACGTTCCGCATCCAGAGGCGGCGATAAATTTGGTGCGCGCAGCGATGCGCCAAGAGGACAACGCCCTGCGAAGGTTAATTCGGAGCGCAACCCGAACACATGGGGTCGCGCAGAGAGAAAAGAGCCGGTAGACGCAGGACCGGGACGCGGAGACAACATGAGCGCTGCCAAAGCGCGGGTCACCCGTTCTTGGGGACGCGGCGAAGCCGACCAACGCCCTGCAGGTCGCGGTGATGGCACGGACCGCAAGCGCTCTGCTCCTCACGGCGATAAATCCTACTCGCCGTACAACAAGTACGCCGGCACAGGCCGCGACGACGCAGCAAGTGCATCACGCGCGATTCGCAGCGGCGGCAAAAGCCGTGGCGACAGCGCCGAGCGCGGTGCAGGACGCGGTGACAGCTTCGGAGCACGCGGCGGCGCAGCTCCACGCAGTGACCGTCCTGGCGCAGCGCGCGGCTACCAGGGTGGCGGCGAACGCGGCGGCCAATCGCGCGGACGCGGTGACGGCGCTGGCTCACGTACTGGAGCGCCGCGCGGCGGCGACAGAAGCGGTTCACCACGCGGCAGTGCACCACGTGGTGGCGGGCGCGGCGGGAAACGCTAGTCAGAAAAGCGTTTCCATAGCTAGACCTTTACCGAATAACCCGAACCATGTAAAATATAAGTACGGCTGAAAATGATCCTACTTAGACAAAAATCGTTTCATACCGTTGCACGCACGTAGGATTTACCCCCCACTTTTCACAAATAAGGAGGTATGTTCCATGTACGCATTAAAGGACAAGGAAATGATTTTTGTATTCACCGGTCCACACGGAGCCGGTCGTAAGACGGTTGCTGAAATGTCAGGTTCTACACTGGGCATGAAGCAAGTTATCTCTTACACCACCAGACCTCCGAGGGCAACCGAGGAAGACGGTCAAGACTATCACTTTATCTCCCCTGCTCAATTCGTACAGGCGCAGGCAAACGGTGAATTCATTGAGGTAAGCACCGTCAATGATCATTTATATGGGATTAAAAGTGCCGATATTGAGCGGATGTTCGAACACAGCGGAAGCATCTATCTAATCTTGAACCGCTTCGGCGCGGAAACGCTCAAAAAGCATTACGGCGATCACGTTGTTCTCGTTTTCATCTACGCGCAGCGCGATATTCTCGAAGAGCGGATGAGAGAAAGCGGAGATTCCGAAGAGATCATTCAGAAGTATCTCTCTTATTACGAAGATGAGCTGGCTTTCCGCGATCAATGCGATCACGTTTTCGAGAACGTGGATTTGGCCCATACGGTGTTTGATCTCACCAAAACGCTCGATAAATACCTAAACCGTAACCTCGTTGATTTGGATTAATATGAAATGCCTATAAACAGGCCTGGACGTACCTACGTCCGGGTCTTTTCATGTAACATCCGACTGGAAGGAGTGTCAATAATGAAAATTATATCCATAGAACCTACACCAAGCCCAAATTCCATGAAACTTAACATGGACGAATCGCTGCCTGCCGGCGTGCGTAAAACCTACACAAAGAAAAACAGTACGGAAGCCCCGGACAACGTTCAGCAATTGCTCGCTGTTCAGGGTGTGATCAGCTTATTCCACGCAGCGGATTTCATTGCGCTGGACCGTACCTCCAAGGGAGACTGGCAGTTCATTTTGGCCAAAGCCCGCGAGATTTTGGGAGTTGCCGAAGGCTCTGCCAGCAGTAATGACTTGCCGCTGGAACAAACGCAAGCTGAAGCGGCCTTCGGAGAGGCACAAGTCCTCGTGCAGATGTTCCGCGGCATCCCGCTTCAGGTGCGGGTCCGCGCAGGCAATGAAGAAGCGCGCGTGGCGATGCCCGAGCGCTTCACGCAAGCCGCGGTCCGCGCAGGTACGGCATCGCCGAACCTGATCAAGGAGCGCAAGCTGGAGGAGCTCGGCGTGCGCTACGGCGAGCTGAAGGACATCGCGGGCGAAGTCGTCCAGGAGCTGGACGCTTCTTACGACGACGCCCGCGTCGAAGCTTTGGTCTCCAGCGCGATGCTGGAGACCGACGTCTCTCCTTCTTCGGAAGCCTCCGAAGAAGATCAGACCGGCGCAACGCTGGAACAGCTGCGCCACAGTGACTGGAAGCTGCGCTACGCCGCGCTTCAAAAGATCCAGCCGTCGCTGGAGACGCTGCCGCTTCTCGTCCATGCCCTGCAGGACGAGAACACGTCGATTCGGCGACTGGCAACGGTTTACCTCGGGGATATCAAGGAACCCGAGGTACTGCCTTTCCTGTATCGTGCCCTTGAGGACGATACCCCATCTGTTCGTCGGACGGCTGGCGATACGCTGTCCGACCTCGGCGACCCCGCCGCCATGCCGGCTATGGCGAAGGCGCTCAAGGACCGCAATAAGCTGGTCCGTTGGCGAGCGGCGCGCTTTTTGTACGAGGTAGGCGACAACTCCGTGCTGAAGGATCTCCAGGAAGCGGCGGACGACCCCGAGTTCGAAGTGCGCATGCAGGTCAAGATCGCGCTGGAGCGGATCGAGGGCGGGCATGCCGCCGAAGGCTCGGTCTGGCAGCAAATGACGCGCAGAAACGAGCAATAACATACGATTCGTAGCTATGGAAAATCAAGGCTAGTGGAAAAAGCGATGATCGCTGCTTCCACTAGCCTTTTTGATCGCTTATAGCTTCACGCGGAGCTCATCTACCGAAACCCTGCGGCCACCATACTTCTTGGGCGGCGCGGGCACAATCGTCGGAGCGTCTTCCCCCGCTTCCACCATCTTCTGAATCAACCGCTCACGCAGTTCAACGGCAACCTCAGCAAACGGCTCCAGTCCCACGAGGTTGCATAACTCATGTGGATCGGCTAGCAGGTCATACATTTTCTCCAGAAAAAGACAAATAGCACAATCCCCTTCGCGGCTTGCGTATGAGCGAAATAAGTATGCCGATCGATACTAACTCTTTTCTTTGAAGCAGAATAGATTTCATCTTAGTAACCAAATGCTTGCTTTGTCAATATCGAAAAGCAGAAAGCGCTAGCCCTCCCGAGAATTCCCAGGAGTTCTAACGCTAGTTAACGGTATGAATTATCGTTCATACTGCTTAAAATACATAATCCGATCCATAATCTCCGGATGCGAGCCACGAAACCAATGAACGAGCCTCGGCTGTGTGACAGGGCTCAAGTTCTCTTTGGCAATTTGCTGAAAAGCGCGAATGGCGGCTCTGCCGTCTCCTGTCAGTTGCATCGCATACACATCTGCTCGATGCTCAATCACCCGGGAGAAGGCGTTTTGAGCCGGCGCGGAGACAAAGCTCATGAACGTAACAAGCAGCAGCAGAATGGGCAGCGCCGCTAAGTCATTTTCTCCCCGAATGCCCCATCTAGCGCCCCATCGTTTAAGGAAGAAACGATAAGCGTGAAAAGCGAGCCATAAGCCCACCAAGCTAAGCGCAATGCCATAAGCAAGGCCGATATAGATATGCTTCTCTACATAGTGTCCCATTTCATGTGCCATCACGGTTAAAATCTCATCGGGCTGCAGTTTTTTCAGCGTCGTATCCCACAGTACAATTCTGGCGTTGCCGCCTATTCCATTGACATAAGCATTAATCGCGTTAGTCCTCTCAGACATATTGACCTCGTAGACCTGCTTAGCCGGAATGTGCGATTCCGCCGCCAATTGAAGAATTTGCGCCTTAAGCTCTTGATCCTGTAGCGGCTTGAAATCATTGTACAGGGGATCAAGCACAACGGGTTGAATAAACGTGACGAACACAATCAATGGAACAGACACAAGCCAGAACCAGAACCACCATCGGTTGGGACTCCATTTCAGCACCAGCCTGAATATCCACACCATCACAATGGTTCCCACGGCATTTAACAGAAAATCCTTCGCATGGTCCCCGAGGAAGATCGCGAGCGTCTCGGTTGATATCCCGTAGGCTAGATCGATTTTGAACAAGAAATAGTCCACCGGCAAGAACAGCACGTCCATCAACAGAGTAAATAGAAGCACAAAAACGGCCATTTGCAGGAAGGATGCCTTGAACAGCTTTTCAGCCAAACTTCGAATACGGACAGCCACACCTAAGAGCAGCAGGATCAATCCGATTTGGAGCGGAGAACTAAGGAAATAAGCTAATGACCGAATGCGCGACAAGGATTCAGCTTTGTCTATTTCCTGTGCCGTCATGAACGTATGCGGGTCCGCGCTGGTGCCAACCAGGGTTTGAGGTATCCCAAATAAATCTCCTTTTAATAAATACACAATCATGACGATCGCATACAAGCCAAAAGCTGCGCCAAGCCCTATGTACAGACGCTTCATTTCATCCCTCCACCGCCAACGTCATATAAGTCAATTAACAGCCAATCCGGTGTAAAATCTCTAGATAACAGCCATACTTGCGTAAACCTTCCACTTGGCGGAACGAGCTTATGCTTGAAACTGAGCACATCGGACATCCCGAACAGCAGAGATACGTTGCGTATGAGCAGCATGCAAGGATAGTCATGGGAATAATCCTGCAACTTCTGTTCCTTACTCACAATCCGATCGTTAATGACCTTAATGAAATTATCCAGCACTTCCGCCCCAGGCTTCGTAAGCTCGGATCGTGACATCATACGTCTGGCTTCCTCCATATCGTAGAACAAATGAGTCACTTCTAGCCCTACTCGCTCGTTATTGGCATCCTCCAGAAGCGCATCCGGTTTCTCCTGCTGGCGTACCATTCTCAGCGCTATCGGGTTATTTATATTATATAGTTCAAGAAAAATATCGATAGCAGCTTGCTCTAGCGCCTTTTTCTCCTCTTCATGCTTATTCATATACTTCCCTCTTATCTATGGAACGGGTATTTTTAATCATTTTACCCTATTGTATGAGCTATTGCCTCATATGGTCATCCCTAGTCCTTCTTTCATGCCATAAAATATGCTCAAGACGCCGTCCGCTTTCCTAGACTATGCCGCTTGACCATCCTTATATGTCTTACTGACTTCATCTTGCATTTCCAGATTCTTCATGATGTAATGAAAAGATCGTACTAGAACGGAAGTGATTTCACATCAAAAAGTTGACATGCTGCCTTATCGTTGTATGGTCAGTGATGTGCTTGGCGTTACCCAAGCCTACTGCTCCTGCCTTTGTACAAGCTCTCCAACCCGTCGCGCCAAGTCCGTCTGCCAGTGAGTTTAGTAACCCGCTTCTGGCTGCATCTGCGCTTGAATCTGCGCCAACATCTACATCTGCATCTTCACCTGTGCCTGTATCTGTACCGCTACCTTCTGCTGCTGCCACTCCGCCCGTGGAACACCATTATCAAGTGCTTAATGCCCCTGCTTTATCACAGCTGCCGGAGCTGCCCAATGGGTGCGAAGCCGTGGCGGCCACCATGCTGCTGAATTGGGTCGGGCTTCCTGTCACCAAGGAGGAAGTAGCTGACGCACTCCCTAGAGGCGAGATGCCTGCCGAGAACGCCGATGGGGCTTTTGTTGGCGCCAATCCCGAAGACGTATTTGTCGGCAACCCCTATAAGGCGGGATACGGCATTTATCATAAACCGATGTATGCCACAATGAACCAGCTATTGCCTGGGCGTTTCAAAGATATCACAGGCGCTTCTTTTGATGCGTTGCTGAGCGTCATAGAAGCAGGCAAGCCCGCCATGATATGGGCTACGGAACATATGGATACCCCTTATCTGGATCTGGAATGGCAAGATGACGAGGATCGGCTCGTGGAATGGTATCAACCTGAACACGCCTTGCTGCTAACCGGCTGGGACGACGATTACGCCTATATGAACGACCCAATGACCGGACAGCAGGAAGCTTATGCATTAAGCGACTTTAAGCAAGTGTGGGAGCTTATGGGCTCGCAGGCCATTACCTTGAACTAAGCGGCTTTCCCTATAACGAAAAAAAGCATGAACGTCTCTTTCCTTCCGGAACAAAGGAGCGTTCATGCTTTTCTTATAAAGGATCCAACTGTACGGAAGCTTGCTTTCCGCTGAGTTGAATGCCTGTTTGCTTGCGTCCATAAGCGCTTAGATCCTTCACCAGATCTTCAAGCAAAGCTTTGGCCTGAGCGCCTTCTTTGCCCGAAATCTTCACGACCAACTGCACGGCATCTCCGCCTTGCAGGATTCGTACCGCCTGCTGGCGCTTCGTTTCCAAATCGTGATCCTCGATGTGCGGCGTTAAGCGCAGTTCTTTCGTCTTTGGCGCTTGCTCCCGCTTACGGGCTTGCTGTTTCTCCTGCATCGCTTCTTGCTTGGCCTGGCCCGCTCCAATTAATTTGCACGGCGGCGGGCTGCTCATGAGCGAAGTACACACCAAGTCGACTTTCAACTGCTTCGCCAGAAGCAGCGCTTCCTTCGTGGACATCACACCCAGATCTTCACCCTGAATACCCGTGACGTGAACCTCGGAGGCTTTGATTTTCTCATTCATAATCATCAACCGTATTACCTCCTATACGTACAACCCTTTTCTCATAAACTATACCATAATGAGTAACGAAAAAAAGTCCCGGACCGCGTCCTGTCGCTCCATAAAGGAACTTCAGGCTCACGATCCGAGACTTTATTCTGCTTGCTATTACTTTTTGAGGGCTTTCAAGATAACAGTAACGGCCTCAGCACGCGTAGCGTTCGCTTGCGCCTTGAAGGAACCGTCGCTATAGCCGTCGATCACATGGCTAGCCGATGCAGAAGCAACGGCGCTTTGCGCCCATTCCGAGATCGCTCTGCGATCCGTGAATGTATTGCCTGAAGCTGCTGCAGGCAGCTTGGCTGCACGAACGATCATCACCGCCATTTGTTCGCGGGTGATTTGATCATCCGGTCCAAAGGAGCTGTCGCTGTAACCGGAGATAATGTCATAGGCTGCCGCTGTTTCAATTGCTTTGCGCGCCCAGTGATTGTTCGTGTCGGCAAAACCTTTGCCGCTCTTCTCTTGAAGCTTGAATGCTTTGACAAGAATCGATGCAAATTCCGCACGGGTAATCGTATGATCCGGTCCGAAGGTGCCGTTAGGATAACCTTCAATCGCTCCAGCTTGAATGAGCTCGCGAATATTGGCTTCCGCCCAGTGGCCGGCGATATCGGACAGGGTGCCTTTACCTGTAGAACCGGTATTCGTTGGATCTGTCGGCTTTTTATCTGTTGCAATTACGGCGAATTTCGTAAAGTGGTTGACTATGCCGCTAACCGTCGAATTGTCTTTATCGACGCTCGGGTTGCTGAGTGCATGCCACTTCTTCGCTGTCTCATCGTACCAGTAGACTGCCACGTCAGACTTGGTCAGATCTACCTTAGTCAGGTCAAACGGTATGCTAATCGTTAGATTAGCAGTGAAGTTGCCTGTTAAATCTTTCTTGATCTCAAACACATCGCTGATTAGCTTACCAGAAGTGCCTTTCAGCATTTCATCGGTATTCGTTACTTTCTCAACCGTTACCCGGAAATCCGTGTTTGCCGCTCCAGCTGGAATGACAATCGTCACACCGTTATCCTTCACCGTTCCTCCGTTAGAAGAGGAGATCAGAGTGCCGCTAGGAGCGGAGCCGCCGCTGGATGAATTGGATGGATTTGATGGATCAGTTAACGTGACCTTCAAGATCTCGGAACGGTCTCTGACTCTAATTCTCGGATGCATATCCGAATCGCTGGAAACCTCGCCGATAGAAGCCAAACCGACTACGGAAACATTTGCTCCGTCTGTAACGAACGGAAGCGCCGTTCCCTTTGTAATGTATCCGTTAATGAAGACAATTGCCGGGCCGGACCCATCATTAATCGTAAATTGGTTAATGGTTCCGTCTGTGTCTTTGTAAATATTTGACACGACGCCTTGTGTTTTCACCAAGTTTCCGGTATTAGCGGATGACATGGAACCAGCTGTCGTAAGCGTAGTAGGCGCCAGTTTTTGGATACTTGGATCCAAAACAGTCATTTTGCTAACCGTCAACTCTACCTCACCTTGATAATGCGTGATCGTACCTTCAAACCTTGCCTTCTGTCCTTCTTGTATGCCTGAGGCAACCGGGAATAGGTTGATACCGCCCGTTGCGTCCTGCGCATAAATAGAGTCGAAGAAGCCTTTGTTTGTATCAGGATCTGTGCTTTGCGTATTTACCTCACTCGTCGCTGTGGCTTCAATGATGACTTCTGTCCCATCCGGCAGATTCTTGGCGTTGGCTACGCTTGTAATCGTCATCGGATTAACAATTTTATAAAGATTATCCATTAAATTATAGTTGGCATAAGGCAGTGTCCCTGCATTGTCCAAAGTAACTTGAATTTCAAAGTTACTCATGAATGATCCGCCGGCAACGACGACAAGCGAAGTTTTACCGTTCGGATGCGTGACAGTTTCAGATGCCGCCAGCATTTTTTCTTCCGGGTTTGTTGCAATCTTGCTGTTTGGATTTGCATATTTCGGTATATAAAGCCCTTGAGAATTACTTATTCCCTTATCGGTTTTATTCGTTCCGACTGTAATGTAAGGAAAGGTAGCTTTAGTTGTCCCATATCCAAAGTTATCATTATCAGTTTCAGCTGAATATGTGGTTGGGAAGCCAAAAACAAGCGGGCTGACCGTTGTCGGCAGCGTTGAGGTTCTCTCTCCTGTCGCCGGGTCTACGGCGTAAATGGTTGAACCTGAGTATTGGCTGTAGGTCTGTCCGTCGACGACGCCTTGCAGCAACGGATTAGCCATATTGAACTCTGTCGGATACAGTCTGTATGGTTGTCCTCCGTTTTTATCATCGTCCATCACCTCATCGTCGCTTTCGCGCAGTGTGGAGCCAATAGCTGTCAGGACATCGTTCTGCAGCTCGGACATATGTTTCTTCGGCGAAGACGGATCCGTGTTTGTGGATTCACCAAAGTCCGCGATATTTCCGAAGACAAGTGTGTTTCCGTTTTCCGAGAATGCTTTCAACGCCTCAATTTCTGCCGGCGTGTAATTTGCCGGAGTCGGCCATGCCGTAACGCTTTTTCTAGACGGAGCATTTAAAATGATCATTTTGTATTTAGGATTGCTAGTTGCGGCAATGAATTCCGCCGACGTTTTCAATTGTACAACTCTCACACTATTTGTACCTGCGAGAGTCATCATATTGGCCATTGTATCCGGATAGCTGCCTCCGCTGACGTACTCATTGCCGTGTGAGGCGTCAAGCCCGACATACGACACGGAGTTGATATCTACGACCTTCATCATATTGGTCCCTGTATAAGTCTTATCAACGCCTCCCACCGTAAGCACAGCGCTAATCGTGACTGTTTTGGTTCCAGGAGTCGTCGGTGTATAACTGAATTCATGCTTTGCGACACCGGAAGGCGCAATACTTGTGCCGGGCGTATACGATTTGTTGGCTGCGGAATCTCCTTCTACGGTATAAGAAATAGATTTAAGTGTGACAGGCGTGCTTTCATTATTGAAGAAATTTGTTGTTACATTCAACGCCTCTGTTGTGACAGGCATGACTGAACTGTTGGTCACCGAGGTGATTCCGACCTTCGGCGCTGAACCAAGCCATATCGGTGCAGTGACAGCTACAAAACCTTGGTTGTCCGTGATAATCGCGAAGTAGTAGCCGGCAGCAGGGGCCGTCATTGAATAGGTGTAATTAACGTTACTGCTTCCACCAGAGTAGGTCTGCTTATCTACAACTTTTCCTCCGGAGCTTATCAGCTGGACAGATGCGATATTACTAGTCGCTACGCCTGGGTTTTTATTCACTGCTGTTACCGTAATGTTAGCAGTCGCAGGGGGAGCATTCAAAATAGCACCCATGCTGTAGGTGTTCGTCCCGTCGGACAGATGATAGGTGACATCCAAATCCCTGTTTTCTGTCGACCATACCGAACGGTCGTGCAATGCCGTATAAATTCCGCTCAATGTAAAATCGTTCGTGTAAACGACTGTCCCAGCGGTATTCGATGTTCCCCAACCTTTTTTATGATTATCGCCGTTATTGGTCGGGGCTACGTGCCATCCTTTATCTAATGCCAAAATAAACTGGTCGACAGATCGGAAGTATCCGCCTGAGCCGATAGCGCCTTCGCCGTTACCTGCTTCAACAAGCGTGACTTTATCGTCAATCGCATTGTTGTGATAACCAAAATCGGCAAAGTTACCGAATGTAGCTCCAGGATGATTCAATTGTGAAATGGAGCCCGGCGTACTCTGAAGCATTTGATAATAGGTTTGCAGGCCACCATCATTTGTTTTGTTATTCAAAGTCGCGTTGTTCCGACTGACAAAACCTGTTGTGTTAAACGTATTCATGTGCCCTGGACCGCCGGACCATGTCATCTCATAACCGTAGTCGGTTATGTAAGTAGGAGTCGCTGCATCTATCGCCGCCTTTTTACCGGCAAGCCAAGGAGCGTTGGTTGTGTTGTAATTATTAATATTTTGATCCTTGGTGACGTCATAAGTTGCTGAATCGTAAGAGTTTGAGTGGTCTGTCACGATAAAGAAATCAAATTTGCCCTGGTCTCTTGCATAAGCGTACGCCTCTGGCAAGGTCCCTTGACCGTCTGAGTTCATCGTATGCGCGTGAAGTGAACCGTAATAGTTCTTCTCGCCGCCGGTCGCTTTCTTGGCCGTATAGGAGAAACCTTCAGAAGCACTGTCCAAATAGTTTTGAAGTGTTGCCTTTGCAGCTATTCTTACCGGGAAGTACGAAGCATCCAATGTAATAGGAGCTGTATAGGTTTGATTGGCTGTACCCACCAGAGTACCGTCTGTGGAAGTAAAGGAATTCCTGTATACAGAATAAATGATCGTTGAACCCGCTGTATCTGATGATAAAGTGATGGGTGTTGCGGGATCAATCGCAGAACTCCCTGGGCTTGCTAATACTTTTGCGACTTGGCTTTGTGTATAAGTAAAAGTTTGAGTCGCCGTTGTATAGGAGCCGTCTGACGCTGTTGCTATAATCGTTGCTGTTCCGTTTTGGAATGCATCAACTGTAATATAAACGGAATTTGTCACACTAGTTACAGGAGCGCCTCCGTTTAAGCTATAAGTGATTTGCGCGACTGTTGTTGGTGTGGTAAGCGTCACTCTGGAATTAAGTGGGATTGTCGTTCCGGTAGGTACGCTAGATGTCATAAATTCAACGGTCGGCGCTGGAACAGCGACGAGATCGGCAACATCGGTAGAAAGCAGCTGTACGCCGTTGAAATAACTGGCTATGGACCTTGTAATGTTAACATAGCTTCCTGAAACGCCAACTGCACTAGTAATACCATTACTGCGCAATGTCGTTTGTATGCCTGCCTGGCTTACTATGTGATTATAAAGAGTTCCTGGAGCTGTTCCGCCAACCGTGTTGAGCTTTACCGTATCGAAGGAGACCAGCATGCCCTCGTATGTTCGGTCAGTAAGCTGGCTGAACATGATTTTGGTCGGAGTTGGAAGAGTCGGGCTAGCGTTGCGTACAACAATATTTGTCGTTACATCATCTGGAACAATCTCCATCAAGCCGTTATACAACGTTGCTTTCCCATAGACATAAATTTCTTTGCCCACATAGGAGGAGATATTTGCGCCGGATTTAAAAATAACGAGACCGCTGCCGGCATTCATACCGTCTTGCACGTACAGAGTATTAGTGGCAGTTGAGTACGTACCGATTCCTTTTACCCAGGCGTATTTCCCAGCATCAAGCTTTTTCGCATCGGCATTTGATGTGATGGTTTGCTGATTAAAGGATAATGTAGCGACATCGGACGGCATAAGGCTCGGGGACTTCGCTACAGCCTTTACGACAAACGGATTTGTTCCTGTAAAACCGCCTTCGGAAAGAGCTGTGAAAGGCGCTGTGTATAATTTAGTGGAACCGCCAGCTGTTGTCGCCGGAGTCGTACCGTCTGTTGTGTAAAAAATTTGTGCGTTAGTATCTGTATTCGTTAAAGTAATGGGTGTAACGTCTAGTATCGCACCGGTTGTATCCGGCGACGCTGTTACGGCAGGTGTCGTATACGCTGGATCTTTGGCTCCGTAGAGTTGAAGACCGTTAACTGTGTAAGTACCACCTGTACCGATTGTACCATTTCCTTCAGAAGCATCAGATTTCTGAATAATTCTGATATATAACGTATTTTGATTCGCTGCCTCTGCCGGCAAAGTCATACCAAATTGCTCGAGAGACGTACTCTCAATTTTAACGGTATAGCCTGTATCGGCAACTTTATTTCCGAATACAGTCCAGCTTGTTCCATCAGTACTCCACTCTGTATTAAGATCACGAGGACCAGTTCCTGAAGAACGTGTGCCATAATTAAAAATCAGATCCTTAAATCCAACAGTGGAAGTCTTAATGATCCAATATCCTTTATCCATCTGTCCACTGAAATTAGTGTTTGAGATCCCTCCAGAAGCATAGCTTACTCCTGAGGTTACTTGGGCATTACTTTTAAATAATTGCAAAGTTGAACTTGGATTGGAATAATAACCGCTTGTTGCTGCAAAGCTTGGGGCCGCAGCAGTAACTTGCGCAGCACTGGTATAGTTCCAGGTTGCAATATCCGTTTTTTCCACAATACTTTGCGGTGGATTTTCAACCGAATTGCTGCCGCTAATTGCGGCGAATGCCGTTGTAGCTGGTAAAGCAGGCGATATCAAGTTCACTAATAGTAAACTTGACATGCCTATACGCCACAGCGCTTTTTTTAATGCTTTCATGTCCTCGCTCCTTGTTTCATTTTATTTATTGTAAAATCTTCGCTCAAATGAAAGGATCTAAAGAGTCAGCAGGTTGGCGAAATGTCCCCCGATTTGTCTCGCTGCCTCCCCGATTGTTTCATTCGGGCAAATATTTTCACAAACATTGTTGATGTTTTACCAATACCTAATGGGGACATTATGAAATGTCCCTATTAGATCAACTTGTCATCTCGTTTACTTGAAAATCTAATTAAACAAAGGTTAATAATTAATCCAAATAATGGTTAAATATTAGAAACTACCCGTTCGACAAGCCACAGTCCACCTAGCACCAGAGCCAGGGCGGAGCAGGCAACAGCCACGTGTCTCGAGTGCTTCCAACGATAAAGGAGAGCTAACGCGGGCAGCACCAGACCAACGATGAATACCTGAACGGTTTCAATGCCGACATTAAAACTAATCAGATCAACGGCCAATTCGCTCTTCGGAATGTTCATTTCTGTTAAGATGTCCGCAAAACCCATCCCATGGATCATCCCGAAAAAGAAGGTCAATACCCATCGATAGCTGATTTTCTTGCGAATCAAGTTGTCCAAAGCGACATAACAAATGCTCAGAGCAATGGCCGGTTCCACAATACGTGAGGAGATATGGATCACACCTGTGACCGTCAAGGCCAAGGTAATACTATGCGCGATTGTGAACGCAGTGATTGTCCCCGCATACTGCTTGAACGTTTGCCTTGCGATAAGCAAGGAGAATAAGAACAAAAGATGATCGTATCCCGATAAAATATGATTCATCCCCAACACGAAAAAAGAAAACCAACCGTCCATCTTGCTTGACGAAGCTTCCTCCTCAGGCTGTTGCTGCTGAGGCGATGTATCGCCCGACTGCAATCCGGCGAAATCATTTTCCGCCATTTGCATCGTCCAGGTCCGGTTGTTACCAGCGATTGCCGCTGTACTTTTCTGGTTTCCATAATAAATCGTCATCAGATTTACGTAATTACTCGCTGTGTCATTTAAGTACAACTGATCGGTCAGCTGGATCGACTGGGATGCCGCTACCGCTGGGAAGGAGATCTTCATAATTGCCCTTTTTCGGTACATACCGAAACTCTCAAGTTGGGGCCACGCTGCGGCTTCTCCGTTAATTTTCACAACGAGGTTGTTCTGTAGAACTGTCAGCAGCTTCTGATCCACTGCAGCGAATTCCTCTGAATCGAGTGTTCCGTCATGATTGGTATCGCCACCTACAAGCTCTATGACCGATAAGTCATCGAGTGCATAAGTAAGTTCCGTCTTGGATTTATAAAATTCCAATGTCGAATAAGTCGCGCTGTAGGCATGAGCATCCGCTCGATGATCAGTGGACAGAAGCACTACCAGTGCCATGAAAATTGAAAGAAAGAATCGCCATCTACAAACCGCCATATATGCCCTCCTGTAATTAAATTATTAAGTTCAATAGATGAAAACCAGTTATTTGCGAGGGTTCCAGATATATTTTCCGATTCTATCGATATATCCAATCCTTCCATCGGACAAGCTTACTTTGGCAATTCCACTTCTAAATTCTCCGGCCATATTGCGTTTCAGATAATTGCTCTCATCTTTCGTAATAACCGGAGCAATACTAAGTTTTCCTTCTTTATTCATATACCCGCCAGCCCCATCAGCAATGGGTGCTAAGCCCTCTGATATCAGCGTTTCATCATAGCTATCATTTAAAGTAGGGCCAATTTTATAGGCTCCTGTTTCATCTATATATCCTATTGAATATTGGTTGATACTTTCGCCAACGCATACCTTTGCAAGCCCTTCTGAAAAATCATATGCCCTTGCATATTTAGGCTCTATCTTCATGTTGCCCTTTGTATCAATATATCCGTACTCAACAGTGGACCGATCCTTATTCTGCACGGCTACGGCTGCTAATCCACCCGAGAAGCTTTTGCCGGAGACATATTTACTAGCGTCAATCATCACTTTTCCTGTTTTGTCGATATAGTTGTAATGCTTGTCATCCTTTACTAAAGCTAAGCCATCTGAAAAGCTGCTAGCTTCATGATATTGAACTGGAATGATCATTTTCCCATAGCGGTCAATGTACCCGTACATTTCGGTTTTATCGTCTTGCACTAATATCAGACCTTCACTTTGCGTCTGCAAACCCGTTCCATTGAACAGCATAGAAACGATCTGCATTTCAGGAGGTAACGTGTATAAAATCTTACCCTTACTATCCAAGATGAAATAGGTAAGATCATACGTCATTGCATCTACTTGAATCGCTCCAGCTACACCTTCGTTATACTTGGTTATATAGGAGTAATCCGGCTTTACTACCATTTTTCCTGTAGTATCAATGGCGCCATATTTTACACTATCTTGATCCCTCGAATCTTTGCTGCCCTCTGAATTATTATTTAATAGAACAACGGCGACACCATCATGAAAATCATCGGCCCATGCGTAAGTTGGTTCTACGACGATCTTCCCACTTTTATTGATATAGCCCCATTTTCCATCAACCTGTATCGGATATAATAATGTCTTCTCATTGTTCTTCTTGTTTACAGCCAAAACACCTATGATTATCGCTGCCATAATTAAAATGATAATTGGCACCCATATGTTACTTTTCTTCATTTGTCTATTTTTCAATTTTAATTATCCTTTCTGAAGGTAACGAGCAAAAACGATTACTACTTCATTCTATTAATTTTTTGTTTTGGCTGCATAAGCGTCATGATAAGCTTTGGTAAAGGAATTCGACATATTCTGACAAAAACTGGAACAACGCAACCGCACCCCTATACCGAACCTGAAATAAATGCAAAAAGAGCGCATTCGAAGGGACGAATGCGCTCGTGGTACCACTATAAATGCCATGCAATACTAACGTGCAACGAAGTCTTTCTTAATCATTGTGATTGCACCTGATCTTTCGCTATAATGAACCCATCCGTTCCATTAAGTCGAAAAGTAGTTGAAGGAGATGTTTACCCTAGCATGAATAAAAAACAATTAGAAGAACAGATGATCGAAAACTATAAACGCGAGGAGCATATGATGATTCTCGTTTTTGCCCAGTGGTGTATCAATCATGATTTGGACCCGGCCGCGCTTTATCGTGCTGCTTATCCGGATCAAGAGGACAATGCCTCACTTCAGCAGGCTCTCGATCTAACGGTTCCCAAAGAGGAAGCCGGCGAGGTGGCGGATCACACCGTATTAGGCGTGCTGTCTCTCTTCGGCAACGAGGAACTTGCGTTCATCGTGACACAGGAGATCGATAAAAGGAACAAACGAAATCGTTAACCCCCTAAACCGTTAACACCCTAAAGGAAATCAGACCTTAATTGCTGCGAGATCAAAAGCTTCGGCCAGCAGCTCAATCGTCCGCTGCCTCGTCTCTGGCAGGTAACCACCTGCAACGACCATGACTTCATCCACTTGGTAGCTGTCGGCCAAGTTCAGCATCTGTTCCCGAACTTGCCCTGGATCCCCGATAATCATCCGGGACCGATTATCCCTTACTCGCGTTTGATCCCAATCCGAGTAAACATAGCTAGCCGCTTCTTCAGGCGATTTCACTCCGGTGAACTCGCCTTTTTCCATTTGCAAAATGCGCAAATCGATGGAACCGGCGAGTTCCTCCGCCTCTGCCTGCGTTTCGGCGCAGAGCACATAGATGCATACCGTCGCCTGCGGCACGACATTAAGCGCGGACGGTTTGAACGAGCTGCGGTAGCTGCGCACCGCATGTTGTCCGCCCGCCCCGTTAATGAAGTGCGCGAAGCAGAACGCTGCGCCTGCTTGCGAGGCGTACACCCCGCTCTGCCCGGTGGAGCCGAGCAGCCACACCTGGGGCACTCCAGCCACCATCGGGGTGGCGCGGATGCCCTCGAACACGTGCCCGGGTTCCACCGAATCGGTGAGGAACCCGAGCAGATCCGTGACTTGAGCCGGGAACCGCTCAAGTCCTTCGAACAGATCGGCGCTGACCCCTCTCAGCGCTTTGGCCGTGTGCGGCGTGCCGCCCGGCGCACGCCCGATGCCAAGGTCGATACGCCCCGGATACAACGCTTCGAGCATCCGGAAGTTCTCGGCGACCTTGTAAGAGCTATAATGCGGCAGCAGTACGCCGCCAGAGCCTAACCTAATGCGGCTTGTGCGCGCTGCTAAAGTCGACAGCAGCACCTCCGGAGAAGAGCCGGCGAGCCCCTGCGAGTTATGATGCTCCGACACCCAGAATCTTGTGTAGCCTAGGCGGTCAGCCAACTGCGCCAGCTGAATCGTCTGCTGCAGCGCATCGCTATGCGTAAAACCGGAAGAAACCGGTGATTGATCAAGAATACTTAGTTTCAGCATAGTCATCCCTTCTTTCTGAGTCATCTGCCGATGGGTTAATTATACAACGTCCTGGAAGCAAAAGAAAAAGGACGAACCCCTGGAAGGCGTTGTCCCCGATGTGAACTATGTCTTTAGTGATCCTCTTACTTACTAAAAGTGTATGGCTTTGGCATCATTTTATGCCTTACTTTTTTGTAAAAATACCTCATCTCGTCTATGCAGGATGATTGTAGCCTGGCCGATTTGACCGGTTCATGCCTTGCTGCACGCGAGCTTTACGATCTGTAATACGATGAATGGCCAGCATGCATCCACTTAGCGCGGCGCCGCCCGCTGTGAATCCAGCCAGCACATCGCTGGGGTAATGAACGCCCAAATAAATCCGGCTTGCTCCAATGCACAGAACAAATACAACAGTCACAACCGGTACCAGCCATGCTGCCTTCCATCCGCTGCGTACATGGATCCATATCAAGTAGCCTATCAATCCGTAAAATAAAATAGACACCATCGCATGGCCGCTAGGGAAGCTGAAACCTGTCTCCTCAATGAGCCACGGTCCCGCAGGGCGTTCACGTTCAATTAATCCTTTAATCAGGATGTTAAGCCCCCACGTAGCCAGAACACCTATGAACAGCACAAGCGTCTCCCATCTCTGTTTCCATTTAAACAACAAGATTGCAGCAACTACTACGAAGACGATGCTTTCCGCTTTTGCTTTTCCGAGCGTAGTAATAAAGATAACGGCCGGCGTTAATGCTTCACTTCGAAGTGACTGAATAGCGCTGCTAATTCCTGCATCAAATGTTTGTAACCAGCTGGAAGATAGGCTCTGCCATAAGATAACAAAGCCAATTAGCAGCACGCATGCCGCCCCTAACCCCCAGACTAAATCTTTGTATAATGATTTCCCCTGCATGCTGATTTTCCCCTCTGATGATCCGCTAGATTTCTTATTCGTCAGGCCCGTTTGCGAGCCCGTATCGACTGTCTTTTTTTGAGCAGCAGCGGAATTAATGCAAATACGATGTACATCCCAACGGCTGCATAAAATTTACCGGATCCAATGTCTTGCAGTGATGCGCCAAATACGTTATAGACCACTGCTCCTGGAATTATACCAATGAGCGTCCCCCATGTGTAGTCCCAAAAACGAATTTTGGAAAGCCCGGCCCCGTAACTGACACCGTCAAACGGAAAAAAAGGCATCAATCGCATGTACAGCACGACCATGAACCCTTTCTCTTCGGCTTTCTGATCAAAAGATTGCAGCTTCTTATTGCGTAAAATCCGTTGAAAGCCATTTCTGCCCCATTTTCGCGTTATATAAAAAGAAAGCATCGCACCGGCACCGGCTCCAATGATATCGTAGATCGTCCCCCAAAAAGCGCCAAACACATAGCCCCCATACAGTGTCAACGGCGTTGCTGGAAACAGCACCAAAGGACGCAGCGTGTAGACAATAATGTACAAAAGCCCGCCTAACGGCCCTGAATGCCGCAGCCATTCCGTCACTCGACTTAAATCCAAGCGAGCCCATACTCCGGTCCATTGCAGAACGAGCAAACCCGCTCCAGCAGCCAGAAACCATCCCACTAATAACCAAAGCGACTTTGAACGCCCCATGGGCTGCCTCCTTTCGGCACAGTCTTATTTGACTTCCATCTTACAAAACCGAAGGGGCAATATCAACAATTTGGCGCTTTTGCTTATTGGGCTGCAGGGCTCCTCTGCGTGGGGCTAAGAGGCTGGTTGGAATTAGTGTGCGAGGATAAAGGAACTAGAGGCCCTATTCTATCAAATTCAGCCCGTTTCCACATTCATGCGGAACTACAGGGCCTTATTTGATCACCTCATCCCGTTTTCTTTAAGGAAACGGACAAATAGAGTCCCACAGTTCCCCTCCGTGCGAAGTAGGGCCTATTCCGGATGAAATAGAGCCCTGTAGTTCCCGTCGCTGGCCCGGGAGGGACCGCTCAAGCGATTGCAACAATTTTCTTGAGTGGCCCAACCCAATGCCAAAAAAACCGCCAAGACAAATAGTCTCGACGGTTTCTCTATTTTTTAAAGCCAGGTTAATGCCGCTAATGCTTAACCCGCACAGCACTTCTTAAACTTCTTACCGCTTCCGCACGGGCAAGGATCGTTCCTGCCTACTTTCGTGCGTGTTTTCATGTCAATGACATCTGCCACGGCAGGAGGTTGCTGGAGTACAGCAAGCGGTTTGGCAGGAGATAACTCATTCGGCGAATAACCCTTGAGAATCCATTGCCTTGTCGTATTATTTAGAGCTGCAATGTGATTCATAAAGCTTCTTGTCAGCTCTAAGTCGTTGATTTCAAGATCTTGTTGGATCGATTGAAGCAGAAAACCCGGCGTTGCTCCGTTGCGAATATGATCCCCACAATCCTCTACGATAAAGTCCGCCTCTTCAAACGAAATCGTATAGTTTTTGCGAATGAAGTCCACGAAAGCTTTGTGCGCTGGAGTCCGATCCACAAAATCTTTCTCCCCAGCAGCCAGAAGCTGCTCTTTGGTGAAAGGATACAGGGAGACACTCAATCGGGACTCCTGCTCCTGCTGCACTTGTTTCGGGTTGGTCAATAGAATATTATGATAGCCTCTGGAGTCTGGGCTAATTTGCATATAAAACACAAGCGAATCCTCTATAACAGCTGAGTACTCTTGCCAGTACACTTCCGTCCCCATATAGCTCTCAACGAGGTTATGCAGCTCTTCGATACTGAGATGACCATAATAATACAAAAGGCCGTTCGTGAGCTTAATCCATTCCGCATTTCTTTGGAACTTCTCGCGGAAGTATTTGTAGTCCAGCTTTTGAAAGCTTTCACGCACTTCCTTCGGCATGGCTATGACAGGTTTCCCATTGTGCACCCCAATGAAAAGCAGCCCTCGCTTCACATAATAAGAAATCTGATCTACATCAATCAGCGTACTAGGGGCAACGCCGCCACGCCCAGCAATTTGTTTCATAATTTGATAGCGTTTATCATCGAATTTAAAAAATAAACTTGGCAGCGCGTTTGGAATATGCTCTACCAATGCCATAGCTAGATCCTGTTTCTTTAAAGTGCTTACCCCTTTAATCTCCAAATTAGTCCGAATTTCCGTAAGATCGCCTTTCGTTAATCGAACAAGACAGTCAGCGAGTGAAAGCGGAATTGTAAGCTCGGGTCCAAACTCCTCCCCTACATAAGCCTCATTCTGATTTTTGGCGCTCTTGCGCTTGTCCATTTTCTTCATCCTTTCCGAAAAGAAAAACATCTTCAACTTGTAATGACATCCTACCATTGTACAATTTATCGGCGGTTTGCGATAGAGTTTCCCACTAGTTTCCATAAAAGTTAACGAATTAGCCATAAAAAAAGCACTTACCAACTTATCGGCAAGTGCCTTGCAAAACATTACTAACCCAGTTAAACCGGACGTGCTGCCACTCCCGCCAGGAAGCTGAGCATGAACTGAACCGCCAAACGCGATGTCACATTGCGGAGGTCGACAGTCAGATCAATGCAGACAAAATCCAGCCCCTGCACCTTCGGAAGCGCTCCTAAGCGATAAAGGGCATCCATAGCATCCCATGGATTCATCCCACCGGTTCCGATGGCCGGGCAGCCCGGTGCATAGGCTTGGTCGATCACGTCAACATCAAAACTCACATACAGCACATCCGTATTTTTCCCGGCAAGTCCAATCGCTTCATCCAGCACGGCATCAATCCCCATACGTCTTACATCCCTTGAGGTATACACGTGTACGCCTTTGCTCTTCACATAGTCATGATAGGGCTTAGCGTTCATGAATCCGCGGATTCCGATTTGCACGATGTCAGGTCCGTGAACCACACCGGACTCCAGGATGCCGCGAAACGGCGTACCATTCGTCACCCCGCCATCCTCGAAATTACGTACATCATGATGCGCGTCAAAATGGATGATGCCCACCTTCTGGCCCGGATGGCGGTCAGCAAAGGCTTTGAGCGACGGACAGCTCGTCGAATGATCGCCGCCAACCATAATCGGGATCAAGTTAGGCTGCTCCTTGTACAGCGCCCGGAGACTCTCTTCGATACGTCGATGACATTCCGCAATGTCGGTCACATGCATCTGGATATCGCCGAGGTCACGGACGGCCAAATCCTGCAAATCGACGCCATATTCCATCGAATAGGTCGTAAAAGACTTGAACGCCGCGCGAACTGCAGCTGGGGTCGTCGAGGCGCCCGAATGCGAGATAGACGGCTTGGATAAAGGTACGCCGACAATCCCTGCAAGAAGCTCCTCACGGCCGTCCCAAGGGCGGATCCACTGGGCGACTTTGGTTTCCATATGATCGCGAAATGCAGCTTGATCAGGCGATTTCAAATAAGGAATTTCACCACTCATAACGCTTCCTCCTCCTCTGGCGCCGCCACAAGCTGGCGGTTCCAAACGGCGGGTTTCCCGTTTTTTATCACACCATATGTGTGGTTGATCCCAAAATGATACGGGAGATAGGCAATATTAGGCGCATCAAAAATCGCTAGATCCGCGCGTTTGCCCACCTCGATCGATCCGATATCGTCCCCGCGCCCCAGCGCATTCGCAGCGTTGATCGTGCAGGCGGTCAGAATTTCCTCCGGCGTCATTTTCAGATGGAGCGACGCCAGCATCATGATAAGCTGAATCGACTCCGTCGGACAGGAGCCGGGGTTGTAGTCCGTGGACAGGGCTACCGGCAGGCCGTACCTGTCGATCATGTCACGGGCACGCGCATGCGTGGCTAGACCGAGATTGAACGATGTGCCCGGCAGCAGCACCGGGATAACGCCGCTCTCAGCCAGAGCCGCGAGTCCCTTATCCGTTGCCGCCAGCAAATGCTCGGCGGATATCGCGCCTACCTCTCCCGCCAACTCGGCACCGCCGAGCGGAACGATTTCGTCCGCGTGAATTTTCGCACGCAGCCCCAGACGTTGCGCTTCCGTTAAGATACGACGCGACTCCTCGACAGAGAAAACGCCATCTTCGCAAAACACGTCGCAAAACTCCGCAAGGCCCTCTTCCGCTACTTTAGGCAGCATGCCGCCCACGATAGCATCGACGAACGCCTCGCGTCGCCCCTTATACTCCTCAGGCACCGCATGCGCCCCCATAAATGTGGATACAACATCAACAGCGTGTGTCACGTCCAAACGTTTGGCAATGCGCAGCTGCTTTAATTCCGCTTCTAGCGAGAGACCGTAGCCGCTCTTCGCTTCAACGGTTGTAACGCCATTCAACAGTATTTCGTTGAGGCTGCGGCACGCTTTCTCATACAGCTCCTGCTCGCTTGCCGCGCGCGTAGATCTGACGGTATGAAGAATGCCCCCTCCCTGCGCCAAAATGTCCAAATACGGGACACCCGACCGCTTTAACGCCAGCTCATGTTCACGAGACCCCCCATGCACGAGATGGGTATGCGGATCAACAAGACCGGGCGTGACTAACCGTCCGCCGATGTCCAGCTTCACCGCTACTTCGCTCCCTGCAAGCTGGTCTTGAAACACATTCGCCGGTCCGAACCAAGCAATTTTCCCCTGCCTAATGGCGATTACCGCATCCTTGATCTCACAGACCTCTTTCATGGACTCCCCGCAGCGCGGTTTATTTCCCTGCGGGGTCACCAAACGGCCTATACCGGTGAGAAGCAAATCAATTCGTTCCATCTTCGCTCCTCCTATTCCTGCTCGCGCATCGGGATGCGGATGCCGTGTTTCTCCGCCGTTTCGACCGCTTCGTCATACCCTGCATCTACATGGCGGATAACGCCCATGCCAGGGTCTGAGGCCAGCACACTATGCAGCCTTTCCGCCGCTGCATCCGTTCCGCCGCTGCATCCGTTCCGTCCGCCACCACGACCATGCCTGCGTGAAGCGAATAACCCATGCCAACGCCGCCGCCGTGGTGAATAGAAACCCAAGAGGCGCCTGCTGACGTATTGATTAGAGCATTCAATATCGCCCAGTCGCCAACGGCATCAGAGCCATCCTTCATCGCTTCCGTTTCCCGATTCGGCGAAGCAACGGAGCCGCAATCCAGATGATCGCGCCCAATAACAATCGGCGCCTTCAGCTCTCTGCTGCGGACCATCTCGTTAAGCGCGAGCCCGAATTTCTCGCGCTCGCCATAGCCCAGCCAGCAGATCCGCGCCGGCAGCCCTTGGAAGGCGACGCGTTCGCCCGCCATTTTAATCCAACGATGCAAATGGGCGTTGTCCGGGAAGAGGCGCAGCACGAGCTCATCGGTTTTGCGAATGTCCTCCGGATCGCCGGAAAGCGCGGCCCAGCGGAACGGCCCTTTCCCTTCACAGAACAGCGGTCGGATATACGCAGGAACAAAGCCAGGGAAATCAAAAGCATTCGCGACGCCTTGGTCGAACGCAACCTGACGAATGTTGTTGCCATAGTCGAATACAATGGAACCCATCTTTTGCAGATTAAGCATCGCTTGCACATGCTGGGCCATGCTGCTTTTGGAAAGCTGCACATACGTTTCCGGATCGCGCTGCCGGAGTTCCGCCGCTTCCTCCAGCGTCATCCCGGCAGGGATATATCCGATAAGCGGGTCATGTGCCGAAGTCTGATCCGTTACAAAATCCGGCTTAATCCCGCGCCGCACAAATTCCGGGTACACCTCTGACGCATTGCCCAGAAGTCCGATGGAGAGCGGCTTCCCGGCTGCCATCGCTTTCTCGGCGAGGAGAAGCGCTTCATCCAATGTTTCTGCGAGGACATCGCAATAGCGAGTTTGAATGCGGCGCTCGATTCGAGTGCGATCGACTTCCACGGCGATGACGACGCCCTCATTCATCGTAACCGCCAGAGGCTGTGCGCCGCCCATGCCGCCAAGACCGGCTGTAAGGGTCAGCGTACCTTGCAGCGTACCTCCTGCATGCTGTCTGGCCGCTTCCGCGAACGTTTCGTAGGTGCCTTGCAGAATGCCCTGCGTACCGATGTAAATCCAGCTGCCCGCTGTCATTTGGCCGTACATCATCAGCCCCTTCGCTTCCAGCTCGCGGAAATGCTCCCAATTGGCCCATTTGGGCACAAGCACCGAGTTGGACAGCAGGACACGGGGAGCCCGTTCATGCGTTTTGAAAACACCTACCGGCTTACCCGACTGAATGAGCAAAGTTTCATCGTTGTCCAAACGCTGGAGCTCACGAACAATGGCGTCAAACGCCGGCCAATTTCGTGCTGCTTTGCCGATACCACCATAAACCACAAGATCCTCCGGGCGTTCTGCGACCTCAGGGTCCAGATTGTTCATCAACATGCGCATCGCCGCTTCCTGCACCCAGCCTTTGCAGGATAAGTCTGTGCCTCGAGGGGCGCGGATTACTCTTTTTCCGTGGTTAGCATTCGTCATATCAGCATCTCCTTTGATTTTAAAATAACGAACCGGTAACAGCCTCAACGGCTAGCAGCCATTCGCCTTGCAGCAGCGCAGCAGCTACTTCCTCAATCTCACGAGAGGTGGAGCGATCCTGGGTAACGGGCGGGACGACCGCTCGCAGTTTGTCGTACAGCACGCGAGTCGCTGGGGCAAGACCTTCCGCCCCGATGAACTCAGCGGCTTCAGCTGCACAGATCAGTTCGATCGCCAGCACCTTCGACACATTGTCGATCACATGGGCCGCATGGCGCGCTGCCGTTGTCCCCATCGACACATGGTCCTCCTGATTTGCCGAAGACGGGATGGAATCAACGCTAGAAGGGTGCGCCAGCACTTTATTCTCCGAAACGAGCGATGCGCTGACATACTGGGTAATCATCATGCCGGAGCCGACACCAGGGTTATGGCTGAGAAAAGCAGGCAGTCCGCCGGATAACGCCGGATTCACCAGCCGCTCCGTGCGGCGTTCGGAAATGTTCGCAAGCTCGCTCATGCCGATTTTCAGAAAATCCATCGCAAAAGCAATCGGCTGCCCGTGGAAATTGCCTCCGGAGATGACAAGTCCTTTATCCACGAATAATAAAGGATTATCTGTCGCTGAATTAATCTCTATGGCGATCTTGTCTCCCGCATAACCAAGAACTTGGCGCGTCGCACCGTGAACCTGCGGCAAGCAGCGCAAGGAATAGGCGTCTTGCACGCGAATTTCGCCTTGGCGCGTCGTCAGCTTGCTGCCTTGCAGCAGCGTGCGCAGGTTACCCGCTACCCCGATCTGCTCCGGGTAAGGACGAACGCGCTGCACTTCATCGGCATAAGCGTCCGGGATGCCGCGCAAGCACTCCACCGTCATCGCCGCGATGACATCCGCGATCCGTGCGAGGCGTTCTGCTTTGACGAACGCCAAAGTGCCGATCGAGGCCATAATCTGCGTGCCGTTGATCAAGGCAAGCCCTTCTTTCGCCTGAAGCGTAATCGGCTTCAGGCCTGCTTTGGCAAGTGCCAGAGCGCCCGGCAGGCGCTGCCCTTGGTAGATGGCCTCGCCTTCGCCCATCAGCACGAGCGCCAGATGAGACAGCGGCGCCAAGTCCCCGCTTGCGCCAAGCGAGCCCTGCTCCGGCACAATGGGATGCACGCCGCCATTGATGCAATCGACCAGCAGCTGCAGCGTTTCCTGCCGGATGCCGGAGTGCCCTTTGGCCAGCGCGTTTGCGCGCAGCAGCATCAACGCCCGCACGGTTGGTTCCGGCAGCGGCCTGCCTACCGCGCAAGCATGGCTGCGGATCAGATTGAGCTGCAGCTGTACCGCGTCCTGCGGGGAAATGCGTACGTCGCTGAATTTCCCGAAGCCCGTCGTGACGCCATACACCACTTGGCCTGTCGCGACAAGCTCCTCCACCATAGCGCGGCACTTCACCACGCGTTTCATCGCTTCTTCCTCCAGTGCCACAGGCACTCCTTCGTAAGCAACCGCTGCCACCAATGCCGGCGTCAACTGCTCACCATCTAATTTCACCGGAGGTTTACCTCCTCCGTCATCTTGTTGCAGCTTCTCTTCATATATCATCGCCATGTCTATTCAGACCCCTTTCTCGCTTTAATAAAAGAAAGGGACCGTACGGAAGATGTTCTCTTCCATACGGTCCCATTTTAAAAAAGAGGGTTTTATGCGATTGTCCGGTATCCTGCTTCAGCCGATCCCTCATCGCGCTCACTCACTTTTGAATTATTTTGTTGTTATGCCTTTGTTATACCTTCCTTTATTGTCACACGGGGGTTCGCAGACTGTCAATATGGCTTATTGCCCAAAGACTGAGATCCACACACAAAAAAAGCCCCACCCGCCTTTGTTTGAGCGAATGAGACTTTTATCTAACAACTTAAGCTAACCATTCTTTCACTTTGGAAGAGAAATTGTTTAGCATTTCCTGCGAGGCATATTGACCGCTGAAATCTTCGATGCCAAGGTAACCGTCGTATCCAACTGCTTTCAAATCAACCAGCAGCTGTTTCCAGTTCACGATACCCGCGTCAATCGGTGCCCACTCGCTTTTCCAAAGCTTAATGCCGTCTTGCGTTTCACCTGTCGGTACCCATTGCGCATTTTTCACATGCACATGTGCCAAGTATGGCCCTAGCAGCTCAAGGCCCATGCGGTAGTTCTCGAAACCTTCGTGCACCATGTTACCTGCATCATGCAGCACGCCGATGTGGTCTGGATTGAACTGCGAAACCAGGCGGTGAGACAGCCCCGCGCTTGGAGTAATTGTGTTATGGTGGATTTCAGCCAACGCCTTAATGCCATATTGCTGCGAAAACTCTTGCACGTGGTGCAGATAGTCCGTAGCTTTTGCAAACAAATCGTTATAGTTTACGCTTTTATCATAATTAGGAACTCCGCAACGGATGAAAGAAGCTCCTACTTTTTTCGCCGCTTTAAATACACGCTCAGTTTCATCCACATTGCAGTCATTCAAGTAAGGAGTTACGCTTAAATTCACCAGGTTATTGTTAACAGCAATAAGTCTGAAACGCTCCAATTCTTCATCGGAAGCACTTGGATCAATGGAGCAAAGATTGTTACGCCAGAAAGACGGCTTCTCGTTAGCCACTTCCGCCGGAGTATCTTTAAAACGCCATTCAATCCCTTCAATACCTGCTGTTGTTGCTGCCTTGGCCAGTTCCTCAGGTGTTAAGTCAGGTGTTGCTACTGTAAAAATAGACAATTTCATATTGAATCCTCCTTAGAGTATCGATCATCGTTGTAAGTAGAATAGCTTGTTTGTTTAACTCTTCTTTATTTTGCAGTATAATAAAAACGTATTCATTGCATTAATTGGGCAAAAGTTTGCTAATATTGACTCCAGTTTACTAGAGGAGAACCTCTCATGCAGGATCTATACCAAAATCTTCATCAGTTGATCAATTTCCGCCATACCTTGACGAATGAGCCGCGGCCGATGGATTTCCATCAGCATCAGGATCAATATGAAATCTATTTTTTCCTAACCGGGGATGTTCACTACTTTATCGAAAAGCAGGTCTATCATTTGCAGTATGGCGATCTGTTAATCATGCACAGCAACGAGCTTCACAGGCCTAATTTCCAATCCAAAAAACAGCGTTATGAGAACTGCGTCATTCACTTTAATCCTGCGCTGCTCGCAAACCTGAATTCTTCACAGTTTGATTTGCTGCACTGCTTCAATAATCGCAAATTCGGCGAACAAAACCGGATGCGTCTGAATCCCCAGCAAATTGATGACTTCCTGAAAATATTCGAGCGCATGGAGCTGTACACGCGCCCTCAAGCGTTGCCTGGATCGGACATTTTATTTGTGGCCGCTTTTACCGAGTTGCTCGTGTTTATTAACCGGATTTTCCTCAATCAAGGCAAACAAGAGGATCAGGTCATGATACCTGATAAGCTGTCCTCTCTTTTTACGTATATTGACGAAAATCTGGATCAAGATCTGTCGCTCGAAGTGCTGGAGCATGTGGTGTTTATGAATCGCTCCTATCTTTGCCGATTATTCAAAAAACATACGGGCAGCACCATTCATGAGCATATTCTATTTAAGCGCATTAACAAAGCGAAGCAGCTGCTCCGCGAAGGCTCCACGGTCACGGATACGTGCCAGTTGGCCGGCTTCAACGACTACTCCAACTTCATCCGCACCTTCAAAAAAGCGGTCGGCCTTCCCCCGCGCCAGTACCAGGCGCAGCAGCGGCGGGGCTGAGCGCGCACATAGCCCCTGTCATCGACGGGGGCTGATTTTATGTACGTGCCTATGCCACTTTAACGTTGAAAATCATTCTTACAGTAGCTAAACCAAAAACAAAAGGCCCCCCATCCCCCGCACACCGTGCAGGATCTAGAGGACCACATCACTCAACTTATTTCAAATTTTCCGGGTTCAACTGCAGAAGCTCAGGCAATACGAAAATGCCGTCCTTGCGAATCAACACATCGTCGAACCAAATCTCGCCGCCGCCGTACTCCGGACGTTGGATGTTCACGATATCCCAGTGCAGCGAAGACTTATTGCCGTTGTAAGCATCGTCGTAGCAGTTGCCTGGTGTGAAGTGGAAGCTGCCGTCGATTTTCTCATCGAACAACGTATCCTTCATTGGATGTTGGATGAACGGGTTCACGCCGATCGCGAATTCCCCAACATAACGGGCACCTTCATCCATATCGAAAATTTCATTAATACGATCCGTATCGTTCGCCGTCGCTTTAATGATTTTACCCTTTTCAAATTCAAGCACGATGTTTTCGAAAATAAAGCCGTCATGCGGTGTAGGTGTATTAAAGGAAATAACGCCGTTCACGGAATCGCGAACCGGTGCGGAGTAAACTTCGCCATCCGGAATGTTCAATTCGCCGTCGCATTTCACGCCGCCGATTCCTTTGATCGAGAACGTCAAATCCGTTCCAGGGCCCACCAGACGCACTTTATCCGTGCGATCCATCAGATCTTTCAGCGCGTCCATCGCTTTGGACATTTTGCCGTAATCCATTGTGCATACGTTGAAATAGAACTCTTCAAAAGCATCTGTGCTCATGCTAGCCAGCTGCGCCATAGAAGAAGTCGGGTAACGAAGAACGACCCATCTTGTATCCTTTATACGAACATCAAAGTGAACTTGTTGATAGTAAATGGAATTGTAAAGCTTCATCCGGTCCGCCGGGATATCCGATAGCTCGTAAATGTTAGCTCCGCCGCGCACGCCAATGTAGCCTTGCATTTTCTTCATTTGGAAAGCGTCCACATCCGCCCAAGTTTGCATTTGAGCTTCTGTTCCTTCCATAACAAGCTGGCGAATGACCGCATGGTCCCGCACGTTAACATAAGGATGAGCGCCGGCTGCGTGAATTTTTTTCACGAGTTCTTTGACAAGCGCGTTATCGATGCCATAAGCTTCGATCAAAATATTTTCACCAGGCTGCGCTTTAACCGAGTAATTCACAAGCACATCAGCCAGTTTCGTTAATCTTGGATCTAACATTTCTATCTCTCCTCTATTTCTTCTCTACTTCATCCACTGGGTCAAAAGACGGCTCATTCGTCTGGAAGCCGACTGTCGTCAAGTAAAACCATTCCCCGTTCTCTTCCTGCTGAGAATCGAGTTCAAAAATAAGCGCGCGAAACTTTCTAAGCCATTCCGCATATTTTTCTTTGCTCATTTTGACTTCGACCTGCGTCATAATGATTGGCCAATGCGCACGGTCAGCAGATGGAATTTGGAACGCCTCTTCCGGGGCATTAATCGCTCTGCGTCTGGCACGCGCAAGCACGCTCAAAGTTCTCTCACGGTAGTAGTTCTCTACCTCGGAAACATAGGGGAGCAGCGCTTCGCTAGGCACGAAGCCACGCGCGACGGCACGGTAAAACTTTTGAACGATACCATTCTTGAGTTCCGTACGTATCACTGAAATCAATCCATGCTTTTCCAGCTCATTCAAATGATAATGTACTTTGGCACGCGCCATTCCTAATAGTTTAGCCAATTGTTGGCCGGTATACGCTTTCTCGATGAGATAAAGCAGCACCTTGGCGCGCAGTGGATCACTTATCGTTTTTAATTGTTCTAACTCTTCAATAATATAGACCGGTTGCAGCTTCATCCTGGATTCGACCTCCCTCTCATGTACCAATTTTGCCGTGTAAACAAGCGTCTGTTGGTCAACTTTTAATCTCTTGCGAGATTAATTAAACGACGGTCAAATCTTTTTAACCGTATCATAATGCGAAAAGGAAATCATGTCAATTGCCGTTTCTGCAATGCTCATCGACATCCCCCTCACTTAAATGTTTCAACGCGTTAACGAATTAACGAAGTTAAGCTTTATTCTCTATGGTAGCAAAAAGGGACGTTTCTGTCACCAAGAAAGGCGCAAAACGTCCCATAATTTTTAACTATAAATTTGGTTTCCCGCTTTACGGAACTCATTAGACTTTTCCTGCATCCCGCTGCTCACCGCCGACGCTTCATCCAGCCCCCGCGCATGCGCGTACTGCCTGATATCCTGCGTGATTCTCATGGAGCAAAACTTCGGTCCACACATGGAGCAAAAGTGTGCTGTTTTGGCGCCCTCGGCCGGCAGCGTCTCATCGTGATACTCGACCGCCCGCTCCGGATCGAGCGAGAGATTGAACTGGTCGCGCCAGCGGAACTCAAAGCGCGCCTTCGACAGGGCGTTGTCGCGAATTTGCGCGCCCGGGTGCCCTTTGGCCAGATCGGCGGCATGCGCAGCGATCTTGTAGGTGACGACCCCAACGCGGACGTCCTCTTTGTTCGGGAGGCCGAGATGCTCCTTCGGCGTCACATAACACAGCATCGCCGTGCCGAACCAACCGATCATCGCCGCACCAATCGCGGAGGTGATATGGTCGTAACCCGGCGCAATGTCCGTCGTCAGCGGTCCTAGCGTGTAGAATGGCGCTTCATCGCAGACTTCCAGCTGACGGTCCATGTTTTCCTTGATCATGTGCATCGGCACATGACCCGGCCCTTCAATCATCACTTGGACGTCGTGGCGCCAAGCGATTTTGGTCAGTTCGCCGAGCGTATCCAATTCGGCGAATTGCGCTTCGTCGTTCGCATCCGCGATCGAACCGGGACGCAGCCCGTCGCCAAGAGAGAAGGCGACGTCGTAGGTTTTCATAATTTCGCATATCTCTTCAAAATGCGTATACAGAAAGTTCTCTTGGTGATGCGCCAAGCACCATGCGGCCATAATGGATCCCCCGCGAGACACGATTCCCGTTACGCGCTGAGCGGTCATAGGAATGTAACGCAGCAGCACGCCCGCATGAATCGTGAAATAGCTGACCCCTTGCTCCGCCTGCTCAATCAGCGTATCCCGATACACTTCCCATGAGAGGTCCTCGGCCTTGCCGTTTACTTTCTCAAGCGCTTGGTACAAAGGAACCGTACCTACTGGAACCGGTGAATTGCGGATGATCCACTCGCGTGTTGTATGTATGTTTTTGCCTGTCGACAAATCCATGATCGTATCTGCGCCCCAACGGGTGGCCCACGTCATTTTCTCCACCTCTTCCTCAATGGAAGAAGCGACCGCGGAGTTACCGATGTTCGCATTGATTTTCACCAGAAAGTTGCGTCCGATGATCATTGGCTCGCTTTCCGGGTGATTAATATTAGAAGGAATTATGGCCCGGCCAAGCGCCACTTCATTCCGCACAAACTCGCTATCCAGATTCTCGCGAATCGCAATGTACTCCATCTCGGGCGTTATAATGCCTTTGCGGGCATAGTGCATCTGGGTTACGTTGCAGCCCGGCTTAGCTCGAAGCGGCTTTCGATTTAATCCCGGGAATACTTCCGCAGCCCCTCTTGCATCCGGCGAGGAAAGTCCGTTATCTTCCGGCTTTACCTCACGTCCCTCATAAGCCTCTACATCCCCGCGTTCTTCAATCCATGGCAAGCGATTAGCCGGCAGCCCTTGGTGAATGTTGGTAATTTGTTCCGTATCCGTATAAATACCGCTTGTATCATACACATGTACAGGCTCATTCGCTACTTCGTCGCCGTGAATATTCGTGGATGTCCCGAGCGAAATTTCCCTCACAGGTACTTGGATATCCGGTCTCGACCCTTGTAGATACACCTTTTTACTGCCAGGAAATGTAGAAACTTGAACGTCTTTCACGGGGCTGCTGTTATTGCTTGTTGTCACATCATGACCTCCTTTTAATGGGTAATTGTATTAACGACTACGGCATCTTTAAAATGCGATCCAGCTCCGACGCTGCGTCCTGCGGGGAGCGCGCGCCAGCGATCGCGCTCACAACCGCCACGCCATCCGCCCCTGCGCGGATGACGGGCCAAGCATTCGTGGCATCGATCCCCCCGATGCCAACCAAAGGCAGCCGGATGCCGCCTTCGCGCATCCGGGCAATCATGGCAGGCCCCCGGACCTCACGCGCATCGAGCTTCGTGCGCGTGGCGTATTGGGGGCCTACGCCCAGGTAGTCGGCGCCTTCGGCTAACGCCGACTGCGCCTCCCCCAGATCGTGGGCCGATACGCCCACGATCATATGCTTCAGCCGCTGCCGCACGGCGGCGGCTGGGGCGTCCTCTTGGCCGATGTGAATCCCATCGGCCTCCAGCTCTAGAGCAAGCCTTTCATCGTCATTGACGATGAAAGGGATCCGGTGCTGCGCGCATAAGCGGCGCAGCCGGGCGCCCAGCTCGAGCAGCGCCGGCCCCTGCAGGGCCCCGGCGCCTTTCTCGCGGAGCTGAAACATCGTGATGCCGCCGGCAATCGCCGCCTCCAGCACCGCATAAGGATCAGCCCCTCCACAGTTCGGGCTGCCCATCACCAAATACAACCGCAGCGCTTTGCGCAGTTCTTCACTCGTCATCGCGTACCTCCAGCGTAAACATCGTGACTCACTATAATCGTGTTGGAGGATGCAGCGCCATCCTGCCTTTGCCCCCGCCCGTACGCCCAATGGTTCGTTGGACCATGGCCGCTTCCGATATACAGCGGTTCGGCAATAGCGGCTTGGATGAAATTTTTGGCCAAATGTAAAGATTCGGAAGCTGACAGTCCCTGCGCAAGTCCGGAAGTGATAGCCGCAGCAAACGTGCAGCCAGTACCGTGTGTATGCGGTGTATGTAGACGTCGGGACGAATACTCTGTAAACGACTTCCCATCATAGAGCAAATCCGTAGCATAAACGGAGTTCGCTTCATGACCGCCTTTGATCATCACATGCTGACAGCCGTATGCATGAATTTTTCTTGCTGCTTGTTGACGCGACTCGCTATCCATGATCGATATCCCGCTAAGCGCCTCCGCTTCCGGAATATTTGGCGTGACCACGTCAGCCAGCGGCAGCAGGTATTCAATCATGGCGTCTATCGCCTCTTGTTGAAGCAAAGAGGCGCCGCCTTTGGCGATCATGACGGGATCGACGACAACCCGCCCCCACTTGTAGCTTTTTATGGCAGCAGCTACGATTTGGATGATTTCAGACGAGAATAACATCCCGGTTTTGAGCGCATCCGGCCGCAAATCGGCTCCGATGGACGCTAACTGCTGTTCCACTGCCTGAGCGCTCATCGGGAACACGCCTTGAACGCCGAGCGTGTTCTGCGCGGTCACGGCCGTAATCACTGACATACCGTAGACGCCCAGCTCTTGGAACGTCTTTAAATCGGCCTGTATTCCCGCTCCCCCTCCGCTATCGGAGCCAGCGATTGTCAGAGCTTTATAGATGGACATCTGGGCTCCCCCTTTCAGAATTCTTTAAAAACTTACGTCCATTAGCACCTTGCGGCTGAGACGGCCTTTTCCTACCGCTCATTGTCGGCAGCGCCGATTTTTCGGCTCGAAACAGCCTTTTCGACTCTCTCAAGCGAACTTATTCGGCCGCTTATCCCCGCCTTGCGGCTGAGACGGCCTTTTCCTACCGCTCGTTAGCGGCAGCGCCGATTTTTCGGCTCGAAACAGCCCTTTCGACTCTCTCGAGCGAATTTATTCGACCGCTTATCCCCGCCTTGCGGCTGAGACGATCCTTCGGCCCCTAAACCCGGCTAAAACCGTCCATCGGACTGCTCGCCGAAGCATAGCGTTTCTTCGGAATTCGGCCTGCCTCGAAGCCGGCGCGTCCCGCTTCAATAGCGAGCTTCATGGCATACGCCATTTTGACCGGATCCTTGGCACCTGAAACCGCTGTGTTCAGCAGCACGCCATCCGCGCCCATCTCCATCGCCAGCGCTGCGTCTGAAGGAGCGCCTATACCGGCATCGACGATGACCGGCACCGTTGCTTGCTCAATAATGAAGCTCAAGTTGAGCGGATTAATAATGCCCTGCCCGGTGCCAATCGGTGATGCTCCCGGCATGATGGCATGCACCCCAAGCGCTTGCAGGCGCTTAGCCAACAACACGTCATCCGAGGTATACGGCAGTACAATGAAGCCCTCTTCCAGCAGCATCTCCGACGCTTTTAACGTTTCAACAGGGTCAGGCAGCAGCGTCATTTCATCGCCAATCACTTCTACCTTAATCATGTCGCAAAGCCCGGATGCCTTCGCCAATTTGGCGATGCGCACTGCTTCTTCCGCTGTTTTCGCCCCGGCCGTGTTCGGCAGCAGCGTGAAGTTCGACACATCCAACATAGATAAGAAATTCGGCTGGCTCGCCTCAAAAATGTTCATCCGCCGCACCGCAAACGTCAAAATCTGCGATTCACTCACATCCACAGCCTGCTTCTGAATATCAAAATCCGGGAATTTGCCTGTGCCTAACAGTAGTCTTGAACGAAATTCATATGGACCGATTTTTAACATGGTTAATTATCCCCCTCCAACAAAATGAACGATTTCGATTTTATGTCCTTCCGATAACTCCGTTTTCACATGATCTTCTTTTTGTAAAATGTTCTGATTATGCTCGACAACGAGCATTTTCTCCTGCAGCTCAAAATGGGCCAGCAGCTCTTCAATCGTACGAATCGCATCCGGAACCTCGACGCTTTGGCCGTTAATGTGCAGCTTCAATGCTGTGCAGCTCCTCTCCTTGTAGTCGCCCGCTTTCCAAGCGCTTGGATGTTCCCGACAGATCGGGGCAAAATGCGTCCAAACTGGGCTGTAAACTGCCTGCGTCCTCGCCTAATACGAGCTGAGCGATGATCTTCCCTGTGATCGGGCTGAGCAAAATCCCGTTGCGGTAATGCCCGCAGGCCGCAAATAATCCCTCATACATCGGGACTTTGCCAATGTACGGCATGCCGTCTGGCGTCTGCGGACGCAGGCCTGACCAAGCCTTCTCCCACTCCGCATCGCCGATTAAGGGCATTAATTGGTTCGCTCGCTCCATCAGCTCTGCAAGCCCTGCCAGCGACACCTTGCGGTCGTAGCTGTTCGGCACAACCGTCGCGCCGACGAGCAGCCGTCCTCCGGCTTTGGGGACAATATAGCACCCTGGCGTGAACAGGGTCTTCTGCAGCTCGCGCTTCTCCGTGAGTACGGAGAAGCACTCCCCCTTCACGGGATACACCGGCAGGTCGATCCCGCTGCCGGCGAGGAACTGGCCGCTCCACGTCCCGGCCGCCACAACAACGTGCTCGCTATACAGCGGCCCCTCGCTCGTCATTACGCCGACGACGCGATCGCGCTCCGTCAGCAGCCCTTGCACATGGGCGAATTCCTGCAGCTTCGCCCCAAGCACCCGCGCCGCCTGCGCGAAAGCAGCCGCCAGCTGCGGCGCCTCGACCTGCCCATCCTCGGGCAGGTACAATGCTCCGCGCGTCGCTCGGCTCAGCGCGGGTTCGAGCGCTGCGGCTGCGGCTGCGCTCAGCCACTCCGCTCTTTCACCCGCTGCGCGCTGGAGCTTCTCCCTCGCGCGCAGCTCTTGCTCCTGATCGTCGCTGAGCGCGACGTTCAACAGCCCTTCACGGACGAGACCGATGTCGATGCCCGTGAGGCTCCTCAGTTCCCCGCTCAGTTCGGGGAACATCGCTCTGCTCTGCCTGGCCCACTGGAACAGGGGCCCGGTGTCCGCCATCTCGGACTGCGCTCCGAGCATGCCGGCTGCGGCGGCCGAGGCCTCCGTCCCCAGCCTGCTGCGCTCCAGCAGCGTGACGGACTGGCCTCGCTTCGCCAAGTGATAGGCGATCGATGCGCCTATCACGCCTCCTCCAACGATGATAACGTCACTCGTATGCTTCAAGTCTCTCACCTCTAGTTTCTTCTTGCTGCTGCAACTCTTGGATGTAAGCTTTTACGGTTTCCACGGGGTCATCCGCCTCCCAAATGCCGCTCATCACCGCGATGCCGGAAGCTCCCGCAGCCAGAACAGGCCTTACTCTTGCAGGTGTTATGCCACCGATAGCGATGACCGGAATCGTTACCTGCCGGGAAACATTCACTAGTTGTTCAAGCCCTCTTGGTTCAACCCCCAGCTTTGAACCTGTTGCAAAAATATGCCCATACAAGACATAATCCGCCCCTTCACGCTCGCGTTTGACAGCTTCCTCCGTGCTATGTACGGAGACTCCTGTGCGATGCGCGCTTGGATAGCTATCTCTTATCTTCAGCAGCTGCGGAGAGCTTTCGGGAAGGTGCAAACCGCCAAGCCCTGCAGCAGTTGCCATCCAGGGGTAGCCGTTGATACAAAGGCTTTTCGCGGGTACACCTTGTTCCAACAAATACTGTACGCCCATAAAAACTTCATCCATCGGCTTATTTTTCTCTCGGATATGAATAGCCGTGACATAAGGATGGATCCGGGTTGCAATGGCAGCCATCTCCTTCCATGCCAACTTGCCATTCGATATCACATGCAGCTCGCGCTCGGACATGGAAGTCCGCCTCCTCACTTTTTATACCGATGTATCGATAGGCAAGGCAGCCTGGTGCGGCAATCAAGACGCAAAAAAACCACTTTTCCTAAGAAAAGTGGTTGTAGGTTGCCCGCATAATAAACATGCAAAAATGAGGCGCCAAAGTCCGGTTTCCACTTTCCTCCGCTGGTATGACCCAGTTCAGGTTCAAAGGGTTCAGATTGCTCTGTCTCAGCCTTGCGGCGCCCCTAGGGATACATTCGTATTCATTTGTTCATTATCATAACACGGTATCCAGTCGATGGAAATAAAAATTTCCAATCCATCTTATCCTAGTCACCCGAAGCTATTGCTCTTATAATGGGGAGAACGCAACCCTCGGCCTTTATTATCCATTGTAAGGAAGGATGAACACCCAGATGCTAGCTCAATTGAATCGCCAACTGGAAAAAATTTTGCCGCTCATCACACCTGTCAGCGTGCTTATCGGTGTTCTGCTCGGCAGTCATTTATCCGGCTTTACCTTCTTATCGCCTTGGCTGTTTGCCTTTATGACATTCTCGGGCAGCATCAGCTCCAGCTTCAAGGAATTTGTTAAAGTGATCGTCCAGCCCTTCCCTCTTATCGCAACGCTGTTGATTCTACATGTCGGTATGCCGCTGCTTGCGCTTGGACTCGGTCACGCCGTTTACAGCTCGGAACCGTTAACCATCACAGGGCTCATTCTGGCCGCAGCCATTCCAACAGGGATTACAAGCTTCGTGTGGGTCGCCATTTATCGTGGAAACATCGTGCTGACCCTATCGATTATTCTCATGGATACCGTTCTTTCACCCTTTGTTGTGCCTTATACACTCTCTGCACTGGTCGGCACGAAAGTCCAGATGGACACTTTTGCCATGATGCAAGGTCTATTCTTCATGATTGTCGTACCGTCCTTGCTGGGCATGCTCCTTAATCAATGGACGAAAGGCAAAATTAAAGAGCAGTGGAGCGGCCGTCTAGGTCCTTTTTCGAAAATATGCATGGGCATCGTTGTTGCGATTAACAGCTCCGTTATCGCGCCATACTTGCGTGATTTTAATGCCAAACTGCTCGGTTTGGCCGGTTTTGTACTAGCCCTCGCTTCCCTCGGCTACATCCTGGGATGGATCGTCGCCAAGCTGATGAAGTGGGAGCAGGACGTCGTTGTGGCGCTTACGTTTAACAGCGGGATGCGGAATATTAGCGCCGGCGCCGTGCTTGCTGTAGCGTACTTTCCGCCTCCGGTGGCGATTCCCGTTGTGCTCGGGATGCTGTTCCAGCAGTCTCTGGCGTCGTTATTCGGATTTCTTTTGAACAGAAAATACGCTTTGAAAAGCGATAGACCTAATCTAACTGTGAATCGAGCCAAACAAGTTTAATGGAGGAGCTGCCCGTGCAGCTTCTTCTTTAATTTGGAGGTAAAAGGAACTTTGCTCTCATAGTACTTACAGAGTACCCCCTACGGAAGCAAGAGTTTCCCTTTATTCAACTGCTCAATTTGTTCTTCAGTCAAGTCTCCCATTTTATTATTGGCCGATATCCCATTCAGGGTAATTCCATACTTACCCTTTATATATTCATGAATAGCTTGCATCTCATTTTGTGCTAGTCTACTTAAATCCTGCCCTTCTTTTAATTGCCCAAGTAGTATACCTATGACTTCAGCAGCTAAAGACGTATTGGCTTGAATGCGCGCACTGCCATAAGCGACAGACGAGGCTCCTACGTTTTTGCCTGCTAGAATGACGTTTGCAAACCCCTTAGGAATAAAAGAACGTAATGGCATCCCATATTTGTCGGGATCACCGCTATGTTGCCCCCATGTGTGACTTGCTGTTCCCTGGAGATCAATCGGGTATCCACCTATACTCACGTTATCCCAGAACATTTTGCCACTCATCAGGTCCGCTGCCTGCAAAACATACTCAGTTTGGTAACGGTTGTAGTCACGAATGTACAAATAATCTGGAAAGCCATTGATTTCAGCTTTGTCCCAACCAATCAATTGTTCACGAAGATGAGGTAAGATACGAAGCGTCTCCGCCTTTCCTCTGTCTAATGCAGCTTGTACACTTTCCTTGTCTGAAGGATCCACATTAAATAACAATAGGGCATTAATCAGGGCCTCACCATCTCGTTGATTAATCACGTTAAGCCCCCGGAGAAATACTTCTCTGTTACTTGGTGTAAATGTCGCTCCAACCTTCCCAAAGCCCCATGTAAATTTATCTGTAACTGTAGTAGTTGAACCGTATTTATTTTCTAAATCTATTTTGGTTAAGCGATTCGTTTCCCTCTGGAACTTTTCCCAATCTATGTTGCGAAATTTCATCATGATTGAAGCTGCCATGTACTGTCGTGGTCCGCCGAATACAGTCTCAATGCCTGGAATACGTTCCAGTTCAAGGCCACCTACTAAAGCGTTGAAATCCGTATTTTCTACCCAGTAGTCTGCAGTGATCGTTTTTTCTGATCCTTCCTTTGAACGATAGGTTATGGCCTTAATCTTCTGGGTACCTGTAACCGCATCTTTCATCCTATCAATATTGGTAATTGAAATGCCAGATTCAAGTGGTACCCCCTTTATGAGTGTATTGAAATACTGTGCAAATTCATTTGTTTTTCTTATCTCACCTTTTTTATAGCGATTAAAAAGTTCCTTAACTCTTCCTTGGAGCAAGGACCGATTTTGGTCATCGACGGGCTCATCCAAAAACTGCATTTGTCCTTGTATGAGCTGTCCTCCCGGATGTTCTCTGGGATCTAAAATAGTGACCGATACCCCCTCATCGATCGCTGCCCTAGCCAGATAGGCTCCTTCTATTTCCGAACCAATCACAACAACTTGTGTATGGCTTGAACTACGGTTTTCTTTTTCCACTTGCACGTTTACCTGATCACAGGCAGCCATAAATAATAGACTAGTAAAAAGCAAACTGATTTCTAATCCCTGATATCTTCTCATTGCTCGCTCCAAATACAAATTATGGATGATAAATTAAAAGACGATATTCATGCAATAAAGTTCAATCACATCCCACTCAGCCATTTTTAAGCTAACATTTATCTCCTATTCAGCTTCCCTTCTCTTTTTTTTCATAATTACGCCGTACAATGAGAATGAAATGGAAGACTATCGATAGGAGTGGTACATAGACATATGAAAATTAAAATGAAACAAATAGCCGGCTTATGCATTCTTCTTCCCGCTTTGCTCAGCGGTTGCGGCAACCAAGCTTCCCCTCAGCAAGCAGCGGCAAGTACAGCGCAACCTCAAGCGAGCGCGCAACCTTCGGCAGATGCGAAGCAGCAGGGGCAGAATCGTCCCGCTATGAGCCAGGCGCAAAGACAGTTGTTCAGCACCTTCCAAACGCTTCTCATGATGGACAAAGCGGAAGGACTTGCAATTACTAAGGATCAAGCCCAAGTTATGCTTCCTGTTGCACAGGACATCGAAACCAAGGCTGAGCTCAGTGACGAGAACAAAACGAAGCTGCTCGAGAAGCTGACGGACGCGCAGAAGAAGTTCATCGACGACGCTGCGAGCAAGATGGCCAATCGCGGGAATGGCGGCGGGAACCAAGGCGATGGCACGCGTGGCAACTTTAATGGGCAAAAAGGCGGGAAACCGGACGCCTCAGGCGCACCTTCCTCTTCGGCTTCACCGAATGCAGGGGCCGGTTCTGAAGGCACGAACGCTGGGAAACAACCTCGCGAGAACGGTGGCAACGGCGGCAATCGTCCTGCCGGTGGCAATGGCGGGCAAATGATGAAGGATCCCGGCAAACAGCTTGTTGAGCTTTTGCAGGAGAGAGTGAAATAAAGCAGCGGCATCATCTTTAGAGGAACTTCTGGTCCGCGGAAATTGGTGTATAGCGAAGACAGCCTGTTCGTGTACGCGATTAATGAGCTAGACTTTGCCTAGTGCTACAACAGCCAATTGTAACGGACCCCACAGGCGCTATTTCCAATAAAATAGCCTGATTTTTGAGCTAACGGACTCCAGAAGCGTTATTGCACCTTAAAGCAGCGAAAAACGCTGCTGTAGAGGAAAATAGCGGCTGCTGTGTCCGTTAGATTTTGAAAAGGGCTCTATTTCATCGAATAGCGGCGCCTGAGTCCGTTAGCGCGTAAGTGGGCTGCTTTATTCGGTTTTTTTGCCCGTTATATCGAAAAAGTAAGATTAACCCGAACGCAAAAAGGGCTTCCCGTCGGTAGATAACTCTACATTCGGGACAGCCCTTTTCGGCGTTGATGATTAACCTCTTAGTGCCTGAACAACCTGCTCGGCATCCGCTTCACCGCTGGCCACCAGCTCCACGTGATCGGCAAACATATCACACATATAAACGAACAAGCTCAAAATCTCCAGCACTTCCTCACTGTCAAAAGAGCGCGCAGCCGAGATGCTGTACACATAACGGTAATGCAGCTCATTATGCTCATTAATGCCAAAATGGCCAATCGGCAACCGCGTGTTGATCTCAAGCAGCAAGGCGGCAACCTCTTCGCGCTTCCCCTCTTCAAGGTGAAAAGGAAGCGTACTGTATATTTGCAGCAGCTGAATCGCAGCGATCTCTTCGTCGTTCAAAGGTAAAAAGCTAAAGTGCAGGAACCGTTCCCGTTCCTTTTTATCCTCTTGAAAACCGGCCATCAGCACGTGAAGCGGAATCGCGTCTGATTTCTCCAACAAATTGGTGGCAAGGCCTGTCTCATCCAAAATCTCTTTTAAGAGCCCTAATTGCGCGAAATGACGCTCGTGTACATGATCTGGCAGCATATGTGTCCGCCCTCCTACTTTCTTCTGCCCAATGCTTTCACTAGGCCGCTTAATTCTTCATCTGCTTACTCGTTTAATCTGCTCATTCTTAACTTTCTCAAGTGCAAATATACTTCTTCCCAATGCTTCTGTGCAAATGTGAACGGGATACAGGGATACACTCACCTACTCCCACACGCGAAAAAGCAACAGGCGACATCGCTCCCCCTGTTGCTTATACGAGATTCGCTTTATTTGCCGCCTCGCTGTTGGATAACATGCGTTAGCTCATGTCCAAGCAGCTCCTGACCTTCGCGCGAATCCGGATTATAGCGCCCTTCACGGAAAAAGATATCATTCCCTGTTGCAAAAGCTTCTGCGCCTAACGAAGCACTAATCTCCGACGACTGTGGATTATTATGAATGTTAACATTACTGAAATCCGCATTAAAGGCCGATTCCATCTTCGCCTGAATTTGCGCGTCCATCTTACTGCCGCTGCCTTGCATGGATTTAATCTCCGATTCAACGGAAGCATCCGCATCAAACGCTTCGCCGTCGGAAGCTTTCATCTGCAGCTCTTCCTCTTCCATCTCTCCGCCTTCGCTCCGCTGGATGATCGTCTCCGAGGATGGCTTCATCTGCAGCTCTTCCTCTTCCATCTCTCCGCCTTCGCTCCGCTGGATCGTCTCCGAGGACGGCTTCATCTGCAGCTCTTCCTCTTCCGACTCTCCACTTTCGCTCCGCTGCACATCAGCGGAAGCTCCGCTATTTTCCGATGCTGCAATTTTGTCCGCCACTTCTTTGCCAACTTGATCCGCCTCTTGTTCATAAGCGTCTCCGGCCGGCCCAACCGTCAATTTCGTCTGTATGGACAGCATACTGCCTACCGCTTTATTCCCAATAGCCCGTTGTATATTCATAAGATCTGCTCCTGCAGACTGCCCTTGTGAATGACTCTTATTACGATGTTGATTGTGCAGGGAAGTATCTGGCTGCCTGTTGATACGCGATAGATGCATTGGCATATGAACCCTCCTAGAATGGTCGTACTAAGTAAAATGCCATCAATTGACGGCTTGCGCCCCATCATTATCCGTATCTGAGCGCATGATGTCTTCTAATTTTCACTATATCATACCTGCTGATTTTTGAGGTTACATTTTGTTTGGTTTTCGATCTATAATGAGCACGGCAATATCATCCGATTGGATAGCGCCATTGGCGAAATGGTCAACATCCTGGGTCATCTGTTCCAGTAGCTGTGCCGGCTGGCTCGACAACTCCTTTTGTAAAAGCTCTTGAAGTCGCGAGAAGCCGTATTGCTCCTGCTGCCGGTTTTCTGCTTCCGTAATGCCATCCGTATACATGATCAGGCGGTCACCCTGGTCAAGCGTCACTTCGTTATCCGCATATAGCATATCATCCATGACGCCAAGCGGAAGTCCCTTTTTCCCCTTCAGCTGTTCCACATCCCCGTTACCACGGACAATGTATGGCGGACAATGACCGCCGTCACAGTACTGCAGACGCCCCGTGCCTACATGAAGCACACCACAGAAAATCGTCGCAAACATCGTCGAATCGTCCTTGTACAACTCTTGATTCACGGCTGTAAGCAGCTCTCCAGGCGACATATCCGGGCTCATTTTCCCCTTGAGCAAGGTCATCGTAACCGCCATGAACAACGCCGCAGGAATTCCTTTATCCGATACATCCCCCAAAACGAAAAACAACTTATCGTCGCCAAGTCGAAAATAATCGTAAAAGTCGCCGCCGACCTCACGTGCCGGACGAATAAAAGCCCTTGCTTCCGCCGTAATTTCATTGGCATCCGCCGTCATGTACAAGCCTTGACGTGGCAAGAAGCCCATTTGAATGTTGGTTGCGATGCGCAGCTCGCTTTCCATTCGTTCTTTGGCGGCCGTCGTCTTCTCCAAAACGTCGTAGAGCATGGCATTCTCCAAAGATGCCGCGATCGGAGAAGCAATGGACTCTAGTAGCTGCAAATCACGGTCGGTAAAATGCACATCCTCGCGCTTGTTCAGCACCTGCAGCACGCCGATAATTTTACCTTTGCTCACCAGCGGCACGCAAAGCATGTTGCGCGTCGGGTAATCGACACGTTTGGCGACCTTCGAGGACCAGCGCTCGTCCTGCGCTGCATCGTCGATTTTGACCGATTGGCCGGTCTGGGCCACCCAGCCGGCGATGCCTTCGCCGATTTTGAGGCGAATTTCACGGACTTCATCGCCCTTTTCACCAAGCGCAAGGTCGAAAAACAGCTCATCTTTTTCCTCATCGACCAAGATGACGGAAGAAGCTTCTGCATTCATGATGCGGGAGGAGGTCTCCATGATTTTGATCAGCAAATCCTGTTTGTGAATCGTCGAGTTCACTTCCAAGCTGACATCGAACAACTGCATCGTCCGCTGAAGCTCCAGATCAGCCGTCTTGCGCCTTCGTTCGCTAAGCTGCCACACGATGCCAATCACCAAGCAAACAAGAAGAAGAGCACCTACGACGATATTCATTTCGTACGCCTCCCCAGTTCGTGGGCTCGGCTTTCACACTTACTCGTTCGGCTAGGAAATGGCATGGATCGCATCATCTTCCTTGTCATAAATCGAAAAAATGGAACTAAACCCTGACATATCGAAAACCTCTTTGACATTCTCATTCATGCGCACAAGCGCCAACTTGCCTTGGATGACCTTGATCATTTTCGCTGCGGACAATAAGCTTCTAAGTCCTGCGGAGCTCACATAGTCAAGTCCTTGCAGATCAAAAACAAACTTGCCCTTCCCTTGTTCGACCAGATTCGAGAAAGCGGCTTCCAAACTCGCTGACGTATTGGCATCCAGTCTGCCATTTAAGCTCAGCAGGACGATGTCCCCCTGCATACTCTCCGTTACATTCATGATATTCCCTCCTTCTGAATTCGGCGTTTTGTCATCATCAGTATATTCTCTTCGTTCAGACGCTCATAGCGGATATCATCCATCACTTGTTTCACAAAGTGAATACCCAGACCGCCGATGCCACGCTCGTCCATACTAAGATCAACCCGGGGGCTTGCCTTGAGCAGCGGATTAAAAGGCACTCCGCGATCCGTCAGGCAAAGCTCCCAGCTATCTGCAGCAGCCCCAATGTCGAGACGGATCGTGTGCATACCGCACTCCTCCGGGGGGTGCCCATAGAGAATGACATTGGTTACCAGCTCGTCGCAGACCAAATTCAATTGGAATAACGTCTGATCATCCATGCCCATCGCCGGTGACAGCCCTTTTAAGAATACGCCTAACCGCTCAAGCTCCTTCAGATCATTGCTTAACACGATGGTCTCTACTGACACGTTCGTCCCGCCCTCTCTGCTTATCCACCTAGCCCATTTAAGCCATTTTCAAAAGCATATTTTCCAGCAAGCGAACACGGGCACTTGAGGCATGCAGCAGGCCGATGCCGATCTCTGGATACAATCTCACCAGTCGGGAAAGACTTTCACCTTGCAGCGCAAGCACTCGCACTTCATCGAAAATAGCCTGAGCTGTAACGGCAGAAGGCGATCCGTCCAGAGCCGTCGTTTCCCCAAATGGTTGTTTGGGTCCCAGAACGCCAATCGTTACTGTCTCACCTACACCCGTCTCATTGCTCAGCTCAACATTGCCCTCAATAATTAAATACATCGCGGAATTGCTTTGCCCCCGGCGCAGTAAATAGGTGAGGTCTTCGTGGACTTCTTCCGTCGCAATACCAGCAATTAACCCCAGTTCATCCACTGACAAATCGGCGAATAAGGATACCTGCTTCAGGAAAATAACTTTATCCAGCATGGTCAAAAACTTGCGCTCTTCTCTCATCCCATCACGCTCCAGTGAACTTAATGCGTAAACCGCAATATCCTTCAGCCAATCGTCCGACCATCTCGCAGCTTCTTGCAGCAACTTGAGCGGCTGGGTCATCGCTGTATCGCTGCTGGCCGTTCCTTGCTTCAATAATTCCAGCAGGGCCAAAGCCAATTTACGGTCCCCCAGCCCCTCGGCCAACACCTCAAGCGCATTCTCCCGGACCTCTTCGTTCTCGTCCTTGGTTGCTTCGCGCAGCGTCGCCACAACACGTTCGTCAACGAACTTGGCCATAACGGCCCAAGCCCCGCCGACAAGCGCATTGTGCAGCTCAACGCACCGTTGATTCGCAAGCTCCGCTAATCCCTTCATGCCCAGTTGGAGCAGAGCTTCCGACAAAGCTCGTTCCTGCGTCGAAGCTAGCATGCGATTTACGCAAGGGTCAACGAGCTGCGTTCTCAGTTTATTTTCATCGAGCAGCTCTGCCAGAGCAGTAACGGCTGCGTTCCAGATGAAAGGATTCGCATGGTTCAGGCTGCCCGACAGGGTCGGCAATGCTTTATCGCCCATATCGACCAAGGCTTGAAGAATCGCTTTGCGCAGCTCCTGATCCGCCAAAGGCACCATGTTCAGAAGAATCGGAATCGCCTCGACGTGGCTAAGCTTACCGAGACAGGCCGCAGCGGCAACTTTAACCGCAGGCCGATGATCATCGAGCAGCGACAACACCCAAGCGGAATAGCTGTCCAGCTTCAGATCCGCTACGGTATGGCAGCCATAGACAGCCCATTCGCCGCCGTTATCGAGCATTTTGATAATCGCCTCGTCGCATGCTTGATAGCTTTCTTCGCTTTCGAGCGAGTAAAGCGCCTTAACCCCTTCATGTACAACCCTCGGATGGTTATCCAACAGCTTGACGCGAATGAAAAAGTGCGACTGGCTTTTCAAATGCGTTGCTTTCGAAATCAGTTTCACGCTTTCCGCACGCACCTCCGGGTCTTCGTCCTCAAGGAAAGACGCAACCTGTACGAGATCTTGAATCGTAGCGCTTTGGAGATTCATCGCGCGCAGCACGGCTATACGGATGCGTGAGCTTTCTTCCCCGATCATCCCGATCAAATGGGGCAGAAACGCGGAATCCTTCGCTTTGCCGATGACTTCGAGCGCCAGCTCCCGCACATAATCGTTCGGATGCTTCAAGTAGCCCAGCATGGCGGAAAGCGCCTTGGAACTGCGGATGCCCCCGATAAAGGACTCCGCAATATCAGACAAATCAGCATGCAGCGATTGCACACTTTTAACCAGCTCGCGGATGTATAAGTGCCTGCCGTACCAAGCGACAATGACGAGAACGACCGCCAAACCCACGCCTAGCCAAGCTAGCAGCGACAGCTGAATCAAGCCGAAGGAATGCAGCAACGATAGCAAGGAGCCGATCAAGATCCCGCCTGAGGCAGCGACACCTTGAGCAAAATAACGATAGCCGTCCCTTTTGGAGATGGGCATCATTTTGAAAAAAAGCTGATAACAAGGTTCTGCAATGTAATACAGCAAAATATAGAAGATGGCATAGGAACCCGAAACCAGCGCCAATCCAAGGGACTGATTCATAAATAAGGCCGTAAGTCCGAATCCGCCGAAGAATACCACGGTGATGGCGAGCAGCATATTGCTTGCGCCGAGCCAATTCATTAAGCGTGTAGACACCGTCTGCAGCAAAAGGCAGAACGTGAATTGAATCGCCGTAATTAAGCCGTAAAAAGAGGTTAAATCGCCCTCAAGTGGAAACTTGGCTTCCGCCGCGGTAAAGTACTGATACTCGATCATGAAATACACGGCCGGCATCAGCGTCATTAGCGCAACTGCGCACAATAGGAACGGGCTGCGCAGCATCTGCTTGGCATAGTAACCGGCAGGCAGCTGCTGTTCTTCTTCCTCTGCCTGAACCGTTCCGCTCTGGCTTTTCAGCCGCAGATCTTCTTTTAACGTTAAAGGCACCAAGTAGCGCGCGAGCGCCTTTCGAAAAAAGAGGAAGCCGAACACCATCAACACCGGAGCGAGCGCATAGACGGCTTCCGTTCCTAGCAGCTTGCCGATTTGATGAGCAATCAAGCCGGCGGTAATTCCACCCGTCGTCGTGGACGCGATGAACACAGGCATCAATCTTTTGGCCTGCTGCGTAGGGCATAAGTCAAAAGCTGTGCTCCACAAGAGCAGCGTCAGCTGCCTGACAACAAAGTTGGAGGAGATGAACATAATGGGATAATAATAGCGGAAGTCAATGCCGCCCAGCTTGAAGCCCAGCAGCACCGCACCGTTCAACACCAGTAAACCGATCATCAACAGATAGAGCGTCGTCATCAATTTGGCCTTCGGCAACCGATTGGCCAGCTTTGCCAGCAACCAACCCTCCAGAGGCATGATGGCCGCTTCGGCAATATAGATGTAGGGCAAATACTGCACGCCGAATCTTTGGTTAAAAAGGGCCATAAATGCCGTATAGTTCAATGATTCCGCAATCCCGCTAAAATAAAAGATCGGCAGCATCATCCACAGCTTTCGGATATCTTCCGTCCGCAGTCCCATCCATCTGGTTAAGCTTCCTTGCATATCATCAGGTCCAATCTATCATTTGTCTTCAATAAGCGGTTTATAGAAAGCTAATCGCGCTTCGCCTTCGTAATAGTAATTCGGGTAAGTGCCGATGAGTTCAAAGCCGTTCGCCCGGAACATTTTTTGAATAGGTTGGTATTCGGGTAAATCACATGTATACGTAAGAATGTAGCGCCCCCCCGCTTCTCTCGAGAACGTTTCTAGCGCTTGAAACAAAACTTTCGCAAAGCCATGCCGGCGATAATCGCGATGTACGGCTAAGTAATCCCATAAATAACCACCGGATTGATGCTCATTTTCTTTGCAGCTGGTCACCGCAATAATCTCTCCGGCTTCATTCTCAATAAACCAATGCCAATGATTGCGCTGAGTCAAGCTAAGCAGGGGAGCATTGCGAAAATGCTCCAACTCCCCCGGCGTATGCCTTTGATCATCAAATGAGGAGGAAGATAAATAAAATTCCGTAATCCGTTGTGCGTCTCTCTCTGTGGTCAACTCGTGCACTTGCATATCAAGTTCGCCTCTTTCATCATGAAACAGATAATGTGCCATTCCACTCTGCTGTCGTACCATGTTGGAAATATTCATCACAAATATAGAAGTATAGCTGTGCCGCCTTATCCTGACGATTCTGTTTAATGACCATCAAGAAAGCTTCTCTTGCATCATAGAAACGTCCTACCTGGTAATACGTGACCGCCTGCTCGAATAGCGTCTTAGTCTTCTCTTTAAGCACCCGAATCGTATCGGGATCGCCCTGATAAACGTCGAACAATCGAAGCGGCTCCTTCACTCCTTCTACCTGAATCAATCCCAGGTTTCGGTATTGAAAGGCTGTCGGTTGTTGCAGCGACTGCACCACATGATCGGTAATGAGAATGGATGCGCCGAGCGGTTCCGTCATTTTCTCCAGCATACTTGCCACATTCACACCGTCAGAAATCACATTGCCTTCCAGGCGCTGCTGCTCGCCGATAATCCCGAGACGGAGCGGTCCTTTATGCAGGCCGATACCGAAATCCAGCGGCGAATAGCCGACTTTTGCCCGATGCGAATTGTAAAGATCCAGCTCCTTGCGCATCTCAACGCACGCCTGCAGCGCTTCATCCGCTTGATTCGGGAAAAGTGCCATGAAGCCAGCACCCAGATACTTGTTCATAAGACCTTGATGCTTGCGGACATAAGGGCCGAACCGGCTAAGGAACGAATTGACGAAGTTGAAGTTCTCTTCCGGCGTGAGCTTCTTGGAAAGCAAATAGAAGCTTCGGATGTTAAAAATCAAAATCGACATGTTTTTCTCTACTTGATCGCCAAGTTCAACCTCCAGAATGCTTTCCTTGTTCAAGAATCGCAAAAACTGCTGAGGAACGAAACGGTAGTAGGACTGGCTAAAATTCTCTACCTTGGTAATATAGTCCCGAATACGGGCTGCCATCGTATTGACGCTGTCGCCCAGATCTGACACCTCGTCGCGCGTGTTGATCGTAACAACCGTGTCCCAATTGCCTTTGGCAATCTCGCCGACGCTATTGCGCAGCTTCCGGATTGATGACAGCAATACATAGGTCATGACAACGAGTACAAGCAGCAAACCAACGGAAATGAGCGCAATATTGCGGATAATCGATTGAAGTACCGCCTGGCGATGCTTCAGGATGCCATCCAGGTTTTTACTCGTTTCGAAAACACCGACAATTTTACCCGCTGAGTTAAAAATAGGAGCAATCGCATAACGCCACTCGCCGGAGAAATCCTGCCATTGTCCCGTAGCTGGCTTACCTTCAAGCACAACCTGCTGATTCTCAGGCGTCTGTTGGAAAGGATTGAACATGTGCATGCCATCATCATCTTCTAGAATCCGATAAATGACCCCATTTTCATATTTATATACCGCTTTATAAAAGCCTTGATTATCATCGCTGGCGTTATTTTCAAAAACCGATTGAATCTTGCGGCGGAAAGATTGATAGGTTGCACCATTGTAATCAAGCGGTGACGTCATACTTTCCAGCTTATCGCCATCGACGAGATTTTGACCGTTTTTGGCCAGTAAAATAAGCTCGCTAAACGTTTCCTCTTCCATTTTCTTCGAGAAACTCTCATAAATGACAGTCGACAGCAGAATCATCGAAGCCGCAATGACCGGCACCAGGATGAGGATCTGCTTCATCATCAAAGGAAGTCGCCGCTGCAGCAAATTGAAGAAGACAAGCTTGATCGCATACAACACAAGGATTAGAGCCGCTACGGCAACCGACCAATGTACAAACAATTGGGTTCTTACCGGCTGGCTGTATAGAGCCTCTACCATGGACGGCGTAATGGTTCCATCCGGCAGGCGGCGATTAATTTGCGTTGATTCTACGATAATAAGGCTGCCATCCTGCGCGATGGAACTCGAAGTGGCATCAAAAGCAAGGTCTATGCCGTTTGCTTTCGCCTTCTCTTCGGTTACCAGCCCTTCAATCGTGTAAGGCTGTGCAGGATCAAGCCGGGAAATCATTTTATTGTTAAAATCGATGAAGATCAGGCGGCCCTGATTATCCAGATGCAGGCTTTCAGGGAAATTGCGTCTTGTGCGATCCAGCCCGGGAAGCGGATAAACAAGCTCGGAATGCCCGTCGCCAAAAGCGCGATAGATCTCTCCGCTGCGCGTTGAATAGTAGATCTCGCCAGGCTTAAAGCCGTCTGCCTCAGCGACAAATTTATTTTGCGGGAGCTTTATCGTGTAGACCAACTTGGGCTCGGATGTCTCCTGTTTGCCGACCGGAGCTTGATAGAGGGTTAACTGCTGTACTTCGTCATTGAAGAAATAGACCATCCCATCGTGAACCTGAACATTTCGCAAAGACCCCAATCTATACCGCTGGGTTTGCGCATCATTGTATTCCTGCGAGAACAAGCTGCGGTCGAACTGCCCATCCGGCGTATAGCGAACAATCTGCTCGGACTTCACTGCAATCCCGTAAGGATCAAGCAAGGTGCGAATCGTGTAGAGATATCCCAAATCATCGACAGCCATATCGTTAAAACGGTATACTTCCCCGTTTTTCCCGGTCTCGCTCGTAATGGAGTACTGAAGTACACCATCCCCGTTCAGCTTGTGAATCGTCTTCTTCGCGTTATCGATGACAAACAAATTGTTATGCCCATCCGAGATCGCCTTCGATAAACCGTCGAATGGCATGCTCTTGTGAAAAGGCCATAGTGTGAAGCTTTCCCTGTTTAATCCAAGGTAGGTTCCAGCAGCACCCAGAAGCAGCAGTACGAGCAGCAATGCCGCAATCGATTTCTTCATCGCTCTTTAATCTCCTCTAATATGAAATCTGAATGATTTGCGTCGGTGCGTTCCAATCCACCTGCAGTCCCAAGGATTCTGCTATGAATCTTAATGGGACATACGTCCTTCCTTCAAGCAGAAGGGCCGGACCGTCGATTTGCACAGGATCGCCATCAACATAAGCTTTGTCTTCACTGATACGGCTCGTGATCGTCCTATATTCCGTGCTGACCGTAACCGTGAGAGTATCTTGGTCCCAATCTACGGCGGCACCGAACGACTCCGATACGGATCTTATAGGTAAATATGCCTGCCCGTTTATTATAACAGGCGGAGCATCAAATTTGATGAAAATATTGGGAGAAAGCACGTTTTCTGCCGGAATCGGTTGAATGGATGCACTAGCTGAGCTGGCCGCCAATGAAGCTGAAACATCGGCCAAGGCCGCCTGCTCCTCAGGCGTATACTTGGCCTTTTCTTGCTGCTGCAGCTCCTCCAGCAGCTTCGTGACCTGCTGTTCAAGCTGCGCCTGCACGCCCGCCTCTTGCGGCAGCGCTGCCGCAAGCACCTGCACGGCGTCCAGCTGCGCGAACAGCGCGTCCTTCTTCGCCGTCGCCACCGCCTCGGCGACGGCTTCGAGCGAGCGGGTCAGCGTCGCGACCCGCTCCGTGTCCCCCTGCGCCTGCGCCAGCTTCAGCGCAGTCTCCAGCTTCAGCTTCGCTTCTGCGAGCGAAGCCTGTCCTTCGGATGCGCCCGTTTGCGCATCCGCGAGCTGCGCCTGCGTCGCCAGGAGCTGCTGCAGCACCGCTGCAGCAGCTTCCGGCTCGCCGGCGGCGAGGGCTTGCTCCAGCTTCGTCTGCTGGAGCTCAGCCTGCCCGGCCAGCGCATCCTCGCTGGCCACGTCCTTCCCAGGCGCTGTGCCGCCTGGGGGGGCTTCACCGCCGGGCTCGCCTGGCGGTGTCTCGGTCTCCTCGGACAGCGCTGCGATCAGCGCGTCCGGGTTGTTCACCAGCTCCATCTGCTGAAGGGCTGCCTGGCTGTCGCCTTTCTGCAGCGCCTCCAGCATCCCGAGCTGGGCCTGCGCATCCTTGATCTCGACCGCCAAGTCGGCGATCTCGCTCAGCTTCATATCCGTAACGGCCGCTTCCTTGGCCGCCTCCAGCTTCACAATATCTTTCTTCAGCGTGTCAATCTGCTGCTGCAGCTGTTCGGGCGTTTGCAGAGAAGCAATAGCACCCGGCTTTGCAATCTCCACGGTGACCTTCAAAGCCTCCGCATCCTTCTGTGAAAGCGCTGCGGAACTCGCCGGATCGGCGATTGCGCTGGGGTCTACGGCATTATCCATGCCGAACCAGACCGCTCCAGGCTCATCCGCCTTATAAAAGATCCCCTGTCCCGATGAAGTCATCGTTGCCGAAGCCGCATTATAGGCTTCAGGGGTCAACGCATCCAGCTGTACTTTGTAGGAACCGATGATAACGGTACCTGGCCCTTTTTCCTCATCAGCACCAGAACCGTTCTCACTGCCAGTTGTCCCGTTCCCCACCGAGCTTCCGCCATTTGCTTCACCATTCGTGCCCTCAGTCTCTGCCGCCGCCAACTGTCCGGCATTTCCTTTGCCTTCCAGCAGCAATTCCCCAATCGCTTTCCCCTTCGCGTAGAGCACAACCTTCAAGTTGTCGATTTGACTAAGTTTAAGCGTTAATTGTCGCACAGCCTTATTCGTCTTGGTGCGTTTACCGATCGCTTTACCATCTTTGGTAAACAACGCATAGTCCGTGGCGCCGAGCTTTTTATTCACCGTCACGCTAAAATCACTAAGCAGCGGACCGACGGCCGGCTTCAATTTCCAAGAGCCCGCAGGCGCCGTTGGATTTTGCGGCTTGACGGCGGCGAGCCCGTCATCCAAATTCCGATAAGGCAAGATGCCCTTCTTCAACGTTTTTGCAACAGCCCCGCCTGTGTCGATGTCCAGCTTGCCAAGCGCAGCTTCATAGCTCATTTGGGCCGTTAGAATTTGCTCGTCCGCCTTGCTCACCGCTTCTTTATAAGCCGCAAGCTCGTCGGTTTTCATTAAGCTGAGTTTCACCTTCTGAGCCGCTTTATCCAGCGCGCTTACAGCACTATCCTTATCGCGCAAAGCTTGCGCGTAACCTTCCTCCGTACCCTTTGCTTCCATATAGGAGGCTCTCACTGCTGCTATAACCGCTGTTCTGCTTTCCTTCTCCTGCAGAACCGCCTTATTTTGTTCCATAGTGGCAATAGGTAACGCATCCCGCAGGTCGTCAAGGTAACGCAGTCCGTCAAACTCCCCTTGGAGCAACGATTTGGGAATCGGAATAAATCCAAGCAAAAGGAAAAAACCTTCCCAATCTTTCTTTACCTGTGACAACGTCGTTTCATAACTGGCCAGAAACATGTCCATGTCGATATCCTTAGCCTTATACAGACCATCCATAACCTTCATACGGCTGCTGCCAAATTTGGAGCTGTACAAATCACGTGTCGTGCTTAGCTTATGATCAGCCAAACGCCGATCCTCCGTATCTTTCAGCAGACTGACCGTCGATTTGAGCCCGCTGGTTATATAGGCCGGCAGCTGCTTCTGATCCAGATTTGCGTAATCCGGTTCAAAAGAAAGCTGCACTTTATTCTCCATATCCAACTGAAGCAGCTTGCCTAACGCCAAACGGCTTGATTTGGCCGTCAATTGCGCTTGTTTATAGACGGATGCAGCCTTCTCCAGCGTCTTCTCCGCCTCTTCCTGCTCGGCACTGTCAGCAAGCCCGAATTTCCGCTTCTTTTTAACCGTCTCCAGCGCCGTTTTGGCGTCCTCCCATTTCTTGCGTGCGTTCTCTTCCGCTGCTTCATCCTGATAAGCCGTTAAATATGCTTTTTGCACATCAAACCGAACCGTATTCATCGATTGTCGAAGTGTTTCCTGTGCGATGTACAGCTGCTTGCTGGCCTCAGGCACCTTCAAACGTGTCGCCAGGTCTTGGCTTAAATTCCGGGGCTTGGCAAAAAGACCGGAAGCCTTCGCCTCCTCACTTTTCACAGCATGCTGCGCTTGCTCCAGCTCCAGCTTTTTCTTTGAAATATCCGTTTTGGCGTCCCGCAGGACAGAACTTATTTTCAAGCCTTGATCCATCGCTTCTTTCATGGTTAAAGCTTTTACCGACGCAGCTTCCACACTTGGTCCTGCTGCCAGAACAGGCGCTGCCGACAGCAGCACTACGAGTCCCAGCTTTACTGCTTTTAACCCTGCCACTCTGAATCCCTCCGCTCGCTTGCAACTCTTCCTTTATAGTACAATATCTCTTACACTCTCGCACCCATCTTTTGGAGAAACTTAGCGAAAAGAATCGAATATAGTAATAGATTGATGGTTATCTGCTTTTCTAGTAGTATAAAAGTAACAGAAACTACAACTGCATCGGATCCTGCTATATAAATACTTGTTACATGAATGGAGGTATCCCATGGGGAACCTTGTCTGCGGCGGTGCCATGCTGCAATGTTCTTTCGGCGCGGCGCCCAGTTCGTTAATGGTGCTGCCAGCGAATATGGTCATGACCGCGATGCCCATCGCAAACATTATGGATAATAAACCGATGGTGAACATTTTGCCATTCGGCATGTGTAATTCCATGGCTAATCCTATGGTTGCCGCAGCAACAGCAGCGGCATTCGGCGTGCTAACGCCCATGCCCTGCATACCGGTAACAGCGGCTCCTTGGGTCCCCGGTTCGCCGACGGTACTCGTCGCTAACATGCCGGCTCTGAACAACTCCTCCAAATGCATGTGCAATTGGGGCGGCGTCATTCAAGTTCAGCAGCCAGGGCAAATGACCATTCAGGTGCCTTAACGCATTTTTATTTAAAAATCGAGCGTCCTTTTAGGAGTGAAATCATTTGGAGATTCAGCCGGTCAAAACCATTGAAAAAGTGCTAAGGCCCGTCGTAGCGCCTTTCATCGGACATGTTATGAAAGCCTTTCAAACCATTGGAAGGCTGCCCAAACTAGCGATCATTAAGTTTCAACAGATTCTTAGAGTCATGCTGCAAACGCGTGAGACCTCGTTAAAAAACTATATTTTGATCGGCCCCTACTACGTCTCCAAAAGGCTGCTGCTTTTCATCACCTTGTTGATTCTCGTCCTAATCTTTTTTATCTTCATACGCCCGCCTGCGATTGTGAATAAATGGTTGAACCGGGTTCCTGTTCTGCAGGAGAACACCACAAAGCTGACCAGCTTCTCAGGGAATGGCAAAGTAGTCGGCGCCGAGAAAGCAGCGCGCTATGAAGGCGGCTTAGTTGACGGGCTGTATGCAGGCAAAGGCAAGCTTTATCACAAGAACGGCGTTCTCGCTTATGATGGCGATTTTGAAAAAGGACAGAAATCAGGAGCCGGATCGCTTTATGACGAACAAGGCACATTGCTGTATAAAGGGGCTTTTGCGGGAGATGCCTACAACGGGGCCGGCACCCTGTATACGTCGGGTCAGAAAGTGCTGTATATCGGAGAATTTCAAAATGGCAAATACGGCGGGTCCGGAAAATTGTTTGCCCCAAGCGGCGATCTGCTTTATGAGGGCGCGTTTAACGGCGGCCTTTACAATGGGGCAGGCAAGCTGTTCTCTTCGGGCGGCATAGCCCAATATGAAGGGGAATTTGCAGCGGGCCAATATAGCGGAGCCGGTAAGCTTTACGATACCAAAGGCCTTCTCGTTTATGAAGGCGGCTTTAAGAACGGCAGCTACTCCGGCGAAGGAACCGAGTACTACCCCAGCGGCCTGATGAAGTTTAAAGGCCAGTTCCTGGCGGGCACGTACGGCGGCGAAGGCACCGCCTTCGATGAGAAGGGCGTGCCCCGTTTCAAGGGCACGTATGTGAACGGCGCCCTGAACGGCGCCGGAGAAGCGTACGACGAGTTGGGCAAACTCGTCTACAAGGGCGATTTCAAGGTCGGCGTCTATGACGGCCTTGGCACGGTATTTGACGCAGACGGCGCGCCGCTGCTGCGGAGCTTTTTTGCAGGCGGTCAAGCCAGCCTGCAGGGCTTCCTCGGTTTGTCCAGCAAGAAAGTCGAAGACTTGCTGGGCAAACCGGCGGAAGTGACGCTGCAGGATGCCAGCGTCATGCTTGCGGGCCAGGAGGCGGCGGTTGACGCCTCCGCGGGGGCTATGGCAGCCGCCGCTGACACTGGCGCAAGCGCTGGTGAGGCTGCCGTTGGGGCTTCCACGCCGGCTGCCGCAGGCGCTGGCGCGGGCGATACAGCAGCAGCAACGGCAGGCGTGAAGCTGCTGCTGAGCTATCCGGCCTACCAGCTGTCGCTGCTGGTAGAGCCAGCGAAGGGCAACCCGAAGGAGGCGGTTGTCACTTCGCTTAGCATTTGGGGCTCGAAGCCTTTGGCGCTGCTGCAGCCAGCCATCGAGACCGTCAAAAAGCGCGGCGAGCCGAACGATGCCGGCTACGTCGTGATGGAAACCGAAGTAGGTGCCGGGAATGGCACCTACACGAACAGCTATTACAAGGGTGATTACCTCTTCACCTTGACGCATTTTGATAAAACCAAAGAAGCCCACCTTTTGCAGGTGAGCTCAACAAAATAAAAACAGCCGGGATACGCTCTTGCGGGCTCTCCCGGTTGTTTTTTTGTGGGTTGCATTGTGACCAATATCCCCAAGTAACGCAAATTCTGAGCTATCTACAATAAAGTGATCAAACCTCACTACCCTGACTACTCCGACTCATCTCCACTTCACCACCACTTATCACTCTTACACTCACTCTCCGCCCAGACTATAAACTATAACGGACACCACAGCTCTTATATTGGCTATTTTGACCAATATCAAAAGGCTATCGGACCTGAGAGCCTTTATTCGCTTGATAATTGGCCGATTTAGGCCATCTCACGCTCATTAACGTCTCTCATGTCCGTTAAATTTCATATTGAGCTCGAATCGCTCAAATAGAAGCATCTCAGTCCGTTAGACTCAGACTCATCCCCAAGGCGAGTCCCGTTCTCGCTACTTTGGATACAAACTGCATAAATTCCGCAAAGAAATAGCCATAAACATAAAAAAACCTGCATTTCATACATCAAAAATGCACCCCACAGCCCAAAATGGCGTGGAATCGCGATATTTGATGTATGTTTTGCAGGTTATTATTTAAGGCAAAGCCAACTTGCCCATGACAGTCAGGCGTTCCGCGCCTGTCGCTGACGGCAAATTATTCGGCACGCCGTGGATACAATCGTTCCCCAGCAGGGCGAACAGGATGGCTTCCTTGGCGTCGCCGGAGATGCCAAGCTCGTCGGAAGTGAGGATCGCTTGCTCAGGGAGCAGCTCCTGCATCATGTTAAGCAGCGTAAGATTGCGCGCCCCGCCGCCGCTTACGATGACTTCCGCTATGACGCAGTGCGGCAGAACAAAATCTTTATAAGCGCGAGCAATGGAGTGCGCGGTGAACGCCGTCGCTGTAGCGACGATATCTTCGTGAGCGAGTCCGCGAGCCAATGCGCTTTTGAGCCATGCCGCCGTGTAGGCTTTGCCGAACAGCTCGCGCCCCGTGGTCTTCGGAGGAAGCTGCGCAAAATAAGGATGCGCCAGCATCTCCTCCAACAGCTCGGTGTGGACTTGGCCGCGAGCAGCCCATGCGCCATCCGCATCATAAGTTAGCTTGCCTTCGGACAACTCGTAGACGACTTGATCCATGACCATATTACCTGCACCTGTATCAAAAGCAATCAGCTTGCTGGCATCATCCATCGTTGCAGCTGCTCCCTGTGCCGGGATTGCGGTGCAATTGCCGATGCCGCCGATATTTTGCAGGATGCGCCCTTTGGCCGCATCGCGGAACATAATGAAATCCCCGTAAGGCGCAAGGGGAGCGCCTTGCCCCCCCACCGCCATATCGGCGGTGCGGAAGTCGCCGACAACTACACGGCCGGTCCGCTTGGCGATAACGGATAAATCACCGATTTGCAGCGTTGATTTCGGCAAATAAGAATCGGTTTCATCCGCCACCGGGATGTGCCAGACGGTTTGTCCATGGGTGGAGATGAGATCGATTTCCTCCATGCTCATTCCCGCCGCCTTAGCCGTCTGCATAACCGCGTCAGCAAATCGCTCGGCAATGGCAAAGTTCATGCCGCACAAAAGGGCAACATTCGAGTGATCGATGGAGCAGAGCTGCTTCAGCTTTTCGCGCACTTCCTCCTCGTAGGAGAAGCTTTCGAAGTGAAGCAGTTTGACTTTGGCATCAATCCCGCTGCCATCGATTCGGACGATCGCAACGTCGATACCGTCCAGAGAAGTACCTGACATGATGCCCGCTACGGTCAGCGAGGTTTGGTTGAGAAGGGTACGGAGCATCACAGTCCGCCCTCCCATTTCCAACCTGCGGGATATCCAGCGCCTAGAGTGACTGGCAGTCGGCCTTTCATCTCCAGCTCGCCGAGCAAAGCTTTGGCTGTGCTTTGCAGCGCTAGCGGGCGGCTTTCGTAAGCCGCGATGAAGGTGGAAACCTCCGGCAGCTCCAGCAAATCGTACGGCACGCGCAGCGCGACAACGATTACTGGCTTGCCGAGTGCTTGCAGGGCGCGCACCAGCTCGACCTGCGCCGGATGGAATCGGGCGTTGTATGTCCCGATGACGATCTGCTCCGCTTCTTCAGCTGCTGCCAGCACCGATCCCGTCAACCCGCCGACCTCTGCCAACGGCAGCACGCGGTCGAGCACGTCAAGGCCGCGCTCAGCAAGCGCTGCGCCTAGACTTACCGGTCCGGCGTACGCTTCGTCGACGCCGGACGAAACCGCTGCGGCCACGGTGACCGCTAGTGTTCTTACACGCTTCAGCGGCAGCAATCCCTGCACGTCCTTGACGAGCGTGATGCTGGCTTCGCTGAGTCGCTGGGCGACCGCGCAATGCTCCGCGGTCCCCACTTCAGCCGCCGAGCCCGTCTGCGGCGCAAACAACCCGCGGCGCTCCTTGAGCGCGAGCAGCCTTTGCACGGATGCGTCGATGCGCTCTTCACTCAGACGCCCCTCATTAACAGCCTGCTCAATCGCGTCGATCGCGCCGATCTGGCGGTCAAGCCTATGGCTGATGAGCACAAGATCAGCCCCGGCTTCGATCGCCATAACACTTGCGGCAACTGTGCCATAATGTTCTGCAATAGCATTCATCTCCATGCAGTCTGTCATCACGACGCCCTCGTAGCCCAGCTCCTCGCGCAGCAGTCCGGTTAACACGGACTTGGAAAGCGTCGCAGGCAGCTTCTCGGACTCGAAAGCCGGGAAATAAATATGCGATGACATAATCGCATCGACGCCGCCCTTGATCGCTTGGATGAATGGCACAAGCTCCAAGGAACGAATCCGTTCTTGCTCATGCTTGATCGTAGGCAAATCCAAATGGGAGTCAACGCTCGTATCGCCATGTCCAGGGAAATGTTTGGCTGTCGCAACAACGTTAGCATCCTGGAAACCTTGCACCGAACGCTGTCCGAATTCAGCGACAAGCTCGGCAGACTCGCCGAATGACCGTACGCCAATAACAGGGTTATCCGGATTATTATTCACATCGAGCACAGGAGCAAAGTTCAAGTTAATTCCAAGCGATCTAAGCTCTTTCCCCGAAATGAACGCAGCTTGGTATGCGGCGTCGCCTGCATCTTTTATGCCAACTTTTGTTCCCTCTTTCGGCCCAATCGATCCCGCCGCAAGCGCCATCTGCCCTGGCATCAAAGCAACGCCTTCCGTAATACGGGCAACCATCCCGCCCTCTTGGTCGATCGAAACCCAAAGCGGTAACGTGTCCGATTGCTCGGCGATTTGCTGCAACTGCTCAGATAGATCTGCTACCTGTCCAGTTTGCTCTACGTTACGCGCAAAATAAATAACGCCGCCAATATGGTGTTCAGCAATCAGCGCTTTGAGCTGCTCTGTCGCTTCCGTGCCTTCAAATCCACAAAGAAGCATCTGCCCGATTTTCTCTCTCAGCGTCATGTCCTGAATCTTTTTCATTCTCTTTCCCTCTCCCTCGTTAAAAAAACTTCTATCCGCAAATTAACTCTTTATGTCTTCCTCTGTCTCGGTCTGTTTCGGTGTATCTCGATGTATCTTGCTCTAACTCGCTCTATCTTGCTATATTTCGCTGTATCTCAACTTTTCTCAATCTATCTCGGTCTATCTCAATCCATCTCACTCCATCGCAGCCTATCTCTTCCATCTATTTCTTCAAACGGTTCAGCGCCATCAAAACAGCACCGCTCGCCGCATCCTTTTTAGCCGTAATACAAGTCAAATCCGGATATTTCTCACTCAGTTTTTGAACAAACGCGTTCCGCACATGACTATTGTTCAGCAATACACTTCCAGCCATTGCAAGGCTTCCGTGCTGCATGGACAGTTTTTCTACGACAGGGACGACCGTCTCGAATAGCGATGCAGCGTTTTTAGCCGCAATAGCCAGCGCTGTTTCGTCCCCTTGTTCGCAAGCCTTAGACAGAATCGGTGCCAAAGCAGCGATGTCCTTCTTGTTCGTCTCTTTGTTATAGACAAAACCAACGATCTGCTGAACATTCGTCAGCTGCAGCTGTTCATAGACCATACCGGTAATGACAGTCTCCCCGATTCTTCCATCATTAGCCCGAACGAGCGCAGACAACAGGTCGCGGCCGATGCTGTACCCGCTACCCTCATCATCGATGAGGTGTCCCAGACCGCCGGCACGGTGAATCGTTCCGTCCTCTTTTTTGCCATAACAAATAGACCCTGTACCCGCAATTAAAATAATGCCGTATTCCCGATCATGCGCGCCGCAAAGCGCCGTTTCCTGGTCCCCTGTGATATATACATTCCCTTGATAGCCGCATTCTCTGACATTCGCTTCCAAGCGGGACGTAACACTAGGATTGCTAACCCCTGCTGCACCAATCACAATTTGTTCACAGTGCTCCAGTCCCCCGCAGGCATCGCTAATGCCTTGAAAAATGTCCTGAAAGCTCCGCTTGATGCTCTCCGCATCTTGCCCGTTATAGTTAATCGCTCCAGATTTAAAGCTATGCACCACTTGGCCGCTCTCGTCAGCTATTTTTACCGCTGTTTTGGTACCTCCGCCATCTAGCCCCGCTACGTATCTTGTCATTGGGTTACTTATCACTTCTTCCGTTTATTCTATTTGTACAAATGATACGGCTGTTTCATCTGCGCAAAGGTCTGGCTCTCTTCACGAAATTGCTGAAGCAGATCCGGAACGTTCACCTGGTCTTGTCGATACACATTGTCTCCGCATAACAAATCCATGAAAGGTCTGGAGCCTTCTCGGAAAGGAGGCAGGAAAGCAAATTCTTCATAATTGTTCTTGATCGTGTAGAGCAGAGTGATTCCCGTTTCAAGTGGCTGGACAGCGCGAGTATCCAACACATGGATTTGAACGCCGCTGCAGGATTCTCCCTGATGCTTCGAGAAACTCGGTTTAAAATAGACCGGCCGGAAAACAACGCCTGGCAGTTTCTTGGCATTCATTTCATCCGCCAGCTTCTGCCCATCGATGAACGGAGCTCCTATGGCTTCAAAAGGAACGGTTGTCCCGCGCCCTTCCGACAAGTTCGTGCCTTCAAAGATGCAAGTTCCTGGATACAGCAAAGCTGATCTAAATCGCGGAAGTCCCAGGGAAGGCATGATCCACTCCTGGCCCGTCTCCGGGAAAAGCATGTTTCGCTCCCAACCCTCACAGCGGACCACGTGCAGCTCGCACTGCCAGTTCATCTGATCATTTGCCATCATGGCAAGTTCTCCGACCGTCAACCCGTAACGGACTGCAAGCGGATAATTCCCTACAAAAGACTGATATTCCGGTTTTAAAATATTGCCTTCCACCGTCACCCCGTCCAGAGGATTAATCCGGTCGAGAATGACAAAAGGCTTCCCTGCTTTCGCACAATCTTCCAAAGCATATAACATCGTATAAATAAACGTATAATAGCGGGTTCCTACATCCTGAATATCATAGACGACCATATCGACTTCATCCAGCATCTCTTGGCTCAAACGTTTGGAATCTTTGCGGTACAAGCTGTGTACAGGCACCTGTGTAATCGGGTCCAAATACGTTTCTACCAGCGCGCCGGCGGCTTGATCTCCCCGCACCCCATGCTCCGGAGAAAACAAGGCTGCGAGGTTGAAATTCTCGTGCAAAATTTGAATTGTAGAAACAAAATCCTTGTTCAATCCCGTTGGCGCCGTAATCAGCCCCAGCCGTTTCCCTTTGAATAGATGAGCATACTGCCCGATACAATCAATCCCATTAAGAATCATAGCTTTCCCCTCGCTCGCTTCTTTTTTTTGAACAAAACCTCTACCCAAGCCATTCGTGATAAGCGGCTGCGTGTAGAGGTCGGATGATTTTCTATAATTCAGTTTTGAGCACACGCATATTTTCTTCTGGAATCATGAACGTTTGTGCATATTCTTTTCTGGCCTCAAGTCCGCGGACTCTCATCAAATGCTTGTAGTATTCCAAGTACTTGAACGACTTGCTGCCGGTTACGAACCAATGCGTGGAGACGGCTTTGACCCATAGATCGAAGGCATCCTGATCGTAATCAACATAGACGTAAGGACGGTAGTCCACCGCATCTTCCCAGTTCTCGGCATAATACAATCTTTGGGCAAAATGGGCTGGAAGCTCCCGTTCAAATGTCGGCAAGGCAGCAAAAAAACGGGCATCGTTCACGATGCGGTGCGTGGTCATGTGATCCTTGTGCATGCTGTTCTTCCAATGTGTAATGATCACGTTAGGTCGAACTTGACGAATGACATCAGCTACACGGAAGCGCATCTCTTGGTTATCCTGCAGCTCGCCGTCAGGAATATCGTCGAAGACGAAAGCTTCCCCGCCCAGCATGTCGGCAAATGTTTTCGCCTCTTTCACTTTCTGCACGCGATATTCCGCCATATCTTGTCCTGCCGGAACACCGCGTTCGCCTGCTGTCAGCGCCAGCGTCGCAATGCGGTCACCTTTCAAGAAGTGGCTTGCCAATACGCCTCCAGCCGTTAATTCGGCATCCCCAACATGGCCGCCGATCGCTAATATCGTTAACTTTTGCTCGCTCATTTGCACAAACTCCCTTCTCATCACAGAAAATTGTTTGACGGTTGTAAAACCTGCCTTCTCATAAATGCGAATGGCCGGATTCGTACTGCCTGTGTAGAGCGACATGTAATCCGTCCCTATTGAACGGAATGCTTCGCACAGCTTAAAGAAAAGCAGGCTGCCCAGTCCATGGCCCTCATGCTCAGGAAGCACGCCGATGCCCGCAAAATAGCCGCGTCCGTTGTCTTGACGAATGACCGGGCCTGCAAATCCGATGACTTTGCCTTTATATGCAGCAATGACCACTGGCACACCTTCTGCCGTACACTGCCCTATTTCCCTTTGCCACAAAAGATTGTTAAAGCCATTAAGCATTTCCTTAACGCCGTTATGCTTTTCCGTATCGAACAATTCCACCGTGTATCCTTCAGCTGACGCCTTATGCTCCTTGGCTCTTACATCTTCCGGTATGGTGAAACCGTCCAACTTCAAATACATCGCACATTCTTTCGCACGTTCCACATACCCTGCTTCCAGCAAAAACGCATACAATTTACTTTCGATCGGCACGCCGGGCGCATTGTTATGCTCATGCTTAGGAGTCCCAGGTATATACCATGGCAGTAACATTGGATTAAAGAATAAGACCTCGCCTTGCTTTTTCCCCAATTGCTGAAAACGATGCTCTAATACGTCTAACATGCCTTGATAGTTCTGATCTGTTTGGAACCGGTCGGCCAAAACGATGCAGGTGATGTATCCAGCCACTTCCCCAAGCGGCAGATCATCCCCTGTGCAGCCACAGGCGAAGCCTTTGACCTCATTTTGATCCAGTAACACAAAGGTATTTTCACGATCAAAATAAGGATTGGCCGTGAAAATACGCTCAAAGGTTTCTTCCGTCAGTTCCTTATAGCCATCCTTCACGGCCTCTTCATTCCATAAATCAATAACGGACTGACGATATTGTTGATCCCAAGACACAATCATGCTGAAGTGAACCCTCCCCCACGCTCGGCTTGTATTAGCCTTTTACCGCTCCAACCGTTACACCTTCCAAGAAGTACTTTTGCAAGCTGAAGAAAAGAATAAACATCGGTAGTGCTGAGATCGTAGCCCCTGCCATCATCGGCGCGATAAACGTCGTATTGGCGAAGCGGAAGTTTTTGAGTCCCAATTGAATCGTCTGCATATCCATCGTATTGGTAACCAGAAGCGGCCAGAAGAACGTGTTCCAGCTATCCATAAACGTTAGAATCGCCATAACGGCAAGGACGGTTTTGGACAGAGGCAGAATGATTCTCCAATAGATGGTGAATTGGCTGCACCCTTCGATTTTGGCACTTTCCATAATCTCGTTCGGGATGCTGCTCATAAACTGTTTAGCAAGAAAAATATTATAGACCGTAACGATACCCGGCATAATTAATGCGCTGTACGTGTTTTGCAAATTGAACACATTCACAACAAGAATATACAAAGGAACTTGTGTAACTTGGTAAGGAATCATCATGGAGACAAGCAATACCGCAAACAGCACGCCTCTCCCTTTAAAACGAAGTTTGGAAAATGCATACCCAGCCATACTGGCGAAAATCACATTGGATACCATGACTGTCGTAGCTACGATCAGGGAGTTCAGAATCCACCGATACGAATACTCGCTATAATCAAAGAAGTATTTGAAGGAAGCGAATGTGAACTTGCTTGGTAAAATGGAGTAGTTCACCGCTCCTGCCTCAACCGGATCTGCAAAGGATGAAATAACCATGAAATAGATTGGAAATATCGTCGCCAAAGCAAAAAGGAGAAGGGCGATAAAAATGATTGAATTACGAATGGTTTTTACTCTAGGTTTGCCTGCATGACTGCTGTATAAAGCCATTATTTATCCATCCCCTCTCTTAATAGTCGACATCTTTTCCGGCAAATTTAAACTGAATAACGGAAATTCCTGCGATAATAACAGCTAGTATCAGCGATTGTGCCGCGGCTTTACCGAATTCAAAATAAGTAAAGGCATTATTGAAAATCAATAGGCCAACCATCGTCGTCGCATTGTTCGGGCCACCGCCGGTCATCAGGTAAGCGTTCTGGAACACTTGGAAAGAACCGATAACACCCGTTACCAGAAGGAATAACGTAGCTGGTTTCAAAGCAGGAACAACAATGTACCACAGCTTCTGGAAGAAGTTCGCGCCATCCATTTCCGCTGCCTCATAGAACGTATCATCAATGCCAAGAAGTCCAGCCAGGTAGATGATAATGCTTGTGCCGTGACTGGATAGCCAGGACATCAGGACCAAAGAAAACATAGCTGTTTTACTTGAACCCAACCAGTTCTGATTGCTGAATCCGAAGAAATGAATCAGTTGATTGAGAATCCCGCCCTCAAGCGGATCGAAGATCCATAGCCATACGACTGATAAAGCAACACCGGATGCTACGACTGGCAAATAATAAATACCTTTGAAGAATCCTTGCGTTTTCTTCCTCAGCGGAAGAATCAAGATCGCGATCACCATGGATAAGATCAAGTTAACCGGTACGGTCAGTACCGTATAAACGACCGTGTTTCGCATGGCTTGCCAGAACAAAGGATCTTTTAATGAAGAAGCATAATTGGCGAATCCAACATAAGTGGAACCAAGAGGTTTGTATTCCTGGAGACTGATAATAAAAGCACTTACAACCGGATATGCGGTGAACATCGCAAAAACAACCAAAGCGACGGCAATAAATGCATATCCCCAGACACCTTCTCCTTTGATTCCTCTTCTTTTTATCGGTTTAGCGATATTCGTTGCCATTTCCTCTAACCCCCAAACCCCGTTTCAGAAAACCCGGATTAAAATAGTTCGGATAGTCGTGTGAGTTGCTTTCACGACTATCCGAAATGTACGGTTTTTAATTAGTCTTTTACAACGCCGTCTGCGCCAAATGCAGCAATTGCGGCAGTTTTCACAGCTTCGTACATCGCTTCAGGTGTAACTTCGCCTGCGATTAGACCTTGGAACTTAGGAACGATAACTTCCGTTTCCAATTTGATCGCTTTAGCGCCTAGTTCACTTGGGATATCGGAACGAGCTGGCGTTGCATTTTTAAGCATATATTCAACAGCAGCCACGTTCTCTGGGCTTCTCTCAATTTTCATGCTTTCAGCCGCTTTTTTAGCGCTTTGCGTGATGTGTGCGGAGAACAAATCATTATTTGTTGTCGCCGCGTTTTTACCGCTAGCTAGGAAGTAAGCCGCTTTAACAACGTTTGCTTTGTGCTCGGCAGTCGGTTCCTTTTTACCGCGGAACGTCATGTAACCGTCAACGACAGCAGCAGCGGATTGTTTAGCCCCTTGGAAAGTTGGAGCCGGCAATACTACATAATCAACAGGGATGGAATCTTTTACTGCACTTGCATCATTTGCTTTCAGTTTTGCGTTGTTTGCTTTTGCAGAGTTCTCAAACACGGCAAGACCTTTACCTGTGATCATCGTTTGACCTGTCAAGAACATGTTCCAACGTTTACCAGCGTCTACGGAGCTAAGCTCTTTCGGCATGGATCCGTCATCAATCAGCTGACGAAGGTCTTTCAGTAGACCCAAGTAATTTTTGCTAGTGTATGCATATTTCAAATCTTTATCAAATGCGTTCGGCATACCGGCATTTTTCGCCATAATACCCAAGTAGTCAACTGCAGCAACGCCTTTCACCGCAAACACAAAACCGTAACGCGTTTTACCGTTTTCAGTAACTACGCCTTTTTTGATCGCTTGACGGAATTCGTCATACGTCCAGCCGCTTGTTTGTACTTTTTTCCAATCGATTCCTGCTTTTTCTAGGAACTCTTTATTTCCGCCCAATGCGTGTACTTCCATGTACGCCGGGAAGCCGTAAAGACCTTTGCCATTTTTCATGTAATCAAGTGGAGCTTTGTCATAATCATTGATCATTTCAGGAGTTGCTGTATCCGTGATGTCCATGAGCAAACCTTGCTGCACGTATTTCGGGATACCGTCAGAGCCTCCGAATGCAATATCCGGCGGGCTGCCCGCATTCACTTGTGTATCCAACTTCTGCTTCATATCTTCCCAGCTAGCCGGTTCGATTTTCAACGTCAGATTAGGATATAACGCATTAAAATCTTTGGACATTTGTTCGAAAGTTTTTTGGTAGTTCGGTGAAACCGGTGGCAATAGTGCCGTAATGGTATCTTTCGCTGTTGAAGCGCCAGCACTAGCAGCTGGAGCTGATGCAGCCGGTGAACTCGATTCTTTCGTGCCTGAAGCGCCACCACAAGCGGTTAAAGCCATTGTTAAAGCTACAACGGATGCTAATACGGGCATTTTTCTTTTCATGAAAAACAGACCTCCTAATAATTTCAGTTATTTACACAACTTGAACAAAGGTACGTATGGCTCTTTTCAAACTTCCTTCACTTTGCTGCAGGGCTTGTTCAGCGTCCGCGGCATTCATGCCTGTTTTGATCATCATGATGGCTAGCTTACAATTCATGGAAGCAGCTTCCAAATGGGCGATCGCAGTCGCATCGTCAACGCCTGATGCCGCCCGAATAATCCGTACGGAACGATCACGCAATTTGATATTACTTGCTTTCATGTCAACCATTAGGTTGTTATAAGTCTTCCCTAATTTGACCATCGTACAAGTCGTAAGCATATTAAGAACCAGCTTCTGTGCTGTCCCCGCTTTCAAACGGGTGGATCCCATAATCACTTCCGGCCCAACGACAGGCGCGATGCATACGTCACAGACAGGCGCTAATTTCGAGTTTTTGTTATTTACAACGCCGATTGTCGCAGCCCCAATTTCCTTCGCTTTTCTCAAAGCAGCAATGACGAATTGTGCGCTTCCACTAGCTGTAATTCCAATAACCACATCTTTGTCAGTCACTCCGCAACGCTCGATAAGTGCGACCCCTTCTTCTGCGTTATCCTCAAATCCTTCAACCGCAAATCTTAGGGCCACGTCGCCTCCAGCAATATGGCCTTGCACCAGCATGGCATCTACACCAAAAGTAGGAGGACATTCAGAAGCGTCGAGCACACCGAGTCTGCCAGAAGATCCGGCCCCTACGTAGAACATTCTGCCACCATTTTTCAGTGCATGATGCAAAATGTCAACCGCTTTCATAATCTGCGGAATCTCCGCTCCTACGGCTGCGGGAACTGTCGCATCCTGCTCATTCATCAAATGCAGCATTTGTTCTGTTGTACATTCGTCGATCATCAGTGTTTTCTCATTAATCTCTTCCGTAGTCAACCCCGACAGATACTCATCCATTGTCTCATCCTCCTATCCTGTTTCTTTAAGTTTCTAAATTCATACTAGCGAAAAATTTCATCATGGTCAATACTTTTTGAAATTTTATTTTATTTTACAAAAAAAATTTGAATTTTTATTTTGGAATACGACAAAAAAAAGACAACGATTTTATGATGCTTAGCCGTTGTCTTTCTTATTCATTTGCGGTGTTTGATGCTAGCGATGATATCATGTGTCTTGGACAAATATTTCTTCACTTTTTTGTACTCTGCGCTGGCGACTCCAGCAAAAAGAATATCAATGACCGTTAGCATAGCAATACGCGAACCCATTGCCCCACTGCGGATTGTAACCTCAGGTGTCGAAATGCTGAGCACGATGTCCGCCTTTTCCGCTAACTCGCTTTTGTTATATTTCGTAATCGCGATGACCGTAGCGCCGTTCTTTTTGACAATGTCCAGCGACTCGATAATTTCAATCGTGCTGCCGGAGTTGGAAATAAAGATGGCTACATCTGATTTATCAAGAAGTGTGGCATTGGTGAGTTGGCTGTGCCCGTCTGTGTAGCTATGGCACATCTTGTTAATCCGCGAAAACTTCTGCTCCGCGTCAATGCACACCAAACCGGATGCACCAATCCCGAAAAAAACAATGCGGCTGCTCTCGCGCAACACCTTCACCGCGCGGGCGATTTCATTTTTATCAATCACACTTAAGGTATCTTCAATTGATTTGCTATTGTTACGGGAAATGTTAGAGATAATAATCGAAAGATCGTCCCCAGGCTGAATATCGGTATACTGATCCTTCTGCTCGTCATCCATAGAGCCAATTGAAGCAGAGATGCTGACGATAAAATTACGGTAACCTTTGTAACCCATCGTTTTGCAGAACCGCAGCACCGATGCGTCGCTCGTTTTCGTCAACTGTGCGAGACTCTTAATCGATAAGTGAGGAATCTCTTCCAAGTTCTCTAAGACATACTCGGCCACCAGTTTCTCTACAGGCGTAAGACTTTCTTTCATATCCCGAATTTTGATCAAAATGTTATCGTTAATTGCCATCGCTTTTCCCTACTCGCCATATATTATCTGAGCTAAAATTACTAATATCATACGAATATTTTTTTGAAAATACAAGATGATCTTCTCCTATCCTAACGGATTCCCAGTCGCCAATCAAGAAATTTTATTTCAGTTAATATTTACCGTTATAAAATTAAATTCCAGAGCAAATTCCAGGCCAATGACAGATCAAATGATGCTGGTCGAAAAAATAAAGGGCCATCCGTGCAAGTCAGTTAGACTTGCGGGATAGCCCCTTTTATAAGAGAGGGAACTGTGGTCCACTATTTTGCTGAAAAGCGGACATTTGGCTAGTTAGAGGGAACTACGGTCCGTTATTCAGGCGATTTCAGCGGAACTGTGCTAATTCGCGGGTGAATAGTGCCCTGTAGTTCCGCTTGGGACGGGACTAGGGCTGATTCAGCTCAAATAGCGCCCTGTCGTTCCTCTATCCGCGGCTCGGCTACTCCAAGTAACACTATATATCTACTGCCACTCCAAGCACCGACTAAACTAACTACTCCAAGTAATCAGATCTTCCCTGCCACATATGGCCCAAACTTACCCCGCCTCCGCAGCCGAAGCGGCAGCATTAGCAGTAGCGGCGTTCGTCCGAGCCACCCGCATCGACGCCAAAGCGTACACGATAAGCGCCGCCCAGATCAGGGAAAAGCTGATAAACAGCACCGGCGAAAACTTCTCTTTAAATACGAAAATGCTGAGCAGCAGCGTAATCGAAGGTCCGATGTATTGGATGAAACCCAACATCGATAACGGAAGCCGCCCGGCTGCTTTGGCAAACCACAGCAAAGGCAAAGCCGTTACCGCGCCTGACAATAAAAGCAGCACAAACGAAACAGTAGGAAGCGACCAAGCCGCTTCATGATGAGTGAAATGCAAGTAAACGATATATGCGACAGCGATAGGAAAAACGAACGCGGTTTCCCCAGCCAGTCCAACCGATGCTTCGTAGGACACCTTCTTTTTCACCAAGCTGTAAACGCCGAACGAAGCCGCCAGCGACAAGGATACCCACGGGAATCTGCCGTAGTCGATCGTAGCTACCAAAACGCCGGCTCCCGCCAAAGCGACGGCAAGCCACTGACCAAGATTTGGCTTCTCACGCAGAAACAAGACAGCAAGCATGACATTAAACAATGGGGTAATGTAATATCCGATACTCGTCTCAATGACATGGCCATTGTTAACAGCCCAGATGAAGATTAGCCAGTTGGACGAAATCAGGATTGAGCTTGCCGCGACCACGAGCAAAGTCTTGCGGTTTGTAAACATGTTTCTGAGCTGCGTCATCTTGCCGCGGCCTACGAATAGAAGCAGACCCATAAAAACAAATGACCAAATGACGCGGTGTGCCAAGATTTCCCCTGCCAGCAGCGACTCAAACGATCTCCAATAAACAGGCAACAAGCCCCATGCGATATAAGCTATAATGGCGTACCAGAGCCCTTTTTTCATAGTTAAACCTTCTTTCAATGTCTAGTTACAGAACCCTGTGAATCTAGTTGTTTCATCCGCGGGTCAATTTTGCATTGTCCTATTGTAACATAGAGTGTCACATCTGTCCGTACCTAGTTAAGTCCACTTTTTCACAAAAAAATAAACCCCCGATAGACGAGAGTTTCAAAAGTGGACACCCTATGATTTTATTACCCTTTAACAGAACCCGCAGCAATACCTTCCACGATGCGATTGCTGAGCAACAGGAAAGCCAGCAGAATCGGCAAAATACTGATCATCAACGTAGCCCCGATAGCTCCCCAGTCTGTCGTATATTGACCGATGAAATTTTGCACCCCGACGGTTAGCGTTTTATATTTCTCGGAACTAATGAAGGTATTGACGAAAATAAACTCGTTCCAATTGTAGATCATATTGATAATAACAGCCGTGGAAAGCACCGAGACGGTCATCGGCAGCGTGATGCTGAAGAACATGCGATTCACCGAGCAGCCATCCATGACAGCCGCTTCTTCCACCTCACGAGGCAGTGTGTAGTAGAATCCGAGCATGATCATAATCGTAATCGGCAGATTGAACGAGATGTACGACAGGATGATGGATAATGGGTGGTTGGTCAGATGTGTTTTAGTGAAAAAACTGAACAGCGGGATCAGCGTCGAGTGCACCGGAATCATCAATCCCACCATGAACAGCCCAAGCACGAAGGATTGGAGCTTCCACTTCATCCGCGTTAATGCAAAGGTGACCAAGCTGGCCAACAATACCGTAACCGCTACAGAAACCACTGTCATCCAGACACTGTTGAAAAAGTAATTATTGATATGTCCCTGCGTCCACACCTTCTCATAATTTTCCCAGCGCAGCCGTTCCGGAAAGGCCATAGGCGCCAGATTAAAGATTTCTTCGTTATTTTTTAACGAAAACAGCATAAGCCACAACAAAGGAACGACCTGAATCACAGCAACGATGGTCAAAATAGCATACAGCACGCCATATCCAATCCGTCCCGGCAGCTTGCTCCGCATGATTTGAGGCTGCGCTTGACGCTCAATCATTTCGATATTCATCTTAATCAAGCTCCTTTCGTTACGAATACTGGATGTTATCCTTGGATGCCGTTGCTTTGCGAATCAGCCATGTCACAACGAGACAGATGATCAACAGGAAAAAGCCAATGGCGCTGGCGTAGCCGAAATCGTAGCCTTTGAACGCCTTACGGTACATGTAGGAGGCCATAACTTCACTGGCACCATTCGGCCCCCCGCCTGTCATCACATAGATTAGGTCAAAATATTTCAGCGACCCTACAACTGCAAGGACTACGGTCACTTTCATGACTTCGGCGATCAGAGGAATACGAATGGACAAGGCAATTCGCCATGGGCTGGCGCCGTCAATGCGCGCGGATTCAATCAGCGAACTGGGCACATTTTTCAAAGCGGCATAGTAAATCAGAATGTAGAATCCCGCGTACTGCCACAGGATCGGAATAAAAATTGCATAGAGAACGATCGATGGATTCGAAAGCCATTCAGGTGTATGCTGGACCCCCAGCGACGTCAGGATATGATTGAGCATCCCGTTCGTCGGGTGGAAAATTTTCAGCCATAGTTGGGCAATTGCTACTGAGGACAGCAGCATCGGAATTAAGTATACTTTGCGAAACAGATTGGCTCCACGAAGGTTGGCCGACAGCACCAGCGCTACCAACAAGTAGACGAGCAAGCTCAACGCTGAAAAAATAGCAAGCAGAAAAGAATGCTTCGCACTGCTCCAGAACAGCTCATCACGAAGCAGCTCCATGTAATTTTGCAAGCCGATAAAACTCATTTTACCGACGCCGTCCCACTTCATTAATCCGTAATAGCCCGTCATGACGATCGGCATGTAGATCAGGGCCACAACCAGAAGTAACGAGGGAATGACGTACAAAGCGATCATGGATTTATTGGACATGACTTTATCCATAACGGACACTTCCCTTCCTTACCGATAAAGGAAAAGGACATACCGCGTGTCGGGGTATGCCCTTCCCACTCGATTCATGTGGTTACTTACCTTCTTTGGCCAAGGCTTCTTCATGCTTTTTCGCAAACTCTTCCGGCGTGACTGCTTTGCCGAACAACGCTTGAATCATGTTCAAGTGAACTTCAGCGGAAGCCGGTTTCATCTGTACGTCAGCGAACAAGGTGATGTTGCTTGCTTTATTAAGTTCATTTAACAAATCAATGTACATTTGCGGCAGCTTCACCTTGGAAGTATCTACTTTCGTCGCCGGGATCACACCCGCTTCGGAAATCGCGTGCTCGCCCCACTTCTGAACGAAAAAGGAAACGAATTTCTTGGACTCCTCTTTGACCTTCGAGTTGTTGGCAACGAACAAGCCTACGCCCGGTCCGCCAACCCAGCTGTCCAAGTTCCCTTTGCCGCCATCTACGGTCGGGAATTTAAAGAAGCCGATTTGATCTTTGAACGCTTGTGGAACATCTTTATTCGTTGTGTAATTCGGCAGTTCCCATGTTCCCATCATGTACATAGCCGCTTTGCTGTTCATGAATTCCGCTTTGCCCTCATCGTTGGAAAGTCCGTTGAAGCCTTTGTTGAACCCGTTCATATCAACCAGTTGCGTAATTTCGGAAGCTGCGCGAACCAGGCCAGGATCATTGAATGAACCGGTGCGGTCAATGGCTTTCTTCAACGTTTCCGGTCCGCCGATGCGATCGGCCAGGTACATATACCACAGGGACCCGGTCCAGCGGTCCTTGTTCCCAAGCGCGATTGGGGCAACACCGTTGGAGCTGAGCGTTTTAACCACATTTTTAAATTCATCATAGGTTTTCGGCACTTGCAGGTTGTATTTCGCGAAAATCGCTTTATTGTAGTACACCGGCACGATGTTCAATTCCACGGGAAGCCCGTAGGTTTTGCCGCCAAAAGCATAGGCGTTCGTCGTTCCGTTCACGAATTTATCCTTCAAATCGCCTTGCAGCAGGTCGTCTAGCGGAGCGAACATGTCGCCTTTTACATAAGGATCCATGTAGCCTGCAGCCCAAGTGAAGCCTACATCCGGTAATGCGTTGGAAGTGGACAGGACCTTCATTTTATTTTTATACTGCTCATTCTCAAGCACTTCTTGTTCAATTGTCACATTCGGATTTGCCGTTTGATACTCTTTAATGATATCGTTTACAATTTTGTTTTGCGTTGCGGAGTTACCGGTCGGCCAGAGGTGCATCATTTTGATCGTTACTTTCTTAGCTGGTTGCGCGCTTTCTGCGGCTGCCTTGGCTGTTTCTTTGGCAGGCTGCGGTGAGCTGGCGCTCTCTGTCGTAGAACTGGAGCACCCGGATAGAACCAAACCGAGACTAAGCATCGTCGTCATCGTCCATGTAAGCGTTTTTCTTGCCATGCGTTGTTTCCCCCTTAAACTATGTTTGCTACGAGTATTATTGTAGCGCTTTCATTACGACGGCAGGGAGTAACGGCTATCGGGAAATATACCACTATTTTTGGGTATCTAATTTTGGGTTTCTATGTTCTCCTCGTTCTCATTCGCCTGCTTACGGTATTGGTTCGGACTGATACCTTCATAGTCTTTGAACAGTTTAATAAAATACTTCGATGTCTGGTACCCGACCTGTTCGGAAATGTCCGCAATCGTCAGCCTGGTCTGCAAAAGCAGTTCCTTCGCTTTCTGAATCCGGCTCCTCGTGACATATTCACTGAAAGTGAAACCGGTCTGTTCCTTAAAAAGAGCACTGAAATAGCTCGGATTCAAATGGATGTGCCCAGCCACCTCGCTCATACCCAGAGGTTCCTGGAGATGCTCCTCTACATAGAGTACGGCTTGCCTGACGGGAGGGCTGTAATTCATGGAGACGGTTTTGGCCTGCATGAGCCGGGAATCGACCATTTTCTCCATCGTCTCCACGCGCCCGCGTTCTTCTTCAATCTGCAGCGCCTGCTCAACGGCTTCTAGGAGCTTGCTCTTTTTGATCGGCTTTAGCAAATAGTTTACGACCCCTAGCTGAATGGCAGTTTGCGCATATTGGAAATCGGGATGCCCCGAGATGACGATAACGACAGGCTTATGCCCTGTATTGCGCGAGTCCTCTACGACTTGCAATCCGCTGATCTCCGGCATGCGAATATCAGTGATAAGCAGATGCACCGGGCGGGCATTCAACACTTCCAGCGCTTCAGCTCCGTTGCTGCTGCTTAAGATGTGATAGCGGCCGATCGACCAGGCTTCGAGCGTTTTGCGGATGCCTTCTCTCGTTAGCGGCTCATCATCAACGATCAGTATGGTTTTGCTTGGTGGAATCATCGTTATCCTCCTTATGAATCGGAATGTCGAAGCTAACGCTTGTCCCTTGGCGCGGAATACTATGGATGGACAAGCCTCTGCTGCCCTCTGCGAGTGCTGGGTAATATAACTGAATGCGGCGCTGGACATTGGAAATTGCCATGCCCTTTCCTTTACCCGACGGCGCGCCTCCACGTTCCATCGCATCCTTGACGGCTTGGAGCGTCTGTCCGCTCATCCCCGGTCCGTCATCGCTGACCGTGATTCGCAGTTCCGCAGCTTCCAAAGGTGAAGGCTCTACGCGGATTGTGATAAGACCAGGATCCGTTTTTCCTTCTAAACCGTGTAGGATTGCATTTTCTACGAGAGGCTGAATTAGCAGTTTGGGGATCAGGACATGATTGTACGCATCGTCAATGTTGATTTCCCAGACCAGGCGGGAACCGAACCTCACACCCATAATGCTCAAATACCGCTTAATGTGCTCCAATTCCTCTCCCATCGACACCCATTCATCCTTATTTGGGCTGCCGATCACATAACGGAACAAATCGGACATCGCAACAACAAGATCGGCGAGTTCCTCCTCATCTTTATCCTGCAAAGACCAGTACAAAGCTTCCAGCGTATTGTATAAAAAATGCGGATCAATCTGCGCCTGAAGCGCTTGCAGTTCCGTGCGGCTTTGGATGACCTCTTTTTCATAAACCAATTTAATGAGTCCGTTGATATTGTCTACCATTTGGTTATAGGTCATATTCAAATCGTTCAACTCGGTTGTATACGTTTTCGTAAGGTTCGGCGTCAGTACGCCTTGCCGCGTATTTCTCATGGCTCTCATAAGCCTTAGAATAGGCCGAGTAATCATCATCGAGAGCAAAAATGAGAGAATAATGAACAACACCGACCCAATCGCCCCGGATACGATAATGGCCCAGCGCAGAACAGAAATCCCATCGGTAATATCGCTGACCGGATACAAAATCATAAGTGTCCATCCGGTTTGTTCCGATGGCTGCTTCACCAGAATATAGCGCTTCTGTTTGATCGTTACCGTCTGAGAGGTAGTCTGCATTAACTCGCCCACACCGTCCGTAACTTCACCATCCGGTATGATCGGTGTTCCTGAGCTGTCTGCCAGTACCAGCAATTCCTGGTGACTGCCTGTATCCGTTAACTGTTTCTGAAAATCAAAGTAGCTGCTGTTAATTCGGACAAGTAAATAACCGCCATTCGAAAACCAACGGTCAATTAAGTTGATCCGTCGAATCGCTAGAACCGTACCGGGTTCCTTTGGATCATTCCCGATCCAGACCAGCTTCCCTTTTTCCTTATCCGCTTGCTCGATCCAGTTGTTGTCCACCCGATCGGACATTTTCTGATCGTCCAGTGGGAACAAACGTACAAATCCCGTCGTGTACAGCTCCACATTGCTTACACCGCTATAAGATTGTATATGATTGGCGATCTTCGACAACGCCTGCCTCTCGCCAAAGGTCACCTCTTTACCTTGCACATTGGAAAGAAACAGCTGCTGTAGATAGGCGTCATTGACAGCCTGCAGCGTTAGCGTGTCAATTTGCGTGAGGATCGCTTCGAGTCTGCCGTTCGCCTGCGAGGCGATTTGCTTCATCTGTGTTTCCGCTTTCGTGTTCAGGAGGGTGGACACCGAGTTGAACGTAATGGCTCCAGCGCAAATTAGCACGATGATCATAACGAATACGAAGCCGGCCAGCATTTGATTGCGCAGTGTATTCCAATTAGCCACCTTCTGCCACATGTGGGGTTCCCCTTTTCTCTCTGGATTCGTGCACATGTTTCTCGCCAAATCATACTACAGACGTGTGAAATTGCCTACCAGCTTTCGTTGATTAAAAATAAAGTTAGGCCACGCCGGGAGTTGGTGACCTGGACTTAGTGCCAGTTCAATTGTGGTGGTTCAGTTGCCATAACTGCTTGCGTCGCATCAGATGGGCTGCGGATGTGTGTGCTTCATTGGATGAAATCCACTGAAGAGGCTTCATGAGAAGCCAAATGTGTGATTTCATTGGACAAAATCCAACCACTTCTACGCAAATCCGCGTATTTGAGGCAATAGTTTGCTGCCCCGTTGGATTTACTCCAATGAAGCGTGCGATTTCATTGCCAAAATGGGCTTGTCATTGGAATTCCTCCAATGGCGGTTTCCAATAATGGCATCGGCCTCTCTATGTTGTATTACGTGCAACAATATGGCCTCAGTTTGGCCGTTATCGCCTTCTACGTTGTATTTTGTACAACGTTTTGGGTGGAATAGCGCGATTTTGCGCTATTTGGGTTGAATTCATTGTACTTTGTGCAATGAAGAGTGGTGGGGTGGGGGTTAATGCTGTTCTATGTTGTAGAAAGTACAACAGAGACATGGGGTGCGGGGGATTGCGCGGGGCGGGCAGGCTGAGCGGATAGGTTGCTTAGTGCGAGGCGGCATTCGGAGCAGATGGGTTACTTGGTGTGAGGCGATCATGCTGAGCGGATGAGTTACTTGGTGCGAGGCGGCATTCGGAGCAGATGGGCTACTTGGTGCGAGGCGGCCAGCCTGAGCGGATGGGCTACTTGGTGCGTGGCGATCATACTGAGCGGATGGGTTACCCGGTGCGAGGCGGGCAGGCTGAGCGGATCGGTTACTTGGTGCGAGGCGGGCAGGCTGAGCACATGGGTTACTTGGTGCGACGTGATCATGCAGAGCAAATGGGTTGCTTGGCGCGAGTCGGGCAGGCTGAGCGCTGGGTTGCTTAACGCGACACACTCATACATCGAGCAACAACAAAAAAAGCAGGCCGCCTAAGGCACCTGCTCCCCTTAATCTACTCTTCATCCCGATAAAAGAAATTGGGAAGCTTCACTTCATTGCTATAGTGCTGATGAAAAATATGCGTCGTCGCCGGAGAAAGCGGCGGGATCAGCCACGTCCAGTCGCCTGTGACCTCACGGCTCGCCTTTTCCTCTTTCTCCTCGAACCGTTTGAACTGCCGCGCTGCGGTATGATGATCCACAATGGCTACGCCCTGCTGCTGGAAAGAATGCAGCACAGCCACATTCAACTCTACAAGCGCACGATCCTTCCAGAGGGAAGCGTCGCGCCGAGTATCTAACCCCATCACTTCCGCTACACGCGGCAGCATGTTATATCGCGCTTCGTCAGCGAAGTTACGAGCCCCGATTTCTGTACCCATGTACCAACCGTTGAAAGGAGCCGCCGAGTAGTGAATGCCTCCGATCTCCAGGTACATGTTAGAAACAATCGGCACCGCGTACCATTGGAGGCGCAAATCCGCCATTGCCGAGATATCCGGATGCGTGATAGTGACTTCCTTGACCAGTCCGCTCGGAATTTCATAGAATTTCGGCGTGTTATTCCCCATCTGAAGGACTAGCGGCAGGACATCGAAAGACGTTCTCGCTCCCTGCCACCCAAGAGATTGGCACATGGCCGTGATCTGCAAAGAAGCCGGATCGCCCACAATGCCATCCTCCGTCTCATAACCTGCATATCGAATTAGCTGTGCATTATGAATAAAGGCCCCCGGGCCTGCCGTTGCCCCTGCCCCCTGCACAGGTGAAAATACCGTAATCATCGGGCGAATTTTCCCGTCATTCGTCGCCGTCTCAATATGCCGGAAGAGAGCTTGCGCCATCTCATCTTCCGTTGCCGCATGACGGGCATCCTGCACAGTCAGCGTCTCCCAGAACAATCGCCCGATGCAGCGATTACTGTTGCGCCAGGCCATTTTGGCCCCATGCTCCAGCTCTTGCAGCGTGTGCTCGTAGGAACCCTTATACCCGATGGAACGGGTAATTTCGGCTATGCGAGCTTCCATCTCGCTTTCGCTTTTGCCTAGTTCAGCGTAACACTCTCTAATAAAAGGAACTGCCTTCTCCAACAGTTGATCCTGTACATCCTGCACTTCTTTCATAGGTGTAACTCCATTCCGATTCATAGAAGCTCCCTTGGCCTTCAAGCCTTCAGGGCTCCTTATCTATTACAATTGTGCGCTAAAATGCTCCGGTACATAGGCGATTTGAGAGCCGGCAATAATCGTCAACTCGCCCTGCTCCTCTGAATAATGAACGGCGTCATCGCCAACATAGAACCATACTTTCCGTGTGGGTTGATTCTCAAACGCTTGAAAAACAAAAACATTAAGTTCATCTTTCCATTTTAAAAGCTCAGCAATACGCTCCCTATCAATCTTCACGGTAAAAACCCATTGGTTTTCTACTTGCTTATACAGATACTCAACCGGCTGCTTGCCTGTATCGATAAATGCCCGGCCGCCCACCGCATGTTTCACCAAAAATTGTTCCTTCATCTCCGCAGCCTCCTTGTTATGGCAGATCGATTACCATGAAATGCGCATCTTCCGCAGCACGGAGCACAAGCGTCGACTCCGCCTCCATCCGCGCACTGTCCATAGTTTCCAGCTGAGCCTGATTGGCCTCTAATTTCCCGCTAATGACCATAAGGAAAATACGCCGATTCTCGCCCTGATTGAAGATCAGCTCTTTACCAGCTTCCAGCTTGCTGAGATAGATGCTCATATCCTGATAGATTTTCGCTTGGTGCTCGCCGCCTTCAGGTGTTACGACCGGCAGCAGGGCATTCGTCATGGCCTCCGGCACATAGGTCACATTCTCGAAGGACGGCTCCGTGCCCCGCTTCGCCGGCATAAACCAAAGCTGGAACAAGCTGAGCGGCTCCGAATCCGAGGCATTATATTCGGCATGAATCACGCCGCTGCCCGCTGACATGCGCTGAACGCCGCCAACTGCCGTAATCGCCACATTTCCTAAACTATCCTCGTGCTTAATCGCTCCGCTGAGAACGACGCTGACAATTTCCATATCGCTGTGCGGATGAGGACCAAAACCGCGGCCCGCGGCAATTTCATCATAATTGCAAACGCGCATAACCCCGAAACCCGTATTATTTTCATCAAAATAATCACCAAACGAAAAGCTCTTATACCCTTTGAGCCAGCCTAAATCTGAACTGTTACGCGTATGTGCAGGAAAGACTTGAATCACAGCTATCGCCTCCTTTATGTAGTACTCTAAGCTTATCATATTGTGATAATCGACTTCCATGTCGGAACCGTGGCGGAACGGTTGCAAAATAAAGGCGAGGCGCCAAGGGAACAAAAAAAGCCATCCCTCGGCCCTTTCAGACCTTTCGGAACAGCCCTTATCTGCTTTCTAATCGCCAAGCACGGAACCTGCAAAGTCCGGTGTGCCGTCCTCATGCCACTTCAGTACGCGGACAAATGTATGGCGATTGGGATCGTAAAGCGGATCGCCTTCAATCTCTTTGTAATTCCTAGCGTGGAACACGAGAATATCTTGTGTACCATCTTCAGACACGGTAAAACTGTTATGCCCAGGCCCATAAAGGGAGATGTGCTCATCGGTGGAGAGAACCGGCGATTTTGATTTTGACCACGACTGCGGGTCCAACAAATCCGCGTCTTCGTCTGCTGTTAACAGCCCCATGCAGTAATTGAAGTCTGTTGCGCTTGCGGAAAAAGAGATGAAGATGCGTCCATTGGCCTTTAATACCGCTGCACCCTCATTCACCTTGAAGCCGATGATTTCCCAATCATACTGCGGCGTCGTAATCATAACCTGCTTGCCTTGGAGGGTCCAGGGGCTGCTCATTTCCGAAATATACAGGTTCGAATTTCCAACAATGTCAGGATCTTTCTGCGCCCAAACCAAATACCGGATTCCACGATGTTCGAAGGAGGTAGCATCCAACGCAAAACTCTCCCACTCGGTGCGCAGCTGCCCCTTCTCCACCCACTCCCCTTCCAGAGGATTGGCTGCATCATTTTCAAGAACAAACATCCGGTGGTCAAATAGCCCTTCATTCGTTTCAGTCGTTCTAGCCGCAGCAAAATAGATATACCATTTGTCCGCTACAAAATGGATCTCCGGCGCCCAAATATTGGCGCTTAGAGGGCCTTCGCTATATTTCCGCCAGGCTACAACTGGCTTCACCTCACTTAAACCTTCGATTGTCGCAGAGCGACGCACTTCAATGCGATCATATTCCGGTACCGACGCTGTAAAGTAATAAAATCCATCTGTATGCTTATATACCCAAGGATCAGCACGCTGCTCCAAAAGAGGTTTGATGACGTTGGTTTCCAAGTTTTTCATAAGTTAGTCTCCTTTAACGCTATCTGTGAATATCAATTTGTCAGTTTGTCAGTCCCACTGTCAGCCTTTCACACCGCCAACCGTAAGCCCCGATACGAAAAACCGTTGGAAGAAAATAAAAACAATTAGGATCGGTACGATCGCCAGCACGGACCCGGCTATAAGAATATCGTAGTTGTTGCCGTAAGGCGTGACTAAGCTGGATAGGCCGATGGGCAGCGTCAGCTTCTCACCTGTTTTGAGCACAATTAGCGGCCAGACAAAGCTGTTCCAGCTGGCAAGAGCCTGCAGGATGGCCATAGCCCCGAAAGCCGGCGCCATCAAGGGCATCATGATTTTGAAAAAGATCCCGTACTCCGAGCAGCCGTCAATTCTCCCCGCATCAAGGAAATCCTTCGGCAGTCCAGCCGCATATTGCCGGAAAAAGAAGATCGGCAGCGGCGCTACGACAAATGGCAGAATAACCCCGGTATACGTATCGATTAAACGGAAGCTGATCATCTGCTTATAAAGAGGGAGCATAATAATTTCAACGGGTACCATCATGACCAAGAGCACGAAGAGGAAAATGAGATTTCTCCCGACAAAACGGTACATCGCCAGCCCGTAACCCACCATAGAGGATAAAAGTAAACAGCATACGGTATAAACAACCGAGATCACGATACTGTTCTTATACCATATCAAGTACTTCTTGGCGGAGGCAGAAAACAGAAACGAATAGTTATGAAAAGATAACAGTTCCGGCTGCAGCTTCACATTAAGCCCGTAACGCAGCATCTCTTTGGATGGTTTTAACGAGGCCAAAGCCAGACTGTAGAACGGGAACAAAGCGAGAATCGCAAGTACGGCAAACAGTAAGAACAATAAGGAGGATTGAAGGAATTTGTTTCGTTCCATTTGCATGTCCTAGTCCTCCTTTTTAAATAATCCGAAAAATTTTAGCTGAATGACATTCAATACCATCGTAATCGCTAACAAAGTAATGCCAATGGCGGAACCGAATCCCAAATTATTTCGCTCGATACCTTCCCTGTAGAGCAGGCCAATCATCGTCAAACCAATGTCATTGGGGGAGCGATTGCCATTCCACAGAATGAAGCTCTCGGTAAACATAGAATAGCCGCCATAGATAGAAATCGTAATGACATAAATTGCAACCGGCTTCAATAAAGGCAGTGTAATGCGCCAGAAGCGGTTCCATTTGTTCGCGCCGTCAATTTCCGCCGACTCATATAGCTCATGCGGAATGCTTTGCAGCGCTGACAAGAAATAAATGATATTGACACCGGTAAAACGCCAAGTCGCCAGTATGACCATGACAAGCATGCCTGTCGTTGAGCCCGCAAGCCAGTTAATGCTCGGCAGGCCTAACAAATGACGGAAACCGTTCATCACAGCCTCGTCCAAACTGCCGAAAACAAGCCGGAATATCGTCCCCGCCACAACAACAGAAGTGAGTGACGGAATAAACAAAGCAGAACGGAAAAAAGCGCTCGCTTTGGTGAGCTTCCCGTTAAGGAATACAGCAAGCACAAGGGGCAGCGGGATTAACACCAGAATGGTCCAGAACGTATACCTGCTGCTATTTTTCAGTGCCGTTAAAAAAGACTCGCTCCATAAATTTTTATAATTGGCCAGCCCAATGAAATGCGTTTGACCCGGAAGCACCTCTTGGAAGCTCATGACCACCGTCGTTACTACCGGATAGGCAAAAAATATGAGGAAAGACAATACAAAGGGCAAAACAAATACATAGGGAGCTACCCGGGAGGAATACAGAAATTTACTCATATCGACTATCGCTACTCCTCTCTAGAAGCGCTGCCGGCTTCATCTCAGCCGTATCATTCAGCTCAGGCAAAGCCAGCAGCGGAACGCGAGGCGTTCGAACTACTTGATATTTTTCACGGCATCGTCCAGGACTTGTTTCGGATCCTTCAAATCATTCAGCGCTTGGAAAATTGCTTTTGTCTTCAGGTAATCGGAAACGGCCGGCGTCTTCTCCTTAATATTCGTAGGCGCAATTTCACCTTTTACAGAAATGAGAACGTCCCACAGATTCTTGCCAAAATATGCGGTGAATTTGTTATCCGCTTTCAGCGCCGGGTCGTTCCACACATCTGAGCGGATCGGGTCAAATCCGAGCTGCGACCAAATCTGGATGTTCCCCTCTTTAGACAATTTGGCATAGGACAGGAATTTCTTAGCTATGTCTTGATTCTTCGATTGCTTCGTAATGACCGTTCCCGTGCCCCCCATTCCGGAAGAGCGCATCTCGCCTTGTTTAAATACCGGCATAGGTTTAATGATGATTTTACCTTTGAGATCAGGCATGTAGTCCGTAAAGCGCCCCATATACCACATCGGCATCCAGACCGAAGCTGCGCCGCCTTTATTCATAAAGCCGTAGTATTCTTCGGCATGATGAAAGCCGCCCGGAGCCACAATAGCTACTTTCTCCTTCACCAGCTTTTGAAGGTAAGACAGCACATCCGTATTCGCTTGATCTCCCAGTGTTACGTTACCGCTTTTATCCAGAAAATCTGATCCATGCTGAACGACGAGTGGCCAAAAGCTCCACTGATCCTGCGTTTCGACGGTCGTCATCGGCTTTCCGGTTTTTGCGAGAACCTGTTTGCCTGCATTTTCATAATCGTCCCACGTCTTAATGTTATCCGCATTCACACCCGCTTTATCGAGAATATCCTTGTTATAGTAGATGACTTGAGCACCAACGTGGTAATCGATGCCGTAATATTTGCCGTCTTTGGCATAATTATCGAGTCGAGACATGACCAGATTCGCTTTCTCCGGCTCAACGATATCGTTGAGAGGGGTAAGCTGCACATCGCCTTTCAGGAAATTTCCAATCTTGCTGATTTCAATGTCAGCCATATCAGGAGCACCTGTACCGGATTGCAGCGCAACAAGCAGTTTGTTGTGGTTATCATCATAAGGGAACGTTGTCGCTTCTAGTTTGATCGACTGATCAGGATGATCTTTATTCCATGACTCGGCCATGCTTTCAAAAAATTTCTGATGCAGTTCATTAAACGTCCAGAAGCTCAGCTTGACCGGCTCGCCTGGCTTGGTTGCGCTATTACTTTGCGTGGAGCTCGGGCTTGATGTGCAAGCAGATAGTAAAAGCATCGATGCCAGGACCGCAGCTGAAGTTACTTGAAGCTTCCTTTTCATAACAATGATTCCCCCTAGATTGGAATTAACAACTTGTAAGCGCTTTACACATCGAATTATAGTACATAAAATTCCATATTTATATAACCAATTTAGTATAAAATCATATTTATTATATTAAATATATTCCCTTTTGCTCATTTACTAAGTACAATGAAATTAGCTAGATTACGAAGAATCAGGTGATGCTAGAATGAATAAGGTTCCTCTCTATCGACAAATTTACCAATCCATCAAAGATAAGATCCTTTCAGGAGAGCTTCGGCCCAAAGACCGCGTGCCTTCCGAGCAGGAATTCATGGATGAATTTAGGGTCAGCAAAATTACGGTGAAAAATGCCCTGGCCGCTCTCGTGGACGAGGGGCTCGTCACGCGCATTCAAGGGAAGGGAACCTTCGTTTCGCCAGATCCGGTAACCTCGACCACGGAAACGGCGGCGACGCGTTCTTTCCCCGTTTTGCCAGCTGCGCAAAATTACAATTACATTGGTTTGATTATCCCTACAATGAAAACAAAGGTCATCCAACGACTAGTCGATTATGTCGAGTTTTATGTCAAGGAAGCTGGTTATCAGCTTGTCCTGCATATCACTCGGGAATCTTCCCATGAAGAGTCCCGTGCCGTAGAGCAGCTTACGAACACGGAGGGCGTCCGCGGCATCATTGTTTTCCCTACGGAAGATGAGAGTTATAACGAATCGCTGCTGCGTTTGTCTTTAGACAAATACCCTTTTGTCTTCATTGACCGCTACTTGCGTAATATCGATACGTACCGCATTACATCCGATAATTGGGGAGGCGCCTATGAAACCGTAGACCGTCTGCTCATTGAGGGACATCGGCAAATTGCGCTTATTTCCCCGGATAATACGAATACAACCATAGAGGATCGCACTCATGGCTTCGAAAAGGCTTATATTGATAACAACTTTCCCATTGATAAAAGCTTATGGTGTCACGTGCCCATCGACATCCTCAGAACCGGCGACACCTCAGCTTATGTGGCTACATTTCTGCATCAACATCCCCACATAACAGCTGTTTTTGCTTTAACAGCCGAGATGGCGAGGCTTACGCATCATGCCCTACATGAAGAGGAAGGACTGAATCCTAATACCGAGCTCGTGTCCTTCGATGATCCGGAAATCCCGGGAATCTCGCACGTGCTGCAGGATGAGGAGCAGATGGCGCTCTCAGCCGTAAGCTTGCTGCTTGAGCAGTGCAGCGGCCAGTATTCGCCTCATCGCGTGGAGATCCCTGTGCGTTGGGTCCAGGTTTAGCGGCGGGGCTAGAGCACAAGGTTAAGCCGCGGCTTTGAACTAGATTTAGCGGAACTGTAGTCCGCTATTTCGGCTAAATCAGCCGATATCGCTGACCTAGCGGAACTACAGGACCCTATCCGCGCGCATCTGCCTGCATATCGGCCCATTCAAGTGAAATAGCGCCCCCCTAGTTCCCTTTAACAGGGCAAAGGGGCGCTTTACCTCCAAATAGCGGATCGTAGTTCCACCTCTCTTCCGCCGCCACAAAAAAGAGGAGCCCGCAGGCTCCTCCTCTTATTCCTCAAGCTGTATCCACTCCGCATACAGCCGATCCAGATCCCCCTGGGCCGCTTCGCGCTCTGCCCAGAGGCGGCTCAGCTCCTCAGGCGCCGGATTCTCCAGCGCCTGGTCGAGCCCGCCGAGCCGCGCCTCCGCTTCCGCGATGTCCCGCTCCAGCCGCTCGCGCGCGAACGCAGCCGATCTGCGTGACTTCCCGCGCGGAACAGATGCCGCATGCGGCTCCGCCTTGGCCGCCGCTGCCTGTGACCCTGCTCCGGCGGACTTCGCCACCGGAGCGGCATCCGACTTGCGTGCCTGCGCCGCGCGCAGCTGCGCGCTTTTCGCTTTGTAGTCATCAAAGCTGCCCAAATAAACGGTGATGCGCCCTTGATCCAGCTCCCAGATTTTTTGGGACAGCCGGTTGATGAAGTAACGGTCGTGCGTCACCGCAAGCACCGTGCCTGGAAACTCCTCAAGCGCTTCCTCCAGCGCCTCCCTTGAGGTTATGTCCATATGATTCGTCGGCTCATCCAAAATGAGCAGATTCGGCTTGCGCAGCACGAGCAACGCCAGCCGCAGCCGCGTCCATTCTCCGCCTGAGAGCGAGCTAACCGGCTTGAAAACATCGGCGCCATAGAACAAATAAGCGGCGAGCCGGCTTCTAGCTTCCCCTTCTTCCAGCTTCGCTTCCTCGCAAAAGTAAGCCAATACCGTCTTCTTCTGATCCTCGGGGTACTCCTGCTGTGCCAAGTACCCGATGTCCACGCGCGCGCCGATTTCCAGCTTGCCGCCATCCGGCTGCACCTCGCCCAAAAGCATTTTCAGCAGCGTCGTCTTCCCTGAACCGTTATGCCCCAGAAGCATCACTTTCTCGCCATACTCGAGCAAGCCGCTTGCTTGCCGCAGCAGCACTTTGTCCCCGTACCGCTTGCTTACGCCATCAAACACAATGACCCGCTTGCCGGAGCGATCATCCAACTTCAGCCCGAATTCAGCCGCTTTCGGATCAAGAACAGGGCGCTTCAGCTTCTCCATGCGATCCAACGCTTTCTGCATCGATGCCGCTCTGCGGAAAAACTTATCATTTCCTCCGATACGCCCCCACTCCATGAGCTGTTTAATGGTCTCTTTCATTTTCTTGATGACCTTCTGCTGCTCCTGATAATCCGCGAATTGCTGCAGCAGTCGGACTTCTTTCTCCTTCATGTATTCCGTATAGGAGGTCAGATACGTCGAAGACTCCCCGTCCTCCAACTCGACAATTTGGGTAACGACCCGATCTAAAAAGTAGCGGTCATGAGACACGATAAAACAAGCGCCTTCATAATGGGTCAAGTACTCTTCCAACCATTCAACGCCAAATAAATCAAGATGGTTCGTCGGCTCATCGAGCAGCAGGACATCCGGCTTGCCGATCAGTTGGGAAGCGAGCGCAATCTTCGTCTTTTCCCCACCGGATAGCGAAGCGAAGCTTCGCTCGTATACCTCGCGGGCAATGCGGAGTCCGGTTGCCACCTGGTCGATTCTAGCGTCCAGGTCATAGCCGCCTTCCCGCTCAAAACGCTCCTGCAGCCGCGCATACCGCCCGAGCAGCTGATCAAGCTGACCGTCCGCAGCAGGCTCCGACATGCGCTGTTCCAGCTCCGTCATCTCGCCCCGGCACTCCAGCAGCTCCGCAAAACTAGCCGCGAGCACATCGTACACGGTGCCGCTCTCCCATTCCGTCGGAATCTGGGCCAAGTAACCGATTCGTGTATCTTTACGCACCGTTAGCAGCCCTTCGTCCGGCTTTTCCATTTTGGAAATGAGGCGCAGCAAGGTCGATTTGCCGCTCCCATTCCGTCCGACCAATCCGATTCTTTCGCCTTCGTGAATTTCAAACGTAACGTCCGCCAGCACCAACTGGGCGCCGTGGTATTTCTTTATATTTTGACCATTTATCATTAACATCGTGAAGGATCCTCCTTGGTTATGGAAGACCCTATCCTGAACATCTTGAACGCAGCAAAAAAGGCCGCAGGAAAATTCCTACGGCCTTCAGCGGATCATCCGATTGAGGTTAAGGTAGGTGTCTTCTCGTGAGTTGTGATGCCATATGAGCAAATTTTGACAGACTTCTCCCGTTGCACGCAAATGCATGAACGATGCCAGCCATCGCGATAGGTAACTGGCTCACACGGTTGTTCACAAACTCTCGATTCATCCTACCTTCACCTCCTTTTCTTCATATGTACAAAATCATATCATAACCGTCGGTCAATTCGCAACCGCAATACGCCCATCTTCCGGGCCTAATGCTCGCTTCGCATCTTGTCCGTGACTTCCAAATAAAGGACCTGGAGAAACTTTTTGATGTTAATTTTACTTTTCTCCGACTTCAAATTCTCATCGATTTCTTTCATTTTCAAACGGACATCCTGAAACTCAAAATAGAGCGGCGCATAATGCTCAAATTTCGGATTGCTGTAATCCGTCAAACCGATGCTGGCTATATGGGCTAAGGCAGCCATAACGGCGCGGCGAATGCGCTGCTCGACGGCCTTCCCTTCTTTTTCCACATCGGACTCTTGCAGTTTGTGGCTGCGAGCCGCCGTCTCATACAACTCCTTCAGTGGCGGTATCCCGTCACCGCGATGATGCTTCGTCAGCTGTTCGATAATGTCCGTCACATCCCGACTCCCGCTCTCCCCGACAATGCCCATGTCCATGAGAATCGGTTGGACGATCTCGCGCACACTGCGCTTTTTACGAGGGCTCTCCGGATTAAGATTCAATAGGCTCAACTTCGTCAAAGAGTCCTGAATTTCCTTCAGGGAACGGCTGATCTTCCACTGTTCATTGACCTTGGAAAGCACCGCTTCCACTTCGATTTTGTTAATCGGCTTTTGAATATAGTATTCGACGCCGGCCTGGTAGGCTTTGCCGATCATCTCTTTATTTTCTATCTGCGAAATCATGACGTACTTGCCTTGAAAACCTTGCTCCTTGAGCCGAATGATGGTCTCAATGCCATCCTGATCCGGCATCAGCAGATCGATGACAACGACATCCGGGGACGTTTCGAGCAGCACTCTTTCCCCTTCGCTCCCGCTGCCTGCCGTTCCTACGACTTCACCTAATCCGCCTTTTTCAATAATTTTGTGCAGCATCAGCCTGCTTACCGCATCATCGTCCACAATTCCGAAAGACAGCATGATCTCTACGCTCCTTTTTTCAACGTATCGGTCAATAAGGTGATCACAAAAGTTGTCTGCGAGCCAAGCTCATCAGAACGCAAATGAATATCCCCGCCTAAGGAATGAACAATATCCCGTACGTGAGAAAGCCCGATGCCGGTTGCAGCAAAGCCTTCCTGATTGAATTTCGTCGTGAAGCCAGGCTCAAAAATCATATCTTTCTCCAGATCAGCAATCCCCGTTCCCGTATCCGAGACTGTCAGAATCGTTTCAGCGCCGCTTCCGTATACACTTACGTGAATCGTCCCCTGATCTTCGATCGCCTCCACACTGTTGGACAACAGATTATTCATAACCGTCAGCAGAGGAAGATAGTGATCCGAATCATAATTAATGCGCAAATCAGTGGTGAATTGAATCCGTTTGCCGATCATCGCGCTGTATCCCAGATTGGATTTTATCGCGAACTCGATGATTTCCGCCAGCCTCATATTTGAGGCGAATTCCCGGTCAAACAGCTTTAATAAGCCGGCAAGGATGCGCTGTGAGTCTTTTTTTACCTCATGGATCTGTTGCGTGATTTCCAAAATCGTGCGGGCATAGCTCTTTAGCCCCGAGCCATTCACTCTTTCGTATAAATTGTGGCTTTTGGCTGTCAGCTGCTCAATCGTTTCCATGGACTTACGCAGGTAGAACACCTCGCCATATAATCCGCTGTTCGTATTGAGCATCTGTTCCATTCGCTTCTGCTGCTCACTGTGGAGGACCCTCATCTGATGAATGGTCACGCTGCTGTAAATGCCTACTATAAAGTAGCTTCTTACAAGGGCAGTTACCGAAATATACACTAACTGCTGTGAAAACTTGTAGGGAGTATCGAAAATGACGCTGCGCGCCAACAGCTCAATCTCATTGGACATGAGATCAATAAGCGATAGGAATACGCCAAGCACGAGGGGGTGGAATTTCCCCATTTTCTGCTTTATCCAGCTCATGCCCACCGCAAAAGCTATATAGTACAGCATCGCAGGCAAATGGGTCTGCATGCTCCAGCCAAGCGATACAGCTCCGTGTGTCATGATCCCCGCTTCTATGGAACGAAACAGCAAAACGGTAATGCCGGTAATAAGGCCTGTATAGATATAAGGCAAATGTTTGAGCAAGAGCAGGCACAGAAGAAAAGTGCTGCTCCCAAGACCAATCCGAAACACTTCGCCGCTGAAGGGCGTTATTTTGAACTCGCCAGCAATTGCTGTCACAATGGCGATGAGAATCATTTGTAGCCCTTCATTTTTCAAGCGTCCCAGCCGATCACCCCCTAGATGAGATCCCATATCTGCTTGCTAATTAGAAGTATACATACGGTAAGAAATAAAGGGCGCACATACGCTGAGCCTTTGCGGATTGCCATACGCGACCCTAATAATGAGCCGCAAATCATCGCGATTCCCATCGGAATCCCGATCCCGTAGTTGATGGAACCCAGCACCATGAACGTAGCCAAGCTCGCTATATTGCTTCCGAAATTGAGCATTTTGGCATTCCCAGCCGCTTTCACAAAATCAAAACCTAACATAAGAAAAACGAATATAAGAAAGGAACCCGTACCCGGTCCAAAAAAGCCGTCATAAAAGCCTAAGCCGAAAGCGGCACCTCCCATGAGAAGGGCTGTCTTGGTCGAGTACTGGCGGAACGTCGAGTTGCTCCCCCAATTTTTCCGAAAAAGCGTGTAAATGGTGATCAGGATCAGCATGACGACGACCAACGGCTTAAGAAAATCCGAAGGAATCTGCCGAAGTACCATCGTTCCGCAAACGGCTCCTGTTAAAGATAAAAGAAATAAGCCTTTTACTGCTTTGAAATCGATATTTCCTGAACGCATAAAGGAAATGGTGCTCGTCAGCGACGACATTGTGCCAGCCAGTTTATTCGTTCCCAGCGCAATAGCCGGCGGCAATCCCGTTGCCAGAAGAACAGGCAAAGCGATTAATCCCCCGCCTCCCACGACCGAATCGACATAGGCAGCCACAAACCCTCCAATGATGACGAACAATAACATTTCCCAACTCAAGTGTAACATGATGTCAATAACTCCTCTTTCCGCTCAAATTCTCTACACCATTCTCGCTTCAAATCTTCGCGCCGCCAACGATAATGCATAATTGACTGCAAAATAAAGCACAGCCACGACAAACAGAATCGGTAAGGTATAGCTATAACTTTGTCCAATTACTATTTTCGCATGATGCATCAGTTCAGGCAAGGAAATAACAATGGCAAGAGATGTATCTTTGAGCAAGGAGATAAACTGGCTGACCAGCGGAGGAACCATACGGCGAAGACCTTGTGGAATCACGATATGCCAAAGCGTTTGGACATAACTTAGTCCAGAAGAACGAGCGGCTTCGATCTGCCCTTTGTCGATGGAAGTAAGCCCGCTTCGCACAATTTCTGCGATCATCGCCCCTTCAAAAAGCGTTAGCGCCACAATCGTCGCATTCATCGGACCGAGCTTAATGCCGACATCCGGCAGGGCAAACCGGGCGAAGAAAATGATCAGCAGCAGCGGCAAGTTGCGAAGCAGCTCTACGGCTATGCCTAAAATAGGTGAAACGATGGGCAGTTTCGTATAACGAATCGTTCCCACGATGCAGCCTACAAGAAAGCTGAGAATGATGGAAATCAAGGCAACTTTTAGCGTCATGTAAAATCCTTCGAGAATAAATCTCATATTATCCACTGAGAAAGCATGCAAAATATCCATTCATTCACCCCCTCGCCAGCTTACGTTCCAGATACAAGGCGCCGTAGCTTAGCGGCAGCGTTAAAAGCAAGTAAAGAACAGCGACGAAAATATACGTATCAAATGTGGCGTATGTCTCGCTGGCTATCATATCCCCGAAATACATAAGATCAAGGCCCGCAAACACCCCTAGCACCGACGAATTCTTAACCAGGTTAATAAACTGGTTGCTCAGTGGCGGTATGACGATTTTGATCGCTTGCGGAAGGACGACATGCCACATCGCTTGCCCGTAGGTCAGCCCTGAGGACCTCGCGGCTTCCGATTGGCCGAGCGGCACTGACATAATGCCGGCGCGGATCGCCTCGGCGATGAAAGCTGCCGTGTACACCGTCAGCCCCAAGGTTCCGCATACGAAGCCGCTCAGGGTAACGCCAAGGGAAGGCAAACCATAAAAGAAGACAAAAACGACGAGCAATAGCGGAATGTTTCGAATGAATTCCACGTAAGCCGTACCTACCCACTGCAGGGGTTTTACCGAAGAAATCCGGCATATGGCGATTAGCGTCCCCAGAATAAAACTGCCGATTAAAGCAATGAGACTAGCCCAGATGGTGTTAACAAAGCCCTTCATAAAGATATCAATATGGTCGGTGAAAATTGAGAAATCCGGCATCGGCTTGTGCCCCCCTCATAGACAGAAGATGGGCAGCTTGCGGCCACCCATCTGATCTTGGTTATTTGGATGGCGCCTCGCCGATCCATTTCTTATAAAGCTTGTCGTATTCACCGTTTGATTGCAGCTTCTTCAGGCTGTCGTTGACCACGGTTTGAAGCGCTGTTTCGCCTTTTTTCATCGCGATGCCGTAAGGCTCATCCGTGAACGGCTCACCGACGACGGCAAAGTTCGGATCCTGCGCCACCATGCCGTAGAGGATCGCATTATCCGTAGTCAGCGTATCCCCTTGCCCCGCTTTGAGGGCGCTGAAAGCATCTTGGTAATTATCGAATTCCAGTACCGTTGCCTCCGGTGCTTTGGCTTTAATGTTTCCAACGGACGTAGCGCCTTTTACCGCCAGTACTTTGGTGCCTTTTTTAATATCGGCAACCGATTTGATCGGACTGCCTTTCTTGACAAGCAGGGACTGTCCCGCTTTAAAATAAACATCGGAGAATTCAACCTGCTTCTTGCGCTCGTCCGTGATCGTCATCGTGGCGACAATCATGTCGATCTCCTTGTTGTCGAGCATCGGGATGCGCGTCTTGGACGTTACTTCCTTCAGCTCGATTTTCTTCTCATCGCCGAGAATTTCCTTCGCCAGCGCTTTGGCGATGTCCACGTCGAAGCCTTCCACTTCGCCGCCTGTCGGATTTTTCAGGCCGAACAGCTTCGTGTCGTATTTGACGCCAACGACCAGCTTGCCTCTGCTCTTGATCTCGTCAAGAACCGATGCCCCGCCTGCCGGCTTGGCCGTGCTTGTTGTGTTCGCGCTTGCTGCCGGCGAACCTGCTGGCGTACTGGATGCCCCTCCCGAGGTGGACGTTGATGTTGAGGCACACCCTGCCAATGCGAATACGGCTGTTAACATCACGATAAAATTCCACTTTTTAGCTATCATATAAGTTCATCTCCTCATTATTAAAAGAACGGTGGATTAGTGACGCAGAACGAATATTAGTGACAGAGCACGCGAGATTAGTGATGCAGAACGGATATTAGTGAAACAGAACGCGAGATTAGTGATGCAGAACAAATATTAGTGATTCAAAACGCGAGGTTAGTGATGCAGATCGATTATTAGTGATTGAGAACGCGGTTGAGAAATAGTCGTGCCCGCTCTTCTTTCGGATTGACGAAAAACTCCTCCGGAGGCGATTCTTCGACGATTTGCCCTTTATCCATAAAAACAACGCGATCCGCCACTTCCCGGGCAAAGCCCATCTCGTGCGTGACCACAACCATCGTCATTCCCTCGTGCGCCAGCGCCTTCATGACGTCCAGCACCTCGCCCACCATCTCTGGATCAAGGGCCGATGTCGGTTCGTCGAAGAGCATAATTTTCGGCTTCATCGCCAGCCCCCTGGCTATCGCTACCCGCTGCTGCTGACCGCCCGAAAGTTGCGAGGGATAGCTTCCGGCTTTGTCCTGAATGCCTACCTTCTCGAGGTAGTACATCGCCGTTTCTTCCGCTTCCTTCTTCGGCAGGCCGAGCACTTTCATGGGCGCAAGCGTGATGTTATCAATGACCTTTTTATGCGGATACAGATTAAAATGCTGGAAGACCATCCCAATGTCACGGCGCAGCTTGTTGATATCCGTCTTTCTGTCGCTGACTTTGCGCTCGTTTACGGTCAGTTCGCCGCTGGTGATCGTTTCCAGTCGATTGATGCATCTGAGCAGCGTACTTTTGCCTGAACCTGACGGACCGACGACGACAACAACTTCCCCCTGCTGAACCTGAAGATCAATTCCCTTGAGCACATGAAAATCGCCGTAATGCTTCTCTACTTGCTGGAATGAGATCAATGGAACCCCCCCTTCGCTTAAAAGCTTAACGATGTAAACTATTTGTCATGTTAACTTACACTTGATGTCTTTAAATCTTAATGTCAAACTATGGAATCTTATACAATCCGACATGGGACAGAAAAAAGATTTGAAATTTTTGTTAAGGCGGGGTGCCAGCCTATAGTATGCTTAACCGTCTCATCGGTGGGTGAAACAGTGGGGGTTGGGGTGGAGCGGTGGTGGGCGCGGTGACGGTGGCGGTGGACGAGACTACGGCCGTTGGGGGCTTTGCCTAGGCGGGCTGCAGTGATTATAGTGGGGGGCTGATTGTTGGGAACTACGATCCTCTATTTGTCTGGAAAACTGCGATGTGGCAGCCTGGAGGGAACTACGGTCCTCTATTTCGCCGATTTAAGCGGAATGGCAACAACGAGGAAGCGGATAAGACCCTGTAGTTCCGCTCAACTGCAGAAAACAGCCGATTTGGAACAAATAGCGGCTTGTAGTTCTCTTTGCAAGGGGTAGCTATAGCAAAAGGGAAAAAGACCGTTAGGCATTCTGCCTGACGGTCTATCTACGTTGTACAAAGTACAACAATATAGGCGGAATTTGACTCCGGCGCTTCTCTATATTGTACAAAGTACAATGTTTTTGGCTGAAATGTCGTTTATTTCAGCCATTTCGGGCAAGTTCGTTGTACTTAGTACAATGAACTGCGAGTTTTAAGGCGCGGAGCACCTCTTATGATGCATAAAGTGCAATGTAAGAGGGGTGCAGCGGCACATTCGGCATACGTTAGCGATGAAAAGCAACGTTAACAGACCATGCGTGGGGCTTTTTGCCCCGCCGCTGCGTTAAGCTTGTTTTAACGACGTTAGCGCAGACACGAGGCACATTCGGCATACGTTAGCGATGAAAAGCAACGTTAACAGACCATGCGTGGGGCTTTTTGCCACTCCCCGCTACGTGAAGCTTGTTTTACGACGTTAGCGCAGACACGAGGCACATTCAGCATACGTTAGCGATGAAAAGCAACGTTAAAGACCATGCGTGGGGCTTTTTGCCCCGCCGCTGCGTTAAGCTTGTTTTACGACGTTAGCGCATACACGAGGCACATTCGGCATACGTTAGCGATGAAAAACAACTTTAACCAAGCGCTGGGGCTTTTTGCCCCGCCGCTGCGTTAAGCTTTTTTTACGACGTTAGCGCAGACACGAGGCACATTCAGCATACGTTAGCGATGAAAAGCAACTTTACCGACCCTCCGTGAGGCTTTTCGCCCCACTCCCGCTGCGTTAAGCTTGTTTTCAACATTTGCGCAGACACGCACCCAACGTCATCTTTCCGGAACGACAGTGTACGCCGTCGTCTCCCCCTTTCTCCGCTCCACAATGGTAGGGATTTGCTCAACTCCGCTGATATCCGTACGACCATTGTCATGCTTCGTCAGGGTGAGCGACAGAATCATGCCCCGAACCGTATTCGTCCCCTTCGTCAATTTCGAAGATACGAAATTCCCTAAAGAAGAAGCGGCGATGCGCGTTCGTTCTGCGCCGTATTTATCTTTCATCACGGTTTGAGTGACCGGATGAAGCACATGCGGATGCGCCCCTAAGACGGCGTTCACACCTTGCCTGAACAGGAATTCCATCCACTTTTTCTGACCGTTGTCCGGGTAGTTCCTATACTCTTTACCGAAATGAAGACAAGCTATGATAAAGTCTGCTTTATTCTTCATTGCCCGAATATCCGCCTTCATCTGATTCGCATTGAACCGATTAACCAGCCACCTCTGCGGTACCGGTATGGCATTGGTTTTCTCGGTATAGGCTACTATGCCGATACGTACGCCTTTCACATCCACGATCAGCGGCCCTTGAGCTTCTTTCGCAGAACGCGCCGTTCCCGTGTGCTGAAGCTGGTGCGCATCCAGAACCTGCAACGTTCGTTTCACCCCGCTGCGCCCGCCGTCCATGCAATGGTTATTGGCTGTCGTCAGGACATGGAACCCCGCCTTTTTCAGCGAACCTGCCAGCTCATCCGGACAATTAAAAACAGGAAGGCCTGTTCTTGGACTTCTCCGTTCTCTAGGGCAGTTGCATTTTGGCCGGATGCCGGGAGAGCCCAGCAGCCTTTTGCCGGAGAAGGTCGTCTCCAAATTGCCTAATGCCAAATCATGCGCTTTCAAAATGGGAGCAACCTCTTCGAAAACAGGGTCAAACGCATGCCCTTCCGGCCTTCTAGCTGCAGCAATAATTTCACTTTTCATCAATAAATCTCCGACAGCGGCAATCGTAACTTGGATCAACGCCCTCACTCCTCTCTTGAGCACAATATTCAAGAAAAGGAGATGACGCTTGTAAAATGGGCAGCACAGTAACAAGCAACAAGCAAAAAAGACAGTCCGATAGTCATCATCGAACTGTCCCAATCCCGATCCTAATCCAATAATCCCGCAGGCAGCTTGGCATCCCAATCTCTCGGGATCGGCAAGCCAAGCGCATGAAGCGCGACCGCCGCTGTGTCCATAATTGACAAGCCCAGCAAGTTGGCCTCGGGATTAACACCTGGACCCCGACATCCCCAGAAAATGGTCATATCCCGCGGCGCGTCACTCCCATGATTGAAGGCATCCAAACCGCCGCCGCCGTGGTCGGTGGTGATAATCAACAGGCTGTCTTCCAGCATCCCCGCTTCCAGCAGCGCTTTGCTGATCTCTCCGATCTGCTTGTCAGCACGCGTAATCGCCCTCAGGTATTCCGTGGATTCTTCTCCATACCCATGGCGATGGCCGGCAGCGTCCACATCATCCAGTTGAACGAACAGGAGCTCCACCCCCGGATTGGAACGAAGGTACGCCCCGATAGCGGGAACCAGCTCTTCATCCGGAGCGGCGTATTTATTCATGCCCTCAATGTCTTCAATTACGCCGGTAATAATGGGTTTCCATGAAACGAATGCGGCCATTGTACTGTCAGGTTTTGCTTCTCGCAATATCCGGAAAATAGAGGGCGCCATAGAATCCACCGGAAAGCTTCGATTTTTTTGAATATGCACATGAGATTCATGCCGATTCGGCACTACACCATGCAAAAGCGATCCCCAGCATTCCCCGCTGTTGGAAGGATAGACGGTGCGAGCCAGGTGTGATTGCACACCTCCCGTAAGCAAAATATCTAAATGAGGGGTCTGCGCCTCACGGATGAATGTTCCTGCACCATCAATACCTAAAATAATGACTCTTTTGATAGCCTTGGATGCCATAGTCGCTCACGCCCCCCGTTTTATCCTAAATCAGGTGAATCCGTCAGTACAACTACCGGTTCTTGTGTACGATGCAATTCGAAGACGATGATTTCATTGCTGCCCTTCCGCAGTAACGGCGCCGGTACATATAACGTCCGCTGCGGGCCCTTTTCCCAGTAACGGCCAAGATTAAAACCGTTGATCCATACAACGCCTTTAGACCATCCGTCCAAACGGATGAAGGTGTCTCCGGCCTCTTCGACGTGAAACTCCCCGCGATAGAAAGTCGGGCGCTCCTGATCCTGCGCATCCCCCTGCTGTACGCTTTTTACTGAACTCACGAAAGGAATGGCATCTACTTTGTCCAGTGGCAGTGGATAAATCGTCCAATCAAACAAGAATTGATTGTTGAAACGAACGCCTTCTGTAATCCCTTTGTAGTCCTTCAGTTTTGGTCCGTAATTTACGCGGCCCATGTTCTCAACCACGATGTCCAGCCTCGCGCCTTCAGCAGGAATGTCCAGCGGGAGAGGACGCGGGTCCCAGCGTTCAATTGTACCTTGGTAGACGCCGTCCAAGAAAATCTGTGCGCGGTCGTGCACCTCTTGCAGGTGCAGCTTTTCCCCGGTCCGTGGACCGGATACCTGTGTCGAATAAACGATGAAGCCATAGCTTTGGCCAAACATCTCCATCGGTTCCGGGCACGTACGTTGAACAGGCGTGGAAAGCTGGGCAAGCTGCCCCAGTAGATCTGCTTTCTCTGTTAAGTCTACGCGGCCGTAGCTTTTCTTCGCAATAGGCGCCGGGAATGCAGGGAACTCCTTCTCATCCTTCTTGAGGTAGCTTGCAATCACGCTGCGGATGGCGCGAAATTTCTCCGTTTCATCTCCGCACTCTGAAAGAGGTGAGTCGTAGTCATAGCTAGTAATCGTCGCCTCGTACTTCTCCCCAAAGTTCGCTCCGTTGTAGAAGCCAAAGTTCGTTCCTCCATGGAACATGTAGAAATTCACGGAGGCCCCTGCGCGCAGCATGCGATCGAAGACATCCGCAACATCACCCGCATCCCGCGTGTGGTGCGGCTTCAGCCAATGGTCAAACCAGCCGTTCCAATACTCCATGCACATAAGCGGCTCGTCCGCACGGTATTCACGGAATTTCTCGAACGCTTCCTCCGGTCTGGAGCCGAAGTTAACGGTCGCAAGCGTGCCGGGAACCGTTCCCCCTTGAAGCATCCCGTCTTCAGGTCCATCTGATGTAAACAACAAAACATCAACACCGCGCTTCGTCAGACCCTCACGTAAATACGTAAGGTATGCCGTGTCGTTGCCGTAGCTGCCATACTCATTTTCGATTTGCATCGCAATGATCGGTCCGCCATTGGTGCTTTGTAACCGGGTTAACCTAGGAATTAATTCATCATAATAACGATCTACTTTCATCAAATATGTTGCATCCATGCAGCGAAGCTTCATATACGTGTACTGCAGCAGCCAAGCCGGCAACCCGCCGAACTCCCACTCCGCACAGATGTAAGGACTTGGCCGAACGATGACGTGAAGTCCGAGCTCGCCTGCGAGTGTGATAAACCGCTCAATGTCCGCAATGCCTTCAAAGTTATAGGCGTTTTCCTGCGGCTCATGCAAATTCCAGGGTACATAAGTCTCTACAGTATTAAAACCGCACGCTTTAAGCTTCAGCAGCCGATCTTCCCAATACTCAGGGACTACACGGAAATAATGGATAGCTCCTGACAAAATTTGAAAGGGTTCCCCATCTAAAAAAAACTGTTTATCTCTGGCTTGTAAAATGGCCACAATGATCCCTCCGGATGATGAGTACTGTCGGATAATTTTATAAATTTACCTACGTTCATCTTCGCTGAAAGGATCGTGAATCTCCATCGCCAAATGGATCATTTTCTATACCAAATGTGCCAAATGGCATGGTATGATGGAACAAACAATGAGGACTAACGGGAGGAACGGCGGATGGAACAACAGTTGGAGGATTTGTATCGATTCCCTAATATTATCAATACACTTCAGGTGACCGGCTGCCATTTTGGTTTGAAGCCTCCAGGGTGGCACTACCCCAGACACCATCACCATTTGTTCGAGCTGCTGTACTGCGTGGAAGGTGAAGTCGCGCATGAAATTAACCGGGATAGGGTGACGATGCAAGCGGGAGACTGGCTGCTGATCAAGTCCGGCGTCAGACATCAATCCTCCAACACCACCCTGGCGGATTACGGCTTTTTTAATGTGCATTTTGATCTCGATGACCCCGAGATTCGCAGCCTGCTCTCCCAGTCCCCCTATCGGCTCATCCGGCACAAAGAAGCGGAACGAAGCAAGCTCCGCTTCTACGTCGGCGAACTTGAAGATGTGATGCAACGCAACCACACGGCTGCCGAGCCTTCTCCTTTACGCTTCGAGGATAAGCTGCTTCTGCAGTCGTATACGCTGCTCATCATACACGATGTGCTCCAACTGCTTCGTGAACACGACTCATCTCGCCGGCCAGGAACCACGGCCGAGAAAGATCCTTCGCTTTTCACCACCGATATCGCACACATGATTGAAGAGAAGCTCGCGCTCGGTTTATGCGAAGAAGCGACAGTAGCCGGGGTCGCCAAGGAGATGAACCTAAGCCGCAGCCAATGCAGCAAGCTGTTCTCTAAGGTATACGGCCTTTCCCCTCGCCAGTATGTCAGTCAGCAGAAGTTGAAGCTGGCCAAAGAACTGCTCGTCACGACCCATCTGCCGATGACGGACATCGCGGAGAAGCTAGGTTTCCACTCAGCCAGCCACTTCTCCCGCCAATTCCGGCGCTGGACCGGCCAGTCGCCGAGCGAATTCAAGCCGAGACATCATTCGACGAGCTAGTTAATAATGCCATGAGAAACAATATCCATGCTGACCGAAACCTTGAAATCCACTTCCGGATATGTTTGATCCCAATCGAGCTCTTTCCACTCCTTCGGATAGAAAGCGATCAAGTCCCTTCCGATGCCCAGTGCATCGGAATGCGCTTTCTGAAGCTGTTTGCAGATGCCTTGCGCTTCCTGCGTGAGCAAATCAGAGAATCGTTTGTTCAGCTGCTCAATCAACTGCTGGTCAATACGATTGTTTTTGGCGTGCTCAGTAATGATCGCTTTCAGCTTCAACTGCAATTGGACTTGGACCTTTCCGGAAGAACTGACCAAAACCTTTTTGCTGCGGTTCGACTTGATGATGTTCAGCGATACGTGCTGTGTTAAGTCATTTTTACCCTTCGTTTCTTCCACCTTTCTCGTGAGGATACAGACTTCGCCTTTCTTACCGTTCATCAAAAGAAACAAGGAAGATTGTTCAGGAGTGAGCAGGTATCCTGTGTACTTCTTTTTGCTTAGGAGCCCTACACCCTCTATGACGGCTTTATCTTTGTCCGTCTCACCTTCTTTGCCATTTTCCCTTCTCAGAACCGGAATAACGCCGTCCTTTCCCCGATCATGAAGAAGAGGGTAAATGGAATGCACAGTTACGAACGGAATAACCGTTTCGTACTGGGCGCTTTTAATGATTTTGCGCAAGTACTCTCCGGATGTTGCAGACCCGATGCGGTTCAGTCGAATCAAATCCGCCGCTTCACCATGGACGATAGCCACTTTCGCCAACATAGGATCGTTAGAATTCCGGAATGTGGCGTCCAGGAGATTTAGAATATCCGATTTCGCCAGCTTATCGCAGATGAGCATAACTTGATTTTTTGAAGTGCCGATAGGCCCTGAGATTTGCAAACCGATTTTTTTATACAAAGACTCCTGCAGCGTTGGTCCTGTTGCCGTCAACACCTCATGAATGGGAACGGTTCTTTCCTTGCCTCCGGGCGATTGAATGGTGACGGTGGTCACGATTTCATTTTTCTCGTTCGTATCCAGCGAAGTTGCATAGATGAGCTGTAGATTTTTCAAATCGGAATGATAACTGCACCCGGAAACCAGCAACAAAACAACGATCAGCCAAAGTAGCGCCAGGCGATTCACAGCTGCTGCCCCCTTTTTTTGCCTTTTAGCCAAACAAACAAGAAAAGCAGAACGGGAAGTCCGATCGCGATGAAGCTCTCGAATTCCGTCACCTTCTGTAAGAAGGCAATCCGTTTTTCCGAACGCCAAGCGAAACCGACCAAACAGACTAAGGGAACTAAATAATACATGGCTTTTCTATGTTCATTGTTATGAAACCAATATCCGAACCCTTTGCCTGCGGCATACATGTAACTAATGAGCGATGCTGTCACTTTGACCAACCAAACGGAAAGGAAGATCAAATCCATCCGTTCCAGAAAAGGCAGGGAAATCCCGTTCAAAAAGTAAGGGACAGGCTGGGGAATAAATGGAATGGATTCGGGACTAAAATTCAGGAAACACAGAAGAACCACAACCAAAAAGAACAAGGTCGCCATCGTGTTCGCCCACAGGACAGGGGCCAGTATACTCTTCTCTTTGGATTGCACATCGGAGGAAAGCACCAAGAAAAGCTCAAAGCCAAGGAAAGTGATCACGGAACTTTTCACTCCCGCCATAATGCCTGTCCAGCCCTTCTGTCCGATAGGCAGCAAATACCGATAATCCATTGTATAGAAGCTGGTAAGCATCATCGCCAGCATTAAAATGAGCAAAAAGGCGACCATCACGTGATAACGCGCAATGATTGGCAATTTTTCTTTAGCAAAATAGATTAATATGACAAAGTTGGCTGCAATGACGAGCCATGGATTGGTAAACGGCAATATCCAGAGCTCGACAAACATCATTTCCATCAGCAATATCAGACACGAAAGAAATAGGAAATGGAACGTGAAAAAGGCGTTAACCGCATTCCCCAGCCATTTGCCAAGAATAAGCGGCATAAACTCATACAAATTTTTCGTTGGAAATCGTCGGCACAGAGCGGCATAGATCATCAGAAGCACATTCACGCATCCCCCCGCCAGTATGACGGAAATCCATCCGTCTTCGCCGGCAGCTTGATGCAAGACATAGGGGAAAGACAACACGCCGATGCCTACCTGCGTTTGCAGGATGAAAGCAAATAGCTGCATTCTGCTCATGACACCCTCCTGTCCGAAGCTTTCCTGCGAAAGATCCGCTTGGGAAGCTGAACGAGCGTAGTCAGAATCCTGCGTGGTTGGAATGGCGTAAATGGGTAAAAGTAAGGAACCCCGTACGTTTCAAGCTTGCTTAAATGCATGAACAACAGCGAAAAGCTGAAGGCAATTCCGGCAAAACCAAGCAGCAAAGAAGCGATCATGATCGGGAAGCTGACCAACCTCACCGCAAGACGCATTTCGTGAGATGGCAGACTGAAAGAAGCAACGGCGGTCAATGAAATAACGACGATCATCGTCGTGGATACTAATCCGGCGTTGACCACTTCACTGCCGATAACTAGACCCCCAACAATGGACAAGGTCGATGCAATAGACTTCGGGAGCCGGATTGCCGCTTCTCGCAGCAGTTCGAGCACGGTAATCATAAACAGAGCCTCAATGAGGGGATTAAAAGGAATATTTTCCAGAGAAGCTTTCAGTGAAAAAAGCAAATCAATCGGCAGCACCTCGAAATGGTTCGAGACGATGGCAATATACACGGAAGGAAGCGCCAGCCCGATCATTACGCTAATAAACCGGAGAAAGCGAAAAAAAGTCCCGTTCCACCACCGGACATTGAAATCGTCTGCAATTTGAAAAAACATAAAAAACGTGACCGGGAGAACGACCGCAAACGAACTGCCGTCTACCAGCAGGATGATTCTCCCCTCCATCAGATGGGAAACGGTGGTGTCGGGCCTTTCGGTGTACAACATTTGTGGAAATGGCGACCACCAACTGCTCTCCAAACGATTCAAAATTTGTCCGGGTGATTTAATAAATACATCCTCATTCGTCAAAAGTCTGGCAATCACTTCGTTAACCACATGGAGATCAGCAAGCTCGCTCATATATAGCAGCTTGACACCTGTCGGGCTTTGCGCGCCCAAGGTGAAGTCTCGTTCAACGAGATTGGGATTCTTGAGCCGCTTGTGAATCATCTGCATATTAACATCTGCGTCATCGATAAAACCGTCATGAGAACCGCGAATGACTTGCTCATTCTGGGATTCCGTGATGCTGCGCTCCATGTTGGCGGCGACATCGGCAAGAATAATGTCCGCGCGTTGATCGAGCAGAATCGCACATTTCCCCTGCAGCATCCCCGCAGCCGCCATCTCCAAATCGGTGGCGATTTCGATATCAAGGATGGGGAGAATATCCTCCAAAAGCCCCTCTTTGGATTCGAGCAAAGGCCTCAAAACATCCGACTGCAGCTTGTCCCGATTGGTAGCCGCGTTAAGATAAAGAATCGCACCTTGAACGCCCTGCAGGCGAAATTCCCTGGTGCGAATGTCGTCGGAGGAGTGAAAGCATTCGAAAAGCTTACGCATATTCGTCTTAATCTCTGTAGAGATTTGGAATGAATTTTGTGGCAATTCCATGCTTCTTCCTCCCACCTGTTCACCATGCGGTTAGTATTTGCCAATTTCTTCATCTTATCCAATAGAAACAAGACGATCATAGCTGATCGCCTTTTCTGAACTGCCCTGGTGTGATCCCCTCGTAACGCTTAAACACACGAATAAAGGTATTACTGTTCGAGAACCCGACTTTTTGCGTAATATCTGTAATCGTGTCATCGGTGTCCATCATTAATTTCTTCGCTAATTGGACGCGCTGCTTGTTGACGTAATCAATGAAGGTTTCTCCCGACTGCTCTTTGATGAAGCGTGACAAATAGGGGGCATTCACTTCGAATTTCAACGACAGCGAGGTTAGACTGAGATCCATATCCGCCAAATGCTCGTCGATATAGCTGAGCACATGATCCTTCAGATTCGTATTATGGCTTTTCTTTTTAGAGTCCACGTAATCGCAGACCGTTTTCAAAAATTTATAAATTTCATCTTCAATTTCCGCAAACGATTCACACTGGGTCAATTGTTTAATTAACGCATGCTTCTCCACGGCCAGCTCGTTGGGCCCCTGATCCAGATGCTCGATCGCTTTCAGAATCGTACCGATCAGCTCAAACATAAGAAGCTTGCCCAGCTGCAGCGACAGCGTACCGTCGGACACATTCGTGACAATCAGCTCGCTGACCGCCTCCATAGCCTCCTCGTACTGCCCCGTACGGATATGATTGATGAGCTGACGCTCCATATCGAGCGGATAATACAGCTCATTCTTCGGCCGTTTAATCCGGTCAAACGGAATGATTTGGCTCGGGCCAATAACGAATTTGTATTCCAGCGCCTCTAACGCCTCATCAAACCCGTGCGGAATTCCGGTCAGCGTCGGATGAATGTCGCTGATGCCAATCGTCAGCTGGATATAAAATTTCCCCTGAATCACTTCCTGCGCCACTTGTGCGGCATCGATTAAATCATGCTTCGCCTGCGCCTCATCCTCATGTTGGATATTAACGAGGAAGGCGATCATACCGTCCACTTCGGTCGTAAACACCGTATGCTTGCGGCCAAGCAGTTCCTCCGTGATGTTCGTCACAATGTAGTACACATACTGCAGCTTGGATTCGCTATCCCGCGAGCCATTATCGTTGAACAATGCCGAGTAATCACCGATATGAAAAAGCAGAACCGCGAAACGGTTCGTCTCAAACCGCAGGTCAAACGATGCCATCGATTGCGCCAGTGCTGATCCGCTCTCCACCCGGCCTTTGAGGAGTCGCGCCAGAAAGTGGCTGCGCAGCACGTCTTGCTGCTTCCGAATGGTCGTATTTGCCCTATCCTGGAAGGCTACATTTTCCGACATGAAAGATTGCAGCAGCAGGAACTCATCTTTGCTGTCCTGCATGTTCGATTTCACCTTGGGAGACACCAAGTCCACCATGCGGCGAATTGGCATATAGTGCCTGCGCGTCAACCAAATGGACATCGGACCGCCGACGAAAATACACAGGAATAAGCCTGCATAAATCCAGCTCCGCAATTGGCTGACTTTCGCCGCATATATTTTCGTAGGCACAATCGAGACATATTTCCACTCATTTTCAACGGAGGAAACGTAGGAAACCGTCACCTCTTCCTTGTCCCATTTCTGGTTAAACGAACCTTCTGCTGAGGACGAAATCTGCGCCAAATCAAGATCGGAAACATGCCCCTGCTCGCCTGCGATCATCATCGGCTTGTTGCCCGAGTCCAGAATCAACACAATACCGGCCTGGGCTAGCTGAATGTTGGAGATGGCTGCTTTCAGACGCTCCGCATTGAGCATAACCACTAGCGTCGCCGGCGCTTCATCGGCATTCTGAATAGGCAGAGACTGCATATACACCATATCATCTTCGGCTAATTGCAGAAAATTACCGAAGTAGATCTTCTCCATGCTGTCGCTCCACTTTTTGAAGGTTATTCCTTTATTAGGCTCATGAAGCAATTGGAACAGCAGATCGTCCTGATTCATCGTCGAGGTGGTCACACCGAAATGCTGCTTTTTCATATACACATACAAATCGTTGATATCCCCGTTGGATGCCGCATAGGAACGAAGAGATGTGATGAGGTCGAGCGTGTCGATTTTCACTTGCGAGCTGTTGAATTCCGTTTGATTCACATATTTAATCACTTTCGGGTCCAGAGAGAGCTGCAGACCCATCCGTTTAATATCCTTGAATTGATTATCCAGAGATTGCTTCACCTGGTTGAGCAGCGCTTTATTGGAGCGGATGACCTCTGACTGGAGCAAATGCTGCGATTGAAAAAGTACCAACATCGTGATGACAATGGGGATACAAAGGATGGTTAAGTTCGAATAAAGCCAAAAAAGAAATACGCTCCGCTTCATGAAAGAAGCCCCTCCCCTACTCATGCTGTATGCGCATTATCCCATCTTCTTCCCCCAATGTACATCTACGATTCTTGCAGCATCATCATTTTTTATTGTTTTCCTGCCCATTTAGCCGAAAACCCAAATAGCCCGCCCTCTTTTCGAACATTCAAAAAGAGAACAGGTTCTGGTTGTATTATTCTTTAATCGCTCCGACCATAACACCTTTTACGAAATATTTCTGTAAAAATGGATAAGCAATAAGGATCGGTAATGTCGCAACCATGATCGTTGCGTATTTAATGCTTTCTCCAATCGCTTGCGTATCGTTCGCGTTCCCCGTTCCTGTGGTCATCGAATCTGTGCTGTTCTGGACGAGAATCTCACGAAGAATCAGCTGCAGCGGGAATTTCTCCCGATCATGAAGGAATAGCATCGCATTGAACCAGGAATTCCAGTGTGCTACACCGTAGTAGAGCACCATGACAGCAATAACCGGCATCGACAGAGGGACCACGATCTGGAACAGAATGCGCCATTCGCCTGCGCCGTCAATCTTGGCCGATTCCATCAACCCTTCCGGAATGGCTTCGAACGACGTCCGCATAATGATTAAATTCCACGTGGATATGGCTACTGGCACGATCAGAGCAAGATAGCTGTTGCCCATGTGCAGGTAATTGTTGATTAGCAGGTAAGTCGGGATCAATCCTCCACTGAAATACATCGTGAATACAATGCTGATCATGAGGAATTTACGCAAAGCAAACTTTCTGGACAGGGCATAAGCGCCGAGTGTTGTAAAAAACAGATTAACCGCCGTACCTAGAATCAAAATTAAAAGTGTATTCCCATACCCGGTCAAAATGTTCGGATTCGCAATCACCTTCTCAAAGGCGCTTAAGTTAAAGCCTAACGGCTTAAGAAGCAGTCCCGTATGCTGAATTAGCAAGTTCGAGTCGCTGATAGAGGCCATAAACACATAATAGAACGGGTACACGGTGCAAATAATTAACAACATCATAAGAATCGCATTACCGATATCGAATAGACGCTCAGTTGCGCTTAATTTCATCGTTCGTTACCTCCTGAGAGCTTTTCGTAAGAAAAGCCGGCGTCGTAAGATTAGGCTACCACAACCGGCTGCCCGAGAATCGGCGGGATATGCTGTTAGCGCTAATAAGCAAGGCAAAGTTAATCATCGATTGGAACAGCCCCACAGCCGTCGTATAGCTGTAATCATTCCCTTGGGCAAGCCCTTCTCTGTAAACAAAAGATGAGATCACATCCGCCGTTTCATACGTATTCGGATTATAAAGCAGGACAATCTTCTCGAAGCCGACTTCCATCAAGCCGCCGATCCGAAGAATGAGCAGGATCATGATCGTCGGGATGAGCCCTGGCAGCGTTACGCTCCAGATTTGGCGGAATCTTCCCGCCCCGTCAACACGAACGGCTTCGTACAGCTCGGGATTAATCCCGCTAAGCGCAGCCAAATAAATAATGGATGACCAGCCCAGCTCTTGCCAAATCGATGTGGAAACGAAGATGGTACGGAAGTTTTCCGCATTATTCATGAGTGCTGAATCCTGGCCGCCAAAGAACATAATGATCGAATTCACAATGCCGCCGCGGTTTGTAAAGTCTATAATCAATCCAGAGATAACGACTATGGAGATAAAATGCGGCAAGTAGGAAATCGTCTGCACGATGGATTTGAACATCTTCTGGCGAATTTCATTGAGCAAAATCGCGAGAATAATCGGTGCCGGGAAGCCGAAAATCAGATTATAGAAGCTGATTAAGAACGTATTGCGCAGCACGCGAACAAAGTAATAGCTTTGGAAAAAATCTTTGAAATGGGCAAAGCCGACCCAATCACTGCCCCAGATCCCTTTCGCCGGGCTAAAATCCTTGAAAGCGATCACCGCTCCGTACATCGGGAAATATTTAAAAATGAAGAAGTACAGCGCAACCGGCAATACCATCAGGTAGATTGCGCGATTTTTTCTAATGTCGTCGAGTAGACCCCGAATGGAATTCGCCATGTTCTCACTTCCTTACGGATGTATTAAAAAGGGGAGGCTGAGCTCCCCGTACTCCAGCCTTCTATTAACGTTTGTTATAACGATCCGTCGCCGCTTGGTAAATCTCAACCGCACGGTCAATGTTCATCTTTTTCACTTGCTCCATCGTTTTATCGTAGTCTTCTACTTTCACAGTTCCCATCACGACTTTCGTGATTTGTTCCGTCAGCAATGTGCTGACATCATTCAGAATCTTTGCAGACTCTTTGGCTTCATCGGTCGAGAGAACAACTGGCGGAAGCATGACTTTATACGCGTTGTTCGCATATTTGGCATACAGCTTCACGGCGTCTTTTTGTGCTTGCAACTGGTAGTACTGATCGTTGTAACGGTCATCATCCAAACCGGAGAAACCATAGTTGGCGATAAAATATTTGGCCATCGCTTGGGAAATCGGCAGGTTGTCCGGGTTTTTCAGGATCAAGTCCGTGTACTTCGGCTGACCGCCGGCTTTGGTATACGTTTGGCCTTCTACGCCGAAGTTTTTGAGCATTGCTCCTTCGTCACTGTACAGATAGTCGATGGCTTTGACCGTTTCCGCCGCATGTTTATTGGAGCTTGTAATGACCGTTCCGATATTGTCATATTCCCATGACGCTTGCACGAACTTCGGCTCGTCGCCTTTTTTCAGAACCGGATACTGCACAGCCGCCAGCTTCGCTTTCGGATCTGTTTTCTGAAGCGCCGGTGTGTACGTCCCGATGCTGCCGCCGATGAAGCCATAGAATGCGCCTGCCTTACCGGAGGTAATTTTGGCATCCATCGTTTTCGTATCATTCGAGGCGAAGTCCGGATCGATCAGACCTTCTTTGTACCATTTTTGCATCGTCGTCAAATATTGCTTAAACTCCGGCTGGGTAGGGCCGAATTTCACTTTGCCGCCATCAATGTAGAAAGAGCTTGCATTGGCAATCGTCGACATGCCCGCAACCCCATAGGCGCCTGCGAAGTCAGCGAAGGATAGCGGATAGCTTTTGTTCAGGGTGAAAGGAATTACGCCTTTCTTCTCTTTGAAAGCCCTCAGTACCGTTTCCCACTCATCAACCGTTTCCGGCGCTTGCAAACCAAGCTCTTCGAGCCAATCTTGACGAATTACCATACCGCTAAACGTTTTGTATTGGCCGTATTCGCCGACTTTCAAATGGGGCAGCGCGTAAATATCGCCGTTGTCCGCTTTAATTTGCTTGGCAATCTGCGGATTGGCATCCAGGATTTTTTTCAAATTCGGAGCATTTTTCTCAATTAAATCGTTGAGTTTAATGATCGTGCCGTCTTTGAACATTTTGGCGGTTCCACCCTGCACGCTATTCCAGTTCCAAAGCATCGAATCCGGCAAGTTATTAGAAGCAACCATCACGCCGTACTGCTGAACATCATCCTGCGGCGTGTTTCCGGAGGAATGTTGGAAATCAAATAACACATTCGTCTTTTTCGCCCATTCCTGAACCATAGGAAGCTCGTTCAAGCTTTTGACAACCGCTTTCGCGTTGGGATTCATCGGTGTCCATAAGGTCACTTTCACAGGATCTTTGGAAACGGATGCCGTTGTAGCCGGCGATGCGCTTCCGTTTGCTTCTTTGGTTGTCCCTGAATTGCCGCAAGCTGCTACTAAGGATAGTACGAGCGCGGAGGCAAGTACAGGAAGTACTTTGAATGCTTTATTTCTTTTCATAGAAACACTCCCCTGGTGATTATTGATGATTTGGCGCTAATGCCATATGCGGATTAGCCTGTGAATGAAGCATACATGGTGAAGGTAGAAGCCGTATATCGCTTATTTTTCAGTCATATTGTTTTCTTAAGAAAGGCCGTCGCCTCTTTTTGTAGCATCTTCATTTTATGAGAATTCCCTGAAAAACAAAGGAAAAATCGCCACCTCCCCGCTATATGCAAGCGGTTCAGTAGCGATTATGGGATGACTCGGGGTTATTCGCCGATCAACACTTCAATGCCCAGCGCTTCGATGGTGTCGATCCATTCTTTCGGACAGCCGGAGTCCGTGATCAGCATCGAGATTTCATCCAGCTTGGCCACTCGCGCGAATGTCGACATGCCGAATTTGGAATGGTCGGCCACCAGAATCGCCTCTTCCGCCCGCTGCATCATTTTTCGTGAGATGACCGCTTCGGCCAAATGAAAGTCGGTAATCCCATCGGCAAGTGAAATACCGCCAACCGAGATGAACGCCTTGTTCACCTTAAATTGATCCAGCATCTGATCCGTAAGGGAGCCCGTGGCCGCTTTGAGTTCCAGACTGACTTCTCCGCCCAAGAAAATAATTCGGCCGCCAAAAGTCTCCATCGCCAGATTAAGGACAGGGACAGAGTGCGTGATCAAGGTAACATTCGTATGATCCTTCAAGAAAGGCAAGATCTCGAGCGTTGTCGTACTGTTATCGAGCATGATTGTTTCCCCGTCCTGCACAATGGAAGCAGCCGCCTTGCCAATCGCCGTTTTCTCTTTCTTCATCATTTGCGTCCGTCTCAGAAAAGGCGGCTCGACAAGCTCCATGCGCATTTTGACTGCGCCGCCGTACACTTTGCGAAGCTTGCCTTCCTTCTCCAAGCGATCCAAGTCCCTCCGGACCGTTTCGGTCGAAACGCTGAGGAGCTCAGACAAGTGAAGAACCTGTACCTTTCCTTCCAACTCCAAATGGTTCAGGATCTTCATCCTGCGATCCTCAAATGTTAATGACATAAATAACCTCCTGCCTATGACCGATGATAGCAACATCGTGATGTTTCATGTTGTTTTCATCTAGTGTATAAGCAGGAGGTTAACCTGTCAACGCGATACCGGAAGGCGGCGATTAATCTTCTCTGGCTTATTGATGATCAGGACCGGAACCACTATTTATAAGATGAAACGATAAGTAAATGATTTGTAAATTTCTCATTGACAGTTCCAGAGCATCAGATATACAATTGTCAACAAACAACAACATCTTATTAAAAAACCACATGAAAACAACACTCTCATAAAAAAACATGGAGGGCTCCACTTATGCAGCGTCAACTTCTCTTTCGGGAAGATCAAACCTTTACGATTACTCAATTTACAGATTTACATTGGATAGACGGCGGCACCCTTGATCAGAAGACGCGAAAGCTGATGGAAGATGTGCTGGATGCAGAGAAGCCTGATCTGGTTGTATTTACAGGCGACGTTATCTATACCGGATACGTGACTCCCGGCAACCCTAGATGCGAACAGCCGCTGGAAGCGTTTCGGGAAGCCGTCCACGCCGCAGAAATACGCGGCATCCCCTGGGCGGTTGTATTCGGCAACCACGATACGGAAACGATCATTACGCGTGAAGACCTCATGCAAGCCGTGTTGGAACACCCGCATACAGTGGCACAACGCGGCCCGAGTGATATTCATGGAACTGGCAACTACACGTTATCCATTCAAGGTACTGACGGAGAAGCCGCTGCGGCCCTGTATTTTTTCGACTCGGGCAACCAATCCCCCGTACCGGATATCCAAGGATACGATTGGATTCGCAGCAGCCAAATCGTTTGGTATGTTGAAGCTTCGCGAAAGCTGCAAGCAGAAAATGCTGAGCAAACCTTGCCTGCACTGGCTTTCTTCCATATCCCGCTCCCTGAATATAAGCAAGTCTGGGACACAGAGATCTGTTATGGCAGCAAACATGAACCTGTGTGCTGCGCACCGGTTAACTCCGGCCTCTTTGCAGCCATGGTGGAAAGAGGCGATGTCATTGGCGCCTTCTGCGGCCACGACCATGTCAACGACTATCGGGGCAAGCTGCATGGCATTGAGCTTTGCTATGGCCGTGCCACTGGGTATAACACGTACGGCAAAGAGGGCTTTCCCCGCGGCGCGCGGATGATCCGGCTCCGCCAAGGGGAACGTAATTTCGAAACCTGGCTGCGTTTAGCCGACGGCACAGTTGTAAGCGAACAAGCTGAGCATGCGCCAGGCGAATAATTTTACCGATTTTGTTTGGAGATGATGGCTTGGTTATCGTATCAATCTTACTTGTCATAGCTTCCGGCTTAACCCATGCCATTTGGAGCTTATTCACCAAAAGCAGCAACAATAAAAGTGTCTTCCTCTGGTCGATCATTATGGTGACTACTGTAGTTTTGCTTCCTTTTTTGATTAGAGAATTATGGCTTCATCCTTTATCCTTATCTTCTTACGGGCTTCTGCTCTTGTCAGCGGCTTTTCAGAGCTTCTATGCGCTGCTCTTGGCACGCACCTACAATATGGGCGATTTGTCCCAAGTATATCCGATTATGCGCGGTACCAGCACCTTATTCATTCCTATTGTCGGCGTTTTGTTCCTTAGAGAATCCTTATCCATCTACGGCTGGCTGGGGCTGCTCTTAATGCTCACAGGTTTCCTTGCACTCAGCGGCATCTTCACCGGCAAACGAAAGGGCATTGCCTCAGCTGGGTGCATCAAACCATTTCTGATGGCTCTCTGCGTAGGTTTATGCACGACCTGCTACGTCTTCGTTGATAAGCTGAATTTGCAGCATATTTCGGCGATTTCCTTGCTCGAGGTGACAAATATCGGGTTCGTTGCTGCGCTAACACCGATCGTCATAGCTTCCAAGCAGCTGCGGCTTGAATGGAAGCTGAACACACGCATTATTTTGCTGGGAGCCATCCTGAATCCGGGGTCATATTTGTTGTTTTTATTCGCCATGAAATATGCGCCCGTTGCCCATATCTCACCGATTCGGGAGATCGGTACGGTTTTCGCCACCATCTTAGGCATTGTCGTTCTCAAAGAAAAGCAAGGCAAGAAGCGGATCACCTGCTCCATTCTCATCACGCTCGGTATTCTGCTCATTGGATTCTTTGGTTGACTTTCTCATCAACGTCCCTTAAGATAAATGTCAGTGAGTACTGACATTGTTTCGGAAGAGGGATGGCCATGAACAGCACCAGCAGCAAGATTGGCAGCAGCGATCGACTGCTTTTATCCGCGCTCAATTTGATTGCCGAAAAGGGCTACAACGGGGTAACCACGCTAGAGATTGCCACCGCGGCAGGCCTCAGCGAGAAGACTTTATTCCGCCATTTCGGCAGTAAGCAGAAGCTGCTTGAAGCGGCTTATGACCGCTATCATTATGCGGAGGAAATGAAGAAGCTGTTCGCCGAAAAGCTGGTATGGGAGCTCGAAACCGACTTGCTGCTCATAACAAAAACCTATCACGAGATCATGAACCGCAATCGGAAAATGATTCAGATCTCGCTCAAAGAAGACGGACAGCTGCCGGGATTCCGCGAGCGTACCCAGAAGCATCCACAGCAATTACTGGAATTTCTAACCGAATATTTCACCACCATGGCAGATCAAGGCAAAATCATCCCCGATAACCCGGAGCTTCACGCCTTCTCTTTCATGATGATGCAATTCGGCGCATTCATGAATGATCTTGACAGCAGCACGAATTACTCCAGCATCAAGTTAGAACCATTCGTACTTGAGAGTGTAAAAGTGTTTACTAGGGCATTGCAGCCCTAGTTTTTTTACCCTCTACATGTCAGTCGGTACTGACAGTCATCCCAAACAGAAAAGGACGTGATCTTCCTGATGATTAGCGCAGCCCCAACAACAGCAACAACAAAAACAACTGTTCCTACAACCGGCACGCAGCCAAACAGCAACAAATTAATGCGTGTCCTCATGTTCACTTTGACGATTTCCATGATGACCGGCATCATGTTCAATATTGCCCTCCCGAAAGTCAGCGAGCAATTCTCGCTCAGCCTCTCCCAAGTAAGCTGGCTGTCCTCCGCTTATATTCTCATCTACGCGATCGGCGCTGTCACTTACGGCAAACTGGCTGACCGCTATACGCTGAAAAGCATCGTCACCTTCGGGCTTCTCCTGTTTGCGGCCGGCTCGCTGATCGGGCTCACGTCGCAAACTTTCGCGATGGCGCTCATCGGCCGCTGCCTGCAGGCCGCAGGAGCCGCCGTCATTCCCGCCATTGCGATGATCATCCCGCTGCGGTATTTCGCTCCCGAGCGCCGGGGCGCCGCGCTCGGGTTGACAGCCGTTGGGCTCGCCTTCGGCAACGCGCTGGGCCCTGTCGTAGCGGCTTTGATCATCAGCACCGTCCATTGGCGGTGGCTGTTCGCAGTGCCGCTGCTGGTACTGGCGGTACTCCCCTTGTACCGCCGGTATTTGCGCGAAGAGCAGCCTGCGAGCGGCGGCTCTTTTGATTGGCTTGGCGGGATCCTGCTCGCCGCAGCCATTGCTTTGCTTTTGATGAGCGTATCCAAAGGATTGTGGCTTGCTCTTGGCGCGTTGCTCGCTTTGGCCTTCTTCCTTGTTCGTATCAACAAGGCGGCTGAACCCTTTATTGCTCCAAAGCTATTTAGGAATGCCAAGTACACACTCGGGCTTACGATTTCCTTCCTTGTGAACGGCACCTGCTGCTCCCTTTACGTCCTTAGCCCACTGCTGTTCGCCAACGTTCACAAGCTGCCTTCCATTTGGATCGGCTTCATGATGATCCCGGCCGCCGCTGCAGCGGCTATATTCGGGCGCAAAGGCGGGAAACTTGCGGATGCCAAAGGCAATTCCTTCGTCGCTTATCTGGCCGCGGGCTTATTGGTGAGCTGCTTCCTGCTGCTCTCCACTTTCACCGGCAGCTCTCCGCTGCTTATTGCCGGTTTCCTGATTCTCGGCAACGTGGGGCAGTCCTTCCTGGTCATCGCCGTTTCCAACTCCGTGTCCAGAACGTTGCAGGCAGAGCAGGTTGGCGTCGGCATGGGCATGCTCGCCATGATCAACTTCATTGCGCAAGGCATTGCAATTGGCTTGTACAGCAAAGCCGTTGATCTTGGCAGTTTTTCGAGCTGGAATCCGCTGTACCGTTATTCCTCCGGCTTTGTTTTTAGCAATATAAGTCTCGTGCTTGCCGGGTTATCGATTGTGATTTGGGCAGTGTTTTTCTTTGTGTTTGGTAGGGTGCGTGAGGGGGATAAAACCAATCATGCGGCTGGTGCTCAGGGGACTGCGAGGTCTGTTTCTGCTTAGATCGATCAAGGTTATCAATTTCAGCTGAGGTGCCGTAGAGGAGCGCTGCTCGGGCTTTGCAGCACGGATTAGCGGTAGATTTTCCATCTGGCAGCGTGAAAGCTACAGTCGTGCGTGTTTCCAGCCCACAAAAAAACAAGGACCTCCCATAAGAGGTCCCTGTCTTATCTCATTACTCCGTGCCGCTCCCAGCCGAAGCCGCTTCCCGCATCGCGGACAGTGCCTGGTCCAACGAGTCACTCCCCGCCGAAGCGGAAACCGCGGTCGCCATCTCAGCGCTGTACGCCCACCAGCGCACGCGCACATTCGACGGCTCGGATGTTTGCTGCACCTTCACACCGATCCGGAAGGTGCCCTTCTGCGGATAGGCGATCGTGCCGATCTTCACTTCCGGCGCGTCCGGCTCAAACTCCGTGCCTTTGAATACATCGGATGCTCCGCCATACACGCGCTCCCCGCTGGACAGGATGTCGGAGAACGCATCCTCACTGCTCTCTTCCAAGCTCGTGATGATCAGAACGTTGCCCTCACCAAGTCCGTGCGCAATCTCGCCGGAGAAAAAGCTTTTCGTCGCTTTCCCGAACGGCGACACCGCAATCTTCGTGAACGGCTCCACCGGAATGTCCACGACACCGCTCACGATGCCGGCAATGCCGCTTCCGCCACCAGCCGGAATCCCCAAATCAAACGAAAGCTCGCTAATCGCTTTATTGAAATTGACTTTAAACTCCGGCGGCTGCCCCGGCGCCAATGTTTTCACTTTGGACTTGGTCACAAACTGGCCGGATGCTTCATCGCGGTATTCGCTCGTTCTGGCAAGTCGGTACATCACCGATGAATTGTACACATACTCGCCAAACGGCACTTGCTCCACACTCTCAATGACATAAGTTGGACCCACTTGAATGAGGCAGATTTTGGCCAAATAAATGCAAGGCTCCGACGGTGCTTCCAAAGAGGCTTCCAACGATTGTTTCACAAAATCCGTCATCAAGCGTTCACGAACGGCATCGCCGATAATTTGAATTTCACCGACGGATTGTGCCTGCAGCTCAAGCTGCTTATCATCCAGCTTCAATGCAGCCGTGCTCGTCTGCACGCCAACCGTCGCCTTCACGCCTACCGTGCTGTCCGCCCGTAGAAGCACGCTCATTTCGTACTCGCTCTCTTGCACATCCTGCGGCTCTTCGAACAAAATCGAATTGCCGTCAATCGCTTCAACACGCTCAGCTGCCAGCTCATATTGGAAAGAAATCCGCCCAACGCGCAGCGTCTTCTCAAAACGCAGCTTCATCTCAAACAACTGACCCGGATTCACATAGCGAGGTGTCGTTTGAAGCACACGCACATGAGCGTCCTGGTAGAGCACGATCGTTTGGTCCGTCAAATTCGCCAAAGGCAGCTTCGAAGGCTCCGGCGCATCCTCACGAATAAATAGCCGGTAGCTCTCCAGCACGCGGTTATAATCATTGATTTCATCCGAACGAACGGAGGAATTGGCTACAGCGTGAACGGGCTCTTTTTCCTTTTCATCATAAGCAATGCAGAGATATACGTTCTTCGCGTATTCGTTGTTGCTGAACCCATCCATCATCGAAAGCTTCAATGTCATGGGGGAAGGGACGACGATTTCCCGGCCAAGCGCATCAATGGCGGCTCCCATTTCAACCGAAACCGACTTCTCATCCACAGCGACGACTTGCAGGCCCGTTAGCACACCAGACCCATGCAGGAGACGATTCATCATTCTGCGCTTGTCATTGAAATACTTTTGCTCGGACTCAAAATCCCTGACCGTCAGCAGCTTTCCATAGAAATACCGATTGCGCTCAAACGGGTAATAGCGTGTTTTTTTCATAAGTATCCCCTCACCTTCCAAGGCTCATTTCGTTTATTCGATTTCGGAATCCAGTTCCAACCTGGTATGTATATCCATGCGTTTATCGCGATCCACATCGATCAGCACCGTGTTGTAAGGCATCGAGGAACGCTGGTCGAGCGTTAATAACGTAGGCTCAGATAAGTAAGTGTTAATTCCCAGATACGTATGCATATCCGCGTACATCCACGGTTGCAGCACGATCAGTTTGCCTTCGGTATAGGCAGGCTTTTGATCTTCGATGATTTGTTCGATCGTGAGCCGCTGTGCGTCGGTGCGCACCACTTCAGGCTTCAGCATAATGCAGAAGCAGTAAGGATTATCCCCGTATAATTGGGCAAAAAGCTGCCGCAGCTCCGACGTCTCCTGCATCTGCTTGAATTGAAAATATTCCAGCAAAAAGGGTTCCGTACCTGTATAAATTTTCAGCATGTTCATCAAACCCTCGCGAGTCCCGCGCAATTTATACAGCTCAGGAGCTTGCTTCATCAATTCTCTCAGCTTCTTCTCGCCCCATGCTTCGTGATCGGTGATTGCCAGCCATCGGCCCAGCCATTCCAGATAAGTGCCCGTTACCGCATCCGGATCAAAATGAGCGGAAATATGGTCGATTTTATCCTCCATATCATCAAAAAACGTGCTGAACATCGCCAGAAAACGTTCCAGAAAAGGGCTGTGCTCCTCATCCTGCTGATAAATCGGCGGCAAATAATCAATCAGCGATATTCTCGGGTAGTAAACGCGCAGCTTACGAATGTACGGCGACTTTTGCTCGCTGCCGATCAATTCCATTTTGAACCAGAGATAACGGCCCCTCGCATTCAGCAGCGCATCTTTCGGATTGAGAATCGGCTCTGACCATAAATCGCGGGTAGCTGCGAGCTTCGCGCGCACCCCAATCCCCGGATCCGTCAGGTAGCTTGTATAATTTACGTAGTCGCCATCTACCAGCCCTTCACTTTCATCTGAGGCAAAATAGGAAAAGCGAACCTGCGTCTCCTCCGGAATGTCGGCTTCCAATCGTATTTTGTGCCACTGCGTTTCGGTTTCCGTCGTATCCAGGTCTCCCGAGAAATAAACCGCCTCCGGCAGTTGAGTCCCCTCAAGCAGCATCGTCCGGGCCCGAAGATCAAGCAAGCTAATCTGACCGCTGATCCGGTCAAACACATACAGCCGATTGCGGCTGTCGTGTACCAACGTATCAACTCGACCGCGAAAGTTCGTAACTTTATCGAAGAACTCGCCGTTTCCGCGATATTTGAGAATAAATCGCTCGGTAACTCCTTCTAGTTGTGCGTATCCGCTGTCCCCTATATAGAGATTATGATTCGTATCAATGGAAATGCCAGCAAAGCGCCCTTCCTGCTCCAGTTTAAAATGCAGCGGCTCCCGGCCATCCTCATGGAATACCGTCACGGTTCTGAGGTGCGCATCCAATAAAGCCAATGTGCCGTCTGCCGCAGCAGTGAAATACCGTCCCTTCAAGGCAGTAAGTTCAACCGCCTCTTCCATTCGGTGCATGTCATGCTCATATACGCGCACAACCTCGCCGGCCGAGCTCCATTGAAGGATGCCAATCCTGCCGCCCTTAGGAACTTCCGGACTTCCATTCATACCAACCGCAATATCCAATGGAACTGTCGTATAAAACGTATGTTTCGTCGCTAATTTGGAATTGACTGAGAGTGGAAACAGCTCTAGCCCCTGCCACGCATCCACCGCCCACATGGTCTGACCATTGGAGAGGGAATATACAGCAATCCTTCTCTCCGTTGCTTGCTCACTGTCTGCAATGACCAGAAGATCCGCCATGGAAGCCAGCTTCGCCTGATGGCTGAACAGCCCATGCCCGTGCCGGAATAATGACTCAAGATGGCGGCTTTGATCATCGTAGATCCACACATTCGCGGCCTCATCCAGCAGAATCAGCTTTCTTCCAGCGCCAACCGTCATTTCATGAATCGGGTGTATGCCTTCCAACTCGTCTGTGCGAACGATGCGATGAATGCTGTACTTCTCTGTTTGCTGAATCGAAAAGCCCTTCTCCTGCATGTCGATGTTGGCTTCATAGCCCTGCTCCCAATCGAGCGGTTTGTTTAATGAAAAAAACGTTTGACCATCCTGCATCGTCCGTCACCTCTTTTCTGTCGTATCCTTGCACTACCTATAAATCCGTCTGGCTAATCGTCTCCACCTCGTGATTACCGGAGTAGACCAACGCATATGGAGGGATGTGAATATCGCCGGCGCCATCCTTTTGAAAACCAGTGCCCTCCGCATCCAGCCAAATATCCTGCACATACACGACACCTTTGATCCGGGAAATAACGCCGTATATATCGCCTTTGTACACCGTCCGGCCGAAACGCCAGCCCTCCGAGCCCTGACCGTGATCCATCGGCTGGAGCAGCTGTCTCAACTCTTGGGTAATGCGCCGCTGCTCGTTTTTGTACTTCGGTTCCATCACAACCACGGCGTGTACCGTGATTTTGATATATTCCGCCGGAATCACGTGAAGCTCCGTCGTCAGAAGCCGGTGCCGATCCAGATGCCCCTTGATCGTTTGCAAAAAGCCCTTGCCCGCCTTCGGCTTATCGCTTTCGCTATAAGGCACGACCGCGACGGTCATCTGCGCCGGCGCTTTGACCTTGGGATAATCCCGCATGCCCGGCTTGTACAGCGGGATCGCCTTCACCCGCGCGACGCGCAGACCCGGCGTCGCTTTGGCGATGTGCTCGTAGTCCTCGCCGGTCACCGCTCTTGTCGGCGTGTCCAGCTCGCGCCGGACGCGCAGCTTAGCCTGCGTGAGCGTCTCCGCTTCCAGGCCGCCCCGCGCCGGGAACGGATTCGTCACGCTCACGCCGTGCTCTTCCGTGAAGCCGGTCACGAGACCGTCCTTCACGTTGCCCCGCTCGCCCCCGCCAGCTTGCAGCGCCAGGAACCGAATATTCGGTTCCGCCGACTTGGGCGGGACAAGCCCCGCTTCGTTATTGCCGAAGCGGATCGTTCCGGCTTCAGCGTCGTAGACGTAATGGCGGTCCGTGGACTTCGAATTATCGAAGTCATCCACGGACTGCCAGTCGTCCCACACGACGCTGCCGCCCCCACGCGGCCAATAGCCTACCTGCAGCAGCATGCTGCTGGGCTTGAACGTGCGGCCGCGAGCGACCTCAAAGGTCTGCCCCGGCAGACCTTTGCTGCCTCCAATATAACGGCCGTAATCGAACTCGGCCGTGTAAGCAATTAGCCGCACCCGCTGCGCGCCTTGCGGCGGGATGCTGCCGTTCACCCCGTCGCCGAAGCGCAGACGGGTGGTACGGCCGGCCGAATCCTGCAGCAGCTGGCAGACGAGATCATCCGGTCCGTAGTCCGCAAGCTCAGCGACGATATGCCAGTCGTGCCAGCGGCCCTGTTCATTCTGTACTTGCACCGTGTGCAGCCCGCCAAAGGCGAGATAAGAGCTGACCTCAAACCGCTGATTAGGCTCTCCCGTACTGTTAAATGCCGTCACTTCACTGAAAGTTTCCTGCTCCGCCGCCTGCACGCTGTTCAGGCTTACCTTCTCAATTTTGGGAGGGAGTTCGTAACCGTCCTCCTCCAGTGTACAGCAAATCCAGTAGCGGCTGCGGTCGTCGGCTGGATACAGCGCCATGGGCGTCATTTCGGAAGTGATGCGGAAACGCACTTCACCGCTCTGTGACAGGTGAACCGTCGAGTCGCTTACCGCTTCCACCGGCAGCCAGCTTTCGCTTTGGCCACGCTGCCCCTGTCCAGCATTTTGTCCTGCTCCAGCGAACGTCCATCCCACCTTCGCGGATGATATGATGGGTGCTGCCGCCTCATCTTCCCGATGACTCACCCTGACCGGGTATCGGTCGTACAGCTGAAAAGCCAAGGAAACCTCGGTTTCTACCGGTAGCGCCCGATCGAACCCAAGATACAGATGTGCTCCTTTGATCGCATCTGACCCAAAAGCATAATAAGCAATCTTCGCCTGATTATTGGATGTAAAATCGCCAGCCGCCGTCTCTGTGCGCACCAGCACCTTCTCCAGCGTCGAAGGCACAAGCTGCAGCGTGCGAGTCGTCTCGAATCGCTGATCCATCGCTTTCAGCGGCGTTCCCTTCGGAAGCACAAGCGGCTGATCCACGTTTGAAAATGCCACATGACAAACAGCCGATACCGCTTCACGCGGACGAATGCCGAGCAGCTTCAGAAACTTCCGCTCATTTTTCTCCGTCACACGGTTTAAGTAATACTGCTGCATCTCGGTCATCCATGACATCAACTCCAGCAGCGTAATCCCGGGATCATGTTCATTCTCATCCGTCCACTCGGGAAACAGCTTGGGAATCGACTTCCGCGCCTCCATCACCATCTGTTCAAACATTCGGTCATCCAAATTAGGGATTGGCAGCACTTGTGCTCACCTCCTTCAGTAATCTTATTACAAAGCGTTCACGACCACCTTATGCTTGCCGCTCACTATAATGCCGTGCGGGAGCGCCGGGAGGCGGTTCACATCCAGCTCGACGCGCTCGCCGTCCTCCAGCTTATAAACCGTCATGTAGAGCTTCTCTACATGGCTGATCGTTCGAATCGTCTTCAGCAGCGCATAAAAAACAGATGGGTGAATTTGCTGGCCGATCGCCCAACCTTTGCCGTCGAAGTTCCCCGTCAATGGGTCCAGGAAGCGGTTCAGCTTGTCCATCGCTTGTATTTCCGTCGTAACGACAGCATCCATGCCTTCAACTGCGACGATAGCTGAAACGGAAATTTCCATATACACCGGCTCGATCACTTGGAGCCGCTCCGGGAAAGCTACGAGACTCGATGCGCGTTCAATGATATAACGCTCGACTTGCTTCTTAAGCACAGGAAACGCAAGGCTTCCCTGCTGGCCTTCTTTTGGCAAAATGACAAGTGTCATAGCGCCGATCTCTTTTTGCATATAAGCATTTCGATTGGCGATGCAGCTAACCTTGGCAATGTTCGGGTACGCTTCGCGCGCGAGCCACTCGTAATCTTTGGCCGAAACCGCACGGTTTCTGTGCTTCAGCATCTCAGGACCGCGCTGCAGGGCCGATTCCAGCTTCTCGGCTTGGCAGCCGCCAGAGGCCGGCTCCGGATTATACACTTCGCCGACAAATGCGATAGAATCCTGCATCTGATTAATTTCACGTGCACCTACGTTGCCTATTTGCCCCGAAGTCACTTGATACGTCACTTTGATCTGCGCCAATCCGCCTTTAGGCGGGTGCATGCCATGAACGCCATCGCCGACACGAATGCGGCCAAAGGTGCGATCGATCATGTAATGGCGATCCTTATTTCCTGAATCGGCCATTTGACTTACAGCCATCCAGCGAACCCACAGCTGCAGCAAATTACCTTCTGAATCCCGGCTAATTTCCATCTGCGGCAGGCCGGCTCTTTCGTATTCAGCAATTTCTTCTTCCGTTACAAATTCCGTCTCATCGACCCAAACTTCTTCCGAAACGATGCCAGTACGGCTCAGCTGATATTCGAGTTCTTCCAACCCTTTAGCTTCAGGGACCTCTCCGATAATCGTCTCCTGCTGGATCACTTGAACGGTGTTCATATAGAGTCCATGTAACGTTGGAATCTGAATCCGTCCTGTCGTATCATCGTATTTATCGTCTCGATTCACGGCACGAATCCAGAAACCCTCTCGGCCAAACAAAGATTCACCAGCAAAATCGGAAGGGCCTACAAACTGCACGATCCCGCTCTGCGTCAAACCGTTCGTATCGTCGATCACCTTTAGCGGGACCCATTCGGAAGCATGTCCGGGCATTAAGCCGGCACGCAAATATTCCCATTCCAGCATTGGCAAATCCTGTTCGGCAAACCGCTGCTGTTTCACCGAAACATAAAGCGAAATTGGCCCTTTTACAGGTGGCGAATCGAAACATAGATGCAGAGCCGGATGGCTGCCCTCTAGCGGCTGGAACGGCTCAAAGCCCCCTTCGAGCTGCTTGCTGTGCCTCGTTCGATCTTCAAATACCGTATTATTCAGCGCCAAACAACGCTCAGCAGGATAAAGACGATCCTCGTATTCATAGGTCATAGAGACCTCGTCGATCCAAGGGGATAAGTAAAGCGCCTGAGCCACGTACGCATTTTCGATATGTAAAATCCTTGCCCTAATCCAATGGTTTTCGTTGCCGTTCACATAAGTGGCTTCAAGGTCAAGCGGGCAGCGGAAGCGAATGTCTTTACGCACTTTGTGCTCCTTCGGGTAATAAAACAGCTTCTCCGCTTCTTTTCCCACCTCTAGACGCACCCAAGTGGTCCCATTCCAGTACTCCCAAGCGACCTGCAGCACCGTAATATGAACGACAGGCGGCTTATCGAATTTGGACTTTTTCATTACCAATTTCCAATCGATATTTTCCGTCGGCTCTGCTCCGAATCGGTTCTCAATGGCTTGCAGTCCAAAGCTCAGCTTGATATCGCCGTCTTTTTTCGTGAACACTTCCTGGCTCCCGATATAAAAACTGCCATACAGCGCAAATTGATCGCCAAAAGGGTAGAAACCGCTCGGATCCGCAGCAACATCATTGTAAAACATGAGATCCGGCTGAATGCCGCCTTGTTCAAGCAAATCCACATAATCGGTTTTGAACGAAATATGGTCCATGGACAGTTGGCTGTCCGCCAATGTTTTCCCGCCAGGCAGAAGAGGTTTCAAGCGGCATTGAATCCATCGGCCTTCTTTTCCATTTACTTCCTTCTCGGCAAGTTCTCCCTCGTGCGCTTTTGAAAGGATGACCCGATTGCCTTTGGCCGTCACTTGGTCAAAAGGCATCCATCCGTCCGCTGTCGCATACAGCCACTCGGTGAATTGCGGGTCAGCCAGTTGGCTGGAAAGCGCAAGCTCCTCAAATCGCCGTTTGGAGTTGCGGAATTCAATTTCAATCCGCGCCGTACTGGACAAGGTGAAGAGAGCGCTATGCTCCAAAAAGATGGCATGCTCCTGCAAGTTGTCGCCCTGCAGCCGGAAAAGCTTGCTCGGGGCTGCCAAACCTTGCCGGGAAGCGGTCAAAAATTCCTCCACTATGCGAATAATTTTATCCTGTTTACGGCTTGTCACGTAAGCATCCGTCAGCAGGGCAGGCGTCAACAGTGTGCTGCGGGCGGTCTCATACAAAATGTTACTGCCTTCTACTGCAGCAGCAACCTGCGTTCCGGCCGATATAAACACAGACTCCTTCGTCCCCTCGTTGAGCGCGAAGGTCAGATAACTGCTGGCCGGTCTTGCCGGAAGCAGCGTGACATCGAACATATTGAGGAACGCAATGAGGTTTTTCGTAGGCACCCGGTTCAAACGTTTGATATTGTCATGAAACATGTCCGCGAACATGAGGAACAACGCTGAACCCGGGTCCGGGTTCTCAGGCGTAAAGCGCCATTCCGGCGTATAATAAGGCGCCATTTCCTTCATTTGCGCTATGAGATCCGGTATATCTCTAGGGTCAATTTTGGGAGGTTGCATCGCTCAGCTCCACCTCCTCTCTTGTACGTATGATCATCGTTTCCGCTGCCTCTTTCTATTTTGAACCTTCATATAAGTAAAATGGATATACTTGGTTGAACAAGTTATTCGTCGTACGCACCAGATACGAAATGCGAATCATGACTTTCCCCGGATCATCCGCTTCAGGTACTGCCTTCACGTCCACTTCATGGACCCTCGGCTCCCAATTGCGAATTGCCTCCTGGATATTGCTTTCCAGCAGATGAAGGGATGTATCGTCCGTTAAGCCAAAAATAAACTCCTGCACGCCGCAGCCAAAGCTCGGACGCATCACCCGTTCTCCCCGGGTGGTGCCCAAAATAACGCGGATCGCTTCAGCGATGTCTTCCTCATATTCAGACATCCGAATTCGCCCTGTCGCAGGGTCGACCTGAATCGGGAATTTCCAGCCTCGCCCCAAAAATGCTTCCGACATCCGTCCACGCTCCTTCGTTAGTTGATTTTGACCATACTGCCTTTAATATTAATAATGCCGTCTGACTTCAAATCCAGTGTGGCCCCTGCTTTAAGCGCCATCGTTGCGGAGGCTTCTATATTAATTTGCGTTGATTTAATTTTGATTTCTTTCGAGCTTTCAATGGCTACATCGCCTTTGGCGTTAAGGGTGATTTTGGATGTTTGGCTGACAATCGAAATCTCATTCGCTGATCCGCCTTTGATCAAAATCTTATTATTCCCGCTCTGATCGGCAATTGAAATGCTATCATCCTTATCCTTCAACTCAATGGTTTGACCTTTTTTAGTCTTGATCGTGATGCTCTCGTCACCGCTTTTATCATTGAAAGATAGTTCATGGCCTGAACGCGATTTGATCATCCGCAGATCGTTCTTCTCAGCCGGCGCCGGCGGTTTGTTCTTCGGATTCCACAGCATGCCGATCACAAAAGGCTGACGCAGCTCCCCGAGGTGGAAAGCGACTAACACTTCATCATTCACTTCCGGGATAAAAAGACTGCCCATCTCCTTGCCGCCCATCATCGTGGCAATGCGCACCCAATCCGTTTCGGTTTCCGTTTCTTGCAGGGGCAGCTTCAGCTTCACCCGCCCAAGCTTATCGGGATCGTTATTGTTGGTCACAACCGCGACCATCACACCGCCGATTTTCTGGGAAGCGAAGTTGGCAACACCGCCTAGAGTGATATCGGGAAGTTTGAACATTAGACCGCATTCCCTCCTAACTGAAAGCGCGTCGTATAACCTTCATCATTAATCAGGTGCGTAGCGCCGGTCACATAATAAGGCTGATCAAACTTTTTGCCGACTCCACCAAGCTTGATGTACCGCCCGGCCCTGATTTCCGGAATGCCGATACATTCTCCTGAACCGCTGATCAGCTTCATCGCCCGTCTGTTCAACAAAGCACTGGCATACGTTTTGGCCTCCTCTACAGAGGTAACGTTCGTATAAACATGCTCTACGAAATCCCCTTTGGCTGCGAGGATATCTTTGCCGGTCTTGGAATTACCGCCAAGCTTTGCAATCGTTGCCGACTCTCCTTCGATCACTTTCAGCTCTTTGTTATCCCATGCCCGTACCTTTACGCTAGTGATCTGCTCGGCAAGATTCATGTCGATGGTTAGATTTCTCAGCGTTTTGCCCATCTCCAGCGTCATTACAGGCGACATCTCGGTTAACGGCTTGCGGAAATACAAGTTCTTGCCTACAACAAAGAAATCATAGTTAACCAAATTAGCTAAATTTTGAATAAAATGAAAGTCATTGATCTGGCTCTGCGCAATCACGGGATATTCCGTCGTCGTCGCATCAATATGAACTTTAGCGCCGTAGGTCTTGGCGATTTCCTCAACGATATCGCTATATTTCTTTTTGTTCCACGAGCGGGACTTCGTCCCCTTCATCATCAAATACGAGAAATCCATCCCTCGTACAATGAGACCGGGCGAGCCGTCCTCGGGGAAATCGACGACGACGGATGTGATAAATCCAGTAAAAACCGGCGTGAATTTATCCACATAACCAAGACTGATATCGATGGCTTTCCCTAATGTAAAATCCGTTATCCACTGGAAATCATTTTGGGTCACATCGTAAGCGTTCGTAATTCGGAATGAAAAAGAATCCGCCGTTCCATCAATCGAAGTTTCCACACGTATCGTGGATATGGCTACATTATCAGAAAGTTTCGTCCCATCAACTGTAATTAAATAAGCTGGCGCGAAAAACTCTTTATACTTCTTAGCTAAGTCATCATAGGTGAATGTACTGGATTCCAAGCTTAGTGTCGCCATCGGATCAGTCCAATCTTGGGACTGCAATGCGTCGTCCCGTTACAACTTTTAGCGGATTATCGATCTGATTGGCCTTGGCAATTTCCCGCCATAAGCTCGGATCTTCATATTCATGGGCGGCAATCATCCACAGCTGCTCCCCTTGCTTCAACATCTTCTGCTTCGTTCGATCCGCCGAGTGGCGGGGAATGGTCTGCAACTGCTCTTTCTTCGTATGCCAGGAGCGAAAGGTCACCTTCAGCTTGGCACGAACCGGCACTCCTGTATCGAGAAACATGGTGAACTGTTGATTCACCTTTTCGACAACGCCTTTGAAGTCCAAAGACCCCCAGACAAACCGGCATATCGGAGGCGCATGCAATTCCTTCTCTACATCCAGCAGACCGGATATTTTCTTCGTATATTCACGGACGTCGGTCCCTTTTTCGTAGGTGTCAAAATAAAAATCCATGGAGAGCGTGGTCGTCCCACCGCTTACGAATTGGCCGATAGGCATGGACAGGCCCGGCACCGTATTCCAAGAATAGCTATTGCTCGTATCAAGGGTATACTCACCCGGATTAAACAAAACTTGCACATTCTCTTTGCTGTTTCCCTTGTCTACGATAATCATGGCTTTCTTGAGTGCCACAGGTGTCAGTCCTTTCCTCTTCTTCTATGTAAACCGTTATATTAAAAGTTAAAGTCCACGCCGCTGCTGCTCGAACTTCATTCTTTTCTCGATTTCGCGGAATACCTTATCCGCAATCTTCGTGACATCCAGCTGCGGAATCTGCTTCACCAGCTCCTGCAGCTGCTCGCTGCTCAGCTCCGGCGGCGCTTGTGGAACCGGCGCCGCCGGGATTTGGGCCTCATCTGCGCTCGCTTTGGTGCGCAGCCAGTCCATCTCCAGCGGGGCGTCCGCCAACGCGCTGTTCGGTACTGGAGCCGCTGGAGCCTGCTTGTGCTCCAGCGTTGGTTGCTGCGAGGCCAGGTGCTCCTGCCTCGCGGATGCGATGCTGCTGCCTATGTTAGGCAGCATTGTGCTTGGCGCGCCCGCTTGGGGGGCGCCGGTGCTTGCGGCGGCGGCTCTGCCTATGGCAGCCGCCTGCGTGAAGCTGCCCGTCCCGTGGGCGGGCAGCAGGTGTACCGCTGCGGCAGGCGAAGCCGCAGCGGTTCCCGCAGGAGCAGCGAAGCGCGCTCCTGCGCTGCTCGCCAGCAGCGGCATGACACGCGGTGTCATGCTGGCGGGCTGGCGAGCCATTGACGCGCGGGTGATGCGCGCGTCGGCTCTTGCCGCTGCCCGCGAAGCGGCAGCGGGCTGCTCTGCCTGAGCGCGCGCTTCTTCCAGCGCGCTCAGGGCTCTTATGGTTCGCTCTGCGGAATCAGACAGGAAGCTGCCGGCTTCCGACTGATTAAGCGAACCAGATCTCGCGCGCAGCGCGCGGTCGTTTTCTGCGGCTATGGTTTGCCGCTGAATATGCTCCACTTGCGCACCGCGCCTAACTCCCATGGCAGGCTGCTTCCGCGATTGCATGGCGCTCCCTGCCTGCAGTTGAAGCTTCGCGTGCGCCTCAGCTTCCATTAACCGATGCACTTCAGTTAATCTACCTGCATCCACCAAATTTGAGCCTAGCGTCCCTACTCGGCCTAGGCTAGTTGAAGCTCGCTCAATCGGTGAACCCTTGGTCGCTCTACCTACCATGAAAACTGAAGTATCCATTCCTTTAGCGGCACTGGAGGGTCTTCTCCGAACGACTCCAGGAGATGATTCACTTGCCGCTGTGGCTGCTGTTTCTATGAATTCTTTAACATAAACTGTACGATTACTGCTTTCCAGTTCCACTTTTCTATCCGGAGAAGGCTGTCCCTCTCTTTGTCTCCAAATGGCTTGGACAGCCGATTCTGGTGACTGCTGTCGTAATACTGCATCTGCTTGCCTGTTCCGCAGCGTCCCTATTGCCGCTGCTGCCGGTACAAGGCTTGGCCCCATGCTTTTCAAGCTGTTTTCCGTTATTTTGGAAGCAATCTCAGCTGCAAAATCCCCCGAAGACCGGCCGTTTTGAATCCAATCATTCGATCCTTTTTCACTTGGGTCCACTATGGACTGGCTGCGTCCAGTTTGTTCAAGGGATACCGATAAATCGGTTATCTGCTCAGCTGGTTTACGGAAAATTCTTTCAACAATGCTTCCAAAAGTGTTTGATCCTCTTGCCTGATCGATTCTAGTACCTTCAGTGGACCGTTCCGGATTTCCAACGACTGTACGCCCATGCAGCCTATTTCTATCATTCATGGCCGACAGCTCGGTAAACATGGAACCTATTTTCACGATACTGGATTCTGCGATCTTTGCAGATATCTCAGAAGCTAAGTTGGCAGGCGGTAGGATGCTTTGCATGACATCAGCATCGCGCTCAACCACTTGGTTGTCGGCCTGCTGTTCATGATTGACGCCGCTTCGTTCATTACTTACTGGAGAGCGGAAAATACGCTCTGCCTCCTGAAGTCGCGTACTTGCTTGCAGACTAGCACGGTAACCGTCAAGCGGACTTGCTGAAACCAATTTCGTTACACTGTTTTCGTCCTTTTTAGCTATATTTGCAGATATCTCAGAAGTTACGTTTGAAGCGTATAGTCCTTGTCCTGGGGAAACAATATTGCCCGCTTCAGGTCGACTTCCTCCGAATTTGTTCACCAATTGGTTCACCGATTCCATTGGTCTACCCATTTGTCTCGGTTGACTGATTGGCTGTCTGTTCTCAACATGAGTCATCTCATGCTTCCGCTGATTGCTCTCCCCCCGCAACATTCGCGGTTTGTGAGTCGTCATGGCGGTAAAATGATTTCTAACTGATCTATCTCTAATCAAAAAATTAGGGTTTGTATGTATACTTCCAACAATTGAATCATTAGAAGATTGCTGTCTTTGTTTTTGGAGAAGCTGCTGCAGCATTTTATCATTGCTTTGAATTTTCACAGCTGCTTCTGCACCATTTTCCATGGCGCTGGGCTTTCTATGAATTAGCTTGTGTCCGCTCAATTGATTAACGACGGGTTGCTCGGGGTGCTCCATTACGGAACTCTGTCCCATCCTGCCGGCTGTGCGTATAATTCGGTGAATTGCGCTTACATCGTTAGTCAGCTTCCCATTACTGGAGGTTGCCCCTACATGCCCTAACTCGCCGTTCTTCCGCTTGACCGCCAGATCAGCATCGACGTGATCCGCTACTTGTTTGGACCGCTGCCTGTTTCCTTGCTGAAGAGCTTCCGTCTGTGCATCCATCTGCACTAGATTTTCTTGCTCTTGCGCTTTCTGCTGCTCTCGTGCTCTTTCTTGCTCCTGCACTTTCTGCTGCTCTTGCGTTCTCTCTTGTTCCTGCACTCTCTGCTGCTCTTGCGTTCTTTCTTGCTCTTGCATTCTCTGCTGCTCTTGCGCTCTTTCTTGTTCCTGCACTCCCTGCTGCTCTTGCGTTCTTTCTTGCTCTTGCGCTTTCTGCTGCTCTCGTGCTCTTTCTTGCTCATGCACTCTCTGCTGCTCTTGCGTTCTTTCTTGCTCTTGCATTCTCTGCTGCTCTTGCGTTCTTTCTTGCTCTTGTACTCTTTCTTGCTCTTGCGTTCTTTCTTGCTCCTGCACTCTCTGCTGCTCTAACGTTCTTTCTTGCTCATGCACTCTCTGCTGCTCTTGCGTTCTTTCTTGCTCCTGCAACCTCTGCTGCTTCTGAACTTCATCCCCGTGACTCATTTGCTCTTGCAAAATTTGCAATTGCTCCTGAAGCTCAGCGGTGTGCTGATTAATTACATTCTGCTGGGTAAGAAGTATCTCTTGTACTTTAGCTCGATCTTGCTCTTGTTGTTGCAGCTGTTGTTGTTTTTCCTGTTCCTGCCGCTCTTGCTCCCGTACCCGCACTCTCTCACGCTCAAGCACTTGCAAGTCCAATTGTTCCTGCATACGTGTTTGCTCTTGCGCTTGAACTTGTGCATCCAAACGTGCTTGCTCTTGTCCTTGCAGCTTTCGCCATACACGTTGTGAACTCGGCGCGCTTCCCCAAGCTTCAGTGCTTGCATTCAAATTAGCTATTGCGTGCATAGCAAAGGGAACGGTTGATGTTAAGCGAGAAGCATTGATAGCAACCGGAATTTTACTCGTTGCCAGGAAACCTTTGGATGTTGATTCCTCAGGTTTACGCTCCACTCTCACATCGCTTCCACGAGATGTCGGCGTTGAATCTATTGCCGCCGCCTCCTGTGAAGCGTTTCTTACTAGCAAACTATTGATAAATTGTACAGCAGCCGGTGCTGTCCCCGTCGAAAACGGACCTTCCCCAAGCTTTGGCAGTGATTTGGACAACGAAGCTGACAAGCTTGTAGTTGCCATATTTTCCGCAAATACCTGTTCATGCTGTACCTTACTGACCAACCGAGGCTGAACAACGCCATTTAAAGATTGTTTGGCTACCTCCAAAACAGAAGGCCGACCTGAACTGGTACTTGCATTTGCATTTGCATTTGTTCTTGCATCTGCTCTTGCACTTACACTTCCATTTATACTGGTATTCACCCTTGCACTCGGCACAATAGAAGCATTACCTTGTTTTTCCAATACTCTTACAGACGACTTGCCCTCTTGAAACTGTTCGAGTAAACGCGAGGTTTGTTGAATAGCCTCTACATGATTAGCCACGTTAATATGACTAGTCTTAGCTGCATGATTCAAACCAGTGCGAGTTGCAGACTGATCTCCTTTTTCATGGAAGACATTTCGATGAGAAAGGTGGATGTTTTTAAGCTGTATGTTGATATTTTGAGTTGTATGTTGATGTCTGCTCACCGCTTGCGACTGCTGTTCCGGCATCGGACGCCGGGTACTGCCAACCATCCCTATCGAGGCAGCAATCTGCCCAATCGAGCGGTTGATTAACGGTAAGCTTCCTTTATTAACGTGATTAATTAAATCAGGCTTGACCCTTTTCTCATGAGAGGATTCAGGGATCATTTGCGGTTCATTTATATGGTTAACGGATGACTTCGTTTCGAGCTGCTTCTTGCTTTTACGCCCTCTTTTATTAACCTGCTTTTCAGTTAACTGCCCCTCTTGCAAATGAGCCGAAGTTGCATCCAATGGACTTGAAGATCTGTGCGTTAATGCTTGAGCTGTCGGAACCTTATATCCGGCATTCGTCATAAGATGCTCAATCTGACGGATGGTTTGTTGTTTCGTGATGAGGGGGGCCGATTCTGGGTGCTGCAAACTTTGCAAAAGCATTTCCAACTGGATAACCCATGCCCGATCACTCGGATCTGTTAATGCCGCTAATTGTTTGCTGGTGTGTTTCCCATTTTGCTTAAAAATAAGGGCTAGCAATCCTAAATAGTTGTTTCGCCAAAAACCATATTTGCCCACAATTCCTGTCGCAAATTGATTGGATTCCCTTGCTGTACGACCTGCGGAGCTGCTGTTCGCCGCCGAAGTCCGCCAAACAGCTTTCTTGGACTTTTTCCTCTTCACCTGGGGTTTATTTGATTGTCGAGATTTCATAAACAATCCCCCTAAGCGTTGTTTCGATAACTTGCGTCTTCTTTACTTTTTAAAAATCGTCTTCAAACCTTCATGTACCAGCTCGATAGACTCAATGGCTACACTTCCGCTGGTAGCGTTCAAGTCCGGCCCGTTCCATTTCACGGGAAATGCCCCAAAGAAATTCCAACGGCACATCTCCGTTCCCGCTTGATTATGCAGGATAATGGAGCCGTTTTTTCGTTTGATTTTGCCTTGAGTAACGCTATCGTACCAGTCCCACAGTTCACTGGAATTGGTGATGCCTCTTTTGAGCACAATGTTCGGATACTTCGTATGTTCGATCATGTAGTGGGGGTGCGAATTGACGCCGCCTTCCCATAACGGCTTTACCTCCGTCTCCGACTTCATGCCGGTTACTTCAGAGAAACCTCCAACGATCAGCCCGTCAAGCTCTACCACGAATCGAAATGCGCTGCCAACATTATGCGGTTTGGATATTTTCACTTGTTACTCACCTCTTACCGAACACATCAAACGGATTGTCAGGCTGCTTTTTACCCTCGTCATTCAAATTGCGGTTGATGCGGGAAATTTCCTCGCACCACGTTCGGCGCTCCTTGTGTTCCATTGACATGATTTCATCATGCGTCCAATGAAAATAGTAAGCAATAAAGCCCGCTTCCTCATAGATCTTGTCAATGGGATATCCGGTTATGCCCCCGCCATCTCGTCCAAAAAAGACACGTCCACATCGAACTCATGCTCGCATTTCGGACAGCTTGTGTGCACTCTCGGCACTTCCATTTCATTAATTTGGCGATAAAAGTTTTGCAGGAAGGCGAGATCCGCCGTAAAAAATTTCTCAACAACTCTTGTATCAATAGCACGAAGATCGCCAAGGTTAGTAATGACGCGCGTTAACAAGATAATGGTCAGATAACCAGGGTTTTGCTGAACGCGTTGATCACGCATAGGCAAGATTTCGTCTGCTGCTGTCGCTAACCGCATAACGCCTCTTTTGTGCAGGTTACCATTCTCATCGACATATCCTCTAGGCAGTTCGAATTCGTATTCTGTTTTGAAAGCCATGATGGTTTCCTCCTTATGCTTTAAGCTGAAAAAAAGAAGAGATAGGAACCGGAGACTGCTGCTCCGGCGCCTACTCTAACAAGCCTTACTTCGTACGTGTCATACCTTCATGAGCAAGCTCTAAGCTCTCAATGGCAACTTCATTGCCCGTACCTTTGAAGCTTGGTGCTGAGTACTTAGACGGCCATGCTTCAATAACCTGCCAAGTTGCTACGTCGCCGCCTTCTTCGTTGATCGCGATGATCGTAACCGTTTTGCGGGACACTTTCCCTTGAATGGACTCGGACATCCAGTTGTACATATCCATGGAGTCCGTAACGCCCCACTTCAGTGAGATGTTACCGTATTTCGCAAGCCCCGGAAGCTTCCGGGGTGTAATTGTTTCATTGCCTTCACGGTATTCAATTACCGAAAGGGAAGCGTCAAATCCGGAGATTTCACTGAATCCAGCTTGCTGAATTCCTTCTACTTCAATTCTAAATCTAAAATTGCGGTATGGATCCCTACGTTCGCCAGCCATGTTATACCCCTTTCCTAATGTAAGAAATATCTAACGTTTCAACTATTCTTCTCTTGTTTTCTGAGTAATGCGGAAGATCACGAACTCGGCAGGTTTCACCGGTGCTACCCCGATCACACAAATGAGTCGGCCATTGTCAATGTCATCCTGTGTCATTGTGCTGCGGCCAATGTTAATGTAGAACGCTTCAGACGGACTTCCGCCCATTAAAGCGCCGTCTCTCCAAACACGCGTTAAGAACGCATCGATGGTACGTTGTACACGAGCCCAAAGCTGTTCATCATTCGGTTCGAAAACGACCCAGTTCGTGCCATTCTTGATGGACTCTTCAATAAAGATGAACAAACGTCTAACGTTAACATATTTCCACAATCCGTTAGAGGACGTTGTACGAGCACCCCATACGCGAATTCCTTGTCCGGCAAAAGCACGAATCAAGTTAACGCCTTGCGGGTTCAAAATATCTTGCTCGCCTTTGTTATATTGGCAGTCCAGACCAACGGCACCGCGAACGACTTCGTTAGCAGGCGCTTTTTGTACGCCACGCGTTTGGTCGGAACGGGAGTAGATACCGATGACAGACCCTGATGGCGGGATGGAAATATTTCTTTTATCTAATGGATCGAACACTTGAAGCCAAGGATTGTACATCGCTGCGTAAGAACTGTCAAAAATGTTGCGGTGCGTCATAACGTCAGCAACTTTGGTTTTCTCGCGCGGAATGTCAAGAACAGCGAAACGGCTGCCTAGGTTTTCACAGTGAGCAACCAGAGAAAGCTGAACGGTAGGCTCCGTTACACCAGGGATAGCCATGATGCTGACAACATCGTTGTCGATGAAAGACTGGATTCCTGTACGTTTGCCAGGTCCACGGTCAACACCCATGAAGATATCAGGCGTTACTTGTGCGATGGAACCGTTGCTTCCGCCTGACAGGGCGATTTGGAATTTCCCAACGGATTCATCTTCGCCGGAAAGCACCTCGAAAGGAGCGACAGCGCCAAGATCTTTGCCTTCTGTCAAATCCTTCACCGTAATGATGTTGGAACGGGAAACGATTTTCTCGATATGATTAGCTGCTGAGATGTTCAAGGATACTTTCTCGTAAGTCTCAGCTTCATCGCCGTAGAATACATGCAAAGTGAATTCGCAAGTTGTCAAAACTTTGGCAGGAAGCAGACCAGCGTCTACAACATCGCCTTCCAGCTCTACAGCAAGCTCAATGATGTTATCTTGGGATGCGATAACTTTACTGTATTGCTTTTTGCCAGCTGCTTCGAAAGCAACTACGTCGCCTACGTTAAAGCCAGCGTTATTTTTCACACGGTATTGCGTTTCGCTAAGCACTTCGTAGATTTGTGTTTTGGCTTTGCTGGATGGCACAACGACGATACGAACTTGGTTGCCCCATGTTCCAGGGTTTTTGGAAGCAATTTGGAGAACAGCGGATTCTTTGTTGCTTTCCGCTTTGTTCGTTGCTACTTTTGCATCGGTTGGCGCTACACGCATAACGTAACAGCGGGAACCTCCGTTTAAGTAGAAATGCTCAACAGCGTAAGAAAGGAAGCGATACTCGCCGAATTCGTTCTCGGACAAGTAGCTGCCGAATAAACGATGAAAATCAGCTACGCTCGTTACCAATTGAGGGACACCTTCAATTTCCCCTCTTTGCGCAAGCCCTATAAACCCGGCCGTACTCGTGCTTGCACCTTCAAGCGGTTGTGCGCCGCTGTCAAACTCTTCCACATAGACTCCAGGTGATAAATAGTCAGCCATTGTTCCCCAGTTCCGTCAATATGGCATTCATATCAATTGCGCAGCCATAGACGTGAAACCAGTTCTCTCCTTTCTGCTTGTCATTTTTGTATAGAAGATGGACGTGTCCATTCTACTAATTAGGGTTAGGTCAGACGAATAACGCCAAGATTGGCGGTCGTTCCTTCCGTTACAAGAACTTCCTTCGTCAAATGCTTGTTGGAACCATATGTAATAACCAATGTTGTCTGAAAAGCCGAAATCCGATTGCCACGAAAAGCAATCACGGCCTCTCCGCGTTCTGTAACTCGTGTTTCTTGGACAGGCAGCAAAAGGGAGCCTCTAGCAAATGCTTTAGCCAGCTTTTTCTTCAACCGAAAGCGTTTCTGATGCTCGACAACTTCCGCAATCTGGATGATCTCCTCTGCGGCTTTAGCACCTCGTCCTCGAAGTATGTAGGTATCACCTGCAGAAATAACACCTGTAAACGCCCCTAGTGTTATCTCTTCCGCGCCCTTATCCAGTTGTTCTGCCATAACGCGAGCCCTGGCGCACTCTTCGGTCAGAACTGTGGCCTGCAAACTGGCATTACGCACTGGAGTTCCAGCCGCATCCTGAAGCATGGCACGGATAAGCCCAGCCCCTTGGGAAAACGGATAGGAAGGCAGCGGTTTTAACTGAACAACCTCTATTATATTGTCGGTTCCTATAGTGATTAGAGTTTGTTCTTGAAAATAGTGCTCGCTGCTTACCACAAGATGGTATTCACCGGGCGGTAAATCATTAAATATATAGGAACCATTCGATTTATTAATTGCTTTCGAACGGGTGCCTTCAAGAAATACGGTGGTCGTGTTGTTGCCAAGAGGAGTTTGTGAGGTCATGGCATCGATTACGCAGACAACTAAGGATACACGGGTTTTCAATCGTGATACGCGAATATGTTCCACAACCATTGCCCCCTAGCCTTGAATGCGAAAATCGGTTTCCGAAACTCTTTTGGTGGTCTTGATGCGGGTTGAATCAATGTTGACTGGCCCCACCGTATAACTGACAGAAAGTCTGTACGGGGTGTCTGCGAAGTTCCACATATTCAGGATGCTTTCGCCTTTGTGGGGCTCCATCACGATGCGAACTTCTTCATCTTTCTCAGCAAGCGTTCCTACGGTCATTGAGCCTCTAAGAATGGAATGATCATAGAGCACTTGCATGGCCCGTCCCAAAATCCGATGCTCATCGAGCGCTCTGGATTGAAGTTCGGCCGGTGAATGAACGGTCAGCAAGTAGCTGAGATCCACCACCATAGGAGGGTACTGAATCTGTGTCGTCCCTCGGGCAATCATGTGGGTCTGCCGGTTATCCCCGCTCTCGCGAACGTTGTACAAATAAAGAGATAGGTAGAAATCCCCTTTATCGACAGGCGAAGCAAGCCCGATCATCTCCGGTTGCGGAATGGGATCCGGTGTCATGTTTTCTCTAAGCAGCTTCACTAAAGATGCGCTTACATCGGCAATGACTGAATAATCGCCAATAGGAATCACTTCCTGCCTCAAAATACCTATGTTTGGTGTAGAAATGGTAGGGAATATGTCACATTGTGTACCTTTTTCTATTATAATTGCAAATCGCTAGACTGACTATAGAAAGTTATATTAATTTCTAATAATCTTCCCATTCCTGTTTGGCCAAGATTTTACCCGACTTCTGAAGCTCATGGCGAATGGATTTAATAATATGCTGCATCCGGATCGGTTCGCCCGCTTCTGCGGCAAGAAAGGCGGAGGAGAGAACGACATTCTTAATGTTTCCTCCGGCAATTTCATACCGCTGGGCCAAATATCGGAAATCGACATCATCGCTAAGCGGTGCCGCCGGAGGGAACATGGACTGCCAGATTTTCTCGCGATACTCGCTATCGGGAAATGGAAATTTGATCACGTAGTTGATCCGGCGAAGGAACGCTTCATCAATATTATTTAATAGATTCGTAGCGAGCACCGTGATGCCTTGATATTCTTCCATCTTCTGCAAAAGATAGGCCGTTTCAATGTTGGCATACTTATCATGGGAATCTTTCACTTCCGACCGTTTGCCGAAGAGGGCATCGGTTTCATCGAAGAACAGCACGGCATTGCTAAGCTGCGCCTCTTCAAAAATCTCGTGCAGATTTTTCTCCGTCTCGCCGATATACTTACTAATTACTTGCGACAGATCGACTTTGTACAGCTCAAGCTGCAAGTCGCCGGCCACCACCTGCGCAGACATTGTTTTCCCCGTGCCCGGCGGGCCGGCGAACAGCATGCTGAGCCCCTTTCCGTAGGCCAGCTTCTTCTCAAACCCCCAGTCGTTGTACACGACGCCACGGTATTTGACTTGATTGCACGCATTGCGGAGCTGATCCTTCTGCTCAGGGGCGAGAATGATATCCGCCCACTGATAGCGAGGCTCGATGCGCGTCGCTTTGCGCTCCAGCTTGTGCTGCACCTGCTGGTAGCACGCCTTATAGAGCGCGTCGGTGCGCAGCGCCGCCGCATCTGCTCCCGCCCGAGGCTCACGCTGCCAGGCGGAGTACCCGCGCGCAAGCGTCAGCGCGCGGTAGATTTGCCCCGGGGTGAAGCGGAATTTGCCGCTCATTACCCGGGCATCCAGGCCCGCGCTCACGCCGAGCTCGCGGGCGAATGCCGTCCAAAGGCGCTCGCGCCCGCCTTCGTCCGGCACTTGCAGTTCATGCTCAAGGAGCAGCCGCTCCTTGGGCTTCCAATTCAGCCGGCTGTATTTGCCGGCTAACAAAAAGATCATGCCGCCGTAGCCGCCCAGCAGCTCGTGAAACCGCCCGAGCCGCTGCTGCGCCGCAAGATCCGGCTCTTCGGGGTAAAGCTCTTCCAGCCGTGTGAAGCACAGCACGGCTTGGTGCAGAATCGCCTCGCGCACGATGGCGTTCACCTGGTCCTCAAAGCTTGCGGCGTGCAGCAGCACATCCGCAAGATTAGCGATCAGCAGCGGCTTATTGAAATGGCTGCTGAAGTGCTTGACCTGCAGCTTCTTGCCTGCGCCCGCATTCCCCCAGAGGTGGAATGCGAGCCTTTTGCGCTCAGCTGCCGGCAGTTGCTGCTCTTCGCGAATGAAGCCCTGCAGCCGCTGCTGAAAATCCTCTTGAACGAGCAAGGGGGCGAGCTCGTCGTCCGGATACACCATCTCGACCGCCGGCTTCAGCTTCGGGTCGACTTCCCCGGAATCTAGCAGAAACGCTATGATTCGTTTGTCCAGCAGCAGCGGCTTAGAGAGCAGCGATTGGCCTCTGATCTCGTGCTCTTCTCGCTGCAGCATGTATCGCGCCAATCGGCCCTCGGGAGCCATGAAGGTTGTGCGCGCAGCACGCATGTCCTCCGGACTGCTGCACGCAACTTGCAGCGCCAAAGATATATTAGGCGTCTTGCTGGTTAGATCGTCTTGCAAGAAGCCGAAGATGCGTTCATATTTGCGGTCTAATTCCACCGCAAGCCCTAGCATAACGAAGCGCTCCTCCACGGGGGAAAGCCCAAATACGGAGGCTGCATACGACAATGGCAGAAATACGCCTGAATTCCGGCTTTGTTCGAGTCTTCCAGCTATGTAATCTTCCATCTCTTGAATGTCCTCCAAGAGAACCTGCTCTTCCTCCAGGAGATCGTCTTCTGTCTCCTGTTCGCCGATCAGACGAATGAATTCATCTTCGGACACAAACATCCCGCGAAACGAATCCGTCTGCGGATCGGGGGTAAGCTTCTGACGGCGCTTATAGAGAAGCTCCAGCTTTTTATCCAGCAAAACGAGCTCGTCTTTATAATGTTCCCATGCGTGTATATAACCTTGAGCTGCCATAGCCCTCCTGGTGTTTCTATTAATAATTTTCATCGCTTGCCTAATCGGGTGGTTATTCTTTACAATGGTCTCACAAGGCACAAAAAATATTTCCACTATTTGCTAGCAAGAAAGGAAAGTGGCCTTTTTCTGATGGAACAACTTCCGGAAAACGATCATATTTGGAACCGAAAACTCATCCATCTTCTATGGTGGATCTTGCTTACCTATGAAGTAGCAGCTATGATCGGTTTTCTCTTTGATATCTATGGACAGCCAATCCAGTGGCTTCATAGTTTCCTGCAATTCCAAGTCATTCCGACTAGTTTGCAGCTTGCCCTCATGGGCGCCGGTTATCTGGCCATTCATTTCCTCAAAAGATACAGTGATTTTATCATGATTATATGGACCATGACCATGGTTTGTATCTATATTATGTGTATCCCTGAGCTGATGAGCTCTTACGAATTAGTTAGCATTCCGATTATTATATCCTCGGTTTATTTTCAAAAGAAATATATTATTTTCGCTTATAGTTTAGGTCTTGCAAGTTTAACCGCCTTAGTGCTTAGCCAGGTGTACAAAGGTTATCTCATTACGCCTTCTGAAATTATCGTTTCGCTCACGGTGCTATCCGCAACAGCCCTTGTCTGCTTCGCCATTATGAGGAAAGGCCGCATGATGCATGCTCAGCTTGGAGCCTCCACCCTGCGCGAGCAGGATCTGCTCATTCGCAACGTCATGATTGACAGGCTCTCCAAGGTAGATGCGCTAACGGAGTTGTTTAACCACCGCTCCTTTCAAGAGCATACGGATCATCTCATTTCGCATATGCCCTATGATACGCCGTTGGAGCTTGCCTTGATGGATATCGATAATTTCAAAAAAATCAATGACACATACGGACACTGGGTCGGGGACGTTGTACTCAAAACGATTGGCGGACTGCTCAAAGATGTGCTGGGGCCAGACGATATGTCGTTCCGGTACGGCGGCGAGGAATTTGCGGTGCTGTTTGTTGGCAAGACCCACGAGGAAGTGCTGGCAGTATGCGAATCCTTCATGCAGATTATCCGTGAAACCGAAATTCCGGAGATGCCAGGGCGGCCGTTGACGATGAGCATGGGACTCGCGCCTTATAACCGCAATACAATGAAGAAAGCCTGGTTTCAGCAAGTTGACGAGTGTTTATACATTGCCAAGAGAAATGGGAAAAATTGCATTCATACCTATTTATCCGATCCATACACAGGGTAGCTGAGGGCGTAAAGCTCTCAGTTTTTTTATATTCGCATACATGATTTTGGTGAAATAGGAAAATAATAACCAAAATTAAATGAGGTGAATAATGATGTGTCATTCCGTATCCATTCTTGCTGACGTCAATGACGTCATGAAACAATTCCGTATCGATCGCCTGCTGTCCTATACCGCTAATCGTTATGAGGTCGTGCCTACGGAGTCGGTTTCCGCTGTGATGATCAATCGCAAGGGAGAGCGTCTTCTGGATGAATTCCGTTGGGGACTCATGCCATTTTGGGCCAAAGATGCTGTTTGCGGGGAGCGCGACTCCATCTTTACGAACACAGCCTTCGAGCGCATTATCAAAAAACAGCGTTGCATCCTTCCCTGCAGCGGGTTCTATATCCGTGTAACGGAGGGCAAAGAGACCCAGTGGGTGAAATTCAAAATGCGCAGCGGCACTTTCGGCATTGCGGGCTTATACGACGTATGGCGGGCGCCAAGCGGTGAAGAGGAGCTTCGCACCTGCATGATGCTGATGACAGAAGCAAACCCGCTGGTCTCCCCTTACCATGGCAGCATGCCTGCCATTCTTGATCAAGAGCAGGCCGATAAATGGTTGGATCCCGACATGAAGGACAGCCGCTTGCTCCGTTCTTTCCTTCGCCCCGTTGATGATTTGCTTATGGTGGCGAATGTGTTGTCTTCTCCTGCAGAGAAGCTGGAGACAGGCGCGGACGTCAGCGTATTGGTCTAAAAGAAAAAGCGATACAAGATTCATTCTTGTATCGCTTTTTCTTTTGTTGTGGCAGCTGGAGCTGTGTTGCTTGCTTCATAGGGGAACTATGGGCCGCTATTTCAGCGAAACCTTGCTGCATTTACAGCGGAATGGAACTACAGGGCTTTATTGGCTCGCAAAAGCTTACATTTGGGCTAAAATCAGCAAAATAACGGACCGTAGTTCCCATTGGGATGCCAAATGAACGTATTTGAAGCAAATAGCAGACCACAGTTCCTCTAGGTTGCGGGTTGCGGGTTGCGGTTGCGGTTGCGGGCTGCGGGTTGCGGTTGCGGGTTGCGGGTTGCTGTTTCGGTTGCCGTCTTGAATTCTGTTCTTTGCCGGAGCAGGAACCACAGCTGGAACTGAGCCGAGAAATCCCAGCTATTTCTTAGCGACAGGCGGCAGCTCGCCGCCCTCCCCAATCAAACGCACGCCTTCGGCACATACGCCATAAGGCTCCCAGCGGCATGTGGCGCACAGATGGCCAATGTCCCCCGGCTTCACATAACCGGCTACTTTGGAGCAAATCTCAGACCAACTTAGCTCCAGCCCCACTTGCAAGCCAAGCTTAGCTACGATTTCTGCATCGCGATCATAGACCGTTCTATTCTCGCAATGGGGCACCTCATCCGTCGGATAGGCTGCGCATAGATCATCGGGTCCAAGGACGACACGAATGGTCGTCTCCGGCTGCGCCCGCAGTGTCTCGTATACTTGCGTCATATTTTCACAGAATTCCTTGGAATATCCCATTCCCCGGTACCCTAACAAACAAAGCAGGTGATGCCCCCGGAGACCGATCGGCTTCGTCATACTTGGACCTTGGGGATGCGGTACAATCCGTACCCGTCCATTTTTACAATAGGCTCTTTATCTTCAACAAGACCAACGGTCGTAGAATGCAGCGCAACATCGATCAACCAGCGCGTGAAATCCGCTACCGGCATCGATTCCATCTCCTGAAGGCTGTAAAAGCCTGCCGCATCCACCTCTACCCCATCAGGCACAGGCTCGCCGCTGACATAATCCAATTCAAAAGCTATATACACATTATGAATGTTTCTAGGCAAATCTCGCACAGCGACCAGACGTTTGACCTTGGCTGTAATGCCGCACTCCTCCATCACTTCCCGCTCAATGGTGTCTTGGATCAGCTCATGCTGCTCTATATAGCCGCCGGGATTCGTCCATCTCCCCTTGCCGGGCTCTTGCGCTCTGCGTACAAGCAATATTTTCTCATCCTTGGTAACGAGTGCGCCTACACCAATACTGTAGTTGCCCCAGTGTACAAAGCTGCACGCCGTGCAAGCTCTTCTTATCGTACCATCCACATCGCGCGTCTCCATCGGAGCTCCACATGTCATACAAAACTTTGCTTCCATTCGTCTCATCTCCAAATTCATGTAGTCATCTGTATGTAAGCTTACTGCTTCCGAGGAGGGATAGGCAAATCCGATCCCGTTCGTTCTGAGTTCATTGTAACCGCTTTAGGAGATACTATCTGCGCTAGTCTTGTGATATCTCCCAATTGGGCTAATTCAGCCGTGTCAAAAGGTAGAAAAAGAGCCTCCAACTGGACAATGCCATTTAAGCTAAGCTTAAAGACATTCCCCAAATTGGAGGCTCTTGCTGCAATCTACACCAAAAACATAGCAACAACTGTCGTTACGGCGAGGCCGATCAGCACAGGCAGGAGGTTCCGTCTCGCCAGCTCAAACGGACTAACCCCACAGATGGCCGCTGCCGGAATAAGCGCCCACGGAATCAACGTACCGCCGCCGACCCAGATGGCGGCTACTTGCCCGAGCGCGGTCAGCACCGCTGCACCGGAACCGATGGCGGTTGCGAAAAGCTGCGCAATCGAGCCCGCGAGGGAGATGCCGGAGAAGCCGGAGCCGTCGAGGCCGGTAATCGCGCCCACAACGGTGAGCGTCACGGCGCCGACCGCGCCGTTGAGCGGAACGACGCCTGCGAGCGCGACGCCGAGGTCGTTCACGATGCCGTGCGAGCCCTCCGGCAATATTTTACCGAACAGGTCCGTGAAAGCAGCATCGCCGAGATAAAAAAACGCGGCGATTGGAATCACGGGACCGAAGACTTTGAACCCGAAGACGAAGCCTTCGATGAGGTAGGAAGTCGTTTGCTCCAGCCCTTGACTGCGGTGGGCCAACAGCGTGACGCCGATGAGAATGAACACGGCGGTTCCACCGACAAGCGCGGTCGCGTCCCCACCTTGGAGATTGAGGACGAACATCGCAATTACATCTAACGCGAACAGGATCGGAATGATTACCGCGAGTGTTTTTCTCATTTTAGAAGACAAATTGGACTTGGCATCTTGCTCGGAGGAGAGCAGCGAATCCTTGTCCCCGTTACCGCTCGTCACAAGACCGTCGCGCCATGTCCCGTTTTTGATATCCCGCCGCATCAGCCAGAAAGCAGTTACTGTAGTCACAAGCCCCATGACAATAACAAGCGGCACGCTGGCCTCCATCACCGCGGTTACCGGCAATCCGGCGGCATCCGCAGTTAATTTGGGCGCCCCTTGAATAATGTAATCCCCTGAGAGCGCGATCCCGTGTCCAAACAAGTTCATCGCCATGGCTGCGCCTAATGCGGGTAAACCCACACGTACCGCCACAGGCAGCAGTACCGCTCCTATGAGCGCAACACCGGGAGACGGCCAGAAGAACCAGGAAGTTACCATCATGATAATCCCGATGCCCCAGAAAGCAAGCGCCGGCGTCCTTAGAAAATGAGTTAATGGAGCAACCATCGTTTCATTGATGCCCGTGCGAATAAGCACACGGCTCATCGCTACGATGATCGAGATAATCATAATCGTTCCCATCAACTCTTTGGTTGCATAAATAAAGCTGTTGAACACCCCGGATACGGAACCGCTTAGGGTTTCCGTTGCTAGTAAACCCAACGCAAAAATCCCAACCACACAAATCATCGTGGTGTCTCTGCGTTTAATTAAAAAGGTAAGAATAAAACCAATAAATACTAGATATACCCAATGAATCGGCAGTAATTGAATGTCCATCGGGATCACGCATCCTCTCTGCCTATGCAGCATTTGGGAGTCCATTTCGTCATTAAGAAATAGACTCTTTGGTGCTACATTCTATGCTGGGCGAAGAGTAGGCGTTCGTGGAGAACGGGAGTTTGTTGGCGCGTTGTGGTACAATTGAAGAACTATTTTACACATGCAAGGAGAATGCTGAGTATGGCCGGTAACCAACGATTAGTGACGGATTCCGATTTTCAGGAGGCTGTGGAAAAAGGTGTTTTTGTCCGTGTTTTCAAAGACGATCATATTGTCGACTCGAATGCGATCGTCCTTCGTTTCAGCGAAACGACCGTGGTTTTGCAATCTCGTGTTGCTGATTTAGCTTACTATGATCGGGATGAGTGCGAGTTTTTTGAGATGAAAAAAAGGTAACGTTTATTTCACTCTACGGGATAAGCTGAAAGTAAAACAAATCGAAAGCCCGCCTTCTGCATAACAGGTATGGCCTTCATGACGCCTTCAGCCGTGTCTTTCTCAGGGTGGTTCATATGCGCCAAAACGATGGAGCCACTTCGAGCCTTAATAAGCGCATGGTAGACCTGCTCCGTGTTAAATGTAGCTCCAGCGTCGCCAAGTACGTTATAGCCCGCCAACTGAAAACCCAGGCCGTGGGCAATGTCGACGGCGATATCGTCGTAGAAGGCCGTGCCTGAGCGGAAAAATAGCGGCCGCCTCCCCGTCCGTTTCTCGATCTCATCGGCGTTCTCCGTTACTTCGCGAATCACATTGCTCACATCTTTGGTTCCTGCGATGCCATATGCGGCTCTGCCATTCACAGAGAGCGGCCGATGCTCGGTCCCGTGGTTTTCGATTTCAAACAGCGGGTTCGCCGCCAGCTTGGCAAAAATGTCCGGATTGGCGGCAAGCCATCTCGCATTAACAAACAAGGTCGCCGGAATTTGCTCCTTGATCAAATAATCGATCAACTTCTCATCGTAACCGCTGCCTTCTTTGCCGCCGCAAGCGTCAAAGGTCAGGGCGATCACCTTATCCTGCGTCACAAGATGTGTCCGCACGCCGGGGATGTTCTCGCCCCATTTTTCCGGAACTGCCTTATGATAGCGTTCCACTAAGGTCTGGGCAAGCGAAGGCGATTTCACAGGTAAAAGTGGCGCGTCTGCCGGTGATACTGGGTCTGTCGGTATCACTTGCGAAGAGGGCACCGGAGTAATGGTGCCTTGCACTATCGGCGTTGCAGATACAACAGAATCCGGTCTTTCCGACACTGCCGCTTCGTCCGCAAGCTTCATCGGCCCTCTTTCCACCCCACAACCTGTAAGCGTTATCAACGCACTCGAAAGAAAAAGGAAGCACACTAAGCGCTTCCTCATTTGTGTTTTCTCCAATCCAGCTTGCTCTTCTCGAGCAGGTGGCCGAAATCATTCTCCAGCCGCTTCTCCTCCGCCTTGCGCGCAGCCTCCGCTTCAGCTCTGGCAGCATCTTTACGAGCCTGTTCCTCAGCTTTCATCGCGTCAGCCTGAGCCTTCAGCCCCGCTAAGATATCAGGGCGCAGCAAATCTTTGAGTGTCGCAGGTTTATCTTGCGCGCTAGGTTCAGCGGTAGTGTTTGACCATTTCTTTTTTGCCATAAAAGGTTCACCTCTGTTCCATTTCTACATCCGGTTTACCCCTTTATTGTACACCTCTACTCATGCAAATGATAGGGCACCGTCGCAACGACGATATCTTTATCGGCTTGCAGCTTCGAGCGAATACGTGCGGCAGACTGGTTGTGGAGCAGGCGGTGCCACCATTTTTTCGGCATGAACTGGGGCAGGATCACCATGATCGATTGCTTTTCCGAAACATGGGTATCGACCCTTTCAATAAACTCAGCCAACGGCTTCAGAATGGTCCGGTAACGGGATTTGAACACGACAAGCCGAACACCCGGATCCCACTTATCCCATTTCTCCTGCATCGCTTCTTCATCCTCATCCGAAAACGAGACGTAGAAGGCAATGACATTGGGAGATAAAGATTTGGCATAGTTCAAAGACTGCGCCACTACGCGGTGAATACCCGCAACAGGAACAATGATCACAGGTTCTTTAATGCATACGCGTTCTTGCGTGATATCAATGCGCAGTTGTTTGGCTACATCATCATAGTGATTGCTGATTTTGGTTATTCCCCAAAGCAATAGCGGCGTCACAATAATAACAATCCAAGCGCCTTCACTAAATTTGGTGATACAGAAAATAATAAGAACGGCAAGGGAAACGATTCCCCCTAACCCATTAATAACGAACTTGCCGATCCAGCCGGCCGGTCGTTCTCTGAACCATTTGCGGACCAAACCGCTTTGGGCCAGGGTAAAAGATAAAAAGACGCCAATCGCATAAAGTGGAATAAGTGCATCGGTTTTCCCTTTGAAAATGACGAGCAAGATACTTGCCAAAACACCTAACGTTATGATCCCGTAGTGAAACGACAACCGATCTCCCCGGTACGAGAACATGCGCGGAAAGTTTTTATCCTGAGCCATGATGGATGCCAAGATCGGAAATCCGTTGAAGCTCGTATTCGCAGCCAATACCAGAATCAGCATGGTGCCAATCTGTGTGGCATAATACATGGCGCCACGGCCAAACGCCTGCTCCGTAACCATCGACAAGACCGAAGTATGCCCGTGCGGATCAGGTGCAATGCCATAACCCAAGCTCAGCAAGGTGACGCCCCCGAAGACAATCGCCAGCAGCGTACCGAGCGAAGCCAAGGTTTTCTTGGCATTCTTGACAGATGGCGTACGGAAATGCGGCACCGCATCGGAAATCGCCTCGATCCCTGTCACGGCCGAGCATCCTGATGAAAAAGCTTTTAGAATTACAAACAATGTCAATGAGCTCGTCATCGAGCTGGGAACAACTTGGAATTCATGCATATTCATGGATCCTGTCAGCATATCGAAGATCCCTTTGCCGATCAGCAGTAAGATACACAGGATAAAAAAGTACGTTGGAATCGCGAACACCGTTCCGGATTCAGAAGTCCCCCGCAAATTCAGCCACACCATCAACCAGACAAGCACTAGGGCTATGGGGACAATATAAGGCACTGTAACCGGGAAGGCCGACGTTATCGCCTGCACGCCTGCTGAAATCGAAACCGCAACGGTTAACGTGTAATCAATCAGCAGTGAAACTCCGGTGAGCCTTCCCGACATCATGCCCAAATTTTCCTTGGCCACCATGTAAGCTCCGCCGCCCATTGGATAGGCCTCAATCACTTGGCGATAACTTAATACAAGAAGCATGATTAAAGCAATAATCGAGATTGCAATCGGCAATGAGAAAGCAAAAGCAGCAACCCCTACAGTTGCAAGCTCTAGCAAAATTTGCTCCGTGCCATAGGCTACCGAAGACAAGGCATCTGATGACAGGATAGGCAGAGCCTTCCATACCTGCATTTTCTCAGATTCCAGCTCCGCTGATTTCAGCGGTTTGCCGAATACAATCTTTTTCAATGAGTCACTTGTCATGCTGTGAAATTCCTCCAAATAACCTAGTTTTCAGCTTGATTTCCCTTTTTTGGGCGCAAAAAAACACAAGGATAGACCTTGTGCTTAGCCACATGTTCTCCTTTCTCACGACCGCTTACGAGGTTAGCTGACGGGTTCGGGCTGCGAGAAATCTGCCCTAAAGGTAACTGCCGCATGCGACAAAACACACCTTACTCACCCCGTTGAAACCTATGGTTCCCCCGCTTTTCTGATAAGAAAATTAAGCGAAATATTCAACTGTTAACGTACGAGTTGATACTACTCTCTTATTGGCTCATAGTAAAGGAGAGAATAATCTTAAAAAAGATTATTCCCTCCCCACATTCATTTGATAATCCGCTTACAATGGTATAATCCTTTCAGTATCTCTGTTTTACTAGCTTATTGTCTGATTCATTGGATTTTAGGGTGTTTTAGCAAAATTAATTTCTCACATGACGCTTTCTAGTGGCTTGTTTTTGCTTGAAAATCATCTTTTTGAAGATGAGTGGGATACCGCCAATGAGAAATAAATAGCGGGCATCGATTATTTTTTTGAGGATTGCGGCCAGCCTGCCTTTCACTTTTTTGACCTTGAGGATGCCAATCGCTTCTCCGCGACCAAGCGAGGCGACCGTGCCTTTGTAATCGTAGGCAAAAGGTCTTAATGGCTTTCCACGCAGTGAATAAAATAAATTTTTGGCTGTGTTACATCCCTGTTGGACGGCGATTTGGGCATTGGCGGGGTATGGCGTGCCTTCCGGGCTCATGACAATCGAGCAATCTCCCGTAATAAAAACATCAGGAAACTGCAAGGAACGCAAGTAGTCATCCACCTTGACCCTGCCGCGTTGGACGTGGAAGCCCGCATCTTGCAGCAAGGAATTCCCGCGGACACCTCCCGACCAAATGACCGTGCCGGCAGGAATGAATTGGCCGTCTCCCAGCAGCACACCGCCGGGTTCGCATGCCTTGATGGCGGTAGATAGTTTATATTGAACCCCTTTGCGGCGCATCACGTCCATGCCGTATTCCACGAGATCATTCGGCAGTCCGGGCGGCAAAGCAGTAGGCGATGCTTCGATATTGATGATCTGAACCAGGGAAGGATCGACGTCAAACATTTGGCAAAGATCAGGAATCCGGTCGGCCAACTCTCCAACAAACTCCGTGCCTGTGAAACCTGCGCCACCAACAACGATCGTCAAATATTCCTTATGCTTGGAATCCAATTTATATTTTGCGAACATATACTGCGTATGCTGACGAATGAAGCGAACACTATTAATGCTGTTGATTGTCATCGCATACTCGCGCAATCCCGGAATTCCAAAGGTTTCCGTCTCACTCCCAAGCCCCACGACCAAATAGTCGTAGGTGAGGACTTCGTCCGCCAGAACCACCTTTTTTTCCTCAGGTACAATCTGCTGAACCGTCGCTTTGATGAAATGAATTTTCCGCTCATCGATCAGATCCTTAATGTCTACACGGGCATTCTCATGATGATCCGTGCCAGCTGCCGGCATGTGCAGATGTGTCGTCATGTAGTGATAGTCGTGTTTGTTCACCAGCGTGACCGCCACTTCATCTGCTTTGATCAGCTTCTGCAGCCTTATTGCCGTTACAAGCCCGCCGTACCCCGCTCCCAGAATAACCACCTTCGGTTTACTCATTCGAATCCTCTCCTCCGATTACATCAGCTTTTTTCTCTACCATCGTTGGTGAAAAAGATCAACCAAACCATTCATAGGTTGTCATGTGAAAAAAATCACATAGTTATTCAGGGCGTACACATGGTTTGGCTCATCATTAGTATATGTGCCTCTTTCTTAAAAATCACTGGAACATTGCCCAGCTTGGTCAAAAAGGGCTGCGTGACGCGGGGTGGCGGGCGTTGGCGGCATAAGTGCGCGGGGGGCGTTGGCGTTGCGGGGCTGATTGGCGCGAGCGAGATGCGGGTCGTAAGGCAGGGGATAGCTGGCGGCGGACGCGATGCGGGACGTCGGGCACCGGATGCTGGCGGCATACGCGATGCGGGACGTCGGGCACCGGATCGCTGGCAGCAGACGCGATGAGGGACTAAGGCGCTGGACCGCCAGTAGCGAAGCCTTGCCCCTTCTCATTGGATGAATTCCAATGGGAACGCCTTTATGAGGCCGGATTTCCCCGTTCCGTTGGATGAAATCCAACGAGGTAAGCGAAAATCAGCCCACAGAACGCCAATTTCCCCCTATGCATTGGATTTCGTCCAGCCAAATCAGCATTTTAACGTGGAAATTGGGACTTTCATTGGATTTTCTCCAACGGGAATCCACCTGTTCACTGCTCGCCCTTCCCCTCAGCCTCCAACCTGGCTTTATCCTCTAAACGACGCAAGCGAAAGCTGTTCATGCCCGCCACGCCCAACTCTTCCAGCAGGCCAAAATTCGCCCATGCGCCTACAACAGCTCCAATGCCGGGGACAAGCTGCAGCATTTTACGGAAATCAATGGTGTCCCGATATTCCTGCTGCAGCTGCTGCCAATCCACTTGATTCATATAGGCATCAGAAGGCGGAAAGCCGCTTGCGATCTCATGCCAATTCTTGATCGTGTCTAGTAGAGCAGGCTTTTTCGCCGGGCTGGAGAACGCGATTTGAAACACATACAGGATAAACAAGCGCTCTCTATAGTCCTTCGTGGAGTAGCCATAGGCGTGCGCAAGCTCGAACAGAAATTTCAGCTTGATCCCGATGAGAATCGGGAAGTCCGCCAAACCAAGCAGAATCCCACCCGCTCCCGTACCTGCTCCCTCGGCAGCGGCAATCTTTTTATAAAGCGACAGCAATTCCTCAGCTTTAGCATCACTTTCAGCCAGAGAAGCGCCTATAAGCGGGTCGTTCTGAGGAATATAATTCATCCCGAACAATGTCGTTTGAAACATCCCCTTGACAGTGGCCGTGATCGTTTTGTGCACCTTTTCCGGGATGAGCTTATTGATGTTTGTGGAGACGGTTTTCGAGGTTCTTTCGAGCAAATTCGGGGTCTTCTGTTGCCTTATTTCCCATAGCTTCACTTTACGCAGCGTTTGCTTCTCATAGAGGGTGTAATCAGAAAATTTCATGCTTGTCACCGCCGGTCGAGGTTCTTAGTTAAAGTATAGTATACGGGGCCTGCGTCCTCAAGATTCCCAATCCACCTCCACCTACAACCACTGAGCACAAAAAGAGCAGCTCCTCCAAAATGAGCTGCCCTCCCTCCTATTAGTCACGCATAACGATCAGCACGCCAAAAACAACTACACTCCAAATGACGATCAGCGTATCCTTTGGCTGCCAACTCAATGTGCTTTTTTTCAGCAGCTGCTGCTTGCCGTCGATTTTTTTCATCTCCATCGCTACAGTCATTTGCTCAGCTTTGTGAAACATGGCGAGAAGCAGCGGTACAACCAGCGCCGGGATATCCCGCATGCGTACCATGCCGGGTTTGATCGCTGCTTTGCCTCTGGCCCTCACAATCGCCGAAAATCGCTGCCACTCCCGTAAAATAAGCGGGATGAACCGAAACAAGAGAGAGACCGCCAAAGCAAATGACTCCACGGGCAGCTTCATTTTGCGAAAAAAAGACAGCGCCCAGTTCAGTCCCTGCACAAGCTGGCCATACGGCGTAGACACGGCTAACCAGTAGCCGGCCATCAGGATCAGAAACAAGCGCGTGAGCACGAAGCCCGCGTTCCACGCGCGCTCGGACGCGAAGCCAAGCGGGAATTGCCCGTCGGCCGCCCTCCACTCCAAGCCGCCCAGCACAATGGAGAGGAACATGAAGATCAGGAACGGCACGGCGATCTTCCAACTGCCGCGAACCGCGGCGCGCGGAAGGCCGAGGCACGAAAGGCCCAAGAGCAGCGCAGAAGCCGCGAGGCCGCTCCACACCTGCAGCTGCATCGTTCCGATGACCAGCAGCAGGTAGAGCAGCCACTTCGCGCGCGGATCCCGCGCTAGCCACGCGGCCTGTGGCGGCGCGGCTGGCGCTACGCGCGCGGGCCTCGGCGCTGCTGCTTGCGGCGCCGGCCCCGGGCTTGCGCTGCTACGCTCGCGCAGCGCCTGCAAGATCGCCGGCGCAGCAAGCTCCGGCGCGAGTAAATCCGGCGCGATGGCGATGCCGCGGCGCGCAAGGGCTTGAGCGGCCTCCACGCAGCTCGGGAGGCCGACCCCCGCGCGCGTGAGCAACTCCGGCGCGCGGCACAGTGCCTCCGGCGACCCGTCGAAGACGAGCTCGCCGCGGTCTAACACAAGGACACGGTCTGCCAGCGGCAGGAACGTGTCCAGGTCGTGCGTGGCGATGACGTAGGCGCCACGATGTCTTTCGCGAATGATGCGCAGCAATTCGCGGACGGCCGCCGCCTCGAGGCCGGCGGTTGGCTCATCCATGAGGAGCCAATCCGGCGCCGTGGCGAAGGTTGTCGCCAGCGCGAGCCGGCGCTGCTCGCCGCCGCTTAAGCCAAACGGCGAGCGCTCCAGGGCGAAGGCGCCGCGGGGGTCGAGGTCTGCGCAAGCCACGCGGATGCGGCGCTCGCGCTCGTCCGCTGCGAGCCGATAAGGGCGCAGCGAGTAGGCGAATTCCCCGCGGATGCTGCTGGCGAACAGCTGCTGCTCCGGGAATTGAAAAATCAAACCCAGCCGCAAAAGATGCGCTTGGTCTACCTTTCTTTTCTGCCACAAAGGCTGGTCATCAAGTGTGATAACACCTGAGGCCGGCTCCAAAATACCTGCCATCACCTGAAGGAGCGTCGACTTTCCCGAACCCGAATGTCCGATTAATACCGTAACGGAACCGTCTGAAAGCTCGAATCCGATATCTTTCAACAGCTGCTGACCGGGGTTGTCCGGGACGTTAATTTGAATATTTTGCAGGACTATAGACATGAATTTGCCACCGCCTCGGCCAGCTCATCCATATCCAAGGGAAGCAGGCGAAGCTCGCAGCCATACTTCAGCAAACCGAAAGCTGTCTTCACCACATAGGGCGAGTCAAGCCCTAACTCGGTGCAAGGCGACGTCTCCAGCGACTTATCTACACTTTCTCCATAAAAGAAAGCCCGGGGTACCCCATCAAACGTGATCCGTCCGTCACCAAACCCGATGACGCGCGTCGCATCCGCCACTTCTTCCAGCCGATGCGTAATCCATACAATGGTCGTGCCTCGCTGATGGGCTTCGCGCACAGCCTGTCGGACTCCCTGTCTTGCCGCGGGATCCAGCATCGCCGTCGGTTCGTCCAGCACCAGGATTTCAGGCTGAAGCGCAAGGGCAGCCGCCAAATTAACCAACTGCTTTTGCCCCCCGGATAAGGTGGAAAGCGTTCGTTCGAGCGGGAGCGACAAGCCCACAGCTGACAAGCTTTGGAGATACCATGCTTTACGTTCCTCTAGTGTTAAATCCTGTTTGCCCGGGAGATAATCGAATTCCTCTTGAATCGTTTCTCCTACAAACTGAGCATCCGGCAATTGAAGCACGCCTCTAATTTGCCCAGACGCATTGCAGATCAGTTCACCGCTTGAGAGGGGACTTAAGCCCAGTAAACTGCTGGCTAAGGTGCTTTTTCCGCTGCCATTTGGCCCAATGACGACCATCCATTCGCCTTTATAAATATCTAAAGTGACGTCCGACCATACCCGCCTTCCTTCTTCCGATTGTGTTCGATAGACGACGGAGGCATTCCGCAAAGAAGCCACAATTTCTCGATTTGCCATATATAAAATGTCCTTCCACTTTCCTAAAAGATGTGCTATGATCTGAATGATTTATTGTTAACCATTGGTATAAATTGAAGTTGACAATACATAAACAATAACAGAAACAGGAGCGATGGACAATATGAAACTCACTTTGCGCGGCGTTGTTTTCAGTGCACTTTTTGCAGCAATTCTTGTCTTATTCAGCTTTGCAAGCATTTCACTCCCTTTTACACCTGTCCCTATTACTCTGCAAACGCTAGCGGTTATGCTTACCGGCGGCTTGCTCGGAGCGCGTTACGGCTTCTTCAGTATGGCTCTGGTTGTAATCCTGACAGCTATCGGGTTTCCTCTGCTTCATGGAAATGGCGGTTTAGGCATCGTACTCGGACCTACGGGCGGTTTTATTATGATCTGGCCGTTCTCCGCTATGCTGATTGGTATGATTTTACCACGTATTCGCGTGAAGGGTTTTCTGGGCTACCTGGCTGCCTTCCTCGTGCTTGAGATTTTCGGATCTCTGCTCCTTTATCTTGCCGGCGTTCCGTGGTTGATGTACAAAGTGCCGACTTATACGTTTGCAAAAGCGATGGCTGCGGCTTGTTACCCCTTCCTCATCGGGGACGCGATCAAAGCTGCGGTTGCTGTGCTCATCATCGTGCCGGTTCGGCAAGTTTTTTCTCCGGAGCGGCTTACCGGGTCCTCTTCGCACAGCGTTGTGCAGCGCACAGATGCCAGAATGTAATTTTATTTTCAGCCTTACTGCTCATTCCTTTGAGTGGTAGGGCTTTTTTTGTGCTTGCTTGAGAGGTTGCAAGGTGATTTTTACGTTTTTGTAATGTGCAGGTCTGATTTTTTATTCGATTGTAATGTTCTAGCGTGTAAGCTTGATCTTGTAAGCAGGCACGACGCAAGAAGCACCATGCAGACGCATGAGACATGAAGCACAAAGCAACTATGTAAACCTAGCAACACCATTATATCGAACAGGAGTGTTATAGATGAAAAACAACAAAAAAGTAATAGCCGCTTTGACCATTACAGCAACTGTAGGCTTGTCCGCCATTCTACCTTTCAATGCGTTGGCTGCGAACCCTTTCGCTGATGCTGCAAATTCCTCCAAAGTACAAGCAGCTATTGAACAACTGGCTCAACAACAAGTGCTTTCCGGATATGAGGATCACAGCTTTCTTCCTAATCAGGCAGTAACTCGCGCTGAAATCGCCAAAATGGCCGCACTCGCTCTACACATCAAAGTGGACACAGCGGCAACAACTACATTTAGCGATGTAGCAAAAGGAGACTGGTTCTACGCTTACGCTGCTGCCCTTGAATCTGTAGGAGCTATCTCATCTACTAACGGTCAGTTCCAAGGTAGCTCAACAATCTCATCCGAGCAGTTGGCAAACGTTTTTGCAAAGGTGTTAAAAGTTGATGCAGCCGCAGTACAGCAACTACCGAGTTATGCGTCATTGACAGGTAACTCCGTGACACGTGGTCAGGCCGCTCTACTCATTTTCGAAGCGCAGCAATTAGCTCCTATTCATGTGACCAAGCTGGAGGTTTTAAACGCAATAACCTTGCAAGTCACCTTCTCGGCACCGATTCCTACGGCTGAATTGGAACTTGAACCTGCTTCCAAAAACTTTGTTTTTGACAATGGTTTGGCTATTAACAACGTTCCACGTTTAAAAACAGGCTCCACTTCGACGTACATCGTTCCTGTTCCAACACAAAAAGCCGGTACCACCTACACACTAACTTATAAAGGCGAGCTTGCCGGAACTTTTACCGCGAGCACAGAGAAAATTGCTCTGGATTCCACGCAGCAAGTGGCCAATGACGTTTTTGAGGTTGAGTCTCATTTGACGGATGGCGTGGCGGACTACGGTTACGTTATTGCAGCCTATGCCAAAGGACGTCCAGGCTCCTTTATCGTGAATGACAAGAACGAATACAAGGGCATGACGTATCAAATTCTTTCTTCGATGCGGAACCGTGAGGTACAAATTACGCCTGAGGGCGGTGCACCAATGACTGCAACCTATTTGCCTTTCACACAGGCAACAGATGGTCGTCAAGCACCTAAATTCCTTCTGCCTAATGGCGAAACGTTGAAGCCAGGTGTGACTTACACGGTATCTGCGGACTGGGCTACTTTGAAAAATGCTACATTTACAGCGAAAGATATCGCGCCGCTGAAGATCCAATCCGCCTCTGCAGTGGATGCGAAAACGATTAATGTGACCCTTTCCCAGGATCCAAAGGATGAAATCTTCGTTTCACGCCGCGTTACTTTGACAGGGACAGACGGTACTGTTCTGACAGCAGAATACACGATTACCACGCGTAAAGGTGCTGTAGGTACTTTTGCTCTGCTAAATAACGGCCAGCTTGTGCCGGGTATGACTTATACTGTCGCTCCAGAAGGCAAGTGGGCTACGGCTGCGGGAGTAAGTTTGACTGTAGCGAAATAAATTTTTATGAAACGTATTGGGAAGGAGTGCCTTGAATGAGGTGCTCCTTTTGTTCTACCATTTATTCCAACGAGGTGATCGATCTATGCTTTTCAAAAATCGTACGTTATTCTCCATGATGACGTTAGTTCTTTTCATGGTTGGCTGCAGTTCGAATCCTGCGCCTGTTGCGATGCCAACGGCAACACCACCATCTACATCTACATCTACATCTACATCTACATCTACAACAACACCAACACCAACACCAACACCAACACCCACAACAGTACCTGTTCCTAAAGTGCCTGTGTCAAAGGCACAATCAACCCTACTCGTAACTCACTCCAAGAGTGATTATATGTCTTTCCTTGATCCAGCCTCGGGTCAATTCGAAAAGCTGACGGTTGGCAAGGCGCCTTTTGCCATTGCCGAAGGTCCTAATCATCGCGCCTATATCTCCACCGCGGAAGGTGTTGCTGTCGTGGATACGCAGCAGCGCAAACGCGTTGCGTTAGTGCCTTATATGGCAGCTGACGCTATCAGCAAGCCTCAATTTGGTGAGTACCGTCCCGGCGGGATGGGAATTACCGTATCTCCTGACGGTAAATTCGTCTATGTCGGCGTGTACTTGACTGGTGGGGGCAGAAGTATGAAAAGCCAACTGGAGATCATGGATGCGGAGAAACTCGCCATGACTGGCAGTGTCGCTGTTGGCGTTCGGCCGTTCGATGTGGTCACCAGCCTAGACGGCCGGGAGGTCTACAGCATCGATCACGATTCCTACTCCGTGACCGCTGTCGATCCTGTGCAGCTAAAGGCTCGCACGCTTGAAGTGGCTCCGTTCGGCAAGGGCGGCTTCGAGAAGCCGCACTACGCGGCGGTTCGCGCCGATGGCCGCCTGCTCCTGCCGTATCAGGGGCGCGGCCTGGTCGTGCTTAACCCAACTAGCGGCAAGTACGAGACGAAGCCGCTGACAGGCAACACGCACCAAGAGGGCGTAGCCCTGACAGCGGATGGCAAGCAGCTGCTCATCGTCGGCATTGGTGCTGCGGGAAGCGCAACCGGCAAGCCTAACTTGACGGTGCTCGACGTTGAAACGTACGCGGAGAAAATAATCCCGTTGGAGTGGATGCACCAGATGGTCGCCTCGAGCGCGGATGGGCGTTACGCCTACCTTACCGGCGGCGTCACTTATGCAGATACTGGCTGGAACGGGATGACTGTGGTGGACCTCGTCTCTGGCGCTGTTCGCGATTTCGAGGTGCCGGATTATCCGCTTGATGTGCAGCTGCTTTCGGAGTGAGCTGGAAATATAGGAGGCGTTGCATGTATTGTGCAACGCCTTTTCATTGCGTTTAGGAATTAATCCCATATTAATGCAACATTCCAAATCGAAAAGCGTCATTACAATGTGCCAGTAATCATCAAGGAGGTGAGATTTTTGAAGCATTTCGTTTTATTTTTCACCATATTCGCTTTATTTAGCATCTTAGGCTGCACATCTCAAACCGTCAATATCAAGGAAACTAGTTCAGAAAACGCTGAATCTACGAATACGGAATATACTGTTGGACTCACAAGTCCTAGTAACGTAAATAAAAGCACAGATTTCAAACTTGAAGCAAAATTTACAAACAATAAGGATAGCGAAATACGCATTACGCATGGCGAACAGCTATTTACATTTTATATTTCAGATAAAAAGGGAAAAATCATAAATCACTATCCAATCACAAGCCTTGGTGTGGTACGGGGTATTCCTTCAAAAGGAACCGTTGTTGAACCATACACCTTCAACATAGATGTCGCTGGAGAGTATGAAGTATGGGCCGTCGCTAATTTTGATATATCGGATAACAATACGAATAAAAAGTATGAATTACCAACCCTGAAGCAAACTTTAGTTGTTAGATGATGCCAGAGCATGCATGAACTCTGGCGCTCTCGGCGCTTCTAGCTACATTTGAGAGGAACTACAGGGCGCTATTTCTTCGAAAAGCACCCTTTTTCGAACGGGAGGGAACTACGCTCCGCTATTTGCACGATTTCGAAGGGAAACCCAGAATTTCCGTGCAAATAAGGCCCTGTAGTTCCCTACCGAATCCCAACCCTCCAGTAATCGCCAAAATAGAGGACGGTAGTTCCCCTAACTCCTCTGCAACCCCAAACAAAAAGCCCCCTCATCTGATAACAATCAGACGAGAGGGCTTCTCCCTTCACTCCTGCTTCGCCATGTAACCTACCCCCGGGTAGGTTGCAATGAGCTCGGCCGCGGCGCCTTCCGCTGCGCTTTTGATCTTCTGCCGGATGCGGGCGATGGTGACCCGCAGATACTCGACCTCGTCGCGGTACTCGCTTCCCCAAACCTCGCTGAGCAGCTGCTCATGGGTCATGACTTTCCCCGCATGCTGCAAAAGCAGCGCAAACAGGTTGTACTCGGTCTCCGTGAACTTCACCTCGGTGTCGCCCAGCCAAATACGGCGCTGGGCGAGGTTCGCGGTCACTGGGCCGAGCGTGATCTCGCTCGTGGTGACCGGCGGGGCCATGCGGCCATCCATGCGCCGCAGCACGGCATTCACTCGCGCAAAGAGCTCGTCTAAGGAAAATGGCTTGGTCAAATAGTCATCCGCCCCGAGGTTAAGCCCCTGCACTTTGTCCGCTCCATTGCTGCGCGCGGTCAACATGATGACCGGAACGATGGAGTAGGAGCGCAGCCTTTTTAACACATCGAATCCGTCCATGCCCGGCATCATCAGATCGAGCAAAATTAAATCCGGATCGAACTCCTCAGCTTTCTCCAACGCTTCTGCCCCGTTTTGGCAGGTTAAGGTTTCAAAGTCCAACGATTTGAGATTCGCCGCAATAAAACGTACAATTTTCGGTTCATCATCGACGATCATGATTTTCTTCTTGTTCATGTCCGTTCTCCTCCCCTAGAAACCTCGGTATGGAGAGAGTAAATGTGCTTCCCTCACCAAGCTTGCTTGCCACATGAACTTCTCCGCCGTGCGCATCCATGATGCCCTTGCAGATCGCCAGCCCCAGCCCTGTCCCTCCGGATTGGCTTCTCGAAGAAACATCCACCCGGTAGAACCGGTCAAATAGCTTGTCCACGTGCTCCGCAGCGATGCCAATGCCATTGTCCTGCACGTCTACATACACAAAATGTTCATCCGCATGAGCCGTAATCCGGATAATCGGATGCTGCGTATTGTACCGAACGGCATTGGTGAACAAGTTCACGAGCACCTGCTCCATGCGCAGTTTATCCGCATAGATTAGCGGCGTATCCTCCGCCACGTTCACCTCAAATTGCGTATGCATGTCGTTCGCTTGCTGCGGAAGTCTTCTCATCGCGCTTTCGACAACAGCCTCCACACGAAGCGGCAGCGGATTGATTCGCATCGCGCCGGAATCGATTTTGGAGATGTCCAGCCAGTCGTCAATCAGATCCTGAATGCGCCCGATATCCTCATGAATGCCCTCTAACAGCTCCTGTTTAAAGCTTTCTTCCCACTTCGCATCGACTCGAAGCAGCGTTTCAACACTGCCGCGTATGCTGGTGATGGGCGTTTTGAACTCATGGGAGGCAAGTGAGATCAGATCATTTTTCAAAGCATCGATTTCATGCTCCTTTGTCATATCGCGCCACACATAACCTCGGCCAAAAACCCGTCCTTCCCTAGCCACCTGAAAAGCCGATACCATCATAAAGCGTTCTTTGCCTTGTGCGCTTTTTACGGTAAAAGTTCCCTGTACCCTCGGTCCCGCGGTCAACTTCTCCAGTTCATCCCGCCGTTCAGGCAGCAGCAGCGCAATACGGTCGAACAACGCCGATTCCTGCATTATCGCCAGTTCAGGCATCGGAATAGAGAAAATTTCGGCCATCCGATGATTGGCATACACCACTTGATGCGCCATATCGATCAAAACGACGGCATCCGACATGCTCTCCAGCACCGCATTCAAAGTCGCATGCTCATCCTGCAGCCGCTGGGTCCTCTCCTCGACACGGTCCTCCAGCTCACTGTTGAGCTGCAGCAGCGCGCCTTGATTCTCTTTGATCTGCTCCGCCATCTTGAAGAAATCGTCCGCCAGCAATTGCAGCTCCAGAGGCGCCCCTTGCGGAACGACCTTGCTGTCCGGCTCTACGAAGGTTCCTCCTGCCAGGCGCTGGGTGTATCCAACCAAAGCATGGATGGTGCCATTCAACCTTTTCGCCAAAAGACTGCCCAGCAGCACTGTCAAAATAAGCGTAACCACCAACAGGAAGATCGTAATGCTTAGCGACTCTGTAAAAGCGGCATTAACCGCTGCTTTGGATTTGCTCACCCAAACGATCCAGTCGATGTCGGGGATGGCTTTGTAAGTAATCAGTTCTTTTTGCTTGGAATTGCTAAGTGCATAGGTTCCTTCGCCTTGCTTTTGACTCCGTGCGTCTGCAACGACTGGCTCCTGCGATAAATCCGCCAATGTTGCGGTCAATGCCTCATTGGGATGATAGATCGGCTTGCCCGCATGATCCAGTACTACCGGATACGCTTCTTTGCCGTAATCGTACTTCGTCACAAGCTCCTTAATCGGCGTAAGCTCCAGCACAGCAAGCACAAAGCCATCAGGCTGTTTATTTCCTTTATAAATGGGTACGGCAATGGCGACAGCCGGCTGGTTCAACCCCTCTGGTCCGAGGAAAAGCGACGAGATGATGGTGTTTCGGGCGGTCTGCACCCGTTTGGTGTAGTCCCGGTCTTTCACATCTGTGCCGATCAGCGAATCATTGGCTGTGGTATGCGTAGCCTTGATAAAGCCATTTTGATCAACCACATATATACCTGAGAAGCCCGCCAAATTCTGCTGCAGCGATTGCAGCTTCAACGTCAAGCTCTCGCGCGTCCGAAAGGCCGCATCCGAGGCTGAAATCGTGGCCGCCAGCGTTTCAACCGCATTGCGGTGATAGTACATATAATCCTGCACTGCGTCCCCGAGACGATAGGTCGTCAGCTCTTGGTTCCTATTGGACTCCTGCGTAATATGCGTAATTTGATAAACCTGAAAGGTGCCAAGAATCAGAACCGGAATCATTGCCATGATAGCAAACGTTACCGTCAAATGTGATCGCATGGAATAATGCTTCAAAAGCGTTCCCCGCCCTTCCTTGATCTCTCTATTTTATCATTAGAAAAAATGTAATGAAAATGAAATGTGTTTTTCATCTGCTTTTAATGAACTGGGCCTATAATAAGTCTCAACCCCCCTTTAAAATATATATACTTAAGACCTGCAGCCCGTTGCTGTGGGTCTCTTTTTTTCCTTCCGGCAGCTTGGATCCCCTGTATGACCTTGCTATAATGTATAGATACTAAACAAAAAGGGCGGCTAAACCATGGACCAAGATCTCCTCATCACGTACAAATTTCGTGAAATTAAAAATGCCCTCTCCTCCTATTTGACGCAGGTGCTCCCCCATTTTCACATTTCACCGATCATGATGTATGCGCTAGAGTTTCTTCGCAAGCATCCGGACTGCATCGCCGTGGATATGGCGAATGAATTTGGCCTGACTCGGGGAGCCATTACCCAACTGCTGGATAAATTAGAGGAGCAGGAACTAGTGATTCGCAAGCCTCATCCTACTAGCCGCAGAAGCCTGTTGCTGCAAGTAACGGACAAAGGAAATATACTTATAAACGATATCTTGGAAGCGTATAATAACAAAATTGAACAGCTCTTCACGCCTTATACCGAAGACGAGCTTGCGCAGCTCAAAAAGCTATTGGAGAAGCTGCCGCTATAGCACGAAAATCCCGACCTTCCAGCGTTGGGATTTTTTAAATGTCTTGACTATTCTATTGAATTAACATAATGTATAGTTATTAAACAGTTTAATAAATTAACATTTGGAGTGAGAAATGATGAGCAAAAGCAAAGTTATCGCGATTACCGGCGCCTCCTCTGGCATCGGATTAGCGACCGCCCAGAAATTTGCAAAGTTAGGCTGGATTGTTTATGCCGGAACACGCCATGTGGACCGTGATCGGGAGCAACATGGGCACCTTGCCAATCTTCATTTTATAGATATGGAAGTAACAAGCCCTGAGTCGCTGGAAAAAGCATTTGCCGAGATCGACCGTAATCACGGTTACTTGGATGTCCTGTTCTGCAATGCCGGCTTTGGTTTTTTAAGAGCATTAGGACAAGCGACGATGGAAGATATTCATCGGGTTTATGATACGAATGTATACGGGGTTATGCATACGATCCGCGCCGGGCTTCCGCTTTTGCGTAAATCAGACGCCGGGCATTTGGTAGCCACAACAAGCGTTGGCGGGCTGGTGGGACAACCTTTCAATGAAATCTATTGCTCGGCAAAATTTGCCGTTGAAGGCTTATTAGAAAGCTTAGCCACCTACTACAAGCCAACCTTCAACATTGATGTTACGCTGCTTGAGCCCGGCGCGATTGCCACTAATTTTAACCAGACGGTCCTCGGGCATGTCCAACAAACCGGCGGGATTCTCGATGATGAATATAAACCTATCATCACGCAATATTTGGACGCCTTCTCCAAACGGAACTCGGTGCCCCAAACGTCGGAATCGGTCGCCGAAGTCATGGTGAAACTGATGGAAATGGATCCGAAACCGCTGCGCATTCGCACTTCAGAGGCGGCGGAAGCTTTTGTACAATATAAAGTCAGCCAAGACCCTACCGGTCTGGACGGGATGCTGAACACACGTAAACTGCATTTGAATTTATAAAAAAATCAGGACCCGCCTAACCGTTCGACGGATAAGGCAGGTCCTTTTGTTTTACACGTGCGCAATAAGCTGGCCTTCTTTGACAGTAACGTCGTAGGCCGTAAGGCTTTTGGTCGGCACGTTCAGGCATGCGCCTGAGTGAAGATCGAATGTCCAGCCATGCATCGAACACACGAATTCCCCCTTTTCAGCCTCCACAATAGCGCCGGCATGCGGGCATCGGCTGGAGACGAGCCGGTACGTTGCTTGATCCTCAGCTTGAATTAACCAATACAAGTTCTTATCGAACACAACTTCTGCGGGCAGCTTGGTGAAACTTTCGACAGGCCCTAAAAGCACTTCTTTCATGTAGACACTCCCCTGTTTATTCTGTTTCAGCATACAGTTTACTACATTTTCGACATTACATTTAACACCTTACTTCGATGAAATCCAACGAATCGGCCAATTAAGCCGCAAAATAATACTTTTCATTGGATGAATTCCAATGGAACCACCTAATCCTACTTGATTTTGCCCCCTTCCATGCCATCTCGTTGGAATCTATCCAATGACATAACCAATAGGAATCTCCAAATACGAGTTACATTAGATTACGTCCAATGAACCCCTGCACGCTCCATATCAAAGCTCCAGCAGCCGTAAAGCCAACACATAATTTCCCACAATGTTACGATAGGATGTCCATAATCTTACGGTACATTTAGGTTGTAAGGGAGAGGCACCTCACCTACATACCCAAAATCGAGAGGAGTTTTCTACAATGAAAACACAATGGAAACGTCGCGCAAGTCAAGCTAGTCTGCTAGCTTTTATGGTAACAATGGCTTTCGGAGCAGTAGGCAGCGCATCAGCGGCTGACACGACTACAACAGATACCAAAGCAAGCACTGCAATCACATCAGCAACACCGGTAATGGCAACCAGCGCGGTTCAATTGCGCACAAGCTCAAGCGGCCTGTTGCTGCAACCAGCTCATGAGCGTAACTATTTGAAGCTGTTGGTCAGCAACTATGCTCCGGAGAGCTTGACTTCATGGAAACAAGCGTTAGAGGATCGGAAACAAGCGGAAAGCGAGATGCCGAAACCTGCTTTTGCCAAAACAATGGTGATCAAAAGCGCAGCTACTCTTCAGCCGGCTTCCCAAGGTACATTGGAAACTAAAATGTTCAAACTCGATCCTGCTCAGGCGGTTCCAGCTTCACCTGACGGCGAAGCGACTCAACTAGTTCCAAGTAAAGACGTTAAGATGTTCACCATTATTAAAAAAGACGGCGCGGATGCTACCGCGACCATCCAAGCACTTCCACTTGAGGGAACAGCTATCTCTGGTGATATAATTAAAGCGGAACCTTCCGAGGCGTTCAAGCGCCAGCAAAAGCTAACGGAAGCTGTCGAAGCTGACGATGCAGCAACTATTCAAAGCCTGCTGCCTGAACTGCTCACAGATTACAAAAAAGAAACGGAATCGCTGCGCAACCTTGCAAAAACAATGAAAGAGCAAGCTGCCAAAGCAGATGCTGCAACAGAAGAGAAAGCTGAAGAAGTTAAATAACTTTCTAATATAGATATGAAAAATAAGTCAACCTTTCCGGTGGACCGAACGCAAAATGCTGCGAACGGCTCCACCTTTTCCCATCGCTGATTAGAAAGAAGGAGAAACTGCATGTATCGCATTCATTTAGTAGAAGACGAAGAACATCTCAGGGGCGTTCTGGCCGCCTATTTGGAGAAAGAGGGGTGGCAAGTGCGTTCGTTCGCTGACGGGACCTCGGCAAGATCCGCCATATCCGAGCGGCCGGACTTGTGGGTCCTCGATATCATGATCCCTGGTGTAGACGGCTATCAACTCATGCGCGAGATTAAGGCGGATCAGCCGGCACAGCCCGTAATTTTCATATCGGCGCGAGACGCGGATATTGATCGGATCGTTGGCCTGGAGATGGGTAGCGATGACTACTTGGCCAAGCCTTTTTTACCTCGAGAGCTCGTCATTCGCACTCGTAAGCTGCTGGAGCGCGTGTACGGCGGACACCCTGCCGGCCTGATGCCTGCCCAGCTGGAACGCCGCACGAAGCTGAATGTGGCTCCTTATCTGATCGATGAGCAAGCGCGCACCGTAACTGCTGAGGATGGCAGCAAGCTGGAGCTGACCTCCAAGGAATTTGAGCTGCTGCTCTATTTGGTAAGCCATCATGGACAAGTGCTGGAGCGTGAACAAGTGCTCCAAGCTGTTTGGGGAATCGACTACTTCGGAACAGACCGGGTCGTGGATGATTTGGTACGAAGGCTTCGCCGCAAGCTGCCGGAGCTGCGTTTAGAAACCGTATACGGATACGGGTACAGGATGGTGAAAGCATGACGCTTCGATTAGGACAATGGCCGCTGGCCATGAAGCTTTGGGGAGCATTCGCGGCTTTAACGCTGCTCATTTTTACGCTGTTGGCTGTTCTCCTGCCTTGGACGTTGAAGGGATTTTTTACAGAGCAGCTGTATGATATTTTATTGGATACACAAAGCGGGCTTCGTATGGAAGCAACGACGTTGACGACACCGACCCTAAAGCTGGCTGCAAAGGGTACAACCACGCAAATGACGAATATCATAACGGACGTAAAAGCATTAACACCTATCGATCAGGCTGTCCCTGATGCTGATGCCTTAGAAACAATGCCAGCTGCGGCTAGTGTGCAGATGAGCAGTGCTACTCCTATTATTCCATTGGAAGCATCCATTGCAACCAAAGTGATGTCTCCTTTTACAGCAACTTTGAGCGCCCCTGCAATCCGTCATTTTACGATTAGTGGAACCCAAGAGTCACTGGCCCTTAACAAGGCGTTTACGAGCGGCGAGCCGTTCATGCAAGCCATGGAACAGGATGCTTTTGCCCAAAAACAGCCCGTTGCCAAATATACGACCATTATTGATAAGAAAAGTATCTTTTACGTGATTCGCAAAGAGGTCGTTCAGGGCCAACCCAACTTTATCGTCTCCTATGCCTGGGGCAATTATCGCAACGACCTGGTCATGACCATGTTTGGCAGACTTATGCTGATGATGGTTGGTCTCATCGTGATTTCATGGCTGCCCTGTCTGATCATCGCCCGCTACTTCACTCGTCCGCTCGTCCAGATGGAACAACACGTTGGACGTATGGCTGAACGAGATTGGCACGACCCGATCGAAACTGGGCGTAAAGATGAAGTGGGACGGCTGGCCAAAGCGATTGAAGCGATGCGGCAGCGTCTCGTGCGCCAAGACAAGGCGCAGCAATTTTTCCTCCAGCACACTTCCCACGAGCTGAAAACCCCGGTCATGGTGATCCGCAGCTATGCCCAGTCCATTCTCGACGGCGTTTTCCCGAAAGGGACCTTAGGCGAAAGTTTGGGCGTCATTCTGAAGGAGGGCGAGCGACTCGAGAAGCGGATTCGCGACCTTCTGCTGCTTAACAAGCTGAATTATGTCACCGCTCGCGAGAAGCCGTCCCGCCCTTTCGAGCTGCACGAGGTCATCGAAGATGTCGTTGAACGGCTGCGCTATCGCCGCCCTGAAATCGAGTGGGAGATAGAGCTCCCCCCCGCTACTTTGCATGGCGATCCCGATCAGTGGAAAATCGCCTTGGAGAACATGCTCGACAATCAGCTCCGCTATGCCAAAAGCGGCATCCGGATTCTCCTCACGCCGCCATCTAGTGGCGATGGTGCGGAAGCTGCAGCCGGATTCTCGCGGCTGCAGATCAGCAACGATGGTCCGCCGCTCGATCAGGCGATCGCGGACAGCCTCTTTGAGCCTTTCCGTTCTGGCGGGGACGGCCAGTTCGGGCTCGGTCTTGCCATCGTGAAGCAGATCATGGACCATCACGGTATGACGGTGCGCGCCGCGAACGAGCGAGGCGGGGTTTCCTTTTACCTTGAGCCTGGGGAAACAGCGCAAATGGATAGCAAACTCAAGGTCCCGAAGGTTTCCTGAGGGTACTTGGATTTGAGAAGTGGGCAAACAAAAGAGGCTTCCCAAGGTCAAGGTCGTCATGTGACCGAGGGAAAGCCTCTTTCTTTTTTTATACCGCAGCTTTGCTCTGATTGCGGCTCATGACCCACAAGGTGAGCCAAATTACGATGAAACCGGCGAGCTGTCCTACGGTCAGCTTTTGCCCGAAGACAAGCCAGTTCACGCAGACGCCAACCGCTGGGAACGCTAGCTCCGCCAACGTTGCGAAAAACGCCTTGGTCGAGGACAACCCTTTATAGTAGAGGAGCATGGAGAGCAGGCCCGGGAAAAACGCTTGGAACAAAAGGTTAACGGCAATAAGTATTAAGCCGCCGCTAGTTCCCGTTACGTGCCAGGCGTCGCCGCTAGCCACAAGTACGACCGTCAGCAATGGGATGGCAAGCAGGAAGCGCAGCGAAGTAACAATTGGAAAATCGAGCTTTTTCTGCAGCAAGTACTTGCCCATGACTGTCGAGCCGCCCCATAAGCCAGCTGCAAGAATAGAGAATAGGCAGCTTATAGTTCCTAGATCCTTGAGGCCCATCTCTGGGGACGAAAAGCCGAATGTCAGCAAATACGTGCCTAGCAGCGCCACCGCGATATAAGCAAAAAATTTAGAAGGCAACGTCTCTTTGAGCATTACGCGAGCTAAAATAATAGCGAATAAGGGCTGTAATTTCTGTAAAAGCAATATCGCGTTCGCATTCCCATGCGAGAATGCCGCTGTAAACAAAATCGTTGCTATCGCCGAGCCGCCCCAGGAGATGAACAGCAACGCGCCGATGACGCCTAGCGACAGCTTACCGATCAAGGTTTTCCGGTACTTCATGAGTATTGGCACCGCATAGCAGGCAAGGAGCAAATGCTCAATAAATACAATTTGCGCGGAGGAAAAGCTCTTTAACAACAAGATCCGAAAAAGCGGGTCAAGCCCCCAAAGCGTAGCTCCCAGCGCCACATACCAAACTCCGCTGATGCCTCCTGAGCGAGCTGAAACCACATTCGCGTGTTTTGTTCCTAACTTAAATGCATTTTCCAATTCAAAAACCTCCTAAGGATTTTTTGAATTGAACCCTCTGAAAAGAGACAATGCCCCCGCTCTATGATCAGCGGGGGCATTGACAAACAGACCTGTCAAAAACCTAAGTTTTTGACAAGCTGTTTTTCACCTTCTCCCATCCGGACTATAACCGTCGGCCCTGGATTCTCACCAAGTCAGTCCCAGCCTAACAGGCCGGGAGTCGCGGGCTTGAGATACATCTACACGTATCCTCACCGCCGGTAGGGAATTGCACCCTGCCCCGAAGGTTCAATATTCAATTTGTGGTCACTTACAAAACATAAGTGATATTCATTCCTGAATATTAGCACCATAAAATAAAAAAAGCAAGGATTATTCATCCTTGCACGTTTTGCCCTCTAACCAATTAAAAGAAGGCATCTCTTATCCGATCGCCTGTCCGTTTCCACTTTTCCACTTATCGTGCTGTTCTTTGGTGAAGCAGACCTTAACCCATTTCTGCATGTCCGTCCCTCCTCATGTCCTTCCGTATTCAGTCGGCGTTCGTCCGTATACGGAACTTTCCAGGATGCCCCAGCGTATTAATTAAAAACTACGATTGAATAAGAGGTGATTAATCTGGTTTTGATTTCACTTGTAGGGGTTCTTTTCATTCTCTTTTTCTTCATGATCCATATAGCGTTATGTGTCTGGGCTTACCGCGATTCCATCAGAAGAGGTAAAAGTAACGAATTTGCAATCATCGTTCTTGTTGGACTTTTATTTTTTCCACTCATTGGCTTGATTGTATACTTGATCATTAGAAATGATTAGCTATTGTTGGAGGTTGATTCATTGATTACTTTCGCTGGAATTCTGTTTATTGCAATTGGACTTGCAAATACCTTTTTTCCTTCTTTTGCTTGGTATCTAAAAGAAGGATGGAAAGTAAATGGTGATTCTGAGCCGAGTGATACCTACTTAACTCTTACAAGAATAGGCGGAATAATCGCTATAATTTTTGGCACTGTAATGATGATAGCTAGACTATCTATCTAATCTATTATTTCTAAAGCAGCAAGGACTACTGGGGGAATAGAAATCGATCGATTTCCTGCTGTTGTTTTTGCACCGTCTATAAGCTTTTCGATGTGTGGTCACCTACAAAACATAAGTGATATTTATTCCTGAATATTAACACCATAAAATAATAAAGCAAGGATTATTCATCCTTGCTTTAAGCTAAGAAATTGCCGCTTATATTCCGATATATAACCTGTAACCCCATCAATCATAAAGGAGGAAACTCATGGACATCCCTGCGATCTCAATGTCCGCAGCTCAAGGCAGCTTGGCTCAAGCTGTACAAATACGGGTTCTTAGCATGGCTAAGGATCAATCCACGGAACAAGCTCAGCAAATGGTACAAATGATGCAACAAAGTGTTCAACCAAACTTGGGTGGAAATCTGGATATTCGTGTCTAGTTTTACCCTCTGGAGAAGGAGAATGAAGAATTCTCCTTCTTTTTTGCTTTTGATGCGGTATAATCGTGACATCAAGCATGCTGCCTTACTTCATTTTAGCAATCGGAATATGGAAATAAAGAATTAAGAAAACCACACCTGCTACACACAGCAACCACGCCCATAGCGGCCTCGTAAAATGCAACCGCAGCCCAATGAACATGAAAACCCAGACCGCGATCGACCACCAAAAATTCCAGTTGTTATGATAGGTAAGCATTTTTATTAACAGAAATAGTCCTTCAACGCAGGTAAATACAGCCGACCAAATGCCGATATAGATAACTTGCCTCAGTGGACGCGACTTAAAAGGATATTTGTGCAAGTACACCATCACTATGCAGGGAAGATTGCTAAAAGCAATCATAAAATCTGCGATGGTATGATTAGGCGTTACCGCGGATTTATGAAAAACCCATAGTGAATAATCATAGCTTAGAAGGCTGACGAGAAAATCCACGCAGATGGCAAAAAGAATGGTTGGATAATAGGTCTTCCAATTTCTCCAATCCCCGAAAAACCAAGCTGCAATCAAGCATAACAAGGCCATGATTACAGGTAAATATGAAACAATCAACGCTGTTATGTGACCCATCACTTAGCTCCATTCCATCAAACTTGTGGTGCCTCCGTTCAACCCTGTGCTCCTGTGGTTATTATTTCTATAAATGTTGTTTCATATGAAAGAGAACGCAATTAACTTACCCTTCGTAATCACGCCGTTTTTCGCCGTTGCAGCAATGGTTTCAAGCTATCCAGATTCGCACAAATCGTCCCGGCAATGACGGTTACCACGCCTACGGCTGTAACCCAACTGATGCTCTCCCCATAAAACACGACCCCCACCGCCAGGGCAATCAATGGAGAAATGTACAGCCATGTCGCTGGAAATACAGGATTCGTTTTGGCCACTAACCAATAGAACAGACTATGTCCCACCATGGAGCCAATCACGATTAAATACAGTAGAGAGCCGGCCGCTTTTGGAGAAAATAAGCTTTGAACGTCCACGGGTTCTGTAAAAAATGAAAGAATCAGCAGCAGCAACCCACCGCATATCATCTGCGCCGCGTTCAGCGCAATCGGCGATGCCTCAGGAAATTGCTGAATGACCTTTTTCGAATATAGAGCTCCCATACAATAGAACAGTTCTCCGACCAGAATCGCCACGCTCCCGATCACCCAAATGATGTTGGCGGATACCGCAAGTTGTGGCAGCAAAAGGATGATAATACCTGCAAAGCCGAGTATGCAGCCAAATACAGAGAGCCTTGTCGTCTTCAGACGCAATACGAAGGTTTGGAGCACGAGAATCATAATCGGTCCAGTAGCGGATAAGACGGCCGCAATCCCGGATGAAACATATTGCTCCGCCCAGTACAAGGTTGAGAATGTGCCGAATGTGAGACCGATGCCTGTAAGCAGCATCTCTTTACGAAATAAAAGAGCTAGGGTCGCTTTTTTCCGCCACAATAACCAGCCGAACAAAAGCATCCCTGCAATAAAAAACCTCAAGCCTGCTGAGAAAAATGGCGGCGCTGACGCATCCACCCCGACCTTAATCGCCAGAAATGTCGTTCCAAAAATTAGACAGATAAGCAAATAATTAAAAATAATCATGACTGTTCCCCCTCTTGGTATGTATCATACTAGGTAAGCAACAGAACAGATGCATGACACTAGAACAGTTTTCCAATGATTGTTGTATCATAGAGGAAACAAAGGGGGAAAATCGGATGAAGACGCCAGGAACATCTGGAAAAGAAGCTAATCTGCTTTTCAGGCAAGCTTATGAGTATATGGTTACCCGCATGGATCGCGGCGAGTGGCAAGCCCATGACAAGCTCCCCTCCATCCGGCGTCTTGCCGAAGAGCTGCAGGTGCACAGGTTGACCGTTTTTCGTGCTTATCAGATGCTGAAGCAGCATGAGAAAGTTTACGTCAAAGAGAAATCCGGTTATTACGTAAGTCCCTGCAAGACAGAGGAGCAATCCCGTACAGAGCATGCGGAAAAAGGTCGTTCGTTCACCACGTCCAACGCTCTAAAAAACTCCTTGTCCGAAATTCAGCAAATCCCTGTCACGTACCAATTCTCACAAGCTTTGATCGATCCCAACTTGCTGCCCAATCTTTTTTTGTCCGAACATGTGAAAAAAGTTTTCGACATTTATCCAAAGCTCATGGGTACCTACTCCAACGCACAAGGGGATGAAGAGCTTCGCGAGTATCTCTGCCGTTACATGGTTCGGCATCATAATCTCCAGCTCGCTGCGAGCGATCTTTTGATTACCACAGGCGGTCAGCAGGCCATCGACCTCATCTCGCGGATCTATATCCGCCCCATGGATCCGATCTTGGTTGAGCGGCCGACATATAGTGCTGCGCTTGATATTTTCCGCCAGCAGGGAGCGCGGTTTATTCCTGTCGAGATCAGCCAGGACGGCTATGATCTGGCGAAACTCGAGAAGCTTATGGAGAAGCATAAACCACGGCTGTTTTATATGAATCCTACCTTTCATAATCCTACCGGGTACACGGTTCCGGCCGCACAGCGCAAGCAGCTCGTTGATCTGGCTGAACGCTATCGCTGTCTGCTGATCGAAGATGACGCCATTCACGAGATGTACTTGGACCAACCTCCTCCTTCGCCAATGCTGACTTATGACACAGAAGGCTGGGTCGTGTATCTCCGCAGTTTTAGCAAATATATCGCGCCTGGGCTGCGAATTTGTGCCGTCATGGGAGGCACGCATGTCATCCAATCACTCATTACGGCCAAATCATTAGCTGACAACGGCACACCGCTCGTTAATCAGAAAATGTTCCTGCATTATTTCGAATCTCCTAGAATGCAGCAGCATTTGGAGAAACTGCGTATTGCCCTGCAGATCCGAAAAGAAATTGTTGAGCGGGAGCTAGCCTCCACCGGATGGCGCTGGGTTAGCCCACAAGGCGGCTTCAACCTATGGATCCAGCTCCCGGACCATATCCCGGCCCAGCAGCTGTTGGAGGAGTGCCTCCGGCAATCGGTCTCCTTCGTTCCTGGCGTGATCTGCGATCCGCTCAGAGAGATGAGCTCCTGGATCCGTTTAAGCTATTCCTTCGTGAATGAGGAGCATTTACGGGATGGCGTTAGACGGCTTATCGCTATTGCGGGGCGTTATGCGAAGGATGGCGAATGTTAGTATGAGTGCTAGCAGGAAAATCTAGAACGCAGAGGAACTACGGGGCGCTATTTGTTCCAGAAACCGCTATTTGACATATCTAAAGGAACTACGATCCTCTATTTTGCTAATAATGGCACTAATTCAGCTTGGTGATGAGAAATAAGACCCTGCAGTTCCCTCAAAACTGGAAAAAGGATGGCTATAACCAAAATAGCGCCCCATAGTTCCCCTTCCCCAGCACGTGTAAAATTTTACACTATTGCAGAAACTAACCCTACATTTACGACTCATGTCTAGGGGCCTTTTACGTGATTTTAATTACAAATCTCCTTTTTGTTATAGCTGCAATTGTTTCTCGAGCCTATAAGCAGTGGAACAAATATTACGACGTCATGCTTTTTGTCTCTTTTTGCAATTTGCTTTACAATTTCCTGTGTCATGATCACATGATCTGGTCATTTCACCCTGATTTGTTGCTAAACCACAAAACAGCCGACCTTGTTAACACTTTCGTGCTGCTCCCAAGTACAACACTGGTGTATCTAGCTTTCTTTCCTGCCGCCAAACGCAACCAAGTGATCTACTATTTCCTATGGGTAATCGGTTATTCGGCGCTTGAATATCTGTGGTATGCTTATGGCCGGATCACTTATCAGCATGGGTGGCACTTTATATGGTCGATTGCTTTTTACTTCTTCATGTTCTTGGCCATCAGACTGCTTCATAGCCATCGAGCTGCCGGGCTGCTTCTTTCTGTTGTGGTCGTCACATTCTTGATCCTTTATTTTCATATCCCTATCTGGAAACAAGAATAAACGTCTTCACCATCCTTCAAAAATACAAAAAAGGGGTGCCCCGCGAGTCTGCAAAAAGACCAACCGGGCACCCCTATTCGTATTAAGCTTTAACTTTCGCTTTAATTTCTTCAAGCGGCTTATGATTGCCGTATTTCGGATACTCACGTGTGGACGGAGCAGCCCATTGAACCGCATTGGAGATTACGCGGCGAATTTGCTCATTGTAGTAAGTACGGTATGTCTCATGACCTGGACGGAAGTAGAAAATCTTCCCGTTTCCACGGTTAAACGTGCAACCACTGCGGAATACTTCTCCACCTTCGAACCAGGAAACCATGATTAGCTCATCCGGCTGCGGGATATCGAAGTGTTCTCCGTACATTTCCTCAGCTTCGAGATCGATGTACTCCCCAATGCCTTCCACGATTGGATGACCTGGCGCAACAACCCAAATGCGCTCTTTTTCGTCCGCTTCACGCCATTTGAGATCACAGGATGTGCCCATCAGCTTCTTGAACACTTTGGAGAAGTGTCCGGAGTGCAGCACGATTAGCCCCATGCCTTGCCATACGCGCTTTTGAACGCGCTCTACGATTTCGTCTTGCACTTGGTCGTGCGCTTTATGTCCCCACCAGATAAGAACATCGGTGTTATTCAAAACCTCTTCTGTCAAACCGTGCTCGGCATCGTCCAGAGTCGCATAAGTGACTTCTACATTCCCGCTGATGCCTTCGCCAATTGCTGTATGAATGCCGTCCGGATAGGCGGCGCGTACAATTTCACTTTCTTTTTCATGACGGTACTCGTTCCAAACCGTTACTTTCAGCTTTTGACTCATCTTCTTATTCCCTCCAAGATAGCGTATTCATTCATAATGTGAGTATAGTCCGTCCCTTCCCGGAATGAAAGGCGAGATTGTGCCTATTTATTATTCAATAGTGTCATCGGTAAGTAAACAATGTTATACTTTCTCTTGATAAACCTTATCTGCAACGTCATTTTACATATTCAAAAATGTCCTACCCTATTGCGAGGTATACGAAACCATGGAATCCGCACATAGCGCTTTCTCCGAAATTGTCAATGAAGAAGTCATTTATCAGAACCCGCTGCTTTTCCTAAAAATATGGGAGCTTGGCTCCGACTCCGTTCACTTCGGCGTCCCAACGCCTTGGCTATGGCATTCGCATAAGCAGGTTGAGTTCCTGGTCGTCATGGAAGGCCTCCTGGCTATTCAAACCAAACATGAACTTGCCGTGTTATCCGCAGGAGATGTCATCGTGTTGGGTTCCTCCCAGCCCCATCGGACGTACAAATACTCCGCCGGCGCCTTGCGGCAGATCGTTTTCCAAATTGATCTCAAGCAGCATTTTGACCTAAGTACGATGCCTTACCTGCATTGCTTCTCGGAACTGACGCATCCGCTAGAGCAGTTCAACGAGCTTTTCCGGAGCAATCCGGCCGTGAAGCAAGCCGCTTATGAGCTTATTCTGCAGATTTTTGAAGAGTCGCAATCCCGCAAAATTGGTTACGAGCTGGCCATCAGCGCAGCGATCAAGAACCTGCTGCTGCTTATGTTACGCAATGACAATCGTGATCTGTCCGCGCTTGCGGAGGATTCAGGCATCGCTCGTTTGCGCCCGGCGCTTGATTATATCGACAATCATCTCGGTGAGCGAATTACGGTTGAAGACGTCTGCTCCTTGCTCAATTTAAGCTATCATTACTTTATTAAGTATTTCAAAAAAGTGATGGGGATATCCTTCGTGGATTACGTGAATTACAAGCGCATCAAAAAAGCCGAGCGCCTCCTGCTAACAGGAGACCTCAGCATGATGGAAGTCAGTTTTGAGGTAGGCATCCTCAATATGGCGCAGTTCTACAAGCTGTTCAAGCGGCATAATCAATGCTCGCCCAAAGAATTCAAACAACGCATGCGCAGCCAATCGGAGGTCGCCCCCCTGCTGGCGCAAGCGGATTAACGTCAGCCTGGCAGGAAACCCTGCTGGCTGACCAACACACGCTCCTGCGGAAAATGCCGCAGGAGCTGTTCGTGCACGCGCTTGTACGCATCCGGACTGTACCAGTCCGAAAGCCCCAGCGCGTCATAGATCGCGCGCACGCCGATGCGTGCCGTGCGCCGGCCCCCACTGCCATCGCCCATGAAGTAATCGTCGATGCATACCCGCTCCACGATGCCTGCGAGCCGCTCGGCGAACTGCTCCGAGCTCGGCAGCGCCGGCGCTATCGTGGCCTGCACGGGAATGCCGCGAGCGGCGAGCTCGCGAAGTGCCCCCAGCCGCGCCGGTATCGGCGGCGCGGACGGGGTGAACGCCCGGCGGACCTCCTCGCGGTCCGTCTCAACCGTCATGCTGACTCGGACACGGTCCCCGAGCAGCGCTAACAAATCCGCGTCCCGCTTCACCAGCGGGCTGCGGGTTTGAACGAACAAGAAGTCCGGCGGCTGCACGGACATCACCTCCAGGAGCGAGCGGGTGATCCGCTCCTTATGCTCGCTCGGCTGGTACGGGTCCGTCGCCGAGGACATGAAGATCGTGACCGGGCCTTTGCGCTTCGCTTTGGCCAGCTCGTTCTCCAGAAGCGCCGCGGCATTGGCCTTCACATCGACCCAGGTGCCCCAGGACTCCGTGCGGAACAGAGCCACCGGCATCTGTCTCACGTAGCAGTAGGAGCACGCAAAAGCGCAGCCCGTATACGGGTTCAGCGTATGCGAATATCCCTCGAGAAAGCCGCTGGCTTTCGTAAGCAGCGTTTTCGCTGATTTGTGGTTCACCTCAATCTGCATACGTACTCCTCCTCCTTTTCTGCTGCTTACAAACCGACCTTTTCCAAACCCAATAGTTTCTCTTTGTTCACCAATCCGCCTCGATAGCCAGTTAACGCACCGTCTTTCCCGACCACGCGATGGCACGGAACTACAATAAGAACCGGGTTGGCGCCAATAGCGGTACCGACAGCCCTTACTGCGCTAGCTTTATCCAGCTTCTGAGCCATCTGTGTATAACTTACCGTTTCACCATGCGGTATTTCTTTTAAAACGTGCCACACGGATTGTTGAAATTCCGTCCCGCGCAGATCCAGTGGCAGCGTGAACGTTTTGCGCGAGCCTCGCAGATACTCCTCCAACTGCAGCACATAAGGTTCTAATGCCGCCTTATTCTCTATCCAGCTATAAGCTGGGAAACGATGTTTAGCCCATTTGGTTAATTCGGACCACGTTTCTGCATCAACGCCTCCCCGCTCAGTATCTTCCGCTTGATACTGCAAATAGATCAACCCATCGTCTGTTGCCGCGATCAAAAAGTGATTATCCAATAAACGAACTACACGCCAATATATGGATTTAGCCGCTGTCTTCGCTTCATTTGTTTGCATCCAAGAACCCTCCTCGGTTATGGTTAGATGGTCGTACAAGATTGACGATATTCTGATGGCGTGACACCCGTTTTTTTCTGAAATACAGTGGCAAAATGAGCGGCATTCGCAATACCTACCGACGCACCGATGACATTCACAGGCTTATCTGTTTGTATTAAAAGCTGCTTAGCTGCTTCAATTCGTTGTTGTTGAAGATAAGTGAGAGGCGTAACGCCCTTCACGCGTTTGAATGTCCTTTGCAAATGATAGACGCTGGCATAAAATTGCTCGGCTAATACCGAGAGCGTAATCGGCTCGGCGTAACCTTCCTTGATATAGTCGGCTATCAGCTCGGTCCACTCTTCATCCGGCAGCCGTAAGCCATCAGGCCTGCATCTTTTACAAGGGCGAAAGTGTTCCGCAACCGCTGTTTGGCGATCAGGAAATACCCGGACATTTTCCCGCTTCGGCACCCTCGATTTGCAGGATGGCCTGCAGAAGATCCCTGTTGTCGTGACCGCATAATAAAATGTGCCATCGTAACTCGCATCATTTCCAATAATAGCTTGCCAATATCTTTCTTGCATGGCGTCGCTCCTCTCCGTGCCTTCCCTCTACTAGCTCAGTATACCCAAACGGGTCCTCTCTTGTAAGGGATGCGAGATGAGAAAGCAAGATTACGAAAGCCGTCTTCAGCGATAATAAAGGTAGTCCAACTAACCGATTATAGGAGAAATGACTTATGCCGTCTTTTGACCCTTCCCTGCTAACCTGGAGCGAACAGACAAGCTCTTTCACCCTGCCACTGCCTGAACCTTTTCGATATGAGCAAAATCTTGGCTATTTGACCCGCTCCACAAATGAGTGTCTATTCCTTGTGGATAACTCAGATATTTATAAGCATCTCCTCATTGGGGATAACCGCGTGCTGATCGCTGTCAACAGTGAGGATAACTTGCAGCTGCGGATTCGTGTGCTATCCAGCACCGATACCCCTGTAACTCCAACTCTTCTTGAACATGTCGCACGTTATGTGTGGGAATGGTTTGATCTCAGCACAGACCTTGCTCCGTTCTATGAACTGGCTGGGCATGATCCTCTGCTCGGCCAAGTCACTAAGGATTTTTACGGGCTTCGCTTGCTGGGGATTCCGGATCTGTTTGAAGCGATGAGCTGGGGGATTATGGGACAGCAAATCAACCTCACTTTTGCCTATACACTCAAAAGACGTCTCGTGGAAGCCTTCGGTACCCGGCTGGACTGGCTAGGACGAACATATTGGGCGTTCCCTGCGCCTGAGCGGATTGCCGAGCTTCAACCTGAATCTTTGACGGCTCTGCAATTCACGGGTAAAAAAGCCGAGTACTTAATCGGCGTAGCCCGCATGATGGCGGAGGGCCGGCTGGCCAAGGAACAGCTGCTGGCGATGAACGATTTTGCGGCTATGGAGAAAGAACTGCTGAGCATTCGTGGAATCGGCCCCTGGACGGCCAATTACGTCCTTATGCGATGCTTGCGCAACGCCGCCGCTTTCCCGATTGCGGATGTCGGTTTGCATAACGCGCTGAAGCATGTGCTTGGCTTGGACGAGAAGCCGACACTCCCCCATATTCGCCAGCTTGCTGAAAACTGGAAAGGCTGGGAGGCTTATGCTACCTTTTATCTATGGCGTGTCCTCTACTAGTGCATGAGAATGAAGGAGCGAACTCACAGTGAAATTTCTAGGATTAGTGGAACAACTATTTGCCCAATACGGTTACTTGGTCCTGCTGCTCGGACTGCCGCTTGATGTCATCGCGCTTCCGATCCCTCCCGGCAATACGACCATGACCTATACTGGGTATTTATCTTATAAAGGGGTGCTGAGATGGGCGCCGGCGATGCTATCCGCCTGGGTCGGTTCGACCATCGGTATGACGATCACCTACTGGATTGGGTATAAGCTGGGGATGCCGATTATCGCGCGGTTTGGCAAACTGCTGTTCCTGAAACCAAGCCATTTGGACAAAACACGGAGCTATTACGAAAAGTTTGGCAATAAAGTGCTTCTTTTCAGCTTCTTTATACCTGGGATCAGGCAGTTTATTTTCTACTTTGTAGGCATCATTCGTATTCCATTCCGGGTTTTTGCGATGTATGCTTTCACAGGTTCTGCTTTATGGGTCGTCGCTTTTTTCGGCATTGGCTACCTGTTCGGCGAACAGTGGCAGGCGATTTTCATGTGGGTGGAGAAGTTTTTGATATATGCGATGATTGGTGCGTGCGCTGTTCTGGCGGGGGTCCTGTTAGTTAAATGGCGGAACCGCTTGAAGACAGGGATTTAAACATATAAAAAGGTTGCCGCATCGGTCACAGAGATCGATAGAGGCAACCTTTCTTTGATTTATTGTGGTGTTGCTGATGCTGATGGCTCTGGTGTTGCCGGATGACCTGGTTTTCCTTTGAATTTAAAGCCTTCATGACCCGAACCCGGTTTCATCGGGGGTACTCCGCCTTTGCGTTCAACGAAGCTTTTCAGCTCATCCGTTAAATGATCTTTCAGCTTCGCAATCAGTTGATCCTCTGTGATGCCTTTATCTTGGGCGATTTCAGCAAGAGACTTCCCTGCTTTGCGTTGCGCAGCAAGCTCATCTTCTGTAATTCCCAGAATCGTCGCAATTTCTGCGGAATTGCCGAACATGCCGCCCGGCATCATGCCTCCACGCGGTTGTACGCCTTTGAAATCCATGATGCGCGGTTTGGACTCGACCATTTTTTTCAAGCGATCCGCCAGACCCGCTTTCATTTTGTCGGCCTGCTCCTGCTTCAATTTTCCGGCTGTAACTGCATCATCAATCTTCTTAGTCTCAGCTTCCGTTAACTTGGCCAGAAGTGCATCTTCCGTCAGATTCGCTTTCTCTTGAGCGATTTGTACCAGTGTTTTACCTTGTTTGATCTCATCTTTCAACACAGCCTGATCAATCCCAAGAACGGCAGCGAAATCGACGGCGCCTCCTTTGCCGAATTCAAAACCGCCTTTGGCCGGCCCGTGACCTTGGTTATTGGAACCTCCGCGAAAATCTTTATGATGGTTATCCTTGATTTTGTCCTTCTGAGGTGCAGGCGTTACCGTACTCGTCTCATCTGCGAATACCTGGTTATGCTGAAGCGCGAGGCCACCGCCAATGAGTAGTCCTGCTGCGAGCGTACTGACCAGCACTTTCTTATGAATAAGCTTCATCCTGTAACTCCACCTTTTTCATGAATTGGTCTAATTTTCTTCAGTATATCGGACAATTGTGAAAAAAATTTGAAGTCACAGCTCATTCCGCCAAAAAGTTTACGCTGTCTTTCTGCCCATTGTCATGCCTACGAAACAGAGAATTGCCCCTATCTCCATACAAGCAATGATGATGCCTAGCGGTACTGCAGTCTGGCTGCCGCCAAGACCAACAAGCGGAGCAATCAGGCCCCCGATGATAAAAGAAAGCAGTCCCAGCAGCGCAGCAGCACTCCCCGCCGTTTTCCCTTGGCTCTGCAGAGCAAGCGAGGAGGTGGCTACGGAAACAGGGCCTACGCTGGAAACGATGAAGAAAAAAGCGACGAGGATGGCCGGAAGCCCTGCCCCGATCAGAACGGCGACGAGAAGCAGCAGGCCGCCAATGGCAGCCATGGCCAGCCCTCCTGCCAGCAAGCGATGGTCGCTTACTTTGCCAGCGAGCTTGCCCGTTACTTGACCGGCAAGGATGACGCCAAGCCCGTTCACGGCGAAGCAAACGCTGAATATTTGCGGAGAAACGCCGTAAATCTCCTGCAGCACGAACGGCGAGCCGGAAATATAGGCGAACATGCCGGCAAAGACGAGCCCTTGTGTCAGCGCGTAGCCCATGAACATGCGGTTTGTGAGGAGCCCGCGGAACGTTCGCAGCGTGTTGGCGAGTCCCCCCTTGGAACGGCGATCCGGCGGATGCGTTTCCTTCAAGCCCCACGTTGCAGCTAGCAGCATCAGCACGCCAATGGCACCTAGAACGAGGAACACACCGCGCCATGATGTGAATTGCAGAATCTGTCCGCCTACAATCGGCGCAAGGATGGGCGCAGCGCCGTTCACCAGCATCAGCAGCGCGATAAACTTCGTCAGCTCCACGCCTTCGTACATGTCGCGCACGATCGCGCGGGAAATGACGATCCCGGCCGCGCCCGCCAAGCCTTGCACAAATCGCAAGCCTAGGAAGACACCGATAGACGGCGCAAACATGCACAGAATCGAAGAAATCGCGTAGAGGATCAATCCGATCAGCAGCGGCGCGCGCCTACCACGCACATCGCTGACAGATCCTGCGATGAGCTGGCCGATGGACAGACCCAGCATGCAGGCGGTGAGGCTCATTTGTGCGAGTGAGGTGCTGGTATGGAGATCGCTAGCCAGATTCGGCAGTGCCGGCAGGTACATATCCAGCGAGAGCGGCCCGAAGGACGCTAGTGATCCGAGCACGAGCACGATCCATAATCGGCTGTAGCGGCCTGTGGACATGCCGGCTTGCGAAGCCAGTTGGTTGGACATTTTGATCACAACTTTCATTTAGTAGTTCAATTAAGCTAACATTGTGCTTAGATTTTGTCTAGAGTGAAGAGCAATAACCCGAGCCCTGCCCACCTACTATAATAAGAGCTAATGCGACGAAGAACGTCCCTATTCATCTTTAAGATGAATCAGGGGCGTTTTTTTATGATAACCGAACTGTCATCCCTTCAGGGTGAACGCGTTTGCCAGATAGGACGAAACAAAGCCAATGCCTTCTCTATAATGCACTTAATGCAATATGGAGGACTCAATTCGGCCACTGGTGCCTTCTACGTTGTGCAAAGTACAACATAAAAGGCAGAGTATCGCGGTTTTCACGCTATTTTGATTGAATTCATTGTACTTTGTGCAATAAAGAGCGGGGTGATGGGGCTTGAAGCAGTTCTATGCTGTACAAAGTGCAACATGACATGGCGGCGAGGGGCCGTGACGGAATGCGGTGATACGGCGCGGTATGGCTACATTGCGCAAGGGATTATGCAGAGCAAATTGGATTACTTGGCGGCAAGGAGGTCAAACGCCGAGCCATGATCTCTTATCGTGATACGCACATTCGGCGCGTGACAATAAATAAGGGGTGAACGCAAAGAGCCCCAACACTCGGGGGTGTTAGGGGCTCTATCACGCTGACTCCTTACTTCGTCACGTTCACAATCAGCTTATCGCTGGAAGTAACGCCACCCGCGTTAACCAACTCGCAGCGGTATTCGTACACGCCGACAGCGCGACCCGCGATCGTGCTCACCGCGCTTTGAGCGCTAGGAGAAGCTGCGTTTAATGCCTTCGTTTCGATCAAAACACCATTTTCATACAAACGGTACTCCGTGGCATTCGTTCCCCACCACATGTTCATCGATACCTTGTAGCTGCCGTCTCCATCCCAATTGTCTTGAGAAAGGACAGGCTTGCCAGGTGCTGCATCCGTAACTTTCACAACTAACGTAGCACTTTTTGTTGTTCCAAAAGAATTTATAAGCTCACTTGTATACGTATAAGTGCCATTTGCTTTGCCTTTTACTTCGACTTTGGCCGTTTGAGCAGCCGGAGATGCATCTGTCAGCGATTGCGTCTGAATGAGCACGCCATTTTCGTACAATTTGAACACAGATCCGTTATTGCCCCACCACATATTCATGGTCACCGTGTAGTTACCGTCTTTCAAGCCGGTTGCTTGGCCGCTATTGTCCGACAACACAGGCATTCCTGGCGCCCCTAAGGACAATGGCTTCACAACCGTGATAGTCACAGCGCCTGTATGCACCGTTGTTCCATTTAAAGTAACTGCTGCTGATAACTGTGCAGTACCTTCTGCCACCGCGCTTACTTTACCTTGTGCATCAATCGTCGCTACAGCTCCATTACTTGTGCTATATACAATCGCTGCACCGCTAAAATCAGCCGCCGCTCCATTGCTTAACACACCCGTTACTTGTGTAGCTGTTGTTTCGCCCGGCTTGAGCGAAGTTGCATTCGCCGAAAGCGTCGCTTGGCTAAGCGTTACTTTCGCGCTCACATTAAACGGTACAGTCGCTTGCGTAACATTTCCCGCTGCATCGATAACGCGGTAGGCCACTGTGTGCGCACCTTGCGTTAAACTGCCTGCTGCAATGGATTGACCGCTGTTGATAGCAGCGCCATCCAAAGTCAACGTCATCTCGGCGACACCTGAAAGTGTATCTGTACCAGCTAACACAAATGTTATTGTTTCAGCATCCGTAACGTTTCCAACTGCATGACCCGACTGCGTTAACACGGCCGTTGGAGCCGTTTTATCCAGTTTCACTTGCAAGGATTTTACAGCTTCCTCATTCCCTGCCGCATCTGTCGAGGAGTAAGCAATTGTATGCGTACCTTCCGTTTGAATCACGACTGGCGCCTCATAAGGAACCGCAGCACCGCCGTTCAAGCTGATCTTCGTTGTTAAAGCACCTGCCGTATCATCTACCGCCGACAACGTTACGGTCACATCTTCCTTATACCAGCCTTCACTATTCGCTGCGCTTGATAAGGAGGCAGTCGTAACAGGTGCTGCTGTATCGGCTGCAACCGTAAAGTCGCTTAAGCCTCTTGGTTTTAATTGGAATACGCCTTTAAAAATAGCAGCAACACCTTTGATGTTTACCGTTTGTCCCGCTTGGTAAGGGAACGAGCTCAAGGTTAAGCCAGTTCTTACATCTACACGGATGTGATTGCTCACCGAACTTTTTACAGCATCAAATTCAAAAGAACCTGCCGGCGTAGCGCTGATGATATTGCTCACGGTAACATCATTAAGCTCGAGCAATTGCCCTTGATTGTCATTCGTTACTGCTGCTGCAGCTATTGGCGTTGGTAATGCCGCTGCGCCTGTTTTTTCGATAGCAACTGGATCCGCTAACTCCAGCTCCGTATTGAATACAGCCGTAGATGCTGTAACCTTCACTTTATCTCCCTGATGAAAACCACTCAGACTCTGGAACACGTAAATTCCGCCTGTTTCATCCTGCAGGTAGAATGCCTGACCGCCAAAAGCGCCCGGCTCCGTCGTTACAACACCCTCCACCGTTACCAAGGTGCCGGCTGCTTTGCTCCGAGCATCGGAGATATTGATCTTCGCCGGAATCGGGTTTTCCTCTTCTGGCAAAGACTCCGCAGGTACGTTGCCAAGGGTAACGCTCTCGGTTTTCAGGTTCGTAGAAGCTTGACGCAGGCGTAAATTCGCCGCAGCCGTCGTTCCCGGCTTAATGCGAACCATCAAGTCCTTCGTTGCATGACCGTTGATATCCGAGGTCACGCTGAACTGTGTACTATATCCGTATGCGGTAGGCCATGTGCCGTCGGCATTTTGAACCATCGCAATTTGCGTGCCGCCGCTAACCAAATAAATGCCAACGTTGAACCCCGTAACCGTTGTAGACGGAGGCAGGTTGTCTACGACAACTCGCAGTGGGAAGTCCACGGCATTCGGCAGCGTTGCTTGATGCACGAAGCTGTAAGCTGCACTAGCTGTCGCAGCAGGACCGCCATAGGAGCCCGCTTTGAACGTGCTGCGGTCATACCATTTGTAGCCGGCGTTAGGCGCCGCCCACGGCTCCGGCTGCGGCTCTGTAGAATTAGCCGGCGTCTCAAAAGGCAGCAGCGCCGTCGGCTGATCCAACTGCAGGCCGCTTACTTCCGACAAGCTTGTGTAGCTTTCTTTTTTCGCCAGCCAATTCACCATATTCACAAGCAGGACGCCGTCATCTACTTCTTTGAAACCGTCATACGTCGTCTTCTTCGCGCCTGTATCTTCACGCAAATACTTCGGCGTCGCATCCTCCACCGGTGAGGAATCGCCGATGAATCCGGCTTTACCAGCACCTGACTTGGCTATAGCAACAAAAGGGCCCTCCGCCACACCGCCACCGTTATAGACACCTTGATCGACTGCGCTTGCCCAAGCCTCATTCGTTTGCGGCAAGTACACGATTCCTTTGGCCCTTGTCGGATCGATGATCGCCAGCGTTGAACCCGCATGCATCGCTACGCTGGATACACCTGTGGTGATACCGAACGACTGCTGCGGCGACACGATTTGGTTCGCATTAATATCGCCTAAAGCGTTGTAGCGGAAACGCAAACCGAATTGCGTTGCTAACCAGTCTGAGCTAGCTACATCCTGCATCGCTGATGAGGCGCTTTCTTCAGCGCTCATGCCGCTGGCTGGGTTCGTCCACGCGCCACGACGGTATCCGTTGAATACTTCCGAACCGTCCCAACGGTTCTTGTTGCGATCCGCATTGTAGTGATCGCCGATGAAGAAGATACTTCCGCCGCCTTGTACGTACTGCGCCAAAGCTGCTTGCTCGCTCGTCTTATAAGGAACATTAGACTCAGCTACGACAAAAACATCATAACCGCTCAAATCGCTAAGTGTGATAGGTGTTGTTTTACGCAATTCTTTGACGTAGTAGCCGTTATTCGCTAACGCGTTCCCAAAATCGGAAAAAGCACCGTCGATAACCCAGTCCGCCGCACCAGCGGTTTGTTCATGTGTGTTGTCGAACAACACCTTTTTCCCTGCATTTTCGTTAACTACTTTCGCTTCAATGAATGGAGCCGGATCCGTTGGCCCTTCCGCCATAACTACTTGCCAGCTGCTTGTAGCCAGCACTTGTAGAGGTAGCGCTACTGTTAAAGCCAGCGCTGCTTTTACCGCTTTTGCTTTCCATCCCGCTCTCTTACCCATTACAAATTCCTCCCTTATCATCAATGTGACAAGCCTTGTACCGACCCTAATTTTACCATGGTTCAAAAAGGGATAGTGCATTTTTTTTGTAAAGTTAAGGAAATTTGTGTAAGTTGACAATGACTCTGGCGTTTTCTGTACTTGAGTGTTTTCTTCCAAATGGTAGTCTTGCACTCCACTGGATCTGTTTCCTCCCGCTCGCCTAATTGGGAACTACAGGGCGTTATTCCATCGAAAAGACACCTTCTCCACCTGTTGTGGGAACTACGGTCCTTTATTTAGGGGATTTCAACCAAAAACCGTGCCATGAAGGTCAGATAAGACCCCAGAGTTCCTCTCAAAAAGGAAACAACTTGTTTTCCCTTTAAATAGGGGACTCCTGTTCCCTTAATGAAACCTTAGCGAAATTCTCGCTAGTTTACTTAACTTGTTTAGCTGATGAGGCAGTGAGATGGGCGTTTACTATATGCTGAGGATGGTGTGAGGTGGGCGTTGGTAACATGATGAGGCTGATGAGCTAAGTAAAATAGAATGATGCAGGATTGATAAAGTAGCTAAAACAAAAACCTGACGGGGGTTAATCCGTCAGGTTTTATATGAGTCAGACGCACCTACTCGCATCTACTTTATGACGTCGGTTGAGCTCCCTTGGTCTGCCCTCGAAACGCATTTGGTACAGTCCCCGTATGCGCTTTGAACAGCTTTCCGAAATAATTTTTATTCTCATAGCCAAGCATGTCGGCGATTTGTTCCACGGTTTTATCCGTGATTTCCAAAAGCTCCTTCGCTTTCTCCATCTTCATTCGCGTCACATACTCCACGAAATTCTCACCGGTTTCCTTCTTGAAAAGCCGGCTCAAATAACTCGGATGAAGGTGCAGATGCGCCGCCGCGTCTTCGAGCGAAATTTTCATATGCAAATGATTATAAACGAATCGCTGACACTCAATAATCTCACGGTTGTGCGACTCACGGTACACTTGCCCTGCCCACTGAATGGCCTGCTGCAGATAATCCTTCAGCCACAATTCCAGCTCTCGCACCGACGACAGTTCGTGCACGTCATGATGCAAGAGTTCCGATGAGAACGTCGACTGGTAATGCTGCAGCGATTTGAGCCGCATGCGCACATCAAGAATCATTTTCAGCAGCCACTCTTTCACTTCCATGGGACGAAACCGATGGTACTGGATGAAATCGATCCACTTCGAGACATACAAATCGATCAAATCAGATCGCTCATCGAACACCACGCTTCGAAACTCATCCAGCGTCTGGGCATACTCGGCCAGCAGCAATCCCCCGTCTCCGAAGCCTTCCCGTATATGCTCCAGCTTCATGACCGAGCTTTCCGGCAAGTAGAACCGCGAGCTTCGCCCTTCTATCATCCGCTTCAGCTGCTCCTTCAAGGAGCGCACGTCCTTGGCCGGACTCCCCGTAATGAAAGAGAACGCTACTTTCGCGTATTGTTGCAAACAGCTTTGCAGATGTCTCAGCGTCTGCTCGACCTTCTGGCTGTTGTTGACATGCATGCTGCCATATTGCGGGAATAGCAGAACAATTTCGCCCGTATCATACGTGAACAACGTGATTTCCTTCTGATCGACAAGCAGCTCTTCGATGATATTTTGGATCGTGTAATCGAATAAATCCCTGGATTGGAAACGCTGATTCGCCTCCTTCGCCCGGTTGGCGTACCCGAAAACCGGCAGCACCCCGTGCTGCCCAAGACGCAGGCCGAACCCTTCCGCTTGCTGGCTCCACTCCTCCGAATCAAACAACGGCTCATTGACCGTGCTGCGGATAAAATGGCGCTTGGACGAGCTGCGGTGCAACGCGGCCTCCTTCTCGAGCTTGCGGCTTTTGGACAGCACGTGATCCTCGGCATCCAGCTGCTCCTTCAGTCTGCCAAGCACCTCCGAAATGTTGCTGATATTCATCGTTTCTTTCAGGATATATTCGCTCACCGAAAGCTTCATCGCTTTTTGCGCATAGTGAAAATCATCATGGCAGGAGAGAATAACCGCCTTCACATGAGGATCTCCCTCACGGAGGGAGCGGATTAAATCCAGCCCATTCATTTCCGGCATGCCGATATCGCTGATCAGTACATCGGTTTTGGCCCGCCGTCCTGCTTCCAGGGCGTCCAGAGGATTTTCAAAGACCCCTGTCAATCGAAATCCCAGTTCCCCCCATTTGATCGCTGAACTCAAAAATTCAAGCACAGGTAAATCATCATCGACAATCATGACTGTATACATGCTTAGCCCTCCTTTCCTGTCTGCTGCGGAAAGCGCAGAACAATCTGCGTTCCCTGATCTGGCCCGCTTGCGATTTCATAATCGAAACGATGGCCGTAGATGATGCGAAGGCGCTCTAGTACATTTTGTAAACCAATACCAGATAAGGACGGACTTCGCGAAGCATGGTGATGCTTCGTCGGCCGTGTCACAAGATGTGTGCGAAGCTCTTCCAAACGTTCCGTTGTCATGCCGACGCCCGAATCTCTGACTTCGATCTGAAGCCGCCCATCCTCACAGATTCTGGAGGCAATCGTGATTTCTCCGGGCTTGCTTTTTAACCCGTGAATATAGGCATTCTCGATAAGCGGTTGCAGCAGAAAGCGAGGGATCTCAATGAGCAGCGTATCGGAAGCCGCCGAAATACGAAGGTTCACGCGGTCTCCGTGCCTGGAATTCAGCAGCCGAACGTAATGCTCGATAATCTCAATTTCCTCATGCAGCGGGATATACTCATTATTTCGGTTAATCGTCATCCTCAGGAGAGAGGACAGGGAGGAAATTAATTCCGCGTTCTCGGAATCTCCCTTCATCATGATTTTCAAACGGATGGAATTCAACACATTAAACAGAAAATGCGGATTAATTTGCGCCTGCAGCATCGCCAGCTCCGCCATGCGCTTGAGTTCCTGCTCGCGGCGATTTTCCTCAAGCATCAGCTCAATACGATCAATCATCCGGTCGAACACGTACCCAAGCCGGCCCACTTCATCCACACCGTTAATGTTGGAGCGTTCGCCGAGTTGTCCGGATTCAATCCGGACAACCGTTTGGACAAGCCGCGCAATCGGTTTTGTGAGCGTGCGCACCATATATAGTAAAGTAACGGCAAATAAGACAAGAAAAAATAGTTGAATGAGAAAATCTGTTTTTCGAAATGACTCAATCTTCTGTGCCGCTGTTTTATAGGGACTCATATTCACAAGCTGCCACTCCGGCGTTACATGACTGCTGAGCAGGATATAATCTTCTCCCGCCACCTTCACAAAAGAAGAGCCATCCTCCTTGGGCAGCTGATCATAATAAGGGAATTTCGTACCGATCGTCGTGGAATCTTTATCGACCAGAATGCGTCCCTTTTCATCAATGATGACCATCGATTCATTATTTTGATATTGGTTGAAAAGGTCTTGCAGCAAGCGGAGCTCCAGGCCGACAATCACATACCCATAAGTGATATCGTTCTTGCGAAGCGGTTTGGCTGCCGACAGCAAATACGGCTGATTCGTGGATTCACTGTAATTGGGCTCAGCCCCGATCCACAATACATTGTAGCCGGAAACCTGTTCAACGGCGCTAAACCAGCTTTTCCTCATAAAATCCGTCGGATTAAAAGCAAAAGTCGTATAAGAAGCGACGTACTCCTTATTGGGCAGCAAAACCGTCACGCTCATATTTCCGAAGGAATCGATCACCGTTGACATTTTTTTCGCTATCGTCTGCTTGTATTGCAGAACATCTCCTTTATCCGTTGTCTCATTCGCTCTGCCTAATTCCCGGATAGACGGCTGCAATTCCTCATCAAATTGAATGAAGTTCATCACATAAATCATATTTTTGATCTGGCCATTCACAATTTGACTCACGATCCGCATCGATTCGCGCGAAGAGTCTGTCACCTGCGTTCTTACCGCATCTCTTGTAAACAAGGAGGAGACATTCATGGAAACAACCGATGGCAGAACGAGACAAACCAGAATCGTCAGCACCAATTTATTGCGTAAAGATAACCTGCGAAGCCAACCCGGCACAACGTTCTCCTGCCTTTCGAATGCACCTTTGGAAATGGGAAAAAGAGGAGCCTAGGGCCTCCTCTTTTCATTATAGCAATAATCTTGCGCGATTCGTTACTTCTTACTTCGCGTTGCTCTTACGGATATCTTCAATTTTCGTTTTCGCTGTTTGGATCGTTTTCTCCAAATCTTGTTTGCCTGTCAAGAACAACTCAACTTGCGTCAGGTATTCTTTTTCTTGTTGCAGCGCGTAAGTTGGAGGAACAACCAGTTTGGTAGCTTTGTTGACTTTCAAAGTAGCAAGCAAGGATTCTTTATCGATCATAGCAACTTGTTCTGGTTTACCGCTTTTCAAAATCGCATCAACGTTTTTCTCAACATCGGCTTTTTTCCATGCGGAGAAGAATAGACCTTGTGTTTGGATACCTTCTGTTGTGTACCATTTCACGAAATCATAAGCTGCTTGTTTGTTTTTGGAGTTTGCAGCTACACCCATGAAGTCAGCGCCTACTTCAGTCAGACCGTTTGGATCTTTAGCGTCAAACTTCGGATATGGAGCAAACACCGTTTTGAATTTCGCGTTCAGGGAAAGCTCGCCAACCATCCAGTTACCTGTTGCTAGCATAGCTGTTTTACCGCCGTAGAATACATCACGGTAAGCCATTTTTTGCGATACAACTTCGAAGTAAGGTACGGATGTTTTATCTACGTTCTCCATTTTGTTTCTAAGGTCAAGGGAGTAACGAACTTTCGGATTGTCGATATTTTGCGTACCATCGGATTTCACCAAGTACGGATTCTCCATGTCATTGTTCAGACCAAGCAGCGCGTAGTCTTTCCAGTTATGGAAGTAGGAACCGTAAGCTTTGGAAGCACCTTCACCTTTGGTCAACTTCTTAGCGTATTCGGCATATTGATCCCAAGTCCATTCTGTTGGAACAGGAAGTTTAGCTTCATCGAGCTTGTCCTTGTTCAAGAGAACGAACCATTCAATCATTTTACCTGGCAACGCATAGTATTTACCATTAACAATTGGATCAAGCTTGTACTCGTCTTTGACAACAATGTTATCTTTTTTCAGGTAATCATCAAGCGGCTCCAAGATGCCTGCGCCTACACGTTGAGCGAAATCGGATGCGCTGGAATACATCACAACGTCCATTTGCTCGCCGGAAGCAGCTAGAAGGTCAAGTTTTTTCATCCCTTCTTGGGAATCGCCTTTCTCGGACATGCTTTCATAGACCACTTTTACGTTCGGATGTGTCTTATTGTAAGCCTCAACCGTTGCATTCCAGTTTCCTTGTGCTTCCGTGTACCAACCTTGAACTTTAATAGTAACAGGAGCTTTCGATCCGCCCGCAGCACCACTATCTGCAGCTGGTTTTTCTGCTTTATTACCGCAGCCTGCAAGTGCAGTACTGATAGCAAGCACACCACTTAAAACTAGTAAACCCTTTTTCATAGGAACCCCTCCAAGTGAGCTTTGATTTGTGTGAAAACCTTTACATGACCGATCGTAACAAACTTCCGTGGAGCGCACGAGGCACTATTTTAACCTCATGCACTCTTATTTTGACTTTTTGGATTAACCCTTCACGCCGCCCATCGAAATACCTTCGATAACCTGCTTTTGTCCAATGATGAAAATGATCAGAAGCGGAACGATAGCTGATACGGATGCAGCCATGATTAGCGAGTAGAAATTACCATTTAAGTCGGCGAAAGATTGGATACCTAGCGGAAGCGTAAATAAGTCTTTTGTTCTTAAGAAAATCAGCGGGTTCTGGTAATCGTTCCAAGTCCAGATGAAACGGAGAATCGCATACGTAGCAATTGCCGGACGCACAAGCGGTGTACAAATTGACCAGAAGATTCTAATATGTCCCGCGCCGTCAATCCGGGATGACTCCATATATTCATCGTGAATACCGAGATAGAACTGGCGAAGCATGAATGTTCCGAGAACAGAGAATGAACCTAACAGAATCAAACCAAAGTGACTGTCGAACAACCCGATCCAACGGAAAAGCAAGAACTGCGGAACGAGAATGGCTTGGCTCGGGATCATATAGATCGCCAGGATAAGCACGAAGAGCGCGTTACGACCGCGGAATTTGATTTTCGAGAAGGCATAGGCAGCCATAGAAGAAAGTAAGACGGATAGTGCCGTAGTTAATACCGAAACCTTAATGGAGTTCCAATAGTATAACGAAAACTTAGTTTCCCATACTGTTTTATAATTTTCAATAACATTCCAATGCTGCGGGATCCACTGAATCGGATAAGCGAACACGTCGGCTTCAGGCTTCATAGAAGCGGAGATCATCCAGAGGAACGGCGACATGAATAGTATGCCAACGACAAGCATTAGTAATGTAAGGAGTGTTTTTTTCACTTTTTGATTCTTGTCCATCGTGGTATTCCTCCTTCTCTTAGTAGTTCACCCATCTACGTTGTCCGAGCCATTGTACAAGTGTGATCAGAAGCACAAGGATCAGAAGTACAATCGCCATAGCGGAGGCGTAACCGGATTGCAGGTTAACAAAGGCTGTTTCGTATAGACGATAAACGACTACGGTCGTAGAGTTCGCAGGTCCGCCGCCAGTGAGGACGGCGATAACGTCAAATGCTTTAAAGGTACCGATAATCCCCGTTACTAGCAGGAAGAAGGTTGTTGGTGATAAAAGAGGCACCGTGATGCTCATAAGCTGTCTGAACTTGGAAGCACCATCGATATCCGCTGCCTCATAAAGATCTTTGGGAATGGACTGCAAACCAGCCATGAAAATAATCATGTTATATCCGATAGAGATCCAGATCATAAGCCCCATTACGCAATACAAGGCAACATCAGGGTCAGCCAGCCATTTCGGCGGATTCGCAAAACCCAAATCCACCAGAACCTGGTTAATTGGACCGTACGTTGGGTGAAATAACACCTGGAACACAATCGCTACGGCAACAACACTAGAAATGTAAGGAATAAAGTAAACAACTTTAAAGAAATCTTTCAAATAGATTTTTTTATCGATGAGAACCGCTAGAAGCAGCGAGATGATGAGTGTTAAAGGAACGACAATCATTAATATCATGTTGTTCTTCAGGGATAATAGGAAGACGGAATCATGCACAAGCTTGATAAAGTTATCTAAGCCGAGAAATTTCACTTTGGAAAAACCGGCAACAAAGTTCCAATCCGTGAAACTGAGGAAGAAGGACGCAATAATTGGAAATAAAGTAAAAACAAATAGTCCAAGTACCATCGGTGCAACGAAGGCATATCCGATCAGGTCCTCACGTATTTGTGCAATCGAACTTCTCCGTTTCACTTTCGCATTGGAAAGGGTGCTCGAATGTGTATGTGTATTGTTGGCCATATGATTATTCACCCCATGTGTTGTGTTTCCTATAGTCTACCCTGCGGAGGACAGGTCGGGTAAGTCAAATAATTTACTCGTTTGAGTAAAATTTTAACCTTGAATGAACACTGGAGTCCCTCTGATGGACGAAAAAAATCCGCTAAGCCATGATGATAGCCTAACGGATATTCTCCCCTTACTTATTTGCTTCATGCACTTTCAGGAGTTTCCCCTTGATCGTTGTGTTCTTCATGACTTTGAGCACCATCGGGCCTTTGCCGTTCAATATATCCACATATGAAACGTTGTCTTGGATCGTAATAATGCCGATATCCGCCGCGCTCACACCTTCGATTTTGGCTAATGTCCCTACGAAGTCCACCGCTCTGATCTTTTTCTTTTTCCCGCCGTTAAAATAGAGCTTCATGATCCCTTTGTTCAACTGGTCGCTTCGATCTCTCTTGATAACCGGCGTCGCTTTCATGTTCCGCTCAAAAGCCGGCAACCCTTGGGCAACTTCCTCCTCCGTGGGAACTTCTCTGCGTGGAATCTCGAATCCGAGATATTCTTCGATCTCAGGGATAAATTTCATTTCGTTCGGAGTAACGAAGGTGATGGCCTTACCCGTCTTGCCTGCTCGTCCGGTTCTTCCGATCCGATGGACATAACTTTCCTTCTCCATTGGCAGGTCATAGTTAATGACGTGAGTAATATCCTCCACATCAATCCCCCGCGCCGCAACATCCGTTGCCACCAGGAAACGGAACTCGCCTCTTTTGAATGCGTTCATAACCAGGAAGCGATCATCCTGCACCATGCCTCCATGAATTTTGTCGCACGGATATTCAAGAAGATCCAACTCCCGGAAGACATCATCCACATGTTCTTGCGTCCTGCAGAAAATAATGCAATTCTCCGGATTCTCCGTCACGAAGACATCCTTAAGCACATTAAATTTCTCTGTTTCTTTCACGGTAACTAGCGAATGTTCAATCTGAACCTTGGCCGCTTCCGGCGTTTGAATTTCGATATCTATCGGTTCCTTCATATATTGATGGCATAACTGTTCCACGTCCTGCGGGAGAGTCGCTGAGAACAGCATCGTCATGCGGTCCGTCGGAACCTCATCAATGATCGCTCCCACCTGCTCAATGAAGCCCATCCGCAGCATCTCATCCGCTTCATCGATGACGAGCATCTTAACCTTCTCCAAATCCAGTGTGCCCTTCTGAATATGATCCAGCACACGTCCCGGTGTACCTACCACGACATGGCACTTCTGGTGAAGCTCCACCTTCTGTTTGGCAAAGGGCTGTTTGCCATATAGCGCTACCGCTTTAATCCGCTTGAACCGCCCGATGTTCGTGATATCCTGCTTCACCTGGTCCGCGAGTTCTCGCGTCGGTGTCAGAATGAGCGCCTGCGGCCGATTCTCTTCCCATTCTACGAGTTCACAAATCGGGATCCCGAAAGCCGCCGTCTTCCCGCTTCCCGTACGCGACTTCACCGTGAGATCCTTCTCCTGAAGCGCGATGGGAATCACTTCGTGCTGTACGTCCGTCGGCTGCTCATATCCCAAGTTCTGCAATGCCCGGACGATATCCTCACTCAATTGATAATCTGTAAAACTTCTTAATGCCACTAAATAACTCCCCTTTAGTTCACTTTCCTCCAACTATCTCATAAACGTGCCAAAAAAACCATCGGGGGCGGCAATGCTCGCTGTCACGAATGGTTTTTTAACCCAACGTTAACCTTTGAAAAAGAAAAAGAAGCCGCCGCGGCAGCTACTTCCTTGTTCCCTGTTCTATTCGGTTACTTCTTTAAAAGCTTGCACGGCTTGCTCCAGCTTGGCAAAGTTCTCCTGATTATCCGGAAGAGCTTTATCGGAACGAATGGCTTGCAGCAAATGAAGAAGCAGATATTCGGGCATATTCGGATCAGGGGAGTCAGCGGTTAATGCCACGATCAGTTGCAGCTCAGGGACAACAAAAATACGTCTTCCGCCCGAACCAGACGCATAGAACATGTCGTATTGCTTTTTACTTCCTTTGACGATTCCTTTGGGCAGTGTCTTGGACCACCATAGCAGTCCATAGCCCCCTTGCGTACCATTGCTGTAATTCAACGTTACCCGCTTTTGCAATGAATCGCGAATCCAGTTTGGTGGGATAATCGTTTGATCTTCCCATTCGCCTTGTTTCAAATACAAGTAGCCAAGTTTAGCCATATCTCTCAGCGTTAAAGCCATTGCCCACGCGCCGATGGAGCGATCTTTTCCATCCGAATTCCAGCTCACATTCGTAATGCCAAGCGGATCGAATAAACGGGACTTCGCATAATCGAACAACGATTGCCCCGTGACTTTGTGCATTATAGCCGACAACAAATGCGCGTCACCATTACTATAATTAAACAGGGTACCTGGCTCTGCATATCCAGGGCGATCCAATATGTAACGCACCCAATCCGCTGAATACATCATTTCGGTTGAGGAGATTTCATTCGTATTATCCCAATTCAGGCCGGACGTCATGCTCAGCAAATGTCTGATTGTCATTTTGGACTTCAAAGGATCATTGGCTAGTTCAGGGAAAAAATCGCGAACCTTTTGATCCAAACTGATCAGCTTCCGTTCAGCCAAAGCAATACCAACCAGTGCTGATGTTACACTTTTGGTGACGGACTTCACATCTTGAGGTATATCCTCTTGTGTACAACTATTATAAGCTTCTGCAACTAAATGGCCGTTTCGAACGACTGCGATGCTGCATACCTGTTGACTGCTGAACATTTCAACTGTCTTAGCTAGCGTTCCTGAGAATATTCCTTGCGCTTCCGGCGTGCTCGTTCTCCAGCCTGTAGTTGGCCAATACGCGGTAGATTCTTTGTCATTCATTTGGAATGGCGATATGCTATTGTTACCCGAATGTAACGTTTTTTCTTGGGTTCCGGACATCTCTATCTATCCTTCCAGTATGGTATTAACCCTCTCTCTTTCTATATAGAGTACTACTCAATTATGAAGCAAATATGACGTGAACCTTAATAAAACATTAATAAAAGCTGAAGATTGGATGAAAAAGTAAAGGAATATCCCTCTTATGTTACAATATTCGTAACTATTTCCCTGTCACAGGTTTCATATTGGAGGTTAACATGCGTAAACTCATTTTTTTCATAGGTCCTGCCGGAGCTGGCAAAACAACGCTAGCCAAAGCATATGCCAGTAAACGCGGAGGCGCCTTTCTAGACATGGACACTTTGCTTCGGCCCGCTGCCGTAGCGCTGATGTCACTAGCAGGGAAAGATCCCGAGGATCGGGACTCCCCTTTTTATAAAGAGCATTGCCGAGATCTCGGATATCGCATCACTATGAACGCCGCGCTGGAGAATTTGGCTTTAGGCTTGGACGCCATCGTCATCGGGCCTTTTACCCGCGAAATTAACGATCCGTTGTGGCTGAACCAAGAACTATCTACGATTAACGCCAGCACGGATGATGTCATGGTTAAGGCCGTGTATGTCTACCTTCCATCTGAGGAAGCCTATCACTCGCGCATTAGCGGCAGAGGTTCGGCATTAGACGTTTGGAAGTTGGATAACTGGGAACAATTCAGCCCTTCCCTAACTCGTAGTGAGATTCGATGGCCGGTTGATCCAACCTCCATTCTCTATCTCGACAATTCCGGACCATTTACTTCTGAAAAGTTGGAAATGCTCGAAAAGTTCATTGACAGAGTGAATTGACGCGAAATTTTTGTAAAGTTACAAAATAAGTTTAAAAGACTTTACAATCATGCCGATAAAGCTTTACAATTTATACATCATTCACTTTGCTTAAAGGAGTATTGAGCTAAATGAACGCCAAAACCTCCATGCAAGACATTGCCAATCTGCTCGGCATTTCCAAAAATGCCGTTTCCTTAGCCCTTAATCACAAACCCGGCGTCAGCGAAGAGCTGCGTTCCCGTGTGTTTGAAGCCGCTCAACAGCTTAAGTACCGGACGGAGTCCAAAACGAGGAAGAAGCAGAATCACCTGCTTGTCTTATTTCCTGAATCTGTCCAGAACGATAAAAATTTCTACTACGAAGTGTTCTGGTCCATTGAAAAAAGAGCCAAAGAAAACGGCTATACCGCCATCATTAGCGGGGTAACGAAAGATATGGAGCGTCTGTTGATTCTGCCCGATCTGTATCATGAGATTGCGTTTTCCTGCATCCTGATCATCGGCGTCTTTACCCCTACATATGTCGCTAAGCTCAAGGAATTGGAGATTCCACTTGTCACAGTGGACCATTGCTACGACGGACTACAGCTGGATTCCGTTGTGACAGCGAATGCGGAGGGCGCCTGCAGCATCGTCAGCCACCTGATTCGTAAAGGCCACCGGCAAATCGGTTTCATTGGGGCGGGCAGTATGTCCAAAAGCTTCCGTGAGCGCTGGTTCGGATTCACCAATGCTATGTCCGATGCGGGATTAGCGATCGATAGAAGCTTCTGTCTCATCGGACCTAACGAAGCCGCAGCTCCAGATGATGAATTAGCTTCGTTCCTGGAAGCTATGAGCGGCCAATCGGCTTGGCCAACCGCTTGGTTTTGCGCCAACGACCGGCTCGCCATTTCGCTGATTCAGCATTTGACCGCCAGAGGCTTTCATGTGCCGGACGCGATGTCCGTCGTCGGCTTTGGCGATATTGAAGCCGCGCAGTTGGTCCGGCCCCGTCTCACAACCATTCATGTGCAGCGGGAACAGCTTGCCTTTGAGGCTGTTGATTTGCTGCTGCGCAGGATCGAAAAAGGCGGCGTCCCGTCTAAAATTTCGATATACGGCGAGTTGATTGAGCGGGACTCTTGTGTCAGAGTGAGAGTAGGAGTTTAGGAATTTGCTGGCCTGAATTGGAGTACCGCATCTTCACTGAAGATGCTATAGTATGTATGACGAAGAACGTCCTTGAGCCGCCTGGCTCCGGGGCGTTTTTTTTATTTTATAAGAGGTTGGAGGGGACTATTATTTTGTTGGAATTTGAACAAGCGCATCGGAAATTCTTGGATGACCATCTCACACATCGGATCGGCGAGCGAAAAGGACGTCTACTTAGAGGGCACAAATACGCGGAGAAGCTGCTGCTCCAAAACGTATGGTGGCCCTTATTCGGCAACTTCGACGACCTGCATCCGGAATACGAAATTTACGATTGGAATCGTAAATCACAATTCCTCGACTTTGCTTTTCTCCCGCCGCACGGCCGCTTTGGGATTGAGTGCGACGGTTTTCAAACTCACATTAAAGACAAGGACCGTGAGGGATTCAGCTATTCGCTTAATCGGGATACTTTCTTGACCGGGATGGGCTGGAAAATGATCCATTTTTCATTCGATGATGTCAAGGATCGCCCGGAAGTTTGTCGAATGCTGCTCCAGTTGGTGGTGGGTCCTCATCTGCTTCGTAGTGCCCCGCCCCCTTCTCTTTCTCCGGATGAAAAAGAGGTGATTCTGCTCGCTATTCGACTAGGCAGACCTATCCGACCAAAGGATCTCATCACGCAGTGCGGGCTCAACTTCCGCACTGCGCGCAAGCGGCTCCAGAGCCTGGCTGCCAAGGACATACTCCGGCCAATCGGGTGCGGAGCCGTCATTCGGCAGTATGAGCTGCAACCGGATGCCTGGCGTTATTTACTTTAGGGGACTTTTCCGTAAAAGATTCCATGCACGCAACCATTCCGGCCTGCTTTCGCTGCCGCAGTTGCCTGCGTTGCACTTAGTGCAGTCACTTTGGGCATTACTCGTTGCCACGACTAGCTACGTTGTACTTTGTGCAACGATTTTGGGCAATTTCCGCTGCCGCAGCTAGCTACGTTGTACTAAGTGCAATCATTTCACGCTACATTTGCTGCCACGACTAGCTACGTTGCACTTAGTGCAACCATTTTCCCCAAAACGCTGCTTTTCAGCATATTTCCAGCTTCTTCATTGCACTTTGTACAATGAAAGTCAGCTCTTTCCGCAAATTGCCCGCTATATACTGCACATTGTGCAACATAG
>NZ_JBYTCO010000004.1:0-40351 GCF_058790355.1 Paenibacillus sp. FW101-FHT12H11 | reverse complement strand
TACTCCTACTACTCGCTTCTCCCAACGCCTGCTGCTTTCAGTAACTCATCCTATGTTGACGCTGCATTCGCTGCCCTAGCTGTTTACGTTGCACTTTGTGCAACCATTTCGGGCATTACCCGCTGCCGCAGCTAGCTACGTTGTACTAAGTGCAATCATTTTTCCCCAAAATGCCATTTTTCAGCGCATTTCCAACTTCTTGATTGCACTTGGTACAATGAAAGCCAGCTCTTTCAGCAAAATGCTCGCTTTATATTGCACATTGTGCAATATAAAGCTGCATTTGCTTAACTCGGCCCCCCGCTTCCCGCTTGCAATCAAACGTCGCTCTTAACAAACACTCTGAAATAATCCCATGTCAACTTGTTAAATTAACCTACAAGTTATACAATAAACAAAAACATTAAAGATTGAGGTTCCTTTTATGCAAATTGAAGTCTCCACCAAAAATATGGCTTTTCTCGAATGCTTCTCCTCGGAAACGCGCGTGAAAATGATCGAGCTGCTCGGGCAGGAGCCACTCAACATCAAACAACTCTCTCAGAAACTTGATATTTCTTCCGCGATTGTAACCAAACATATTCAGAAGCTTGAGCTAGCCGGCATCATCACCTCCGAGAACACAACCGGTGTTCGAGGCACGCAGAAAATATGCCATTTGAAAATCGATCAGGCCGTCCTGCAGTTCAAACCGAAGAAGCCGGTCGACCTTCCTACGAATACACTTGCCATCCCAATCGGCCAATACACCTCCTTCGAGATGAAGCCAACCTGCGGGCTTGCGTCTCCGACCCAGCTGATCGGCGTGTTGGATGATCCGCGTTATTTTGCCGATCCAGGTCATGTCCATGCGGGGATTCTATGGTTTGCCAGCGGCTATGTGGAGTACCGCATTCCCAACTTCCTTCACAGCAATCAGAAGCTGCGCACATTGGAAATTTCCTTTGAAATTTGCTCCGAAGCTCCGGGATTCAACGAGAACTGGCCTTCCGATATCTCGTTTTACATCAACGACGTCCCCCTCGGCATCTGGACGAGCCCCGGTGATTTCGGCTCCCAACGCGGCGTCTTGACACCGGATTGGTGGAGCAGCAGCAATACGCAGCACGGCCTGCTCAAAGTCATTACGGTCAGCCCCACCGGCTCCTACCTGGACGGTACCAAAATATCCGATACCGCGATACAAGATCTATCCGTCGCCTTCGGCAAGGATATTCAGTTCCGCATCGCATCCTTAGAGACCTCACCCAACTGCGGAGGCATCACCTTATTCGGCAAAAGCTTCGGCAACTACGCACAGGACATCATCGTCACCATGCATGAGGACAAATAGAAGCTGCGATCTACTACGAAAACACCTTTACAATAGATACATTGTCAAGCTAAACATCTAAACAAATCAGCAAGCAGCTGATTTAAAAACACAATAAGCACTTATTGACACCAAACTTGACAAGTTATGAAATCATGCGTTTTTTAGCGGATAACAAACGTTTTTGAAGGGTGAAAAGAGGGAGGAACCCGCCATTTTAGCCGTTGGCATAGGCCAAACGCATGTCGTCAGCCATCGGGACAAAATGATGGCGGGTCTCAAAAATAGCGCGAAGCATATGTTGGGCATCCTGATGCTGTTGGCTCATCTTCACGTTCTCTTTCAGCTTCGATAAGAGCGATTGATTCGCGATTACTTCCAGCAGCTGGTTTTTCAGCTCCAGTGCATTTTTCACTTCGATCGCGGCCCCTAAGCTGACCAAGTACGCAGCGTTTTCCTGCTCTTGGCCAGGAATCGGCTTATACAACATCATGGGAAGCTCCAACGCCATCGCTTCCGAGATGGTAAGACCGCCCGGCTTCGTGATGATCAGATCCGATAAAGCCATCAACTCATGGACATGGTCCACGAACCCTGTCACTTTCACGCGATGACGCGTTTTCTCGCCGCCCAGCTCCTCCTCGAGGAGCTGTTTGAGTTTCTCATTGCGCCCGCAGACAAAAACGAACTGCACCGGCTCCGCCAGCTCATCCGACTGCAGCACAGACTTGAACTGCTTGCCGATCAAGCCATGCCCGCCGCCCATGACCAGCACGGTCGGCATCTCGCGATCCAACCCATGCTGATCTCGCAGCTCCGCCCGATCATATGCCTGTGTAAACGGCTTCCGAATCGGAATTCCCGTAACCACAACATGCTCTTCTGGAACACCGTATCGAAGCAGCGCTTGCTTCACATGGTCAGCGCCGACCAGGTAACGATCCGTCCCCGGATGAATCCAATAGCTATGATCCGTATAATCGGTCATGACCGTTACGGTTGGCACCGTCGTGAATCCGTTGCATTTTAAGTACGACATCGCCGCCGCGGCCCCAGGGAACGTGCACACGACCTCTGTCGGTCCCTCCTCATCCAGCAACGCCAACATCCGATCCGTGCTGAAAGATTTCATCTTTTTAAACATATGGGAAAAAGTATTATCATCACGCGTCTTGCGGTACAGATAGCCATAGACGGACGGCAGGCTTTTCACCCACTGCATATAGCAGTATTTGCCCACCCCATGCAAGTAAGGATGCGTCCACTCCAAAAAATCGACCACCTTCACATCTACATCAGGCCTATGCAATCTCGTAGCCTCAAGGATCGCCTGAGCCGCTTTATTATGTCCATCCCCTAAACTGCCTGTCAAAATCAATAATTTTTCTCTGCGCTTCATTGCCTTAATCCTCCTTCGAGATTGCTTTGCTGTGTCCGTACTTTGACTTTGATTCGCGACTCCGTCATCCAGCCTTTTCGCACACGATCCATGGCATAAACAACACCCTCCGCCACGAGGACAGCTCCTACAATATCGAGCAGGACATGCTGTTTCACGAACTGTGTGGAGACGATGATGAGCAGCGATATAGCGGTTACGATAATTTTGTAGCGCGTCGCGACTCGAGTCGTACGCAGGTAGGCTCTCATCATGAGATAAGAGGTCAGCACATGAGTGCTTGGAAAGCAGTTAAAAGGTTGATCCGATCGGTACACCCACGCCACAAGCTGAAGCAAAGGGTCAGTGCCGGTTAGCACCGGCCGAGGTACAGTCGTTTGATAAATGGCATATATGCCATAACAAATCAGCAATCCAATCACAAATTCAATTAGCGTTCTATAATAATTACGACGATCCTTGTAAGCCAAGTACAGAAACCCGACAAGCAGAAACCCATACCACGATAGATAAGGTACGACAAAACCTTTCACGAAGGGGATTTGCCGATCCAAATCGGTCACCAAGTTGTAAGCCATTCCACCAGCTTGATTCAGCTGAACATAGATCAGACCCACCAACGGGATCAGCAACAATGCGCTGCAGGCCAAACAATAGGACCACCACGATGTTAATCTCACTCCAATTCCTCGCTCTCCTTAACGTTACCTCAATGATAAAGGAGAAGCTTTTTTATCTAAACGCTCTAAGGTACTGTCTTTATTTAGCCAAAAGTCTTGATAAAACCTAGACTAAAGGCTAAGTTCTGCGTGACTGTGATCCTCTTGCCCATCTAAGTATCACAAACTCATCAAATGTATATCATATGTATATCATATGTATATCATATGTATATAAATGGTAATGGAGGTGAGCTATAATTGACTCATAAAAAAGGAGAGGAGCCGTCCCGTTGATTCCGTTCCTATGAGAGAAATCCTTCGCAATACTCGTTCCATTTTGGCATAACAAAAACCCAAGGCATCGCCTCAGGTTCTCGTGTCTCTTGCTATCCATTCTTTCCGTTTCTCCACTTCGTAAACCGTACTCCAGCATATATCACAGCACTCAACACGCACATTAAAGTTAAAGGGAGCACCCAATGCGTCGGCACAGTCTCCTTTGCCACAACGGCTTTGAGGGAAATCTCTTTCGATTGGAGAAAACTAAGCTCTTGCACAGCATTTTCTGCCGGTTTCGTTGGCGAGCACAGCGGATTCTCCCAATCCCCTTGTTTCTTTTTTAAGAAGAACAAATACGATTTCCCGCGCTCACTCGTCCCCCAGGTAAAATCCTCCGCCACCGAAATGTTTCGATCCTCCATCCCCTTGAAGCTCGTCAATACCGTTAACTTCAGTTCTTTGCTGTTCCTTTTTGTGATGACCCCGTCCACGTTCGCTACAATAACCGCATCGTAAAGTTCATAACTCTTTTCAATGGAAGGTGGCATCGCGCAAGATAGCGCAAAAGCATGGGCAGGCACGAAAGCGGTCCAAACAACCAAGATGATGATCAGCATTCTTATTTTCATATCAGCACCGTCCTCTATCATCAAAGACGGATCAAAACGTTCATTGTTTCACAGAATGAGGAAATATTTTCAAGAAATTAACTTCGTCATCTTCGCCTTTTCAGCTACGCGCTTCGTATAGCCGCTCAGCGGTTTTTTCAGCGCTAATGCCACTACATAGCAAACCACGATAAACACACACAGACAGAGGACATCTTTCAGCACCACCCACAACAGCATCCCCCCGACGGCCTCGCGCATCACCCCAACCGCATAAGTAAACGGCACAAACGGATTCAGCTTTTGAAAAAAAGGCGAAGCCGTGCTCACCGGGAACGTCCCTCCCGAGCTCGAAAATTGCAGCACGAGAAAAATAATGGCGATGCCTTTGCCGATGTTGCCAAAAACAGAAACCAAAGTGTACGTGATGGTAATAAACACAACGCTTATTAACAACGCAAAAATAACAAACCAAATCTTATCCACAACATATGTACCCAATATAAAAATATCCCCAAGGGTGACAATCAACGCTTGAAAAAATCCAACGGTCAAGAAGATCATCATCCGTCCAAAATAAATATGATGCGTCTTGTACACACCGTCTAAGTTATCCACATCTACTCTCATCAGAGACACAAGCAGCATAGCGCCTACCCACAACGAAAGCGTTGTGTAAAAAGGTGACATCGCCGATCCATAGTTCGGAATGGGAAATCTCTTATCCTCTTTGATCAGCACCGGATTAGAGAGAAAATCGCTTTGCTTCTGAATGTCATTCTGAAGCAAACGAAGAACCTCGTCGACGCTGCCGCTTCCTTGCACTTTACGGATCTGGTCCGCTGCCTTGTGGACAGCCTCTTCGAAGGCCGGCAGATCGCTGCGCACAAGATTAGCCGCCAGATGAACGGCATCCTCCACCTCAGGCAGCTTCGTCTGGTATAGATCCGCCACTTTGCGGATTTCTTCCTCCGCTGCAGGCAAGTCGTTGCGTATAAAATCCGCTGCCGTATGCAGCTTCTGCTCAACTCGCGGCAGGTCGTTGCGAATGAACGGAGCCGCCTCATTAATGCCGGTGGTGAACGCATCCAGCTTGCTTTGAAGCGTCGACGACGCTTCGTGCACCTTCGCCCGGATGTCCGGAAGCTCCTTCTGCAGGGTATCGAGCTGCGTCTGGGCAAAATGGATGCCGTTTTGCGCATCCGTCAAAATCCCTTTGATATCGGGCAGCTGCTCCTTCAATGTTTGAAGCGCACTTCCTGCATTCTGGGCGACACTCAGTATTTGCCCAAAGGCTTTCGTCATATTCGGCACGATCTCCGAATCGTATCTGGCCAGAATGCCGCCCAGCGCGCTGCTTGCCTCTTTGGATAACGTGTTCAAGTTATTCACGATGTCCTTTGCCGGCTTTTCACCGCGTCCGATGGCGGTTTGCAGCTTATTCAGGGCTTGAATTTGATTAGCCATATTCGTTCGAAGAGCCGTTAACCGTGAAATGGTATCCGCAAACGGGTTATTCGGCAAACTCGCGTTCAAACGCGTGAACACATCTATCGTGTTATCCAGCACAGCCGCACCGGACGTGAGGCGTTCGGACAAAAAGCCAATAGCCGCCAGCGATTTTTGCGGGTCGATATTGACATCCTGCAGCACTCCCGTAAGCTGCGTGACAGCGTCCGCCGTTTGTTGCAGCAGAGTCAGGTTCTGCTTCACCACCGGGATTAAAGTCTGGAATGCCGCCTCATTTTTGTGCAAAAAATTCGTGAGCGCATCAGCGAAAGCCGCTCCCTGCGTCGCAATCGCGTCGATTTTCGGCAGCGTATCCAGCGCAGCGCTAACGATCTCATCAGCTTTGCGGGATTTATCAATGGCGGTATTCAGCACCTCTTCCACTTTACCGAAATTCTGGTCGAGCTCCGCCACCCTGCTTGCAGCTTTCTGAATCTCGGGCAGCTTCTGCTGAATAAGCAGCACTTCCTGCGCAACCGCCTGAATCTTCGGCCAGCGCTCTTCAATCTTCAAAACAGTATCCGCCGCGCGATTAATATCCGGAATTTTCTCTTCGAGTTGGACGATCTTCTGCCCTTTCTCTTTCAGTTCGGGCAGTTTCTGTTCTAACTCCAACGCCTTTCCACCCATCGTCTCGATTTCAGGCAATCGATTTTCCAACTCCAAAATCTTCGCTTCCATATTGCGAATCGTCGGCAGCTCCTTCTCAAAATCGATGCCGATCTCCTTCATCCGGGTCAGAATCGAGTTGCTCACCGTTTTGATAAAATTCTCACTGATTTGCTGAGAGACACTGGACGCGCCTTTGCTTGTAATTTTTGGCGCAACAGCATTGATTTTTTCATTCACGGTATAAATGATTTCGGGCTTCTCCATCGTGCCATCTATAATACTCGTAATTTTCTGCGAGAAGTCCTTAGGAATAATTAAGCTCGCGTAGTAATCCCCGCGTTCCACCCCGTTCAGTGCCGTTGCTTCATCCACAAAGGTCCAACCCAGCGTATGATTTTCTTTTAGATTATCCACAACCTCGTTTCCAATGTTAATGGTTTTATCCTCAATCTTCGCTCCTTGATCGTTGCTTGTCACTGCGATTTTGATCCCCGATGTATTGGAATAAGGGTCCCACATCGCCTCTAGGTTAATCCAGGCATACACAGACGGCAATATGGCAAGCGCCACCATGAGGAGCAGGCCTGTAGGCACCCTCCATAAGTTAATTAGATCCGTCCGATAGATGTTGAAAATCTTCTTCATTGACGCCCCACCTATCCCTTCCCATTTGGTTATTAATGTAACCTGACAGCCCCTTACGCATACCAAATAGTATCATAAATATAGGATCTGAGTACATACTCCCATGTGGATAACTTAACCTGTGGATATGTGCACAGAATGCACAAAGCCTTATGCACAGCATGATTTGTGGACATGTTGATACTGTGGGTAATTTTGTGGATAAGTGGGTATAAGGTGTGAATAGTGCGCGAAAAAGAGGGAGGACAGGCGCTGATTGGCGATGAGCATGGAGGAAAAAGCGGATGGGCGTGGCGCGTGGTGGAAGGCGAAATGTGTAGGGGCGCTGGAGGGATAGGATGAGTGACCAAGGGCGGGCTAAATGAGGGAGGAAGCGTGAGAGGAATGATGGGCGAAGCCGGACAAGTTACGGAAGGATAGCTGGACGGAACGTGGGAGGAACGGCACGAGGGAAGCCAAGTGGAAATGTCGGGTGAATAGCAGAACAAAAACTGGGCGAAGCATGGAATAAGCACGGGCGATGCGCAGAAATAACTACTAGAATAATGAGTAATTTGAGATTGAAAAAGAGGGAGGATCTCCTGAGCTAGGTTATCCCTCTCATTAAATATGAAGAGCGCGCATAGTCATGCGCGCTGCTAATACACCAATCATTAAGCTTGTTCAGATGACGGAGCTTCCCCAGCTCCATCGGCCTCGGCTACCATCTGAATACGTGGCAGAAAATGCGACCAACCTTTCACATGATCCGCAATTTCCGTTGCAGGCAGATCGTAGTGCATGAACTCTAAAAGAGTGCCATTATCTTTAGGTGTTAACTTAAATTCGACAGTGCTTGAGCCTGGAGGGACCACCTTGGAGCGCTCCCACCCCCATGTCATAACGACTTTTTCGTTAGGAATAATCTCTTTGTACTCACCCGATGCAATGTCACTACCGTTCAAATCGATGCGAAATTTGCCTCCAATGCTCGGATCAAGCAAAACGTTGCGTCCCATCCAACGAACTAATTTATCCGGATCTGTAAAAAACGAGAACAAAGTCTCCGGACGGCATGCGATAAAAATTTCCTTCTTAATGATCTCCCTACTGCTCGTTGTTTCCATGCTTTCTTCTTTCCTCCTCTTCAGCAGCTTCTTTAAGGCGCAATAAGCTATCATCCCAGAAGCTCTCAATGTATTGCATCAACTCGGCGAATCCTTCCCTCCTAATGCCATAGAATCGTTTGGTGCCTGCCCGTCGAACAACGACGAGTCCAGCCTCTTCAAGAACCTTGAGATGCTGCGAAATTGCCGGTGCTGAAATGTCAAAATGCGAAGCAATGGCGCTGGAGGTCAGCTCCTCATCACGGACGAGATGTAAAATATCTCGGCGCCTTGGTTCCGTTATCGCTTGAATGGCTTTATCAATCATATCAATAATTTAGCACACACTTAATTAAGTGTCAACTTAATTAAGTGTGTGCTAATGAATAAATAGACTCTCTAAGTTCTAAAGAAAGCGATCATGATTAAGGTAGTCAGGACCTGTAGCTACGACAAAAACCCTCCTCATGAAGGGGCTTTTTAGCTTATGTAACGTTGTTCATCGCAAGATAAACCAACCGCCGATGTAAAGCGGACGGCCCCCGCCTATAGTAGCCAACTAGTTAAAAGGCCATAAGCCCCACCAATTGGCGCTCAACCACCAACACCCAAGTACCCACCGTTCAGTAGCGGACTCAGCAGCCGTTATTCTGCTCATTTCAGCGATAATTGAGGTGTTATCGGACTGAGATGACGTTATTTATGCATTTTGTCGCTGTTTTAGACAGCTTTACAACCAATAGCGTCACCTGAGTCCGTTAGATGCCTAATCTTTACCCAAAAGCACCAAATTAGCTCCACTCAGTCCGTTAGCCGACATTGCTGAGATGACGTTATGCTCAACGATGTAAAACATCGTTATCAATCCTGCAGCGGCACCACTTGGCGCCACCCGCCAAGCGCTGTCACATCTTCCGCACCCGCGGCCGCGTAAGCCTCACAAACAAAGCCCGGGACCTCCGTGCCGTCCCGGAGCTCAACCTTACCGATCCCCAGCGGAGCCGGGATCGCCGCCACAAAGCCGCCGAATGCCTCCAGCGGCATTTCCCAAACCTCCAGGGCGATCGCTGCGCCGCCCTGCTCCCGCTTCACGAGCCCCGGCTTCGCCGGCGTGGTCGCCAACTTCACGAGGCTGTACTTCGCCGCGGTTTCATCCTCACGGATGAACCGCGCTCCACAGCCTCGCATCTGCTTCTCCAGCGGGTAGCCGCGCATGTGTAAGCCGCAGACCGCGACGAGCGTCGTCGCCTGCGCTACCGCTGCACTCACTCCGCTATCGGCGCTCATCGATGCGCCTTCGCTCGCGCTAGCAGCCTCGCTTGCCGCGCTCGCCCCCGCCAAGATCAGCTCGGCTGCGCCGCAGATCAAGTTCTCCTCTTCGGCAATCCCGAAGAGGGTAATGCCAAAAGGCGTCAGCGGAGCCGCATCGCACGCCGGCACGGCAACCGCACACCAATCCAGCAAATTGCAATGATTGGTGTAGCGGCCCATCTCCCGATTCGTCTGAATCGGGTCGGCGAGCACCTGCTCGCGGGTCCATGTGCCCCCGCAGGTCGGCATAACAAGAACCGCCCCCTGCAGCAACTTGCGGGCTTCGAGCTTGAAGCGCTGCAGCTTATGCATCGCTTGGAACACCGACGCTGCGTCATACTCCGCTGCCGAGCCAGAGCGGAGGATCTGCTCCGTCACTGGATACGCTACCCCCGGATTCGCCTCAATAAAACCACCCACAGCTGCCCATCGCTCAGCCACCCACGGCCCTTCATATAAAATCGCCGCCGCTTGGGCGAACATTGTAACATCTACATAGGCGATAGGGAGATTCAACTCTTGCAACTGTTTCACAGCTTTTCCCCATGCCGCTTCATACTCTGCAGCATAAGACCCGTAGAACCCAAGCGGACCATCCGGAAGCAGCAGCGTCTGCGGAAGTTGAGACGCACCTCGACTCACGCTGCGCGACCACGGGTCTTCCGCGTGAAGACCACGCGCTACGCCGTCTACGGCGAGTGCGTCATCCAAGCTGTGCGCAAAGACGGTTACACAATCTAAACTCGCACAGGCAGGCACAACCCCTTTGGTTGGCCAAGCGCCGAGACTCGGCTTATAGCCAACCAACCCGTTCAGCGCAGCCGGCACGCGGCCTGAGCCTGCCGTGTCCGTGCCAAGCGAGAAAGCCGCTTGGCCACGAGCAACGGCGACGGCGGAGCCTGAACTCGAGCCGCCGCTGATCAATTCGGGACGCAGCGCATTGTGCGCGTCGCCGTAAGGGCTTCTTGCGCCGACAAGCCCTGTCGCGAACTGATCCAAATTCGTTTTGCCGACCGGAATTGCTCCTGCCGCAATCAGTCTTTCTACAACGCCCGCATGCTCTGATGGCGTATAGGCATACTCCTCGCACCCTGCCGTCGTTGGCACCCCCGCTAGATCAATGTTATCCTTGATCGCAAAAGGGATCCCCCACAGCGGCGCATCCGCCGGATTCCGCTCAGCCAGCGCATCCAAATAGGGTTGAATGAGCGCCATAGAAGGCGGCGTAATCCAAAGATTCATGCCCGCGTCGTCCGCTGCGCGCTGTACAATAGCCGCCATGACTTCATGCGGATTCAATTCTCCTTTCGCATATTTATCCTGAAGCCAAGAAATCGTAAGCTCTAGAGGAAGCTCCGTCACAACGCCATTCTCCCTAATCTTTGTCATCTACAAACACCTCTCCTTAAGCAGATTGGGCAATTCCAAGAATGAGCTGACCGGCATGCACTTGATCGCCAGGCTTCACTTGAATCATCGAGACATAACCGTCGCAAGGAGCGTGCTGCGGGAATTCCATTTTCATACTTTCGAGAATAGCTAATTGATCGCCCTTCTTCACTTGCTCACCTGGTGAAACAAGCACTTTCCACACGGAGCCCGGCATAATCCCGCGTACAGCGACTGTACCTGCCGGCAGTTCATCCTCGGGTTGTTCACTTGCGGTTTCCTGCTCAGATACGTACTCCGCTAAGCCCTTCGCCTTCCAGCTCTCCCGCTCTTCGTTGAATGCGATTTGCTGCTGCTCCCGGAATGTCGCTGCACTTTCTTCAATAGAACTCAAGAATTGCAAATATTCACCTAAATCAAAAGTCGTCTCCTGAATATCCGCTTCATAACGGCCTCGCGGGAAATCTTCACGGAGCTGAAGCAGCTCCTCGGCACTCACTTCATAAAACTGAATTTGGTCAAAAAATCTCAGCAGCCACGGCTTACCAGCCTTAAAGCTCTCCGTTGAACGCAGCCGATTCCACATCTGAATCGTACGTCCGACGAATTGATAGCCGCCAGGGCCTTCCATTCCATACACACACATGTATGCTCCACCTATACCAACTGCATTTTCCGGTGTCCACGTGCGTGCCGGATTATATTTCGTCGTTACTAGACGGTGACGCGGGTCAACTGGTGTGGCTACAGGCGCACCCAAGTAGACATCCCCTAAGCCAAGTACCAAATAATTGGCATCAAAAACAATCTTTTTCACATCATCAATCGAATCTAATCCATTAATACGTTGAATGAATTCCAAGTTGCTCGGACACCACGGAGCATCGGGCCGAACTCCTTGTTGGTAGCGTTGAATGGCCAGCTGAGTAGCCGGGTCATCCCATGAAAGCGGCAAGCGGACAATGCGCGACGGTACACGGAACTCTTCAAGCGGAGGCAGCGCTGCGTCAATTTCTACAACTTTCGCACACGCCTCACTTACGGTGATTCGAGTCGGATCAATATGGATTTGCAAGGAACGAATGCCCGGCGTCAAATCTAGCACCGGAATCGAGCCGCTCTCCGCGATCGCTTGCATCAAAGCCTGCACTTGGAAGCGCAGCAGCAAATCCAACTCAAGCTCGCCATACTCTACGAGCAGGTTCTGATCGCCGCAGCAGCGGATCGTGATCGGAAATCTGCGATTCGCTGTTTCATGGAAAAGGCGCGGGTACTCCGGCGTAATTTCCTTATTAACAGCAGGCAATGCCACACGGGTAAGCCGTTCGTAATCTCCCGCGCCAATAGCTCGCAAATTCTCCTCCTGCCCCTCACGCAAAACTTCCGCTTCTTGAAGAGTGAGCAGGTGGAACCGGATGGAATCACCCGGATGCAATTGCCCAAGCTTCCAAAACTCCGCCGAAGCCGTCGTTACCGGACAAACGAACCCGCCGAGACTCGGCCCGTCCGGACCTAGCAAAATCGGCATATCCCCCGTCAAATCCAACGTGCCGATCGCATAGGCATTATCGTGAATGTTGGATGGATGAAGCCCCGCTTCGCCCCCATCTTCCCGCGTCCAAAGCGGAGCCGGCCCCTTCAAACGAACACCCGTTCTTGAAGAGTTGAAATGCACTTCCCAGCTTGTTTCCGTCAACTGTTCCAAGTACTCCGCCCGCAGGAATTCTCCCGTACAATGCGGTCCAGGAATGACCCCAATCGTCCATTCCCGTGTCATTTGCGGACGGTGCTGCACAGCAAGCTCAGCCGTTTCTTGGACAGGACTGCCGCCTGCGTTCACGCCAAGCACATCGCCAGTGCGCAGCGCGCGACCGCCGTGTCCGCCGAAGCCGCCCAGCGTGAAGGTCGAGGAGCTGCCGAGTATTTTCGGCATATCGAAGCCCCCGCTGACCAGTAGATAAGACCTCATCCCTTCTTTGGCCTCGCCGAAGCTCAACACTTGCCCGCGAGCTGCAAATACCGGCTTATAGAGCGCGATAGCTTGCCCGTCCAGTTCCGCCTGCATATCCGCGCCAGTGACGCAGAACCACGAATCGCTGCGGAACTTGTAGGAACCTCCGCGCAGCGTCATTTCAAGTCCAGGAGCGTCATCCGCATTGCCGAGCAGCTTGTTGCCGATTCGGAACGAGAACGGATCCATCGGCCCGCATGGCGGCACTCCCACATCCCAGTGGCTGATACGTCCAGGGAAGTCCTGCACCGTAGTTTGGATGCCGCCATCCAAGACTTCTAGCGCCCGTTCGACGGGCTCGAATGTATTTAACAGCTGCGTGAAGACATTCCCGTCTACGCAATCTTGTTCTTGCAGAAGCGCCTGCAAATATTGCAGGTTCGTAGTAATGCCATACATACGCGTCTCAGACAGCGCCTCGATCAGCTTCCGGATAGCGTCCGTACGATCCGTACCGTGGACAATGATTTTAGCCAGCATCGGATCATATAAGGTGGTGACCGTTAAGCCATCCCTCACCCATGTTTCATTCCGCGCCCCAGCCGAAAATACCGCCTGATCCAATTGCCCCGCACTCGGACGGAACTGCTGCAAGCAATCCTCCGCGTAAATGCGCGCTTGCATGCTGTGACCGATCGGCTTACGAATGAGCGACTGGATGTCGGTCAGTTCATTTGCCGCTTCGCGCACCATCCACTCGACAAGATCGACTCCCAACACTTCTTCCGTCACACCGTGCTCGACTTGAAGTCGCGTATTCACTTCCAGAAAGTAAAACTCGCACGTTTCCGGGTCATACAAATATTCCACCGTACCTGCGCTGCGGTAGCCGACTTCAGCTGCTAGACGCTTAGCCGAAGCAAACATCGCTTCACGCACATCCTCCGAGAGATTCGGAGCCGGACTCTCCTCAATCACCTTCTGGTTGCGGCGTTGGATGGAACAATCGCGCTCGCCAAGCGTAACGACTTCTCCGAAGTTATTGCCGAAAATTTGCACCTCGACATGGCGCGCTCTGGCGATATATTTTTCAAGGAACATGCCGCCGTTTTTAAAATTCGTCTCGGCCAAATGGCGCACGCCGTCATAAGCGGCCCTGAGTGCCGCCTCATCCGCACAGACGCGCATGCCAATGCCGCCGCCTCCCGCTGTGCTTTTGAGAATCACCGGATAACCAATCCGCGCAGCTTCCGCGAGCGCAGTCTCAAGCTCTGTAATGAGTGGCGTTCCCGGCAGCATCGGGACACCGGCTTTTTCCGCGATTTCGCGCGCCGAATGTTTTAGCCCGAACATCTCCATTTGTTCCGGTGTAGGTCCGATGAACACAATCCCCTGATCGCGGCATGCACGGGCAAAATCCGCGTTTTCACTCAGAAAACCATAGCCGGGATGAATCGCTTCGGCACCGGTTTCCAGCGCTGTTTTCAGAATCAACTCTGTATTCAAATAGCTTTCCTTCGCCGGCCCCTCGCCGATCAGAACCGCTTCATCCGCTCCATCCACATGCAAGCTGTCTTGGTCTGCTCCCGTATACACAGCAACCGATGCCACTCCGAGCTTGCGCAATGTGCGCTCAATGCGTACTGCGATGGCACCGCGATTAGCGATAAGTACTTTCGTAAACATCGTATCCACACCCCTTTTGAATTTCTATTTATCCCAAATTAGCACCTGAATCGGCGTTGGATTGTAGGCATTGCAAGGATTGTTAAGCTGCGGACAATTACTAATCAGCACCATGGAGCTTCCCAACGATTGAACTTCCACATAGCAGCCTGGTCCAGAGACGCCATCATCAAACTTCAATCCCCCCTCAGCTGTAACCGGCACATTCATGAAAAAGTTAATATTCGGCGCCAAATCCCGCTTCGTATAAGCCCCATCGTGCTGTGCAAGCTGCAGCATAAAGGTGTCCCGGCAGTTATGCATCGACAGCTTGTCGTGCGAGTAACGCACCGTATTGCTTTGAGCGGAGCAGGAGCCGCCTACGGTATCATGCCGTCCGCACGTATCCGCTACGATTCGGAGCAGTTCTTTGCCGGATTCGGCACGCAGCACCGAGCCTGCGCTTAAATAAATGTTGCCTTGGCCTGCAATTGTCGCCACAGCACTGTAGTGATCCTCTGGATTTTCAGCATCGTAAAACAACGTATCCGCTGCTTGATTCCCTTCCAGATCAACAATGCGCAGCACTTGGCCCGGCTTCAGCGCACGCATCCAGCCGTCCCCCGCTTGAATGATTTCGCTATATATCGCCTCCTCGGCTTTGCGAGGGCTCTCCACACGATTAAATACCGCCATATCCGTTCCTCCTCCGATTTTTAAGTAAGCAGTGCGTGATATTCCCATGTATTTTCAAAAGCCCGGCGATTCTCCGAACGATAATTGACACAAAAATCGTCCATGCCTACAGGGTCAGCCTGCAGCACTTCGATGTTAACAGGCACCGATGGATAGGTGGTTCTTGGATCAAGTGGATTAGGGGTATTAGAAAGAACGAGCAGCGTATCCAGCTCTGTCCGAAGCGTGACAGTAGCACCCGCCGGGCAATGCTCTAGGCTGAAATGCATATCGCCTTGCTCATCGCAGAACACCTTCGAGAATAAGTTGAGGACAGGCATCATATCCCTCATGCTTAACCCGCTGCGAACAAGTTCCACAGCGAAGTTCTCCTGCCCGCTCCGCAGCCACTCATTTCGCAGCTCTTGATAGTTAGTAGCGCCATATTTGGCGTCCGTCGCTGCTCGGCTCGTGTATCCACTTAGCGGATCATGCCAACCTATGCTGTCTTCCACAATGCTTGCGAGCACTCTCCCATTGTCACTCATTAGCACATGTCCTCGCGTCAGATGGGCGGTGTATTGCGCTTTAAGCGTATCCGGCATATTGTAGCGCTCCGTCAAATCCCGTGCGTGAAACAATTGGATGGACACATTCGCTCCCGCCTCCTGAGCCGTAAACCGGATCAACTTCCCTTTGCCAATCACGCCTGACCATTTGCCTCCCGGGCTTATTGTCTTGTTCCACACAGTTGCCATCGTATCCATCTCCTCCTGAGTTCTGTTAAACAAAAAGGGAGACATCACAAGACGCAAATCGTCTTGGTGATATCTCCCAGGTTTTTATCCTTCCGTGTCGCTCCTCATGATAGAAGCGGTTTACTCTCGGACCAGCCCGGCGGTGTACCGGCGGAACCCTAGTAAACAATCGTATTCATTTGTGTTATTAAACATAACATTGACTATGGAATGTGTCAACAACTTCTATCGTTTTTACCTTTTTCATGCAAAATACTTCTCATACGCCATACAATGTGTTATATTAACTTACACAAAAGACATATAGTTAACATTAAAGAGGCAGCACGCTTATTTTTCAACTTATAAGTAAAGATTTATAACATACAAAGTTTTCTAGGGTTCCGCGCTAGCTTAAGCTACGGTCTGGTCCAAGAGAAAACGCACAGCTCACCCTGTGTTCACGGAGGGACAAAAGCCCGGGAGATATCTGTTTATTAGATATCCTCCTTGGCTTTTTTGCATACCAGCCCCTGACAGCGACCACAGCACCAACGATAAAGGGAGTGTTCCATCATGACCAATGAAGTCAAATTGCGGAAATCCTTAAGCTTGTATCAAGTCGTCTACATGGGGCTTGCCTGGATGACACCCATGATTTATTTCTCCATCTATGGGATAGCCTATGAGAATGCTCACGGCATGCTGACACAAGCGTATCTGCTTGCTTTTATCGCCATTTTCTTCACAGCCTACAGCTACGGCGTCATGTCCAAGTCGTTCCCCACCTCAGGCTCCGCCTACACGTATACGAAAAAAAGCATCCATCCCTACCTGGGCTTCCTCGTTGGTTGGGCATTGCTGCTGGACTATTTCTTCTCCCCGATCATCGCTTGTCTCACTTTCGGCATTTATCTGCATGCACAGTTCCCGTCCATCCCGGCTTATGTCTGGATTATCGGACTGAACATCATCCTTGGTATCGTCAATATCATCGGCATTAAATTCTCAGCGAATATTAGCAAATTGTTCGTTTGGATTCAGATTCTGTTTATTGGCGTCTTCTGCTTCTTCCTGATCCGCAATTTGACGGGGGACGTTCATCCGATGGGATTATTCCTTCAAACGGACGTGCCGTTCTCTACAATCCTGGCCGGCGCCTCCATTATTTGCTTCTCCTTCTTAGGTTTTGACACCGTCACAACCATGTCCGAAGAAACGGTGAATGCCCAGAAAACGATCCCTCGGGCGATCATGATCATCATCCTTACAGCAAGCGTTCTTTACCTGGTGCCATCCGTTTTGACTCAGCTGATTTATCCACACCTAACCTTCGTAAATGTAGATTCGGCAGGCTTCGAGATCGTCAAGCTTGTTGGTGGGGCCGCACTCAGCTCTGTGTTCATCACTGTGCTCATACTCGCTATTTTTACACAAGGTTTATCGTCCGTAACGAGCGTTTCCCGTCTGCTTTATGTCATGGGGCGCGATTCCATTCTGCCTAAGCGAGTGTTTGCCTTTCTTCATCCGAAATTCAATACACCGGTCATCAACATCGTGATCGTGAGCTGCGTCTCTCTGCTGGCCCTCGTGATCTCCCTGGACAACGCCGTCAAATTCGTGAATTTTGGTGCATTAACGGCCTTCTTCTTCGTAAACATCTCTGTCATCTCGCAAAAATACATCAAAGAAAACCAACGCTCCTTGAAGCAAACTATCTTGTATCTGGTGCTTCCTTTGGTCGGAACCGGCTTCATTGGTTATCTGCTATCGCTGCTAGACCGAGACGCCTTATGGATGGGCGGTGTCTGGCTCATGATCGGGATTGTGTATCATCTGATCCGGAAAAAAGTTAGCTCCGAGGCAGCTGAAACCGTCCTCGCTCCTATGGCTATATCGAACAAACCCATGCGTACCACCGGTTCTATCAAATAAAAAAAACCGAGCGAACTCAGGACCTTTTCCTGATTATCGCTCGGTTTTTATTTGCATTTATTTCCGGTCTGCCGGGAATACAAGTCCCATTTGTTTTCTAGCTTCGTCCATAATGGCCATTGCGATGCTGGAATTGGCATGGGAGTTCGTCTCGGACTCCGACGCTCCGCTTTGGATGAGGCGGATGAATTCTTCTGCCTCGTACCGCATTGTTCTAGCGCTTTGCTCGCGCGTAAGATTCTCTACCGAACCGTCACGATAACGGATTTCAACTTTCTCTGGCTGGTTGATTTTATCAATCACCATCGTTGCGTGTTCGCCTTGGATTTCTGCCGGCAAGTAGGAGCTTGCGATTTTGGAATGCATAATTACCGCATCCATGTCTTTGTAGCTCAGCAGAAGGCTGCCTTCCCCATCGACACCGGATTCCAGCAGCATGCCGCTTGCCTGCACGCGATCGGGGGTTCCGAACAGCACAGCCAACGGATAAATGCAGTACACACCAAGGTCCATCAAGGAGCCATTGGAGAAAATGGGATTGAACGCATTCAGCACCGTGCCCTGCTTGTAGGCATCATACCGCGAGGAATATTGGCAGTAGCCTGCGAAATAACGGCGGATAGGTCCAAGCTTGTGCAGATTCTCTTGAATGGCCTTGAAATTCGGCATCAACGTGGACTTGAGCGCCTCCATGAACACAACCTTGTTGCTGCGCGCTGCCTCAATCATGGCGGACAACTCCGCCGAATTGGATGCTGCCGGCTTCTCGCAAAGGACATGCTTCCCGTGATTCATGCAATGCACGGCGTACTCAGCGTGAAGCGAGTTCGGACTAGCGATATAAACAGCATCGAATGTATCGCTTTGAGCAAAAACATTCAAGTCCGTAAAGCGGTTAGCCACCTCGAATTTATTGGCGAATTCCGCCGCCTTTTCCTCCGTGCGTGAGTACACGGCTGTTAACGCAAATTCTCCCGTCTCGCGGGCTGCGTGAATGAACTCTTCTGTGATCCAATTTGTTCCTATTACTGCAAAACGTATCATAGTGGCTCCTTTGTGATTAGGTTTTGGCGTTGGTGTGGCTGGTTGGAGAGAACTGTGGTCCTCTATTTTGGCACATTCGGTGGAATCGGAGGCCATAAGTTGGCAAATTAGGCCCTGTAGTTCCGCTTGGAGGGTTATTTTTTGCGATAACGTTGAAATAGCGGACTGTAGTTCCACATTCCGACGCGAATGTTGGCGATGTGGCAGGTTCCACCAATTTGTTCTTTTTACTATACCTGATTTGGGATAGTTGATAAAGATACGCGCAAATTGAATGCAAAAAAAAGCACCCTTTGTTGGGTGCTTTTTGCTTGAGGTGCCTCGGATATCTAAGCCCCCAAGCCTTCTCGACCTATTTCATGTTACCACTTATCTGAAATCAGGCGGAATACGACGTGAAACACCGGTCAAAATCGCTGCTTCAACTACCGCATTCCTCACTTTGGTAACAACTTGCTCATTAAAAATACTCGGAATGATGTATTGGTCATTCAACTCATTTTCGGAAACAACAGAAGCAATAGCACGTGCCGCCGCAAGTTTCATCGGTTCGTTGATCTCGCGCGCACGGCAGTCCAGCGCCCCTCGGAAAATCCCCGGAAACACAAGCACATTATTGATCTGGTTCGGATAATCGCTCCGCCCCGTAGCAAATACGCGCACATGAGGGAGCGCTTCTTTCGGATCAATCTCCGGCACCGGATTGGCCATAGCGAAGACGATGCTGTTCGAAGCCATCTTTTGCACATCGCTTCCGCTCAGCAATCCGCCTCTCGACACGCCGATGAATACGTCAGCTCCGCTAATGACATCGCGTAAGCCGCCAGGGTTAGTTTCAACTTGCGGCTGCTCGGCAAGCCATGCCCACATCGGGTGGTGCGCATATTCGCCTCCGCGAATGATCGCCCCTTCCCGATCAACGGGGACGAGCCGCTTCACGCCGGCGGCAAGCAGCATTTTACAGATTGAGACACCTGCTGCACCTATGCCATTAACAACAACGCGAACCTGATCCATTCGCTTGCCAACAACTTTCAGCGCATTCAAAAGCCCGGCGATGACAACAATAGCCGTTCCATGCTGGTCGTCGTGGAAGATAGGAATATCCAACTCTTCATTGAGCCTTGTCTCAATCTCGAAACAACGTGGGGAGCTAATATCCTCCAAATTAATACCGCCAAAAATAGGACTAATCGCTTTAATCGTGCGAATGATCTCTTCCGTATCCTGCGTATCCAAGCAGATCGGGAAAGCGTCAACCCCTGCTAATTGTTTAAAAAGCATCGCTTTACCTTCCATAACGGGCGCAGCTGCGTGAGGGCCAATGTCGCCCAAGCCTAGTACAGCGGTACCATCCGTTACGACAGCCACGGTATTTCTTTTTATCGTTAATGAATATGCTTTCTGAGGATCTTCATGAATGGCTGTGCACACGCGGGCCACTCCCGGTGTATATACGATGGACAAATCATCCCGGTTTTTGATCGGAAGGGTTGGCTGTACAGAGATTTTGCCCCCAAGATGCGCAAGGAACGTGCGGTCCGATACATTGACAAGTCGGATGCCATCCAGCGATTTGATCGCTTCCACAACGGCGGTCTCTGCCGTATCGGCCACTTGAACCGTGACATCGCGAACCGTTACTTCTTGCCCTGGGCGAATGATATCGATGGAAGTAATATCTCCCCCTGCTTTACTTATGGCCGAAGCCACATCACCAAAGCTCACTTGGTTGAGACTTAATTCCAGACGCAAAATGATACTGTTATAGGCCATATTCAGATCCCCGTTTCTATATGTTTTATATGCCGATGACAAAAGGTGATGTTAAATCTCGCAGCGTTTTGATGACACTCATCGCCACAATATAGCCGGTTTTGGGATTGCCGGCGGAAGGTGTATTTCGGATTTGCAAATGGATTTGACCGAATTTTCCTTTCGCTTCAATCTCATGTGTATTGTGGCTGATATGAGGATCTACGTACACTTTTACTTTGGTCCGATCAAACCCTATGCCGGCTAAGCTTAGTGCAGCCGAAACATTGACACTCTCCGGAAACAATCGGGCGGAATCACGAGCCACCCCATCGAATGCGCAAAATGGCTCCGTTAATTCAGCCAAGTTCACCTGCTGCTCGATAACCGTGCCAATCCAAGCCTTAGGGGGTTTTCTTGTCACTAATGTAACTTCGTCCATCGGGCCTACACTTCCTGCTGCGATCCGATCTAAACCTCCGATTGCAGCTGAAGGAACCATCACTTTTTTGCCCGTTTGACGTGCTTTCTCGAGAATTTTAAGGTGCAGCGGCTCGTCCGCTAACGCACCAACGCTGACCAAGATAAGGTCCGCTCTATTGTCTAACGCTTTTTCACCATAATGCTTTACCGCCTCGTGCCCAGCGCTCTCCACCACAACGTCCAGTCCCTGACGGAAAAATACTTCCTCATTGGCTGTCATGATGTACCCATGAGAACTTGTATCCGGATACTTCGTTTCGTCACGAACGAGTATCGCTTTTAGTTGAACCTGCCCGGCGTTTCCCTGCAAAATAGCTTGGGCTACATCCTGGCCTATGGTTCCATATCCGATAATGCCAACGTTTAACATATGTAAGGGATCCTCCTAATGTGGGTTCAAATGATCTCGCCTTGTCCCTCTATCATATCAAAAATATTGTATTTGGTATACCATAAACCAATTAAATATGATATACTAACTCTACTAAGACATGGAGGGATGCCAAGTGCCATCAGTGACTTATCAAACATCTGGAAAAACGATAGAAGTCGAACAAGACGCCAATCTCTTAAGAACATCGATCCGTTATGAAGGGTCTGTACCTTACAAATGCGGCGGTGGCCTTTGCGGAACTTGCCGTGTACAAATTGTGGACGGACATGAACACCTCAGCAAAATTATGAAAAAGGAAGTCGACCGACTCGGCCAGGAAAAGCTGGATCAAGGCTTCCGTCTTGCCTGCCAAACCTTCGTCACCGGTGACGTGACCATCTCCTGGGGCGAAGAAGATCTCAATCGCCTCGGCAAAATCGCTCAGCGAAGAATTAACGCAGCTCAATAGAAGGAATGATGGAAGCAGTCCCTTGGGGGCTGCTTTTTTGTGTTGGCTAAACAATAGCAATACTAATTCCACAACACGAAGCCATCGTTCCCCCGGATTAGGCGCTAGCACCATGTAGATAACCACGCTAATGCATTTGCAAGCCAAAGACAACCGGTCGTAAACCAGTTGCCTTTAGTTGTAATTGAACTCTAGTTCTCATAACTAAAAATCTATACTATCTTTTATTGCAATTTAAGTATCCATTAATTTGCAGCAATTTAATTTACCTTACTACTAGATCGTAACCAGCAATATATGGTTTAAGAAAATCAAAAGCATTTAAATCATTGGGTGCAATTTTCTGATCAATTACAATACCACTCTTAGGACTAATAACTAAAAAAGATTCATCCTTTTTTAATACTAACGCCGGCAAGTACGTCTCTTTCCCCTGTAAAGAAAGTAAAGTTCCATCAAAGTATACGTTATCCGGAAGTTTAACATTTCTTACTGAGATACATATATTTCTTATTAATTTTGTATTATTCCCCTCTGTCGGCACACATGCATCCTCTCCATTTTTATTCATTATTACGTATTGATGCTCTGGATCCCATTTTACCTCTTTACCCATAATTTCAGCCATTGTTCTTAGAGGAACGTAAGTGGTTCCATTATAAATAAAGGGAGATGCATCTTCAGGAAAAACGACTTTCTCGCTATTATTGAAAATACCCTTGATTGTGTAATAAGCCTCTATCATCGTCCCTCCGGCAGCATAAGCTTGCACAGAACCAAATAATAGAACCCCAATGATAAATCCGAATAATATTTTTTTCACTAACATTCTCCTTTTTTACAAAATTAATATAAGCTTATTTTAAAATTTCCACCTTTCAACAATACCATATTATGTGAAAACGTAGCAGATGGGGGGGATTAGCATGTTACAAACAACAGCAACATTCTACAATATCGATTTGTAAGGAAGTGTGAATCACACAAAAAAAGCGCAAGCTCCAAGAGCCTGCGCCTTTATCCTATGCCGTTTTAACAATCTTACTATCCTTGTCGATGTCCAATTCATAGATCTCTTTCTCGATTTGAGCGGTGGAATCGAACTTTGGAAATACTTTGAGCGGAATGCTGTTATCTGCGAATTTCTCGGAAACCCCTTGAATAATGATTCTCGCATCGTCCCCAACGATTTTGCATACTTCAAAAAGTGTTTTTTTCTTGCCGAAGAAGTAATATTCGTATGCTGCCACTAACTCTAAATTCGGATTATTAGTCACCGTACGGTAACGGTCCGTTGTGGATACTAGAATATATTCGCTCATATGAAGCCCTCCGCTCAATTTTTATTTAAAAGCCACAATTAGTTCTACTTCCACTGCCGCCCCTCCGGGCAATGCAGCAACACCTATAGCGGAACGGGCATGTAAGCCCTTATCCCCAAATGCCTCAACTAGCAAGTCAGAAGCGCCATTTAATACAAAAGGCAAATCCTGAAACCCAGCTTCCGCATTGATGAAGCCTTCCATTTTGATAATACTGGTCACCCGATTCAGGTCTCCCAATATAGCCTTTAATGTACTTAATTGATTAATCACACATTGCCTGGCTGCTTGATATCCTTCTTCTTTCGAAAGCTCGTGTCCTACCTTGCCTTTATATTGCAGCACTCCACCCACCTTGGGAGTCACGCCACTCAAATAAATCAAAGGCGGCACCATAGTGTAAGGCAGATAATTGCCACTTGGTTTAGGCGGAGAGTCCAGCAGAATGTTCAGTTCCTCGAGTTTGGCTTCAACTTGTCCATAGATTTGCACAATAAGTCATCCCCCATATTCACTGCTGCCTCACTGTCCTATTCCTGACAAAGCTCAATATCTTCCGAAATATATAACTGGCATGCTAAGCGGAAGCCTTCGTTAATTTTATCGCCCAGCATCTTATTTTCTTTCCAATTAGGTTCTTGAAGCTTATCGCCACCGGTAACCACTTTCACCATACATTTCGTGCATTTCCCCATACCACAGCCATACTTCAGATGAGGGAATTTCTTCACCCCCGCTAAAACCACCAAGTTACTATTCTCAGTAACCTCTTGCTGATAAACTTGGCCATTTTGGTGCAATGTCACATTCGGCATTTCACAACCTCCATACAGCAGCATGAGCGTAGGCAAATACGGCAATTATTCTCTTTCCAAAGCTTCCATATAAGCTTTCTTCGAGTTTTCAACGTGAATTTTCGTTAAATTTTCTGCAAACTCCGCTTCACCGTTCAGCACGGCTTTGACAATATCCCTATGCTCCTCCATCGCTTTGCGTTGGCGTCCAGGGAGTTCATAGCCAACATGAACGAAGGCGCGAATATAGTCGGATAAACCATCCAACATTTGCGTTAATCTCGGACTCTTAGCAGCTCGGAATATAATTTCATTCGCTTCAAAATGATACTCCCAGTCCGATTGCTCAAACGTCGGTTTCGCTAATGCGGTGTCAATCTCGACAACGATTTGGTTCAGTTCGTCCCGTTGCTGCTGTTCCAGCTTCTTCACAGCGAGTTTAACCGCTAAACTTTCCAACGAAGAGAGAATCGTGAAAATTTCAATGATTTCTTCCGGTGAAAGTCTGGAGACCACCACTCCCTTACGGGGAAGCGTCTTGACGAAACCCTGTGATTCAAGCCGGAATAAGGCTTCCCGGATGGGCGTGCGGCTAACATTTAGTTGATCGGCAAGCTCTCTCTCGATGATCCGGTCACCGGATTTGTACACACCTTGAACAATAGCTTGTTTAATATATTGAAACACTTTATCCCGAATCGGGCTTAATTCCTCATCTTTCCAAACAACTGGATTGTCCGGCATATGGTATACCTCCGCGAATGCGTTTTCTTACAGTGTAATCGATACACCATAACCAATCAACTTTTTAAAAGACGGAGGTCTACCGCCGAATCAACCCAGCACAAAAGCCCCATACACTAAACCCAATCCTACGACAGCTGCTGGATGCACTTTCCATTTCTCCAAAGCCATAAAGCTGGCCGCTGCCAAGAATGCCGTCTGCCAAATACCCGCCGATTGATACGCACTGTTGAAAAACTGCAGTGCCAACGTACCGAGAAGAACGGCGACGATCGGGCGCACGATCAGCGTCATCGCCATGACTTGCGGGGCTCCTTTGAAGAAGTTGATGAACTTGAACAATAGGACCATCGCAAGCGCTGTAGGAAGAATGGTGGCGATTAACGCAACAATCGCGCCAAGAATGCCGCCTACCTGATACCCGATATATCCGGCAAGCTTGGTGGCGATTGGACTTGGCAGTGCATTGCCGAGCGCCAGCACATTGCCGAACTCTTCCACGTTCATCCATCCGTAGTGGTCAACTACTTCGGCCTGAAGCAGCGGGATAATCGGCGGCCCTCCGCCGTAGCCTAATATGTTCGGAACAAAGAAGGCCCAAAATATTTCTAAGAGCTTCATGCTGAAAAACCCCTGTCTGCATCGCGCCCCTGCTGATTGCGCTTCTTTTTGTTAGCCAAGTAAGTTGACTCCGTGAACGCATAAGCAAGCGCGATGCCAATCAGTAAGCCTGGATTCAAGTTAAGCAGAACCAGCGCGATAATCGAGATGAGTGTCCACGCCAGCGTTTTGCTCTTCACCCAACTTTGCCAAGCTTTTTTGAAAAAGTCATAAGCCATAACCGCCATCATCACACCGATAACGGGCTGAATTCCGTGCGTCATGCCGCCTACAATGCCGGAATCTTTTAACTTATAGATGAGACCAAGAAGTAAAATCATACCTACAAGCACGGGAATGACCATAGCGGCTATAGCAATAAATGCGCCTAAGTAGCCTTTCACCTTGTAACCGATATATCCCGCCATTTTCGTAGCGATTGGACCGGGCAATGCATTCCCCATCGCAAGTACATCTGTAAATTCATCGTCCGTCATCCACTGGTACTTCTGAACAGCTTCCGCATGAACCAAAGGAATCATGGTAGGCCCGCCGCCGTACCCCAAGAGACCGATTCGAAAAAAACCGAGGAACAGATTCCAATACACCATCTTCCCTCTTCCCTCTCCATGTGCAGCTAGTTTCACAAGGAACGAACCGCGTTTATTTTTTAATATCCGCTTGGGTCATTACTTCATATTCGCTGCCCAAATGCTGCTGCAAAGCCTTTAACGCCGCGGTGCCGACCGCTGTATCCTGCTCCCCGTTCCCTCCGCTGATGCCGACGCCTCCAATGACTTCGCCATTCACGACAATCGGGAATCCGCCAACGAAGATCGCAAACTTACCTGGCATCATCACGTGAATGCCGAACGCTTCTCCGGTTGTTGTCGCAGGTCCTCCCGGTTGGTTGAACAGATGCGTGGAACGCTTGTGGCCGCTTGCCGTAAAAGCTTTGGACGTTGCAATCTCAGGGCCGGTAATCCGCCCGCCATTCATGCGCTCCAGGGCAATGATGTAGCCGCCGTCATCCACGATACAGATGGATTCCAAAGCTTTAACTTCTTTCGCCGCTATTTTAGCCGCCTCTATCATCACTTTTGCTTCTTCCAGCTCCAGCTTTAAGACCGATTTCATGTCAGATCCTCCGTTATGAATCTATCGTTTAGATGCCATGGTAGACTGTTTTGATTTGCGTGTAAAAATCAAGTGCGGCACGACCGGACTCGCGGTACGTTGCTGTACTGGACATTTTCACGCCGCCAAATGGCGCGTTGTAGGCATTCCCCGTCGTCGGACGGTTAATTTTCACCATGCCGGTCTCGATGTTCTGGATAAAATGTTGAATCCGGCCGGACTCGGACGTGCAAATCGCTGCGGATAGTCCGAACTCCACATCATTGGCGATGTCCATCGCTTCTTGGAAGCTGCTGACACGGATCACGGAGATAACCGGTCCAAAAATCTCTTCCTGCGCGATGCGCATATCAGGTGCAACGCCTACGAATACGGCTGGCGTTACGTAGTAACCATTCGCGTAATCGCCGTCGGTTAGCTGCTCGCCGCCTACAACCAACTCGGCGCCTTCCGCTTTTCCGATGGCGACGTAATCGAGCACATTGCGAAGTTGGCTTTCATTCGCCAGCGGACCGACTTCAACGCTTTTGCTTAACCCGTTGCCGACCTTGAGCTGCTTGGTTTTCTCTACAAGCTTCTCAACAAATTCATCATGCACCGCGTCCATGATGATAACACGGCTCGTGCCTGTGCAAGCTTGACCCGTTAATTCGAATCCGCCTTTCACGGCGAGCTCCACCGCATGATCGATATTCGCATCATCCATCACGATCAGCGGATTCTTACCGCCTAGCTCCAGCTGCACGCGAGTGGATAATCGTACCTGACGATTGATCTTCTCTCCTGCGCCCGTGGAACCCGTGAAGGTAACCGCTTTGACGGCGGAATGGGTGACTAGCGGCACGCCTGTTTTGGAAGCGGAGCCTGTCACGAAGTTGATTACGCCCGCTGGAAGTCCAGCCTGATGAAGCGCCTCCACCAACCGATAAGCAATCAACGGCGTGTTCGATGCCGGTTTAAAGACCACGGTGTTGCCCGTAACTAATGCCGGAGCGATCTTGCGTACTGGAATGGAAATCGGGAAATTCCAAGGTGTAATGACTGAAATAACACCTAAAGGTTCTTTCCGTGTATATACAAAGGTCGTTGCATCATCCGAGGGTAGCGTTTCGCCGGAAACGTTTAATCCTTCAGAGGCGTAGTACCTGAGCGTTTGGGCGGAACGTTTCACTTCCATCCGGGAGCTCGCCACCGTTTTTCCTTCCTCGCGAGTCAGTTCTCCCGCATATTGCTCCAAACCTGCTTCCAGCAAGTCCGCTGCTTTGTACAAGATTTCCGCTCGCTTGGTAGGGGAAACGTGACGCCAAGTTTTGAAGGCCTGCTCAGCTGCCTCCATAGCCTGGATGACATCCTCTTCGGTCGAAGCTTGAAATTTTCCTACGGTATCTTTCACATTAGCCGGGTTCATAGTCGTGAAGGTTTCACCGCTTGCGGCTCCTACCCATTCCCCGTTAATCAGGTTCTTGAAAATCTGTACGGCTGTTTCTGTTGCTGCCATGTCAATCCCCTTTCTCTTTAACGACCAATTTCGGCTCAAAAGCAGGGTCTGTATGCCAGTTAAACCAATTCCCGAGAATACAATATCCCGGGAACGGTTTAACTTCTATTTTCTATGAACATTTATAAGAGATAAGGACTATTCCAAGCAAAATTCGCGAGAGATCGCTGCGATGTACATTCTGCGCATTTTCGTAGCTTCTTCTACAATTTTGATACAGCGTTGTTGATCTTCAGGTGTTCTAGCATATTCAAGTACGATTTGGTAGCCACGCTCGCCGTGGATCTCATCGGAAACGATATGTAAATCGAAAAATTCCACTTCTTCATCTGTAAAACCGTAGTGATTGCGAAGCGTTGGCGTTTGTCTGCGGTAGATGGCAGGCACTTGAGATTCAAGTCCTACAACTAACGCTGCTGTTGCGAACAAGAAATTTTCTTTGAAAGCCATCCGGTAACACCAGGACTGCAAGCCGATTGTCTCAGGAAGCAGATGCTGCATGGATTCCACGCGTTCGCGCGTCGTTCCGCAAGCTTCACCAAAACGAATTAACAAATCGGTGTGACGGTCGCCGCCGAGCTCCTCTTCCCACATGTTTTGCAGGATGAAGTCTCTTGCATCCTCATGCGGACAGTTGGCATAGATGTAAGCCAAGTACTCTGCGAATGGACCTACATACGCGTAATGCTGTTCTACCCATCTGGCAAAATGCTCTTTCTTCAATTCACCATTGGCCCACATTGTTGTAAAAGGAGCTTTTGAAACGGCATTGCCTTCAATGGCTTGCTCAAGTGCATAGCGGAATTCCTCTTTGTTCATCAAACGGGATTCAGTTGCTGCTGTTGTCATATAAAACTCTCCTCTCAAAATGTAAAGTGTGTAGTAGATTAACTTGTCGATCGTTCTGGCATTTGGTATATGGTATACCAAAATGATTTCATGGACTTATTATTACTTAGATTAGGCTACCCTGTCAACCCACTTTTTTTAAGATTAACAGCAAGATCATTGACATGATTAAATACGCGATTGTAAACGGTGCATTCCAGTTTGAAACCTTATACGAGCTTTTCCCTATCAAGTTAGACATCATCCCGGCAGTAGCGTTGTAAGGCCCCATCAAAAACGCCGTGGCCGCCCCCGTAAGCATAGCGATCGCCATCAGCTGCACGGAAATACCAAGCGCGTGCGGATTCAATGACTCCGCTGCCAGAGCCAATCCAACTGCAGGATGCAGCCCGATAAATGCAAGCGCTAACGGAATTAGCGGAATCATGAGCAAAAAGAGATCAGACCCGATGACATGTTGAATAGCCATAATTCCTTCGTTGATCGCATGATTGCTGCCAGTAGACTTAATAGCTGAAATCATAAAACCGGCGCTTAAGAAAACGAAGAATTGATCCTTCATTTTCAGCACATGAGACGATAGCAAGGTTTGGCTGCTTGTAATAAACGCCATACCCTTCCCTAACATCAAAGACCAAACGTAAGCGAAGGGAATAACGATGATCGAGACCAACAGCAGGAATCCCATATGCGTAAATCGCTCTAATACAAAAACAAGAACATTAAGGACAACGATCGCGATAAGAATTTGCCAAGGATGGCTCCCTTTGACCTCGTTAGACTCATTTGGTTGATGAACAACCGCATTTTCCCTGGCAGCGGAAATTTCCTCAAGTGTAGTCAGACTAATCTTTTTCAGCCGGCGGTTAGCGACCCACGTCCCCATCAGCCAATCCAAAGCCAGACCTAATAAGCTGAACGGGATGACGATAGGTAAAATCGCACTCCAACTTACACCTGTCATTTCTACAATAATCCCGACAATCGGAGCTACCGGTGTCCATAGAATTGGCATGCTGTAGCCATGTGTAATCGCCCGGCTAATAAATCTGTCTTTTTGCTGGATCGGATAATATTGCAGGGAAGGCTGTATACTGTGGTACATCATCGGCAGTGTAGCCAGGTTCATAAACGAACTCAATATATAGGATAATAATGAAGTAATACAATAAAGCATACCGGAGTGCTGCACCTTGCTGTAGAGAATCGCTTGTACTCTCACCGCGTAGTGTCCGAGCTCGATGGGCAGAGCAATCATCGGAATCAGCACAAATAAGCTTAATACGTTCAGCATACTGCCGAAGCTAAGGAAGTAATCCGTCCATGAGGCTCCGTTCAACGCTAGAAGAATGGCGCCCGTGCTTAGGAAAATTGTGCCTAATAGCTGCACGAATGGCTTGATCGAGCGAAATGCGACGACAATAATGACAAGACTAAGTCCGGACTGGAGCCAAGTCAGCCACTCGCTGGGATAGATTTCTGAGACAAGATAGGCGGCGATCGCTGCAATAAACAGTGCTTGCTTCATAAGTTTATATCATGTCTCTAACGGCTTGAGTCAACCGCTCAAGGGCCGTCTCAACAATCTCCTCTCCGATGTCCCGGCTGGCTTTCGTCGCATCGCCGATGCAGCCGTTGCGCGTCATTTCTTCATAGTAATAGAAGCCTTGAAGGGGACTGCCCGGGCGGAGCTTTTTCCACCTTCCCTCTTGAATGTCGCCTTTTTCCAGTTTATCCTCCCGAACGAGATGAGGCGCCAAATACATCGCTTCGGACACTTCGCGATCGCAGCTGTGACCGTACAGCTTGGATGTAAGCCGCCTGTCCATCACGTCTTTCGCAGAAGCCGTCGTTTTGGCATAAAAGAGGGACACTCCCAGCTCTGCTGTCAGCGTATCTGCTGCCACGCCGAGGGTCGCTTGGTTGCCGCCATGCGAATTGATGACCAGGAATTTCTCAATTCCTTGGCTTTTTAATGATTTGATCATATCGCGCAAAATCGCAATAACGGTTGTAGGTTCCAAGGAAATTGTACCCGGAAAATGAAGATGATGCGGCGAAACGCCCATATTAATAGTAGGCGTTAGCAGGGCCTCCGGGTATAATCTTGCCGTTAGCCTTTTTCCCATCTCTTCAGCTAGTACAGCATCGCAGCTTTCAACCATATGAGGGCCGTGCTGTTCATGTGCGCCTAGTGGAATAATGGCAATTTTGACCGTTTTGAGCGCTGCTTCTACCTCTGGCCATGTCATTTGTGTTAAAATATAAGCATTCGACATCGCTTTCACTCTCCTTTCTCTACTTGTGTATATTGTATACCAAGATTATATTAGGATATAGTATAATTTATGATTTTCTATCCGTTCAGGATGTCTACTCATACTGTACAGCTGCTCGGCGTATATTACTTACGGAAGAGAGGTGATTTTACCCCATGATGCGCCATATTCATTACCTTGATAAGAAATCTGTTGCCTATTTGTCTGAAGCTTTAACGAATCATTATTTATCAAAACCGGCCTACACGGAAATTGTCATTATATGTGTCGGCACCAACCGTTACACGTGGGATTCCCTGGGCCCGATGGTCGGGAGCCGGTTATCCGAGCGGTTCGAAGGCAACCGTCATGTTCATCTTTATGGAACGCTGGAGAAACCCGTGCATGCACTCAATTTACAGAAGACCATCGCTCACATTGCCAAAACACATAATCAAGCTTACACGATTGCTGTTGATGCCGCTCTTGGCCAGTTCTACAAAATCGGAACGCTCCAACTAGTGGAAGAACCGCTTCAGCCCGGCGTCAGCTTAAATAAAGAGCTCCCCCCTATCGGTCATATTCATCTCAAAGGGATTATTAACAACCACAGCTTGCTCAACCATAAAGTCATGGAGCACACAAGTCTTACGTTTATTGATGAAATGTCAGCGGTGATCTCGCGTCTTTTGGTAAAATCCTGTCAAGACATCATGCCACAGCTAATGCCTGCTCCTCAATTAGGGAATGAAGCGCCTAACCATCTATCGTCAGCGACGTAAATGGCTTAGCGCTTTTTTTAACCTACCATATTAAAACAGCTAAAATCGTAGAAACACTTAAGCCGATAATAACCGGCAGGAAGTTCTTCCGCGCCAAATCAATCGCCGAGACACCGGCGAATCCGGCAACCGCTACGAGCGATGACCACGCAATCAGCGTCCCTCCGCCTGACCATACCGACCCCATTTGGCCGATTGCCGCCAACGTGGAAGGATCCATACCTACCGCCGGCGCCAAAGCACCGGATAGCGAGCCTGTGAGAGGAAGACCGGAGAAGCCCGAGCCTTCTAATCCTGCGATAATCCCCATAACCAACAATCCAAACGAAGTGAGGATGCCGCTCGACGGGATCAGATGCTGTACAGACATCACCAAATCGTAGAGAATCGCCGGCGCTTTATCGCCTTCGCCTAAGGAGAGTATGCTTTTGGAGAAATCTGCATTCCCCAGGAAAAAGAATCCTGCGATCGGAATGACCGGCCCCATGGCTTTGAATGCAAAAACGAAGCCTTCTGTCAGATGATCGCTGATCTTATCCAAGGCTTGAACTTTGGAGAATAATGTGCAGGATAAAATGAGCAGGATAACCGCCACACCGCCGATAAACGCGGCGCCGTCTCCTCCTTCAAATCCGCTCATGCCTTTGTGTCCCAGCTTGCTTAGAATCATAACCACCATTACGGCAAGCATGGAAAGTGGAACAAGCACGGCGAACACTTTGGACCATCGAATGACGGCCGGACTAAGCGTTTCTACGGTTGCAGCCGCTTCAGGAAACTCGGAAGCTGTCTGTACAACACGGATAGCTTGTACCTGATTTGAAGTTTCAGCAGATGTGCTTTCCGGCTTACGGATCGCTTTTCTGTTCATGAGATAAGCTCCGGTTAGCGCTACGCCCCCCGTGATGAGAGACAAGATCATCGCTTTATCCGCTACGGAAGCCGTATCAATGCCTGCACCCTTTGCGCTAAGCATCGGCGCTACTTGCATGACATAGTCAGACGATAATGCCATGCCTTGTCCGGCAATCGCAATCGCCATACCGGCTCCCATTGCTGGTAAACCTGCGCGAATGGCTGCTGGAATCAGCAGCGCTCCGATTAACGGAACGGCCGGCGTCGGCCAGAAAAAAAGTGAAATGACATATGTAACAACAGCTAAAACAATGTAGGCAATGTGACCATTGACCATTAGCTTCTGAATAGGCGTGATCATGCGCTTGTCAGCGCCGATATCCCTCAAAGAAGCCAGCAAAGCGACCATAAACGTAATAATCAAGAAAATCGTAAATAATTCTTTGGCTGCAGTCAGATTAGCGTTGTAGACTGCTTTGAACCCGCTGATCACATCCCCCTTATAAATCCATCCGATTAAGAAGGTACCAATTAAGGTGGGAATGACGACTCCTCGTTTTAACAACATGACGACGATAACGCTTAATGTCACTAAAGCATACACAACATGTGATGAAGTAATCATCCGCATCCCCCGTATTCATCATTTTTTGACCTTCGAAGAGAATTATACCGCATTTTCTTCTGTGTGAATAGATATTTGGTGCATTGTATACAAAAAAAATACTGAATACAGGTCTAAAAATAATGAATTTCGTGGATATAGTGTTATAAAACATGACGCATGTTGTTTCCGGTGCTGCAGCGCAACCTAAGAATGGTAATTTTCAGCTAAAACATTTCATTAATTACGTGAAAGATCTCTTCTTATGTGGTTATCACCTCAATTATTTAAGTTTTACAGTCATTACCAACGAAAAGTGTAAGCGATTTCACTGTCATTTTAACAGATTTATACGAAGAGGGAAAGAATAAATATGTATTTGGTATACAATTCCAATACATCAGGTTAGTTAGTAACTCGCTCTATAGAAAGTTACCTTTAAGTCACCAACTGTAAACATTTTCACTACTTTCACTGATGTAGAAACTTCTATAAAATAGAAACTATCATCACGACGTACAAGTCTTCAACAATTAGTGCTTACTAATATCAAGAGGAATGTGGGAGGATGAATCATGAAGTATTCGTATTTAGGGAAATCCGGCTTAAAGGTCAGTCAATTATGTCTGGGAACCATGAACTTTGGACCGGAAACTGAGGAAAAAGAAGCCTTTAAAATTATGGATGCCGCATTGGATGCGGGAATCAATTTTTTCGATACAGCTAATGTGTACGGTGGCGTTGAAAGAAGGGGCTGGACGGAAGAAATTATCGGCCGCTGGTTCAAGCAAGGCGGTGGGCGCCGAGAGAAAGTTATTCTCGCAACCAAAGCCTATGGCGATATGAACGATCCTCATGATGGTCCAAACGCAGAGCGCGGATTGTCTGCTTACAAAATCAGACGTCATCTGGAAGCCTCCCTCAAAAGACTGCAAACCGACCACATTGAGCTTTATCAAATGCATCATATCGATCGCAACGTGAGTTGGGATGAGCTGTGGGGTGTGTTCGAATCCGCGGTTAACCAAGGCACTGTCGACTATATTGGCTCCAGTAACTTTGCAGGCTGGCATATTGCCTGTGCTCAAGCTGAAGCGAAAGCCCGCCATTTCCTAGGCTTAGTCTCCGAGCAGCATCTGTACAATCTGCTTGCCAGATTGCCTGAGCTGGAAGTGCTTCCTGCTGCTGAGAAGCTGGGTCTTGGCGTCATTCCGTGGAGTCCGCTTGCCGGAGGCTTGCTCGGCCGTAACGCCTTGGCAGGCACTGGTGCCCGCAGCACGCGTTCTGCCGAACGGGTTGAGAAACATCGCAGCCAATTGGAGCAATTCTCTGCACTCTGCAAAGAAATCGGCGAAAAAGAGGATGTTGTTGCTTTGGCATGGGTTCTATCGCACTCGGCTGTTACTTCACCGATTATCGGACCTAGAACCATCGAGCAGCTCCAGGACTCCTTGCGCGTACCTGAGGTTTCACTTAGTGAAGATACTTTGAAAAAGTTAGATGAAATCTTCCCTGGTCCCGGTAAAGCGGCTCCGGAAGCTTACGCTTGGTAAATAGCAGCGGCTGCTCTCTTAGAGAGTGGCTGCTTTTTTTCCTCTTGACGCGAAACCAAAAGGTTTCGTATAATCCAACATGTAACCAATTGGTTTCGTATTTCATGAGCAAATGTATTTTAGGACAACCTACAAGTAAGCTAGGCATGGAATGGAAAGGCAGGCCCTGACGATGCAAGAAGCATTACTAAAAAAGCTGCATTATAAACAAGGACGAGCTCTCGTACTTCATGCGCCTGAAGGCTATGCGCTCGGTATTGAAGAGCCTGGGGAGCCGAATGGGACTTACGATTTCGTCCAGCTTTTTGTTAAGGACGCAGCTGAAGTTGAAGAATGGGCGCCTAAGGCGATCCAGCATCTGAAAGACGACGCTTTGTTCTGGATCACCTACCCGAAGCAAAGCTCGAAGATCAAGACGAATATTAACCGTGACAGCCTGTTTGCCTTGATTTCGAGCATCTCAGAGTATCGCGCGGTTAGCAATGTGGCTGTGGACGAGACATGGTCCGCACTCCGTTTCCGTCATTTGGATAAGGTGAAGAGCAAGGGTTAACAGCACATGATTCAAGTAAAGTGCAAAATCAGCAACAAATCCAAAATAACAACACATCATTTCATTGGAGGAATTTTAAAATGAGCAATCAAACAAACACACTACCGGACATTGTACAAACTGTCGTTTTCAACGCGCCGATTCAAAAAGTATGGGATGCCGTTGCGACTTCCGAGGGCATCGCGGCTTGGTTCATGCCGAACAATTTCAAACCGGAAGCCGGTTATGAATTTCACTTGGAAGCCGGGCCTTTCGGCAACTCCCCTTGCAAAGTAACGGACGTTACACCGCCTAACCGCCTTTCTTTCGCATGGGGCAAAGACTGGTCGCTTACATTTGAATTGAAAGATGTAGATGGCAAAACGGAATTCACTCTCATCCACTCCGGTTGGGATGCGGACAAGGTTACGGAATTCAACCAACCTCATTCCGTTGTACGCGAGATGATGGCGAACGGCTGGGCTGGTATCGCGAAGAAACTTACGGCTTACATCGAGGCTTAAGATGCCAGCCCCCTCCCCCTCGCAGAAACATGATGTGTTTCAAGCGATAGCCGATCCGACGCGCCGGCAGGTGCTGCAGCTGCTTCGCGAGCAGGAGCTCCCTGTGACCGTGATTTCCGGTCATTTTCCGATCAGCCGCACGGCGGTGTCCAAGCATTTGCGCATCCTTGCCGATGCGGGGCTGGTGAAAGAGCGGAAAGTCGGCCGCGAAACCCGCTACAGGCTGGAAGCGGAACCGCTGATGGAGCTCAAGCGCTGGCTTTCCTACTATGAACGTTATTGGGAAAACAAATTAAACGCACTTAAACGATTCGTCGAGTCCGACGACGAAGATGGCGGCAACCCCTTTGCCGCGTTGGAATTGGTGGATCCAACCGATTAGAGGAAAACCTGGCCTGCTGTGGGCCAGGTTTTTTTGCGTTTAGGCGGCGCGTTGCGCCCAGGATTCGCGCGCGGCGCGTTGCGCCTGAGAATTCGCGCGCGGCGAATTACGATTGAGTTTCTCTATCGCTAAGTTGCACATTGTGCAAGGAAGCGGGTGGAATTTGACCCGATCATTCCTCTACAATGCACTTTGTGCATTGTAGAAGGCGAAAATCCCCCATTTCAGCCCGTTTGGGATGAAATGAATGTACTTTATGCAACATAGATGGCCTAACTTGCCCAAATCACCTCTCTACGTTGCAGTTTGTGCAATGAAGGCAAACGTGGATCTATTGCAGAAAGTTGCAGGAGGAATCAGCGCTAACTCCAAGTAATCCATCTACTCCTGTACCCAGTTCAAGGTTAATGCCCCATGTAGACGGTTCGGCTGAGGTAGATGAAAAAGCTACTGTTAATCTCCGCTGTTTGATAGCAGGGAACGGAGTAACGGTAGAGGCTACAGCTAAATTGCTGGAAATGGACGAAAACTGCTAGAAATGCTGATATTAGTGGTAGAAACCGGAGTAAATTGAGCAAAATTAGATCTATAGCGGAAAGTAGCAGGAGGAATCGAAGCTAACTCCAAGTCATCTATCTACTCCTGTGCCCAGTTCCAGCTTGACGCCACATCTAGAAGGTTCAGCTGAGGTAGATGGAAAAGCTACCGTTAATCTGCGCTGTTTGATGGCAGAAAATGGAATAAAGGTAGAGTAAGCACTAGACGAACGCTGAAAGGTTCTCAGCAAATAAGGCCATACTATCCCTGAGATTAATCCCTTCTTTCGAACCTCAACTTACAAAAAGTAAACAACTTACTTGACCTGAAAGCTGCTTGCGCGTAATATAAGTTACATAAAGTAACTAGGTTATTAAATGTAACTATAAGGAGCGATGACGATGATTTCACCTATATTTGTTGGGCATGGGTCACCCATGATGGCTATTCAAGATACGGCGTGCACCGAATTTCTTTTGGACTATGGCAAAAAGGTTTCACCCAAAGCCATCGTGATTTTTACAGCTCACTGGGAAACGGAGGTCCTTACCATCTCCTCCACGGACGATGTTTATGAGACCATCTACGATTTCGGCGGCTTTCCGAAGGAGTTATTCCAAATCAAGTACCCGGCAAAAGGCAGCAAAGCGCTCGCCGCTCAGCTTGCCGAGCGCTTCCAAGCCAAAGGCATCCAAGTAAACTTGGACGCCCAGCGCGGACTTGATCACGGCTCATGGGTGCCTCTGCTGCGCATGTTCCCTACACCTGTCTGCCCTGTGATCCAAGTGTCCGTGAACCCCTACCTGCCGCCTGCTGAGCAGTATCGCATAGGGGAAGCGCTGCGCGGCCTCGATCAGGAAGATATCCTGATTATCGGAAGCGGCGCCACCGTGCACAATCTGCGCGCGCTCAACTGGGAAGCCACGGAGCCGGATACTTGGGCTGTCGCTTTTGACGATTGGCTCGTGCAGAACATGAGCGCTCAGAACCTGACCGCGCTGTTCAACTACGCAGCCGAAGCCCCTCATGCGCGCATGGCTGTCCCCCGGCCTGAGCACTTCGTTCCGCTTTATATCGCAATGGGCAGCGGTGACCCGGCTCGCACGCCACAAGTCATTCACCGCAGCTATGAAGTCGGCTCGCTGAGCTATCTGTCCGTATCCTTTTAACCGGAGTAGACAAAAAGAGACCCACAGCAACGGGCTGCGGGTCTTAAGTATATATATATTAAAAGGGGGTCGAATTTCATTATAGGTCCCGAACCTTAATTCTAGATGAAAACAAGATTGCATTTCGATTACAAATGATGGTTATTTTGTTTACAAGCTGTTATTTATCTTTTACCGGAATGTAGATGTCAATCTGAAACTGATCATGCTTGTCGGCATGGCAGCGCTCATCATACCACTCAAACTCCACGCCGCCTGCGTGTTCCAAGCCCGAATGAGGGAACCATTCCTCGAAGATAGACTTCCACGTGCTATGAATCGAGGCGACGAATTGATCCGGGGTCACTTTGGGTGTCGTAAAAACAGCATATCTGGCCTCAGGGAACTCACGGCATATCAAGTCAGCAGGCACACCTTCAAAGCTTGTAGCTTCCATCCCGATCAGATACGTTAATTCCCCAGTCTCCATATTAAAATCCGTACACAGGCCAAGCTCAACCGGTGAATCCGTGTGAACGCGATTGCCTATGCGGCTTCCCTTATTCTCTTGAAGATAGGTGTTCCAAAAAGCAGGAATGTCCCGGTGATTTTGCCCATCTTTGCAAGTCGTCCTCAGTTCGTATCCAATTAGCTTAAAAGCCGGTTTCGTTCTCAATTGATATTCCATGCGTATGCCTCCTAAATAGGGATTGGGATTTAATTTCCTTTGCAGCACATTCGCTTTGGCATATAACGGTGTCACAATACCTTGCTTCCGATAGGCGAGCGGTGTTCGCTCAAACACCTTTTTAAATGCTCGAGTGAAGTTTTCATGGGATTGAAACCCATGATCGAGGGCAATATCGATCAGCCTTTGATCCGTATGCGCGATTCGGTAGGCGGCTCTCGCCAATCTTCTTTTCCGAACATACTCCATCACCGCTTCTCCAACCATGCTCTGAAAAACCCTATGAAAATGGAATTCAGAGAAACAGGCTACACGAGCAAGCCCCTCCACGGACAAAGGCTCCGCAAGATGGTCTTCAATATAATCCAATATCGCCTGGATTTGTGTATCATACTCGGTGCCCATCGTCTATTGCCCCCTCCTGCTGCTATCCACAGTGTACGTGATTGAACGTCTAGCTTCTTGATCTTTCTTGCTAAAAGGGAATCCGGGGACGACTCCGATCATTCCGTGCGGCGATCTTGAATAGCGATACTGAGCAGCGGCTATTTCCAACTGCCTCTTGAGGCTACGGAATACGTCGTGTACTCGTTTTTCCCCCTGATTTCCAAACAATTGAGTTGAAAGCCGTACGGGCAGGCGCCGTCAATGCCGATTTTGTCGCGGTCAAACCACACATCCGCTTTGCCATGAATATCTTTGGCTGGGGTGTGGCCAAAAATAACCGTCTTTTTCACAACGGTCGGCTGCTGAACAAAAGGCGCACGAATCCACAAAAAGTCCCGTTCCGGCTGCGTTTTCCAATCAACGAATGCGGGATTCAGCCCGGCGTGCACATAAATATGATTCTCGTCCTCGTAATAAAGCGGAAGATTGTTTAGAAAGGTGATGTGATCCAAGCACTTGCCCAAAATCCGCTCTTTGGATTGCTTAATATCCAAATTGTCCTGACCGCAGAAGCTTCTGAACGTTTGGATACCGCCATGTTCGAAAAACTTCATCTCCGTCAAAGGATCTACTTCGCTCAACACTTCTACGAACCGCTGATCATGATTGCCTTTGAGCGCAATGGCACCCTCTTCACGCACTAAGCGCATGACGTATTCTACCGTTCCCCGACTGTCAGGACCGCGATCCACATAGTCTCCCAGTAGGACAAGTTGGTCTTCCTCAGCATTGAAATTGACTTTAACTAGTAATTGCTTGAATTCCTCCAAACAACCATGGATATCGCTTACGACTAACGTTCTTTTCATCTACTGTACCCCCTGATGTCAGGCTTCATTCCCCTACGAGTCTCTCTAGTATTCTATTTTATCATAGGGATTACCTGTTTAAGGCGGTGAAGATGTGAAAAAGAGATTATGGATCAACAACCGGGCCGTATGCCCCATTGCACGAATTCCAATGAAACGACCCTTTTGAGGCGATTTTTCCACTCTTCCTTGGATAAAATCCAATAGCACCCGTTGAAACCGGGTTATTTGGCACCGAATTCACCCCTCCCATTGGAATTCTTCCAATGGATCGGACAATTCCGCCCTCCAAATGGCCTTTCTATTGGATTTCATCCACTACGTTTGCGAGAAACCTAACATCACTCAAAAAAATGAATAACATTACTTATATTTCAAAATATTTACATA
>NZ_JBYTCO010000003.1:323832-848889 GCF_058790355.1 Paenibacillus sp. FW101-FHT12H11 | reverse complement strand
TGTCTGCATTTTCTACAATAGGTGACTTTTTTTGTTTTGGCTAGATATTTCATGTTAGGTTTTATGCAAACGTAGTGTATATTGTGCAACGAAGGATCGCATTCGCGTTCAGACCAGGCCATTACGTTGTATATAATGCAACGTAGGCCTTCAAATTTGAATTAGACTTCAACTATGCTGCTCAGCCGTCCCTTCGTCACCTACACACCATTTAACTCTCATCACCACCTCTTATCCCATCACACCATCTATCACTCATCCCCCTCTCTTATCCCATCACACCATCTATCACTCATCCCCCTCTCTCATCCCATCACAACCATTTGTTACTCATTTCCTTCATCCTACTCGACATGCCATTTATCACTAATCACCTTCACCAAACTGTCACACTACTGATTACCCCTCACCATCCCTCATCCCGCCAAACCATTGTCACTCAAAACCATCTCTCCCCAAACACCCATCTCCTAACCTTCAACGGGAAATTATAAATCTAATTTGTTCATTTCTGCTGCTCTCTCACCTGCACAATTTCCAGTTGCTCGCCAACGAACAGGTAGCTAACAACAAATACCGCCAGGATGAATTTCCATCCTGGCGGTGCTTTTTGTTAGCTATTGGATAATCTGACTAGCCACTTTCACAAGATCGTCTAGATCAATTTTGTTATCTCCAGTAACATCGGCTTTCTTCACAAGCAACCAATCCGGGCTGCTCGAATCTTTTCCGTAGTTGGCTGCGATCATGGCAAGGTCGCCAATCGACACTTTGTTGTCGCCATTGATATCGCCAGGTGTGCCTGGAGCAGGAATTGTGATCGAGACGTTCGCCGATCCAACCGTTGCGCTCGTTTCGTGCCCCGTTGCATCCCCGAGCACCGCCGATTCAACGGCCAAATGAGCTGTTGCCGGCTGCGTGATGTCTTTCGCTTTAAAGGTCAGCTCCAGTACATCGCCGCTGCCGATAATGGCATGACCCGCTCCTTCGCTCGCAACGATGAAGCGAACTTTGCCAGGCGTTGTTTCCGATTTGGATACCAAGCTGATACCCAATTGAGCAGGCTTCGCTGAAACAAGTTCCATTAGCGAAGTATCGTAGCTTATCATTAAATCCTGAGCGTAAACCGCTTCGGTAACATTTGATAAACCCAAACCTACTGTAAAGGTTTGCCCCGTTTGAACCGAGCTAGGTGCGATCAGCGTTGTTGCTGGTACACTCACTACTTTCGTTACGGTGATTTTTGCTGTCGCATGGAAATTGCCATCAGCAGTTGTCGCTGTAATGCTCGCACTACCAGTTTTTATTCCAGTTACGATCGTTTTGCCTTCGACAACTTCAACCTTCGCAACCGATTCATCGCTGCTGGACCAGGTCACATTTTTATTCGTCGCATTCTCCGGCTGCACCATCGCCTTCAATTCCACGGTGCCACCTTCGGCAATAGAAACATCCGTTTTGTCGAGCACTACGCCAGTCACCGCATGTACGGTCTCATCTGTTACTCGGATGTTATCTACAACAAGCTGGCCTCCGAGCTCGGCACTGCTGTTATCTGCTCCCTTCAGGATGGCGAGGTAAGCATTTTTGGCATTGTCTGTCGTGAATGTCAAATCAACCGTACTTGCTCCCGCTGGCAACGTTTTGGTCGACAGATCTCTCACTGTGCCATTATCATTCACACGAACGGCAACTGTGAACTGATTAGCCACATCCGCCTTGGCCTGCATCGTCAAATGGTACTTTTCATTCGTCCCGAGACGCAGTGTTTGCGGCAGTGTACGCAGCCATTCGCCTGCTCCGCCTTCATTTGTTTTCAGCGAGAAGTTGCCATCCAACACATAGGATTTCACTTGATTTTCGCCTTTTTCTACCATATGCGTCTGCACATTGCCTGCTTTCGCATAAACAAAAGGCCCCCAAGCTTCATCGACATTCTCGAAATCTTCGTTCAGAACAGTGCCTGCTTGATCTGTTTTCCCCGGATTTTCCCAGATTCGCACATCGTCGAAAGATACCGTTCCAGCACCTGGCGCTACGTTAAGCGCAAGTGTTGCTTTATCGCTTACTGCATCAAAGTTCACTTTCACACGTTGGAAATTCGTATTGTAATATTTGTGCTGCGGAGCGAAATATTTCAGTTTCGTATCTTCCAAGAAGTTGGACACTTCAATGTCGCCCTGTTTCACGCTAATCGACGACTTGCGATCCGCTCCATATACGTTCACCCAGACGGATGCGCTGTAAGTTTTGCCTGGCTCAAGTCCTGTTATAACCTGCTCGACTTTCGCATCTTCAGGCCCTTTTACTTCCAGATAATCGTCAGCGTTGCTGTTTTTCTTGATGCTGATGTGATCCGTTGTTCCAGCGGAAGACGATTTACTCCAAGTTTCCCACTTATGGCTGTCAAAACCCGGATCCTTGACCGGACTGCCATCGCCCCAGATCGTTTCCGCCTCTTGCGGAGCCGCTGTTTTGTACAGCACATAACCGACATTGGACTCGACACTTAGCGTCACTAGCCCGTTCGTTACGCTCACATCTCCGACGAACTGACGATCTGTATCCGTAAGCTTATACAGCTTCGCAGTGTGCACGCCGCTCCATGACGCAGGGACCTTCCATGTCGTGCTGCCGCCAGCCGGATTCCAGTGGTAAATCTTATCTTCTTTCACCGGATCCCAAGGGATGAAGATCGTGCTGTTGCTGATATCGGTGGAATCCGTCATAATTGCGATATCATTGCCGTCTTTCGTCAGATGAATTTTTCCATCTCCAGCGCGTGCAACCGATACGTTGCCTTCAAAATCGACGCGATCGTTCGTCATTTTCATAATCGGGAAATGCTGCATGTACTTCGTCGGTAAGTTCTGGTTAAAGAACGTTTTCGTCACTTCTTGATAGCTGTAGAATTGGGAATTAGGCTGCCAATAACCGACACCGGACTGCTTGTTGCCTTTCAACAGCGCATCGCTCATAAAGCCGTCCACATTCGTGTTGCGAATGAACCTGACAATTTTACTGTCATCGCCTTGATTCGGATACCCTGGATCTGTTCCCCAGTGAACCCAAGAGGCTTGTTCTTGCAGCGGGCCAGCAAATTCCGTGCCGAGCATCCAGCCGTTGCCGTTAATATAATCAGCCAGCTTCTTCGCGTTCCAACCTGCGCCTGTATAAACATCCACATACACGAAGTCCAAATTGTCACCTGTATCTGCTTTCAACATATCCAAGCGCCGTTTCAACTCGCCGGACTCAATGTCTTTGCGTTGGTCAACATAATACGCTTGATCAAGCCAGCCCCACCCTTTGCTAAGCGGTGCAATCAAGTTCGTCATCTTCGTTTGGAACGCGTCCAAATGGTACTCCGTAGCGTTAATGTGCACGCCGCCTTTGATGTTATACTTCTTGCCTTCCGTCAGGAAGTAGTTGAAATCATCCTTCCCGCCTTGGCGAATACCGATATGCCCGCCGTAATCCGGGTGCGAATCGTCGTGTCCTTCCGCTTGATACCCCTTCTGCAGGACAATTTGGCCAAACTCGTCAGTCAGATGCGCAATTTTCTTGGCGTGGTCCAGCGAACGCAGAAACGGCATACCTGTTGTTGCGATGTTCATGCTAATCCACGAGATGTTATCTTTAATCATGTCGCTTCCGTAAGGCATATCGGAATGGCTGCGGTACACGACGGCACCGTCCTGCCAATCAAGAATCCCGTCATTATTCGCATCCGGCGTAATAATGACTTTCGACCATGGCAGCTCTTCCGGAGCCGGAGCAACCATGCTTTCACGGTACGTCCAAGCACCGTTAGCCAGCGCAGCAACTTTCTCGCCAGGTGCCCCATCCGAAACACTCGTGCGTACTTTATCGTTGCCATTGATGACATTATTGACAATCGTGGCTGCCAGCTTATCGGAGTTGACGAATCCGAATGTACGGCCGCTTGGATTCAAGTTTTGCGCTCCGTTTTTCAGATCGTTGTATTCCTCAAATACTTTATTCCACTCACCGGTGAACCAGGCTGCCGTCTCCTGTGCTTTCGGCTGTGTCGAAGAGACGGAGGCTAGACTATGGTTCGGTAATTCAATACTTTTAACCTTAGTCGAACCGTTTTCCTGGATCTCGGTGAACTTCATATCGAGCGTATTGTCCACCACTTCCAATTTCACCTTCATTTGGACGGCTAGCTCTTCCACATTCATCGTGTAGATCACGCTGTTGCCTACTTTTTCCGCCGTCGTCTTCGGCCAATACTCTTCTCCATTGATTTTCACAGCGTAAAGATAATTTTTCTGCCCGTTCATGACAGCGCCGGTTGCTTTCCATACGTAGTTGTCTACACGCGGAAACGTACTATCCAACTCAGCTTTCATCGCAGCGGATTCCGATACAAAGTTAACGGCATTCGGATCCTGCTTAGGCGGCGTAGGCTTCGTATACGGGGTGACCTTCGTATCATCAAGGTACATTGTTTTACTGTCGAACCATGTTCTCATCCCAATTTTGCCTGGAGCAGAAGGCATATCCCCAACGGTTGCAGCAGCAACCTTTTCCCCGTCGATCCATAAAATAATATCCGAGTCCACATATCTCAGTTTTATATCATAGGTTTGGTTGGTAGACATAGATTTGGAAGCGATCGTGCCATAGTATTCCGTACCGTTTTTCAAGTAATAGTAGAGCCAACTCCCATTGTCATAGACAACACCGGCAAAGTTATTCACATCAACATACCGGAACAAAAAGCCATAACGGCCTTGCCCGCTCTCGACCTTCAGCTTTGTTTCCAATTCGGCGTTCTGATAGGAGGGCGAGTTATCATCCACCATCAAGGTTACCCCGGATGTAACAACTTTGAGCATATTGTTGACGACGCTAAAAGTCGCGTTGCCCGATGTTTTCTTCCAACCGCCAATCTGTCCGTTATTGTAATCCTGGAAATAAGCATCCCCATCGGCAGCAAGTGCTGTACCTGCCGGGACTGCGGCATACACTTGCAAAGCTGTAAGTAAAGCTAAAGAAACTGTAACGCTTTTTTTCAACTTGCGACTACTGGACTTCATACAACCATTCACCCTCCCTGATTAGGTTCCCCTGTTCCCAAACTTTCGCGACATTCCGACATGATACGACATGTATCATTGAAGGCGCGATGTAACACCTTTGGCATGCCTTAATCATACTTTCTTTGCAAGCGCATACAAATGATCTTTTTTGCTTTAGTTTTGATGTTTTTTGAACCAGGCTACCCTCCCAGGAGGAGAGGCAAAGGCAGATCATAAGGCATAAGGGAACTGGCGGCCTCTATTTCGAAGCTACCGTGCAGATTTCCGCGATGAGCGGAACTGCAGGGTCTTATATCTGCTAAAGAGGCCTAATTCCAGCAAAAACGCCGAAATAGCGGACCTCAGTTCTCTTTAGCTCGCTCTAACGGCTAATCTCGCTGAAATAGCGCCCTGTAGTTCCACTAACCTATGCAGAGGCTCTTGAACAATAAAAAGCCTCTGAAAATCAAGCTACTTTACCCACCTTCAACGATCCAACCACTGTACTCACCATTTTGCAACCTTCCACCTCACCAGACACAGAAAAACTAGCGGAGAATTCCGCTAGTCAGATCATAAGTCAATTGGCGGCCTCTATTTCAAAGCTACCGTGCAGATTTCCACGATGTGCGGAACTACAGGGTCTTATTTCTGCTAAATAAGACCCAATTCCAGCGAAAATGCCGAAATAGCGGCACACGGTTCCCTCTAGCTCGCTCTAACGGCTAATATCGCTGAAATAGCGCCCTAGCGTTCCCTTATTTGCACTTCGCTGCCCACTCAACGCTTTGCACTCCGTACTCTGCACCCGCACTCGGCACTCCACAATTCACACCTCGCGCCCCCAGACTCACTTCAACAAACTCTCCCGATACAGCTTAGGGCTATACCCCGTCGTTTTTTTGAACATGCGGCTGAAGTGCTCAACATTTAAATAACCGACGCTTTCGGCTATGTCGGTTATTTTACAGCCCTTCTTTTTCATCAATCGTTTGGATTCTTCGATACGCAAATGCGTTAAGTACTGAATGAAATTGCTGCCGACTTCCTTCGTAAACTGCTTGCTTAAATAGCTTTCGCTAACGCCCACCATCTCGCTGATCAACGCCAGATTGACGTCTTCCATATAATGAAGATCAAGGAATTGCTTAGCCGTCGCCACCACGGTGCTGTAGCTGCTATCCGCTTTTTCCTGCCCATGAAGCCAACTGTACAAATTCGTGCAGATCCGATATAGCCAGCTTTTCGTTTCTTCCAAAGTCTCCAAACTTCTCATATATTCAAAAGGATGCTGAAGCTCTTCCTGCAGTTCATCCCAACGTATCCCTTTGCGATGCAATAAGCCGCCAAGCTCCCAAAGCAAATTTCCAAGGGCAGCCTGAACATCCTGAGGCCGCCATCCCCATGTTTGCCCGAGCAGCAGCTGCATTTGCTCAAACTCCTTGCTCCATAACTCCGGATTGTCTTGTTCCAGCAGTTGAGTGATCGCTGCCCCATTCGCTTTCAGCGTCAGCTGCAGCTTGCGAACATGGTCCTGACCGGCATTCCCACCAGATCCAGATCCAGTTCCAGCTCCAGCTCCAGATCTTCCCTGATCCATACAGCTTTCAGGATAAAACACTTTGTTCCATCCGGCAAAAAAGCTCATCGCCGCCAAATGCGCAGCCTGTTGATGCAGACGGTACCAATGCTTCGTTCCGCTGGCCAGTTCACTCACGCCGATAGAGATCGACACGTTCACATACTGAATCAGCCGGGTTTGCATCATGGTAAAAGCAGATTGCACCTTTTCGCGCATCACGCTTTCGCTTCGATATTGGACCAAGGTGCAGAAAAGCACGTATTCCGTTTGACTTTTACGATAGATGAAATGCCGGATCGACATAGCGTCCAGTACGGTTTGCACCGACTGCGTAATAAAACGCTGCGTTTTCGCATCGTTCAAACTTCGATCCTGCCTGCTGCCCAGTGAACCTTGCGAAACGGTCATAACGGCAACCAACTGGTTCACTTCACCAAGCCATTCGTGAATACCTGTAGTTGTTATGGCAGCCGCCTCTTCCTGCTGATTCGGATCTAACGTGATAAGCTGACGGAGGATTTCGCTTTTCGCATCAATGTCGTCTTCAATCTCACTTGCCGGCAGCGAATTTAACTCAGGTTCCTCTTTACTGAGTTCGTTGACCGCCTTCAGAATGACAGGCACGAGATGCTCCTCATCCATATCCGCCTTCACGATGAAGTCTATCGCACCGAGCAAAAAAGCTTCCCGCACATAACTGTAATCGCTATAGGCGCTTAACATGATCGTGACGGGTCTCCGCTTTTCCATAACGGGCGAGTAGGCCCGCAGCAGTTCAATTCCGCTAAGCCTCGGCATCTCGATATCAAGGAGCATGAGATCAATATCGCCACGCTGCTTCAAAATCTCAAGCGCTTCCGCTCCGTCAGCGGCCTCGCCTTCGACCACAATCCCCATACTTGGCCAATCGATCATATGTTGAAGCGCAAGGCGAACAAGCGGTTCATCGTCAACAATCATCATTTTAAGCAACCGATTCATCCTCCAATGGCCAAGTTGACTGCTTCCACCTTATCCTTTAACAGCCCCATCCATGAGACCTTTGAAAATATAACGCTGAAACACGATGTAGAAAATGGCGCTAGGCAGCAGCACGATAATAATCCCTGCGCAAAGCTGTGATAAATCGGAACTGCGTGTACTGACAAACGCTGTCAATGAGGTCGCCAACGTCGCCAGTTTCGCGCTTGGCATGTATAACTGTTGGACAAAGATATCGTTCATTATTGTAACACTTTTTAGTATAGCTAGTGTAGCCGTTGCTGGCAGCAATAATGGGAAAATAATCGAGCGGAAAATGCGCACATAAGAGGCGCCATCCAACATCGCACTCTCGTCGAGCTGTACGGAAATCTTTTCGAGAAACTGCATATAAATGTAGATCTGCATAATATCCGTTCCGATATAAATTAGCAGAGGCGCACCTAGTGTATTATAGACACCCAGAGCATGTATGAGCTGAAACCTGGCAATCTCCGTCGTATAGGCCGGAATAATCATCGCAGCCATAAACATCATGAGAATCACTTTTTTCATCCGGAACTGAAAGCGATTAAGCACATAAGCCGTCATCGTACCAAGCAGCATATTCCCGAGCATACTCAACACAACGAGCAGCACAGAATTGCCTAGACCGCGTATCATATTGCCCTCTTTCAAGGCGCTAACGTAGTTATCGATATGGAGAAAGCTTTGGGGCAGAGAAAAAGGCGACGTTTCGGCCAGCTCCAGATTTGTTTTAAAAGAACCGAATACGACCAGCAAAATGGGGACGAAAACGATCGCCGCCATTAAGGTAAACAAGACATAATAAACGATATGGCCAACTAATCGCTGTGTGCTCATCGAACGGGTCCTGCTCGGCACTTCCGGCTTGTAGGTTTGTTTCAATAGCTGAGTACGTTCCATGTCAAGCTTCACTCCTGTCTTTCACAATCCAAGCCTGCAGCGCTGAAAATATAATAATTAATAATAAAAGCATAACGGCCATAGAGGAGGCCAAACCATAATTGTTATACGTAAACGCCGTTTGAAGCGAATATAAACCGAATGTTGAGCTTGCGCTGCCTGGACCGCCATTGGTCATGACAAGCGGAATATCATACTGCAGAAGAGCTCCCGATACATTCATAAACAAGATAATTTCTACGACCCGACGGATGCCTGGCAGTGTAACAAAACGCTGCTGCTGCCAAAAGTTCGCTCCATCGATTTCAGCCGCTTCATACAGATCTTTCGGAATCGACTGCAGACCGGCTAGAAACAAGACAACATGCACACCGCTGTAACGCCAAAGCGAGACAACCACTAAGGAATAATTAACGACGTTGGAGTCGCTCAGCCAACTTTGAATCCATGATTCTAGCCCGACTGCCTTTAACAACTCGTTCAGCGGACCGTTAATTGGATTATAGATGTAGCTAAACATATACGCCACAGCAATTCCGTTAATAATGTAGGGCATTAGCACGGAAAAACGAAAGAATGCACTCCCACGCAGCACTCTGTTCAGCAGTACGGCTGTCGTCAATTCGAGTGGAATCGCGATGGTATGGAGCAAAAAATACACGCCGTTATTCCTAATCGCTTGCCACGCTTCAGGGAAATCAAACAGCATCCGGACATAATTCTCGAAGCCGATGTACTTGAAGCTAGGGCTGTAGCCATCCCAGCTAGTGAAACTGTAACGAAATAACTGCAGCGTCGGATAGATAAGAAATAACAGCAAGAGTGAAACCGGTACAAGTAGAAACGAGAAAATTACGACTTTTTGCTGCATGCGATAATTCATATGATCACTCCTGTATATAAGAGAAGACACTATGCCAGTCGCCTAGGTAGTGCCCTCTCTTCCAAACTTATTTGTTCGATTCAACCGCTTTTTTCCACTTATTGTTTAAATCTTTTTCCACGGTTTCGATCGGTTTGCCAGCGTAAATTTCTTGTGCCGCTTTTTTGAAATCAAATTGGGCTGCGCCGCTTACTTTCGCAAAAGCCTCATCTGTCGCGTTGTAAATGAACGGTTTAAACGGATACTTTTCCGTCCACTTATTGAAAAAAGGAATTTCCGAATTCACGCCGTTGATGGTCGAGAACTGTTGGGCGTTATTGATATAACCTTGATACACCTCTTTGCTGAACATCCACTCGAAAAACGCTTTGGCTTCTGCTACATTTTTGCTGTTCTTGTTGATCCCGATATTCATATCGGACAACGTCATAGCCGTTAATGGTTCGCTCTCGGTGCTTCTGAAAGGAAGCGGGAATACGCCAACGTCATCGTCCGTTTTTACACGGTTCACATAATCGCCGTAATACCATTGACCGGCAGCAATCATTGCCGCCTTCTTCGATTCAAACAATTGCGTGGATTGATCGAAGGAAATCGAGAGCGCATCTGGTCCTGCTAATTTTTTGCTCGACATTTCTTTAATTACTTTTCCAACTTTATCAAATGTGCTGCCATCGCCAAACGGTTCAGGCGTTTTCGCCAAAGTAGCCAAGTAATTCTCATCCCCGGAGAGGATATGCGGTCCGAATTCCATGAACGGATAGAACGTCCAATCTTCCTTACCTCCAATGGCTATCGGCGTGTATTTGCCGTTAGTTTTAATTTTCTCCATCGTTGACATCAACTCAGGCAATGTTTTTGGCACTTCCAAGTTCAATTCTTTGAAGACGCTCGGATGGAAGTAAACGAATTCAGAGAAGGAAACGAGTGGTGCACCCAATATTTTTCCATCGATTTTTGCCGGGAATTTATTATTTTTGGCCCCGTTCAGATCATCGAGTGGAAGCAGCGACTGCTTATAAATTTGCATATGGGCTGGTTTTAGGTAGAACAGATCAGGTAAATCATTTGCAGCTAAGCGTACCTTTAAATATTGGCCGCCGTTGTCCGGCACTTTTTCCACTTCAACCGTAACATTCGGCTTCAATTTGGTATAATCTTTCACTTTCTCCTGCCAAAACGTAATGTCTCCCTTGGCATCCCACATCGCCAGCTTCAACTTAACCGGATCAGCCGGTTTCGCAGTTGGCGCAGCAGCCGCTTGGGTTTCTGCCGGTTTGGTTGATGCTGCAGGCTGTGTAGCCGCATCTTTGCCGCAGCCTGTTAAAGCACTCAACATCACGATTCCACTAACTAATGCCGTGCCCATTAATCTTCTTTTTCCCATCTTCGTTACCCCTCCAATGATTGATTCTATAATCACTTGTTCTACTCTTATCATACCCGTGATGTAAACGCATCCAAATGATCTTTTCGGCTATAGAGTTGATCTTTTTTGAACTACAGCGGCTCCTCATCTTTATTTTTAAAAATAAGCGGAATTTTCATCGTGACCTTCGTTCCCTCCGGTTCATTCGCTGCCAGGGTTAAGCCGTAATCCTCTCCGTGGTGCAGCTGAATGCGGTGGTGCACATTGGCAAACCCCATCCCTGAGAACGTATGAGGACTGCTTTTCGCACGGAATTGCGTTAACTGTTCCTCGGTCATTCCCTCACCGTTATCCGCAATGACGATGTACAAGCTGCCTTCATGAACATTAGCGGCTATAACGATTTTACCTTGCGATTCCTTACCGGCCATCCCGTGTACAATGCTGTTTTCCAGAACCGGTTGCAGCAGCAGCTTGAGCAAATACTTCGACTCTGTTTGCGGATCAATCTGCCATTCGACTTCGAATTTATGGCCATATCGGATTTCCATGATGTATAAATAATGCTTTAAATTTTCAATTTCATCGGAAAAGCGCGTAAGAATGCCTCCCCGGTTAAAAGAAGAAGAAACAAGCCGCATCAAGGCATTGGTCATGTTCCGAATATTATCTACCTTGCTGATAAGCGCCATCAATTTAATCGCATTCAGCGTGTTAATCAGAAAATGAGGGTTGATTTGCGACTGCAAGGCGGCAAACTCCGCTTTCCTTTTCATCTGCTCCTCTTCCTCACGCTGGCGAATCAACAGCTTAATTTGGTCCAGCATATGATTGAATGTGCGCCCAAGCGTAGCCATTTCTGCGATGCCCGATGTGCCGATTTTGGCATTCAAATCCCCCTCCATGACCAGGGACATCTTGCGTACCAGCACATGAATGGGTCTCGTAAGGCCTTTCACCAAATAAAATGAAATGAGCAAAAATACGGCAATAACCGCGAATGTAGCAAGCAGTACGATCTTATATATCCGGTTATAATTGGCCGTCAACTCGCTATACGGAATTTCATGCACGACTTTCCACCCCGTTTGCCCAACCGCTGCATATGTGACAAGCATCTCCGTCTCACTGGCTTTATCGATAAAATGGCCTTCACTAGCTGACTTTATTTGCTCAAGCCGTTCAAGACTCACACTCGTTTCATCCCAGTTGCTGCTCGCTGCAATCACTTGCCCTTCTCCGGTCACAATGACAAAAGCGGATTTATCATAGGGCTGCTGCAGAAAAATTTTATCGAACGCTTCTTCATTTAATGTAAAACACACCATCTCAACATCGCTCAACGTATGAAAAGCGCTCGGCGCGATGGCCGCAGATAGCCCTGATGGTTCAGTCTGACCAAACAACATCATACGTTGCAGACCTAGAAACTGGACGTTATCCGTTTGCTTCAACGTTCTCCGATACCACTCCATAGCGCGAACCTCCTGCTCGTCTGTGGACAGATTTTGCTGGAACGAATACACGCCGCCATCTTTGTAAAAAAAATGAATCGCCAGAAGCTGGCTTGACATTGAGTACGTATATCGACTTAGCGCACGTTCCATCGCATTAATGTACGTGTAGCGATTGCTTTCATCCGCTTGATGCAGCCCAGTTGCAATCGATAAAATATCCCGGTCGACGCCGACTGCCGCCGTCACGTACTCGATTTTGCTAATCTCTTGCTGGGCGGAATAGGTGACCGCATGCAGCGTCTGCAGGGAACGTTCTGTCGTTTGCTGCAGAAGATCACGTTTATATACTTGCAGAATCATGGTCGAAATAATCACGATGGGCAACACCACCATCACAACTAATAAAACATGGAGCGTCGCCGAAAACGTCCACGGTTTAGCAAACAACTTCATCCTGGGCACCCCGCCATGTCAACATACATTAGATGACTTTCTCACCATACATTCGGTCATTTTGAGGTAATGTCCTTTTTTCCCTTTTGAATTCGACAAAAATTCTTGTTTTTCGACATGACTTGGTGCGCAATTCATGCTCGGAGATGCCATCAATCAAACCTGCCGCATACGCCTTTTTTACCGCCAGCTCATACCAAGAGCCTGAAGCGACATCGTCGAACGGCGTTTGGCCCGCGTTGTCCTTCAGATTCAAAACCTTGGCAATCAGTGTCGCGAATTGAGCTCTTGTCACATTCGTGTCCGGTGCGAAATGATCGTCATCCATTCCCTCAACGATTTGTTTGCCGACCATCTCCATAATGTCGGGTTTCGCCCACGTCCATTTCACATTCGTTGTCCCTATTTTTTTCGCTTTAAAAGTGATCGTGCCTAGATAAATGTGCAAGCGCTTACAAATTTACTTGCAAAATCATGTTCTCAATTAAATTATAGCGATTCCCGAGAGGAAGGCTCATGATGTTTTTTGTTCGATTCATGATTATTTTTGAACCTTTGTGCAAATAAAAAACCGTTTCATCCAGTCCAAGAGACTGAATGAAACGGGCTTACATTTTACACGCCGACAGGCTGACCAAGCTTGGCAGATTCATAAGCGGCAAGCGCCACTTGCGCCGCTTTCAAGCCATCTTCACCTGTGACCGGAACCTGCTCGCCTTGGCGCAGCGCCTTGACGAAGTCACGGATCATAAACGCATCCATGTTGTCTCCCCAGAAGGTGTATTGCCCTTTACCCGCTGCATTGCTGAACAGGTCATTCTTCTGCGCAAAACCGTCCACGGTGATGACTCCCAGTGTGCCGACAATCTCCATTGTCACATCTCCCCAAGTCGGGAACGATTTCGGACGCGACCAGCTCGTATCCAGTACTGCGAATACGCCGTTCTCGAACTTGATGTGCAGCATGCCGGCATCTTCCACTTCAAGCTCTTCTCTGAAAAGCGTAGCGGCATAAGCGTACACTTCCTTCACTTCGGACTGTAGGAACCAGTTCATCAAGTCCATCACATGCACGGTGTGGTCAAGAACAGCCCCGCCTCCTGACAAACTTTTATCGATGAACCATCCGCCGGGATTCCCTCCGTGATTCGTCCCTTTAATCGCAACGATGTCACCGATTTCACCGCGCTCAACGGCTTCTTTCGCCCGCACGACTGCCGCCAAGTAGCGGCAAGGGAATGCTGTCATAAGCTGCACTCCGTTATGCTTGCAGGCCGCAATCATTTGCTCCATCTCTTCTTTTGTCGTGCCGAGCGGCTTCTCACAAAGCACGTGCTTCTTTGCATTGGCCGCATCGATCACAAGCTTGGCGTGGTGAACATTCTCCGAGCAAATGACCACGGCGTCCACATCTTGTGCGAGCAGGTCGCGGTAATCCGCATAATACGGTACTTCGTGGCGCTGGGCGAGACCTTCAACCCGGCTTGTTACTTCATCGGCAATCCCAACGATTTTAACCTCAGGCAGTTCTTGTAAGCTATTAAAATAACTGAATGCATGACCGTGCGCGAAGCTAATCATGCCAATTTTCAATAAATCCATGATAAGTTCCTCCCTGATTGTTTGGCTCTTTTTACAGCAGCACGACTTTGCCGGATTGAATCGAGTCAAGCGCAGCTTTGGCGATTCTTAATGCTTCGCATGCATCTTGAGGCGTTACAATCGGTTGGCTGCCGTCGCGGATACAACTCAGAAAATGTTCAAGCTCGATGTAATACGGATCAAAGAAGTTCGGACTTTGCGGAATTTCAACCGCTTTCCCCCCGCTCTCTGGAGGTGCTGCCTTGCGTATTTGCAAAGATTGCGCGCTCATGCTGTCCGTGCGGACAAGTCCTTCGGAACCTGCAAACTCCGCCGCATAGCGGAAGGAGCCCGGATATCCCCAGAAGGCCTCCAAATTAGCTACGGCGCCGCTTTCAAAAACTAGCGTAACCAGCGCATAATCCATCGTTCCCTCACATTTGTTCATCCCGTAAACCGATTTGACCTCGCCGAGTGTCCACCTCATGAAATCGATGTCATGTACCATCAAATCGACGATTACGCCTCCGCTTTTGTCAGCATCCAGAAACCAAGGTCTGGCTTCCCCCGGATGACTGCCCACGCGCCGGGCATTCGCAACACCAACTCTGCCGATTTGTCCGGCATCCATCTGCTGCTTCATTTGCGCATATTCAGGGAAAAACCGCACGACATGACCAATGAACAAGCGAACCCCATTTTCCTCGCAGCAGGAAATCATCTCTTGCGCATCTTGCAGATCAAGCGCAACCGGTTTCTCACAAATAACATGCTTCCCCGCTCTTGCGGCTTGAAGCACAACTTCTTTATGTACAAAGGTTGGTACTGCGACACTAACCACGTCAAACGAGACCGCCGTAAGCATTTCCTCAAATGACGCGAACGCTGCCGTCCCTACTTTATTGGCAGCTTCCACCGCAAACTCCAGCTGAACATCACATACGCCAACTAACTCTACACCGGGCATCTTCGCATAACACTTCGCATGCCACTGACCCATACCGCCACAGCCGACTACTGCTACTTTCATCTCTCACTCGCCCTTTCAATTGTTGTATACTAATTAAAGCAATCATACCGATTCGACAGCTATTCAAAAATGACAAGGTTTGTCTTGTTTATATCCAAATTTGCAGTGATGATTAGGTGGTATTACTTATGGAAACGTTCAAAGAACCCATTTATTATCAGAATGAACATTTATGCATGAAGGTTTGGCAGTTCACTAACACAAATCCGAAGAGTCGACAGCTTGCTCAGCAATGGCATTATCATAAAGAAGTAGAACTGATTATCGTGCAAGAAGGAAAGCTGGATATTCGTACGCCGGACAATCTTTATCACCTGTCTCCGGGAGAAGTCGTCCTTATCGGTTCTTCCCAGCTGCATCACAGTCATAAGCCGGAAGACGAACCTCTCGTCTACATCGTGCTCCACGTCGATCTACAGCCCTATTTTGATCCTGCGATGATGATGTATTATCGGCATTTTTCGGAAATGGTGCGGCCGCTCGAAGATCTGAACTATATGTTTCTTGAAAATGAGCGCGCCAAGCAGGAAATCGGCCGCATCATCGTAGACATTCATGCCGAAATGATGGACAAAACCAAAGGCTATGAAATTGCTATGAGCATGCACATTAAGCATTTGCTGCTAACGCTGCTGCGGCATGACCGGCGTGAGCTTCTGCAGCCTTTCGGCTTTGTGGACGCGGCCGTTATGAGGCCCATTCTCGATTATGTCGAAACCCGTCTAGGAGAAAAAATCGACATGGAAGAAGTTAGCCGGAGCGCAGGAATGAGCTATACGTACTTTTCAAAATTTTTCAAAAAATGCGTTGGCGTCTCCTTCACGGATTATGTGAACCGGCAGCGGATTCGAAAAGCCGAGCAGCTGCTCATTACCAAAACCGACATTGTCACCGATATTGCCGTTGCTGTTGGGATCGAGAATATGGCCCATTTTTATGAGCTGTTCAAACGCTATAATGGCTGCACGCCGAAGGAATATGTCAGGAAGCTGCTGCGAGTGGTACAATAGAAACCGATCGCGTTTCATTTCAAATTATCAGGAGGATGGATTAGAATGAGAGATACCTTTTTATTCGGAGCATTGGACAGATACCGTAATCGATTACTGCAATTAGTTGAAGGATGTCCTGTGGATAAAAGAAATGTCGTGCCGGCTGGGTTTAACAACAGCATTCATTGGCAAATTGGTCACGTACTTGCGGTGACGGATCGCCTCATATTCACGCTTTCCGAACAACCTTCGTTAGTGCCGGCGAACTATATCTCTTTTTTTGGCAATGGCACAAAACCTGCGGATTGGCAAGAAGAACCGCCTGCGTGGGATGTGATTATTGCGCAGCTGAAGGAACAACCTGCCCACATCCGTGAATCCTTGGGTGATAAGCTGGATGTTGCAGTCAAGGAGAATATGATGAAAGCTGCAACAATTGAACAGCTAATCAATTTCAGTATCATGCATGAAGCCAATCATTTTGGCATGATCTCCGCGATGATGAAGGTCCTGAAATAATCGAGAACAAAAAAAAACAGCCGTTCAAAGGGTACTTTGGATAGCTGTTTTTTTATTGTTGGTCCCGCTAGACTTCTATTTTTCAATCGGACCGGTGTCCACGACCTCAAAATCGCTGCCTTTGAGCTTGCTCAGCTTGCTTAAGTCATCGTCATCCCATTTCGGATCAGGCGCGCCGCTGACATAGAGATCGCTGCCGTTGTCCGCGACGATCATGCCATATTTCTTCATTGCGCGAAGGATGGCTTGATTCGTTGGCGAGTAGCCGGAAATGTCAACATCGGCCCGCAGCCGCAGCCTCAGTCCCATGGGCGGAAGATTAGGGTCCGTACTGCTCGATGCATAATGGGTGGCTGGGGCGATGAAGCCCTTTTGTGTTTTGCGGACGGTGAACCGCAGGGCATGGTTAATTTCACCGGTAGAAGCTTCATCATACCGGACGAGACCAGGGAAAACCGGCAGACCGGCTGCATCAGCGGATGTCCAGTATTTTGTCCGCAAGGCATTGGATGTCAAGTCCCACTTGGCGCCGTTCGAAGCTTGCCAACCGTCTGCAGTCGGGTGAGCATTGTATAATTCATACAGGTATTGATTGTCTTTATCAACAACGATGACATGACGGTCGCCGTCGCTGTTTGGTCCGCCCTCGATTGGCGCATTGGACGGAATCGGGTAGGGGCCCGGATCGCTCTCATCGCCATAGTCCGTGAATGTCACATTAACTTTCGGCTGATCACCGCCAACGATCGTGTAAGGAATGCCGATTGGCGCACCTTCCCACATCGTCCCGAAATCCGCATGCAGACTTGTATTGAGGCCTATTGAGGAGAGGTACTGCGCCGATTTTTGATGGACAGGGTAGCTGGAAATATCGGTATTCCATGGGTTATCCTTTGGAAATACTTGCAATGCTCCCGATCCTGACGTTGGATTCTGAGCCGGCTTGTCCCCAACATAGATAGAGCTTGTTGCATCATCCCAACTTACCGGTTTCCCAAGCGATTCAGACAAAAATCTCAGCGGTACGTACGTGGTATCTTTGTAAATAAACCCTTGTAGATCCTTCGGCGGCTGCTTGTTCTCACCATCGAAATAATACTGCAATTTCCGAAAGTAAACGTCTATGCCGACCGCATCCGTCGCCGCGTAAGTAAGCCCTGAGAAGAATAAGGCGCCACATACGAAACCGACGGTTCCCGCTTTCCATTTACCCAATGTATGGTCACTCTCCCATTTCCCTATTGATAATGTAGATTCTTTCGCCTAACATTAAATTATTCGTAATATCCTTACGCTTTTAGTTCGTTTCCACCCGAAAAATAGTCCCATCGTCTCGGTAGTAATAAGCAATTTCATCCATAATCGTGCTTAAGCGGACGGATTTATTGGTGAACTTTTCAATAATTCCGCGGTCTACTTCACAGTAAACTCCTTCAGCATCCGTCTGCAGCACAGAGACCGGTGTTTGCGATAAAGCTGCGATAAACAGATCCGCATCAGATTCCAATTTCTTATGCATGGAGACAGCCTCACCTTCGGTTAGGTCATAACGAGCAGCTTTTTACAAAATGTTACTTGAGTATATGTGGGAACTTATGATGTATTAACCTTTTATTCATAATCGCTAATATTTCGAAGGGGATGGTGCCGTTGATACGTTTTGACAAGTATGAGAGTGTGACCGCATTTCAAAAAGAGGTGAGCTCTTTCTTGGAACAAGATGAAGCCGCCAACAATTTATTGCTAGGTGTTCTGCAATCTCTGATCGACCAAGATACAACCCCTCTTTTCATGGCGGTTGTACGGAAAAATGATGACATAGGATTGGTTTTGCTTCAAACACAACCCAAACAAATTATTTTATCCAAACCCACGGCACTATCTTCTCCGGACATACAAGAACTTGGAGAACAGTTGGTGCAGACCGTTCAACCCATCCCGGGTTTAATTGGCGAAAAGAAACTAACCACCGAACTTGCCAGGTATGTTTCACAAGCACAAGGGACCCGTGCCACTATCCACATGGAACAAATCATTTACAAACTAGAAAAAATTAAAAATACCTTACAAACAAACGGAAAACTTCGGCGAGTAATAGCTAGCGACCATCCTGTTATAAAAGAGTGGGTCTATCAATTCTGCCAGGAGACGAATCAACCTCTTAGTTCTGATGACGCTTCTATCAAAGCCACCTTTCTCATTAATAAAGGAAATTTAGTGGCATGGGATGTGGATGGAGAGTTGGTTTCCATGGCTACTGCCACTCGCCCTACTAGGCACAATATTACCATCTCCTACGTATACACGCCCAGCAATCAAAGGAAAAAGGGATATGCCTCCGATTGTGTATCAGACCTTACGCAGCGGCTGCTGAATCGCGGGTATCAAACAACAAGCTTATACGCAGATCAAAGCAACCCAACATCGAATTATGTCTATAGGCAAATTGGATATGAACCGATCATGGACTCCATTGTCATCCAATTCCAATGACACCTGGCCACTGCGGAAAAAGAAGAGGCTGTCTCCTAAGTCATTTTCTGACTCTGAGACAGCCTTTTCTTTTATTTAAAATGGCCCTTCGGCTTTTTGCCGCTCCATCTCTCGTCAACCTGCTCGCTGGCCGATTGATACCTCGCATCAACACTAATGCGATACTGGTTCGTCGTATTTTCAAGGGAACAGTGCATCAAAAACATACCGAAAATCAGCACATCCCCAGCTTGAAATTCGGTAGTTGCCCATTTACCGCCAAACTTCTCCGTAATGACTAGCGGATCATCGGTATAGTGGCCGATGCCATCGCGGTCTGAATCCTTGGATCCGTATGATGCTTTCAATTTTTCGAAACGGTGAGAACCCAGGCAAATAGCCAATCCCCCCATTTCATACGAAACGTCTCCAAGCGGCGACCATACGGTGTAGACATTTTTTGTTCCTCTGCCCATATACACAATATCGTAATGCGCTCCGGTGAAATCTCCTTTGCCTACGGCGCGCAGCCATTTGTAATGGTAAGTAAGCGATTGTTCCCCAATGAATTCGTCAAAAAATCGCATGATATGCTCGCCATTTAATACATTCAGCAAAGCGGGCAAATCTTCATTCGTTCCTCCCATGAAAATGGTTTTGCTGCCGTCGGCCATCACACCCTCTTCCAACTGCGTGTCGCGATCCAGCTTGCCCATTTGTGCCATTTTCTCCAAAATACTCGTCCGAGCTGCCAACACCTTGTCTCTATCATGAAATCCACGGATCAATAAATAGCCGTCTTCTTCCATTCGCTCTCGCAACGCCTGCTTGTCATGCAAAATATCATTGGAGCTTCTAAGCTCCGTCAATTGCTCGCCATCCATCTCTAATTCGCGATTTCCTACTTTCACCATCATTGTCCATACACTCCTCTGCTTGATGTATATGATTTAAGTGTAGAGGAAATATGGAATTCCATCCATGGATTGACGGCATAAACTCATGTATAATTGTACAAATAAATGATCCAATTGCGCTATTATCCCCCACTTCAAATGTACATTAGAACATTTCGCAAGGAGACGATGTTTCATGTCCTTCATGAATATTCCCTATGGATTAGGAAGTACGCCAATCCCACTTGCATCCTTTATTTCCATCTGGAAAGTGCAAGCAAACGATTCCTACCATATAACGAAAGGAACAGGATTCGAGGTTCCCGGCCTATTTATCACCTATGAAGGGAAAGGGCTTCTTACGCAAGATGAGCAGCACTTTGAGTTGCACGCAGGCACTTATTTTTTCGTACCAGATGGGATACCTACTACGTACAGATGCCTGGGCAATGACTGGAAATTTTATTTCCTTGATTTCAGCTCGCTGGATGCCATGCACGCTCTGCAGCTTCCCGTAAACAAGGTGGTTTCTACAGGGAAAGCAGCCGATGCCATTCAACTCTGTGAACGGATCATTGATCTGTTGATTGCTGAGCCATTCGGATACGCGTATTCTACAAATATCATCTTACAGGAAGTGATGCTTCTCTTCGCTAAGGAGCATTCTGCTGCCCTTCCCGCCCGCCATACAGAGCTTAATAAAATTATGATCTACATCCACCGAAATTTGGACAAAGTCATCCGGGTTGATGAACTTATCGATCAAAGCGGCATGTCACGGACGACTTTTTTCTCTCGCTTCCGTTCATTAACAGGCCTATCTCCCACTGAATATATGTTGACTCTAAAACTCGAATCGGCCAAGATATCGCTGGAGACAACCAGCTTATCTGTCAAAGAAATCGCTGCCCATTTGCAATTTTATGATGAATTTCACTTTTCCAAGCTGTTTAAAAGGAAGTTCGGTTTGTCGCCCAGCGCTTTTCGCCGTCTAACCTAAATTATTCTTTTGGAAGTCTCTCTGTATACGCTAGGCGAACTGCCAAAGTATTTGGTAAACGAGCGGGTAAATGAATAAAGCTCCGGATATCCGAGCGATAATGCGATCTCTGTCACGGATAATGCCGTTTCTCTCAGCAAGCTTGCCCCTTTCGTGAGTCTGATCTTCTGTAAATATTGCTGCGGCGAGACGCCGTATTTCGTGCGAAAGGAGGCGAACAGATGGGAACGATGAACGCCAACTAAACGCGCAGCATCCTCAATTCGAATATGCTCTGTCGCGTGCAAATCCAGATACTCCTTCACATCATCAAGCCAGTCTGCCTTTCTTGCCCGTACTAATAGCGTGGAGGCGCTGTTCATTTTCCAAAACAAATTGTACAGTAAGCTTTGCTCTTGAAGAGCGTCTTTTTCCGGTCGACTGACCGCTTCGAGGACATTCTGCAAAGCCTCTCCGACTTCCGAGTTGATAATCTGTTGCAACCAAAATATCTCTGTAGTGAGCCCTAATTGCGCTGTAAGGTAAGGAAGCTGATTGCCTTCCATCGCCAGCCACGCCATTTTGAGCGGTTTCTCGTCTGACTCATGAATCGTTTCGTACGTATACGTTTGTTTAGGAAACAAACAGAACAAATCGCCTTTCACAAGTTCAATTGTCCGATTGTTGGTGGCAACCCTCACCTTCCCCTGTAAAATCCAATGGATGCTGGTCTGGTTAATCACTTTGGGACCTGCCATATAATTCGGCTTTGCCTCATTCCGTCCCGCCCTCACAATCCAGCAGCCTCCCGCCGTTTGTAATGGGTGTGGCAGCGAATACCAATAATCCGCATATTCCAACGCATATTCTTGCATGGCTTCTTATTCCTCCTTGGCCAAGATAATGAATCCAACAAGATGAATACCACATAATGAATACAACATAATGACAAGTGCAAAACATATTGATATTTAGTTATATCCCCATCAATCTTATACTTAAATCAATCACTCTTATCTACATATTAGAAAGGAGAAGACACTTTGAAAAGACCTAATATACTTTTGATCACAAGTGATCAACAACATTGGGACACCCTGGGTGCCTTTAATTCTGAAATCTCCACTCCCAATTTGGATCGTTTGGTGCAGGAGGGCACAACGTTTACGCGTGCGTACTGCCCGAATCCAACTTGTACGCCTACCCGCGCTTCCATCATCACCGGTATGCACCCCAGCCAGCATGGGGCTTGGACACTTGGCACCAAGCTTTTCGAGGACCGCCATACGGTCGGCGAAGATTTCCAAGAAGCCTCTTACCGTACCGCTTTAGTCGGCAAGGCACATTTCCAGCCCCTGCGAGCAACCGAAGCCTATTCCTCTCTTGAGTCTGTCCCGCTTCTGCAGGATCTTGAATTCTGGCGAACATTCGACCAAGATTTCTATGGCTTTGATCATGTAGAGCTAGCTCGCAATCATACAAATGAATTCCTTGTCGGTCAACATTATGCGCTTTGGATGGAGGAAAAAGGATGCAAGAACTGGAGAGATTATTTCCTAGCTCCAACAGGTACGATGGATCCCTCCCAACTGCATCACTGGGATCTCCCGGAGGAATACCATTACAACACTTGGATCGCTGAAAGAACGAACGCACTGCTGGAACAGTACAAAAATTCAGAGGAGAACTTCTTTTTGTGGTCCAGTTTTTTTGACCCTCATCCGGATTATCTCGTTCCGGCTCCTTGGGATACGATGTATGATCCGAATCAGTTGACGATCCCAGCCGTTACACCTGGGGAGCATGATCAGAATCCGCCGCATTTCGGATTAACGCAAGAGACAGAGCCTGATTTTTCCCATTTGCGTGAAAGCGGATTTGGTATCCACGGGTATCATTCGCATACGAAGCTGCCTGAAAGTGAGCGCAAGCAATTAGTTGCAACCTACTACGGCATGATTAGCTGTATGGATACATACATAGGCCGCATCCTGGATCGGTTGGATGAACTCGGCCTTGCCGATAACACCATCGTGGTGTTTACCACCGATCATGGACATTTCTTCGGGCAGCACGGCCTGCAGTATAAAGGCGGCTTTCATTACGAGGATCTTATCAAGCTACCGTTTATCGTTCGATATCCCGGACATGTGCCTGCGGGTCGAACATCGCCGGCCATCCAATCGCTCGTCGATTTGGCGCCTACCTTCCTATCCATGGCAGGAATTCCTGTTCCTCACCATATGACGGGAGTTGACCAAAGCCGGGTATGGACCGGCAAAGCCAGCATGGCTCGCGACCACGCTATCTGCGAATTCCGTCATGAGCCAACAACCATTCATCAGAAAACATATGTTGGCGAGCGATACAAAATCACCGTGTATTACAATCAAACCTACGGTGAAATTTTTGATCTGAAAGAAGATCCGGGTGAAATTCGAAACCTGTGGAACGATCCTGAATACGCTGCTCTCAAATCCGAGTTGCTGCTGCGGTATATTTGGGCCGAGCTGGGCAAGGAATCGATGCCGATGCCGCGCATCTGGGGCGCTTAACGATTTGGGCGACTGTGTGGAACTTTTTTAAGGGAACCACAGGACGCTATATTGGCGAAAATAGGAGGTTCGTGAATGGCGGGGGAACTACAGGCTCTTAATTCGGCTAAAAGAGCGATATTTCCCCTAGAAATGGAAAAATAGCGGACCACAGTTCCCCCTCGCTAGTTCACGTAGTGTTTTTCTGTGAAATAACGCCCTGTAGTTCCCCTATGAGGGGGACAACGTCGTAATACATGTAAAAAAATAGCTGCCAAACCGCTTGAATCAAGCGGAGGCAGCCTTTTCACTTCTTTTTCTTACCACATTCTTCTCAAGTTGTTCGTACCGAGCCGTGACCCCTTTTCGACAATTACATACTCAAGCTTACGTGGACAGCACCTACTGTTCTGCCCTCACGCCACTCGCTGCAGCTTGCCCGATCGCCGCATTAATGCGCTCCCGGCAAGCGAGCAGCCACGCCTCGTCCCTTGGATAGGACGCAAACGTAATAGGCTCGGCGGCGCCTTCCTCCATCAACGCAATCGTCTGTTCCCGGCCGATGAGTGAGCCGAGCAGTTCCAAAGCTCGCAAGTCTTGCAGCGCTTCGCGGAACACTTCCAACCGCAAGGAGACGAGCGGTGTTCCTTCTTGTCCCGGGTACACGACAAAAGGGTCGCCTGCAGGGAACGCATAATGCGCATCCGTATTCCGATACGGGTCGATCGGGAATTTGGCATATTGTGAGAACCAGAAGTTATAGCCCCAGTGCAAGAAACCTGCGATGTTATATTTATAGAGTTGCAAGCCTAAGATGCGGTTGCGCGCAGATGGCATACAGAGAAAGCGGTTAGAAACGGCTTCATATTGGGAGCAGCAATAATAGGTCCATAAGGGCTCAACTCCACGCTCCAAAAATGGTTCGATATGATTGCTTGCAGCAACCGGCGTCTGAACAAGCCCCTGCTCATAGAACGATATGTCCGAGAGTGCATCCAGAGACGGGACATCCCCCATAAACTGCCTCACACAAAGACTGGCGCTGCTGTAGGACGTCAAATGCTCGAACGTAGGCTCATCCGAGATATGATAATAGGTGCGATTCAACAAGTCATTTTCCTTGAGGAAACCGACCAGTTCCGGTAAAAATTGTGCCAGAAAGCCCTGATACGCTTCGCCTGCCGCATCCGTCTCCCAGCCGAAAATGCGCTGCGTTCTGCCATCAACGATGCCCATAATTTTTGGAGCATGCTTCGCACCCCACTGCGTGAACAGGTGCGAGAGCTCAAACACCTTCACTCCGTTACGGTTCCCCATCTCGACCCAGCGCTTCAGCCGTTCGAAACCGAACGTGTAGGATTCGCCGTTCTTCCAGACATCCACCAGTTGAACCGTTGGACGTTCCCCACCGACCTCTGTATCGAGCGGAGGTGTAAAAATCGGCGTCAGCAGCATATTGCAGCCGTACGCTGCTGCCGTCTGCACATACGATTCAACGATTTCCCAATATCGCTCGCTGAACACCTCTAACCCGTAATAGACGACCAGGCTGTCCGTGTGGAACCATTCTGTATGAAGCAGCTTTTGTTCCGGCAGTGCGGCAGGCAGCACGGTGAGCGTAAACGTTTCGCTGGATAGCGTCTCCCCTGCCGTGTCGACGAAGGCGATACTTACCGCGTGAGAACCCGGCTGCACGTCAGAGCCTACCTCCATCGTGACCCAAATCGAGCGCCACTGTTTGGGAATTGCCTTAAGCATACCCGAATCCGGCACAGGCACGAGCAAATCCGGGTATAGCCCCGGCGTATCGCGCAGCACATCTCCATCATGGTTCGGGTTGTTGGGAAATTCAGCCGGCACCAACTGCACACTGCTCAGACGGATGCCTTCTTGCAAAGTTGACGTCACCGCCAAAGAGAAAGGCAGGTGAACTTGGCTCCGATAGGCAACTTGAAAGGAGTAAATTTCGCCTTGCAAGGCAGAGGCGGCGTGATATGCTGCAGCTTGAAGCTCTTCGTCTGAAAATACTTTCACCAAAGAGGAAAGACAGCGTGTCTCGAATTGCGCTTGTAACGTTGGCATGATAGGTCTCCTTCACTTATACTATAAATAGCGCTTACATGACTCCTGTAACTTTTGACTAGTGGGTTGGCCACATGGAATTCTCATCATACAGCTTCAGTTTACCTTGCTATCTGACAGAAAGGAATGACACCCATGACACGCTTCTTGGACTATATGATTAGTCCACAGCCAATTCGCATCGTGGATCTCAAAATCGAATCGTCCAAGCTCAGCATCCCCTCTCTCACAATAAAGGGAATGGGACACTTGCCGGGGCGAACGCTGCAGCGCAGCCAGGCCGCCTTCGATAGTTGGGCATTTCTGTATATTGCCGGCGGTAGCGGCTTTTACCGCTTGAATCAGGGTCCTTTACAGCAAGTCGAGAAAGGGTGCCTATTTTTTGTCTTTCCCGGAAGTGTAGTCGATTTCGGCCCGGAGGAGGGTGGACATTGGGACGAATATTATGTGCGTTTTGAAGGCAGCCGCATTCAGGAATGGCTTGGCAGTTGGCTCGTACAGATCGACATCGTGAAGCACGTCGGGTTTGAAGAAGCTTGGATTGCGCAGCTCGAAGCCATGTTCCTGCTTCTTGAGAGTGGATCTCCTACGCAGATCGATCAAGCCGCTCTTCAGCTTGAGGCGCTGCTGTTCAATTGGATGGCCAGATCCAAACTCCCGCAGGGCCACGCGGCCACTTCCAAAGCAGTGGATGTGCTGCAGGATATCGCGACGAGCTTGTATACCCCGCTTAACGCGGAGCAGTTAGCCCATCGACATCATATGGCCGTGTCCACGCTGCGCCGATTGGTCAGCCAGCATACTGGCTACCCCTTGCACGATTACATTCACCGCTTGAAAATGGAGGAGACGAAACGGCTCCTGCTCAGCACCGACCTGCCAATTAAGGAAATCGCCGACGCCCTCGGCTATCCCGACGAAAGCTACTTCTCCCGTTTGTTTAAAAAATATGGCGGCCTCGCGCCCAAACATTACCGCAAGCGGAGTTAATACGAAGAGATGCCAGCCGTAAGGAATAGCGGAGACTGATACGTTGGTTTTCAGCACTGGCGAGACTGTCAGTCTTGATGTGTTAGTATCTTGATGGGGCTGACGGGGCTGACCGAGTTGGTCTGGGTCGCGTAACGAGCTGTCCGGCTGTGCGGAATACTATTTAAGGGAACCACTGGACGCTATTTTGGTAAAAATAGGAGGTTCGTGAGTAGTAGGGGAACTACAGGATCTTATTTCAGCTAAAAGAGCGCCATTTCTTCAAAAAAAGCAAAATAGCGAACACCAGTTCCCTCCACCTACTCATATGCCGTTTTTCCGTGAAATAGCGACCTGTAGTTCCCATATGAGGGGAGCAGCACCGGTTAGCTCCAGCAGAAAAGTTGGTTTTTAACGGTAACGTAGGCGGAATGCGCTGTAGAAGTTAGCGTCGTAAAACAAGCTTAATGATTCGGGGGCGACGTTCGGGCGGCGGCGGGTTCGGGCGGCGGCGGGTTCGGGGTTCGGGGTTCGGGGTTCGGGGTTCGGGGTTCGGGGTTCGGGGTTCGGGGGTTCGGGCGTTCCGGCGGGCCTGGTTCCGCGCTCGACGTTCGACGTTCGCAGTAATAAAAACAGCTGCCAAACCGCTTGAATCAAGCGGAGGCAGCCTTATACTACATGCTAATTTTCATTCCACAGTCTTCTCAAATTGTTCATTCCGAGCTGTGACCCCAACTCGCAATCCTCCATGCCTTCGAATTCCACCGTTACATAGCCGTCGTAACCCGAGCTTTTGATCAGCTTAACGACCTCACGGATCTCGATATCTCCCTGGCCGACGATCGCGCCTCTTAAATAATTACCGTTCGACGTCCGGAACCAATTGCCTTCTCCCGGGTCCTGGAAGTAAGGTCTGAAGTAAAAATCCTTAAAGTGTATTAAGGACGCATATGGCAAATTCTTGCGCACGCCGACCAACGGCGCTTCATCTACACACATAAAATTGCCTACATCCAATGTTGTTTTGAAATTGGGGCGGTTGACTTCGAGCAGCACACGCTGTACGCGATCGCTTGCTTGCACGGAAAAGCCGTGATTTTCAATCGTCGTCGTAATGCCATATTCGGCCGCATAGTCAGCGATGATTTGGCTGCCCCGAACAATAAGCGGTAAGCTGTCTTCAAAGTATTTTATTGTCATTTTCTCAGGAGGCAAAGTGAAAGCGGTAACATCATGGCGCATATGCCGAATGCCTAAGCGATGCACAAGATCAACATGCTGCTTGACGCGATCCATTTCCGCTTCGAATTCCGCCTCCGATTCCTGTACGAAATTGGCGGGAATGGAATAGTTGGATAGGTCGATGCCGACCTCTTTCGCCTTATTTCTAAGCTGATCCGCGAGTTCCAGATTATCGACCAGCGTGTAACCGTAAGGAACAAGCTCCAAATGTTCGCCGCCATTAGCCTTCACCCAATCAACTGCATCCAAAATAGTCATTTTCCCTGATTTCAACGCTTGCAGCAAACTATACGAACTTAATCCGATTTTCATCTGCTTACCTCCCGTTTTCATTTCCATTGCCCACATGATGAAAACTTAGTCCTAAAAGATTGGCTTCTTGATCACTTTCCGTGATTTCAACCATAATTCCACGGACTTTGATGGCGGGGACACGAATGATCGCTTTGTGGCCGATATGTTGTCCCTCATAAATCGTGACAGGTCGTCTCGACTTTTGCGTGATGATACTAATCTTAAAACTTCTTACATGTTCGCCTTCTGTCAAATCCTCTTCCAAGACAACAAGATCAAGCACTTGTGCTTGCTCCGTCTCGTAAACCCACGTATGGCGGTCCCTTCTATCGCATTGCGCCAGCGTTGCAAATGGACTCCCTACATGTCTGCGAATTTCCGCACCGAAATCAAGCAGCCTTTCCACGTCCTTCTCAGGAAGCAAACCGTTTCGATCCGGCCCGATATTGAGAAGCAAGTTTGCGCCTCTGCCAACCGAATGCAAATAAATGCCCATGAGTTCTTCCACACTTTTCAGGGTATGTTCATCGCTGTCGCTATAAAACCAGTTCCCCCGCATCTGAACATCGCATTCCGCAGGCAACCACAAACGATCGCCTAACTGCTCCTTTTTCTCCGTCAAAATGGAAAACTCTGTTGCATCTACGACATTCCAGCAGGGCATCGGGGCAATACCGTCCTCGTTGCCTACCCAGCGAAAATCGGGATCCCCCATATTAAAAATTAAAATCTGTGGCTGCAAACGCCGAATTTCACCAATGATGCGATTCCAATCATACGAATGCCCTTCAGAGCCGCAACCGTCAAACCACAGGATGTCAATGTCACCATACGTACTAAGCAGTTCGGTGATTTGGTTGACGAAATAATCATCATAAGCTTTCGCATCCTGGGTGTAAAAATCGGCAGAGCCGTCAAACGGCGAATAGTACAGCCCCGGTTTCACATCATATTTGCGGCATGCCTCAACAAATTCGCGAATGACATCCCCTTTCCCTTCCTTCCACGGAGAAGCGGCCACACTAAATTGGCTAAACCGCGAAGGCCAGTTGGAAAATCCATCATGATGTTTCGCAGTTAGAACGGCGTAATTCATTCCCGCCTCTTTAGCCGTTCGAATCCACTGCTCGCAATCCAGTTGAACGGGGTTAAATGCACCCGGATCCATCCGCCTTTCATCGAAATCAACGTAACCTTCATAAAACGTGCGCAGCCCAAAATGAAGAAACAAGCCAAATTCCCAGTTCTGATAAGCTAATTGTCTGGCTGTGGGGGTTAACTTCTGAACAAGATTCATCTCATCCGACCTTTCTCATTCCTTTGGTATAATTCTGTTTTTTTTCTAAATGCAGGTTCAAGCTCTCTCGGATGTTACTTTTTGGCAACAGCTTTCTGATAAATTTCAATATATTTACCAAGCTGCAAGCCGTCAAAGCCTTTTACATAACTATCCCATTCCTTATCGATGTCTTTACTGCCCGTAATAAACTGCGCCATGTTCGACTTGATGTAATCACGAATCGTTGTTTTCAGCTGTGCCGCAACTTCGGCATCTTCCAATGCGATGAACACACTGGGTGGATACATCACTTTCGATTGGAAAGGTTCATATTTCGCTGATTCACGTTTCAAACGCACTTCATACGCCCCTTCTGCAAGCGGATCTTGCAGGGCAGCCCATGAATCGCGATATTGGAACGTACGGAGCGACGGCCCAATTTGTTCCCACCCATCATTATGCGTAGGTTTGTTGTCGACCTTAGGAATAACTGCATATTTCGCCTGCTTGCCGTTCATATCCAGCTCGCCGTCCTTCGCCTTTCGCCATCCAACGTTTTCAGTACCGCGCTCTTCCAAAACAATCGCTTCTTCGGTGTACAAATAGTCGGCCAATCGAATCGCAGCAATTTGCTGCTCTTTGGTCGCTTTATTCGTAATCGCCATTTGCGAACTGCCTATACCTGCAAAATAGCCGGCCTGCTGCACACCGTTAGGTCCTTTGAGCGGAGGAACGGTAACATAATCCTTGTGGCGCAGGTGCTTCTCATCCGGCGAGTGCGCGTAACTGATCAGCGCCGTCGTTATACCGCCCATCACATTTGCGTCTTGTCGGTTACCCAACTGCTGAATCGCATCGGAGTTTTGTGTAAAAGATGCTGGATCAATCAAGCCTTCCTTGTACAACTTGTTCAGGTACAACAGACCTTGCTTCCATTCGGGCTTATTGGCAGTTAAATCCACCTTGCCATCCTTTAACTGCAGGAAAGTGCCGCTGTCTTTATCGATCTGATCGTCAATAATGAAGGCGTTCATCAGGAAAGACGCGATGTTGCCTGCCCACATGTCATCCGAACCGGTCAGCGGGATTTCATCTTTTTTCCCATTGCCGTTCGGATCTTTTTCCTTAAATGCCTTCAATACTTCATAAAATTCGTCTGTTGTCGCCGGCATTTTCAATCCGAGCTTATCCAGCCAGGCCTGGTTAATCCAAAGCTTTTGAGCATAGTTGCAGTGATAGCACTCGTTCACTTGCGGAAGGGCATAAATATTGCCGTCCGGCGACGTGATGGAGCTTTTCAAGTAGGGCAGGTCAGCCATTGCTTTCTTGAAGTTAGGCGCATAGGTATCAATCAAATCGTTCAACGGAATAAATACGCCTTGTTTGCCGTACTTCATCTGCTCATCTTTCGTTAAAGCTCCTTGCAAAATCACTTCAGGGTAATCGCCGCTTGCGAGCATTAGCTGTTTGCGGTCATTTAACGCTTTGTCAGGCACAAGGTCCCATTTAATTTGAATGTTCGTCTTGTCCTGCAGATATTTGGTAAAAGAGTTCGTCTCCATGTTTTCGATGCTGGCCAGCTGCGGAGCGAACATTTTAATCGTCATGGGCTTCTTCACAATTGGAAATTGCCCAATAGGGGTGAAATCTTCACTTGCGGTTGGCGCGCTGCCTGTAGTGGCGTCTCCAGCAGGTGTGCCGGATTCTGTGCTGCAAGCGCTCAAGACGAGGGAGAAACATAGTGCAACTCCCACTAAACCTGCGTATGATTGATGCCATTTTTTCATCGTAACAACTCCTCCCAATTTGACAATCCTATTCCTTCAACCTTTTAATGAACCAATCATGACGCCTTTAACAAAATGCTTTTGTACAAACGGATAAATAATGAGAACCGGCGCGCTTGCCACAACGATTAGCGAGTACTTAAGCAGGTCCTTCAGCCCTTGCTGGGCCAGCATCTGATCAACTTTGGACACCATAGTCGGATCAATCGTATTGAGAATAAGAATGTTGCGCAGAACGATTTGCAGCGGGAACAAGTTCGGTGATTTCAGGAAAATCAAGGCATCGAAGTAGGCGTTCCAATGGCCAACCGCATACATCAATGTCAGCACAGCCAGAATCGGCTTGGAGAGTGGCAGTACGATACTCGTTATGAATCGGATATCGCTGCATCCGTCCAGTTCCGCCGCTTCGGCAATTTCATCAGGGATCGATGTTTGAAAAAAGGTGCGGGCTATAATAACTTGAAACACCGCCATGGCGCCAGGCAAGATCATCGCCCACCGGGTATCGAGCAGATGCAGATTTTTGACAACGAGATAGAACGGGATAAGTCCTCCCTCGAACATCATCGTAATCACAAGCAGCACCATGATGACATTGCGGCCATAGAATGTTTTTCTGGCGATGGGATAGGCCAGCATGACGGTTAATGCGACGTTGACGACCGTGCCAACCACGGCATAAATGAACGAATTCATGTAACCGGTTACGATTTGCGGATTGCGGAACACCGCTTTGTAGCCCTCCAGCGTTACATCGACAGGAAGCAGCCACACTTTGCCAGAGACAACGGCTTGCGGTGAGCTAAATGATGAACTGACGATGAAAATGAGCGGAAACAAGACGACAATTAACACCGCGATCAGAAAGATATAAATGCTGAGCAGAAACAATCGGTCGCCTTGCGATTCGCGAATGCTTGACGTTTTGATCATGGAAAATCCTCCTTACTACGAACTAAGGGGCCGACGGTTACCACAGGCTTGAACTGGACAACTTTTTGGCGATGTAATTGACCCCAATAAGAAGAATCAAATTGACAACCGAGTTGAAGAAACCAATCGCCGCCGAGAAGCTGAAGCTGGAACTAAGCAGTCCCACTTTGTACACATAGGTCGAAATGACTTCCGATGTGCTGACGTTGAGCGGATTTTGCATTAAATATATTTTTTCGAAGCCAAGCTTCATGATGTTGCCTAAATTGAGGATTAGCAGGATGACGGAAACCGGAATCAGACTCGGAATGTCGATGTTTATGATTTTCTGTATCCGGGAGGCGCCATCTACTTTGGCCGATTCATAAAGCTCAGGGTTCACACTTGACAAAGCCGCAATGTAAATGATGGCTCCATAACCTGTATGCTGCCAAACATCCGACCAAACATAGATCGATTTGAACAAACTCGGAATTCCCATGAGATTGGTATTTTCCACACCGAGCGTATGCAGGAACTTGCTGATAATACCGACGTTTGGCGACAAGGTGACAATGAGGATCGAAACCATGATAACCGTCGATATAAAGTAAGGCGCGTAGGTAATCATTTGCACGCTGCTTTTGAAGAAACCGTTACGAATCTCATTCAAAGCGAGCGCCAATAGGATCGGAGCTGGAAAGCCCACAAGCAAACCGTACATACTGATGCCCAGCGTGTTTTTCAAATATAACCAGAAATTCGGCGATTCAAAAAACTGTTCGAAGTATTTCAGACCCACCCACGGGCTGCCCCAAATACCTTTGATGACGTTGTAGTCTTTGAAAGCAATGACGACGCCAGCCATAGGAATGTACTTGAAAATGACCAAATACAGCAGCGGTAAAAAGACAACCAGATATAACTGCCAGTGACGCTTCATCTTTTTCATGGACATTCCTAATTCCTTCTGCATGCTTAACATAGGCTCCTTCTCCTTTCGTCTGGATGGAATGCGCTTTCACACCTTCATCGTAAAGGCGATTGCAGCCAGCTGCAAGAAACAAGAATCGTGCCCTTAACCGTTTTCGCATTGCCTGAAAAAACGCGCAGCCCCGGAGGTTCTCCGGAGCTGCTGCAGCCAAGCAAACTATTTTCTACCGTTTAACGAAATTCACCCGGTCTCTTTGCGCACCGCATCCTCGCGGTATTCGCTAGGCGAACAGCCTATCACTTTCTTAAACACACGGCTGAAAGAGATTGCGCTTGTATAACCGATCTGCTCCGCAATTTCTTGCATCGGAGCATCGGATTGCGCAAGCAATCGCTGTGCTGCCTGGATGCGGATATCAATCAGGAAGTCGACGAACTTCTGTCCCGTCTCTTCTTTAAACAGCTTGCTCACATATTTGCTGCTAATGTTGAAGGTTAAACTGAGGTAATCCAACGACATATTCGGATTGGCATATTCTTCTTCGATGAACTTCCGCATGTCGCGAATCGTTGCTGCATGCAGACGCCTGTCCTGCGCTTCCAGTAGACCGTCGTATAAGCTGTCCAATACGTTCAGGGATTCTTCCCGCATTTGTTCAAGGGAATGGCAGTCATCCATAACTTTACTAAGCCTCGGCAGGCCGTCCACCATCCACATTTCTTGAGACTCTTTCGTCATCCCCGCCATTTCCCGGCCCAAATAATAAATTAAATAGTTCATCAGATTCGTAATTTCATCTTTGGTTAATAGCCCAATCTTCATTTCGCCAAATAACTCGTCATATTTCGTCTTCCACTCATCTTCAAGAAGTCTGAACGACTGAATCATAGATCGAATGGCATTGAGATGTGAAAATACTTCGGCCTGTCCGTGATTGGCGATATGTTCGCTGGTAATCAACCTGTTTTCGCCAAGCGCAATTTTATATTTAAGCGCCCTTAACGCTTCTTTATACGAATTCGCAACACTCGCAAGCTGCATAACCTGCTCACCAATACCCACCGTTACCGTAAATTTCAAGTTCTCCTGAGCCCACTCACGCACATGATCAAAAAGCTGAAGGATCGAGGAAACGCCGGCTTCCTCCTCGTTCCCCATAAACACCATAACGCTAAGCTGAGAAGCGGACGTCCACTCGGCCCAAAGCACGAGCTCATATTTCGGTGCAAGCTCCTGAATAACGCTGCGCAGCGCAAATTTGAGAAGGTTTTGATCCTTGCGTGAGTACTGACAGCAGAAATCGCTGTATTTATCCATTTCGATCACCAGCACCACTTGGCGGTTGGAAACGTAGGGAAGCTGCAGGCTGTTTATTTCTTCCACCCATTCCTCATGCGTTAAACCCGTGTCGCCTTCAATAAGCTGATGAAACAAGTATCTCGCCCGGAGATGCCTGTCTTCTTCATGTTTTTGTTGATATTGATTGGACTGTTCAATGATATTGGACAAAGCAGATTCGATGAACGAGAATTCATCTCCCCCTTCCTTGGACAATGGGAGACGGTAACCGCGAATACGCGCCACAATTTGTTCCAACGGTTTCGAATTGCGCCTGGTCACATAGAGCAACCACACAAATCCAACCACAATCATCGCAATTCCGATAATAAACCAAACGTTATAGAGGGAGGAAATCACATGAAACACCTTGCCGTTCACAAGCCCGCTTTGATAGGACCATCCCGTATAACTGGATACATAATTTGAGAAAATCCTTGTTTGTTCATTTGAGCGGGAATCACGAAACAACTCGTTGCCCAAGGCGTCGCGAAGGCCAATATAACTTGTTTTGGGATCATACAAGTCGGCAATGCTGGTCCGCAACGAATCCGTCGCTACATTGACGACGATCATTCCCTTCTCGCCTGTGATGAATGGCGCCCCCCGCACCAGACTGACTACAGGCTTGCTGCCTTTGACAGAAAACTGCTCGAAGTCTCTTACGCCTGACCATTTTTTGCTGCCTAGCGGGTCCTTGGCGCTCTGAATAAACGGCTCATCCTTATAGTTACTTAGCTGATCGCTTGTCGCATTGCTGAGCACAAAATTATCTTCAAACCGCACCAAATAGATCGAATCAATCATGGGGTACGAGGCGATCATCTCGCGCATTTTTTTTACCGCGCTAATATTGGTGAACACATTACTTTTGGATTCATTATTGAAAAAATCGCTCAATTCTTTGTTGTTAATCGTTTCCATCATCACCATGTTGTCAATCGCCTTCAGTGATGTGTCGATTAAGCGCATCGCCTGCAAGGACAACATTTTATTGGCATTCAGCGCCTCTTTGCGGCTTTGTTCACTCAGCACCTGAAAAAACACGAAAAACGTAAACGTGACCACGATAATAAAAATCGGCATATAAGATAACAGCAGCCGATTAAATAGCGTTTTCCTCATGTTCAGCCTCCATTGTTCAAACGGAATGTCGACGGTGAGCAAAGCGGAGTTCAGTTCGTTTGGATGCCTCTGCCTTTTTTGCGTCTATCTACCAGTGTACACGCTTACAACCGGAATCGTCCACTGTAACCTTCCCGCCAGTCGGGCCTTATTTATAATGCTTAGGGCTAACCCCTACATACTTTTTAAATATTCTTGAAAAATACGTCCGTTCCATATAGCCTAACTTTAGCGCTATCATTTCAATGTTGTATTGCTTTTCTTTTAACAAGCCGCAGGCAATTTTCATTTTGAATTGATGGTAGTAGTCAACGAAATTCACGCCGGTCTCCTGCTTGAAATACCGCGAAAAATAGCTTGGATTCAGAAACAAATAATCGGCGATATCCACCATCGAAATATTTTCTGCCAAATGATCCGTTATATACCGGTCGATTTGCTGAAGCTTCGGCTTTTTATCTATCGCCATATGCATCGAGGCCGCATGCAGCTCTTCCAATTTGCAGCTGATTAATTCAAGGCTCTCTTTTAACCGCTTGCACCTCAATAAGCAGCTATGGAACGTTTCTTCACTTTTATGCTTAGCATCCAATTCAATCAGCCGAATGCGATGCGAGCACGCAGCAAGGAACATCCCCGACTCCATTCGTTCTTCACGAACGAAAGTTTCCAAAGCGCATAGGGATCGGGTAATCCCATTCGTAGTGGCGTCTTTGACAGCCTCCGTAATCCGATCCCATTGTTCTTCCAACGAATGATTGACATTCCACAAGGGGACTTCTTGCAACCTGATCGCTCCAAACGTATCATCCTCATAAAACGAGGACTTCTGCCATATCTTCATCGTCTTGTAATTTGCGCTTACCCCTTCCACGCCTTTAAAAGGAGTTCCGTAATGAAGGAACACATCCATCTTCAAATACTGTTTAATTAGTTCGCGCAAAGACAATAAATAATCCTTAAACAGGGTAGTCGTATTCAAGCTCAAGTTCGGCTGATAATTATAAATGCAAATCAATTGACCGTCCGCATCGGAAAATAAAGTAACCTGCTGCTGCGATTGCAGCGACAACTCATTGGCTATGTTCCCGGCTGCGTACAGCAGCAAATTCATATCTTCAAATCTATACTGCTTATAGACCGAAGCTCTATGAAAGGAACCAATCGCCATAAGAAAGTGCGAATGCCCCCAGTTAATGCCTAACCTTTTCCCATAACTGAGCATCTCCGTGGCAGAGGATGTTGTAAGAAGCTGCTGAAAGTACGTCTGCTTGAGTAAATCTTTATTTTTGATCAAATCCTGCTTATATACGATGTCCTCTATTTGATTCCTAGTCTCAGTCAGCAGCTGAATAGCTTTGCGCAAGCTTTCATCGAGCTGCTCAGAGGTTAATTCATCTTTAATTAAATAATCGACAGCATCTAGTTGCACGGCTTTTCTGGCATAATGAAACTCTTCATGACAGGTCAAAAATACCACCTGAAGCTCAGGCTTCAACGCTTTCAGCTGAGCGACCAGTTCCAAGCCATCCATTTGCGGCATCCCAATATCCGTAATCACCAAATCGAGCTGCGTTTCATGGAAAATCTGCATGGCACTTTCTCCCGAGTTTGCCGTCGCAGCAAGCCGCAGCCCCAACGAATCCCAGGAAATCAGCTTCGTTAAATATTTGATCATCGGCACATCATCATCTACCAACATGACATTCAACATGCAGATCCCCCTGTAGGTAATTTCTCTTTAAATCCGAGTGTAACAATCAAGCCGCCGAGTTCGCTCTGTGCGCATATCATGGATGAGGCGCTGCCATAGGTCATCTTCAGACGTTGAAAAACATTCCATAGCCCTACGCGCTTATCCGCTTGCCAGGCTTCTGCATCCTGCGAGCTTTGCAGTTCGGCATTGAGCAGGTCTATTTTCTTCGCACTCACTCCTAATCCGTTGTCGGAGATAGAAATCTCCACGCGATGGTCGTTTTGCTTAGCTCGTATGATAATCCGTGGTTGATCAACGGCTTTCTTAAAGCCATGCACAAAGGCATTTTCCACAATGGGTTGAAGCAGCAGTTTCGGGAAACCTAAATTTGCAAGCAACGGAGGAAGCTCAATATCCAACTGAACCTCCAGATCACTGCGCATTTGCATGATGTCCACATAATGAAACAGCAATTTACATTCATTTCCCAGACTAGAAGGTTCATTGAACTTCATATAAGCCCTCAACAAGCTCATTAATGAATTAATCTTTTGACTATGGACCATCTCGTTATCCAGTGCCAAATTGCACTTAATGGAATTCAGTGTATTCATCAGGAAATGAGGACGGATCTGCGAATAAAGCGCTTGAAGCTCCAATTCACGTTTCTGCTCTTGCTCCTGTTCATTTTCCACAATCAACTGGTTGATTTGTTCCAGCATAATATTCAAGGTTCGGCCCAAGTCCGAAATTTCATCTTTCCCGTCTTGTTCAAACCGAATCCGGCGATTGCCATTACCGAATTGCTTAACCCCCGCTTGAAGCTGCCGGATGGGCCGATGAAGACGCTTTGCTACGTACATCGAGACGACAAAGAAGATCAGAAAAAAAGGGATGATCAGCAGCAGCGTAATGAAAAATGTTTTCGTAATTTGACCGGTCACTTGCGCGTCCGGCGTCTCACTGATGAGCTTCCAGCCTGAGTATTGAATCAGACTTTCATTTCTAATGTTATTTCTCGCAGTAGCGTCGATGCCATAAGAGACGATCGGATCACCCGCAATCAATTTGCCTTCAGCATCAAACAAGGCCATTTTCGAAGTGCTTAGTTGAGTGAACGCTTTCATAAAATAACGCTCCGGTATGGAGATAAACAAAGTACCTAACTGCTGCGTATCGCTTGGAGATTTGATGACCCTGGCAAGTAAATACGCCTTGTTGGTTAATGCGTTTGACCCCTGCGTAGGTACAGTTCCGAGCCATTGCAAAATATTCGGCTTCGACAGATCCACACGCGACTTGACGATTTCATACTGCTGTCTCGTCATTTCCGGGTCCGCTCCCTGGATCTCACTGGACTGGACGATAAATCCAGCTTGATTGGACACGTACATCAGAATATCCGGATTCATCGTTTTGACATCCACCAGGCTGAAAAAATCTTTGATCTGCAAATAAGTTTCAAAATCATGGAAACTCTCAATGCGCTTCATCGCCATGAAATTGCGCAGCTGTTTTTTCACATTTTCATCCTGAACAAAAAAATTCGAGGCATAGGTCATATCATCAATTGTTTTGGATATATCCTTGGCAATGACGGTAAGCACCGTTTGATTGCTGAGAAAGATTTTCTCCTTCACATTATTATGCGTAATCGAATAATTGAGAAACGAGGCAACGACAGTCGGCAGCAAAATAAAACAGAGAAATGAGATTTGAATGCGTCGATAAAAGGAAAATCGAAATAGTGAGTTTATTCTCATAGGAACTCCTTCTGCCTTCTGGATGCTAAGCATGTAACTAACATTCAACTACCCCTATCATAGCATAACGACTGTTTCCCTATGAACGAAAACATAGAGGACGTTATTACGCCCTCTACCCGTGTGTCCATGAGGACCCTATCGCCTATTTCGCATTTTGTTTGGCGATTTTATCCGATTCATCCATCATCCACTTTTGCGCTTCCTCGGCAGTCGTATTATCCAGCATGAATTTGCTAAAGCCTTTTTCCAATACAGCCTTCAACTGGTTACCGTATGAAACGGAGATTGCAGGATCGAAATTCGTTTTTATGCGCTTATCAAAAATGGTTGTTTGCAGCGACGTTACGTCGATAATATCCGCCGCTTTGCCATACAGCCGATCTACGATTGCTTTCGGATCAGCCTTTTTGTAACCGGATAATTCGAGTCTTGCCTCTTGTTCCGTCGTCATATAGCGAATGAAATCGTAAGCTTCTTGCTTGTGCTTCGAATTGGAGGCTACTGAGACGTACGATCCTCCGATGTTGGTAATGCCTTGTTCGCCGCTTTTGGAAGCGCGAGGCAGCGGGGCAATGACCGATTTGAACGTGTGCGGATACTTCTCTTTGTTCATGACATTGTCTAGCATGAATGGCGCCGTTGCCAGCATAGCCGCTTTGCCGTTCAAATATTCCGTGATATAACTTAACTTCGCTCCAACAACATCAGCTAAAGGTTTGACGGATTTATCATCTTTCTCCATGGCACGACGCAAATTGAAGAAATAAGCGAACGACGGATCATTGAACCCAGGCTTGAGATCGCTTGTCAAATAAGGGCTCTTGAGATCGGAATACGCAATTAGATTCGTATACTCACCCCACGTGTGGAAATAAGCGCCGTATCGTTTATCGTTGCCTTCGCCTTTCGAAAGTTTTTTGGCATAGTCCCGAAATTCATCCCAGGTCCACTCGAACGATGGCAGAGACAGATTGGCTTCCTTCAAGGCATCCTCATTAATCAACACAAAGTAGGGACTTGATGTCAGCATCGTTGCGTAATATTTCCCATTCACTTTCGGATTAATGTAGTAATCTTCTTCCGGTTTTACATTCCCTTTGGCATAAAATTCATCCAGGGGAGCAAGGACGCCTGCAGCCGCTCTCGCCAACGTCTCATCAATGTTCCCGTACTCAAGAACGTCCACTTCTTCTCCGGATGACATCAATACATCCATTTTCTTCATGCTTTCTACAGAATTCCCGGGAACTAATGAAATATTTTGCACCTTAATGTTCGGATATTTGGCTTGAAAGGCATCAATCATCTTTTGTCGGGCAACTTGATTCGTTTCATTATCCCACGTGTAAAATTTAAGATTTACCGGCTTCGCATCCGCTTGTGTTGCCGCAGGTGCTGCGCTTGTTGTAACGGCTGTTGATCCTGTATTTCCTTGATTTGAACCCGAGCTGCACGCGCTCAAAATAGACATCGTCAATAAGGCGCTGCTCATCAATATGGCTTGCTTTTTTTTCATATGACGTCCCCCAATAGTTCATTTTTTGTTGATATCCAGAATTTTACACGGATTATTTCCCCAAGATCGTATAATATTTTGCGCTCTTTGTGTCATATCTTTACTTTCCTATAAGTAGCAATTAACCTTTTACCCCGCCAAGCGCGATGCCTTTAATCACTTGCTTTTGCAGGATAATAAAGATAATTAATAGAGGTAAAATAGCAGCCACAGAGGCCATCATCAGGACGGCGTAATTGTCGGCAAATTCATTTTTGAAAAGCTGCAAACCCAGCGGAATCGGGTACAATTGCTTCGATATAAGGAAAATCAGCGGATTCTGATAATCGTTCCACACCCAGATAAATTTAATAATGGCTACCGTTGCCAGGATCGGTTTCGACAACGGCAAGATGATTTGCACATACATTCTAACATATCCCGCTCCATCTATTTTTGCCGCTTCCAAATATTCACTATGAATGGAAACCATGAACTGCCGCAGCAAGAAGGTAAAATAAATCGTTGAGAACATCCCCATAAGCATTAATCCCGCATGCGTGTTGTACAAGTGAAGCCACTTGAGCAGCAGATAGCGAGGCACGAGCGTAGATTCAGAAGGGATGATCATCAAAGAAAGTAAAATCCCGAAAGCCATGTTACGTCCACGAAATTGGAGCTTGGTAAAAGCAAATGCCGCCATGGAAGAGAAAAGCAGCGTTACAAAGGTGATCGTAAGCGCCAACTTTAGCGAATTATAATAAAACAAAGTGAATGGGACGCTGCTCAGCCAAACTTCCTGGAAGTTGCTGATCAAGTTCCACTTGGTTGGAATCCACTGAATGGGGAATACCATCACATCCTTCTCATACTTCGCAGCCGCCGAGAGCATCCAAAGCAAAGGCAGAAGGAACAGGAACGAAAATAACCCCATCAACAGCGTAGTGATCCATTTGGGTATATCTATCTTTTTCAATAACAAGCAAGCTCTCTCCTTTCTGCTATTCGTAAGCGGAATGCTTTTGCAGTCGATAAGTAAGCAAAGTTACGACGCCAATAATAAGGAACAACACCCATGAAATCGCTGAAGCGTACCCCATCCTGAAGTTCTGGAAGCCTTCCTCATAAATGCGATAGACAAGCACGGTGGATGAATCGTTCGGCCCCCCTCCCGTGAGGAATGCTATCAAATCAAACACCTTGAAGGATGACATCAGTGTTGTTATTGTTAAGAACGAAGTTGTCGGGGCCAGCAAGGGAAGTGTAATCCGGAAAAATTGTTGGAAGGAAGAGGCGCCATCCATATTAGCCGCTTCATAAAGCTCATCCGGGATATTCGTCAAACCAGCTATAAAAATAATAATTTGATAACCTAACGCTGCCCAAATCGCGATAATCATAATCGATGTTAATGAATAATGCGTATCCGCTAACCATTTCGGCGGGTTGGTGACCCCCAGGCGAAGCAAAAACTGATTAATCGGGCCTAAGGAGGGATGGTACAAAGCGCTCCATATCGCACCAAGAGCTGTTATCGAAGAAATGTACGGGATGAAAAAAGCAATTTTAAAGTAGCTTTGCCCAAACACTCTGGCATGTATAAGGACCGATAGAATTAACGCTAGAACGAGTCCAATCGGCACTGTAATTACCGTATACGTTAAGTTGTTTTTTAAAGCCATATAAAACTTATCGTCCTCGAATAGCAGCTTAAAATTATCAAATCCTATGACCTTAATACTTGAAAGGCCGCCAACCAAGTTCCACTGGCAAAAGCTTAAAAATAGGGAAAACAAGACCGGAAACACGCCAAGAATCAGTATGCATACATACACAGGCGATAGAAATAACCATCCCGCAAACGCTTCTTTTCTCGGCTGGTTCCAGAAAGATCTTTTGGGCCTTGGCGTAGACGAAGTTAGAGCAACCCTTTCTGAATGATTGATCAACACACGGTTCACCTCTCTATATAGGTATCATTGTATAGATCTACTATAAGGCCTTTTCAATTTCACGTATGAATCTGATATTTTACTGATTTGTGTACTATTTTTACTTTTTTCTCCAGACAAGAAAAATGAGGGATTTGACACGCTACCGACGAAAGTTGCTTTGAGATGCTACAGCTGAAAAAAATCGAATTCATAAAATTGTGGATGAATGTGCGATTTCCTTGATCCAAGCTGTCAAAATCGTGCGCTTACGGACTACTGCGGTTTCTTTTTTCGTTTGTTGTGCCTAGCTTGGCCAGACACGATATTAAAAAAAGACTTAGCCTTAGGCTAGGTCCTTGTCTTGTTCGGGCATGGGGAGGTTATAGGATAGGAGGCTTCAGTTGCTTCTTAAAATTCCCTTTCTATTCCCTTTTTCATTCTATTTTTGGCAACCTATTACTCCGATTCGGCTTTCAATTCTGGCTTTACAACTGCCTTTTAACTACAGCCTCATCACTTAAGGTAGGGTTGGCCATCTTTCTTGACTTGAACTTGAATAATTACTAATTAACCATTTGTTATCAACGAACTCTAAAGTAATGAAATCTGTATAAGCTTTCTGTTTATCTTTAACTTTAACTTTCACTTTCGCCTCCTTATGTAAGGGATCTAGCTCTTTAATCTTTTCTATTTTATATCCAATTATATCACCGTAGTAAAATCTGTAATTGGCAAGATTACCAGCATTATAATTTTTCATAAATTCTGAAGTACCGTCCATTCCTTTTGAGTAAACATCATAGAAATTTCTTAACGTTTCTTTGGGCATTCGATTCTTCATTGAGTAAGGATTGTCTTTCATGTAATACATAAACACAGAAATTGCTAATATAATTACAGCGCAAACAATCACAATGATAATATTTCTTCGCATTAGTCTTCTCCTTTCACCCATTGGTTGCCCAATACCAGAAGTGACCCAAAACATTGCTTCAACTCACTATAATTATCAACTAATCATACAAGGATAAACGACTTCGTCGTCCTTTAGGACGAGCCCGTTTGTCAAGGTAGAGCGACGCAGAAGTAGAAACTTATACCTTCTTATCTATCAATAAAGGTTGTGCTTTCGATTAACCCAAAACATATAAATTCTTATCTTTTGAAAAAGGACCTATTTCAGTGCCCAGTGGTTCCTCGTTGAGGAGAAAGGTATCATTGGAGGAGTTAATTTCCCTCCGTAGTTTAGCTTGTTAAGAGCCCAGTAGGAGCGAATTTTAGCGGTGGAGAACCCCCAACGCCGCTAAAAATTCAGCGTTACTGAGACATTTGGCGGAGGGGGATCCTCATAGGAGAGGTAAGCTAGCTGGGCCACTTGGAGGAACTACAGGGCGCTATTCTAACAAATAAAGCCCGTTTCCGCGTTCAAGCGGAACTGCTGGCCCCTATTTGACCGCCTAACCCCGATTTCTTCAAGAGTACGGACAAATAGAGGACGTCAGTTCCCCTCCACGTGACGAGGAGCCTATTTCGATGAAATAGGGCCCTGTAGTTCCCCTCAGAGAGGTGCTGCTGGAGCGATAGCAGCGACTGTGACAGCATGTTGCATTTTGTGCAACCATTTGGCCGTAAAGAGGCCTCACTTCGCCTCTATATTGCACTTTATACAACGATTGTTGCATTTAAACCGCTTACAATTCACCCTTTGCAATAAATAGTTGTATGATGTGCAACGAAAGACTGCAATCGCGGTCTGACTACACCATTACGTTGTATGTAATGCAACGTAGCCCTTCGACTTTGCAGCACAGCCATCTTTACAACGAAAATATTTGTTTGAGTAGATTCGATTCCATACTTAGATTTTAACAAAAAAATTAAATAAAGGTTAAGTCAAGATAGAGCGACGCAAAAGTAAAAGTTATCCCTTCTTATCCATAAATGAAAAAGATTGCCAACCACCTGACCGGAACGGTCGGTAGACAGCAATCTCTTCGAAATAATAACCTATTTGACATTAATTCCAGCTAACAGCCTTTTCAGCACAACCACGGATTCAGCCCTTGTGGCATGTTCTTGCGGGGCAAATTCTTGCTCGGTTCGGCCATTCATGTAGCCAGCGTCCACAGCAAGTTCGACAACGTGTTTAGCCCAATCACTGACAGAGCTTTCGTCCAGGAACTGGATCGAGGCGCCTGCCGTCATCTCTTCGACTTTCGTCCCCGTTACCTGAGCCTTCGCTCTCATGAGCATGGCTGTCATTTCTTCGCGCGTAATGTTCTTCTCCGGGGCAAACGTATCGTCAGCAACGCCGTTGATCAATCCAGCTGCATAAGCTTTCTTCACGGTCTCCTCATACCAGGAGCCTGCCGCGACATCAGCAAAAGGATTAACCCCAGCGCCATCCTTCAGGTTCAATGCTTTGGCAAGTAAGGTAGCAAACTGTGCTCGTGTGACATTCGTATCCGGCGCGAAATGATCGTCATCCATGCCTTCCACAATTTGTTTATTAACCATCAACATAATATCCGACTTGGCCCAGTGACCGTTAAGATCGCTGAAGATTTTAGTAAAATCGGCGGATTTCGTAAGCGCAATCGATTGATTTTTCAAATTGTGATCCACAATTTTCATGGAGGTCCATGTCACTTGTGAGGTTCCAACCTTCTTGGCTTTGAAGGTGATGGTACCGATGTCTATATTCCCCTTCTCGCCATCCACTTTCCCCACTTTGGTGTGCGCAAATGTCACTTCGTTATTCTTCACAATAGGCGACACGGAGAAGCCCTCTATTTTAGTATCCGCCTTGACCACTTCAAGCTTACTGGCATCAAAGGAGAATTTCGCTTCATAGGCATATAAATCCTGCAGATTTTCCCCCTGCAGCGTAACGGTGAATTCGCCTGTAGACTCGGCATCCGAGGTCTTCATCACGAATTGGGAAGCGTCCTCCGCATAGGCCGGACCAAGTAGTGCCAAGGAACAACCAAGATTGCAGACTAATGTGGCAAGTACGATTTTACGTCTCATGATAAGTCATCCTCTTCTAGTTACTGGATTATTTTTGCAGCTACAAAGGCAAGGTCGTCAATATCGATACGACCATCGCCAATCACATCCGCTTTCTTAGCCTCTTCCCAATCCGGACTGTTTGTATCTTTACCGTAGTGGGCAGCTACGATGGCCAAGTCGCCAATCGTCACTTTCCTATCGTTCGTAAGATCACCAGGAATGCCAGGGATCGGAGCCTCGATCGCTACGCTATAGCTGGAAGCCGCAGCTTCCGCTTCGCCCCCCGCTGCATCGCCTAAAACCGCCTTAGAAATCTCGACATTCCCCGTTTTATTTTCCGTAACTGCTTTGGCCCTGAACGTCAGCTCCACAACTTGCGCGTCCTCGCTAATGGCATGAGCCGCGCCTTTACTGACAATGAAGAGTCGAAGCTTACCTGATGATTGCCTAATCGGCTCCAAAATGGAAACACCCTCATTCACTGAACTTGCAGATACGAATTCCATCGCATTCGCATCGTAATGCAAGGTGACATCTTGCGCAAATGCCGGCTGTGCCAGGTTCTTTAGCCCAAATGTGACCTTAAATGTTTCCCCGCTCGCTACCGTGCTGCCGCCTGTAAGCTCCGTGGATAATACTGCCGGAGGCGTACTTAACGTAACCTCAAGAACAGGACGATAAGCGGCATTGGCATGCTCCCTGGAAGCGTAACTTACGTCCCCTTTCGCTCCCTGATTCGAAGTTGATGCAATCAACAGGGACATTTTCTTGTCCGCTGCCAGCGCGCCATTCACTTGATCTGTTACATCAAATTGGGCCGGCGTATAGGCCGATGTCAGTGTCCAAGCCGCAAATGCCGCTCCTGCTGCAGGCTTATTATTCCAGTTAACGGCCGCCTCTCCCCAGCTGTTATCCGCCACAAGCTGCGCCTGATTCGTTGTGCCGGACATACTCACTCCAACTGGAACGAGCGTAACTTTAGCGCTCTCTATGACGCCTGAGATGGAAGCGAGATCAAATCGCAAGTACGATTGCCGGGCGTATCCTGCAGCATCCTGCTTGGTGACCAGGGTATCTGCCGTCCCATAGTTCGTACCGGCGTAAGAGCCGTCACGGACATACACGTCGGCTTCAGGGAAGATCGTAACGATCGGAACCGGTGTGGCGGATAGCTCATTGGATAGTCCGCTTTCACCGGAAGCCTGATAGGCCGCCACGGCAAAATAGTAGGTTCTCCCTGTTTCCAAGCCAGTTACCGCAACTTGATTGGTGGAACTTACAGATGTGACATCGAGCGTTTTGGTGTATACCCCTGGAGAAGTGCCGTACTTCACTCGGTATCCAGCTGCTCCTTGCATCCCCGTCCAAGACAACATAACTTGCGAAGCGCCGCCTTCGGCACTGACCAAGACAGGCGTCTCGGTCGTAGAAGGCGCTTTCATACTGAATTTGGCTGCTAGTGTCTTGCCGAAAGCTCCGCCAGTTCGAACGCTCATTTTAATCGTCGGACTGACTTGGGTAACCGTAATCCCAGGATCGAGGGAAAGGACTCCCGCTGCGCTGCGGTTCAATTCCACTTGAATCGTTCCTGTGTTCGCTTTCGTCGGATCCGAAATCCCGATGTGAATTTCCCCATCCGCTTCCAGCATTGTAACTGATGACTTCTTGTCGCTTGTGATTAGTGGTTCATTGTTGGCATAAACGGTCTTCGTTACATCGTTCCAGAAATTAGCCCCAACCGCATGCAATGTTGTATCCATTACTGCATGGGCGTCGGCTGAATTCTCCAGAATTTGAATATCCGGATTGGCCGCATAGTTAGCCGTTGCAGCTGCATCCTTGCCTGGCAGCACGACATACGCGTAAGTCGCATTTGCAGGTGCTTTGCCATGATGAAATGCCAGGCTAAGATAAGGATTCGTCACTTGTTCCGTATTTCCTCCTGTATTTATCTGTTTCCATGTACCAGATCTGAATTCACGCAGTCCAGTTATGGATGCTGTTCCTGGAAAATAATAACCGATATCGGAGCCTGGCACATTCCCGGCCAAATGCGCCCAATGCGCGTTATTTATTGTTTCCGACCATCCAAGGCCGCTTGCTTTGGTCACGCCGTCTACAATTAGCGGATTATCGCCGCTTGCATTTAACTTGCGGTTCTCAACGATCGTTTCAACCGTACGTGCTGTGTCTGTACTTGCAATGCCGGAACCTACGGCGACGATTTGATCACCGAACATGAACCATGATTTCTTCCCTTGCAAGGGACTTCCCGTATTTTGAGTAAGCGAGAACTGCATTCCCGCAGAACCGTGAAGTTGGTCGACCGAAGATCCTCCCACCCATGTGTTCGGGTTCGCATAGTTTTTCCAGTCAACTGGTGTACCACTCCCAGAACCGTCTGTTGTCGTTCCAGGAAGACGATACATATTTACAGTAGCCCAGTAATTGTCGCTGTACTGTTTCAAATCATTGTTGTATAAGGTCATCATTCCGACACCCGTATACCAGCCCTTGATATTTTCACCATTGCCATATTCAAAGGCGGAAATACGAGGCGAGAACATGCTGATGCCCAGTCCGAAATGTTCACGAAGCTGGGCGACACGATCCATTCCCGGGAATTGAAATTGGCCTACCAGCTTGCCTTGAGGAACGATGGCCCCATCACTCATCAACTTTTTGCCAAGAATCATATCAAACATACTTGCACCTGTATAATAGTTTGCGAACGTTGTATCCGTTGAGATCCATTCCTTAACCATCCGCTTGATTTTCAGCGCTTGTTCGGGCGGCGCTCCTTCTGCCAGACGCAGCATACTCAGGATAATGGAGCGGCCTGTCGTATGATCGTTACCGCTTTGCCTTGAAATTCCCCGTCCTTTCAGGTTATCCATGCTGGCTCCCATATAAATAAGCGGCTTGTAGGATTCATCGACCCATCTGTACACATTAGCCACATTCGGGTCCGTAATGCTCCAAGAAGATCCGCTCAATAAGTACATGAGATCCGCCATTCTTCCGAGCAGCACATCCCCATATCCGCCTGTGTAGGCTACATAAGTATGTTGAATAAACGATCCGTCATCATAAAAACCGTCTCCGCTTTTCACATATAGAAATGCGGGACTCATCGAATCCCGGCCTTGGGTAATTTTGGCGCTCGATTTGCCGATAACGCCGCGAAGAGACACCACATAGGCTTTGTCCAGTAAGTTCGCGCCTGTTTCAACGACCGAACTGGCGGTTCGTTTGCTGGGATTAGGCACAAATCGATCAATCGCCCGCATGTAATTATCAATTTGAGCCTGCGTCAAATCCTCATACATGAGCACGAGCGTGCTATTAACGAGCTGAGGCGTGCCGATTTCCCAGTCCCACCAATTGTCGTATTCGCTTTTGGATTCTTTATAGCGATTGGCATAAGCCCAATCCAAACCGCTGACGATATCATTTTTAAGATTTACATTATGATAGAGAGGTGAACCGATCGTCGAATAAGCAATGGCCATTTGATTTAAACGCGTATAGTGGGAGGAAACTTCACTTGATTTCGTCGTGCTTTGCAAATCAGCCCATAAATAGCTCCTGTTCGCCGCCTTATTCATCGTATCCCAGTAGCCGGTCAAATTCTCATTGCTTATGGCATCGCTCTTGAACTTGATGTTCACGGAAATATCCGGATCATTCGGATCATAACCGTTTCCACCCGTGAAATAGGTAAACATTTTAGCACGAAGCGTGTCAAATTCGTCTGCGGGATTGGATGCCGCTGCGGCATATGGTGCAAATGGAATGACATAGATGAGAACGAGCAGTGTAAGAATGAGGTGAAATTGGATTCTGTGTTTCATTCGTACCTCCTTAGGCGGATACCTTCCGTTAATTAAGCTGGACATCACCTTGGCATTAAGCTAAAAAAGAGGGGAGCACTTGACTCCCCTGATTCCCCTTCTATTTATTACTCTATTTTGGATGCTACAAACGCGAGGTCGTCAATATCGATTTTACCGTTAACTACAACGTCTGCTTTTTTCGCTTGCTCCCAATCCGGGCTGTTCGTATCTTTGCCATAATTAGCCGCTACAATAGCCAAATCGCCGATCGTCACTTTCCTATCATTCGTAAGGTCTCCCGGCATGCCTGGAGTCGGTGCAATAATCGCTACGCTGTAGCTGGAAGCGGCTGCTTCCGCCTCTCCTCCTTGTGCATCTCCGAGAACGGCCTTCGATATTGTGACAGTACCCGTCGTATTTTGCGTGACGGCTTTGGCTCGGAAAGTCAACTCCGCAACTAGTGCGTTACCGCTAACCGCATGAGCTGTACCTTGACTTACGATAATCATTCTCAGCTTGCCTGCTGATTGCGTGATCGGCTCGATAATGGTGACGCCCTTAATCACGGATATTGCGGAGACAAACTCCATCACATTGGCATCATATTGAACGGTCACATCTTGGGCCAATGCCGCTGTTCTTACGCTTTTCAAACCGTATGTGACTATGAGCGGCTCGCCGGACTGAACGGTGCTTCCTCCCGTTAGCTCTGTCGAGAGCGTCATCGGTAAAGCCGCAATGTTTACCGTAATAACAGCCTCTTCAGAATCGGCTATACCGTCATTGGCTTTGAACGTAAACGTATCTGTTCCAGTAGCACCCGGGTTCGGTGTATACGTGAACGCACCTGTTGCCGGATCCGTAATGACCGCTGTCCCTTTTGTGCCATTAACGGCAATCGCATACGTCAGGGCATCCCCATCATAACGGCTGACCGATAAGTTGCCGGTATAAACAGCGTCTTGCACGGTGCTGACAGCTGAGCTTACTGCTGTAGGGCTCTCATATAAAGAGAGGGAGAAATCGTCGATGTACGCTACTTTTCCATCATTGCTCGCATTCGTATTTTTCCATGAATAAATGTTGGCCGATGTATTTGCAGCTCCTGTTTTGAAAATGATTTTACCTTCTGAGTAATCCAGTGTGCTGATTGATTTTGAAATCTGGCTGCCGCCATAATTTTTGACGCCGATGCTTTGCGTATTTCCGGCATCCATAACTTTGATCCAACCTCTGGCTACATATTTCGTATTCGGCGTCAAACCGCTTACCACTTGTTCTGCGCCAGAATTGTTGCTCATGAATTTCACGGCATTGCTGCCAGAATGCACATGGGCAGGATCGCTAATGATGGCTGCTCCCGTACCATAGAATGAAGTCCAGCCAGGAGGCGGCGTTGTTGTACCGGCTTCGAAACCGCCGTTTTGGAGCAAGTTCGACTGCGCAATCGCTACCGTTACGGTTCCGATATTCGAATCGAGCAAGCCATCGGATGCTTTGAAGGTGAAGCTATCATTCCCTGTAGCGCCTGGGTTAGGTGTATAGACGAAATCGCCTGTCGTACTATTCAACAGTTGAACCGTACCTAAAGACCCATTGCTCACGATTGAAAATTGCAGGGGATCGCCATCAGGGTCGCTTGCAGAAAGCTTGCCTGTAACAGGGCGGTCTACTTTCACGCTGTATTTCGCATTCGAAATCAATGGACGGTGATTCGCTCCCGTTGTGTCGCCTTGGTATTCGAATGCTCCAATATCCGCGAATCCTTGATATAACGGATCGCCTTTATAATCTTTACCGCCGTTATTCGTTATCGCCATCCCTGCATTAATCGCAGGCGAGTCCGGTTGCAGTTCGTAAGCATTGGCTGAAGCCAAACCTGCTCCTGCACCACCTGGATTCACAAACTTAGGTTCAGCGGTCACCTTGTTGGCATCGTTAGGCTCATTGGCAGAATGAACGCCACCCGCTTCATAGAACACATTGTTGCTGAATAAAGCATTGCTCCAGCTGTTGTTCAGCCAATTCGTTGGTGTCGTCGTGTTCGTGTTATAGAAAATATTGTTATAGAAGCTATAACCGCTTTTCACTGTGTTGCCTGAGCCCATAATTTGGTTTTTACTGCCATCATAATAAAACACATTATTGTAAATAGAGCCCGTTGTCTTCTCGTCAAAAGCAAAGTGCCTGAAGATAATGCCGTCATTCTGACTTACGTTGTAGCGCAAAACATCATTCTCATTGGTTCCCATCAAGAGCATAAAGCCCATCGGATTGTCATGGCTGTAATTGTATTGGTAAACCGTATTTATCAGGAATTCATCAAAGTCAAAGGCGCATCCATCCTGATTATTAGCAGGGCCTCCCGTAACCTCGTTGTACTGAATGAGCGTATTCTTGGCGACTGCCAGCCAAATTCCTGCAATGGCGTTGCTGCTCGCAACCCGCGTACCGAATTTGTTCAGATAGTTATATTCTAGTACAGCCCCATCCGTATCCCGTAAAATAATCCCGTCGCCGCCTACATCCTCCATCGTGTTGTGGGCAATGTAAAAGCCCGTGTTCCAATTGCCATATTTAAATGTGGCTGTCGTTGAGAAGGAATCATCGCCGACGTAGTTCGCATGAGCCGCAACACGAATGGCAACGCGATCGACTTTGCGAATCGTATTATTTTCAACCTTCACATCATTGAATCTGGCCTTCGTCACTTGGCTTGTTGGAGCCGTTCCTTTGACTACGCCGATAATGCCGCCATTTTCTTTAGGACCTGCATTGTTGTTGCCGTCAATGTCATGAACATAACAGTTGCGGATATAAATGTGGTTATACACCCGATCGCTTTCATTGGCATCGATGGTAAAGAAAATACCCGCACGAAGCGCAGCAGAATCGTTATTTTCAACCGCAAAATTGTCATCATTCGTTACTTCTAAATTGTTAAGCTCCCAGTATTCCTGATTTTTCAGAAAAACAGCTCCTGAGTTGTAGGTCGTGGTTGAGTTGTAAATCGTTTGATCGAAATTATTTCCCTTCCCGTTAATAAGAGGCCTGTTGCCTGTACCATATTGGTCGATAATAATCGGGTTGCCTTCTGATCCTGAACCTTTCGGCCATAATTGACCGTCCCATGAATCGCCTGCTTTGAGCAAAATCTTGTCGCCGGGAATAAATGTCGTGCCGCTGACTTTATTCAAGGTTTTCCATGGTGCAGCTGCGCTTAATCCATCATTTGTGTCATCGCCTGTGGAGGAACTGACATAGAAGGTATGGCTTCCTTGACCCGAAATTTGAATGTTCGTTTGACCGGCAACACCGCTGCCGTCTTGCGCCGTTGCTTTGACCGTCACGGAACCATTGTCTACGGCTGTCAATAAACCGGTGCTGCTAATCGAAGCACTTCCCGTTCCATTCTCTACCGTCCAAGCCACATTGGTCGTTGGCGCTCCCCCAGGCTGAGCGGTCGCTCCCATTTGAAGCTGTCCGGCACGCGAAGTGATCTCAGTCGCTCCGCCTGCTCCTGTCACCGTCAGGGAGGTCATTTTGACATCGAACGTTAGCTGCAAAATATTGCTTTTTACACCGCTAGGATCATTGGCTGTCGCTTGAATTTGCACGGTGCCGGCTTTGACTGGCGTAAGAACGCCCGCGCTCGAAATCGTTACGACATCCGCTCCCTGCAAGATAGCCCAACTCACCGTTGGATCCGCCGTGCCAACCGGTTTGACTTCAGCGCTCAATGAAACAGGATCAAGCGTTGTAAAGCTGGTTGCTCCTGCTGGCGCTTGAATCGTGATAGCTGCTGCTTTAATCGTCTGGCCTGTGATCGTAATTAGAGCGCTATCAGATAGTTCCGGCTTAACCGTGGAAGTCGCTGTTACCTTGACCGTCCCATTCCCCTTCGCAGACAATAAGCCTGCTGCTGAAATCTCTGCGAGGTTCGTTGGCGTACCGTCTGTATTTTCGACTTTCCATGTGACCATGGAATGTGCGCCCGCCGGATTTGCAGCAGCTGTCATTTGCAGTGTACCTGCATCCGCTGTAATCGCTGCCGCTCCTCCTTGACCTTCTACTGTTAATCCTTCCAAATCAGCGGTTGTAACCGGGATCGACAGGGTTGTCGAGAGACTGGTTCCAAGTTGAGTTGTTTTGATATCGTCGTAGTAAGTTACCGCATTATTGGGCAACCAATTGCCCAGCAAAGCGACGTATTGATATTTCGTTTCCGCTGTTGTTGTGCCAACCAAAGTCCCGTCTATGTACATTTTGGCATCCGTACCCGAAGTCAGATCCCATTTGAACTCATGCCAGGCTGGCGTTGTTCCACGATTTACGGATGTCGGAGAGAAAGATGAGCTCATCAATCTCGTAATAAATTTAGTCCCTGAACCTGTGGCACCGTCCCAATGTTCCCCCATAAGTAGGCCGGCAGATACATTCACGCCTCCAGATGTCGTTTTTGTACCGACATAGATATTGTTTCTGGATTGGTCAGAAGGAGAAGTTGCCCCAGCAGATCCATTATAAAACCATGCCGTAACTATCCCATTCAGCGCTGCGCCCATATCGACTCTAACGGTATTCGTTGTTGGTCCAGTACGATTGGCACTATACGTGCCGCTATGCGCTGGAACACCTGCTCCTGTTTTGGCCACTACCGCTGTTGATGTCGTTGTCGTAGCACTCGGGTCATAAGTAAAGCTGCCAATATTCCCGCCTTCAAAACCTTCAAAATATTTTACATCCAAATACTTGATGTCCGCTTTAACATCCACAGGCACATTGCCCGCAGAGCCATCGTACGTCAAAATACCTGTTGCATCATCAATCGTTACACCTTGTACGGTTGACGTATAATGAACGCTGCCCAGCTCAGGGTCTGTCGAGTTGGAGGCGGTCGTCTTTTTCAACTCTACTTCCGTACCATTGCTCATGCGGGCCATTACCTTCAGCTGAACTTGCTCGCCGAGGGTTGCGATCTGCGCTTTGTCAGCAACCACATAGGTACTTACGACCGTGGGTATGGCTGATGGCGAAGGAATGACTGCCGCATAGGCTTTTTGGCTGCTGCTTCCGAGAGGAACATTCACCACATTGGCGGCCAAAAGCGCAACGGCACCCAGAGAAACAGTGCGTTTAAACGTTTTAATAAAGTACATGATTCACGGCTCCTTTGTATCGTTTGAGAAGCGATTGTCTTCCCCATATGATACAGTACGTATTGTCCAAATCGTGTGCATTATCTTTACTATTTCGTTTAATTTCTTTACTTGTTTCACAGCATGGATTCGACATAGTTTTCAGCAAGCATGAGTTTTTGTAGAATGATGACACATTTTGTATCGGAGCCCACACACATTCACGCACGTTGAGAAAAGAGGGTAAAAGGAGATCAGAGAAAGGCTCTTCTCTGATCTCTGCATGTTCAATTATTGGATGATTTTCGTTGCAATCGCTGCAAGGTCATCGATGTCAATGACGCCATTGCCACTTACATCGGCTGCCTTCACATTTTGCCAATCCGGGCTTGCTGTTGATTTACCATAATTCGCAGCTGCAAAAGCAAGGTCACCAATACTTACTTTACCATCATGGTTAATATCACCTGGAGTACCCACCGATATATTCACTCCAACGGACGATACAGCTGCTGCTGTTTCCGTGCCCGTGCTGTCTGCGAGCATAGCACTTGCTACTGTGATTGCCGCAGATGCCGACTGCGAGATCGATTTAACTCGGAAGGTTACTTCAACCAGCGGTGTCTCCCCCGTAATCGCGTTCCCTGCCCCTTCGCTAGCTAAAATAAGCCGTAATTTACCTGACGTATTCTTCGTAACGACTAGGCTTACTTTATCTTTCACCGACTTGGCCGACACAAAATCTAACAAGCTATCCTCATAATTGATCACAAAATCTTCGGCATAAACTTGACTCGTCACATTGTTCAAACCTAAATGAACAACGAATTCACTGCCTGGCGTGACAGAAGAAACACTGCTAAGCGTCGTCTCCGCACTGGAAGGTACGCCTGCTTCCACAGTCACTTGGCTTGTCGCCTGAAAACCGGCGTCAACGCTCGTGGCTGTAATCGTCACTGTCCCTGGTTTAATTCCGGTTACAATTCCCTTACCCGCTTGATTCTCCACGCTCGCTATCGATGTATCGCTGCTGCTCCATGTGACGTTCTTATTGCTCGCATTCACTGGCATTATCGTAGCCGTCAACTCTGTCGTCAGCCCTTGTTTGACCGTTGCCGAAGGCTTATCAAGCTGCAACCCCGTAGCTGGAACCTGAACGCTTGTATCCTCGCGCAGTGCGCTCTTCAAATTCGGGAGCATCTCTTGTCCTAGCGCATTGGCAACTACGGCTGTTTCCAATAAAGCGGTGGCAGACTCATCTTGTGCTGTCGCTTGGATCTTCAACAAAGCTGCATCGGGTGTAATGCCGTTGTCTGCGCTGAGCACGACTCTTGTTTGTCCATTAGCGGATTCACTGCGGATTACCTTCGCGCCTTCTTGAACGGATTCTACCGCCGTTACGTTCAGCCCGTTCGTTGCAACGATAATGTCCATCGCTTTGGCAGGGAGCGCCGTATTGCTGACAGCCAACTCATAATACTTAAGGAGCTGCGTTGTTGGAGCTACCACTTTCGTCAGCTGTAAATTAGGCGCATCCGCTTTGTTCTGATCTTTCTGTGCGACGAACATGCCGTTAATCTCTTGGGAATCACCGATGGTACGGTTAATGCCGAGCGCCTTCAACACCGTGGCAGCCAAATCTTTGGTCGTTCCACCTTGCAAAATTTTCTCCTTGCCCGCATCGGTTGCCACCGTTCTTCCGTTTGCCGCAAAGAAAATTGTTGTCGCCAGCGGAGAATCCTGCCCGTGTGAAGTCGCGCTACCCAGCGTCGTATTGGCGTTCTCCGTGCCTCCGCCGTGATCCGGCAGCATGACAATCAAGGTGTCATCCAGCAAGTTTTTGTCACGCAGCGCGTTGACAACTGTTCCTACGTTCAGATCCGTCTTCGTCAGCTGCTCATAATATTGCTTTGTGTAGAAGCCAATACCGTGTCCTGCATGGTCCATATCGTCGAATTGGATGAACATAAGCGATGTATCGAGCGCTTTACCGCTAGCTACATACTGTGCGAAAGCAGCTGCGTCCGCTTCATCGTTTCCTGTTCCGACTTCAACGCCCACAGACGGTTCGATATGCCCGTCCACAATGTTTTTCCACTGCGCGAAAGCAACCATTTTCTTGTTCGGTAATGCTTCTCGTACCTTCTTGAAAACGGATGGATAAGATGAGGTTTCCGAATAATAATAGAGTCCGCTTTCCGTGTTGTTGATTTGATGTTTGCTAAAGTCAACGCCATTCAACATAGCGCCCCAGTTCGGGGATGAGCTGGATGGCAGTGTCGTTTTGGCCGTGTAGCTGACAGCGCCTTTTTCAATTAGACTACGCAGGTTAGGTGCAATCTGCCTATTGCCGACCTGCTCCTTCAGGGAGCTTGGCGTCTCCCAATACGGCGCATTGGGCATTACAGACAAACCGCCGCCATCCATACCGATGACGACAACCCTTTTATACGGAGCGTATTGCGCGTTGCTGGCAATGGAGTTCTGCAGTTCGGCGGAATTACCTTGTGCAAGGGCTAGGTCGCCAACCGTGACAACGCCGTCCTTATTCAAGTCTTCTGTGGCTTTCGGATGAATTTGAACCGTCTCGGGCTGCGTATTAAACGTTTCATTCACCATTTTGGTCGCGCCGGCATAAAACTCTGCTTTGCTTACTTGAATTTGCCCTTGCCCGGAAGCCCCTTTTGTTTTGAAAAACACTTCAGAAATTCTCGATTTGCTGTATTCAAGCGGATTTGTTTGGCCGTAGACGATGCCTCCCGGAATGGTCAACTTCACGATCCCAGGCGTGGATGTATCTGCGGATACAGCGTTGGTTGCGTTTACAAAGTCGAATAAGTTGCTGTCATAAGCGAGTTCAATGACTGATTTATCCACCGCCGTGCTCATCGTTGGCGTGCGCAGATCCAAATTGACCCGGAATGTACTCCTTTGTACGGCATGTTCAGCGCCAATCAAGTTCAACGAACCTTTAAAATTCTCATTCACCTCTATCGGAGGCGCGCTATTAAACATATCCCCGACTTCCTGTGAAGTGACAGCTCGTTTAATGACTTGCATTTCGTCCACTTGCATGTCAAACGTGCTTACCTCGTAATTCCCTGTGCCATCGTTGCCGATCATCGTGGACAATCCCGAATCAATCGTTCCTGTTCTGCCGGCAATATTCATACTGCTCGATATGCTTTGGTATAACGAGCCGGTTTTCACTGAAATGGCTGCAGGTACTCCGTCTTTATAGAAATCCGCGCGCCCGGTTGTTCGATCATGGGAGACGACGATATGATGCCATTTCCCGTCAGCTACATTCGGAATCTCCGCATCCGCTCGCGACCCGCCCTGTGTGTTATAGTTCCATTTCAAACTATTATTCGGCTGTAATGATAAGGCATAACCTACATTGCTGCCGCTAGCCCAGTTTTTGTTTGCAATAACCGGCGGATCGCTTGCTACACCAGGAGACTTCACCCAGAAAGCTAATGTAAAGTTTGTGCTTGTGCCGAATTGCAGATTAACCGGCTTGCCCAGATTCAAATATTGCCTGTTCGCACTTGTCGAGTTGAGATTGAGTGCTTTCCCTTCTCTTCCCGCCACATAAGTTGGATTCCCCGTTGCTGTGACATTGGTTGCGTTTGTGGAGCTGTCGACAGCATTGTCCTCAAACTTCAATTGAAGCGCAAAGTCGGAAGCAACGACTGCGGCATAGGCGGTTTCCGCCATAAACGGCAGCGTAACCGACAAACTGGAAGTTGCTAAAAGCGTAGCTGTTAACGTAGACATGAACACTTGCTTAAACGTTACTTTCACTTGGACATCCTCCCGAAATAAAGTAATAGTTTTTGGTGCTTGCCAACACGTTTACAAAACTAAAACAATATAAAAACACATAATAACAACTCATTACTCTGTGATCTTATGCGAGAGAAGGGCAAATGACAAGTACTTAAACCAAATTTCACAAAACAAAAACAATGTAAATACACATAATAACAACCCATTAAATTGTTAGTTTATTCAAGAAAATTAGCGATGGCAAGACCTTCGACAAAAGTTCCTGCCATTCGTATTTTTTCGTCTTTTAATACGCGACTCCCTAAGTCTTTCGGACTCAGCGGCCGTTATATGCACGAAAATAGTCCCTAAAGAGGAGACCCTCAATGAATCTAGCAAGGGTCTCCTTCCTCTGTCTATTCCACCATTTTCGAAGCAATGAAGGCCAGATCGGAAATCTCAATCTCTCCGTCATTATTGAAATCCAGATGTTTAATGCTCGCCCAATCCGGACTTGACGTGTTTTTACCGTAATTAGCTGCCATCATGCCCAAATCGCCGATCGACACTTTTCCGTCGTTGTTCAAATCGCCAGGAGTACCGGCAGGAATCGGTGTTACATGGATGCTTAGGGAAGAATTTAACGCTTTGAACTCGTTGCCCAGCTCATTCCCCAGCGTAGTGTCCGTCACTTCAATGAAAGTCGTAATAGCCGTAGAAGTCACTTTGGAATTAAAAGTAAGCTTTAACAATTGCGTATTGCCTGTCACAGCGTGACCTAAGCCTCGGCTGGCGGTAATCAAACGAACTTTACCCGTTCCATCATTCGTTTTTCGCACGATGCTAAGATTCGGATACACCGGCTCCACCGATCCGAATTCCATGACATTCGGATCATAGGTTAATGTGATATCTTCCGCATAAGCTTGCTGCGCCACATTGTTTACGCCATAAGCGACTTCGAGCGGCTGTCCGCCTTGAATGCTGGAACTACTTCCCGTAAGTGTTGTATATGAAGCTTGTGGTGAAACTACTGTCACTTTGATAGGTGCAGACGTTTGCTTCCCGCCATACGTTGCCGTAACGACCGTTTCCCCTTGGGAAACACCCGTGATCGTACCGTTTGTTAGCGTAGCCAGCAGCGTATTGCCAATCTCCAACACGGATGCAGTTGTCACATCTTGATTAGTTCCGTCCGAATACTGCGCTTTTACCTTAACAGGTTTGGATTGCCCTTGCTGCACTTCATAACTTGCTGCATCAAAAGCGATGGTTTGCAAGGTAGGCGCAGCTTGATTTTTCCTGCTATCCAATAGCGTTTTTCCTGCTTGAAGGGCAGAGATCGCTGTTGCGGCCTGCTCTTTTGTCATCGACCATGATTGGAAAGCGCCCGCTGCCCGAGCGATTTCAGAGCGGTAATCCTCCATCGCTGCCTGCGGATACTGCCCTGGGCTGCTGCCTATAACATTCGGATTGTCAGCAAGCGCCCGAGCTTGATTTAAATCAGCGTATAGCTGGTCAAATTCGGTAATAGCCATCCGGTTGGCCTGCTCCTGATACGACTTTTGAACTTCATCCGCAGTAAGAGCGGTGCTGAATAGTCTGGCCACGCTGACATCGCCATTCAGCACGATACCGCCCTTATTACCGCTGGAAGGGTCAGCTCCAATGGCAAAATTCATATTGGGCTGCTTCAGTTGGCCGGTGGCATTCAAGGTCTTCACTTTTTGGCCATTCAAGTAAAGCACGATTTGTGTACCGTCATAGGTAGCGGCCAGATGATAGGGTATTCCTGCCGACAGGGTGACCCCTATACGTTTATAGGCCCCGTCGATGTATGCCCACAACTCCACATTGCCACCGCTTGTCGATTCAAACGAGAGACCTCCGCTCTCTGTATTACCGAAAATCGCCTGATTGCGTACGGTATTCAGAATGAAGTCTGCCTCCAGCGTAAATTCGCCGACGACCTGTTTAATGGAGTCGCTTGGCGCGATCCGGAAATATTGATCGTTGGTTCCGTTCATTCTGCCCACATATTTTTTGAACACGTTGCTGTACACAATCGTCGCACCACTGCCATTCGCAACAGCATCATTGTGCGCTGTAGACCGATCCTTGCCTGTGCCGTCGGCAAAGTCGATGTCGATGACGGCCATTTCATCGATCGAAGCTGCCTGAGCTGTTGTAAACTCCGTCGTAAGCGCTTTGTCGCTGCGGTTGTTGAAGGAATCAAGCGCCCATATTTCAGCTCTGTAAGGCGTGTTTGGACGAAGGCCGGCAATGTCCAGCGACAGCGAGCTCGGAACAGGGTCGTAGTACCATTCCGAAAACGCTTTTAGCGACATGGCCTGTACATTCGTATCCGCTTTAATCATATTGATTTCATATGAGTGCACCATCAAATTATCCGTTGCTTGATCGAATTTCAATTTGACTTTCTGCGCTTGAATTGAAGAGGGATCTACGCTGGCATGTGCGCTTACAGGGAAAACCGGCTTCACCTGATCGCGACTGTTTGTATAGGTGAATTTTGATTTGTCTGCTGGATAACGCACTACATAATCTTCGCCAGTCCACTTATTAGCATGAAAATCTCTGCGCTTAATGACAACCTGGCCATCCTGTACCTCAACAATTAATCCCTGCATGATATGATCGTCTGGGAAATTGCCCTGTATTTTCCCTGGTTCAAGTTCTGGGTAACTAATAGCTGACGTGCCTAGTGAGGTAAAATCCTGCTGGTGAATCGACCTGGGATCGTCAATCGGATAATGGGAATGCCCCGTAAACGTCACGACCTGCGGATACTTGCTTAATGCGTTATATAACTTGGTGTTGAAATAACCCCAAAGGTCGCTGCCGTAAACGGTGTCCTTGATGTGCTGGTGATGAAAGACGAAAATCGGCTTGTTCGGATCCGCATTTTCGGCCAACTTTTGCTCCAGCCAGGCGATCTGGGCATCTGACATTTTGCCGTCTCTCGTAGAATCTTCCGTTCCTAACATAATAAAATGAAAACCGTTAATCCATTTATCGTAATAATAGTTTTCTGTGCCCGTCTTTTGTTCAAAGCGGTCTTGCGCAAGCTGAGGCGTCAGGCCATTGATGTACTCGTGATTGCCGATGACGAACAAATTGGCGGCTGACGACACTTTCTTTCGGTTGAAGATGTTCATGACCGTATCGTATTCGGAAATGGCCCCGTGCTCCGTCAGATCGCCTGCAATGGCGATGGCGTCATAGTCAGGCACCAACGTTCGAAGCTGATCCATCGCTTGTTCGAACTTGGGAGCGTCTGTCGCGCGGTTGCCCATCTGCAAATCGCTGATAACGGGAAAAACGAGATAGTTTCCGTCAGAACGCTTGTGTGGTGCATAGACGTCATCGGTCACGGCGGCTGATAGCGTTGCACCATTTAGCGTTTGTCTGACCCCTGGCAAACCGATGCCTTCGGCTCTTGCTACTCCGTTTGTTTCCCCCGGCAAACTGTTAAGTGTCAGAGCGCCGATTACGAGTAAACTTACGACTGATTTCCGGATTTTTGCAAATGACTTGGCATGCATCTGGAATTTACTCCTTTTCATTGTCAGTTAAGTGGAAGAGGAGGAACCTCTTGAACCGGCAGTTCAAGAGTCCCTCCTTTTAGCTTAGATACTATTCCATGATTTTCGAAGCAATGAAGGCCAGATCTGAAATTTCAATCTCTCCGTCATTGTTGAAATCCAAGTGTTTAATGCTCGCCCAATCTGGACTTGATGTATTTTTACCGTAGTTAGCTGCCATCATGCCCAAATCGCCGATCGACACTCTTCCGTCGTTGTTCAAATCGCCAGGAGTGCCGGCAGGAATTGGTGTTACTTGAACGCTTAGGGAGGAATTTAATGCTTTGAACTCGTTGCCCAGCTCATTCCCAAGCGTAGTGTCCGTTACTTCAATGAACGTCGTAATAGCCGTAGAAGTCACTTTGGAGTTAAAAGTGAGCTTTAACAATTGCGCATTGCCTGTTACGGCGTGACCTGCGCCTTCGCTAGCGGTAATCAAGCGGATTTTACCCGACCCATCCAATACTTTTTTGACAATGCTCAGGTTTGGATACACCGGCTCCACCGATACGAATTCCATGACATTCGGATCATAGGTTAATGTGATATCTTCCGCATAAGCTTGCTGCGCCACATTGTTTACGCCATAAGCGACTTGGAGCGGCTGTCCGCCCTGAATGCTGGAACTACTTCCTGTTAGTGTTGTATATGGAGCTTGTGATGCAACTACTGTCACTTTGATAGGCGCAGAGGCTTGCTTCCCGCCATACGTTGCCGTAACGACCGTTTCCCCTTGGGAAACACCCGTGATCGTACCGTTTGTTAGCGTAGCCAGCAGCGTATTGCCAATCTCCAACACGGATGCAGTTGTCACATCTTGATTAGTTCCGTCCGAATACTGTGCAGTAACCTTAACAGGTTTGGATTGCCCTTGCTGCACTTCGTAGCTTGCTGCATCAAAAGCGATCGTTTGCAAAGTAGGCACCGGTACTACATCCACCTTATACACATTCAGCTCTGAAGCAGAAGCGAAGTTGCCTGCGCCAGCCGTTGCTTCAAGCTTGATGAATGCAGCAGTAACGGGTGCAAAATTCACTTCTTTCAGACTGTTATTTTGCAGCCATGCTCCACTCGCTACTTTCGTATACTGATTGCCGTCGTCGCTGACATATACGTTGTAAGCCGTAATTGTACCATTAGCGGCATCCTGACGAGGCGTGTATGCCAATTTGCTGATTTTGTAAGTTCCGCCTAAATTCAAAACGATCGATTGTGGCAGCGGATCAACGTTAAACCATTTGATGTGCCACCAAGTGCTCGGATCTCCGTCAATCGCCAAGTTCGGCTCGTTACCGGCCTGGAAGCTTGCAGCCGTCGCCGTCATTTGCGTTTGCGGAATTTTCTCCAAACCGGTTTGTCCCGTTACCGTAACATCTACCGTAGCTTTATAACCGCCTTCTGCCGTAGTTGCGGTGATCGTAGCTGTTCCTGCGCCTTTCGCAGAGACGACTCCGTTCTCATTGACCATGGCAATCGCAGGGTTGCTTGTGCTCCAAGTCACGCCTGTGTTGGCTGCATTCAGAGGCATGACGGTCGCTTCCAAGGCAATCGGTGCATCAAGCACATTCATCGTCATCGCCGAACGATCAAGCGTAATGCCCGTTACCGGCGCCGTTCCGACAATCGGCAAGCCGATCAGCTTCACGTCCGCAATGCTTGCCTTCGTATTCGCATCAGGCAGTCCAGTAATTGTGATTCTCACATAACGCCCTTGGCTGCCGAATGTATCTTTGAGGACTGGCGCTGCTTCCGTATTGTTCATACGGTTTAGAACTTGAATCCAATTGCTGCTCCCCGCTTCACGGACTTCCAGCTTGTATTTGTACACTTTATCGCTTTGTCCGAACGCGATCTCCAGCCCTTGAATGGCATGCATGCTGCCCAAATCAGCGGACCATACGTGGTTAGCGTTCGCATCACCCGCCACCCACATCGTATCCATTTGGCCATCGTTGGCGTTACTTGCCGCGAAGGATGGATCTGAGCTGTCTGCCGATGCCGGTTTACCTTTCAAAATATCTCCCAAGGTTGGCGGTGCCTGCGGCGTTTCATACACATCAAGTTCAGATGCTGAGGCGAACCCGCCTACGGCGACTACAGCCTCTAATTTCACATAGCGGGCGTCAACCGCTTCGAATTGAACATACTTTTTGATATTATTTCGAGTCCAAGAACCCGAACTAATTTTTGTAAAATTTGTGCCGTCGGTGCTGACATACAGATTATAGGTTTGAATTGTGCCATTCCCAGCGTCAGTACGCGGTGCATAACGGAATTGGCTAATGTTGCGCACCTTGCCCAAATCAACAATAATCGATTGCGGTAATTTGTCAGAGCCGTCCCATTTCGTGTGCCAGACGGAGTTGGCGTCGCCATCAATGGCTTTGGACGCTTCGCTGCCCGGCTGGAAACTTAACGCTGAAGCCTTCAGCTGAGTTTTCGGAATCGCCAGAGGTACAGGCACTGTCCCATCCCGGTACACATTCAGCTCAGCCGCTGCCGCAAAACCATTAACGCCGGCTGTTGCTTCCAATCTGACATATTGCGCTTCGGCGGTAGGGAACGTCACGGTTTTCTCCTGCTTATCCGCCGTCCATGTGCCGTTGGTTACCTTCGTATAATTGGTTCCATCTGTACTCACATAGATGTTATAAGCTGTAATAATGCCATCCGTGCCCAGATACTGTCTTGGCAGGTACTTCAGTTTATTCACAGAGAATTTCGTGCCTAAATTCAGTGTAATGGACTGTGGCAATGGTGCGCTGCCGTCCAGTTTCGTACTCCACACTGTTTCCGTGCTTCCGTCAAGTGCATTCGCCAAAGGAGAAGTCGCATCTGTACTTGTTGCTGTTGCCACAATGTCTCCTTGCGGGATTTTCGTTGGATCGTTATCCGGTTCCGGCAGTGTGATGACCGCTGCATCGGTCAATGGTGTCGTATCCGCTTCAAAGCCGGCTACTTTCAATTCAAATCCTTGATTCGACGGCATATCCGGCGTTTTCACATAGAGGATGCCGCCTTTGTCTGCCGCATCATAGTACCAGCCGCTTGCTGATGCCCCCAACTCCGTTTTACTTGCACGCTCCGTATAAGCGGAACCGCCAACAGCCACACCAGCCGGTTTCATGTGCATGTGAATTTGGAATTGATTGGTGCGTGCCGCCAGCTTGCCGTTATAATCGCCAACGCTTGCTCCTACTTGAACCTTCAAATCACCGGTTCCAGCTTCCGGAGCAACGGAAGTAATCAACGTTTTCGCAAATTTGCCATTGCGGTGTTCTCTCGTTACCCCATCATCCTCGTACATCGTGAAAGATGAAGTTTTGTAAGGATAGATATCGTACGTAATCGGATTAGGCGGCACTTGGCCGTCATATAGCGTTTCCGGATACATAGGGATAATGGCGCCGGCTTTGACGAGCAATGGCACACGGCTCAACGGAGCGCTGTATTCGTCCAGCATTTTGGAACCGTAATGCTCCGCACCCGTCCAGTAGTCGATCCATTTGCCTTTTGGCAAGTAAATCCCATTTCTAACGGTCGTATCTTTGTAAACCGGTGCTACGAGCAGGGACTGCCCGGACATGAATTGATACTGTGTTAATGTATTTTTCGTATTCGGATCGTTCGGGAATTCATAAACCATCCCTCTCGTGAACGGCGCTCCCGATTCATAAGCTTCATTCAGATAGGTGTAAAAATAAGGCGTTAAACGCTGTCTAAGTTTTAAAATATCACGGTTATAGCTTGTATAAGGCTCCCCATAGCGCCATGGCTGTTTATCTACGGATGCCCAACCGGACATGCTCATCAGAATTGGTGTAAACGCTTTCCATTGCAAATCGCGGACATAGGTCTGCGCGCTGCCGCCGAAAATCCCATCCACATCACCGGTTGCGTACGTCATGCCTGACAAACCGGCGCCGATCATCGAAGGAATGTGGAAGCGGATGTATTCCCAGTTCCCGGATTGATCGCCGGACCAAACGGTTGAATAGCGCTGTGTGCCTGCCCATCCGCCAACGGACCATACAAATCCGCGAGAATCGGAGTTGCTCTCAACGCCTTGATGCGCCTGCTTCGTTGCATCCAGCGCAAAGTCGTACCCAGGTCCGACCCAAGCTACGTCCAGCTTATTCAAACGCGTACCGGCCACGCCTACTTCGGTGGCGATATTCGCAAGACCGTTTTGCGTCCACAAGCCGGTGTAAAAGCCCAAATCATGAAGCTGCGCTACAGTGCTCGGCAGCTGCACATACCCGCAGCCATAACCGTCGTTCGGCAGCAGCCAACCGCCCGGCATGTCATTGTCGCGGAAGCCTTGCGCCACCTTCAGAACATCCGGCGTCGTCAGCTTATTCGGCTTGTTCGCACCGGTATTGCTTGTGTTGTAACAATCCGCATCCCCCATGCTCATTCCCCATCTAGGAATCAGCGAAGGTTTGCCTGTCAAATCGGTATAACCGTTCAAGATATCCTTCATCGTATCGCCGTAAAAATAGTACGCATCAAAACGATTTTCATTGTGCGTCAATTGTGCGGGACTGCCGAAATCGTAGGTACCGTCTTGGAACGTATTCCGCAGTGCGCCATAACCAGCTGTGCTCAAATAAAACGGAGATGGATTGGAGACCGTACCACTGCCCCAATCGCCAAAGTTTTTGGCGATCTTGATCGTCTTATCCCGGTGAGAGAAAAATCCATTTTGCATGCCTCCGCCGTAGTAGTATTCATCAGTACCTCTGACAAGCTTCTGAGTTGTAGAGGATGAGCTGTAGTTTAACGGCGACTCCTCTTGCCAAACAACGGTCGCGTTGTCGCTTTTGTACATCGCGAATTTCAGCGGGCTTTTGTAAGCACGTAAAACGAATTTACCTGTTGTGATTTTGTAGTAGCTGCCCTCATCTGTCCAATCCACAGCGACCGGGCCGAAATCTTCCTTAACCACGATTGGCTCTTTGGGTGCTGACGAGCTTCTGCCCGCTAGCGTTTGAAAATTCCCGCCTACACCAAGCCAGATTCGAACCATGTCGTCGCGATTAAAAATGACCTTCACCTTATCGGAGCCCGATGTGATGGTGAACGTCTTCGCGTCCGTCTTCTCGAAGTTCGTGATGTCGCCAACCGCTGCCGCATGTGTCGTGGTCCCGCCCAAGAAGATGATGGCTACGACGAACATCAGGCAAAAAACAAAACCGAATGCGTGTTTAAGCGTCTTCACTTCCTACACTCTCCTCTTCATTTTCAACCTCATATGGCTAAACGACCGAGGGATACCATGTTGCTGCTAACCCTTTAATGCCCCAGCCGTAATTCCTCCTGTAATCTGCTTTTGAAAAATGCTATAGAATACAATGGTCGGCCCCATGGAGATAATCAGCGCTGCAAAAAGGGGGCCCCACTCCGTTCTGTACTGCATTTCCCCCTGCATAACCGCAATGGCTACCGGGATCGTATATTTGGTTGGATCATTAATCAGTACAAGCGCGAACACATATTCATTCCAAATATTCAGCACCGTAATGATCGCTACGGACATCAATCCCGGTTTGGCAAGCGGAAGCATAATCCGGAAGAAGATGCCATAATGAGAAGCCCCGTCAATCGCAGCTGCTTCTTCAAGTTCGCTTGGCAGCGATTTAAAAAAACTGACGAGGACAAAAACCGCAAACGGCACGGCAGTAACCATGTAGACTAACATGAGACCGAATAAATTATTCGTTAGATGAAGATCATTCAGCAAAAAGAACAAGGGAATGATCCCCAGAAACGTTGGTATCATCATGTAGGAAAGGTACGAATAGTACAGTAAACCGTTTCCTCGAAAGGTAAAGCGGGCAATGACATAAGCGGTCGTAGCTGACAAGAGGACACCCAGGACTGTGCTGACTACGGTCACAACAAGGGAGTTCATAAAATTTTGGCCAAAATGATATTTTCCCCATACGAACGAAAAATTCGACCAGAGTAAAGGGAAGTTTGGCAAGTCCCACGGTTTGCCAATAAAGAACTGCTGATTATCTTTCAAGGAACTAAAAATGGTCCAGAGCAGCGGATACAAAATGCAAATGGACCAAGCGATCAGACACACTTTGAAAAACACGCGAAATGCCGGATTCATCATACGTTGACTCATAACCATTACTCCTCTACGTTAATTCAATGGTTTCTCTCTTCATTAGTCTCTGCAGGGTTGCTGTCGTGATTAAAGAAAGAACCAGAATGAGAACGCCAATCGCAGACGCATAGCTGAATTTGCCGAACTTGAAGGCATTCAAATACAGATAGGAGCCCATAACCTGTGTGGCATTATCAACTCCGCCTTCAAAGGTCATGATCGTCACGATGACGAACGAGCCGTTCAGTGTCGTCATCACAATCCAGACCACGGATGTCTTGATCTGCTCCCACGAAAGAGGAAGAGTAATGAGCCAAAATTGCTCCCACTGCGAGGCGCCGTCGATGTCTGCGGATTCAAACAAGGATGACGGAATGCTAAGAATACCTGCGACGAGCAAAATGATGGTAAATCCGATCCCTGCCCAGATGGAAGGCGGCAGAAGCGCGAATATCGACCATTTATCGCCTAACCAAGCGAAATCGAACTTTTTATCCGTAAATAAAGAGATAAAGGAATTCAGAAATCCCAGGTTCGGATTATACACATACCGCCAGAGAACCCCTACAACAACGACGGAGAGCACATTGGGCAAAAAGAAAATGATCCGATAGAAGCCTGAACCTCTGATGTTGAGCCGAGTAAGCGCTACCGCGAAGAACATGGACAAAACCATAAAGCCAATGACTTTACCGACGACTAGAATGTAGTCGTTTCGAATGGTTTTCAAGATCACACTGTCATGGACCATATCATAAAAATTGCCGAGACCAATAAAATTATAGGTCTCCGAACCGCCCGACCAATCAAACAAGCTTAGATAAATGCCTTTGAACATCGGGTAGACGGTAAAAATGAGATAAAGTAGCAAAGTCGGAAGGATAAAGGAAAGAATGAACATATTCCGCTTCATCTTCGCAGTTCCGGTTCTACCACTCATTTTCCGATCCATTGGGCCAGCTGCCGCTGTCTTTCTCTCTTTCATACTTCCCTCCTATCTAAGATTCTGACTGATAAGTGGTAAGATGGCATGCTTCCCTGCTTATCAGCCAGATCTTTATGGTGACTTATTTCTTTTCTTTGGAGCGAATTTTGTCTGTCGCTTCTTCCATACGATCCGCCCACTGCTGAGGCGTAATTTCACCTTTGGTAAGCGCGATCGTTGCATTGTTTCTCGCTGTTACCAGCTCTTCTGGGATCACGATTTCAGGTGCAACAACGGTGTTCGGAGAGTTATAGAACTTGGCTGCTTCTTTGGTTAAAGCCGGTGCATTCGTACCTTCCAGATCTGCTTTAATGTTGGAAGGAGCTTTGGAAAGCTCTGCCCATGCTTTACTTTGCTTTTCAGTGAAAATGAATTGCATGAAGGCTTTGGCTGCGTCAGGATTTTTCGCTTTTTTCGCGATCGCCACTGTGGAGGTGTAAGGGTTCGCTACGAACTTGCCGCCTTTGTCTTGGCCGATGGAAGGCAGGAATCCGAACTCGAATCCAGCTGGAATATCCTTGGCCATCTCGCTTTCAACCCAGATGCCTGTCGGGATAAATGCTGCTTTATGCTGCAGCCATTGGGACTGGGAATCCGTGTGATTCAGCGCCGGAGACCCTTTGTCGATAAGCCCTTTGTCTCTCATTTCCACGATTTTGGCGAGTGACTTCATGACCGGTTCGCTCTTCCAAACCCCTTTTTCAAGACCATTAATTTTCTTGAAAATTGAAGTATCGTAGTTGTTCATAGCGATAATCGTCGGGTCCAATAATCCCCCATTGATGTAGTAAGGGTACACCCCTGTATGAATGTAATCGCTCATTTGACCGTCAGCTTTAATTTTCTCTCCTAAAGCCATGAAGCTTTCGAAGTCAGCAGGTGCTTGCCATCCCTTGCTTTTAAATAATGCTTTATCGTAGAACGTGCCCCATGATCCAAAAACAAGCGGTACAGCAAAGGCTTTGCCTGGTTTATACTCTTCCGGCTGAGCGATCAATAGATCGAGAATCTTTTTGCCATCTACGTTTTTGGCATCCTTCAGCCAGTCCGTAATATCCATAAGCTGATCGTCCGTTACCATTTGCCTTGTGTTAGAGCCAGCTCCGTCGATGTAAACAAAATCGGGCGGGTTGCCTTGCAGCCAACGGGGCTTCATTTGATCATTAATTTTCGCTCCTGCGGATTCTTTAATCTTCAGGTTCGGATTTTGTTTTTGGAAATCGGCAATGGCTTGTTTCCACCAAGCGTCGCCATAGCCGCCGACAAAATATTGAATTTCAAAGTCACCGGCAAGCTTCGTTCCCTCCGGTTTGGCGCTGTCAGCCGGCTTCGCGCTTTCTACAGGCTTAACGCTTTCAGCTGGTTTCACAGATGCCATAGTCGTATTCGCGTTATTACTTCCGCAGGCCGTTATCAGCAGCACCGTCGATAACACCATACCCCAAGTCATTGCTTTTTTTGGCTTCATCATCGTATAGACCTCCCAAGAGTTTTGCGGAGCAAACGTGCAGGAAAGCGTCCGCTTCTGGTATTTGCAATTCCTTTACACACTTTAATCATAGTAATTTCCAGCCTATACAACCATTGAATTTAGTACTGTAAATAGGTGAAAATGTACTGTCTTTTCTTTGTTTTTGGACGACGAAACAAAAGCCAGGAATCATTTCCTGACTTTTGTGCAACATGTATAAAATTAGCGGCTCTTCTCGAGCGCGATATGCTGCAGCCTGTCAAGTGCCTGTTTGGGCGTCATTTGTCCAAGCAGCACCGTCTGCCCCATATTTCTAGTTGCGTTAAGGACCGCAGACCACGCCGGATGATTAATCGGGTAGAACTTCGCATGTTTAATCGCATTTAAATTTTGTTTTATCAAGGTATCATCTGCCGCCATTTTATCCCCCACTGTCCGAATCGTAGGCAGAAATCCCTCCCTGAGAACAAATTCTTCATACCTGGCATCTTCATAAATAAAATCAAGAAATTTAGACAACGCGTCCTTATTGGTATGATCGGTTTTGAACGACATCCATACATCCTGTACGCCAAGCACCATAGGCGTCTGGCCTTCTTTAACAGGGATCGGCCCTTTGGCCCATTTTAATCCGGGGAACTCCTGCGGTACGACAGCCTCGAAATAATTACCCGAGATCAGCATCCCTAGTTTGCCGTTCCCTAGAATTCGTTGTTTTTCATCACGCGTCGTAATCGCCGGCTCTGGATCCGTCAAGCCCTTGTCATACAAGCTCTTGAGGAATGTCAATCCTTCCACATTTTCGCGTGAATTGATTGTCCATTCGCCATCCTTCATCCAGCCTCCTCCGGCACCGTAGAAGAAATAGGAGAGGTAAGCCCAGATTTCATTATCCGTCAGGTCGACGCCAAAACCGTCCACTTGCTTCCTGTCTTTGATGAGGCGTGCTCCTTCTTCTAGACCCGTCCATGTTGTAGGAGGCTCCGTCAGACCGACATCATTGAAAATATCTTTGTTATAATACAATTCCCGGAGTGTTGTTACATAAGGAACCGTATATTGCACGCCATTCATCTTGCTGCTGTCCATCAGATAGGGGTAAAAGTTATCCTTCAATCCCGGGGAGATAAGTTCATCCATGTTGTTGAGAAGTCCATCTTTCGCGAAATGTGCGTAAATGTTCGTGAGCAGTAAATCCGGAGGTTGATTGCGGCTAATCATTGTATTGTAGGCACTGTCCAGAATGTCCCAATTGATAACCTGCAGCTCCACCTTGATAGTGGGATACTTGACTTCGAATTCCTTCACGACATTTTCAAAATAAGGTCTCGTAGACGCGCTATATTCAGGGGCCACAAACGAAATAGTCGCTTGAGCCTCATGATCGGTGGAGACTGGAAGGCGCGCATCTCTCCACATACATCCCGTTACCAGCGTGGTCGTCATTTGAAGGAGTATTAGCAAAGATACTTTTGTACGTCTATGTAAGTTTCTCACCGGTTCGACTCACCCTTCCGTTCTACCCCTATTTTTCTACCAATGGAAAGAGAAGCTCTTGATTTTCCTGCGTATACATGTTTTCTTTCGTGATAACAACAGCATCTATATTCACCTTTGGATTCACTTTAATCCCGTTTAAAGCTTGTACAGCCGTTTCCAGGGACAAATACCCCATATTAAATGGCTTTTGAACGATCGTTGCCTGTAAACTGCCTTCCTCCAATAGTTTGATCTGGTAAATGGAGCTGTCGAAGCCGACGATGTTAATTTGATTTAACCTTTGCTTCTCCTTCACAACCCTGGCTGCTCCCAGAGCGGCAGTTTCACTCAAGCCAGCAATCCCTCGGATGTCCGGATACTGTGCAAGCAGATTTTTCACACTGTCATAAGCACCATCTTCCGTCCCGTCAAATGCATAATTTCCAGCGTATTCAACTCCCGGAAAGTCAGCGATCGCGTCTTTAAAGCCGTCCTCACGATCCTTTTCGACCATGGAGCCTTTACGGCTGCTGAGTGTCATAACACGGTATAAGCTTCCGTTCTGCCCACCGGCCAATATCTTGCCAGCCTTTCTTCCCGCTTCGATATTGTCAGTAGCAATAAGACTTGCTTCTACGTGCGTTTGAATCGGGGAGTCAATCAGAATCACCTTGATGCCGGCCGCTCTTATTTTATCCACCGTTGGCGTAAGTCTTTCGTAATCGGTCGCTGCCAGGATCATCGCATCAGGTTTCTTCGCAAGAGCCTCGTCCAAATTACGAATTTGGCCAGCTGTGTCCGTTTCCGATAACGGCCCCGTAATATCAATGTTGACAGCCAACTCCTTGGCTGCCGCCTTTACCCCTGAACTCACCATCTGCCAGTAATCCGAGCGAATATTGTTCGTTTTCAATACGACGGCGATCTCAAACTTTCTCTGATTCGTAATGCGCAGCATCTCCACACTGTAGACCACTAAGAAGCCAATCACAATGACGAGCAGCACGGCCAAAAACACGGGCTTTTTAAGAACCATCTAGCGCTCCTTTCTGGACACATTTGGGAAGCACAATCGTAACCTCCGTCCCCTCCCACTTCTCACTGCGAAAACTTAAACCGAACTCATGGCCAAAAAGTTTAATGCGTTCATGAACATTGCTAACCCCAATCCCTCGGACGATGCCATCTTTCATTTTCAAAATCTGATCCAGCTTCTCCGGCTCCATGCCGACCCCATTATCCGCAACCACAAAAACAATCGTATCCCCGTCTTCTTTCCCCGTTATGTGAACCAAACCAGGCTCCAAGCTATTTTTAATGCCATGATAAATCGCATTTTCAACAATGGGCTGCAAAATAATTTTGGGGATATGAATATCAAGAATCCCGGGATCTACGTCGATTTGAAAATCAAGCTTATCCTTGTAGCGTAACGTTTGAATCAATAAATAGTTGGTGATATGTTCAATTTCCACTCGAACGGGCACGGTTTCATTATTTTTATTAATAATCGCGCGAAACAGCTTAGCTAACGATGAAGTCATCAGAACGACCTCCTCGTGTTTTTTTCGCTCCGCCATCCAGATAATCGAATCCAGTGTATTGTATAAAAAATGAGGATTAATCTGCGCTTCCAGCAGCTTCATTTCGCTTTTGCGTTTGCTTTCTTCGTTTTGAATGATTTGATTCATCAAATCTTTGATACGGCCAACCATGATATTGAAAGTCTGACCCAATTGTCCGATTTCATTCCCGCTCCGAAATTCCGAACGGATGCTGAAATCTCCTTTTTCCACTTGTTTCATGCTGCTCTGAAGAAGTTTGATCGGTCTGGATAGATGGCGAGAGATGAAAAAGGAGAGGTATAACGCGATGACTAAAGCTAGAATCGTCCATAAAAAATAAGACAAATTAATTTGATTCTGATTGGCGATCAGCTCACTGGCATAGGCGACCCCCACGATTTTCCAGCCAAAATGTGTTTCTTGGATCGTATAGATCCGTTTCTTGTTCCCTTCCCCCGTAACAAAGCTGCCGCTGCCGGACTGCTTCACCTGATCGATCATCTCCGTCTTGAGATTACTGTTAATCAGCTTCTGCTGGGGGTGGTACACGAGGCTTCCATCCTTGTCGATGATGAACACATATCCTCTTTTGCCCAAATTAATATGGCTGCATATTTCATTCAAGACACTCAAATTGAGATCAACAAGGAAAATACCTTCTCCCGTTATACCGTCTGCACTCTTTAACTCCCGGCTGAGTGATACCACCCAACGATACTCGTTTTGGATAAGGTTCTGGACATGCGGTGCAGAGATGACGGATTTGCCGCCTTCCGCTTTCGCGTTTTTGTACCACGGCTGTTCCTCGAACCCGGAGTTCGTATTCAAACTTGTAATCCTTCGGTCAGAAACAAAACGGTTGTTATAGCCAAAAACCATGATCGAGGCAATATCTTTGCGTGTAATTAAAATCGATTGAAATAAATCCGAGATTCGTTTCTCATACGGTCTGCGTTCCTCTTCGCTAATGAAGCCGTTTCCCGTTATATAATACTTCACATCTTTGTTCGTGGAGGCCAGCATAGAGATATCTTCCATGTTGGTTATGTAGGATTGAATGTTGATATTAACCTGTTGAATAATTTCAGCTATGTAGTGCTTGGAATTCATTTCTACCGCGTCAGCCGAGAGTTGATAGGAAATATAACTTGTAATCGTTATCAAAAATAAAATCAAGCAAGAAAAGACGACAGAAATACTGGATTGGATGCTTCTGAATTTAAAAAGAAACATGCCGACATCCTTTTCTTTTCTCATTGGATTTTCTCCCTTAACAGCTTATCTCGGAACTCCTTAGGGGATGTTCCCGTGTTTTTCTTGAACAACACACTAAAGTATTGCGGATCGGAATAACCTACTCTCGCCCCAACTTCATAGGATTTCAGCACCGTATGCTGCAGCAAATCCTTTGCTTTTTCAATGCGGACCCGCGTTACATATTCCATGATCGTCTGCTCTTTGTGCTGCTTGAAAACGGTGCTGAAATAGCTTCGGCTCAAATGCACATGGCGGCAGAGGTCATCGACCGTGAGATTCTCTTCGGAATAGTGCTCGTCGATATATTCGGTTACGCTGCGAACTTGCATTTTCGTCTGATCGTTTCTTTGCTCCGAAATATACGAAATGGCTTCCCTGCAAATCGACTTCAGCCAAGCTTCAATTTCATCCAGCGTTTTGAACCGATTAATATCTTTGATCACCATATCATGGCCTTGAAAATGCGCACTGTCATGTCCAGCAAGCTCGTGAATAGTGGTCATAATGGCAATAACTATCGCCTGAATTTGGAGATAACAAGCTCCTATCGGCATTAAAGATGCCTTTAAATTGTTTATTAACTGCCCCGTCAATAGGTGGGCTTCCTCGAACGTCCCCGTTTTGATTAGCGTTGCAAACCTGCGATTCCACTCGATATCCAGCTGTTGTGCCGGTTTCTTGACGCCTTCCATGTCCTGGATGGAAATAACCTTATTTTTCCCATGCAAAAACCGGTAATCCAGTGCAGAAATCGCTCCGTTATAAGATTGCGGGAGCTCATGGAAAGATCTGCACAACGTGCCTACACCTACAGTGACCGTGAATTTCAAGTATTTCTCCATGCAAAAACGGATCACTTCCGATACATGAAGCGCAGTTCCATAAGTCCCTTCTTCCGCTTCACCGGAGAAAATAACAACCATTCGCTCTTCCCTCGTCCGAAAAACGATGGCATTTTTCCCCTCCGTCACTTCTTGCACAATATTGAAGGCTGCGGATCGGAAAAGCTCCGGATCGTTTTGCCATTTCTCTTTCTTGATATCGTCAAAGTCGTCGATGTCAATCGCAACAACCAGATAAGGCGGGGCAATTGGTGGCAAGCTGAAATACGCGAATCTCTCTTGTACCCGGTCATCCCGCATTGTACCGCCCACTAACTGCTCAAGAAACCGTTCTCTTAACAAAGGCAAACTTTGATGAAGCTGCATCTTCAGGAGTGAAAGATTCTCACGATTTTCAGCTTCCTTATCCATCTCATCTTTGACTTTATCCAGCAGGAGGCGAAGTTCGTTTGCCGTTATTGGTTTGACGATATAATCATGCACCTTCAAGCGCAGCGCTTTCTGGGCATAATCGAATTCGTCATGACCCGTTAGAATAATCACCTTCATATAAGGATAATTCAAGTGGATCTGCCTGGTTAATTCAATTCCGTCCATAAAAGGCATGCAGATATCCGACAAAACGAGATCTGGCCGAAGTTCTGCGATGGCTTCCAACGCTTCGCTGCCATTTCGGTAGTCTCCAATACATTCAAAGCCGTGCCGCTCCCAATCGATGCTCTCTTTGATGCCTTCTCTGACTTCCGCTTCATCATCAACGATCACGATTTTATACATCGTATACACCCCTGTCTCTACATAAAAAAACGGATTTCCGATCATGTCAGGAATCCGGCCACAGCTATGGATGCTTCATTTCCTAATATTATACAAGTCTTTACTTGTACCGGAAAGGAGTCTAATTTGTATGATTTTGTCGATCTATCACAATAAATGTGCGACTATCCAAGCGGAAGCAAGTGAACACACAAAATCAAGCCTTATTTTTACTTATTTGTGCACGATTTTTACCTTGGTCAAGAAAAACCCTGACGGATTAAATCCGCCAGGGTTTGGTGTTAGCAGGTTCTATTAATTCTAACGCTCAAGCTCACTTCGTCAACGATGGACTCGGCACATTCTGCTTCCTCCGCAGCCAAACGACGAGCCCGAATACAACCACAGTCGCCATAGACACCCATGAGCTGTATAGAAAAACTTGTCTCATCCCGTAAGCAGCGCTCATGATTCCACCGAAGAAGCTGCCGATGATACGGGCGGCTCCAAGGCTGAGCAAGCCATTCAGCGTCTGACCGCTGGCTTTCCACTCGGCAGGCACTTCACGGTTAATGAATGTCGCCAAGGTCACAGACAATACGATGAAAATCACACCATGCAGCGCCTGTACCGGCAAAATCCAATGCGGTTGGTCAATGATGGAAAATAAGAACCACCGAATGCCAGACGCGAGTGCGGCAATGATCAAAATCATCGAGATCGAAACGCGCTTGAAGATCCAGCCGGAAAACAGCAGGAACGGCAGCTCGCTCATCGATGAAATGACCATCGACCAGCCGAGCAGCAAGCTATCGGCCCCCATTTCCTTGAAGTAAATGGGGAAAAAGGCATAATAATAGCCCAGTGTAACTTGTACAATGAAATTAATGCCCAAATAAAACATCAGCTTGCCATTGCGGAAAAGCTCGCGAAACCGTTTGCCGGTTACGTTGGCCTGACGGCTCGCCGCTGGCGGAAAACACCATAGCAGCAGCAACCCCGCAAGCATAGTTCCTGCATAGACAGGGAACATGGAGTTAATATGCGATTTGGCGACGATCCCGAACACCAGCGACATCGTGGCGAAACCGATGGTCCCCCCAAGGCGGATCCAACCAAAATTCCATTTAGGACGCCGGTCCAATTCTTCCAGTGTAATCGCATCGCTTAACGCGAAAATAGACGTTTGAAAAAACATAAACACGCAAATTAATATAAGCAAATAAATGAACTGATGTGAAAGCGGGAAAAACATAATGGAAATGCCGCTCCCGATCAAAAGCAAAGCAAGCACACTATTTTTGGTTTTGGAACGATCACCAAGCGCTCCCCAGATCGGTTGGCCTAACATGGCAACGAGCGGTCCAAGGCTGAGCAGCATGCCGATTTGCTCCTGAGAAAATTTGACGTTATACAGGTAGACCGGTAAAAATGTGCCGTATACCGCATTCCCCATATAAATAACTGCGTAAAACAACATAAATGCGTAAAGTCTCGTTGTAAGCCCCTTCTTTCCTTCTAGAAATATAAATAGCCAGCCCTCCAAGATGAAGGGCCAGCTCCGACTTAAGGTTATTAAAACTGTACGACAAGTCCACTTAGCGTTCAAGTGTTTTTTTCGTAGAGGCTCCTTCTTCCTCTTGCGCCCTGCCGCCGAATACATCTCGGATCGCTTCCAAATAGGCCATTCCGTTGATCGTATCCGGCTCCAAATAGCTGCCCTCCGTCCATTCGTTCCACGCATTGATGGTGAAGATGGGAGGTTGCGTCATGCCGCGATCAAGAAATGCTTTGACACCCTCCAAGGCTAGCTTAAACGCTTGCGGTGTATTCCCAGCGAGGGTTGCCATGTAGGGATACCCCAAATCTTCAAAAGTTTCCGATTGCACCGTTCGCGGAGAGGAGTCCCAGCCCATCGTTACATTCGGATAATAAGGCAGCTTGTAGTCTGCCGTGAACTTCTCATAATCAAGCTGCGACTTCTCTTGAATGGCTGCATAATCGGTCTTCGGGAACAGATCCAGAGGTTGATGATGAATCCATACATACGAAGAAATACTGTCCAGACCAAGCTGTTCCAGCACCTCATGGATATTCGCAATCTTTTGCTCCGTAGGCAGAATTTGCAGCCCCCAAACGACGACATTTAGGTGCAGCTCCCCTAATCCGGCCGCCCGTACTCTTTCACGGAACTCTTGTAAAATTCGCGCCGTTTCCGCAATTCCGCCTAAACCACGAATCAGGCTGTGAATTTCGTAGAACGAGACATAAAGCCCTTCATTTACTCGCCAATAGGAAGGATGTGAAAAGTAGTTCTGAATCATATGGTTCGTCGCTTCAACGAAGCCTTTCTCACTGATTTGGCCTTCGGCCTGCACGTTGTAAGGTCGGCTGCGCTGAGCGGGATGAATGTCGATCCAATCATGGTTCGCCCACATCAGGGCAAATTTCAACCGGTCATTATTCGGGGCTTGCAGGAATCCTTCATCCAGCGCTCGCTGCAAGAAGGGGCCATCCTCATACCAGTACCAATCAAAGATGAATGCGGTAAGGCCATGATCGGCCGCTGCTGCTATTTTACGAGCCATGACAGCCGGATCCGCTTCATCCTCGTAACCCCATAAAGGCACTTTGGGCTGCTGATGGCCGGGGAATTTAGGCTCCGCACGTTTCACAAGTTCCCATTCCGTCCATCCTTCTCCGTGCCACACATCATTTCGCTTATCCCGATGGTAATTGGGAAAATAATAGGCTGCTGCTTCGTAAGTCGCCATCGTCATCGCTCACCTCTCCGACCATCCCATAGTCTCGAAACCTGTCTATATTGTATAATTGAAGCAATCTTGCAACCACTTACAAAACAGACCTGCCTACCACCATTTCGGACATCGTCCCAAGAAATGAGGGAGTTGAATGACCATGCCAAGAAAGCTGGGTTCCTATTCTGCCGCCGAATACATCGAAGAGAACGGATTTCTCTATGTGAATGAAGTGAAAGAAACCCAATGGCTGCTAGAGCATGTTCACGATTTCATAGAGATCGTTGTTGTGCTTGACGGCAAAGGCATCCAATATATCGATAGCCAGCCTATGCACGTTCAGGAAGGGGATGTCTTCGCCCTGCCCATCGGTGTTTCTCACGTTTTTCGTCCTTCGCCGGCCAAGGGTGCCGCCCCACTGATCGTCCGCAATATCATGATTCGCTCGGAATGGCTCGAACATCTGAAGATTTGCCTTCCCGATTTATCCATCAAGCAATTGATCGATTGGTTGATTGGTAAGGGGAATCACACCGACTCCCTGCAGCGCTGGGCCAAAGCAACCGATCACCTGGGCACCATTCGCAGGATTAGTGAAAGCATGCAGGACATTCTGGCCAAACGAGATGCAGCTTATTTAACGCAGGCCATGGCCTTGGTTACTGAACTGCTCGTATTGTTAATTCGCTGCAGCGAATGGCGGTTTGCCCCTATCTTGGCGCACATCAGTGACGCCAATAAGGAGCCATTGCCCCTTCCCCCAACTAGAAGCTCAAACCGCAACGTTGAACAATTCCTTGATTATCTTACTCATGCGATGCCGGGTGACTATACGTTACCGATGTTAGCTGAGAAATTCCAGCTGAGCGAGCGCCAGATTCTGCGGATTTGCCACCGGCATCTGGGAACCAGCTACATGCGATTCGTTCAAAAGCAAAGAATAACGCATAGCTGCCGCCTTCTGGCATCTCCGGATTTGAAAATCTATGAAGTGATGCACGCTTCAGGCTTTCAGAATGCCGATTATTTTAACCGGCTGTTCAAAAGGCACACCGGCCTAACCCCAAGCGCCTATCGCAAATGGCTCCTGCATCAATGAGAAATCCCCCTGCCAACGGAATCGTTGAGAGGGGGATTTTGTATGTAGGTCGTGTTATGCCGCCGCCGTAGCCGCAGTTTGCTGTTTTTTATTACGTTTGCGTCCGCGCGCCTTAAGCTGCCAAATGACGATTCCCGTAATCATCAGGAAAAGGGGCATCATGCCAAACACAAAAGCAATCAGTTTCGTCGTTTCTCCACCCCAGGTAGCAAAATGAAGACCTTTGCGCCAAGTATTGTAGAGGTTGATGATCAGATGCGGGTTCGTTTTGTATAAAACAGATCCATTAGATGCATCCATATATACCGTGCTATTGCTGCCGCTAGAAGCTCCGAGGCCTTCTTTTAAGCCGATTTGATACGATTGACCGGGTTTCTGGGGAAACGTAATTTTAATCAATTTACTGCTCGGATAGGCTTGGTTGATGAGGTCCACGACACGGTTTACAGGAAGCGGAGTCCCGTCCTTGCTTTTGGACTGCAGGGCGCTTGCCGGAATTTCTTCCTTCGCTTTAAATCCGACGATGGTTGGAATCGACTTTTCAAAAGCATTGACAACCCCCGTAAGCGCAGCAAACAGCAGAACAGGAATCGAAATAATACCAATTACCTTATGTAGGCTCATATTGTGCAGCAGCTTGCTTCGATTGCTAATAATTTTAAAACCAGAGGCCATTCTACGAATGCCCGGCCACCACAGATAAGCGCCTGACAGCAAAATGAGAATCAGTCCAATCCCTAAATATCCTACAACGGAAGCGGCATTCGCTTTACCGATGACCGAGGTTAGCAAGAAATAACGATGCAAATTATAGATCGTTGCGAACGGCTCCTTGCGCTCCTCCAACACTTTTCCAAAGGCTTCGCCCGTGCCTGGATCCGCATAAATCAAACGGCCGTCCTTGCCTTCCTTGGACAGATGAACATGATAAAAACCATCCGCTTTCGTCATATCAATCCAATCCGTTTTAAAAGCCGGATTCAAAGCATCCGCGTGTTTCTGAATCTCCGCCACTCCGACATCACCCGGTGTAGGCGATTGGCCGATTGGATACATCCAGCTTTCCACCTCAGGCTCAACCATGATCAGACTACCCGTCGTGCAGGTTGTGACAATGAAGAGCCCCAATACTAAACTAAGGATTAAATGAATCCTTAAAACAACCTTGCGCATCACTATACTCCCCTATCTCCCTATAAAATGGTCTGAAATGCCGATTTATGCTCATTTTTATATTTAATCCCGGCTTGCAGCGTGGAGATCATCATGATACCTCTCCAAATCAGCAAATCGGTCACTTCAGCTTGCACATTATAGGAATGCAGCAGGATGCGCCCTTTTAAATCTATCAACTTATAGATCCCTGTATTGGCACATACGTACACATCTCCTTGATACGAGACTAACCGGTTCAAATGCATCCCTTCAAAACGTATTTGATGGAAACCGCCCATCTTATTGCCCATCACCAAACCACCACGAGAGGTTGTGCCTATCAACTTTTGGTTGAAGACAGCCAAACTGGTCACCGCTTGATTCAGCTGAAGGTCGCACCAGTCCCCTGTCAATAAATCATAGAATGCGACGCCATCTTCATAGCCAAGGAATAGAAAGTGAGGAGTTACCAACATGTCGAACGTTTTCTTGTTGTGGTAGGCAAGTGGCTGCCACTTGCCTTCACTGCCGCAAAGGAGCCCTTTGGAGGTCAGCACAAAACGATCCCCCCAGCCGATTACCCTGTAGCAGGGATCGACGACAGAGGTTTGTTTCCAAACCTCATCTTCCAGCACATATAAACCACAATTCGTAGAGGCGTATAATTGAGAATCCACCCAGTCCAAGCGGTGAATATGCAGATGATCAGGCAAACCTTGGGAAGCATTCTCCCAGGAGCGAAGAGGCGTGAATTGAAAGACACCCTTTCCATCTGTTCCCGCGTACAGAACCCCTTCGTTTGAAGCGGTCAATGTTGTGAAACGCAGCGGCAATAAATCATTGCTGGACTGCCAAAATCGGTTGCTATCCATGAAGCTCCCCCTACTTTTTACATGACTAACCGGCCTGAGCAGCACGGAAAGTTATCATTTTGCATATAGACTTCTGAAACAAGTTTTAAATAGTCCATGGAGCTGCTTACATCCATATCCTCCGGATTCATCCGGTATTGCTTGCCATTCATCAAATTCCACACTTGCAGACGCTCCGGCAATTTGCCAAACGCTTTATAGCAATATACGACTGTCATATGGAAAAACATCTGCACCGCTGCCTCGTTTTCTTCCATCATATATTTATGAATGGCGAACGAATCTTTCGTCGGCTCCATGACTTGCATAATCATCGACAAACCCAAGTTAAGTTCTTCCACCCACACATTGCTGCTTTCAAAAAGCATCAGCGGGCATTCCACTGCATTTGGCCCGGTAAGCGCTTTGTACAGATGCATAAGCACGCTCCGCTTAACATCTACATAGAATCCAAGTGAATCAAACTTGCGAAATTTATTCGTCCAGCGACGCTCAAATAAGTTCATTAAGGTCAGAAACGTTCGAGATTTGAGCGGCAGCGAGTACCATTCGTTAATCGCGTGATAGGCGGCATATTGTGTAAGCTGTTTCCAATCCGGTTCATCCGGCCGGGCCTTGCTGATCACTTGCGTATGGCTCCGAATCCAACGCTCCAGTTGATAATCAGCGAGCACTTGCATGGTTCCCATGCCCATTCCGACTTCATTTGCGTTAATCATATGTATGGGACACCCCCGTGATGTGGTTGATAGCTCGAACTAATTGATAATGATTTTCAATTTCACTTAATATATCAAATGATAATGTTTCTCAATATAACTGTCAAGATATCTGCAAAAAAAAGTAAAAGGGAATCCCCAGCCCCTTATCGCGGCTTGCGGGATTCCCTTTTATTTCTCCTTCATTGCTTTCTCAGCTTCAGACTTGATATACAGGTTCCTCTGCAATAAAAAGTCACGCATATAAGCTTCCAAAAACCATTTGTCCGCTAATTTCCCCAGAACGCCCAGCGGAGAAGAATACTCAAAAATATCAATCATCCGCGTTTTTCCGCCTTCGGCCGGGATAAACTCGTGGGTATGTTTGAAATGTTTGAAAGCACCGCGGACTTGTTCATCAACAAAATAAGATGGGCGCTGCATTTCCGTTATTTTCGCGGTCAGCTTCTGTTTGATCCCAAAATGAATCGCTTCCCACGTCACAGTCTCTCCCAGTTCGATCAGTCCGCTTGTGCGGCCTGCTATCGGTCTTTCTCTGGTCTGAGCGGTTGACTTCGCATGGATATCGATGCTTCTGGCCAAGTCAAAGATGACTTCTGCCGGTGCGTGAATGAACAGTTCAATTCGAATGGACGGCATGCCATAATTCCTCTGCAATTTTTTTGAAAACGAGCGCTTGCTCCCACCGATTGGAGATCTCCTTCCCATCTTCTCCGACCATCGCGTAGGAAGCCGGTCCCAGCTCACACACAAACGGGAATGAATCCCCTTCGGCAGCTGTTTGCGCCCAATGTCTCATCCCTTCACGCCACCACCCGGCAAAATATTGCACCATGGGATGCTCGCCACGCTCCCCGATATCCACCTGAACTTGGTTGCCGTTCGATACTCGGGCATGAATGCTTGAAGTGCGCTGGAGCAGTTTGGCAAATAAACCTTCTGTCACCGGATCAACCCCTTCTTCGCCAATGGCTGAACCGACGATGTAGTGAGACAGATCGTTCGTTAGTCGCAGTTTCGGAAGCGCCTCAACATAGTCTGCTGTCCGAAGCAGATCTTGAGTCACACGTCCGCGGTGCGTTTCAACGAGGAAAGGGATGCCTACTTCCTCGGCTTGCTGAATGAGACTATTCAACCCGGAGATGGCTTCGATACCGACCGTATATTGATCCAGCACTTGCGCGTTGATATACCGGGCTCCGAATTGTTTGCTCGCGTGCAGGAATACCCTGATATCCTCTCCTGCACGCGGGAAGGGAACCATTTGTACCCCAAAACTAAAACTATACTCCTGCAGCAAACGATGCCATTTATCCGCTTCTTCCCCTTGGGGTAATCTTCCTAAAATACCGGTAAAGCCGGCTTCCGCCAGCTTCTCAAATTTCTGTTCCATGGACCATTCGGTCTCACCGTTTCCTAGTCCCGACATCGCCCACCAGGATTGTTGAACATCTAATCGTAAATGGCTGTTAACTGTCATCATTTTCGCCTCCAACAAACTCGATTCACTCACTAAAGCATTCTTGCAAAAAGCGAATAACTTTTCTGTGATGCTCTTCGCTCGTTTCGTGCCCCGAGAATGGATAATCGTAGATAAGTTTTGAACAAGTCAACCGGTTATAGGCGGCATATATCGTATCCGGCATGCAGACGGTATCCTTCCAACCGGCCGACATCAGCACAGGAGCCTGAATACGATGAGCAAGGTTCACGATGTCGAAATAAGCCAATGACTCCAGAGCCTGTCCCAACTTATCCGGATGGCGCTTCAAGTAGTTGGCAATCTCGGTAAGGGAGCCTGTGGAATGCAGAATGCCATAATCCAAATGGCACATATTCGGAATGTCGGCAACGACTGCCTTGACATGAGTGCTGAGTGCTCCGGCGAGCAGCGCCATGCCGCCGCCCTGGCTAGCGCCGACAACTGCGATTCGGTCGGCGTCGATTTCAGGCTGCTGCCGTGCGGCATCCACGGCGCGAACGACATCCAGCGCAAGCGCCATATAATAGCTGCGCTCCTTGGTGAGCAGGTTCTGCGAAACCCAGCCTTTTGCCGAACCGGCATCATCCTGAAGGTGATTGCCTGTTTCTCCTGTTTGGCCTCTGGCGTCAACGGCCAGAACAGCATAGCCGAGCAGCAGCCAGACGGCATACCGCTCAGGAAGGCCTCTGTCTCCGGTGTAACCGGGGAACATGACGACACAAGGCGGCTTCTGGCTTACACCCAGACTATCAGGGACGAGAAACCACGCGTGAATTGGCGTGCCGTCATGTCCGAGATAGGTCAGCTTGTCCATCCGTACAGAAGGAAAGAACGGGGATTGCTGTTCCCTTCGGATCGATAAAGGCTGCCGGGATGCCGCTTCGAGCGTGCTGCTCCAAAAAGTATCGATGCTGTTCCTATCAAGCGTTGGTGCTGGAGCGTATTGTTCCAGTTCTCTTTTGCGTTTCGTGAAAACATTCATTTTATGACATCCTCTCCAGATCGACAGGGTTCCTCTTCATGCTACCTCTCTTGAGTGATTATGTATATAGGTGTGGTGTGGCACGACTGTGATGCGCTGTAATCTCCCTCGCTCCAAGCGCCGCTAAAAATTCAGTCTTGCTGGTTGGTCAACGATACACCTTTGAGGAACCACAGGTCGTTATTCCAACTGATTCAGCCCGTTTCCGCGTTCAAGCGGAACTACAGGGCTTTATTTGACTGCCAAATCCGGTTTTCTTTAAGAAAACGAACAAATAACAGCCCATTGTTCCTCTCCACGCGAAAAAGAGCCTATTTCGATGAAATAGCGCCCTGTCGTTCCCTCTTTGTCAGGGAGTAGCAAAAATGCCCCAGCGGTACCAACCTTCCGCTGGGACAACTCATTTATTCGGAATCCTTGGATTCTTCCTCATTCTTTTCGAGCAATTTTGCCGGTGTCTCTTTGCTCGGCGCATTGAGTACCGGTGGCTTCACATCAGGCATAATAGGACGACTATGCCCATACAGCTGCACGAAGATTTCTTCAATCTCATCTCCGGTCAAGTCACCGCGCTGCAGCAACTGTTCCGCAATGGCATGAACGAAACTGTCGTATTCCTTGACGAGTTTCTTCACTTCGAGCATCTGATCTTTCAGCAGTTCATTAATTTTAGGTCGGAGCGCCTTCAAACCTTCAGCATGGGAGCCGACAGCGAGAAAACTGAACAGTTCATCGCCCATCCCAACCATGCCCAAGTATGAACCTGCCAGCAATGTTGCCTGCTGGAGATCCGAAGTTACTCCGTTCAATTTCTTGTTCAGGAACTCCTCTTCCACGGCACGAGCGGCCAGACAGACTTGAATTTCCGCTAAAATCTCGCTGTCGCTTCGGTTATAACGCTCATGCGTCGGTTTGGTCGCAGCCAGTCCGAGCGCACCGCCACGGCGAATAATCGTCACCTTCCACACGCGTTCGTGCGGCTTGAGCAGGAACTGCGCCACCGCATGGCCAGCCTCGTGGTAAGCCACATTCCGCTTCTCATCGTCTCTCATCGAACGAAGCGGCTGTTTGAGCCCCCACTCGTAGGTCTCCATCGCAGCTCGAAAATCTTCGTAACTAGCCACTTGGGCGCCACGCTGATGCGCAATGACTACGGCTTCGTTCACGATATGCTTGATCTGTGCGGGGCTGTACCCGATGGAGTCGAGTCCCGCCGCTTCCGCAGTAAGCGAAGCGTCCGTTTTCACTTTTTTCAAGTAATACTGGAAGATGTCTACCCGCCCGTCATAGTCGGGAACATCGACCCACAGCTGCCGGTCGAATCGACCCGGCCGCAGCAAAGCGGAGTCTAAGACATCAGGCAGGTTCGTTGCCGCAACCGTCAGCACCGCTGGACGCTCCGCCTTTTTGCGGCGCAGCCCCAACGAACGGAGCAGCTTGGCGATTTTAGAACTGTCGATATTCGGCGGGTCCATCTGCAAAAGCAGCTCATTGAGCAGGCCGGAGCCTCCGCCCATGCCCATCATTCCCATCATGCCTGCGCCAGCGCCTCCTTGGCGGCTCATGCCGATCGCATCGATCTCGTCAATGAAGATAATGCAGGCGCCGTACACTCTCGCGAGCTTCCGCGCCTTCCGGAAGATACCCATTACTTTCAGGTTCCCTACGCCGAAGAACATGTTCTGAAAGCTCGGAGCTGAAGCGTAAGCGAAAGGCACTTGCGCTTCGTTGGCAATTACCTGAGCCAAGTAAGATTTTCCGGTGCCGGGAGGCCCGCATAACAGCAATCCACGGATTGCCTCCCCACCCATCTCCTTGAACTCCTTGACCCCTTTGAGCAGGGTCACAATCCGCTTCGCATTCTCAACAATTTCGGGGTTCCCCCGATAATCGTCCCAGGTTGCGCCGGTCTCGCCTGGCAATATCCAGTAGGTGCGTCCCCTGGCAAGAAACCAGAAGAGTGCTACGAACTGGATGATCATGAATAGTACTGCGAATAACAACTGGAATAACAAGCTGGCGATGGTTAACGCGGCATTCCAATAGGTCGGCCCTCCAACGAACAAAACTAAACCGATGATAACGAGGGCTGCTAGCCAGAGGATGAATTTTCGCCACCTAATCCACTGATATCTCCTCATGGCTTCACTTCCTTTCCTGGGACCAACTTAAAGAAGGCCCGCTAGTTATTTATTGGAAAATTCTTTTGATATCCAATAAATATTTGAGAATGACAGCGAGCCCACAGATGAAATAAAAAATCACAAGAATCCAACCTGTGGGATCGATTGAAACTAAATTTACAAGCACATTCAAAGGTAAAACATAATAGAGGACATCTTTTAAATAACCTAGTACAAATGTAACATCGAATGCTCCTTCCCAGAACATTTTGAAGAAGGAAATTAGAAAATGGATAATCATTAGCCCGAATATGGCCCATAATGTGTAAATCATCCAGCCCGCAACTGTTAATATCATTTTTCACCACCACCTTCCTACATCGTATGCTAGGAATACTGACAGGTGAAAATGATATGAGATTCAGTTTCGACACTAGATTAAAACCAATATATTCTATTTATTTCATATTAAGACCGAGTGCGGTTTAAAATCAAGCACAATGTTAAGAGGGCTCCATTTCAGAGTATGCGGATGAAAAAATTGGAATTTCACTATAAGAAATAACAGTAAACATGTACATAAATGTTACCATTTCTTCGGTTGATTTCCATCATTGGATGAGGGATGGACGAACGCAGAAAAGGTCAACCAGACATCCCGGTTGACCTACGATTTCATGTTTTGCCATGGACTTCTTTACTCGAAGAAAGACGCTTTTTTCATGTAGACGACTTCTATTTTCTCATGCAGCGGTCCGTTTACTTCAGATTTTGACTTAAGCTCTAACCACTCCGGATCTTCGAAAAAGGCTTGGAAGTTCCGTTCACGAGAAGCCATGTCCGCATGCTCCAGTACGTAATACAACCGCTCTTTGGATTCGTCCGCGTCTACCCAGAAATTCGTTACCTTCATCTCATGTTTAGCAAAAATGCTAATCGTACCATCCCGAAACCGATTCAAAATAGCTTCCATTTTCCCGGGAGTCACATCGTAGATCCGCAGTTCATATAGCATAATCCATCCCCCTATATCATTCAGTATTTGTCTTGGTGCAGAAAATTATTTACAGCTTACCACTGCCCAGCATTTTGGCCGCCATCGACATGAAGAATCTCGCCTGTTACGAATTGTGCTGTTTCCAGATAAACAATAGCGTCAACAATATCCTGAGCCTCGCCCATTCGGCCTACAGGGTGCAATTGAGCCAAATAATCATGGGTCTCAACCGCATGCATCGGCGTTTTCGTAACCCCTGGAGCGACAGCATTCACACGAATCCCCTTGTCCGCATACTCAATCGCCAGTGATTTCGTGGCAGCGTTCAATCCTCCTTTGGAAAGTGCAGCAAGGACGGACGGCACAGTTTTAATCGGCTGCTCGGCAGCTCCGCTTGCCGTAATGTTGACGATATGGCCGGAACCTGCTTTCTGCATTACCGAGAGCACACGTTGGGTAACATGGAAAAATCCTTCCACATTGGTCGCTAGAACCGATCCAAATTCGTCTTCCGTAATTTCCGTGAATGGCTTAGCAATAAAGATACCTGCGTTATTTACGAGTGTGTCGATACGTCCAAAGCGAGCAAGCGTTTCGCTGATTAAACGTTCAGCTGTTTGAGGATCTGAAATGTCGCCAGCCACATATCCGATTTTAGCCCCCGTTGGATCAACCTCTCTTGCTGTTTCTGCCAGCTCTTGTTCGCGGCGCCCATTGATAACTACGTTAGCTCCTCGTTTAACAAATTCCATTGCGGCTGCTTTCCCAATACCACTGCTTCCACCTGTAATGACTACTGTTTTGTTTTGAAAATCCATGAGTATATTCTCCTTTGTATACCTATTAAAAGGTAGGTATTATTTAAAAAAAAGATCTGCTGAGCTGATCTACTCCTTCATCATATAACAAGACGGATATCCTGAATAATATAGATTCGTGATACCCAGTATCTCAAATACATATAGCTAAACGAAAAACGTCGTACTATAACTTTTGTAAATTGAAAAAAATAGAAAATTCGCAACTCCCCCTTACCGCGTTGCACTTGGTTTTGAAATACCAGTCGCAAGGTTGGCACTGAGCAGATTGGTAACTTGACGCGAGGCGGTCATACAGATGGGGATGGTCACTTAGCGCAGGAGGGCTCCGTTAGAATTCATTCAATCGCAGCCTTCAATAATGGCCAATTTCTTCTCAGCGTAGAAAACAGAATAGAGCGGTTTTCACGCTATTCTGATTGAATACATTGTATTTTTTGCAATGAAGAGCTGTGTGGTGGGATTTTAAGCAGTTTTATATTGTAGAAAGTGCAATATAACATTGTGCGAGGACCCGCCGCCAGGGGAGGGAATATCGACACTTGACGCAAGGCCAGCACGCAGAGCGGAGTTGTCAATTGGCGCGTGGCGGCCAAACGCCAAGCTATGATTGCTTAGACCGAGATGCTCATTCCTCGCTTAACTCCGCTTATCCAAACCAAAAAACTTATATGTAAAAAAACCGCGATAAATCGCGGTTACAATGGCATCATTTCATTTTCCCATTACCGAATCAGTTTGAGCTGTATCCGATCAGCCTTGCCAATGCCCAGCGGCAGACTCACCGCGCCCAAGAGGACGATGAGAGCAGCTCCAATTAAAGCGGATAAGTAGCTGCCATTTCCCGAAATCAGATGACCAGCAACAAGGGGTCCGATGATTTGCCCCAAGCCGAAAAAGGTGGTTAACAGCCCAATTATTTTCCGGTTATTCTGCGGATACAAATCTTTGGCAAAAGAAACGGTCAACATCGTGATTCCCATAAAAGTTGCCCCGAACAGAAAGGCGCCGACAAATACGGCCGTTGATGAATGAATAAGCACCGGAATCGCGATGCCAACGGATTGTAAGATCATAGAGACGGTCAATGTCCACTTTTTTCCCCATCGGGTAGCTAACTTCGACCACAAGAGGCATGAAGGCGCTCCAGCGATACCAACCAAAATCCAGCTGAGTGATGCGATATTGGGAAGGTTGGAAACCGTCTTAGCGTACGCTACAAGGTAAGTCCCCGTAACAATATAGCCCAAGCCTTCCAATCCGTATGCAATCGTTAACCATATCAATATCCGACGAACCCCTGACAATTGCTCGTTACGAGGCGACTGAGCCATTTTCGCTCCGGAATGCTTGTCCCGCAGCAAGTACCAGGCTGCCAAACCCAGGAGCAGACTAATCAAGCCCAATCCCTTCCATACTTCAATCCAATCGCCGGTCTTAGCAAGCAGCGGAACAGTGACTCCGGTCAAAAGAATGCCCGCCCCCACACCACCATAAAATATGCCAGCTTGGAGCTGCGATAAGCGATCCATAACCATGCTGGAGGCGATGACAAACACAACCGCGCTGGCAAGACCCGACAAAAAACGGAGCAAGAGCCAGATCTCAAGAGTGTGGAATTCCCCCATTCCCCAAGTCGTTACAATGCTGGCGATTAACCCTACAAATAACAGTCTTGAACGATTATTCACTTGAACCAGGGTCAGAAGAAACGCGCCAATCAAATACCCCAAATAATTGCTTGAAGCCAGATAACCCGCTCCGGCTGGTGAGAACAGATGGTTTTCCATCATCATCGGCAGGATGGGGGTAAAGGCGAATCTTCCGATTCCCATCGCTACCATCATTGCCGCAATACCTCCTATAAGAACAATAACCGTGTTTCTTTTCATTACGCGTTCCTCCTTTATTATTTGTGGACCGCGTAACCATGATACTTTGATTTTTGCTCTTCTGCATAATACAGAATAATGATGTGAAATATCTTGAATTCAGATATCCATTGGAGGAGATAACTTCTCCTCCGCAGTTTAACTTGTTGATAGCCCGGTAGGAGCGAATTTTGGGGAGTGAAGAACGCCAGCGCAGCTAAAAATATCAGCTTTATTGAGACGCTTGGTGGAAAAGGGAACCTCTTACTTGAGTTAAGCTAACAAACGGTACACCTTTAAGGAACTACTGGTCGCTATTCTTGCAAATTAAACCGTTTTCGCGTTCAAGCGGAACTACAGGGCCTTATTTGGCTGCTCATCCTGTTTTCTTTAAGAAAACGGACAAAATAGCAGCCCATAGGAGGCTGTCGATTAACTGATCATAACTTCGGGGAGTGCTTAACCCTAATAAAATGTTAAAAGCCGTCAGGGAACTTCCCTGACAGCTGCTTTTACTCATGTATGTTGGGAAAAGATCTATCCCCTAGAAAATCCGCTGCTTCCAACCCAGCAGCTTGGCGATTGCCTCAACGTAATAGTAGTCGCCGTAGATAAGTGATACATTAATGTTTTGCCCGGCCGGTTTGTTGCCAGTGCCTTCTAGCAAAATAGCCTGATGCTCCGGCTGATCCCATGTCCCGTAATTCTGTGTAAGCGACAGCAGGATGCGCTCCGCGGCACGGCGGTATATATTGCCTTCAACGGCCGGCAAGAAGTCTGCCAGCTCAATCAACCCCGATGCGGCGCAAGTAGCAGCCGATGTATCCCTAGGCTCAGCATCCAGTGATTCAGCCGCGCGGAAATCCCAATGAGCAACATGATCTTCCGGCAGGCACGCCAGGAAATAATTCGCTACACGCTGTGCCGCACGCAAGTAACGCACTTCTCCCGTGTAACGGTAGACGTTCGCGAGACCATTCAGCGCCCAGGAAGCTCCGCGGCTCCAGGCTGACTGCGGCCCTGCCCCTTGGCCGCCTAAGGATTCAATCAACTCTCCCGTCTTCGGATTGAAGCTAAGGATATGATTCACAGAACCGTCTTCGCGGATAAATTTATCAACAACCGTATCCGCATGGGCTCTGCCGATTTGCTCAAAACGCGGGTCGCCCGTCATTTCCGCCGCCCAGAACAGGATGGATAAGTTCATGGTGGAGTCGACAATAGACCAGCCGATTTTCTCCTGATTCCATGCACGAAGGAAGCTGCCTGCCAGGTTAAACCGGCCTGCCAAGAAATTAGCCGCCTGCAAGCCACGGCGCAAACCATCGCTGTCGCCAGTCAATTTATGCTTGATAACCGCTGTAGGCAAATATTGAAAGCCAACATCATGATGAAAATTGTTGGTCCGAATGCTAGCTTGCTCCAGCTTTTCATCCCAGCGCCATGCGGCTTCCTTATAATGTTCTTTCCCTGTCAGATCATGAAGAATCCAAAGAATTCCGGGCCAGAAGCCGGATGTCCACCAATCGATCCGCATGTCATCGTACAGTCCATCTTCTTTGGCTACATGCGGTGATTTGTCTCCAAGCTGCTCAATCATACGATCGACTTTTACCTGCAGCGCTTCCCAGACTTGGGGTAAAATTTCTTCAAACTTTTGGGCGCTATTCCATGTTGCTGTTTCGTTCACACTCATCGTTATAACCTCCTATTAATTGGTTTCAACTCTTCAACCGTTCAACCGTTCAACCCTTCACTACAACTACCTGAGTAACGGTAGGCATTCCCTCACAAGCCGCGCTGATAACAGATGTATACGGGCGCTGCCCATCACGACCGGACTTTGAAATCAAAGACGAAGCCGGGCCACCTGCACTTACAAAATCCGTCACCGTAATCCCAGCCGGCAAACCGCCATACGGATCTACATAAATCCCCGCACGGCCTGATGCTAATTGTGTAAGCCTCGAGCCGCGAATCGTGCCTAGATTGTCCAGCAGTTTGCCGTCACCGGCTAATCCAAAACGTACAAAGGACGCTGCATCCGGGCAAAATACACCTGCCGCATCATAGGCGAGTACTTCTGCGTATATCCTGCCGTCTTCAAGCGTTGTTGTCGTCAGCTCCAGCTGCGCCGGCTCGCCCCATGTCTCCGTTTGATAATGGAAACTCAGCTCGTCGCTCACTGTAACCCCGCCACGAACCGCTTCTGCGCGCAGGTGGTTTTCACCAACATGCAATGCCGTCTCCCAACGCAAGCCTGCGCATGGGAAATTTTGCGAGTCGCGGCGCTTCACGCCAAGGCTTTCGCCATTGAGGAACAACTCTACTTCCTCCGCATTGGAATACACCTTGATCATCTTCCGCTCGCCTTCGGCTCCCCAGCGTACCGGCATGGTATGACCATATAAGCGCACCATCGGTTTCTCAGACCAATAGGATTGAAAAACATAATAAGCCTCTTTCGGCGTCAGATCCCGCTCAACAATCCCTTTCATATTCAAATAAGGAATCGGCGAATCCGGCCGCACCGGCGTGGAGAAATCCTTAAACGACCACTGTGCCGCTCCCGTCAACCAGCTCATATTCTCTTGCGATTTCAAGTACCAATCGATCATTTCGCAGAAATAGGTCTCTGACCAGTCGCCGTCACGAGATACACGTGGCTCACCGCCGGTCAGCAAGTAATCCCCGTCCCGCTCGTCTGTCTCCCCTTCGGATTGTTTCATAAAAGTAAAGCCCGTGTAGGTTTCCTCAACATGCCGGGTCGGCAAATTATCTGCGCCCCATTCCATATGGAAGAAGGAGTCCACATTCTCGAAAGCTGTTTTACTGCTTGTCTCATAGTCCGTATAGACACCGCGGTACCAACCGGCCCAAATCGAAGGCGAATAAACATCAACGATATCCTTGCAAAACTCACAGCGGCGAATCGACGTTAATCGGCTCGGGTCGAGCTTATGCGAGAGTTCATGCAATTCCTTCATGAAGGCGCGGATTTCCTGCTGATCGAAGTAATCGAAATCGCATTCCCAATCATTCTCATTCCCAAGACCCCATAGGATAATCGAAGGGTGGTTGTAATGCTGTTCAATCATTGCTGTGAGCATGTCGGTGCACTGCTGACGGTATTCCGGCCCGCCAAGGCCTCCGCGGCACCAAGGAATTTCTTCCCAGACGAGGAGCCCAAGTTCATCGCATAAGTCAAGCACGATTCGCGACTGTTGATAGTGGCCGAGGCGAATAAAATTAGCGCCCATGTCCTTGATCAACTGCATTTCTTCACGAATCAAATCCTCGCTCATCGCTGCGCCTACGCCTGCATGATCCTCATGGCGATGCGTTCCTCGCAGCAGAAGCCGTTCGCCATTAAGCTTAAACGGTCCCCGTTTGACAAACTCGAAGCTGCGGAAACCAAATGGCTCCGTCAACACCGATTCGCCATCTTCACAAACCAGCGCCACCGAACAGTGATATAAGTTCGGTTCGGACACCGACCATAGCTTCGGCCCAGGTACTTCCAAAGCTGCGAGCTCTTTCTCCCCCTGCCATGCCGGTAAAGTCACTTCGGACTGCCCGATAACCAAGCCATCCTGCTGCGTTACCTTAATCGTTAAAGTAACATTTCCGGCTATGGCATCCGGATTATAGAGCTTCGCCCGCACTTTGACTTTCCCGTTATTCGCTTTTCCACCAACAATCGCATCTAAATCAGTCTGAACATGTACGTTGGACAAGGAAATCTGCGGCACATACACAAGGTTCAAATAGCGATACACGCCGCCATATAGATTGAAATCGCTTGCATCAGAAGGAATCGTCTCTAACTCCCTGCTGTTATCACACGCAATCGCCACCGGAACTTGCCCTGCGTAACGCTCTATTCCCTTAGCCCGCTTCACAGCCTCCGTAATGTCCACGGTAAATTCATCGTAACCGCCCAGATGCGAATCTACTTTCTCTGTGTACACATAAACATCCGTACGCTGCCCGGCACCTTCAAAATGCAGCAAGGTCCTCCCCTTCGGATATGGGTTATCGACCTCTAACCGGCTTCGGTACCAGCCTTGTCCTTGATAATACTTGCTGTCCGGGTCCATTACATCATACCCATTGTAGGTGTGGGGAAGCGTGACTGTTTCCCACGGCACATTATAGTGATTTTGCAGCTTATCTGACCGCCAAACCTCCCAAGCACCTCCTAAGGATCCACGGTAATGCTCCCAATTTTCGTTTAACCTGCGCTTTTTCATGAACGAGTCGTTCCTCCTCTAGCTGCTCCATTACCTATCCTCATCGTACCAAAAAAAAAGCGAATAATGTGTAGCCCTCTTATGATAAAATGTTGTTAGATTACGATGAGGAGTTTTCGTTATGAAGCTAATGAACTACATGAATTTAAATGTTCATCCAGTGCAACTATCATTTTTTAAAAATAGAACGCATGAGTTTGAGGAAATCTTTCACGCTCACCAGGGGATGGAACTTCTTATCGTCCATGAAGGCAGAGGCATCGCCATAATTGAGCAACAAATCGTTGAAATGACGCCGGGGGCTATTTTTTGCTTTCGACCGTTTCAGCTGCATCGACTTCGTATGTATAACCTTCCGCAGGAAAGTTATGTCCGCTCGCTTTTCGTGCTTGAGCCGGCGGTCTTAGAGGCAGCGCTTGCCGCCTTTCCTTCGCTGCAAGAATTTTTGCACAAATTGTGGAAAGATCCGTTATCTCCGCAATCATTCCAGTGTTCGGATCTTACGGCACTCGAACAATTATTCCGCCTTTATGCGCCTAGAATCGAGGCCGCTATTGATCAAGGCACAGAAAGGCTGCTTGAAGAGCAGCTGCTTTTCCTAACGGCATTTATCCACCAAGTGCGCACAGGGTTTGAGACGACCATCACCTCTCAAACAGACCTTCCACAGGTGCATCCGCGCAAAAGCTCAACAACGGCTGAACGCATGCTCTCTTGGATCGAAGAGAATTACAGCAAGCCGTTCAAGCTGGAAGATTTAGCGCAGGCCGTTCATCTTACTCCGAACCACGTGTCGGCAACTTTCCGGCAATCGATCGGCAGTACGATTACCGAGTACTTGACCGCCAGACGTATTCGCCAGGCTTGCTGGCTGCTCAAAACAACCGACATGTCTGTTCAAGACATTGGGGAAGCCGTCGGGCTGGGCAATTTCTCCTACTTTTGCCAGCTGTTCAAAAAACATGTCGGCTACACGCCTTACACGTTTAAAGGCATGCATCGTTACGAGGATCTCGCTTCATTAACTCAAGAGTAGCTGCTCTTGGGGCGCTATCGGATTGGTTCCAATGGATGAATTCCAATGGGATACGTTAATCGCGGCGCTAAAGCGGCGGAAATGGCAGTTAGCAAATGACAACTGGGGTTCTCTTGATAAATCAAAAAAAACTGTCACCAAAGCAGAAAATTCTACTTTTGCGACAGCTTTCTTCTATATATATGGTTTTACTTTTCACATATCAAACTCATCAGGCACATAATCGATTCGGGACTGAGCCCTGATCGTCAATTGCTCAAGCCCGTCTACATATTCTACCGGCCCCTCTTTGACGTAAAACCAAATCTTCCGTGTCGGTTGATCGTCAAACTCCTGAAAAAGAAAAACATTAAGCTCACGCTTCCACTTCAGCAGCTCCTCGACAGCCGCGCTCTTCGGTGTAGATACCGTGATCCGCCAGCCATCACCATCCGGAAGGACATTATAACGAAGCGCATCTGTTTCCGAATGAATAAAGGTACGGCCTCCGACGGCATGTTTAACAATGAGTACTTCTTTCATTACATCCCTCCTCAGCACCATTATGGAAGGTCGATCAACATGAAAAAGGCATCTTTCTCTGCCTCAACCATGAGATTGGATTCGGACTCAATGCGAGCCGTATCTCCTGCACTAAGCTGTTTTCCGTTCACCGTAACTTGCCCTTCGATGGCAAACATAAACACTCGACGCCCTTCCTTTTGCTCAAAAGACAGCGTATTTCCTTGATCAAGCCGACTTAAGTAAAGCGTCAAGTCTTGATTGATCATCACCGCTTGCTCGGATCCTTCCGGCGTCACTACGGGCAGCAGCGCGTTTCGCAATTGCTCAGCGTCGTAGCGGCGGGTTTCGTACGTTGGAAACAGCCCAAGCTCACGCGGCTCAAACCAAAGCTGGAGAAACCGAGTCGACTCAGTTTTGGATGCATTAAATTCCGCATGCACGATTCCCGTGCCAGCGCTCATCCGCTGCACTTCGCCTGCAGAAGTAATCTCCGAGTTGCCGAGATTATCCGAGTGCTGAACAGCTCCTTCAAGGACAATCGTAACAATTTCCATGTCACTGTGAGGATGGGCGCCAAATCCTCTGCCCGGCGCAACAACATCATCGTTGCATACACGCATAACCCCAAATTCGGTATTATTCGAGTCATAAAACTCTCCGAAAGAGAAACTTAATCGGCTTTGAAGCCATCCTGCATTGACTTGATAACGGTTCTCTGCCTCATAAATCTGAATCATAGGATCCCTCCGTTTTAAAGTTAAATGCTTATAGCGCTGTTGATTGACCTTTATTAAATAGCGAATCTATGGCAAGCCGTTGGCTTCCGTTGATTAGCAAATATACCGCCATGCCGATTAAAGCAAGATCAAGCTCGTATCCTGCCATTTGGCCATTTCCCAGGAATCCGACAGCCAGCTTCACTTTGAAAGTTGCAATCAGCAGGATAATTGCCAATATGGCGGACACAATACGTGTACCTAGTCCTAGAATCAGAGCAATCCCGCCTACCAATTCGATAGATGCCACGACATAAGCCAAAGATCCGGGAATGCCGATGCTTTCAAACCAACCTGCAATATTGCCGATTCCACCTTGGAATTTGGCAACACCATGGGATAAAAAGATAATTCCGAGCAGCACTCTTAATAGTAATGCCCCCAATTGCTGATAATTCTTCACTTTACATACTTCCCCTTCCAAAGCTAACTTTTTTAAAGTATTGAACTTTATGTTCGTATAATATCGTTATAGACTTACTTTTGTCAAGCAACTAAATAAAACCACCATCTAGTACATAGAAAGGTGGTTTTTAATTTGCTCTGCCAGCTTATCGCCTACTAGCAATGCCTCATCCAGAGGTAAAGCTGTTGCTTTGTTCGGATTGGAATGTCCGATATGTTCTTTCCAGGCTGCACTTAGCACTTTTTGGCGCTGCCAAACAAGCTGATAGAAAGGCGAGCACTCCGGTTGCCTGACGAACCGCGGCGTTGTTTTACAACGCACTTGAAATAAATGACGGAGAAGCGTTTCGGCGATGACCCAATGCCCGTCAGCGTGTGGATGAATTCCGTCTCCTGAACGGTAGTCCGGATCGTTCATTCGCGCTTTTTCCCTGGCTTGCAGCAGCGGATCATAAATATTCACCACTTCATCAGCGATCCCCTCCTGCCGAAGCAGCCAGTGCGTATACGTTCTAAGGACATCGTTGTAATGTTCATAGGGAGTTAAGTAGCTGTATGCTTGTTCATGATGGCAATCAGCAAGAAGTGTTTCTTGTCTAATTGCGGATGAATCAAATGGAGGTGGCGTCATCACGATCGCCTTGGCACCGCTTGAATGCACGATCCGAATGGCTTCAAGCAGCCCTTTTTGATAAGCTGAAAATCTTTCCTGGGAAAAAGGCGAATAGATCCCGTCATTCATGCCGTAACCTAATACGACCCAATCGGGCTTACTTATTAGCAGCGCACGTTCAATCCGTTCATGCACACAAGGCCGCGCAAATGGATGATCCCCCTCTGTTAAACCTGAAGCTGTCTCACTAGGCACACCTATGTTGATTAATGTGATCCCCTGTCCAGGGGAGTGTTGAAACAAAATTGCCTCCAAAAAAGCAATAAACGTTCCATCAGCCGTTATGCTATCTCCCAGGAATAGGATTCTCTTGTCTTCCGTCATTAAATGATCCCTCCAGTCGTCATTCAAAAATGAGGCTATCCGACAGATCATTCCTGACCTATCTCGATAGCCCCATCTCACGCCTTATTTTTTAATTGCTGCCGTATCGTACGCTTTTTGAAGAATTTCAAGATATCTGCCTAGCTTCAGATTGTCGAGCCCTTTCACGTATGCGTCCCAATCCTTGTTCAAATCTTTGTTCCCCGTAATAAACTGGAGCGCGCTTTGCTCGATATAGTTCTTGATGTTGGTTTGAAGAATGCTCGCCTCATCGGTCAGCGCCGGATCGATCCAAATCGCCCACATCGGGAACAGCTCTTTCGGTTCATGCCCTTGGTACAGCAGTGTCGCGTCATACAATCTGCGTTCGTAATTGGCGGAATCGTAAACATCCGTGCCTTGTACGATGCTATCGCGATATTCTTTCGGCTGGTAAAAATGGCCCATGCCGCTCCATCCCGCATTGCGAGGCGGCTGCCCATCAATCGCGGGAATCGTCGCGATTTGTGGTGCAACCCCTTTGCCCAGCGCCACTTCGCCTTCCTTCGGCTTTCTCCAGTCAATGCCTTCCATACCGGATGCCGCATTCGTTTGACCTTCCATTGTGAACATATAGTCGACCATTTTGATTAAAGTAACTTGTGCTTCTTGGCTCGCTTTATTGGTGATGACAAACTTCGCCCCAGGAATCAAGCCGCCTCCATCATGTGTGGACAATGAACCGTGGGGTCCTGTAAGAGGTGGAACCGGGTTATAATCGGCTGAGTTTTTATTGCCTTTATCAATATTAACGAAGATGGCTGGATGCATCCCCGCGCCTGCACCAAGAATCTGCCCTGAACCGTTCTCCCCAATTTTCTTAAAAGCTTCCGCATTTTGAGTAAACGCACCGGGATCGATCAGACCCTCGTCATATAAGGATTTAATATACGTAAGTCCTTCTTTCCACTCCGGTTTATTCGCCACAGTATCCGCTTTCCCGTTAACCAGATTCAAATAATTACGGTCGTCATCATAGATGAAGCCGTTCATCAGGAACGGGATCACACGTACACCGAAGTCCTCGGTTGAACCGCTAAGTGGCACCTCATCCGCCTTGCCGTTGCCATTCGGATCATTTTTCTTGAAAGCTTGCAGCACTTTCCTGAAATCTTCCGTCGTTTTCGGCATCTCCAGGTTCAATTTTTTCAGCCAGCTTGTGTTGATCCACATTTTGTTCGGGTACGAGCAGTGAAAGCATTGCGTATAGGAACCGAGACCATAAATCTTACCGTCCGGCGCTGTAATAAAGCTTTTAAACGTGGGATCCTTCTCCATGGCTGCTTTGATGTTAGGTGCATATTGATTAATCAAATCATTCAGCGGCAGCAAGACACCTTGTTTGCCGAATTTCAAAAGATCCGCTTGCGAGAACTGGTCGATATAAGCCGTTAACATGTACGCTTCCGGATAATCGCCGCTCGCTAATGAGATTTGGCGCTTTTCTTTGGCACCGTCATAGGGAATTACATCGAACTTGAATTTCGCATTAAATTTACTTTCCAAATGCTTCGTAAACAGGTTCGTATTTAAATCAATATCGTTCGCCTGCTGCGCAAAAACGCTGATTTGTACAGGTTTACCTGTTTGCCCAGCACTTGGCGAGACAATATCTGTAGTAGGTTTTGACGATGGCGATGCCTCTTGCGTACTCGTGCATGCGGCAACAACCAAACTGAACATGATAATAAAAATCAAAACGCTGACCGATCTTCTTTTCAATGAAATCCGCTCCCTTTACTGATTTGAAAAGCTGACTTATAGGTTGATCTATAACCTGCAAGTTCTCGTCGATCACCCCTTTCATTTCTTCAGTTCCCTGCCATATCCCTTTTTCCGTTACCCTTTCACAGATCCCACTAACATTCCCTGTACAAAATAGCGTTGTACAAACGGGTAGATGATAAGCACTGGAATCGTCGCAACAACAATCAGCGAGTATTTCAGAAGTTCTGCCAGCTGCTGTCTTTCAACCAGTTTCAGGGCATCCGTCGCATTCGAGCTGTTATTCAGAATAATAATGCTCCGCAAAATAAGCTGCAGCGGGAACAACTGGGCGGTTTTGAGATAAATAAGCGCATCGAAGTAAGCATTCCACTGACCCACCGCGTACATGAGGAATAAAACAGCGATGATGGGTTTCGATAACGGGATCACGACGCTCCACATAAATCTGAGGTCACTACAGCCATCAAGCTCACTAGAGTCAATAAGTTCATCAGGTATTGATGTTTGGAAGAAGGTTCGGGCGATGATAACTTGCCAGACCCAGATGGCATTGGGAATTATTAAAGCCCATCTGGTATCTATGAGGCCCATCTGTTTCACAACTAAATAAGTTGGAATAAGTCCGCCGGTAAATAACAACGTGAAGGTGACTAACATCATGAGGACGTTTCGGCCCTTAAATGTTTTACGTGATAGCGGATATGCGATCATGATCGTAAGCGCTACCGAGATCAAGGTCCCTGCCGCCGTATAAAACAAAGAGTTCGCATAGCCGGTAATGATTTTCGGATTGTCCATGAGCTGGGCGTATCCCTTCAGAGAAAACTCCACCGGCCATAACCACACACGTCCCGACGTCACAGCCGCCGGTGAGCTGAACGAGGAGCTTACAATATAAATCAGCGGGTATAAAACGATCACTAGCAGAAGACACAGGATCACATAGAGGCAAATTACAAATATTTTATCGCCCGCCGATTCACGGATCGTTGTTTTCACGGTGTTCATCGCATGGTTCCTCCATTCTCACCAAATACTCGTATTCGAGAGCCGTTTCGCAACCCGATTAACGACTACGAGCAGAATTAAGTTGATACAGGAATTAAATAAGCCGACCGCTGTAGCAAAGCTATAGTTCGCGTTTAAGAGGCCGATTTGATACACGTAAGTCGCTATTATTTCTGAATTTATTTTGTTCAACGGGTTTTGCAGCAAATAAATTTTTTCGAATCCTAATGACATGACACTGCCCACATTCAAAATAAAAATGATCGTGATCGTCGGCAGAATGCCCGGCAGATCAATATGGCGGATTTTCTGAAACCGCGACGCTCCATCCACTTTGGCTGCTTCATACAGCGAAGGATCGACACCGGCCAGCGCAGCCAGAAAAATAACAGCGGAATAACCGGCGGTCTGCCAAATATCCGACCACACGTAGATCGAGCGAAACATCCCCGGTTGCCCGAGAAAATTAATCGAATCCATCCCGAAATAATTCATGGCCACATTCACGAACCCCAGTCGAGGTGCCAGAAACAGCATGATGATGGAAACCATGACAACGGTGGATATAAAATAAGGAGCAAACGAAACTAATTGCACGAACCTTTTAAACTTGCCATTGCGTATTTCATTCAGCGCCAGGGCTAATAGAATAGGAATCGGGAAGCCGGCGAGAAGCAAATAACCGCTGATAAGCAACGTGTTTTTCATTAGAGTCCAGAAAATCGGATTTTCGAAAAACAGCTCAAAATGCTTAAAACCTACCCAAGGACTTCCCCAGATCCCTTTGGTCACGTTGTAATCCTTGAAGGCAAGGACGGCATTTAGCATTGGATAATATTTGAAAATAAGAAAAAATAAAGATGGTGGAATCACGATCAGATACAGCTGCCAATGTTTGATAAAACTCTTTTTCACATGCTCCCTCCTACAATCCGATAAAATGTGATAGCGCTTTCTATATGGCTGATTATAGGTGGTTGCCACGGCCATCGTATAGGTACATTTGCGTCAAATTCCGAACATAAAGCCCGAATCAGGCCGGGCATTTGCCTTATGAAACGTCCATTTAACCCTCATCACCTGTGCAATCAAAAAAGAGGCTTTCTCCCATGCATCATGAAAATGACGGAAGAATAGCCTCTTGAATATTATTCCTCGACAGATTGTCGGAACGAGCTTGGCGAAACGCCCATTACGCGTTTAAATGCCCGGCGGAAAGAATGCGAACTGTTATAGCCGACATGGGAAGCAATTTCGTCGACGTTGTACTGGTTTCTTTTCAGAAGACTCGCCGCGTGATCCATTCTTACTTTCTCCAGTTGGTCGGATAAATTCGTCCCCGTCACCTCTTTATACAGCTGGGAGATGTACTTCTCCGGCCTTTCGACATGTTCTGCAATCCGGTATAAGTTAAGGTCCGGATCTGCATACCTGGCGGCGATAAATTCATTAATTTGTTTCACTGTTCGAGAGTGAGCATCGTTCTTTTTACTCGTAATCAGGCCGCACATGTCCGCAATAATCCCATTTATTTCTTGGGAAATAATTTCAATGGATTCACTGGTCACAATAGCAATGATCCGATTTTTGATTTTCTCGAATGATGTGGATTCCATAATCGCCTTCTGATCGAGCAGTTTGAGCAGCGTTCCCTTCAACTCCCCGATGAACTGGTGCTTCATCTCCATAGAAAGCTCGCGATTTTCCGTGTTTTGCTCAATCATCGATTTGACGATACGCCTTGCTTCCTCTTCATCACCTGCTCTAATAGTACTAATTAATCGTAGCTCCAAGTCGATCGGATAATAATACGTATTGCTCTCAATTCGTGTATCGCCTAACCATACGACTCCTTTTTTGTTCATATAAATAGCGTTTTCCAAGGCCTGCCTTGCTTGCTCGTAGGATCGGCTAACCTCCATAACGGAGTTGAAGGGGTCGCTTAACCCTGCCGTTATCGTAATGCGATACTCGCCAAAAGCCAGATTAACTAGCCTGTTCACGAGCTGCTCAACCTCATCTTTATTGACTTGCTCCCCAGCTTCTGGATCCCCGGAGGTAAAGAGGAGAACCACACGATCCGAGCCCAAATCGGTCATATGAACAAAGACGCGACTTTCATCTTCGATCACAATTTGCTTCAGAATCAATCGGGCAGCGCTCAGCTCGTTCAAAATTTCAACGCTTTCCATGTCTGAATACCCGTTGATTTGCAAAATACCTGTGTAGCCAGCGTTAAAGCTAACACCCGTGCCCGCCTGAGCAGCAGCAGACATGATCTCTTCCCTGGTTTGAAATTCGCCCGCAATCAGACGCTTATAGAAAGCATCCCGAATCAAGGGAAGCTGTCGTTTGAGCTCAGATTCTAGGTGTTTGCTATTCATCAAAATATTGGAAATATTCCCCTGTATAAAATCATATTCATTACGCGCCAGCGCCGCTTCCTTGCCAAAATGCTCTTTCATGACCTGAAGCAGCCGAGTAATTGGAAGCGTATTGCGGTACGAAAGCAAGTAGCCAACAAGAAGACCAATCAGCAGCGCGGCACCTGTCACCGACCAGGTAATGTATTTGATCTTATTCGCATTTTCCATCAAAACATGTCTTGGAATCCCTGTACTGTAAACCCAACCCGTTGTTTTGGAGCGAATGTTGATCACGAGATCATCTTTATAAAATTGGCTGACGGACGCTTTATCGAACTTCGGATCCATCGAGAGCTGATCAATTTCCTGCTGGGTAATGCCTTGTAAACTAATGGTATGTCCTTGTGCATCACGGATATACATCCAGCTGCCCGATTCATTCCGCAAATCTGATAACACGCTGTTGATCGTTTTTTCATCTATAATCGTTACCACGGTTGCCGGAGATGAATCACTGAAGCTATCCAATGGAAGCGATTGCATATAAGTGATGACGGAGGTTTGGTTCCCACCTGCAACGAAAGGACTCAACGGCAGGATCTCACTGCTGTGCGTTTTATCTAAAATTGTCTTTTTCCATTCATCGAATGAAAGATTGTTGTAATGCGAAGCCTCATAATAATGTTCCGGTCGAAAATAGGCGTTGCCAGGCGTTACCAGCACATTAAAGTTGGTGAAATAAATAAAAAAGTGCTTCAAAAAATCATTGGTCTGACTATAAGCCTTAATGTCCCTTGAGATTTTCCAAATCCCATACACATTCGTTTTCTGATCCACTACGCTTTCATTTAATAGCACACTTAAATCTTGATTCAGAGCCAACTGCCTAGTGAAACTTTCCACCTCAGCCATCCTGCGCTCCAATATTTCCTGACTCTTCTGCAGTTGTGTCACATTGTTCTCAATGGAAATGGACTGCGTGACAGCAATGGAGGGTGCGGTATGACATATACCCCGCAATGCTAGGAATGATTAAAATAAGAATGTAGGAAAAAAGAAACTTACGAAACACGCCTGAGAACTTGGGCACTGGTTACTCCCCCTTCTATGAGAGCGCTTACTCCCCAACTCATTATATAAAATCAGAACATTATCGCCTAGGGTACAATTAGGGAGATGACCATACATATTTCCTTTTTCATGCACACGTATGGTCGTATCGCGGAAACAAAAAACTCACTTCAACGTGAAGTGAGCGTGCCTATTTCTCGGTTATCGAGCCGTCATTCCAAAGGTAACGTAACCTCAAACCGCGTCCCATAGCCTTTGCGAGAGGTTGCCGTTATGGTACCTTTATGATTCTCAATAATTCGGTAACAAATCGATAAGCCAAGTCCTACTCCATTCTCTTTGGTTGTAAAAAAGGGATTCAAAATTTGATCCAATTCTTCCTTGGTCATGCCAATGCCATTATCTTCAATGCTGATTTTGAAACTTTGATTGTCATGCGCCAATTCTGCGCACAGCTGAATGATGCCATTTTTCCCTATTGATTCGATAGCATTTTGGAGAAGGTTAATGAGCACTTGTTTGATTTGAGAAGGGTCAATCATGGCAACCAATAGGGCATTATCCGTTATCGCCGTAATCGATGTGTTTTTTAGAATAGCCTGACTATCCATAAATCGTACAATGTCTTTCAGAAATTCCTGCATGTTCACAGCTCTTCGTTCCGGTGTGCTAGGCTTGGCCATCACGACGAAATCGGATACAAGCTGCTTCATGCTTTCAAGCTCTGTTTCGATTAAATGCACGTAACTCCATAGTTTGGTAGGGTCGTTGGACTGCTTACTCAGCTGAAAAAAACCAATGATGGCCGTAAGAGGATTCCTGATCTCATGCGCTAAACCTGCCGCCAACTTGCCGATGGCCGAGAATTTCTCCGAATTAATCCACTGGCGCTCCAGAATTACACGATCGGTAATATCACGAAACTGTGCGAAGGCACCTAGCAGTTCGCCATGCTCATTAAGGATGGGCAGCACATCAAAGAGACACACACTCTCTTGATCCAAGGAATAGCGGAAAGTAAGCTCAATATTCTCACTTTGCTTGCGATACTTCAGCGCTTGGTAGAAATAGCTGCCAAAATGTTCAAAAGGAAATACCGGCGTGCCTGTCACACTCTTCCGGTTTCTTCCCGTAATTTTCTCCGCATACGCATTAAATTCGGTGATGATTCCCCGTTCATCCGTCATTATGATCCCATTGCGCATATTATTCACCACAAGCTGCTGAATCAGGTTCTGATTATGATTAACGAGGCGCAGCGACAGTTCCCGTTCGATAGAATCTACCATGTTCGCTAGCAAAGCTAGATACGTAGGATGGTGATGCTCAACGGACGTCATGATGGAAATCGCACCTGATAAGTTGTGGAAATTGGAAAAATGGAAGGGAACGCAATAACAGGCGCTATCCTCCAACATCCTATGATAATGCTCTTTCCCAACAATCTGAATCGGTTTTTGTTCAAGGAGCGCAAGCGCTACCACATTGGTCCCCATAAATTCTTCATCACACTTGATGCCTTCTTGAATGCCCAACCGATTGATGGTCGTCTTCATGGTCTCATCGCCATAATTATCCAGGATATAACCTGTATCATTCGTTACGACTATGAGATGAGGTGTCCCTGACAAGAAGGCTAATAATTTTTCTGCAAAATAATTAGTTACCACTAGAATCTTTCGATACTTATGCTTCTCTTCTTGAAGCTGTTTGGCCGTCAATTGAAAACCTGGTAGAGGTATTTTGGTAGGGTCCAAACCTTGCTGCAAGCACCTTTGGCGGGATTCTTCGATCCATAGTTCCATATGATTCTCCTCATTTTTCACTCATCATTCGGTACGGCACTGATTCAGATCTTGATTTCAATCCTGTTTTAGTAAATTATACCATAGTTCTCTGCTCAATAAATATAAAACCAATGTACTAAATTGGGAATGAGGTTTTTTGTCATACGCAAAAAAGGTTCTCTCCTAGGCCATGAAGACCTTCAGAGACAACCTTATAGCGTCTATTAAATAACTACCAAGTATCGCGGCTCAAAATAAGTGCCTGCTGCAATTTTATCTAGGCCATCTTTGCTGCACCGGCAGCAGCGCCGGAAAATCTGCATGAGGCTCTATTTGATACCAGTAAGCAACGGAAGAAACATCATCGGATCTTTCAAATAATCGCGAATGATCGTGGCCAATTTGCTGAATCGTTACTTTCAAATCGCTTTCAAAACGGATAGGATCGGGCAGATGCCAGCGGTACATTCCATGCATAGGCACCTGATGACCGGACCATGGATCAATCTCTGTCGTGTCTTTGTAGTACGTATATCCTAAATAAGGCGTTGAATAAGATTCCGGCTCATTGGTCTTCAAATTGGAGAAACACCAAGCACCCCCGACATAATCCTCGGTTCCTGTCCCGCAAATCGTCGGCCACTCGTCATCACCATCCATATAAAACTTCATCTCGCCTTCTCCCCACCAGTTCCTTTCCAGCGCTGCCCATGCCAAATAGGTACCCACATATTGCCCGGCCCCTTTGACATTGTCTAATATGGTGTAGTCTTTGCCAGTCTCGGTTAAGCGCTCTCGACGCCATTGCGCATGAAAATAAGCCGCGTTATCTAGCAGTTCGTCAACAAGCGTATAGTTGAATGTATAGAAAAATCCGCCAATGTCATAGGCGTGTTGGTTTTCAATCGTAATTTTCGCAGAGGTGCGGAACGGCATGGCGAAATAACAATTCATCCCGCCGGTCGGGTTAACGGAAATCGGAAGTGAATTGACGTTGCTGCGTCTGGCGAAACCATTGCAAAAGAAGTCGCCAAGCGGTACTTCAACGGATGGCGTTTCTTCGTCATCCCAATACATTCTGAGCACGAGGTCACGAAGTACGTACTGTGCTTGAAATCCTTTGGCACTTGTTTTATCGGTCACCGTGATCCAAAAGTGCTGAAGCACGCCAGTGCCCTGTATATGTGCGAGCGTAACCGTTTCGCCTTGTTTTAAATCGATGCAAGGTCGCCCTTTTCTGGCCGTTCCCAGATTGCTGGCGGCTTTGCCTCCCTGCCCTTTCTCTCCTTTTGGATTTTCCGCTGTAATGGAACGTGTCCGCCCGTTTGTCACGAGAGGAGCCGTAGATAAGCCATTTCCCAAACCATGCAGTTGCAGCATGTCCATCACCTCTGTATCATATATTGTTGTACCTACCTCCATTATAAAGCGTTTTATCCACATTTATTTAGCATAGATTGCCGATTTACTTACCATATATTGCTGAGGTGCCATGATGGAATTGAGTCAAATTTCCCCTTATATCCGTGTTGCGATGGATAGTGCCATCGAAACACCATGGACGATTGAAGAACGTATGATTTGGGATTATGAGCTGCTGTTTCTGATGGAAGGTCAGTTGGAAGTGAGGGTGGAAGAGCGAGTTTACGAAGGCCGCCCAGGGGATTTTTTCTTTTTTAAACCGGGAGAGCGACACGCCATTCAATCAAAAGGGGCACAAACGATTCGCCAGCCACATGTCCATTTCGATCTTAACGTTTTGCCGGATAGCCCGGATGTTACCGTATCGTTCAAGTCCATCGAGCAGATGAGTGAGAAGGAAAAAGAATGGTTTCGAGCGGATCTGCTCTCCACATCTCCGTATTTCATTCCGAATCATTTTCGTCCACGGGATTCCGCTCGCTTGGAACGGGTGCTGTTCGATCTCATCCGGGAGCATGAAACCAAACCACCCTATTACGAGTTCCGCGTCAAAAGCGCTATGCTTGATCTGCTTGCGATCCTGCTGCGCGAACAATATTATGGCGGCAAAACAAACAAAGACGGCCAGGTTGAATTCCTATCCGAAATTCGTACCTATATTGACCGCCATGTCAATCAGAACGTGACACTCGAGGAGTTATCCGAGAAGTTTCATGTCAGTAAATTTCATCTCATTCATCTATTCAAAACGATGTTTCAAATGACTCCCATTCAATACCACCAATACATTCGCATGGAAAGAGCTAAAAATAGCATCCAATTTTCCAACACACCTCTAAGTCAAATTGCTGAGCAGCTGGGGTTTGCGAACATTCATACGTTCAGCCGGGCGTTTAAAACCGTTATGGGCAAAAGCCCCTCGCACTTTCGGATAAACCGATAAGAGGTCACCACTTGGGTCGGCTCGGCTCGGTAATCTAGAGGAACTACAGTCCGCTATTCCGCGAAACTGAAGGGTTTTGACGTCGTGACGGAACTACAGGGTCTTATTTCAGGGCTTTTGAGCACATTCCAGCTCACAATGAGAAAACAACGGCTGCCGGTTCCCATTCGTTTGCCTAAATGGCTGCTACCCATGAAATAGCGCCCTGTAGTTCCCTCCGCCACCACCCTCCCCCGAGATTCATAGAGGCGGGCCATCCTTTATAGCCATCTTTTATCTTAGCAAATCTGCAACTCTGACGGGTTGTCCTGTCCGGATCGCGCGATTCGCGGCAATGCCGACCAGAATGGACCGGGCTCCGTCCATATGATTCGCAGCCCTCTTAAAGCGATCCTCAGCCGGCTCACCAAAGATATCGTTCAGCAGCACAGGATCTCCACCGCCATGGCCGCCAACACCGGTCTCTACGTTCACCTCATAAGGACGGTCAAACATAGGAAAGACGCGGATCTCCTTATTTTTTATCGCTCCTTCGAGCGCCTTGTCTCCACCTGAGTTAACATAGGATTGTTCCATAATCGTCATCTCCAGCCGGCCTTTCGTTCCATTAAAAGCTATCCGATAACCTTCCCAAGGGGAATAGGCATTTAACGAATAGGTCAAAATCGCTTTGTTTTGATAGCGAACCATAACGCCCATCGTATCCTCAATGCTGATGCCATCTCCGAAAACGTTCTGATCGCGAAGATAGCCATCCTCGTGCTCTGCGTCTAAATACAACGCCTTCAATCGCCCATTACGATCCAAATGGAGTGCAAAAGGATCATCTTCAGCAAGCGGATTCCCCGTAGCTCTATCGTAAAATTGAGTTACCCCGCGTTTTTCAGCGTTTTCACGTCCATAGAAAAGCAGATCGCCAAGAGCAAACACTGTATCCGGCTCTGACCCGATCCAGAAGCTGACGAGATCGAAGTGATGCGTCGATTTGTGTACGAGCAGTCCTCCGCTGTTTTTCTTGTCACGATGCCATCTACGGAAATAATCAGCCCCGTGTTTGGTATTCAACAGCCACTCGAAATTGACCGAGTTAACCTGCCCGATTGCCCCTTCTTCAATCAACTCCCGTACTTTCGTATGATGAGGTGCGTAGCGGTAATTGAACGTAACGCGCACGTTCCGTCCCGTCTTCTCCACCGTTTCAAGAATTTGACGGCACTTCTCCTCGTCAATTGTCATCGGCTTCTCTGTTATCACATCGCAGCCTAATTCCATCGCACGAATGATATACGTGTGGTGCGTACGATCAACGCTCGTGACGATAACTACATCCGGCTTCTCGATTTCGATCATCCGGTCGAACGATTCCGGTTTGTAGGTGCGCACCTCCGGATAGTCAAACTTCATCTGCAATTGCTGCTTCGCATAATCCATCCGCGTCTGGTTAATGTCGCATAATGCCAGTAGCTCCGTCGTTTCCCGGAAGTTCTCCGCCATGGCGGAATAAAAAAACCGCGCACGCCCGCCGGCGCCAACCAATACGTACTTTTTCCTCGTCGTCATGCCTTTCACCCTTTTTATATAAATTATAAAAACCGATTCTACACGGATGCCTTGATGACTAGAAACTCGCTTTCAAACGTGTATCGACCCGCTCCAAGCCTGAACCAGCTTACGTCATCGGTACTGCCAATCGGCTGGCAGCCTTCGATCTCCCATGTTCCTAACGTTTTTTCGACGCCATCGATGGTACAAACCCGGCCAGGCACATAAATCGTAGCCGTCGTATTAACGGGAATCGACACTTCGATTCGGAGTACTTTTGACAACACAGATAAATGCCAAGCCACCTCGATGGTTCCGTACAAGGAATCATAGCTTGCTTTGACCCGATCCAATTTTCCTCCTGGCCTTGGCCGTATGATTGCGTGTTTAAACCCTGGCGCCGCAGGATCAGCCTCGATGCCGGCCATATATCGGAACATCCACTCCCCTACTGAGCCAAGGGAATAGTGATTAAAGGAGTTCATAGACGGCGTTTGAAACCCTTTGTGTTCCGTCCAGCCATCCCACCGTTCCCAAATAGTCGTTGCCCCGTGTTTAATCGAATACATCCAGGATGGGAACTCCTCCTGAGTAAGCAGCGTATAGGCAACATCCAGCTTTTGATGATCCGTTAATGCAGGCAGTAAGTAGCCGACTCCGAGAAAACCCGTTGATAACCGGTCTCCACGCGCGGAAATATCATCTGTCAGATGCTCGATAGCCATCCTATTCAATTCTTCGGTTAGCAAGTTGAATTGAAGCGCAAGGACATACACCGCCTGCGTCTCCCCGTGAATTCTGCCGTCACCGCTGACAAACGCGTCCCGGAAAGCTTTGGCAATCGAGACAAACAAGTTCTCATATTGCATCTGATCTTGCTCGCGTCCCAGAACGCCGGCAATCTTAGCCAATAGCTGAGTGCTGTAAGCAAAATAAGCCGTAGCCAGCACTTCTTTCGGCGTATCCGCATCAATGGATAACCAATCGCCATAGTTGGCATAATCCGGACGCACGAGATCTTCCGTGTTGTCCCGAAGATAACTCACCCAATCCGCCATTGCTTGGTAGTTATTTTCCAATATGCGAATATCCCCATACATGAGATACAAGGTCCATGGAATGATAACCCCGGCATCTCCCCATCCCGCATTATCGGGTGCGAACCAATTCAGATTCGCATTCCACATTTTGTGGCGAATCCAACCGGCGTCAGGCGCCACATCCGTGAAAGCCCCCGACGGCAGCTGACTGTCGATCATATCCTGCATATATTTCGTAAAGAAGCGAGATACATTCATATTGTAAGCGGCCGTGCGGGCAAAAATTTGCGCATCACCGGTCCAGCCCAACCGCTCGTCGCGCTGCGGACAATCCGTCGGCACCGAGAGGAAATTCCCCCTTTGTCCCCAGGTAATGTTGGCATACAGCCGGTTCACCATCTCATCATTTGTCTCCAGACTCCCCGTCTCGGCCATTTCGGAGTGAACGACTTTTCCAACAATTGTATCCAAATCTGGTTCGCCTGGGTAACCAATCAGTTCAACGTAGCGGAATCCGTGAAATGTAAAATGCGGTTCATATTTTTCTTCCCCGGTCCCTTTTAACACATAATGATCCTGCTGAACAGCGACCCGCAAGTTGTCCAAATATAGGCTGCCGTCTGGATTCAGCATCTCGGCATGGCTGACGGTGACTTGGTGGCCTGCCGCCCCGCTAACTTTGAACTCTGTCCAGCCCACCATATTTTGTCCCATATCATAAATGAAAGTCCCTTCTTCCGTGCGGCGGAAAGAGACGGGTTTACGTACTTGCATGATGCGAACCGGCGGTTCAATCGTTGCCACGAGCAATCCATTGTAGCCCGTTCGCACATCCGGAACCTCCCACGAGGCGGCTGCTTGATAACCGGCTTGATCCCATCCAGTCGGCTCCAGACGAGCATCGTAGGCTTCACCTTTGATCAGATCCGAATAAAGAATCGCTCCCTTGGCTGCCTGCCAAGACGAGTCAGACATGATGAGCTCACTCGTGCCGTCGTGGTATTCAATTCGTGCCTGAAGCAGTAAAAACGGCCTTTCCCCATACACATTTTTCCCGAGAAAACCGACCGTACCCGCGTACCAGCCATCTCCTAAAATGGCTCCAAAAACATTTTCGCCTACTGTTAAGTGGTCTGTAATCTCATAGGCTTGCACTTGCACGCGTGTCTCATAGTCAGTCCAACCAGGCGCAAAGAGAGCTCCAATTCTGCTTCCGTTAAGTCGAAGATCATACAAACCAAGCGCAGTCGCATAAACAAAAGCTCGTTTCACCTGCTTGGCAAGCTGGAAGCTCTTCCGCAAGTATGGAGAAGGTTGCATATCAACGCCTTTTTCTGCTTTTCGGCCGATCCACTTGGCCTTCCAATCCGCACGTGACAGCAGCCCCATCGACCAATAAGCCGTTTGACTCCAGGCAGATGCTTCTCCCTGCGTATCCCACACTCGGACTTTCCAATAATACGTTTGCGCAGAGATCAGCTTATCTCCCGCATATTCAATATGAATCGATTGATCGGACGCTACTTTGCCGCTGTCCCATTGGTCAGCCACACCTTGATCCAACCGCTCTTGTGATGATGCAACCAACACTTGATAATAAGCTTGAGCAGCAGATCGGTCGTTCGACTCCAATCTCCAGAACAAACGAGGCCGCCTGACATCAAGCCCAAGCGGGTTATTCGCATACTCCGTTAAACATTCAATAATGGATAGGCTCACTGTTATCCCCCTTAAGTTAAGATCGTACTAGTTTGTATTATAAAAGGATAAACCTGCTCCGATATGGGGGGTTCGAGAACAGTTTATAGGGCAAAAACATTAACCTTATGACGTAATGCCCTACCTTGCTTCATTGAATGCACCTAAATGAAAGAAATAACCTATAAAAATGAACTCATTCCCCTAATGTGCCTGGAGCAATATGTATTAAAGTTAACTAGAATAGCTATTTTCACGCTATTTTTTCCACTTGCTTCATTGAAAACGATTTCACTTTTTTTGACGAAAAATTCGAAAGGGGATGAATGACTTAGGCATAACCAACTCGATAACAAACCAGAGGAGGAAGTAACTTGAGAAAATGGACACTATTCCTGCTGTCACTCCTGATGTTCTTCAGTCTATCGCTGCAAATCGCATCAGCATCCCCCGCGGAAGTAACAGCATCGTTAGACTCAGCTACAGGTATTGTGACGGTTTCCGGCAACTCGGGGTTGACGGGAGAACACCTCATTACGGTGCAAGTCCGTGATCCACACCATCGTCTTGCCTATTTGGATCAGAGCCAAAGCAGCGCAAACGGTGACTACCTGTTTCATTTTAGAGTGAATACAAGATTTGCCGGTACCTATGCCGTTTCCGTCGCAGGTGATGCCGATATCGCTGTTTCCCAAACGGCCTTTACCGTAAATTCGCTGGATACGACAGCGCCAGTAACAACCGCCGTAGCAAGCCCGGTTGACGGCAGCAACGGCTGGTATGTTTCCGCACCGACTGTCACACTTTCCGCAACAGACAACGTTTCGGTCACCCAAACCACCTACCGATTGAATGAAGGCGCTTGGAGCCCATATATCCAGCCGATTACATTACCTGAAACTGACGGTATTTATTTATTTGAATACAAAAGTATTGATCAAGCTGGAAATGAAGAGGCTGTCCAATCCCTAACTCTACGTCTGGACAAAGAGGCGCCTTCCATCAAAGTAACTTTGGATCAGGACACCATCTGGCCGCCAAATAAGAAAATGGTTACTGTGACCGCCGATGTGTATGCAACTGACGCCATCTCGCAAATCGATAACATTGTCCTTACTTCTATTACTTGTAATGATTCCATCCAGCCGGATGATATTCAAGACGCGCAGTTTGGCACTTTGGACAAGACGTTTGCTCTTCGTGCAGAGAAATCCAAAGAGCATTCCGAACGCGTATATACCATCACTTACACGGCGACAGATAAAGCAGGAAATCGTTCTACGGCTACCGCAACGGTAACTGTACCTCATGACCAATCCGGCAAAACGAAGTAATGATCTTTCGGAGGTGTTATTTTGAATAAGAAGTTCAGACAGATGATACTCCGCCTCACACTCGCTTTACTGCTCACTAGCGGGGTTTACGGAAGCAATCCATTTGATACAAAAGCGATGGCGGCAGAAACACCCGTTGGCGATGGATGGCAAGTGCTCGTTGACGACAACTTTGAAAACAACTCGCTCGGCACAAAAGCAGAGGATCAAGGCTATGATGTATACAAGCCCATGCTTGAGGATGGGAACGCCGGCGGCCTTAAAGGTGACGCTTATGTAGCCAAAGCTCCCGGTAAAGCAGGCAACAGCCTCTATGTTTACGACGACCATAATTCCGTCAGCAAGGTTGCCTATCGCAACACGACGAGAATTGTCAAAACGTTTGAAAAGCAGGAAGGTGTGGTCGTAGCTGAGGTTTCCTTCATGCAGCCCGGGCCGCAGCGCGAAAGAGCGAAAGTCTTGAATCTATTAAGCAGCAACGGCGACTACATCGCCAGAATCACAGCAGATCCTTCCCAGGCAAAGTTCGTGTTCGATGCCAAAACAGGTCCGGACAACATGTATCCGTATGAGCCGAATCGCTGGTATAACATCAAGGTTGTTGTCGACATCGTCAATGATCAAGTGATGGTTTATGTGGACGGTAACCTGTGTTTCTCCAAGCAGCCTACGGTCGAGGTTCGGAGCGCCGGCACCACGACGAGTGAGAAAATAAAGCAAAACATTGCCATGATTGAATTGCTTACAGCCGGCGAATCACCTAATCCAATTAACTCCTTCTACGTATCCCAAATCAAGGTCTCTGCGAAGCCGCCTGCCGACACGCCGGAAGCACCTGCTGGACTTACGGCCTATCCAAGGGATAAAGAAATCTATGTCGAATGGGCGCCTTCACCAAGCGCCAGATCGAACAATGTCTACGTGGCCACCAAACCCGACGCTGCTGATTCAGAGTATGTGAAGGTCATGGACAAATATAATAAAAAGTTTGTGCCAAGCGATTACGTATCGATCACAAAGCTTGGGACATCCTCCACCAGCCCGCTGCTTGAGAACGGGAAAACATATTATGTTAAAATTACACAAAACACCAGGCTGCTGTCCAAAGGCACCGACACGGAAGTAGAAAGCCCTCTCTCCTTGTCTCAAGCCGTTGCTGTTACGCCTAATCCTAGACAAGCATTAGAATCCGCCACGACGAGCATCATCCAAAACGTGTATGTAAACGATACCAAAAACATGTCAGGATGGTCCGTGCAAAGTGGTCTCGCTGTAGGCAGTACGCCTTATGGCGATTCACAGAGCACCATAACCAAACTCCCTTCAAATTATACAGGGATTGATTGGATTCGCACCTCAAACGCATCAGGTGCTTACACAGCGAGTGATGTGCTCACCACTTTTGCGGTAACGAATGATACGGATGTTTTTGTCGCTGTAAGCCGTGAAACGATGGAAGCCAACTTGGCTTGGCTGTCAACCTGGACCAAAACAGCGGATACCATCGAACTTGACGGAGGCGCCAAAGTATTCGATTTGTATAAGAAAAGCTTTGCGGCCAATTCGCAGGTTACTCTGAACAAAATCGCGCAATCCGATAGCAACGGCTATTTTATCCTCGTTAGGGGGCGTTCTGTCCAACTGAACTCTTTTGAGTTTATCGATTGGAACGGCAACAAGCTATCCGCATTAACGCCGGGGATGAACGCAACCGCCAAAGTCGAGGTCACGAATAACACCGCCGAGGAACGCTCCTTTGTAGTGATCTGTGCATTATACGACGCCAATCAACGCTTGGTTACGTATACGTCCGCATCTGTAACGGCGCACGCCGGGCAAAAACGTACGTTAAATACCGGATTTAAGGTTCCACAAAACCTATCCGGCTATCACGCCAAAGCTTTTATCTGGGACAGCTTGATCACCATGAAACCATTGTCGAACAGTATATCGATCCAGTAGGCACGAGGAGGCAACGATGAAAAAGATAATTGCTATGCTATCATTCCTGTTTATTGCAGCAAGTCTGGTCCCTCCGCTTGCGGCGGCGGCAGAACCTATCACGGCCTTTCCCGGAGCGGAAGGCGCCGCTATGTATATAACAGGGGGACGCGGAGGGGACGTTTACGAAGTCACCAGTCTCGATGATTACACGTCCTCAGAGAGCCCGATCCCCGGAACGCTGCGCTACGGGCTTGTTAAAGTGGCGAACAGCACTTCCAAATCGACCGTTATTGTCTTTCGGGTTTCCGGCACCATTCATTTGAAGGAGAAAATTAAAACGAATGTCTACAATCTGACGATTGCCGGACAGACCTCGCCTGGAGACGGCATCGCCATCGGCAACTATTCGGTATCCTTGGGCGGATCCAATATCATCCTCCGTTATCTTCGCTTCCGCGGAGGCTTTGCCGAGCTGGACGACACCTTTTCACCCAACGCTCCGAAAATGATGATTGATCACTGCTCTTTTAGCTGGAGCACGGACGAGGTTCTTTCATCCAAAGATAAGAGCAGCATCACCGTGCAATGGTCAATCATTAGCGATTCTCTGAACATGTCGATTCACGACAAGGGCGCCCACGGGTACGGCGGTATTTGGGGCGGCACCAATATGACATTTCACCACAATTTAATTGCCAACAACAATAGCCGGAATCCTCGATTAGACCGTGACTTTAGACTTGAAAAAGACGCACCTCTGCTGTTCGACTTGAGAAACAACGTCTTCTATAACTGGGGAGCCAACAGCGGATATGGCGGTGAAAATGCGACTGGCGTCAACGTCGTAAACAACTATTATAAAGCGGGTCCCGCTACCTTTGATGATGTGAAAAACCGGATTTTCAATCCCTGGTCCGAGCAGCCTGGAAACTACTATATTGAAGGCAACTATGTAGACGGCTATCCGGAAATCAGCGCAAATAACTGGGCCGGCGGCGTTCAACCCGAGTATGGCTTAGGAACAGTCAATCGCTTGCAAAGCCCGGTACCTATTACTTATAAAAATACCGATGGCACCACGGTCGATACTTCCGTGACCACGGACTCAGCGACGGACAGTTACAGCAAAGTCCTTGAGCACGCAGGAGCCATTTTACCAAAAAGAGATTCTCTCGATGCGCGTATCGTGAACGATGTCAGAAACGGCTTGGGGAAATTCGCCAATACCCCGGATGGGGACGGAGGGTTCCCGGCATTAACGGAGACGACTTTGTCAGCCGATTATGACAGTGATCACGACGGCATTCCGAACAGCTGGGAAGAAGCCAACGGTCTTGATGCCAGTAACACAGCTGATGGTAAAGCCGATAGCGGTGACGGTTTTACCTATTTGGAGAAATATTTGAACTCACTGCTTGGCAATGGGTCGGGCAATCCAGCTGTAGCGATCACAAGCCCATCTGCGAACGAGATGCTGCAAGCGAATCAAGATATTGTCATTGATGCCACAGCTTCTGACAGTGATGGCACCGTAGTCAAGGTTGAATTCTCCTACTATGATACGCAAGCGATGAAACTAATTCCGTTAGGAACGGTTACATCCGCACCTTATTCGTATACATGGATAAACGCTCCGGAAGGAACTCATTATTTGTATGCCAAGGCAACTGACGTCTCAGGAACTCAAACACTTTCAAGTATGGTTGTTATTCATGTCAATGGATCAGGCGGGATTGGCGCATGGACATCCACAGACGTAGGCAGCGTGACAATACCAGGAACTTCAAGCGTATCAGGGGCTGAGAACAGTTCTTTTATCGTAAAAGGTACCGGCAAAATTGGCGCAACGAGCGATGGCATCCAATCGAAAGATGCGTTTCAATACACATACCGTGATATTTCAGGTGATATGGAGTTAAGCTCTACGATTAACTTCCAGAATCCTTCCGAGTACGATAATGGTGTAAAATCAGGGCTTATGATCCGTCAGGATCTGACGGCCGATTCTCCTTTTGCCATGATTACGGTGATGAAGGAAGAATATTACGGGACACGGATCCATTTTATGAGCAGATCTGCCCGAGGGGATTTGGTTGTAACAACAGCCAAGCCAAATGTAGAATTGCCTGCACTCTTGAAAATTACTAGATATGGGAATGAAGTCAAAGGTTTGATTTCCATTGATGGCGGAGCTAACTGGGAAGTGGTCGGTTCTGTCACGCTGGATCTGCCGGACCATGCTTACATCGGGATGGCCGTCGATGCGACGAAGAGTACGAACAATTTTAATTACTATAATTCCTCCCTATTTGGGAATACGAAGCTGCGGACAGATAATATCACGGGAGCAGTCTTCACTACCGGGAATTTGCAGCTGAATGAAAATGACGGTGATCCTTCGGTCAGTGTGCAATTTAGCAATCGATCCGAGCTTGATAAAAACGGCGTACTGGTCATCGCGCTCTATGATGCGGACGGCAATATCGTCAACTATTCCTATACCAGCGACTTAGTCGAAGGCCAAGGGATAAGAACGCTAATGGCAAACTTCCAGCTGCCCGAAGATGCGGCCGGTTATAAGCTGAAGGCTTTTGTCTGGGATGAGCTTGCCGGCAAGCAAATAATTTCTAATGTTGCTGAGCTGGCTTTGACGCAGTAATAAAGATCTTGCAGCTAAAACGAAAGCCTGACGGAGTGTATTCCGTCAGGCTTTGATCATTGAACAAAGTATCACTCCGAAGTGACGAACCAATCATTCTTCATAGTCCCCACCAAGCGCCGATGGCCCTGATACTCTTCGTAAATGTTAAAATCATATGTCTTCAGGAAGGACAACTTGTAAAGTAAGTCTCCGTTGGCCAAACTGATTTTGAAATCCTTATGCTTGCCAACTTTCAGCTTGGATTGCGGCGTCTCAGGCGTTTCATTGGTGCGGGGCTCGAAACTGCTCAAATCCGCCGACCATTCAATTGCCCTCAAGCCGTTCGTGTCGTTAATCTGAAAGACGATTTTACGTCCCTCCGTATTTATGCTCGTACTCATATCTTTGATAATCTCGTAGTTAAACTTCAAAGATAGTTCGTTATTATCCAGTGCTGTGCTGACATGATCCATGGAGAGCGTATATGGGGCAAGGTATACCCCCTTTAGTGGTGTCCCTACTTCCGTCTTCTCTTGCGGGAGCCAGAAGGCAAATGGCTTCACATACATGTCAGCGTCGTCTGAGTCTTCGCTATCATCATCGTCGTCGTCATCGTTTGCAGGTTCTTCCGTCAGCAGTTTGCCGTCTTTAACGGCCTCCCCGAGCAGAAGATTCATCCCGTTCTTATCAACGCCCTTAGGAAGCATGCTTGAAACGATAAGCAGTGCTTTCCCCCCGGGACCCACTTTCTCTTCCACATCCAGCACATTTGCCGGATAAACGGTTCCGTTCGCCGCTCGAAAGCTGGCAACCAGCTTCGCCAAGTTCGTGAATCTCTTCTCCTGATTCTCAATCAGCACCCGCACGGTATATTGTTCCGTGGATTGCGCTTGATAGCTCACAACGTTTTGAATGGAAAACTTGGATTGATAGCCCACATCCGTCAATTCAAAGGAAGAAGCCGCATCAAGGATCGCCACATGCAGGAGATCCGCCTGCGACTCAAAATCCAACACATCGATGATTTTCCCATCGGACGTTTTTTCCTGCAACACGAGCTCAATGTTTGAAAATGCATATGTATACGGCACTTTAGCCACCATCTGCATACCGACGGAGCTGTCTTTCGAAAGCCCCAGCACTTTTGCCGGAATAATGACTTTCGCCTCTACCTTCACTTTTCCATCCAATAATAAGTAACCAGACAACTGTGGAATTGGCAGCGAATCCGAGCCTTTATTCATCAGCGTGAAGTCTATAGTCAAAATGTCCGTGTCTTCCCAGGGTAACCGGTACATCCCGTTCATCCTTGTCGTGTACAAGCCATTTTCGTCCGTAAACGCAACTTCCTCGCCTGAGCTTCTCACCTCTTGCTCCGATTCTTTCGGCAGCTCCAAGTCAGCGATTGGCACATTCAATTTCAAATCGGGCATGTATTGTGTAACAACTATCTCCCAGCCTTCGGTTGAAACGTTCGCCGGGACACTTCCCGTCAGCGTAATTTCCTTCGTTTCCTGCGAGTTGATGAGGAGGTCGGTTAACCCTTTTGCAATTAACGGATACGTATATCCCTCCGACGTGCGAACGTTAAACTGGTAATCGGGCACGGTTACACTGTATTTCCCCAAGTTTTTCAGTTTCAGGGTTACGTTAGGCAAGCTGTTTTTTTCATTTTTTCCGAGGTTAAAATCGGAGAGTGCAGCCTCCACGATCGTGCCTGACATCTTGATCTCTTGAGAGCTTCCTGCCGGTGCCACTTGTGTAAAATCATCAGGCACTGAGATTTCGCCGATTTGACGTTCGAATGGACTGCGGGAGAAATCCCATTTCCCGAAAAGAAACTTTAAATCATGCAACGAGGTAGCTTCATTAACCAGGGCATAGTAGATGAACTCTTGCGAGGAGCCTGCCGCAACTTTTGCTTTTTCTTTGTCCTGTGGCATCATTTTGGCGATGAATGAATCCCCATTCTTACCTAACAAGCGGATCCAATAATCAGTCAGCGATAGGCTCGCTGAGCTTTCGTTCGAAATATACAGGGTGAACGTAACCATATTACCGGTGTGATCGGATAGAAGTTTTAGCTGTTTGATCTCAGCATAAGAATTACCGCCAAGCTGGATTCGCTCGAAGGCAGATCTGGTATCGTCTGGATTACCCTCATCTGCGAATGCGGATACCGGCAGGAACATCAGGCTTATGAAAACGGCTATCGCAAAAGCCATGAGGTTGGGGAAACGTTTACAAATTCTGGTCATCGGCAGTTTCCTTTCTACGCTTCGTGTTTCAATGCATCCAAGCCGATCAGCTCATCCGGACGCATCGCCTTTAACTGCTTTTCATATAATTCACGATATAACCCGTGTTGCGCTAGCAGTACTTGATGTTTGCCTCTTTCAACGATCCGTCCCCGGTCGATAACAAGAATTTGATCGGCTCTAACGACAGTTGCCAAACGGTGAGCGATGACGAACGTCGTACGTCCCTGCATTAACCGCTCCAGCGCTTCCGTGACCAGATGTTCAGATTCTGCATCCAGTGCCGACGTGGCCTCATCCAAAATTAGGATCCGGGGACTCTTCAGCAGCGCTCGCGCAATAGCGATACGTTGTTTTTGTCCGCCTGACAGCCTAACGCCGCGTTCTCCAATCATCGTTTCATATCCGAGCTCCCACTCTTCGATGAATTCATGTGCGTTTGCCGCTTGTGCCGCTGCAATAATTTGCTCTTTTGCCGCTTTCGGATTGCCATAAGCAATATTCTCATAAACGGTTCCGGAAAACAGAATGTTATCCTGAAGCACAAGCGCCATGTGGCTGCGCAGGTCATGCAGATCATAATTTCGCAAGTCAACTCCGTCCAGCAAAACGGAACCTTCGTCCGGATCATAAAAACGAAGCAGCAAATTTATGATGGTAGACTTGCCTGCGCCACTTGGTCCCACAAGCGCTATCACATCCCCGCTGCAAGCTTTAAAGCTTATCCCTTTAAGAGCTGCTCTTGTCTCCAACACCATCAAAGGCGGATCCGGCCTCATTTTCGGCGGAATCCAATAAAACCGTTTGGCAGGTCTTTGGCGCTCGACCAAATCTTTATCCTTCTGATCGGCCTCAACTTGCTGCTTTTCAGGCCTTTCAATCACATAATCGAACCCGACTTGGTCAAACTGGATGTCACCTTTACACGTTTTCAGAGGCAAGGGATTGTCATTGTTCTGAATTTCCGGTTCAATATCGAACACTTCAAAAATTCGTTCCACGTTGGCAAGTGAATTCTGAATCGTAACATTCACATCAGAAAAACGCTGAATTGGGCCATACATCTGGGATAAATAAGCCTGAAAGGCAATTAATTCCCCTACCGACATGTTACCCCGAATGACCATTGTTCCCCCAACGAACCAAATGATCAGCCCGCCGAAATCCTGAAAGGTTTGACTAATTCGGCCAAGCGTGTTGGATAGAAATTGAGCCGTCATCGCGTAGCCAAAATGAGCGGATGCTTGCTTCTTGAAGCGGTTCAGCTCCATGCGTTCCCGGCTAAACGCCTGAACAACCTTCATCCCGGCAATACGCTCGACAAGGACGCCTGACATTCGTTCCATCTGCCGATGGACAGAGCGCCATGCGTAGCGAATATGCACATTAATGTTCGTAAACGTTAAATAATAGACGGGAAGCAGCCACAGCGACAACAACGCCAGTTTCCAATCCATATGAAACAGCATAAATCCCGCGAACAGCACCAGGAAGAAGTCAATCGCCAGATTAATGACGCCAGAGCCGACCAAATTCTGAGCGCCGTTCACATCATTCAGTATTCTGGAGACGATGCTTCCGACCTGACGGCTGTCGTAAAACCGCTGAGAAAGCTTTTGCATATGTTCATACAGCTGAAAGCGGATATCGATGACCATGGAGTTTCCCATTTTGGCCATTACCCATTGACGCACATAATTGACCGCCGTTCCGAAAACGTAAACGCCTCCCAGTAGCCCAATCACCTTCGACAATGTCCATGAGCTTTCTTTACGCGGAAGAACTTCGTCAATCAGTACTTTGGTCATCCATGGTACCGTCATGGGGACGATAAATTGCAAAATACCGAGCCCAACAATGGTCATGATCATGTACCGGTACGGTTTTAGAAACTTAAAATAACGTCGTATGAGATGGGATTTTGTGTCCTTCTGCATATCAAACCTTCTTTCTTTTTCCGTGGATCGGCAGTCAAGATGACCCGCGAAGCACCCGATCGAAGAAATCCGGTGGTCCAACTTGACCGCCTTTCAAAACGATTTCTAAACCGTCCATCCATTTATCCTGCGAAAATGCCCGACAAAGCGGCCCTCCAGGAACAACAGGAGCTATCATTTCCAGCGCGTACATATTCATTCGTTTTACGGCAAAACCTGAGGTATCCCCTCCAGCCAAAACAACTCTCCGGACTCCTGTAGACTGAACCAGCGCACTCGCCATTTCACCCAAGCGTCCGCCAATTCGCTCACCGCTTCCGGCCAGATTGTGCCCGTTCAAACGCATCAGATGCTGAGTTTCCGGAATAGATTCGTCATTCGGACCTAGCGCAGTATATAAAATAACGTTCTTGCCAGATTGCAGCAATCGATCAGCCTCCCTAAGCAGCAAAGCCTGAACTGATTTCGCTTCCGAATCCTCCGCGAAAAAAAGAGGCGCTGGCACGCGAATACCCGCATAGCCGTGCGCCATTGCCCATTCGATTTGCGCACAAGTCGCTGGAGAACAACTGCCTGATAGGACCAAGAGCCGGTCTGCAGGCTCTGCCCTCCTCTGCTCAGACACTGCGGGCAATGCGCCTCGCTGCTGCCAATGGGAGACTAACGCGTATTCCACCCCTGAAGAACCAATGACGAATATCGGTTCATGCTTGCTCTCTTCCGCAAATAATTCACCGATTTTGGTAAGATGATCGTCCGTTAACACATCAAACAGCAAACCATCAGATGCTTGATTGAGCTTCTCATCCAATCGCTCTCTCAGCATCGTTCCATGATGCTCCAAATCCAAAACGCTCATCAGACCGATCGTGCAAAACGTCTGCTCAGCCAAATGAACCCGAAGATCCGCTTCCCTCATCGGCGTAACCGGGTGCTGCATCATGTTGGGATGCCGATCCAAACGCAGCATTTCCGTCCCTTTCCCGGCAAAATGGTTGCCAAACACCGTATACCTTTTTAACGCGGGCGAGCCTGCGAGAAGAGGTGTGAATCGTTGTTTCGGAAACACACGCCGTCCGATGTCAATAACCTTACCTATGCTGCCCGTTAAGGGGGAGGAATCGAAGGTGGAACAAATTTTGTAATGCACGATTGGCGCTTGAAATGCCTTGAGGGCAGTAAGTGCGGGATGAAGCGTAATCTCCATCTCTTCCGGACTCATCGTCCGGCTTACGCCAGCCACGCCAAATCCGTCATACTGGCTGAATTTCTCATGCCAAGTGGATACGTCTGGCATATCCATAAACAGAATCATTCGCAAACCGCCGGTCGCGAGCGCCTCTAACACATCCGTAGAACCTGTGAAGTCATCGCCGTAATAACAGATTCGCATTCGTTATCATCTCCCTTCCACCCCGTCGAGGCAGGCTCTAACCGAATGCTGCTAAAGCCTGCTTCAATTCAGGATGTTTATCGGCATGCAGATGCAGAGGTATTCCCTCCAAGGCCGCCTCCCACCCTTGCACGAGACTGCGGAATCCTGCCCCGGGTCCTCCCGGATGCGCATGGATACCGCCGCCGGCAATATTCATCAGATCGACGGTGCCCAGTGTGCTGTACGTTTCCGGCGCCGCCCCCGCCCATTGCTTCGATGACAGCACGGGAAGCACCGTGTCCGATGGATCAAACATCGGCGTCATACACGCACGCACGCTATCTACGACGGATGCATTGTCTTCATAGAACTTGTTGTTAAGTCCATTGACATGGAGATGATCTACGCCAGCCAGACGGCACAATTTTTGATAGGCTGCAAAAGACATGCCAAGATACGGATAACGTGTCATCATCCCCCATTGGTTGCGGTGTCCGTGTATGCATACGGAGGCAGTCTTTCTGAGGTGCGCTAGCCCAGCAAATCCAATACTGTTGATGCTGACCATCACACAGTTGCCTCCGGCTTTCACAACGGTCTCAAGATGACGTTTCATAGGATCGATATCATCGGTAATATTAAAAGCGTACATCGTCTTTTTGCCTGTTCGGTCCGCAGCGCGTTCTATTTCTTCCATGACCACCTTGATGCGCTCGGCAATCGGAGCATACGGCGGATTCCCATGCACCTCGTCATCCTTGATAAAATCAATGCCCGACAAGGCCAATTCACGCACGATCAACCGCAGCTGTTCCGTCGGCAATCCGATGTTCGGCTTAATGATCGTTCCAATGATCGGCCGTCCATGCACACCGGTGAGTTCACGCGTACCTGAAATACCGAACTGCGGGCCTTCATACCGTTCTTGAAACGCCAACGGTAAATCCAGATCCAGCAGCCGAAGCCCTGACAGCTCTTCCAGCTCATACAGATTTCCTGCAACTGTTGCAAGCAAATTTGGAATCGAAGGTCCAATATTCGTATAAGGGAATGCAATCTTCACAATGCCACGTCGGAATTCGCCTTTGCTGCCCGCAGGCACCTTAGCGCCCGGGAGCGAAGGGAAAGGCGAGCTTTCCAACTCTTGAATGGACAAAATCTGCGCGCGATGCTTTTGCTTCAGACTATCCGTTTCATTCGGCAGCGGGAGGAACGTTCCCGTAGACTGCTCACTGACGATAATTTCACAAGCCTTTTCTAAGGAAAATGCGGTTTCGAGCCAATAAGCGGCAATGACTTGGTCGTTCTTCAACATGGATATTTCCCCTGTCTCTCCAATTCGGCGCGCACAGCCATGATGCCTAGACGCGGACTAGCATACACGGGCAAACCGGTTTCCTCGCTTAACGCTTTTTCCATTCTAGCCATGGACCCCTGAGCCAGCACCAGTACATCCGCCTGTTTGGCTACTGATTTGGCCGCTTCATAAATCAAACGATCATGTTCCTCAGGCTGACCGGAAATTAAGGCTTGATAAGCCCCCTCCGCCAACGCGTCAACCACACGGACATTTCGGTTTTGAAGGTCCGCTTCTCTTTGCAGCAACTGCCTGGTCGGCTCGAGTGTAGTAGGTAATGTAGCAAGTACACCAATTTGATTAAAATTTTGGGTAACCTGACGCGCCATGTCATCGTCGATTTTAACAATCGGAATGTTGAACAAAGATCGTACGCGGTCCGCTGCTTCACCTACCGATGAGCAAGTATTGAGGATGACATCAGCGCCGATATCTTCGGCATGTCGATAATACTGGACCAAGCGGCGAACTACCGCAGTAGTCACTCCACCCGCCTGAATCACATCGGCAATCAAACTGTCGTCGATAATGTTGACGAGGCGGCAGCCCGGCAATTCCTCCCGAAACAGCGGCCCAATACGTTCCGATAGCCCTTGACCCGTGTAAACAGCAACAACTGTAGCCATGCCTTCTCCTCCTTTAGCTTGCGGTGTTATTCCTATACTTGATGGCTGTTCCCAGTCTGCCTTCTTGCTCAAGCCAGTTGTCTGCATCCGGGATATCGAAATAGCGGAGCATTCCTGGCAGGATAAAACTTAAAGAATCATTCTCATCATAAAATGGTTCTCTAATCCACTGCGCAAGACTGCTCATTCGGTTTTCCAAGCATACGCGTTGGACGCGTGAATCGAGCAATGCGGCTAACTCCGCATAGATGGCATACTTCCCACTGCCGTAAAGTTCAATATCATCTGCATCGATATTTTTCAGCGTTCCTGCTAATTCAATGGCTCTCAATACATCGTAAGTTCGTACGGCTGCCATACTATCGCCAAGCCACATTAACTCATCCGAATAGCGGTCCATCATGCCGAAACGTTTGTAAGGTCTCTCCTCTGGCGAGTTTACGTGCGGCAAAAGCGAGCCGATGCCCACTGGATTGAGCACCAGGGCAATACGTCCGGCTGCGCAGGTCTCCTCAATCCATTTGGCATGCGCATTCGTTTGTTTGGTCCCGCCATCCCATACAGCAATGGTAACCGGCAGCTTGCGCCCCGCTGCTTCAGCCGGGAAAAATTGCAAAGCATTATTGAGCAAACCTCGTTGGCTCCACCATACCGTCCTAAGTGCCCACAGATTCTCCACCTCACCACCTCCGGAAAGGCGCGGATTCAGGTCGCATGGCTTGCGATTGAAGTACACGGCATTTCGCAGCCACTTCAAAGCCTGCTTCTTGCGCAGATCTTCCGGCAGCTCATTGCGCGCTTTCTCCAGCTGTGCCAGCCGTTCATTGTTCTCGTCGTGTGTATTGCGGGCACTCGGACATTCGCCGATCACCTGCCCGCTCTGCGTGCAGTGAAGCTGATCCGCAGGCAGCAATTGAATAACATCATCCTGCGGAGTAACCTTACGACCCAACAGTTGTTCCGAAAAGAACTCTGCTGCCGCACGGGCGAGCGGGATCGAAAAGCGATGGGCATTTTCATCTTCAAAAATGTCCAGCAGCTCCCCTTTGTCATACATGTCCCAGAATCTACGGTTAACCGCTACGTTATGACGTGGAGCTTCAATCGGGACGGAATCATACGTCGTAGCGAGCACACGTACAGGGCGAGGTGCCATCGCAAGCACGATATCTTCGTGATCAAAACCTAACTCTGAGAAGCCAGGCCATTTCTGTTCGGCATCTTGCGCTTTGCCGGTCAGGAGAAAATACGGCCTGTTCATGATAAATCCGCCCGGGGCTGCAGCAGCGATGCGCTCGTCGGCCATCATAAGCAGCGATGTTTGGGTGCCGCCGCCCGAATGCCCGGTTACTCCGATCTTTTGCGGATCCACTTCTTTTCTCGTGCACAAATAGTCAATGGCCCTCATCGCATCGTGCAGCATATAACGCGCCAAGCTGTCGCCAACCGGCATGCATTGCCGCCCTACATTTTCATGCTCGGTTACGCTCGTCATTGGCGCTTGCCCTGTTTCAGGATCATAGAAGCCGAAGCGCTCCCCTTGACCTACAGGATCAAGCGACAATACGATTAGGCCGGCATGAACCAAATAGTGGCATACCGTCTGATATTCGTCGCAGTGTTTGGCCTGCTCGCGATGTCCACACAACACAAGGACTGCGCCACGTGGCCCGGTTACGCCATCTGGTATATAGAGATTTGCCGTTGCATAAACGAGCGGTCTGGGTTCGAAAATCACTTTCTCTACATGAAAGCCATTCCCTGAAATTGTTCCGGTTATTTGTGGATTTAACGGTGTGTCCGAAGCCGGCAATCCACCGATACACGTGAGGATGCCTTCACGGATCTCCTTCTGGCGCTGCATAAGATCGGCTTTATTTGCGATCGATCCACGCGCAAGCTCGCCCTTCTCCGCTGCACGCATGGCGGATTCATAAATCCACCTTGGCAGTTGGCTTTTCACATCAAAATGGGCGATTTGAACATTTTCAAACTTTTCAAACACGATGAGCTCCTCCTCCTCTTGACACTTCTGCCAGTTCTGACTCGATCAACAGATCGGATAAACGTATAGATTGATTGGCAGCCGCAGATTTCCAAACGGCTTCGCCAGTTAGCACCGCAAGCGCCCCTGCCTCTGCACCCGCCATAATGTCATATTGACGCAGCGGATCAGGTCCCAGGAATAGATCTTCCAAAATAAGCGGATCGCCACCGCCATGCCCGCCGGCTTTCGGTACAACGTGTATCGTTTCTTTGCCCCCGAACAGCGGGAAGTAGTCAATCGTTTGCTCAGGCACATGGAAAGCAGCGCGCCCGGACATAATTTCCTTTGTTTCAATCCTGCCTTTTGTCCCATTAATAGCCAGACGATAGCCTTCGTACGGTACCGAGAAATTGACGGAATAGCTTAACATAGCGCCTTTATCGTACTTAACTACAGCTGCATACGTATCCTCAATATCAATTTCGCTATCGAAAATGCACCCGTCAGGACGGTATCCTGTAAAGTTATCAGGTTTAATATCAACCGCATTCACATGGTCGTCCGGCGGTACAACCTCTTTGCTCCGTGATGACCATCGCATGAAATACGCACAGGAGGGTTTGACCCTGCACGTCCCGCAGTGTCGGCCGTCTTCCTTGACGGGATTGAACTCCCCGTCCGGACCAAAATAGTTCAGCGCTCCATATGCGAACGCTTCCAATGGTTTCTGGCCAATCCACCAGTTCACAAGATCAAAATGGTGAGTGCTCTTATGAATCGATAACCCGCCTGAATTGCTGCGTGTGCGGTTCCATCTTTTGAAATAGCTTGCACCGTGATAGGTATCAATGTACCAATTCAAATCAACCGACGTTACCCGGCCGATTCTGCCCTCCAGAATCAGTTCCTTAATTCTTGTATGAATCGGAGAATACCGATAATTAAAAGTGACGTGAAGTTTCCCCCTGCTATTCTGCTGAGCATCCAAAACCCGCTTGCAATCAGCGCTGGTCGTCACCATCGGTTTCTCCGAGATGACATCCAGATGGTGCTGCAACCCCCCTACGATATAATCCGCATGGGTGTAATCCACTCCTGCAACAATGACAGCGTCTGGGTTCGTTTCCTGAATCATCTGCTCAAATTGTGCAGGAGCATATACCGGTGTCCCTGCCAGCGCAGGAAATTTCCTAAAGCAATTCGTAAAGCGGCTAGGGTCCGCATCCAGCAAGCCGACAATCTCACAATGCTGATGGAACGTCTCCAGCATTGGACGAATAAACATGCCGTTTGCCCTCGTGCTTACGCCGCAAATCACGTATTTTTTCTTCGCCATGATGTTATCCCTCCTTGCTACTACTGTTAAGTATACAAAGTTGCGAATCGCAAACCATTAGTGAAAACGACTGTCATTATAGGTCAATCCTGTCTGGGGAAAAAAACGTCCCTGCCGGTTCTCCGACAGGGACGTGCCTATAATTCCTATTTCATGATAATTGTGTATTTAACCATTTGCGTTCCTCCGACAAGATACATGGTAAATTGTTGGATGTTGTTTTTCATCAAATCTTTACCTTTTCTAGTGTAAGAAAGCTTAAAATCAGGATTAATCGTAACTACATCTTGATACTTCGGATCTGTTTCTGTGTAAATAATATCCCCGACGAACATTTGTAAACCAAGAATATCATTAATTGAACTGAACTGATCTTGCTTAGTAGGAGCTGTAGCACAATCTAATGCTTTATTACCTTTACATGCATTTGTAAATGTTCCATAACCGTTGGTACTAACTTGGATTTGCCCCATCAAGTTACCATCCCAAAGTAAGAGGCCATTTAATGGCATAGTCATACTGCCTTCAAGCGGAAAGCTATTGCCGTCGTCGCCATAAGTAACTTTGGTTATTGTTTTTGGTGAACCGTTGACAGTTAATTTTGTAGGCACCATAGAATCGACATTTGAGCCTAATGATGCAGCCAATGTTTGAACTCCGCGAGGCGTATCGATGTAAAATGTAAAATTAATTTTCCCGGTATCAAGCCCCATAATCGCACTCTTCGTTGGGCTATACGCGATTGCCCTTGGATTATCCGAAGTAAAAGCCCGGATTGGAACCTTTAGCCCTGTTACAACCCCACCGCTATCCTTAACTAAAACACTAATAGGTTTACTTAACGGCAAATAATTGTTAAACAAATAGGTCGCGTCAGTAACACTTTCAAGTTTACCGCTATCTTTTAATATTCTTCCGATCGCCAACAGATCTCCACCTGATCCCATATCGAGACCATAGGTTAAATTTGCACTCACAGGATCAGTGACGTCTACCGTAACCGAATCTGAACTAACAGCCAACTGGCTTGTTCCGTTTAATTCCGTTTGGAATAATGTAGCTGTCAACCTGTAACTTCCCTGTTTTACAGCGTCCGGCGCAAAAGCAAATTGCTGACTGAAAACTTTCCCAATATCAAGCAATGCAGTAGGTGTAGCATCGGAGAGCTTTGCTGATCCTGTTACCTCTTTGACTGCCCCAGTTTCTCCGCTGAGTTTTTCCAGCTTCATCTCAACCTTATAATCATCCCGAGTTGTTTTATATTCTTCATCGAACTGATCGTAAATTTTGAAGACGGCCTTCGTCGAAGGTGATACCCCATTTAACAGTAAAAAGTTCTTTGCTGAGGTGTTCTCGTCAACTTTAATCGTGTTTGGTTTGCGAGCCGAGTCAATCATAAGTGGAAGGGTCACCGTTTGATTTAACCCATTTAATTGAACATTAATTGTTGCCGGCCCGGCGGACAAAACTTGTTTAACGTGAATACTACCGTTAAGATCAATTTTTACGTTTCTAGTTTGGTTTGTTTTAGGATCTGTACGTGTAGCTGGACTGGCTTCCAATTTGAGGCCGCCAGTTGCATATACGGAAATTTTCCCGGTTGTTTCTAGAGCAGCAATCTCAGTTTGAGTTAGTTCTTGATTCGCCGAATCAAGGATCTTTAGACTAACTGATTTATCTACGTCACCTTCTGTCAATGGTGTTACAATCGGTCCAATGACGACTGTATATGCTAATTTTGGTGAGTAAACGGTAATCTTCTGAGACACTTGTTCGCTGTTAAACAATAAATTCAATGTCACTTCTTTGCTGCTATCCAAATCCGAGTTAGCTGCCAATTGCAATTCTGGATAACCATCATTGTCGAAATCGACAAAATCGTTGGGATTATCCATTTTAAAAACGTTTCCAATTGCACCGGTAAAGTTCTTAAATAAGCCCATATTCAAAATTTTGGGGTCTACAATTCTAGTTCCATACTGATCGTATGCCTTAAAGGTAAGGTACGCCCTTCCACCTGCTTGAAAAGTCAGTTGTCCGGCAGGAAGCTTTAAATTGTTTTTTGCATCACCCAAATCAACCTTCTGAACTTGCGGCATATCGCCAACAGTAAACGTTTTATTTATATTGAGGTAACCGCTCTTCTCCAATAAATAAACTGCAAATGTATCCCCTGGCCTTAATACACTTAAATCAAGGATAATGGAATTGCTATCGGCCAAAATGGTCGATGTGATACGTTTTGGGGAATTTACATAGACATTCACATTACTAGCTGACAATTTCATTGGTTCGCCATATTGGTTACTAGCCTTGTATTCAATAAGCGCTTTTGACCAAGGAAGCTTCTCAGTAGTTGTAACGATTTCAATCTTTGCAGCGCGTTCATTCTCCGGCATGAAAGCCATCGTTCCGCTAGCAACGTCCACGCCACTCAATATGACTTGGTATTGTGCAAATTCTAAATCATCGCTCATTTCAAGTGTAGCTGTCATACTATCGTCGGACCACGTAATAATTGGCTCAAAGAATACAGGCTTATTCTCTGAGTCCAACATGCCACCTTTCGTCACTTTCAGAACAGCCTTATTGCTATCAACTTCACGATTCAATCTTACGGTTAATTTGTTTTTCCCGATGACTTTTACTTCCGCAATCGAAGCTTTAGCAGGCTTAGCCGTTGTCAGATGAAGCTGAAGCGCTGCATAAGAAGCAAGTGCAAATGTTTTTCGATTCACGTTAACGTTACCGCCGAATTTGCCACCTGTCTGATTAGTCATAAGCTTTTGCTGCAGGGCGTAGGTGACATAGCTTTTATAATTCGCGTCTACCGTCTCATCTTTACTAGGAGCTGCGGCTTTCGCCTTATCATCTAGGCCAAGTCCTTTGATCAGCAGCATTGCGAGCTCTTGGCGGGTCACGACCGTTGTCGGATTGAATTTGTTATCAACCACATCGTAGGTCAGATTGGCATTCTTTAGTGCTTCAATATAGATCCGAGATGCATCATTCGTTTGGACGTCGGTGAAACTTGATCCCTTAGACGTATTATCCAAAGTCAATCCCAAAACGAGTGTTGCTGTTTTTGCTAACTGAGCTCGATTGATGGTATCATCCACACCAAAAGTATCGGCAGATGACTTCTCAATCGCATCCATTTTTAAGAGAGCGCTGATTTTTTTCTTGTCATCCTTCGAAAGACTTTTCAAATCACTGAGCTGGTCAGCTAAGTAAGTGTCGGCAGTTACGCTTGAAGAAGAAGCTGCTGGTTTCGTTGCCGCTGGTTTTGTTGATGATTTTGATGATGGTGCCGCCGTCGTTGTGGATGACGTTTGTGGTGCAGCAGCTTCTTCTGCACTGACTAAAGGGGCAAAACAGTAACATAGCAGCATAAATGATAGTAACAGAGCAAGTTCTTTCCTCATTTCGTGCACCTCCCTAATAAGATGATACCCCATTATAAAACGCTTACATTATGTATAAAACAAAACTAATGCCTCAAAGTAATCAGCCCCGCTCTCATTCGCTCATTTTCTTGCATGGACTAACTTTATTACAAAACCGTGACCAAATTATGGGGGCTTTTATGCAATTTTATAGGTTGTTTTATTCATCCTGTCGATGATGGTCTATTTTTGGCCCTTCCAAGTAGCTGATTTTCTTATGGACTCAGGAGACGCTATTCTGCCAAAATCGGCTGAATTTGAGAGGCTATGGGACTGAGGAGACGCTATTTGTTGGTTTTATCGCTGATCAAGGCCATTTCATGGCCAATAACGGCTTGTGAGTCCGTTAGATTTTAAAACTAGCCCAGAAACAGCAAATAGAGGTATCTGGGTCCGTTAGCGTGCGGTAAGAGTTCCTAGAGCTCTGGTTAGCAGCACAGCAGTCCTAACCGGCGGCCAGCATCCGCAGAAAACCCTGACAAAGTTTCCTTCGTCAGGGTTTATCAAGTGGCTCAAATTTGAATAAATACTTTTCCCGACTCGATTTTCACTGGATACGTCTGCAAATCCACACAAGCAGGCACACGTTTCGCGACACCCGTGGGGATGTCAAAACGGCCATTATGCTTAGGGCACTCGATTTGATTGCCCATGACTAAACCATTGGACAAATGAAATTTGCCATGGGTGCAAAAACCATCCGATGCATAGTAATCGCCCTTCTCCGTGCGATAAATCGCAAACGTCCGATCCTGATGATCGAAACGGATAACATCTTCGATCTCCACTTCGTCTGCTGGGCAGGCTTCGATCCATTCTCCGAGACTCATCCTAATTCGCTCCTTTCTTCTAACGCATGAGCTGGCCCATACATATAAGGGCGCGCCGTTTTAGGCAGTGGTTTCACCACCACGTAAGCAGGGTCTTGCTTCTGCTTTCTTAAAGCGCCAATAACCTCTTTCAAAGCTGCCCATAGACTTGGCCTAGCTGCCGGACAATCCAATTTCATTTCTTCGTGCAGCTTTGGCAGCGCATGGTAAGGGACCATCGGAAACATATGGTGCTCCGTATGATAGTTCATGTTCCAATAGAGAAAGCGGAAAATCGGATTCATATAAACCGTACGGGTGTTTAACCGATGATCAAGCACATCTTCATAAAGACCTAGATGCTGCGTAACACCAAACAGCAACACGACGATTCCACCGTAAAACGAAGGCAGAAACACGAACATTGCGGGCAACAGGCTGCCTGTTAACAGGCAAGCTGCCAAGACAGCGACAATAATGAGCATATAAATGCGCGCTTCGCGAAATGTTTTCCGGTGCTGAGAGGAGGGAATATACGCATTCTCCTGCTCATCCAGTCTGCCGAATGTATGCAGAAAAAAGCGCTTGATCTCGATAGGACCGCCATACAGATGAAAAATTTGCATGATAAGAATTTTCCAAATCGGCGGGCGTTCGGTAATAATTTCCGGATCACGTCCCACGATGATCGTGTCCGTATGATGGCGGGCATGGCTCCACCGCCATGGCGTGGCCGACCTCAAAACGAGAAAGGACGCGAATTGATACACGACCTCGTTCATCCAAGGAGTCTTGAACGCCGTGCCATGGCCGCATTCGTGCCATCTGGAATCGCCAGGTGTCGCATAGAGAATGCCATAAGCGAGAAAGGCGGGAATAGCCCACCAGGTTCCCCACGATAAATAGGCGAGATATCCCAAAATGAAAAGTCCGCCGATCCAAATGATCGTGTCGCGAATGGCCGGGCCATCTTTCCGTTTCATTAATTCTTTCATCCGCTGACGAGGGATCGGGCACGTATACCATTCCGCCTCTGCCAACCCTAGCTCGATTGCCCTTTTATTCTCAGCTCCAGTAATGCTATAGTCCCGTTTTTTCTTTTTTACAGACATGTCAAGTCACTCCCTTATCCTTTACCTATTAACCGCCGATTGCTTTCAGCTTGTCGTCAAGGAACTTTTTCGCGCGCGGGATATCCTGCTCATCCAGATGCTCGATAATTATGGGGATATTCGGGTGAAGCTTAGACAGCTTTTGCAAATATAAGTCATAGTTTAGAATCCCCAGTCCGGGAGCTGGAAGCTCAACGGCGCCTGCACCACGGAAGGTATGCGATTCGACGGCGTCGATTTCAGCATGTTTCTCCGACAAATCTTCAGCAGGTTTGCAGTCCTTCGCATGGGCAATTTTTATTTTATCCCCGAGCGTATGGAAAATACGGTGTAGCGTCTCGTCGACGTGGCCAATGTTGCTGTCCGTGAAATAGTTCGTCGGATCCATCAGCAGGCCAAGACCTGGATGATTCACATCGGAGAATAAACGAGTTAGCGCGTCAACGGAACCGATTACGTTATTTACGTAGTTTTCCACAAGGAATACCGAACCATGGTCATAAGCAAATTTAGCTAACGATTCGATTTGACGGCACGTCTCTTCGTAAGCTTCTTCGGAGCCATTTTTCGTGTCCCACACCCAATCGCTTTCCGTGTTGTAAGTCCCCGTCTCACTGATGACGTACGGCGTTCCCAAATCGCGGGCAAATTTCAGCAAAGTCTGCAGGCCGAACAAGTTTTGTTCACGTTTCTTCGGGTCTGGATGAATGATGTTCGTATAGCCGGAAATGCAGACAATGGGCAAATTGGCATCACGGAAGGCATCGCGAATTCGGTGACATTTTTCCTTCGTAAGCGATTCGTAGGCAAGGTCCATGTCTTTGAAGGATAAATCCAGTTGAACACAGGAAAACCCGTCCCTTTTCATGCGGGAAATGGATTCCTCTAAGGAATATGGATAGTACCCGTTAAAAATACCGACTGAGATCATTAGAAATTTCCTCCTCGAAAGTGTATTTTATTGAAATGAAGTTGTGGCTTCAGAAAATAAAACCGTCCTGCCTTCAGCAATTGACTTGTAACATGCGTCAACCGCCGCTATGGACTTCAAGTTGTCTCGTCCGCCGATTTCCGGCTCGCTGTCTGTCTCAACAGCCCGCAGCAGCTGCGCCATCGTACCTTGGAAGGCATCCGGAAACCAGACTTCCTCCCACGTCGGCCGGAACCACTGATTCGGCGCTTGCCTAGTTGTAAATTCCAGGGTGCTCGGCGATCTCTTCGGGTAAACAGGCCACCCGATCGTGCCCTGTGCCATGCCATCCAGTCCCTCAACCCGCCATTTGATATAAATGTCCTTCTCGGTGCCTTCTCCCGGCCATGCCCAGACGTCATCGAGACTCGTTACCATTAACTCGTTTGCATACTGGAACGTATACTGCGATATGCCGTCTATATGCGGGAATTTGGTACGGGGGTCGCTGCGCGTAACGGCTGTAATTTTCTCCGGATCGCCGAACAAATACCTGAACACATCAATATGATGAATTCCCATATTCAACATTTCGAGATGCTCATACTTATGCAGAAAATCCTGCCAGTGCGGAATTGCGCGCATGTCGATCGACGCTAGCACAGGCTGCCCCAGATAGCCCCTGTCAAGAATCGTCTTGAGGGCACGCATCGATTGGTCGTACCTCATGTTGGAATTAACGGCGATTTTGATCCCCGCATTCTCGCACAAGTCCACGATTTCCTTGGCTTCCTTAGAGTTCATCGCCAACGGTTTTTGACACAAAATACCCTTGATATGCTTCATCTGTACGGCGAGACGAACAACTTCAAGCTGCCGGTCAGGAGGAAAAGCAATATCCAGAATCTCGATTTGCTCATCTTGAACGAGCTCCTCCCACGTCCTGTGCACAGTTTTAATGTTCCGCAGTTCTGCAACGGCTTTGGCGTTATCGTAGGTTCGCGATGCGATCGCCACCGGATTGAAACCGGCATCGCGATAAGCCACAAGATGACAGTCTCGCATAATGAACCCGGAACCGATGCACCCAATACGGAAATCTTTGCGTGCCGGCCATTCCGGCCTGATATTCAAGTCTAAGTTAACCAAACGCAGCGCCTCCTTATTTTTCAATCCACATCCCTGTCGTGAAGCGAACTTGTTCACCTGCCCGTATGCCCCGGGCTCCTGTCAGTTCGTGTTTGTAAGGGAGATTAAATGCATCCGTAACATAGGTGTAAGGCTCCAAAGAATAAGCCGATGCCCAATCCGGCCGAAATAAGACCACATAAGGAAAGGTTTGATCGAACTGATAAGCAATCGTATAGTTCCGATTTTTCATCTCAATCCGGCATGTTCGATCTCCATCCTGACTCATGCCTATCAGCGAACAGCCAAGCAGCGGGTAGTTCTCGATAGAAGCACCTTTCCGAAGCTCTCGGCTGAATGCCGATTCCTCCGGCGTGCCTATGACGAATGCCTGGTTCGTAACGGGCCACTCCGCAGCGGCAGGTACACGAAGAGCAATCTCTTCTCCGGCCCCAAACGGTACTGCAAAGTAAGGGTGCAGCCCAAAAGCGAACGGGGCTTCTTCCACACCTTTATTTTCAATCCCCCCTTCCAGATAAAGTCGGCCGGCCTTCAACCGATATGTCATTGTAAAGACCAGCATATAAGGAAAATAGGCCATAATCTCAGGATGATCGGCATAACGAAATTGGCTGGTGACCCAAGCCCCTTCTTCCTCGGAAGCGCCGCAGCCTACCACTTTCCATGCTTTGGAACATAGTTCACCATGTAAATGGTGGTCGGGCGGCTCGTTCAGGGGCAGCTTATATTCACGTTCCTTAAATAAAAAACGGCCGTTACGGACCCTGTTCGGCGGAGATAACAGGGGTGTACCGTATTTAAACACCTCATTCGGTTCATGCCATAATGAGCTCAAGCTCGCAGGCGGCATGAGAACCTCAACCCCGCCGCAGGTGAAACGATAGAGATTATTGCCGATTGCCGGGATCAGTTCCGCGGAGGAACGGCTTTCTTCGTCGGTTAACCGAATGATGGAGAATTCTTCTTTGAGTAAGGGGCCAGCCCAATATGTACTCATTTGACCCTCCTTTTTACCAATAAAATTCTTCCTGCAATCGGCGATATTGGCCTGCACGAAGAGGCGCTTTCTCGAAAATTTTCCGGTTGTTATAAAAGGGGTGATGCGTCCCTTCCGGACTCAGGTGAATGACATCATCCCCGCGCCAACGTGTGATAAACTCCTGCCCTACCGCTTTCTCTATGGTTTGGCGCTCACTAAGCGGGAAGGTTAGCGTAATCTTCTCTCCTGCCTGAACCGGGCCGAGTGCGAGGAAGCGTTGATTCACCCACATGCTAGGTTCGCTGCCGGATTGTGTCCGTACGCTATCGCCGAGTTCACGGTATACTTCCACCTTCGCATAGCCCGCCCATTCGGGGATACGAACCAGCAATCTTGGCACACTGCGATGAATCTCCAGTTCCACCTTGCCCTCGTGAGGCAAATGACTGGAGACATCCAGCCAACGTGAGCCACGGTTCAACAGAAAGTTCACGCTAATCGTCCCGTTATGCTCCGTAATCGTATTGCTCCATCCCATGAATAAACCGCGCGTCCCCGAGCCGATACAGCAGGTTTGCAAATCGCTGGTATGCCCTCTGCCTCCGCTGACATTGCAGCAGAAATCATTGGGAGCGGAGTAACCCGCGAACGCGCCACGCGTACGTTCCGCCACGTTGAAGAAAGATTTCATGCCAACATCATCATTGGCTTTGTTGTCAGCTCCCACAACCCAATCCAGATTCAGCAGCTGCGATTCGGTTAAGTGGTTGCGCAGGAAGCGCTCAACGATGCCCCAGTACTCGACATATCCGACTCTTGCCAGCGTAATTCCTGTAGAAATTAAGTCAACGAGCGAGCAGGTTTCATGTTCAAAAGCCTGTTCGTGCATATCGCCAGGCGTCCAGCCGAACGTTGTGGAGCGAGTTAACGCCCAGTCATAGCTCTTCTTGACGAAATGGATGATGGAAGCATCCTGGGTATGCAAAGCGAAACGCGCGAGCGCATCAAGCGTCCCAATGCGGGTATGGAAGTGACCGCTGCGGTAAGCAAGCGAATCGTTAAAGCTGCCATCCGGATTGAAAACACCGCTGCGATGAACAATAAGCGCCGAGAAAAACTGGCACAGCTCGAAAGCATCCATATTTCCAGTCAGCTCATAATATTTGAGCAGCGGCATGACCAAACGTCCGCAGAACGCTGCCGGATCCGGGGCCAGCCGAAGCTGGACCGCGTTCGTGGACGGCCAGCCATTGACGGTGTACTCGGAAGCCGGGTAGTACCACACATCCTTTTCCTTAATAGCGATACGTTTGAGCGCAGCTACATGTTTATCCGCCACATGCTTGATTTTGCGGTCGCCTGTTGACATAAACCAGGAAGTCAAAGCAAGAATGACAGCCCGCTGGTCAATCAAGTTTGCGTTGGTTTCCCAAGGTGCTTTCGGATTGATTTGCCGGTAGCTGAGACCATCCTCTTTAAAAAAACTGAGGAAATTGGCTCTGTAACGCTCCTCAATGTCCCTCCCCCGCTCGTCTCCTGTCATATGTCTGGCCAAAATAAGAGCATCCACCAAGCGGCCATGGCTGGAGCCGTAATCCCAATCCCCATGCGTCAAAAACGCCGGCTTCTCCATCAAATTCGCTGCAAAAAAAGGAATATATCCGAAATCCTCATCCGCCATCCCGATAATGGCGCTAAGCACGTGCCCTGCCCGCTCTTCCAGCAGGAGAGTATCCGGTATTTGTTTCGTTTCCTGACTAATCATCTTCAATTGCTCCTTCGTTATACTTTGATAAGAGGTATAAGCACAATCCTGCCGTCCTCCACGGTTACCTTCACTTTGTTCGTTTCTTTCATGCCGATTGTTTCCAAGTAGCTCGCCGGAATTTGCAGCCGACCGGCTTGGTCAAGCACGGCATATTCGTCGTGAGACTCCTCTTCTTGCTCTTCAATACCCTCTTCTAAATCCTGCAGTTCTTGCTCATAGGACTTCCGTCGTAAAATTTCTGACGACGTTCTTCCGTCCCGGATCGCAACGACACGATCCACTTTCTTAGCGAGCATCGGATCATGTGTCACAATCACGATGGTGAGCCCCAGTTCCCGGGAGAGCTTCCGGAACAAATCAAGGATTTGGTTGGCCATGCGCGTATCGACCGAACCCGTGGGTTCATCCGCAAGCAGCAGCTTCGGATGGTTGGCAAGGGCAATCGCGATCGCCACGCGCTGCTGCTCTCCACCGGATAACTGGTTCAACTTGTTATTCCTTCTGTGGCTAAGCCCGACGGCTTCCAGCAGCTCAAGCGCGCGCTCCCGTTTGCGTTTGCCCTGCAGAAGAATGGGCAGCTCCACATTTTCCTGCGCAGTCAAGTAAGGGATTAAATTGCGCGCATTGTTCTGCCAGACGAAGCCGACGGACTCGCGCTTATATTTGACGAGGTCCTTCTCGCGTATGCTGAGCAGGTCCTTGCCGTCTACGATCAAACGCCCGGCCGAAGGACGATCAAGTCCTCCGAGCATATTGAGCAGCGTCGATTTGCCGCTTCCGCTATTGCCGATAATGGCCATCAGCTCGCCGGCTTCCACATGCAGATCCAAACCTTGCAGCGCCACGACTTCCAAATCGGCAATTTTGTAGATTTTAACCAGATTATCGCAATGGATCATCTTAGTCCTCCCCCAGCTTCACGGCCTGATGTATCCGGATTCGCGAGACGATATGTCCGAGCACCACAAGCCCAATTGTGATCATGACGGTAACGATCGCATACAGCCGTTCATGGTCACGCGGATCGAACGTAACTTGAAACGGAGGCACTTGCGTGCTGGGATCGAACGATAACTCGAACAAGGGAACAAACAAGTGACTGGCGACGTTTCCCGTCATCATCCCAATAAGAATGGCAGCTCCCGATACCATCACTTGTTCACCGATCAGCATGCCAATGAGTTGAAAAACGGAAACGCCCATCGCCCTGAAAATCCCAAACTGCAGGGTCCGAGCGGATAATGACAACACCCAATAGAGCAGAAACCCGAAAAAGCAAACGACAACCGAAATGATAAACCCTAACGTCATCACACCATTAATCGCAAGTTGAAAAGGATCTTTGACAGCTATAATCTGCGCTTGCTTGGCGTCGGTTAACGATTCGATATCGTACCCATGTTTAACAACAGCCTGATACACGGCTTGACTGCTTGCTTCCGGTTTCAGCTTCATCCAAACCTCATAAGGCTCAATCCCGATGTTGTTCTGAATGTACGTGAGGTGACCGACGATGAGCATCGGTTTCTTTACCTTAGTTGTAGTCCCTTGTTTCGTGGTAACCGAAATCGTATCTCCTGCTCCAGGATTAGGATTCCAGGAAGGCCAATAATTAATTATCCCGAAGACGGTCACGGAGGCAGGTTCGAGGTTCCCCCAACCGACCGACAGGGTATCTCCTACTTGAACGCCGTATTCTTCCGCCACCGACTTTGATATCAGAACCGCGGAAGGATTTTTGGCAATTAGATTTAAATAGTCGTAAATATGATGATCCAGCAAATGATCTCTCAACCACGCCGTCTCGCCGAAGGCTTTGGTGTCGATACCCATTAGCTCTACTTTTGCATTCGTTTTGCCTTTGGTGAAAGAGGCATCCTTTTTGACAAACACCTTAGCCGCATGTTCCACGCCCGGCAGCTGAGTAAAAGGTAAAAAAGACGGCTCGCTATATTGAACCTTAGGCGGTGGAGTTACTGCAGCATCGTCCGATGAAGCCTCCTCAGACGAACTGTCATCGCTCGATTCCTCTGCACCAAACAAGATAGCCGGTGGCGCATCGTTTTCCCAATGAATCTGCATGACGATATCGGAACCGGCGGAATACCGGATTTTATCCGTCGTATTCTGATTGATCGTACGTGTCGCGCTTGCGCTGAACAGTCCCGTAGCAATCGTAATGATGAGAAACACCATAATAAATTGATACTGAATAATCGAACGGCTCACCTGGATCAAAGTCGTGTACACGGTTGGCGGCCACCAGCGTTTCCCGATTCGGTACAAAAGCTTCATAAATAAGGGATATAAGCGAAGCACGAGCAAGCCGAGTCCGAAAATAAACATCGCGGGAATGAGAAACAACAAGGGATCTACTCGTAAATCACCTGATTTCAAACCGAGTGAAAGGATATCTTTGACCCTCGTTTTGTAATTCTGTAATCCGTACAACGAAATACCGATGATCGCGATATCGAGGAAAAATTTATGCCAAAAAGATTGTTTCTGCAGTCTCGCTGATTGCTGCTTGTGGCCGACTATGGTGACTCTTGTGGCAAGGATAACGGGAATAATCGTCATGACAAGCGATGCTGAAATTGCGATCAACGCATAGAGAAAAGCATCCTGATTAAGCGCAGTTTCCAGCTTTGCGCGTTGGACAAATTCAAGAAATCCACTAGAAGCACCTAATAAGCTTGTAATCGATTCGCCAATATACGGCCCGACCCCATAGGCAATCGCCCCAAGCACTACGCCTTCAACGGCATAACTAAGCACAATTTGCCAGCGGCTGGCTCCCCGGCTGCGCAGCACGGCGATCTCTGTTTTTTGCCTTTCCGTGATGAGGTTAGCCACCATGTATAAGTAAAAAGCGAGCATCAGCATAACAGGCACGTTAAGTGACCATAACATTTTCCGCAAATTTGCTTCTTTTACATAATAGTTAGTGAGTGTTTGGAGGGCTGGCACGTTTTTATTATGGTTTTCATAATGAGCATCCATGTAGGTATTGATCGCTTCATCGTTGTACAGAAATCCGTCGGCGGATGCCAAGGTCAACAGCTTGTAGTCAAGCGCAAAATACCAATAGCTGGATTGAACATTCAGCTTGCCATCTACCGTAAACGCTTTCTCGAACAATTGAAAATCAATGAGAAAGCTATTCTTATAACTGCTCGTATTGTTGTACCAAAAAATATCGGTGTAGTCTTTGCGGTCGAAAATGCCGACAGGTTTAATGGAGATCGGCTCCTGCAAACCCGCATCTTTGATAATGAAAACGGTGTTCAGCACCATCCCGAGCTCGGTTAACGCCTCCGGCGCAACAAGGGCTTCATACACACCGTTAACCGGCTCTTTCGCCGGAAGGCGCCCATCTACGAGTCTGATGTGACTCTCCATGCCGTCGATTGCGGAAATATCCGCTGATCTTTGAACATTAACATCGATTTTATCCGGCTCAGCTGGCGTTAAATTGTAACGCTGTGTTGCCCTTTCACGCACGAAGGACTGCACGGGGATGCCGAATCGTCCTTCTCTTCCCTTAAGAAACTGCTCTGTTTCTGCTATCGTGACATGCTTCGGTTGTTTTTCTTGCGCGGAAAAAGAGGCCGACAGCCAATAAATGCCCGGATATTGATTGCTGCCCAGCTGCAGCTGCTGCATTTCTTGAATGAGCAGCCGTTGCAAAATGGCACTCGTATAAATCGGCATGCTGCTCGCTAATGCGACAGACAACACAAGCCCGAACAACAAGCTAAGCTCAAGCCATTTATTATTGATCATTTTGCGCAAGATCATGATAAATAACGCCAATGTCTTAGCCTCCTAGTTGTTCAGGATAATCTGCTGCCCTTCGCTTAACCCCTTGCGTATTTCCACTTCAGTTGCTGCAACGATGCCTTTTTCCACATCAATTTCTTTGCGGCTTTCACCATCCAGCACTTGGACAAAATCCCTGCCCATATAGTTGCGAAGTCCAGCCCTTGGGATCACCAACACCTGGTCGCGCTTCTGGGTCACAATTGTGATATCCGCCTGATTGCCAATCACAACATCCGGCGGCAAACCTGTCACTTGAATGTAGACGGCTTTTGCATTTTTGTCCTGAATCGCTTTATTACTGTTCGGCGGCGCGGAGAGAGGCGTTTGAACGACTTTCCCCGGATAGGTTTTATCTTTGATTTTCACAGTTACGTCCATACCGACTTCCACTCCTCCCAGATCATTGCTACTTGAAGCCGTATACACAAGCTTCATCTGTTTCTGATCGGAAAGCGTGATGACTTGTTTATAAGCAACCACTTGGTCACCTGGCTGAAGCGTATCGATAAACGTCACAACTCCGTCAATGGTAGAAGTCAGCCTTGTATTCTGGAGTTGATTCTGGAGCGATTCCAGCTGCAGCTGGGCGCTCTCCATATCGAGCAGCTTCATGCGAATATCGGGATCGTCGCTATCTTTCTCAGCCATGGCTTGCTGAAGTGAAATTTTCAGCTTCTCAATGGCAATTTGCTGGAGCTTCACTCTCATATCTAAATCCGACGTTTCTGTTGTTGCCAGTACGTCCCCGGCTTTGACCTGATCTCCCAGCTTCACATTGATTTGCTTCAAACGACCTCCGGACTCCGAGTAAAATAAATAGTCCATTTTATCGGAAGCAAATGTAGCGACACCTGTAATTTGTTGCGTAATATTACTGCGTTTGACCTTGTACAGGTTTAAGATTTCCTTAGCGGGCTCGACAAGCGGCGGTTTCAGCTCGCCTTCTTCAACGGGCATAAGCGAGCATCCCGCCAGAACCCAAGCCATGCAGCATAGGCCGATAACCGGCAAAACTGCGCGTTTAAGTCGCATCGACAATTTGTCCATCCTCCAATGCGTAAACATGATCGGCATAACTCATAATGGCGGGATCATGCGTCGTGAGGATGATGGTCATGCCCTCATGCTGCACCAAATCTTTGAATACCCGCATCACTTGCGCACCCATCTTGCTGTCTAATTCAGCCGTCGGTTCATCTGCAAGAATTAACGTCGGTTTGTGGGCAATCGCTCTTGCAATCGCCACCCGCTGCTGCTCTCCCCCAGACATTTCAAACGGTCTATGTTTCATCCTCGCCTTAAGCCCCACATACTCTAGTGCACTTTCCGTGTATTCCTTAAAATTCACCGACTTCACGCCGGCAATACGCAAGCCAAACTCTACATTCTCATACGCAGTCATTAACGGAACGAGGCCAAAAGATTGAAAAATAAGCCCCATATCCTTTCGCCGGAGGGCGTTACGTTTGCTCTCGGAATAGCCGCTGATTTCATTGCCGTTAAAGAACACCCGTCCTTCTGTCGGTCTATCCAGCGCACCCAAAATATTGATTAAAGTGGTTTTGCCGGAGCCCGAACGGCCTCTTAGTGCAATGAGCTGCTTGGATGGAATACTTAAGCTCGCTCCTCTCAAGGCATGAACAGCTGCTGAGCCGCGTCCAAATATGCGAGTGACACCTTCGGCTCGAACCAGAGGTGCAGAGCTTGCTTGTTGAAGGACATGCATGACCACTCACGCTCCTATATGTGCGGATTTGGCTAGAGAAAGAACTCCAGTTCGAAAACTGGAGTTCGACATGTTGATGCAAAGCTATTAGCCGTTTTGCAATGTCCACAAAACAAGTGCGTCCAAAAGCTTCCAACTATCTTCTGTAGCGTTATCGTAATTACCGGCAAAGGAGAAGAAGGAAAGACGCGCTTGTACCTCATAGCCGCTATCTGAGTGCGTACCTTTGTTGTAGTAGAAAATGGTTGCTTCTTTCGGTTTTCCTGGAACTGTCGCGATAACCGTAGCTTCCTTGCCTGGAAGGCCATAAGCCATAGCTGTTTTGGGGTCTGCCGTTAATAGAAGGTCCACTTCTCCGGAAAGGCCTGCTGCAGCCTTATCTTTCGGCTCTGTAATCGTCGTAGATTTGATATTATATTCGTTGGTGTTCTCTTCTTGAGAGGAGAGACCGAGATAGTACATACCGTGATTTTTCAAATAAACCGTTGGAAGTGCTACATCTTTCATAACGCCGGAACGAAGATATTTGGAGTTGAGCGTGTTGCTGACGAAAACCAAATCATACCCTTCCGCTTTATCTGCCGTAAACTTATCACAGTTGACCCATGTCACTCTGAAACCGAGATCTTTCAAGCGGCCAATAATTTTCTCATCATCCGGACTATCTTTCAGTTGCGTCATTTGGTTGCTCTGACGTGTGATGAAAAGTAATTTTTTGCCTTGCGCGGAAATTTCGCCAGCTGGCGTTGCAGGATCTTTGCCAGTCTCTGGCTTAACCTCTGGTTCTTGTGTTGGCTCAGGCTCACTACCGGAAAGAATTTGTTTAGCTGCAAAGCTTGCAAGAGCAAGCATTTTGCGTGTAGCGGATGTTTTCCCGCTAAATTTAGCTGCTGATTGATTCGCTAGCAAGTTCTTCTCAAGTGCAAGTGCAACATAACCTTTTGCCCAATCGTCTACTGTAGAATCATCGACCGGCGTAGCTGCAGCCGCATCGTCATCCAAACCTAATCCGCGAATCAAGAAAGCTGCCAGCTCTTGACGGGACACGTCGCCAGCCGGTTTGTACGTTTTGCCTTCAGCATCGTAACCATTGGTAAGTCCTGCCTTCTTCAATGCCTCAATGTAAGGAAGCGCATAGGAATTGGCTGGATCGTCACTTCTGACGTCAGTAAAAGAAGAAACCGTCAGCGTATCGTCAACTTCGAGATTAAAAATAATGGCAGCAACTTTAGCAAACTGTGCGCGATTCATGCGAGCATCCAGTCCGAACGTATCTTCCGTCAACCCATTAAAAACGCCGTCTTGAATCAGTGAATCAAACTTATCCTTATCTGCCTGCGGTAAATTTTTCAAATCTTTGAAGTCATCAACACTTTTAACCGTTGCGGCTGGTGTATCCGTGTCCGCTGCGAAAGCAAACGGAAGGACAGTTAGTGACATGAGAAGGATGGACAGTAGCGAGAATACAAATTTTTTCACGTGAACTCACCTTTCTAAATTTGATTTGTGATGTATGTTAGCATGGTTGGTAAACGGTTATTTGGTTGTACTCGCAGCCTTGTTAATTTCAGTTTTAGCTGCCTTTGTGGTCTCAATCGCTTTCGTAGCTTGCTCCTGAACCATCCTGAGCGCTGTTACGGAATCTTTGGACTCCTTAAAAATCAGCGGTTGGAATACGCCTTGAACAGGAACGTCATACCAAACTAAACCAGGATTACGTGCAGCAGGAGGCATCGCATTTTGACTGCTAAAAATGGATTCTACGTGCTTACCTTGCATTTGAGGCAAGTTTTTCCCGAAGGCTGCTTTGACCGCATCCGTCTGAAGCGGACCGATGACGCCTTCTTTGGCAAGCTCAATTTGATGCTCTTCCGAAAGCAGTGCATCCATGACCTGGAAGGCCAAATCTTTTTTCTTCGATTGCTTCGTGATGTACATGGAGTACACATTCGGCTGATATTTGGTGTTAGGGGCATCACTTAAAGACGGAACAGAAGCAATGTCGAAATTCAAGTTTTTGTTTTCCTCATAGAACTTGACTAAATGGTCGCTCACCGTTGCCACGGCCATAGCGATACTTGGCTTGGAGGCAAACGTTTCCACGGTATCGAACTGGTTGGCTGGAATGTCGTAGAACCTTCTCATGTTGTCTACCAGTTTTTTCCAATTTGGATCACTCATATCTCCTTTATCCTCGGTTTTGCTTAACGGGGACAAGGACAATTGATTATAATTTAAATAATGGCCCGGGTTTTGGGAGAAACCTTTGTACGTAACGTCACCTTCAACGCGCGTCAGCTTTTTCGCCAACTCGTAGATCTCATCGTACGTCATGCCGTCTTTCGGATAATCAACGCCGAATTTATCGAAAATATCTTTGTTGTAAAATAAAGCAAAATCGTTGTTATAGAACGGCAGCCCGTATATTTTTCCATCCGGGGTTAAATTTTTGATTTGCGCCATATAAGCCGGATTTAATTTGCTTGTATCGAAGTTATACTTTTTGATCAGATCGCTGATATCATATTGAAGGTCATTATCGATCAAATACCTTTGAACGTTCATCCGAGTGTCGTCCATGATGATATCAGGAATCGTCCCGGCTGCGATCAAGTCCTTGTACTGTCTGCCCGGATTGTCCCAAGCGACATGTTTGATCGTGACATTCGGAAATTTCTTTTTAATAAAGTCTCCGACTTGTTTCTGAAAAATTTCCTCTTTGACATAATAAGCCGGCCATACGGTATAAATGAACAATTCGTTATCAGGTGACGATTGGGCTTGCGGTGAGGTTTTCTCATCCGTTCCACCCGGTTTGGCACTTGGAGCTGCCTCGTTCGTGCATCCGGCCGCCAGTGCAAGGGTAAGCGCAAGGGCCAGACTTATTTGTACTCGTTTCATTACGACGATTTCCTCCTTCATGAACCGCAAGATTTAGTTATCCGTTCTGCAACGTCCACAAAACAATGTTATCCCAAAGCTTCCAGCCCGCATCCGTAGAAGTATCCTGCATGCCGTTACTCCAATAGTAGTACGATAATCGCGCTTTCACTTCATAACCGTTATCGCCTTTCGCGCCTTTATCATAGTAATAAAGCGCAGCTTTTGTTTTATCGCCGGGAACCGTAGCAATCACTTTCGCTTCTTTGCCTGGAACCCCGTAACTAACGCCGAAATTATCGCCGGTTTCCGTGTAAACTTCTACAGTGCCAGATAATCCGCCGGCAATCTTAGATTTGCTATCAACGATATCAATTGATTTCAACTTCTTAACTGTCGTGCCTTCTTCTTGGGAGGAGAGTCCGAGATAAAACATGCCATGGCTTTTCACATACACCGTTGGAATAGCCACTTCTTTCATCGCACCTGTTTTCAAAAATTTTGAATTCGTCGTTTGGCTGATGTAGATCAAATCGTACCCTTTCGTCGCATCAGCGGTAAGCTCGCGATCTGCAAGATGGGTTACGCTAAAACCCATTCCTTTCAAACGGCCTGCAATGGCAACGTCTTCAGCGGGAAGCGGTTCGGAATCCCTGCCGACTAGAAGCACTTTCTTCCCTTGCGGAGAAACTTCCGCTTTCTGAGCTGCCTCCGGTTGGCTCGCAGCCGGTGCTGGCGCTGCAGTTGCCTGGGCAGGTGCTTCACTTGCTTTCGCTGTGGAAGCCGCAGCCGGCGCCTTCGTTGCTTCAGCCGTAGGGCTCGCTGCTTTCGTTGCTTCCACGGTTGCAGCAGGTGTTGCTGTAGCTGCAGGTGTTGACGAAGCTGCGGGAGACTCTGAAGCTTTCGCCGTAGCGGTTGGAGTCGCCGATGGTGTTGCCGTCGCTGTTACCGTTGACGTGGGAGCTGTCGATACGCCCGGATCAGCTGCTTTCTCTGAGGATGAACAGGCGCTCATCGTAATTGTCATAAACACAGCGATGAGCAGTATTAGAAAACGTTTCATGGCATGGGTCACCCCTTTTTCAAATTGGAATGAAGGCCCCTCCACTATTCGGATGAAGGAGCCATATGCTGCATTACTTGGCGGCTTTCTCGGTTTGAATCGCTTTCGTTGCAGATTCTTCAATCATGCGAAGTGCGGTTACGGAGTCCTTGGATTCTCCGAAGATCAGAGGCTGGAATACGCCGTGTACCGGCACATCAATGTAAGTTAAACCTGAAGCGCGAGCCGCCGGCGGCATGGCATTTTTGCCGTAGAAGATGGCTTGCGTATGTTTCCCTTGCATTTGCGGCAAGTTTTTACCGAAAGCTTCTTGAACTTTCTGTGTTTGCAGCGGTCCGATGATGCCTTCTTTCGCAAAATTGATTTGCATCTCTTCAGAAAGCAGGTACTGGATCACTTGGAAAGCTTGATCTTTCTTGGTCGACTGCTTGGTAATATACGCCGAGTACAGATTTGGTTGAGCTTTGACGCCTGGTGCATCAGCAAAAGATGGCATTGCAGCGATATCAAAGTTCAAGTTTTTATTTTGCTCATACCACTGAACGATTTTCTCTGTGACGTGAACACTCATCGCCATTTTCCCTTTCGGGAAATCATCGACGGATGTAAATTGGTTAGCCGGAATCTCATAGAAACGTCTTAAATTGTCAACTTCCTTTTTCCAGGCCGGAGTATTCATCTCCGCCTTGTCTTCCGTCAAGCTGAGAGGTGAAAGCGATAGCTGATTATAAGTCATATATAAACCAGGATGCTGTTGGTAACCTTTGTACGTATTTTCACCTTCGACACGAGTCAGCTTTTTAGCCAATTCATAAACTTCATCATAGGTCATTCCGTCTTTCGGGTAATCCACACCGAATTTATCAAAAATATCTTTGTTATAGAACAGAACGAAATCGCTCAATTGGAAAGGCAAACCATAAATTTTCCCTTCCGGCGTCACGTTCTTCATTTGCGTCATTGCCGCAGGATTTAATGTGCTTGTGTCGAAATTGTACTTTTTGATCAAGTCCGTCATGTCATACTGCAAATCGTTTTTCAAAATATTACGCTGCAAGTTCATCCGGGCGTTATCAATAACAATGTCAGGAATCGTTCCTGCTGCAATTAGATCCTTATATTGCCGGCCGGGATTATCCCACTGTACATGTTTGAACGTTAGATCCGGGAATTTCTTCTTGAGGTATTGCCCCACTTGTTTCTCCCAGATATCTTCTTTGGCATAAAAGGCTGGATACACGGTATAAATGAATATTTCGTTATCCGTTGATTTGTTTGCTGAGGCAACGGGCTGCTGTTTATCGCTTTGAGCGGGCTCGGACGTACAGCCTGTCAGGATAACAAATGCCGACGTGATCGCTAAAGATGCTTTGAGAAATTTTTTCATTTTCACTATGAACCTCCCAATCTTGATTTCAAATTTTGTATACTTTCACTTTATTACGAAATGTTTACGTTTACATTAGGGGGGTTCTCCAACATTATAGGTTGTTTGTTGCATCATTCCGATTCAACCTTTTCCTACTGACCAGTGAACGGCTGCATCAAATAACTTCCATCCATTATCTGTCCTGTTAATTTCTTCCCCGCCTGTCAAATTGAAAAACAAGCGCTTGGCCGGCAAAACCTGGCCGCTCATATTTTTCGTCCCTTTGTCAAAAGCACAAATCACAGCACGTTTATCGTTATCCGGCGCTGAGGCAATAATGACGCCCCCCTGCGGTACAACGTAGCTGATTTTCGCTTCCTCTTTATAGATATCCACACTGCCCGGTAATCCGCCCGCAAGCTCATGCTTGCTCTCTTTTATCGCGATCGACAAGCCGGTATATTCGCCGTAATCCGAATCATCTTTGCTGGCTAATCCGACTTGACCTAATATTTTGCCATTGGCATAGATAACAGGCGCTGTTGATCCCAGCAATTTATCCGCAACACGATGAGAGCCTGCGAATGAACTGACGAAAACCAGGCCGTAATTGGCCGGCTGCTCCGGAGTAAGCTCTTTATCCGACATCAGCGTAACCTCATAGCCAAGCTCCTTGAAATGCTTCATCACAATTCGGTCGTTTGCGCTGTCCGTGCCGACAAAAAGGACTTTCTTCCCGTTTCCGGCGTCTTTTTGCGTCGTGGGCATTGAACAGGCAGCGCTTGCAAAAATCAGGATGACCATCATTAAGTAGGAAAACAACCGCTTCATTAACTCCCTACCTCCTTCAAGAACTCATGTTATTTGGACTCTTGCACCCAGCGGACTGCGGCATCAAACAGCTTCCATCCCTCATCCGTTTGGTTGATTTCTTCACCTGTCATCATGTAAAAGAAAACCTCACGTGCAGCAACCGTTTTTCCTTTCACATTCGTCATGCCTTTATCGTAAGCAAAAATGGTCGCCTTCATTTCATCGTTAGGCACGGTAGCCACAACGATTGCGTCTTTGCCCGGCGTCGCCCAACTCATCTTGCCATTATCTTTGTAGACATCCACATTGTTTTGCAGGCCCGCTGCCAGCGCATGCTGGCCGTTGCGGATTTGAATCGTCTTCGCCGCATTATTCCCTTCGAGTTTGCCGTTCATGTCAACGTCGGTCATGCCTGTATCACCGGAAATTTGCGGCTCGTCATAAATAACAGGGACTGGAATGTCCACGAATTTGTCCTTGATTTTGCCTGAATTGACCGACTCGCTAACAAAAATCAAATTGAAACCATTGGCCTTCTCTGTCGTCACTTCTTTGTCGGAAACCACGGTGACATTCATCCCGTGTTTTTCTTTAAAGCGCTTGATCACAATCCCATCCCCGCCGCCTTCTTGACCGATAAAAAGCACACTTTTTCCATTGCTCTGCGATTTGGCTGCCGCGCTGGATGCCGGTTGGCTGGATACCGATACGGGATGGCTGGTGACCGAGCTGCAAGCGGAGAGTGCAAAGACCATACAAGCCATGATGGCCGCATTTACCTTTTTCATAGACGAATTTCCTCCCTGTCAGGAACGTTTATTTTTGTCCATTTTGAGCTGCCCATTGCACAGCCGCATCCAGTAGTTTATAGCCGTCATCCGTCTGATTCATTTCTTCCCCTGCACTTAAATAAAAGAAGACCTGCCGGGAAGGGACCGGCTCATTATTGATATTTTTCGCCCCCTTCTCATAGGCAAAAACAGCCGCTTTCTTATCGTCACCGGGAACTGTTACGATCGTAACAGCCTCTTTACCTGGAATGGCGTAACCGATTTTACCCTCATTTTTATAAACCGTTACTTGATCTTTAAATCCAGCTGCCAATGGGTGTTTGCTGTCCTTAATTTGAACGGTTTTCGCCGCGCTGAGCTCATTGTAGTCCAGCAGCCCCGTTAATGCGGAAATACTGGCCACTTGGGGTTTGGCATACACAACAGGCACTTTAGAGCCTTTAAGCTGCGCATCCATTTTGGAGGAATTGACCGTAGGACTGACATACACGACCCCGTAGCCATTCACAAGTTCCGGCTTGAATACGTTATCCGCCATATCAATGACGGTATAACCTACCTTCTCAAAATGTTTCACCACATAAGGGTCATTCGTCCCTTCCCCTCGTTTGATATAGAGCATTTTCACCGGTCCGGCTGACTTGCTTGCCGTCGTTGATGCATTCGAACATGCCACCAGCATGGCGACCAGCACCCCAACTAAACATAATGCGAGAAGACGTTTCATCTCTTTTTACCCTCCGTTTCAACTGTCACTGATCAAGTTTCTATTCCACTAAACCTGTACGTTCTACGCCTTCTACAAACCATCGCTGCGTGAACGTGTACAGTAGCAGTGGCGGGATAATCATTAAGAACGTTGTGGACATGCGAATCGCCTCATCATTCACGGACGGCCCATAAGCCTCGGCTTGCTGACGCAGGGCTGAAGCGATCTTCTCTATCCCGAGCGATAAAGGCGCCGTTTCGATATCCGACAAGTACATACTCGGCAGGTAGAAGTCGTTCCACGTCCAGATGAAGGAAAACAGAAAAACGACGAGAATCGCCGGTTTGGCTAACGGCATCATAACCTTGTAAAAGATTTTAAATACGCCAGCACCGTCAATCCGTGCTGCTTCTTCCAATTCCTTCGGCTGTGTGGAGAAAAATTGGCGGTAAATAATGACGAACAGCGCTCCTTTTAACCCCAAGCCGAAAAAAGCCGGAACGATGATCGGATAAATCGTATTCAACAGGCCTAACTGTCTGGCATAAATAATGTTGGGCAGGATCGTAACCTGCATAGGCACAATAAAAGTTAGCATCAGGAAAAAAAACAGCACTCGCTTAAACGGGATTTTCAGCCTTGCAAACGCATAACCGGTAACGGCACACGAGAGGGTTTGCAAGATAGCCACAGAGAGCGAGAGGCCTAGGCTGATGCCTAGCGCCTTGGGATATTTCATCCACGACCAAGCCTCCTGGAGATTCCCGAGGTAGATTGTCCTCGGGAACCAGTTGACGGCCGGATCCAGCAAATCGTCTGCATTTTTAACCATGGTCGCTACCATATGCAAGATCGGCTTCAAATAAATGTAAGCTGTATCCAGCAAGATCAAGTAGATGAACAATTTGAATAACAGACCTTTATCCGCTTCCCGCCCGATAACCGCATAACGGATTTTGCTGAGCAGCTGCAGCATGCCAACCGTCTGCTCTTCTTTCAATTTGATACGAAACATAGCGTCATCCCTCCTGTCGTAAACTTGTTAAGCACGATGTGATTTCGTCACCCTGGCGAAAATAATGAATAGGATCGCTAAGAAAAAGGCGATGATCATGAAGTAGATCCAGAACAAAGCGCTGTATTGTCCGTACTCGCTCTCCCTTACCTTCGACAAAATCGGATTGGTCGGAAACGTAAAGAGATCGACCACGGTATAAATCAAATTGAGGAAAATGAACGGCGTCATGGCAGGCAGCGTAATTTTCCAGAATGTTTCCCAAGGTCCTGCGCCATCAATTCGGGCTGCTTCATAAGCGGAATTCGAAATCGTCTGCCTGCCGCCCAGGAAGATCATAATTTGCACGCCGGAATACCAGAGAATAAGTACGAACGAGTTCAGAATGGAAATCAGCGGATCTGACCAAGTGGCCGATAAGTTAGCTTGGATAAGGCCTGAAATGTTAAATTTGGACATAAAGCCGAGATCGCCTTCACCCTGCGTCAGAAATTCCTTCACGACCTCGCCTGTCGCCAAAATGACGGGTAGGAAGAAAATGGCCCGAAAAAACGTGCGTCCGGGGAATTTTTGATTCAAAATAATCGCAATTAACAGCGCGAATACGACAATGATCGGAATCATGAAAAGCGCTTGGCGCAGGAAAGGCAGCAGTTGATTGTACAGCAGACTTCCGTTTTCAAACAGAATGTACTTATAGTGCGTCCAGCCAATATAACGGGTCGTCGTCTTGGTTGCGGTTATGGTTACATCCTGAAAACTCATAAACAAGGAATAGCCGATCGGGAACGCCATAAAAAAGATAAAACCGATGAACCACGGGGCGATGAACAGCGTTCCTTCCAAATATTCGATCAGGGATGACCTCAGTCTCGCTTTCCGATTCATTTGCCTCCCCCTCCTCGAATAACAACAAAGTTATGTGCCGGTACGGCCAAATCCCCGTTCCGGTATTCCGTCAAATTATAGTTCACGATAATTCTTTTTCCATTGGAATACGTCGTTTCTTTCACACCTTCAGCAAGCTTCCGATGCCCGGTAATAAACTGATCCTGCACATCTCCAAGGGCTTCGTTGTAGCGTTTATACTGCTCGGATGCAAAGTTCTCCCAATCCGGGTAATACGTGTTATAAAAGCGCAAGCCATAAGAATTTACATATTTCTTCGTTTCAGCCTTCGTGAATACGAAAGATGGCGCCGCTCCATATTCGATATCCCTTAAGAAATCGTTCACGTCTTCCTGGCGGTTGTTCACATATTCCGATGAATAGGAAACTAATCCGTGTGTAGCAATTTGGGCGAAGGGCACCGATTCATCCGAAAATAAGTCATAGGAATTGTCATATACCATGTCTCGGATGTAATTGATATGCGGCAGTGCGTAGACATTGGATTTCTCCCCCTGTACGCCGCCAAGCGTATCTTTGATTTTTTGCAAAATCCGCTCTTGAATTTTGCGGGCCTCGTCTCTTGAGGAGCCGTACCCCGTGTTGTAATCGTTGTACAGCCTCTGGCCAAGCAATCCGACGGCAAGTCCGTCGACACCCATGGCTTTATATTTAGGCAAATCGTTATCCACCATCTGTTCGATGTATTTATCGCTAACGACCGGCGTTCTCTCCCGGTTGAACAAAGGACTCTGCATCAGCGTCCGTCCGGCCAAGTTAACCATGGCGTTAAACTTCTCGTCGAACCCGCCGCCTTTGGTATTATTCAAGGAATACTGTGCTTCCAAATAAACCGGATAACCAAGCCCGTGCGCATGATCGATGAAGGCCTTCATGCCGGAGTCTCCGCCAAGTCGGGAATCCACCGGGAACGTTTGGCCAAAGGAACTGTAGCCGCCCTTTTGCCAGCCCGTGAAGGTGAGCGACATATTGTTTATGCCCTTGTCATGCAAGGAATTCATAATTTGAATGCCTTCGCTCGTCGTGGTCAAATTAAGGTAGCGGTCGCTAATGACCCCTTTTTCCCGATCGGCTCCGATGATGTTCGTATACAACGGGATATTGGGGTCTTTGACCGTAACCGGTTTGACCGCTTTCTCCTTCATTAAATATTGACGGTAGGTCTCTGCCATGCCGACGTAATCCGTCTTCTTCTCGTCCAACATATAATAACGAACGGAACGATCGCTCCCAAACATGTGATCCCGATCATAGTCGACATATCCCCACGAATCAGGGACATTCGTATTTCTTGTTGTAAACTGCAAGAAGCTGGAACGATAGTTCATCTGGGCCCCAATCCAGTTGTAATTGCTTAGGACACCTGCCGGAGCAGCGACCACGTCGGCATACTCATCGCCTTCGTGCACCACGGCCAGAAAGCCTTTCGATCCCGACTTCATACCGAAGACCGGCATCATCACTTTATTACGTTTGTTGTTGATTCCCGGGAATGCAATATCTTGGCCATATGTTAATTCGTCATACAATTTGTTGACATTTAATTGATTATCCTTGAATCGCACCAGAGCTCCTGCACCATCCGGAATAAACAAGTAACCGTCCTGTCCGTCTGTGTACTCCGCTCCTAAGAAGGGATAAGGTCTGACCCAAACGAGACCCATTTTGGTCTCCTTAACGCCTTCCTGCAAGATTTTCGTCTCAACGTAATCCTGAGCGACCGTTACTTGGACAGGAATCGTGAAGCCCGTCACAGGAAACTCGTAAACAAGCTTGAAACCGCCTGGAATCGTTTGAATATCCTTGATGCTTCCGCCTTCCGCCCCCAGATTCGTCTCTTTGGCCTGCAAAATGTTTTTGGAAAAATCCACATATTGGACCATCAGCGGTGAGGCTAAATGCTTTTTCCAGGTCTCCGAAATCTTCTCTTTCGACCAATATTTCGGATCTGGGTAAGAGCGATACAGATTGCCGTTCCGTTTATCCTCGACGATAAAATGTCCCGTCTTGTCGTCCATTTTCAATCTCAACGTCTCGGATTCTGCAACCTGCTTGAAATCGGTATCGAGCGGCAGTTTGGCGGGAACACTCGCTGCTTCTACCGTCGTATTTTGCTGCACGGCTTGCGAACTGCGTTGTCCCGAATCTTTGAACTCAAATTTGGCACGGGTCAGGAAGGTGACGACGGCCGCCAAGATCAGGATGGTAACGATGATGGCTGTTTTATTGGTTTTGATCATCCGGATCATCTCAAGGTCACCTCCTGATACATCTGATAAAGTAGCGATCCAAGATCACTGGTAAGTCCCATAATAATGAAAATAAGCACACCGATGACAAGCATTGTACATAACGTAAGGAATACATTCATAATCGTTTCACCAAACGTGTAATTATGGACGTTCTGAATTTTCCAGAAAATAAGCAGCCCGATCCATACCGTCATCGCATTGCCCACGAAATGATAGATCGATGCCTCGGACATCGTCATAACATTGGATATAAAAGCAAGCGGGATGCCAATAGCTATGTAAGGCAAGAGCGCATAGGCGCTGCCGATGAAAATGTGCTTGAAGCGTCCCTCGCCCCGATAAATCGAGCTGACCAGGTAGTTAGCAACAATCCAAGCGATCCAAACGATGAAAAATTGCGTGAACGTCGAGTAAATATCCACAAAAGTCTTCGGATTAAAAGAAAAGCTAGTCGCGAACTGGATGATAATCAGAGATGCATATACACCTAGCAGAACGATACTGGCGCTCAAGTAGCTGCCTTTGTTCTCATAGTGGATAGCCGAAAAACCGTCAATCGGATGTTTTAAAACATGCAGCGCAAGCCTTAAATTCGAGAGGAAACGATTCTGACTCTTCGGTCGATTGCGCCATCTGACCCGGAATTCACGCTTTGCGGTGAGCTTATCGGTAACAGTGTATAAGATCACACCAAGCAGGATGACGCTCGCTATCCAAGAAAAGTTACCCTGCAGCCACAGCATCCTGATTTGCCAGAAAGAATCGGAGTACCCTTGTTGATTTCCCGCTTCTTTGAACAAATCTTTTGCATTTTCGTACTGTTCTTTTTTAAAAGCTGACTTCGCAAGCCCCAGATAAGCTGGAGCGAATTGCCCGTTTAAACGCAGCACTTCTCTCCATGGCTGCTCGCTATCCTCATAACGGCCAGCCAGGGTTAGCTGGTTGGCTTGGTCTACCTTTTGCCCAAACTCGGACAATCGGAATACTTGCACGATATTTTCCTGATCGTCCAGGACAAACAGCTCGTTTCTTTCATTAACATCAAGCGCCACAGGACTTTTCAACAGTCCGACTTGCGAGGAACCGATCGCAGAGGCGCCGCCCCAGAAGTACAATAAATTACCGGATCCATCGTAATGGCTGATATATTTATTCTGCTGATCCACAACAATCATATTGCCGCTCTGATCGACCGCGACATCCGTTAGTTGTGGACCTGTCATGATTCCCTCCGCCGGCACGTCCCATGGGGCTGTTTCTCCGAACGGTTTCGAGGAGCTGCGCAGCAAGTTATCGCCTTTTACATTCAGCTTTTTCAATTGATTCGTTGTTGCTGTTCCGCCCGTCACTGTAAAAATATAGCCGTTTTTGTCCGTCGCTACGCTGTTAATCGGCTCGGGCCTCTTAGCAACTTCATTGGCGTACATTTTTTTGGTGTAAAGCATTCTTTTCAAAGCGTCTAACGGGGAAATCGCCGTGCCGTTGGCACCGAAGAAACCTTGAAACTTGCCTTTCGGATCAAGCATCACAAGCCCTTCATAGCTGCCATGCACGGCAATATACATAAACTCACGTTCATCAACCATGACTTTCGCCGGATCGAAAACAAACGTATCAGGAATGTACCGGGATTCCGGCCGTTTGTACTCTTGCATGACCTTGCCGCCGGCATCCAGCTTTAGCACTCGTTTGTTGCCTGTATCCGCGACATAGATGCTGCCATCATTGGTTACGAAAACACCTTCTGGTTTGTTAAAAGGGTTCTCCGGCAGGGTAATGTAACGCAGCAGCTGACCGGATTCTGTCATATGTACGATACGGTTATTGCCCGTATCCGCGATATAAACTTCACCTTTCGCATCGATGAAGATGTCTTTCGGATTTTTCATCGGCGAACTCATCTGAACCGTCTTGTTGCCCGGATCTGGCGCCATCAGATTCTGCCCGATGACCCCTAGCGGGAAATACGCCGGCTGAAGCCATATTAAATTTCCCCGGCTGTCTTTGGTATACGTGGAGTATTTCACCGAGGCGAATGCAGTCGCAGGCAATAATGCGGCGCATAAGAGGAAGAACGATAGAACTAGCCCCCACTTATGGATTTTCATGCTCAAACCTCCGTTCCCATCTCTCTGTGTATAGTGTCATTTGCCCAAACAAGCCATAAGGGCTCAATTGATAGTCGCGAGTAAAATGCTGCCCTTCTTTGCGGAAAGACGCCCAACTGGTTGTCGACGTATCGCCCGACGCCTGATGGAAAGGTCCAAGCATATTGCGCGGGCTTCCCATAACTTCCACTTCCAAGCGGTTCACACCCTCGTGAAGCTGCCTCGTCAATTCAAGACGGTTTGCGCTGCGCCAAGGCACATGACCAGCCGCTTGCCCGTTGACCTTTACTTCGATAGTAACCGCGGCATAATCGCCAAGTTCCAGTACAGTCCGGCTTTCCGGCTTATTTTCCACCTGAATGTCAAAATGATAAATCATGCTGCCGCAGTAGTGAGGATATCCTTGCTTGCACCAATCGCCAAAGGCCAAGGTTTCGGGTTCGGCTACAATACTCCTTGAAGTATCGACGCCAAACGATCCGGTCAAATAAATATCTTCCACTTCCATGCGATTTAAGTAGTTACATGACAAGATCAACTCATTCTCTCCAGCTTTCAATCTGGATAAAAGCACCTGATCAAACGACCGGTCCAAAAACCAACCATCCGACTTATTGGCGATGGATTCGCCGTTAAGGCCGATCTCGTACTGTTCCGCAGACTCCACAACCAGATACACAGCTTCCTTCGGAACATCGGTGATATGAAAGGTGAATTTGAAAGCGACCGGCTTGCCATCTTCCGGATGAGGCTCGTGAATCCATTTGTACCTTTGTTCAATGCCATTGCCGTAAATCTGTCTCATGTCCAAAAGCGACCGGATGGCTTTCTGTGCTTGCCATACCTCCATCTCTTCCGACCAGCCGCCGTGATTGATACGATATGAGCACATATCCAGCGTTAACACATTCGGCATTGACCGCGTGAACTTGCAGACCGGGCCTAAGACCTGAGTCTCGGCTTGATCCGCGTTCGCGCGGCTTCCTTCTGTTTCAGCCTTGCGGCCGTTCTTATGCCAAATATACAACTTGGAATCTGCCGGACCGAATACCTCGTCAAAGATGATATAACCCTGACTAAAACGGGTGTCGACTGCGCTTACTTCGCCAGTCAATGCCTTCCACTCTTCCATGTAGCCAGGCCCTTCCAAGGCAGCTTCGATCCGAACGCGATGTTCGCGCTCGCGGTCGTTATTGACGATGAACAGCGCATAACGATCCCCCATATCTCTGAGCATATACAAGCAGTCAGCAGACTCTTCATTTTCTGCGCTCTTAATGCTGACTTGGCGTGTCAGTCTGTTTTCCAGTGCTTGGGCTGCCTCAGCCGCGTCCCCAACGATGACCATGTTCGGATGATCATAGAGGTCGGATAGACGATTGCTCACTCTGCCTTCAAGCATTTCCGGGCGAGCTCCGACAGCGACAGCTTTGCCGCCGGCGTCAAGGAATTGCAGGAGCAGCTGGAACGTGCTGTTTAGCATCGTCCGAATTTCCGGAATGACGACAACTTGATACTCGGCTGTATGAACAGCAAGCTTCTTGCCGTGAATGGCCCCTGTTTCCGCCATGATGGTTTCATCGCCCAAATCAAAATCGTAGTGCGCTCTTAGCAGCTTGCCGAGAAAAGCGTTAAATTCGTGACCATACCGGTTCGTCTCGGAAACGTCACGGTCCTTGCCTCGGGCCGGAAAGCCGTAAGGTCCCGTGCCGACCATACTCCACGCGGTGGAAGCCGGATGAAGCACAAGCACATCTCGGACCGGGCGTCCTTCTGTCAAAACCGCAGACAACCTGGCAAAATAATTTTCCACAATCGCATTGTATTTCCACCAGCTGGTGTTGTAGTTGAAGACAGGCGGATAATCCCGTTTCCGGCAGCCTTTGATCGAATAAAGCGCCAAGTGCTGAGACCTAAGATTGACCCCCAGAACGAATTGGAAGTCTCCGATCCATCGCTGCCCTTCAAAGGTGAAACCCCAGCCTGTGCAGCCGTAAGTTTCGGTCAGAACGAATTTTCTTCCGTACTGATTTGCCACACTGGTACACTGCTTAACCGTGATGTATTCGTTCGTTTGCTCCGTCAACATATCGATGCCCGGCACATGCTGATAGCGATAGTTGGGCATGATCGCTCCGCAAACACGAGTGGCTGTGCCCAAATTATTTTCCCAGAGAAAATGCCCGGTAAAAGCAAGCCCGTTGTTCTCGCACCACTCGCCGATTTGCTTCGCATAAGATTCGCTGAATCGTTCGGTAATCGTCCGCCAGTAATCGTGACGGGCCTCTGTGGAGCGTTCGCCATTGAAATATAAATAAGGAACAAGATCCAGTAGATCGTATCCGCGTTTCTCTTGGAAATAAGCGGGGAAAGACCAGCTCCAAGGAATCCAACCGCGCCCCTCTGTAAATTTACAATGACGGTCATGAAGGCTCGGTTCGTCAGTAAAAACGCCGCGAACGGTTTGGCCAAAATGTTCGCCCACTACTTTTTTGTAAGCTTCGTAGGTAATGTCGATGAACGCTTCAACCGATTCGGGATTCAATTGATCCGGAGGCGCTTCATTGTTGAACCATTCACTCCGTTCGGATATTTCAACCCGGAAAAGAAGCAGCACTTCCTCATTTTCTAACTCACTGCTTGCACCTGCTTGAAGTCTTTCACAACGAATCAAGTTTCTTTCGTTAATCACAGCTTTGAACCGTGCTACGGTGTCGGTGTCGTCAATCTCCGTTTGTAATAAGCCGGCCGGGATGACCTCTAGCGTAAGCCCCTTGGCGCGGAACGCGTCTCCGCCCCTCGCTTGCACAAGTCCCCCGGCAAAGCCTGAAGGCCAGCGGTCTTCGTCATACAGCCAAGCCTGCATCCCCTGCGCCTTCGCTGTTTCCACGGTGGACCGAACCAGGTTCATCCACTCTTGACCCATGTAGACGGTTTCCAATCCATCTCTGGAATGAATGAAAAAACCGCCCATTCCTTGCTCCTTCATTTGCTTCACTTGCCGGTTCAGCTCTTCCTCTTCCAAATCGTCGTTCCAAGCCCAGAAAGGAAGCGATCTGTAGACATTCGGAGGATTCTCAAACTGATGCCGCAATCGGTCCAGCTGGGGCGCTTCCACAAGTCTCCGCCTCCTTCTTCTGTTGGAATATCGCGACGCTTTTCGGCAGAAGTTCAACATCTCCGCTTACGCTCGTGCCGCTGAGCAGCTCCTTTTGTTCGTACATCCCTACATTTATCTTCTGTGTTTGTTCGCTATGATTTAACACAAAAGTGAAGACAACCTCATCTTTATGGCGTTGAATGATTTCCACGTCTTTTGGTGCATGGGCATGTGCTTCCATGGGAGAAGAGATTCCTTTGCTTGCGCATAAATAGCTGATCCATTGCTTTAAAAAAGATCGGCTGGGATCCGTTGCCGCATACCAAGCTTCTCCCTTGCCAAAGCGGTTACGAGTTAATGCCGGCGAACCTGCATAATAATCGCTGCCAAAGCTCGCAACCGTCTCCGCTCCCTCCGGATGAACCACCTCACACAACAAGCCGCAATCGTAGGTGCCTTGAAGCTCTCCTAAGTTCGTCTGCAGCACGAGCTGGTTTTTTTGATCCGGGTGCAGCGCGTCCAGCTCTTCCACCCAAATGCCAAGCAGCTCGCGCAACTCGCCAGGATAACCGCCCGGTGTGACAAGATCATTTTCATTCGCCACTCCGCTGTAGAACGTAGTGAGGAAGGTTCCTCCGTTTTTAACATAACGTTCCAGCTTCTCCGCATAACCCGGTTTCACCATATATAAAACAGGGGCGACCACAAGTTCATATTGTGAAAGATCTGTATCCACATGAATGAAATCAACTTGCATATGGTTGTCATAAAAAGCATCGTAATATTTCTGGATGTGATCGACATATTTCAAGTGAGCGGACGGCCCGCCTCCTAATTCAACTGCCCACCAATTATCCCAGTCGAACAAAATGCCTACCTTGCTTTTCACCCGTGCATCGAGCAATTGATTGCCCAGCTCCTTAAGCTCCTGGCCAAGCTCTGTGCATTCCCTGAACACACGCGTATGCTCATGGCCGGCATGATCGATAACGGCTCCGTGAAATTTCTCATAAGCCCCCAGCGAGCGGCGCAGCTGGAAGAACATCACCGAATCGGCGCCGCGCGCCACGGCTTGATAGCTGCGAAGCCGCATAACGCCAGGCCTTTTGGTCGGATTGACCGTTTTCCAGTTGAGCACGCTCGGCGTCTGCTCCATCAGCATGAAGGGAGCGCCGTCTTTCAAGCCTCTCATGAGGTCGTAACGAAGCGCCATGTAGCTTTCAGGCGTTTGATTTTCCGGATATATATCAAGAGCGACGATGTCCAGATAAGGCGCCCATTTGAAATAATCAAGCGGCTTATAGGTCCCGTTCCCCTGGAAGTTGGTCGTGACGACCGCATCCGGGATGAACGATTTAATCGCGTTATATTCCAACTGATAACAGGCCAACCAGCTGTCCGAGTTAAATCGATAATAATCCAGCGTCATGCCTTGGAATGCCGTTTGATCGGAGTTTCCTCCAGAAAGTCCCTCGCTTAATGCGCTGGGAAGAACGATGTCCTCCCAATCATAGAAGGTGTGCCCCCAAAATCGCGTATACCAGGCCTCGTTCAGCCGTTCGAGCGTTCCGTATCGATTTTTCAACCATTCTCGAAATGCATGCTCACAGTTATCACAGTAGCAGCGGATTCCTATTTCATTGTTGACATGCCATAAAAGCAGCGCCGGATGCCCCTTGTATCGCTCCGCCAGCTTACGGACCAAAACCTCGGCATAATGGCGGAACGTCGGACTATTCGGGCAGGAGTTATGTCTGCGGCCAAACTTTCTTTTTTTCCCATCGGTCGTTACGGTTAAAATATCCGGGTACTTCCTCGCCATCCAAGCCGGATGCGCGGCCGTCCCCGTTCCCAAACAGGCATACATGCCATTCTCATGCAGCTTGTTCATGACCTCGTCCAACCATCCAAACTCGTACGTCTCCTCATCCGGCTGGTTAAGTGACCACGAAAACACATTGACGGTTGCTATATCAATGCCCGCAAGCCCGAACAGCCTCATATCCTCATCCCATATGTCCTTCGGGAACTGCTCCGGGTTGTAGTCGCCGCCATACATAATTTTGGGAAATGTTCGGCTAATCATCGAATCGCCCCCTGAAGTGTTAATGGAATTATGGTTTCACTGTCGGTATCTTGTAACGAAAATGGCGCCGGCCACCGTTTACTCAGCTGCATCGGCGAAATATCTCTTGCCGAAAACGGCTTCAGCCGCAGTTCAAAAATCGTCTCCTTCGGATGAAGCAAATAACGCTCCAACGGAGGAGCTTCCCCGCAGCTGTGATTGCCAATCGGAGCTTGCTGATGATCCAGGTTCACGATCGTTTCCTGTAAGCGAACCAAATCTGTTGTATGTTTCGCACGCGTTACATTCGCCGTAGCATAATGGCTCGCGCTCACATCGAACGTTGGCAAACCGCCTATAAACAAGCCCGTTCCTAACGTGTTTGTTACGGTTGCCCACCGTGCTTCCGCTTTATTGCCATGCTCCTGCGGCTTGATGTAAGGAACATATTGCTCTTGCACTGTTCCTGCGTAAATGCCCAGCCGCCCGCTTTCCTTACGGTCGACATAACATTCGTGCGGGCCTAGCCCGAACCAAGCTAAACGATCGAAGGTGCCGGGCATGACCATCTGCAAGCCCAAGCGCGGTAATGGCGGGAGTCCATCTCGCGGATTCACATGGGCTTTGAGGAACAAGTCCCCTGATCCGTAAACCGTATACACCATACAAGTCTCAAAACATATGCCTAATCCCGCTGCGCCAAGGGTCGCCTTCACCGTAATTTGCGCCGCATGATCCCCATACGACTGCACAGAAAATTCGATTGCGCGCTGTTGCAAGGCATCGTAACCGGCCTTTCTCCACTCTTTGGCTTGACGGCCGTCATTATCAATCGGTGCTCGCCAAACGTTGACTTTCGGGCCGGACTGCAAGAGCGGAAGTCCGTTATATTCGAAAGCGCTCAAGGCGCCGCTGTTTTTGTCCCAAACCAGACAAAAATCGTTACCGCTTACAAGCAGTCGCGTATTCTGCTCTTCCATACGCAAACTGTGCATCGGCTTCACGTTGATCAGTGGTGCGCCACTCGGTGGAATAGATAGCGGCATATCTGCCCAAGCCACTTCATGTCCTTGCGGCGCCCACTGTGTCTCCTCCCGCATCGTAAACCGAATGCGGAGCCAGCACTCGCCTTTCCACCGCTCATAGGCCTTGCTGAAAGGAACGGTAATCTCTGCTTTCCCGCCAGGCGGCACATCGGTTTTCGGCAGCTCTCCCTGCTCCACGATATCCCCGTCATGCAGCAGCTGCCACGAGCCCTTCAGATGATCAAGCGATAAGAAGTCGTAGCGATTCTCAATTCTTACGATGCCGGACGGCATGTGGACCGCATGCATCTTCACCGGCTCAATTACTTTTTTAAACTCAATGAGAGAAGACTTGATCGTTCGATCCGGGAACACCAGGCCGTCAATGCAAAAGTGACCGCTGTTGGGATGATCCCCGAAATCGCCGCCGTATGCGTACCATTCCGTGCCATCCTCCGTCTGCTGCCGGACTGCGAGGTCCGCCCATTCCCAGATCATGCCGCCAAGCAACCGGGGATACTGATAGATCGCTTCCCAGTATTCTTTCAGGTTACCGGATGCATTTCCCATGGCATGTGCAAATTCACACATTAAGAAAGGTCTTGGATCTTCCGTTTTCTCTCCTTCTTCAATCAGTGCATCCAAGGAGGGATACATGCAGCTCACAATATCTACGACTTCTGCGTCTTTAGCCCGTTCGTAGTGAATGGGGCGAGTCGGATCTGCTGCCCGCACCCAGTCTGCCATAGCGTCATGGTTAGTCCCATAACCCGATTCATTCCCAAGGGACCAGATGATGATGGACGGATGATTTTTATCCCTCTCCACCATGCGGCGGGCACGGTCGACAAACGCTTCTTTCCATCGCTCATCTTGGGCAAGATGGCTCTCGTTGCCAATAAAATGGCAACCATGCGTTTCGAGGTCCGCTTCATCGATGACATACAGCCCATATCGATCACATAGATCCAACCAACGTGTATCATTCGGGTAATGCGATGTCCGCACGGCGTTCATGTTATGCTGCTTCATTAGGCGGATATCCTCCACCATCGCTTCGAGCGGTATCGCATAACCGAGATCGGAGTGGAACTCATTGCGGTTTACGCCTTTGAGGGTAACTGGGGTGCCGTTGATCAAAAGCCGCCCGTTACGGATCGCAATATCGCGAAAACCAACGGAAACGCTTACAGATTCTAACGAGGCCCCTGTCTCATCCGTAAGTTCCAAAACTAAGGCGTATAAGTACGGATCTTCCGCCGACCATTTGTGCGGGGCCGAAACGGGAATGTGCATGTTGAGCACTTGTTCATCCATTAGCGAAACGGCACTGGTTTTTCCGGTGTATACCGTTTGGCGCTTTTCGTCCATCAACGTAACGTTTACCGTATGGCTGTGCAGCAGTTCCTCATGATTTGAAAAGCATTTAACCGCAATCCGGAGGTTCAGCTCTGCATCGATCTGATTCTCATGGAAGCTGGTTTGTGCAGAAACATCCTGGATATGCACATCAGGCGTTGCTTTCAAATACAAGTCTCTGAAAATCCCGCTTAACCGCCATTTGTCCTGATCTTCCAGATAACTGCCGTCGCTCCATTGATAGACCTGCACGGCAATCGTGTTCTCTCCCTCATTCAGCAAAGAAGTAATGCGAAATTCACTATGCATATGGCTGCCCTGCCCATACCCTGCCAATTGCCCATTTACCCAGACATGAAAAGCGGAATCAACACCTTCAAACACGAGAAATACTTGCCGATCCTCCCAGGTATCCGAAACGTAAAAGCTTCTGCGGTAACAGCCCGTAGGATTATCGTTAGGGACATGCGGCGGATCAATGGGAAACGGATAATAGCTGCTGGAATAATGCGGACGTCCAACTCCCTGCATCTGCCAATTGCCAGGTACCGGCATGGCAGACCAATCATCGGTCTTGTAGGTAGGCTCGTAGAAGTTCGCTGGCGCCTCCGACGGACTTGACACATACTTGAATTTCCAACTGCCGTTTAACGATTGAAAATATGGCGAAAGTGCCCGCTCGCCGATCAGCGCCGTTTCTACATCTGCATATGGCATGTAACCGGTATTGGAAGGCTCCACGCTGCGACCAAGCACATCTAGATTTTCCCAATCCGGAATTTCTTTTTCTCTCATCGAAATGCCCTCCTATCTTTCACCGTCAACCCTGTGTATCCCTGAAACGCAAAGCGTTATGTAAAACCAGCGCGATAACCCATGAAGGGTTCCATTTATTGCTGTGTCCCCGGTGATTCCAGTACGTTTGGAAAAAGCCTTCTCCCTGCTCCCCGGCAACGGTAAATCCCCATTCGCCCGGTTTCGTACAAATGCCCTGTCCCATCGCCTCCAGCGACACGCGTCCCCACCGCTCGTACTGCTCTTTGCCGGTTAAGCGGCCAAATTTCCAAAACTCGTAGGTTGGAAAAAATACATCCAAATGGTGGTTTTGCACACTGACGCCAGGCCATCCTACAGCGCTAAAATCCGTGTTCCGGAATGCTGAGCCTTGGTTGTATGCCGGGTTCCACACATATACAAAAGTTAAAAGCCAATCAGCAGCAATCTCAGCCCATTCCTGATACCGTTCATCCCTCGTCAAAAGAAACAGTTCGTATGCGGCTAGGAAAAAGTACATGCCCGCTTCTTTGTCCTCACACTTGGCATCCAGCGTGGAACGGGCAAATGGCCGCTCGAACGTCTCGACATGCAGTTCGTAATAACGCAGCATCATTCGCTCAGCGAATTCCAAATAATTGCTCTCCTGCGTGATCCAATAGGCTTTCACGAGAGCGATCAAACAGGGGATCCCCGCAGCTGTTATCATGTCATCTGCCGGGGTACCGTCCATTCGCCATGCGGAAGGGTAGATGCCCGTTAACAGCGCGCCGCCCGTTAAGAAATCTGCGGACTCGCGCAGCGCTTCAATCCAGCTTAGCGGAACTTCCCGACCGTTTTCCCGGAATAGATGCGCTATCTCCGCCAAATCAGCGATCGTTTCACCGTATGCCCGGCTTGAGACGACCGGCTCTTTATTCCAGTAAAAGTCATCCCAAACTCCTTCATTTAACCGATACAAACTATGTCTCACACCAGGGACGTCAGTGCGGCTCTGCTCTACATAGAAATCAACAGCTCGTATGCATTTCTGGACTCGTTCTTCCTGCCCGGTTTCAATACCTAATTTGGCATCGCACCAGGCCAGCTTCAAACACTGTCCCGTCCAACCGTACATGTAATGCAGCGGATGCTTGGGGACGGTCCCGTTAGAATCGGTAAACTTGATATAGCCTGCGGCCCCCTGTTCCCCGCTTCGATACCGATCATCCATCGCATGGGTCTTAAGTCGAATCATCTCATCCAGCGATAGCGGACTTTTTCCCACCGGCGCGAAAAGCTTATCGCTCTTTCGAACAATTTCACGAAAAGCATGGCCTTGGCGGTCTGCCACTCCCCAATCCAGCGCATACATTTTGGTTAATGTGCGGCCTTGCTCGAAATCCATATATCCATCGGAGTAAGATTGCGTAGTATTTTTAGCGATAAAATAAGTATCTTTCTCCCCGTTAAACATCAGAACGCCGCTTAGCGCAACGGCCGTGATGCGACTCTCCTCTTGGATGGCTCCCAGCGAGCCGTAATGCACAACTCCGTCTTCCGACTCCACAAAGTCAGGGATCGAAAACAAGGAGAGAAACCGCGTCTCCTCTTCCTCCCATTCAACATTCACGCAGGGAATGGGCAGTCTGTGCTCTTCGCAGATGAAGCCAAGACCTGGCTCCACGCCAAGCCGTGGCACGATCCGATTCGGATCAGAAGATGGGTTGTTATTGTAAATCATGTGGGGAATCGTCACTTTTTCACGTCTTCGCTTCGGAAGCGTGAACAGGATGCCCACGGCTGCTTCACGAATGAAGTGATCGCTCCGATTCTCCCAACTCATTTGCATCCGCAGGAGGTCCTGTTCGTCAAACGCCAGACACAGCGTGACGTACAAGGCTTCTAAAAAACCACTGATCCGAACCATGCCAATCTCGTCATTGACTTGCACATCCCTCAGCCCAGGTGTATCCATTCGCCACGGTCTGCCCGTGGAATAACTTAGCATGTCATTCAACCGCCCTGTGAAAAAGGGAGAGGGCTCGCCCTCTGATCTAAGCATGAGCTGTAAACCTTCTTGCGTGACTGCTATCTCGGCTCGTCGCTTCTGATTGCGGCTAACAATGGTGTACAACACTCGGGGCTCACTCCTTTCTCGCTCATCAAAGTCACTAGCAGGCGGTCTAACGTTGGATTAAAGCCCACTCGGCCCGCTAATGGCAGGCATACGAAGAATAGCAGCCCTTTGCCTAAACGTTTCAATCCTACAACAGGCAGCTTCCGCTTACCCGGTGTCTCCGAATGCGCCTGGTAAGCAAATACAATCGGTTCGATGCCCTCGCCGGTCAAATGGCTATTGGTCATGCCATCCAGCCGGTCTGTCGTCAAGTTATAAAAATAAGAGTAATCGTCCGGCTTGACGCTTGGCATGTTGAGACCGTCAACTTGCATAGAAAGCGTATACACTTCTCGTAATTTCACCGTCTGAATTTGTGTATCATCTAATTCCCATGTACCGTTATCCGCGTGCTTCAGAATACATACAGCTGTTGCGCCTTTGCGAACTTTTGCAAGGATGGCCGTCCGTTGGCTGTTGAATGCTTCCGGGGATGAGACAACAAGCGTACAGTCGTTCTGCACCTCTTCGGAATAACGCTCTCCGTTAACGTTCAGCAGTGAGCCGAGCAGTTCGGATGCTGCGTCGAGATACGCGACCTTCTGAGGGGACTGGATTCTCGCCTTTGCAAAAGCCTCAAAAGTAAACCTTTCTGCATTTAATACTTGGCCGTCTTCATCTATCAATTCCGCATCCACGTATAATTTCTGTCTGTCTTGAACGGAAGGCACGGAGAATCGAATTGAACCCGCATACAGCGATGAAGCTATCGGTAGTAAACTAACGATTTCGTAATGTGCATAGTCCTTTGAATCATCACGCAGTGTCGCAACAATCCGGCACTTCCCGTATTCCTTTGCTGTATCGTTCAAAAGCCAAGCTTCAATTTCCAATGTCTCGCTTTCATATACCTTCCAGCGATCGCTTCGCAAGTTAACGCGAACAGGCTCCAAGCAGTCCTGATAGGTGAAAAATGCCGGTTTCGGTTTTCGATCGACACCTACAAGAGCTTTCATCCAACCTGCCGGCCAAGCGTCTATCAGCAGATGGATCGCCGTGGATACAACCCGATCCGCTCTTCTGCGCCATGCATCCGTCATCAATTTCGTCGCTAAACTTTGATGCTTTTGACTGGCCTGGATCCAATCGTGCATATTGGTTTGTTCCGCATACCAATCTCCGTGAAGATTGTAGGTTTGTGCGCCATGGATGCTATTCGGCAGCCAACGATCTTGCTCCGATGTCGGGAGCCATTCCTTGGGATAACGGCTTATCATAAGCTCCGCATGATCCAATCCTTCGGTCCCGTACTCGCCGCATCCCGCTTTCCAGCCCTCTCGGATCGTTGGAAGGTACCCTTTGTACATTTTCCCAACAGGAATAACGTTGTTCGTGTACCACAAATTATAGCAATGAAAATCGGGCAGCCCTTCACGGGTAGGCGGGTTGTAGTCCCCCTCCACGTTTTTCACAACTCGATCCGGATTCTCAACAAATATGGCTTGCCTGGAGGCTACGAAAAAAGCTTCCAACTCATTTCTGTGCAAATAACGGTGACCCTTGCGCCTTTTCTCCGTTCGAGAAGGCTCGTTGATCAGCGATACCATAATGGAGGACGGATGGCTGCGAATCAGCCTTTCCATTTCAGCTGCTTGCTTCACGCCCTCGACAAATTGATTTCGACGAATAAAGCCGAACGTAGGCAAATCGCATTGATGCATCATGCCGAGCATATCGAAATAATCATAGATTTCTTCCTGCACGGGACGTTGTGTAATTCGGTAAAAATTCAAATTCGCCAATTTGGCAATCAAGATATCATCCATTAATTGGTCAAAATCGTTGTTCATCACACACTGCTGCAGATGCCCCATCTCATTGGCGCCTCTTAGTACGATCGGTTGATTGTTCAAATAAAGCGTGCCTTTCGGAACCTGCTGTTCATCCATATGAAATTTCCGCATACCGAAAGTGCGATCCCGGCTGTCTGTGCAGTGGCTGCCATTTTTCACTTCGATACGCACGGCATAAAGCAAGGGAGATTCCGGTTCCCACATTTTAAATGCAGGAAATTCTACTTTGTAACGGAAATAATTAATACCCGGCCCCGCATAGGCCACTGTAAATGAGATTGGCTCAATTCCATCACCCTCAAAATTCTGGGGCATAATGGCCAGTTCCAACTCAAAATTCTCCATCACACGCGTCGTGGTGTTCACGGCATCAATCCAGACTTCCACAGAGCCGGTGTCAATATCCGGTCTAACGAAGACATCCTGGATAAACAGTTCTGACCGCTGTTCCAGATACACTTGATTGTAAATGCCCGCTCCCGGTGGACAGTGGCTCCAACCATTGTACGGATCATCCCAGCCTGGACCCGTCGCTGCGTATATCTTATCGCCATCCAGCTTCGTTCCCCCGACACCCATCATGGGAATGTCCGTCTGAACCTCAACGACGAGCGTATTGTTTTCCTGCAAAAAGTCGGTCACATCAAATTCGAACGGTGCGAAAAATCCCTCATGACTGCCAATGCATTTGTGATTGAGGTATACCGTCGTTTTATAATCAACACCCTTGAATACGAGATATACGCGTTTTCCTTCTGGAATGCCGGGATAGGCAAACTCGCTGCGATAAAATCCCGTCCATTTGCCTTCTTCCCCGCTAGGTCCGCGGAAATCTGGGATCGTCACCGCTTCCCAATCCCCTGCACCGTCCAGTACGCGAGTAAAACTAACGTCTTCAGGCGTTTGATAGCGAAATTGAAATTGGCTGCATACTTGCCGATCCCGTGTCATCGAAGGAGTCGGCACTAAATTTCTCATATAAGGTCTGTACTTTTCGCGCAGTTGTCTCAACTCTTCATGAAATCGATCCATTTGAGCATCGAATGTAAGCTCTGGCACGCGCTTCGCTTTATCCGTGCCCGGTGTAAAATATTTTTTATCAACAGTTATAGGCGGAATGTCCCGCAGTTCATCTTTATTTCCGGGATGTTCACGAAACGCAATTTCCGCGAACTGATCCAAACGTTTGGTTGGCTCCAATCACATCTCCACCTTACTTCTCGTCATACCCTCACGATTTCATAATCTAACGTATAGCCTTCTTCATCTTGCGGATACATGCGTACTTCTGTCGATCCAAATCGCTGTGTCCAAATCTTGTTTTTCCCTATAAAAGGCTCCACAGCCTCTTTCACTTCACTTGCCATAAAATCGGTTGTGACAATCCAGCCTCCGAAACCAGCTCTCCCGCTTTTCTTTCGGTGTTCCGGGCAATCCGTAGGAAGGAGCCAATCTGCGATGACGACAACCGCGCCGTCTTCCGCCTTTTTCGTAATCATTGAAAACGTGTTTGTGCTCAGTGTCGTACCACCGACGATAATTAACTTGGGCTGACCTAATTGGTCGGCCGTAACGTGCTCATCGAACGCCAGAACATTTGGCATTGGGTAAAATAAAGGGTGCACCCGTCTGCCTGCCCCTCCGGAAAATCCTTCCACCAATGGAAAATGATCAAGTGGAACGTCCTGCTTTAACTGATGTCTCGGGAAGTCGTACCCCGGAATATGCAGGCAGCTGCCGTGGGCCGGTATGGTTCCTCGGCTAAGCAGATGCCAAATGTGAAACACGCTTTGGCTATGTGAGACATCTTGCGTCTCACTCATGCGATTGCCGAAAAGCCGCTCATTTTGTCCATAGTTACTATCATCCGAATGAATGACTGCAATATCGGCCTCTGCCTGGGAGTGATGCCAAGCCAGCGGGTGTTCGGGAACAAATTTTCGAACGAATTCCAGCCAAACCTCGCCGAATTCCGTTTTCATGAAGCCCTCAGGCTGATGTCTAAGCAATACATCGATATTTTCTACGAATAAATGGGTTGGCCCCATGAAATAGCCCATTTTCAAAGCCGATTCAAATTCCTGCGGAGAATGTCCGGGAAAACCGGGGAACCGTGTAAACCATCGGCCCGTATCAGGTCCCCACAGATCCGCACAGATCCACAATGCCCGCCCATATTGCTTGGCTGCCCCCAGAGCCGTCGACAGCTGCAGCGATTGGAACGATTCCTTCATGATTTTCGGGCAAAGAACCATCCCTGCTCTGGCAAATGTATGAAACATGGTAGGAAATACATGTTCCGCTATTAATGGTACGGACGTACTCGCTAAACCCGCTTGCTCCACAATGCGGCTCACATGTTCCGTTCGGGTTCTTACGGATTGTTCAACTTTGCTCCGAGCTTCTGCCAAACTTAAACCTTCCGTGCTGCCCCAATGCGGAAACCATCCATCCTTGCGGTATTGCCCGACGTTGATTTGCAAATGCTCCGGTTCGTCATACAGCAGTCCCAGGCATCGGCCAGAGGTGGAGGCTTCGACGATCGCCTGATCCGGAATGTCATACCGATTCGTTCCTTCCACCCAAGGTCCGTTGATGTTGCCATATTCGTTTCCGAGGCAAATATCCATTCCTCCTGCGGTAATATCCGCAACTGCATCCCAATGATCCGTGCCTGGCAGCACATGATGCACGTAGAAATCCGCTCCTAATTCACGCAAGCTGTTTACAAAAGCACCTGGTTCCGGTCTCGGATCCTGTGAGAGACAAACACTTCCTGTTCCCGTCCGCATGATGAGATCGGATGCCTCACCCGCCCATGGATCCTGCCACGCCACGACTGGCCCTTGAATACCTAGTTTCGGTTTATGCATCACCTGTGTTCGTCACTCCCCAGTTCGCCTCAACATTCGCAAAGGATTGGCGGATAATGGTCAGGCAATCCCCCACTTCTTCAGGCTTCGCATGTTCCAGAATCAAAGGAATCTCCGGCATCCGGCGAGCAAGAAGCTCCGCATAGACGTTCCAATCTGCTTGCCCCGCCCCGACTCGAGGTGTCGTGAATCCTTCGGCAGCGTAAAGCGTATCTTTGGCATGCGCGATAGGACAATGCTCGCCGATATGGTCAAACATTTTCGCCATCGCTTCGGGTTGTCTGCTCAAATCTTCCTGCTTCAGGTAGTTAAAAGGATCCATAATGAACGCCAAACCTTCCGTTCCCAGGCGCTCTATCATCTCCTTGGCTTGTTCCGTCGTGGCAAGCACGTTGTTGACAAAACCTTCGGCTAGCAAAACGGCACCTTGCTTCACCGCTCGATTTCGCAAGCGATCTATGATTTGCAGCAGCTGCTCCCATGCCTCAGGGGTACGATTGCCTTCGTAGTCGCGCCAAGCGTTAGTCGGATGAAGACTTCCCGTCTCCGTCGCCATATACCTAGTCCCATAAACCGAACATAGGTCGATCATCTTTTCCAGCTGCTCCAGTTTGGCTTCCCTTTTTTGCAGATTGGGGTTCATTAAATTCGTATAACCGGATAAACCGATGACCGTGATGCCCTTACTTTTAAAAATAGAGCGAATCTTCTCAGCACGCGTGAGTGAGAATGGCTGGTCATCCATCACCTGCATCGCTTGCTTGGGATCAAGTTGCACATATTTCATGCCATGATTACGCGCATCTTCCGCCATGGCTTCCGCGCTCCAGCCCATATACACGTAGCTCATAAATCCAAGTTGATTCATCTCACAACGCTTCCTTTCAACAAATCCGCTCTCTCCACGACACAGGCTTCCTGGCTGGAGTTTACCATCGCGGTTGTCAACGCTACCGTTTGGATATTATCCTCTGCCGTGACCGGCGGGAGGTTCCCTTCTTCCAAGGCTGTCATGAACGCGATCATCGAACCGGCGAAAGCATCCGGGAACCACGTACCTTTGAGCTTGATTTCGTGAACGACATTTTTGTGTTTGTTGAGTGCCATATAGAGGGTATCTTGCGTGCACCACAAGCTTCCTTCTGTCCCGTCAATCCACCAAGTATTGCTGTGTGAGCGGCTTGCTTTGGCAATATTGTTAAAATGCAGCGTCGCCATCAGCGGGTTCCTGCCGCCTTTGGGACCAAATTCGATATTCGCCGAATAGATCAGCGGGTCGATGGCGTTTTGCTTCGTTAACTGGGCTGTCGTGCAGTGTACCCTGGACCATTCCTCCGGATAAGGATTGAAGTACCGGCAGAGGTCCACATAGTGCACACCATGGTCGACAATGTTGAAATTTTTCATTGTCGTCCACCACCAGCCGGCCTGATCCTGGAACGAGCGCATATTGTGGTGAATGCTGTATACTTCTCCGATCAGGTCCTGCTCCAGCACCGTTTTCAGCGCTTTGTGCGCTGGCGCAAAGCGAGCTTGCTGGTTGACTCCCAGAATAATTCCCAACTTGGTTGCTGCTGCGTTCAGGCGTTCAGCTTGTGCCAAATCCAGGTGCAAAGGCTTTTGGCACAATACAGGCCTTGGTGCCTTCCCGATTAACCTCAGCACTTCCAGCCGCGGTTCAGGATGGATGGCCAGGTCGATTACACCTACATCTTCCCTCTCAAGTAGCTCATTCACATCCGTCGTCCAAAATGGAATATCAAACTTTTCCGCTGTGGCGCGTGCCGCTTCCTCGTTGACATCGCAGCAAGCAGCTATGTGCAAACCGTACTTGCGGTATGCCGGTAAATGGGCCGTATTCGCTATGCTGCCGCATCCGATGAGGCCGATTCCGTATTCATTTACGTTGCTAAGACGCTTCTTATTAGGCAAATAATCGTCTGGTCTAATGAATTCCATAGTTACACCTCTTTATTTCTTACATTACACGAGGATGGAAAAACATTTATAGGGTGTTCATGCTTTTTTGTAGGGAGGATTCAACCACGTTGGTTTTTCTGCGTAAAAAGCATCGAAATATGGCGAGTGGGCAGTCGCGGGGTCTTAGGTACAGGGATGGCGTTAAGGGTACCCTGGTGGAACGGTAAATTTGATAGAGTTGATTCGCTGTCATGCCTCCATGAGGAAATATAGGGGAACTACAGGCCTCTATTCCACAGAAATAGGCCATATTCCAAGGGTTTGGGGAACTACGGGCCTCTATTTTGACTCTTTCATGCGGGAAACTGGAAAACTCGGCGAAATAAGAGCCTGTAGTTCCCCTTAGCGTGGAAACAGCTCGTTTTCCTCGGAATAAGGGACCATAGATCCCATTCAGGAATAACTCCCCTTGGCCCCCCGCAACAACAAAAAGGCCACCCATCGGGTGACCTTCCCAAAAACCATCTAAATATTCGTTGCCTCTCTCAAGCTCTCACTCACCGCGGGCTTTCCAAGCGATAGCACATACTTCTTGCCCGTCTCGGCTTGGAAAGTAAGCATACCGGACTGCTCTTCCAATACCGCCTCTACCGCAGCTCCTCCATCGGATTCTACGATAAGCGGCAGCTGGCCGCCTTTGTAAATAACGGTGCAAGCCTGGCTGTACTTGGCCTGAATAACACAGTGCGTCATCGCCCCATCTTCCCAGGCCAGATCAATTTCGAAGCCGCCGCGAGCTCTCAACCCGCTAACCGATCCACGTGCCCATGCACTTGGCAGCGCTGGAAGCAGGTTGATCTCCCCGCGATGCGATTGCAGCAGCATCTCAGCAATGCCGGCGGTTCCGCCGAAATTGCCATCGATCTGAAACGGCGGGTGATTGTCGAACAAATTCGGCAGTGTGGAATGCGACAGCAGCATGCGAAGATGCTCGTACGACTTTTCGCCGTCTTCCAAACGGGCAAAGAAATTAATGATCCACGCCCGGCTCCAGCCCGTATGGCCGCTTCCGGCTTCCAGTCGGCGATCCAATGTTCGCTTGGCGGCATCTGCCCACTCCGGCGTATGGCGAACATGAATCATTTCACCAGGGTGCAAAGCGAACAAGTGGGAAATATGACGATGTCCCGGATGCACCTCATCCCAATCCTTCACCCATTCCTGCAGCTGCCCGTGCTTCCCGATTTGCGGCGGCGGCAATTTGCGAAGCTTGCGCTCCCATTCTTGCCTTGTTCCTTCGTCTGTTTTCAAACGTTCAGAAGCCTCGATACAAGCACGGAACAAAAAATAGATAATTTGCGTATCCATGGATGGACCAACGGTCAAACAGCCAACGCTGCCATCAGCGCCGATAAACTTATTTTCCGGCGAAGTGGACGGTCCGGTGATCAGGTACCCATTCTCATCTTCAAACAAATAGTCCAAGAAAAACTCCGCCGCTTCCTTCATGATCGGATACGCCCGGTCGCGCAGGAACCGCTCATCCTGTCCGTAACGGAAATGCTCCCAGAGATGAAGAGTTAACCATGCCGCGCCCATCGGCCAGATCGATCCCGGCATAAAGTTACCTTCAATTTGGGTAGCTCCCCACATATCCGTATTATGATGGGCGACAAACCCTCTGCAGCCATACACTTCCTGCGCCGTTTTCCTGCCATTGATCCGCATGCGATCGATCAAATCAAACAATGGCTCATGGCATTCGGGCAGGTTGCACACTTCCGCGTGCCAATAATTCATCTCCGTGTTGATATTAATGGTATATTTACTCTCCCACGGCGGTGTAAAGCTTTCGTTCCATATCCCTTGCAAATTGGCAGGATTGGATCCAGGACGAGAGGAAGCCATCAACAAGTATCGACCATATTGAAAATATAATTGCGCAAGCCCAGGATCGTTTCCACCTTCTTTGAACCTCTGCAAACGGGCATCGGTCGGCAGCAAATCCGCTTCTTTGCTCTCTTCGGGACGGCCTAACTCCAGCTTCACACGTTGAATTCTGCTCGTATGATCCGCCAGGTGGTCTCGCTTGACTTTATCGAACCCCTTGCCTGCCGCATGTTCTAACTGACGCGTGCATATCGCAATCGGGTCCGAGTGGCGGAAGGAAGTCTGCGCCGCGAGATAGATGGTTACCGCTTCTGCCTGAACAATGAGGAAGTCGCCAATCACTTTCACCGACCCGCCGTCGGGAACCGCTTTCACAGCGGCGCAATACGTGACGCCTCCTCGGCCATTTTCACCGCTCATCACCAATGTATCGTTGGCAATCTTTTGCGTGCCTTCGTCAAAAGGCCTTCGGCTCAAATGCATGCGCAGATTTAACTTCGCCGGCCGATCACACTTGATGCGAATGACGATCACTTGATCAACCGCGCTGCTGAACATTTCCCTGGAATGCTGAATATCGTTCAGGCAATAGCCTACTTGCGCAATCCCCTGTTCAATATCTAATTCCCGATAGTAATTGGAAATCATCTTCTTTTCGCCGTCATGATAAATTTGAAAATCTCCAAGCGGCTGATACGGATGCAGGGATTTAGGAATCGACATCATCCCCATTTGCGCAAGTTCTTCGGCCTCGATCTGCTTCCCTTTCATCAACAACTGGCGAACCATTGGAAAATGCTTCTGTCCCTCTGGATTATCACCGTTAACGGGTCCTCCATACCAAACCGAGTCCTCATTCAGCTGCAATCTCTCATTATTCACTTTGCCGAATATCATCGCGCCGAAACGCCCATTGCCGATCGGAAGCGCATCGTTCCAAGATCTTGCCGGTTTTTCGTACCACAACTTTGTACCATTGGCTGAATTTCTCACTTGTTTCATCAGCAACACTCCCTAAACTTTTTGTATGCGCAACGCGTAATAGAGTTTTCCTGGCAAATCTATTCGAAAACGCCCTTCATGTTCACCCTCTACTGGGGTAACGACCATATTCCATGTATCAATTACATCCACTCGATAGGTTCCTTCCGGCAATGAAAATTCACGATAAGCAAAGCGATGTGGCCCAAAATATTGCAAGTAATATTCGCCTCGAACGGACAATGTCGCTGCATCATAGCTATCGCTTGTATAAGCCAACCGAGGAGGAGCTTCTTCAATAATTCCTTTTAAGAATTCGATCCTCCGCATGCTTTTTCCTTGCAGTTCTCCGCCATGTGACCACCATATTATTTGTTCGGTATTCCAATATGTTTCCCCATGCGTCACATACCCGCCTCGGCAGATGCCTTCCCAGACCCGGCAAAGCAATTCTTCCGGCGTTAAGCTGCCCCACCTTGTATCCAAATTGCCTTCATAACCGCACTCGTCAATAACGGCCGGCTTGCCGTATTGTTTGGTGCATTCCGAAACCACTTTCACATCTACATGCTGAATGCTCGCATGTGTCGTCCATGGCGTGCCGAAATCATACCAGGTTTGGCAATTATGAATAGACCGCAGATGGCCTCCATAATCGCATTCCTGGACAATCCGAAATAGTCGGCTCCAGTCATCCAATTTTTTATGCGACATTAAATCGTATTCATTCGCTAATGACCACCAAACATGGCTATAAGCTGCGAATCGCGAAACGATATAACGCACATAGCGGTCATCCGCTTCTTGCGGCATCCGGTCGAATCCCCAGCGCCCTTCATCGTAGGGATGAAACAAGACGAGTTCCGCCTGAATGCCCAATTCGGCTAAATCTTTTACCCGTTTCTCCAAATGTGCGAAATAGTCTGGAACGATCCGTGTATAATCAAAACCGGATTCGGGCGAACCTTCGAATGGATAGATAGCGGGCTCCCGATCATTAAACATGTACGACTTCGGGAAAACCAACATCCGAATTTTATTAAATGGCGCATCCCTTAGCGTTCGCAATGTTTGCTCCTGTACTTCCTTGTCTTGCAGATGCCACACATAACTCGTTGTTCCGATTGGCGTATATCGTGTACCGTCCGCATATTCGAAATACACAGAGTCCTTCACCCTCACAGGACCGTGGTTATTCGGATTCACAGCTGAAGTACAAGCAAATTCACCCTTCACCCTGTCCATTCCCGCGATCGAACTTGAAGTCTCGAAGAGCCATTGACCTTCTTCCTCCGGCATAAAACGGATCCGATACTTGCCGTTACCGTCATAAAAGCCTTCGGCATAAGCTTCATTCCGTCCCTTCCGAAACCGGGCGCTAAGTTGAATGTCCGTGAACGGATTCCCCAGAGAGGGGCCTTCCAGCGTAAGCTCAAAAATGCCCCATCGCTCTACATTCCTTGAGTAGATCAGCTTTCTCTCCTCCTTCCACATCAGCTGCTTGATTCAACCTTTTGAATTCGAAGCGCCATAAAAGGTTTTCCGGGCAGGTCAATCTTGCAGTTCCCGCTGAACGTGCCTGACAAAGGGGTAATTGTCATATGCCAAGTATCGATAAGTGCTATTCGGTAGGATTCTTCCTGCTTAAGTTCCAAGACCTTATACGCATGCTGATGGCGCCCGAAGTATAGCAGTTTATAGGTGCCTTCTTCCGCCGCTTTCATCCAGTCCGCCGGGCCTTCCTCCATTACTTTGCGCAAAAAAGCAATTTGTTCTGTACTTTCCCCGTATAACTTGCCTCCGGAAGAAATCCAGGCTCTCGTTTCCCGGTTAATGAAGGACTCTCCATGCCCGACAAATCCGCCCCTCGACAAGCCCTCCCAGAAACGGTGTGTCAGCTCCTCGCCGGAAATATTGCCCCAACGTCTGGAACTATTGCCTTCATAGGAAATCTCATCGATGACAATCGGTTTGGCAACGGCTTCACGCCAAGACGTCGTCAGTTCGGCATCCCAATGCTGAATGCTTTGATGTGTAATCCAAGGCTTACTAAAATCATATAAACTTGATGATTTGTACATCTTCGTTCCGTTATGAATGGACCGCAAATGCTGGTACGGATCGTATCGCTGAGTTAATTGAAGCAGCCGGTCCCAGTCGGCAATCGTTTTGTATTTATTAAAATCATATTCGTTGCAGAGAGACCACCACACATTGCGAAACGAGGCGAGACGGGCGATTACATAGCGCAGATAAAAGGCATCCGTTTCCGGGTCCATATTATCGACGCCCCAATATCCTTTGTCGTAGGGATGGAATAAGACGAGATCCGCTTCTATGCCAAGCTGCATGAGATCGCGAATACGATCTTCCAAATGGGCGAAAAATGCCGGATTAAATTGCTTTTTGTCCAAATCCTCAGGGCAAGTGCCGGCAAAAGCTACCCTTAGAGGCGGCTGCATATCCCGGGTTGGCAATAAACACATTCTGACTTTATTAAAAGGCGAATCCTTCAACGTCTGTAAGGTGAGCTCTTCCAACTCCTTGCTGCCATGGTGTGTCCAATGATAGCAAGTCGTGCCGAACGGCAGATAAGGCGTTCCATCCTCATAAGCGAATAAATACTGATCTTTTACCCGCACAGTGCCGTGATTCCCGGCAGATGGCGGCGTGCATAAGAACTCGCCGCTTTGTCCGTCAAGTTCTTCCTCACTGCTGCGGGTCACATACCGCCAAATGCCAGGTCTGTCGGGCATGAAACGAACCCGGTACGTGCCGTCACCATCATAAAAACCGTCTGGTTCAACAATAAAGTTTTTGTATTGAAATTGTGCGGAGAGTTTAACATCCAGAAACGGATTTCCTTCCGTTGGCCCTTTCAATGTCAGCTCGAATTGTGACCATTGCTCCACTTCCCGCATGTTCATCTCAATTGCCATAGGCTCGCGATCCCCTCCTTTTCAATGCAACGACACCCGGTTACTTTATCCCGGAATGAGCCATTGTAGCGATAACCTTACTTTGAAATACGAGAAACATAATCAAGTTTGGCAAAAACAAGAGGAGTGCAGCTGCGGCTGCGGCACCCTGCCGGGCCACACTGTTCGCCATACCGCTCGTTAATGTTTCCACATAGAACGGGAAAGTTTTCATCGTCTCGTTCTGCATATAGAAGGTCGATGTGCTAGCATCTTTCCATGCGGAGTCAAAGGCAATAATCGCAATTGTCGCAACGGCGGGCATGAGCATGGGAATGACGATACTGATAAAAAGCCTAAGCTCCTTAGCTCCGTCCAGCCGTGCAGAATCCAACAGTTCATCCGGCAGTTGGTCGATAAATTGCTTCATAAGGAACACGCCGGTTGGCACGGCGACGAGCGGCAAAACGTGTCCCCAATACGTATCGAAAATATGCAGTTTGCTGATGATTAAATATTTAGGGATTTCGACCGTTTCCGGTACGAACACCAACGTCAGCAAGATCGTTGCAAACACCAGCTTATGCCCTGGAAACTTATGTTTGGAAATGGCGTAAGCGCACATTGCGCTTGTCATGGTAATCAGAAATACAGCCATTCCTGTGACAATAATGCTATTGAATAAATAACGGGAGACCGGAACCGCCGTCCCTTTGGTCGTGGCAAGCAGCTCAGCAAAGTTCTGCAGCGACGGTTCCCTTACAAAGATGTTTGGCGGATAAATAAACAGCTCCTGATACGGTTTGAAGGCATGGTTAATGATGTATACAATCGGCAGCAGCATGAAGATGCTCAGCGCGACGAGAAGAACGGCCGCAAACATCTCGAACGGACTCAACCGCCGAATCCCCACTCTCCTGCGCCACGCGTGCAATTGACGCATTGTCCCTGCAATTTTCATTTATTCTTCTCCCTTCGTTCCGAACAGCTTCCAGCTCAGCTTTTGGGCGAAATAAACGATGGTTAGCAAACACACGGTCAAAGCCGTCGCATAGCCGAGTTCAAACCGTTTTAGTCCATAATCGTCAATATGCGTTGTGATCATATGGCCTGCATATTCCGGCGTCGGATTCATGCCGGACAACGCCGTTCCGATAGACGACAGCTGAATCGCACCTACGATGGCCATAACGGCCCCGAACAGCATTTGCGGTTTGGTAGAAGGGATCGTAATGTACCACACTTCTTCCAAACGGCTGCGAATGCCATCCAATCTGCCTGCCTCGTACAATTCGGGATTCACGTTGAGAATACCCGCTAACATGCCGAGGAACCCGATGCCCATACTTTTCCAAAGAGAGACGACAACCATGGACGTCATTAAGTGCTCTTTACTTGTTACCCACTGGACAGGTTCGCTAATCAAGCTCATTTTTAATAAAAAACTGTTCAAATAACCGATTCTGTCGCTGGAAAGCATTGGCGTCCAAATAATGCTCATCGCAACCAAACTTGCCAAGGAAGGCGTATACATGGCCAGTGTGAACCATTTCCGGTACACCCCGGGCAGAATCGAGATCAGCCAAGCAAGCATGAAGGCGCACACATAGCCGCCGGAGCCTACAATTAACGCAAAGGAAAGCGTATTGGGAAGCGCATATTTAATCAAAATGAGGTCTTGGGAAAGCATATACCGGAAATTGTCCCAGCCAATAAACCGAGGTGCTTCAATGGCATTGAAATAAGTAAAGCTAAGCGCTAAGGCGGACAAAACCGGCAGCAAAATAAAAATGATAAAACAGATCAGGAACGGGGCGATGAATAAATACGAGACCCGATATTCCCAAAGCGTTTGCAGCGCTGATATCAGCTTACTTTTTCGTATTTTGACCGGTTGAATCGTTCTTGGAAGCACTCGCGCCTGCACTTCACTTTTTAACATACTTATCCACTCCTTCCCATGGCTTTGTAATCACGGGTATATTCAAAGAACGTACTAATTGGCCGTTGGCATCAACAAAATGAAACTCCTGCATCTTCCTCTGGATTTCCCTGTCCACTTCTTTTATTGCGGTTTCAAGCGAAGTCCGATAATTTTCCCCGTTGATAACAGTTCGAGTCCAAGCGTTCGTAAGCTCACGCTCCATATAGTAACTGCCCGGCACTTTCGCCACTTCACGGAACCATTTCCACTGTTCCAAAATCGCTTGCAAATCCTCTTCCTTCCAAGGAAGCTTAACAAAGGAATCCACATTGGATGTGTACCAGCGGAACGTAACCCCATTGAGCGTTTCCAAATCGAGGCCGTATTTCTCTTGCACCTCTTCCGACATCCACCATTTCAGGAATTCCCAGCTTTCCTGCGGTTTCTTCGTGTGTTTGAAGATGGCTGAAGCAAATTGATCGCCGCCGTTGCCTCCCGTCCATCTAACAACTGTGCCATCCGCTTGCTTGACCCCTGGAATCGGTGCTACGCCCCATACGCCATTCAGTTCAGGTGCTGCAACAGTCAATTGGAGATAGCCATTCAAATCGGCAATACCGATCGGATAGGAACCATCGCGGAAATGCTGTACGAAATTATCGCTTCGTTGATCGATCCCGTATTTGTTTTGCAAATCCGTCCACTCTTTGAACGCTTCGAAGCCTTTATCATTGTTGAAACCTGTTCTGGAACCATCCTGCTTGATGTACTCAAGGCCGTGCATTTGCATAAAGATGCTGTGTTCAACCGGCGTAAAATTCATGCCGTTTTGTTGCAGCACCGGCAGCATGCGGTACATGTCATCCCAGGTGTCTGGAACGCTAAGCCCTAGATTTTGCAAGATATCTTTCCGGTAAAACATCATGGAGAATGTCTGTGTTTCCGGAACGGCGTAATAACCTCCATCATAGAAGTACGGCATCCACGCACCCGGAGCGAATTGCTTATACACGTCATCGAAATCCGGGAATTGTTTTAAATTGTATACCCCATTACGGATGGCATAATCAAACGGCGTATCATGCGGCAAACCGATACCGACGTCAGGCGCCATCCCGGCCGCATTCATCAAGAGAAGCAGCTTATCGTCCTTCAGCAGGTTGATTTTCACTTTAATGCCCGTTTGCGGCGTAAACATTTCATTCGCCATGCTTTGCAGCAAATTCACGTAATCCCGTCCACGGTTCATCCACACATTGAGCACTTGATCATCCGTTTTTTCCGCAACCTCTTTGCTTCTGAACGTATTGAAGAAATTAATAATCGAACCTTGGATCTTTTCCGCAAACGTCGATTCCATTTTTGGAAAAGGCTTTTGAGCCGGAACAATGAAAATCCGGTCAATTTGCAGCGGCTGTGAGCTAAGCTGTTTGACCAAGTCCGCCAGCTTGCCTTGCATGGAATTCATCCGGCCTGCATCATAAGGAATTTCATCCGGATACTTTAATAGCGTTTCAATATCTTTGCTTACCGTCACTAACCCTTGGGACAAAGCGTCGGAGCGGCCATTGATCGTGGTTAATTGTTCTCGGGTTGCCGCAAGATTATCATTCAGTTCCTGCAGCTGCTCAACAAATCCAGGTAAATCCTTTTTAAGATCCCAGGTCCTGTTTTTGTCATCTACCCCTCCCGTCAACGTGCGCAGATCTGTAGAAAGCTTAACCAATGTGGCAATTCCTTTATCCATTTCGGCAGCAGCCGGAATGAGAGGTGCCTGTGTGACGCGCATCGAAATGGTATTGGTCCCTTTTTCCAAATAAAACTGGTACGGCTCGCCCTCATCATTGGCTAACTCCCGCCCTTTCCAACCGGTTGCATAAGGGAAGCGATACGCTTTCAACTCGGAAAACGGAACCTTCCCGTTAATCATAATCGTCCGGAACGATGACCGGTTGGAAACTAACGATTGCTGCTGACGCAGCGCTATTTTGTAGAAACCGGCGGCGGGAGCCTCAAAGCTCCAGCTGATTTCTTGATTTTTTGACGACCAGTGACTTCCATCCAGCGTATTGTAGCTAATTTTGCCCCGCACATAAGGGCTATTGGCAATATCATTATCATAAGCGAGTGTAATGGAAGAATCATTTTTCCAACCAACCTGCTCCGCTTCAATCACAATGGGGTCAGCTTCTACAGGGGCGGCATTCTTGGGCTGCTCTTTTTTTACAGCTGCATAATCCGCAACAGGGACAGGCGCTTTGAAAGAAATAGACTCCAGTGCCATTGGATCGCTTCCCGCCAAGCGGATTTTATGCTTCCCAGGTGTCAAATTCCACAGGAGAGGGTCTAAATAGGCCCCGGACATATCACGCAATTCCCAGGTTTGCCAACTCGAGATATCGTTTGCTGCCGGACGAATTTCGTCGCCGTTGTCATCTTTGACGATCGGCATTTTATCCTTCCAGTGGCGATACAGCTCAATCGACTTAGATTCAAGGTAGGGTGAAACGCCGTCAACACTTAGGCTGAGTGCAATTGGTTTCCGATCCCTCGAATCCACAAACGGATGGTACGACATCTCAATCGTATAAAGTCCGCCCTGTGCAACGTCCAGATCATATTCGACCCATTCGTCGCCTTTGGCTTTCCAAACCAGGACGTTATTCTTGCCGTCATATGACTCAACCGCAACGTTCGCATTCGCCGACTTTCCCGACAAACTTGCTGCCGATAACGTCATGCTCCCGGTATGATCTTCTTTGGCGCCGTTCTTTTTCCATCCTTCAAGTACTTCTGTATACGCAGGTATCAAATTTTTCGCTGTATTCGATGCATTTGATACATTTGATGCAGCCTCCGCGCCTCCAGACGTGGAACTTGCTTTAGGCAATGTGCCATTGTTGTCAGCCAGTGCCGTTAGTGTAGGTCCCAGCACGCATACGAGGGCTAACATGAAGGACATCACGGCCCGTGTTCTAAATAACGCTTTCAACTCCATCCCTCCCGCTGCACCGCTCTAGTACCACAGATTCTCAGTGGTTTCTTTATCAAAGAACAGTGCTTTCTGCATATCTATGGTTAAAACCAGCTTCTCATCGTCTTCAAAGTTATGGTCGGCCTGTGCCCTTGCAATGAGCAGTTTGGGCATGCCGATGTCCAAATACAAATACATGTCCGCACCCATTAATTCATTTAATTTCTGAATGCCGGTAATTTGCGCATGGGGATTGGCTTCCCGAATGGCTGGATCCAGATGGATATTCTCACAACGGATGCCCATGATGACGTTTCTGTCGATCTTCTTGTGCTTTCTCAGCATATCGGCTTGAAGCTTCGGAATTCGCAGGTAATAGCGGTTGGTGTGAAACTCGAGCGAACCCTCGCTACCTTCCAAAATTTTTCCTTCGATGAAATTAATCGGAGGTGTGCCGATGAATCCAGCCACGAACATATTTCGCGGATTGTTATAGATCAGCTTAGGGGTATCCACTTGCTGGATGATGCCGTCTTTCATGACCACGATGCGATGTCCCATGGTCATAGCTTCCACTTGGTCATGCGTGACATATACCATGGTTACGCCAAGCTGCTTCTGGAGCCCGATAATCTCCGTGCGCATCTGAACTCTTAACTTCGCATCCAGATTCGATAGCGGTTCATCCATTAAGAACACTTGCGGATTCCGCACAATCGCCCTTCCTAGGGCTACCCTTTGCCGCTGTCCGCCGGACAGTTGTCTTGGCTTCCGATCCAGGAACGGTTCGATTTCCAATACCCTTGACGTACTTTTAACCGCTTGATCAATTTCGTTTTTGGCCATTTTCCGCAAGCGTAATCCGAAAGCAATGTTTTCATATACGCTCATGTTCGGGTACAACGCATAGTTTTGAAAAACCATCGCGATATCCCTGTCTTTTGGCGGCAAATGATTGACCAGCTTATCTCCAATGTAAAGCTCACCTGAAGTGATGTCCTCCAGGCCAGCGATCATCCGGAGCGTCGTCGATTTCCCACAGCCGGAAGGCCCGACCATGACGATAAATTCGCCATCCTGAATTTCCAAATTAAAATCTCTGACCGCATAAGCTCTCTCTTTACCAAAACGTTTTTCCACGTGATTTAATAGAATTCGCCCCATTACAGTACCTCCTATAGGTCATATCAACATCTGGTTGATAACGGTTTCAATACGCTTGTTTTTTATTATACACCCCGCATTTGAACGCATTATAGGTGATGATTACTTAGTTATAGGGGGAATCCTGCTTTCAGTTCTTTTCTTTTGTATGAAATAAAACAAAAAAAGCTGCTCCATATCAATGGCCAGCTCCATAAATTAACAAGAAATATCGGATTCGTCGAGTTCTTGAAAGTTTTGACGATATTGTCTTGGTGTTACCCCTGTTTTTTTACGGAAAAGCGCATGGAAAAACTTCATATCCTGATAGCCGACTTGATTGGCAATCTGATAGATCGGGATATCGGTCGATTTCAATAGCTCACAACATTTTTGTATACGAACATTTTGCAAATATTGGGTAAACGACAGGCCTGTCGATTTTTTAAATAATCGCTGAAAATGGCTTGCGCTCAGGAAAAAATAATCCGCCACATCCTGAACCGTCAGATTGTGCGTATAGCGGGACTTGATGAAATGCACAACTTCATCGAACATCCGGAAGGAAGCGGTTTCGGTTTCATTGATCATTTCAAAACGTTGAAGCAATACCAACATTTGGATTAAAAGCGCTGTCAAAACCGTTTCATAGCCGGCACTCTTTTTCAAATATTCCCGATACATGTTTTGGACGATCAAAGAAAAGGTGTCGTGTTTATCCTGAAAATGCAACCAGCGCGCCGCACATTGACTTGGATTATTGATGGCGTCGTAGGTTACGGAATCTTGCTGCAGCAGACTCTTCCATTTATCAAGAAGCTCAACGCGGAAAATACAATTATAGATGACGAGCATTTTATCCTGCTTTGGAGAGGAGGGGCGAAATACATGGGACGTGCCGATCGGAATGACGAATAGATCCCCCTGTTTCACATAGATCACTTCTTCGTTTATATAGTGGTAACCACAGCCTTCGCCAACAAAACTTATTTCTACGAAATCATGCGTATGCTGCAATGTTGTAAACGATTCCAATTCACGATTCAGAAAAATATCCAGATCATTCTCAAAAAATAAATCCCCGCTTAAATGATCGATTCTTCCATTCATAGTTGTCACCTTCTCTTACAAGTTTTTGTGATCTACGTATTCATGTATGTGAATCTGCAGCAAGGCAAGCGGGAACACGTATAAGGTGCTCCCAGCTCCGTCTTGACAACGTGGTTATTGTCCCTCTTTGACCCAATCTAACGTCATGCGGATGTGTTTAATTCCTTTACGCAGATAAGAGAAAGCAAGGTGAATGTGATGATCGCGAGTCGTGATAATGGAAGGGTAGGAATACCCGACTTCCGAATCTTTGTATTCCAGATCGGCCATTTGCACATTTCTGACATACGGCCAAGTGCGGCCTTCGTCCTCCGATACAGCAAGTGTAAGCGGTGTCCGAAGCGGTTTCTTGCGAAACTCCCCTTTGCGCTGAACCCAACGGAACTGATCTCGTTCCATCGTTGAATTGTTGAAGATCAGTGCCAATTGACCATTAGAAAGCTTAACGAGCTGCGTGGAGGAATTATTATTCGGCAGTTCGCTTTTCACTGGGATCGACCAGCTTCTTCCGTAGTCCTGTGAAACACTTGTATAAATCCGGTCGGCTTGGCGACTGCGAAACATGGCATACAGCTTGCCTTCGCCTAGCTCTACAACGTTCATTTGCACACGATGGATGCTGCCTGGCACCTCATATTCCGTCCACGTCACTCCCTCATCAGAGCTTATTAAAACCACACTATAATGCCCCTCAAGCCGACAATAATAAGCGGGTAACAGCCAGTCCCCGTTCTTCAGAGCAAGGGGAGGATGCCTTAAGAAAATCCCCAGTCCATCCGAGAGAACCTCTGTAGCCCCCCATGTTTCCCCACGATCTTCGGAGATTCGGTAAACGATCCTTGATGTTTTCTGATTGTGAGGCTCATTTGACGTGTGGAACAACCAGAGGTTTCCGTTCGGCGCTTGAAACAAAACCGGATTTTGCTCGGACCGCTCAAGATCATCAGAGAGTTGAACCGGAGTCGACCAAATCTTAGAACCTGCCGCTAATCTCGACATAACGATGTTCGTATCCGGGTTCCCTTCCCCGCTGCCGGAAAACCAAACGCATAATAAATCTCCGTTGTCCAGTTCCAGCAAATTTGCCGCATGATTATCATTTGCGTGGAAAACCGGCAGGTAAGCTTCTTGAATCGTTGCATCTGTTCCAACTTCCAGAACAGCACCGTTAAATCTACTCATGATAGGATTGCCCCCTTCTTAGTCTCTAACTCCTGTATAGGAATCTCAATTCGGCCCAGTGTTTGGTTGGAGAATACAAGCTTGCCATCCACATATAGTCGATAGCCTTCCTCAAGATCAGAAACTGTTGAAAGCACGTTCGGTTTCTTGTACGTAATGCGATACTCCGTTCCAGCCACTTTCACCCGATCCAGAGCAAAGAAGTCTAAACCAATATCGAGTGGATCCAAAATGATGCGATCCGCTTCTACCGTGAAACCCGCTACATGCGTAATCATCAGATCAATAAAAAACGAATGATTATATTCCTGCTCATCACTTAACGGTTCACCTGTCGCGCTGTTGTAATGCTCAACAAGTCCGGGTTGATTGAGATCTCTTTTCATAAAATGCAGAAATGCGTACTCTCGCAGCGAGTGGCCGAAGAAGGAATCGTACTGATATCCGCTGCGCTTGCTCTCTTTCGCGAGTGCGTCCAGTGCGATTGAGTTCGTATACGGCCAGGTAGGGCCATCCCACACACAGCCGTTCCGCCCTTTTACAAAATGGCCCATCCAGCCGCCATCTTTGGAGTAAGCCGGGCAATCCATCGAGACAGAAGGAAACGGGCATTTCGAATTAAATTCGCGTTCATTCATGAGATGCCCGATCATCCCTTTATAGGAATCATCAATGATTTGCGCCCAAGCCGGGTAGAAGCCGACTATATTTTTCACGAACGCCTTTTGGTCCGTCTGGTAATGGAGATCGTAGAAAAATTCCGTCTCTTCATCCCACATCTTTTTAAGGATATCCCGCTTAATGCCGTCTGCCATCTGGTGATACATCGTTGCTTCCGAATCGCCGGCGATTTCGCACATATTCGCTACTGCAAGCGTGTTCAAATAGTGATATACGGTACGATCCACTCTTTTCAAGTGCGTATATGTTTCTTTATCCTTCGGATTCTTAGGGTAATTATGAAAATACCAATAACTCGGCTGATATTCTTTTCCTGTTCGCGTATGTTTATATTCAATCATTAATTGATCGTTCCCGCTCCCGTTAACGCGAATGGCTTCTGAGATTTGGCTTTTAAAAGCAGGAAGCATCTCGACGACCATATCCCGATTGCGGTGTATCAAATATAGCTGGTAGGCAGCCCAACAAGTAAAGTTAGCGAATGCATGCATGACGGTATCGACAGTAAGACAGCTGAATTGCCCGCCTTCCCCCGGTGACTCCGCCATATTGCGCAAGGGACCTTCGCTATAGCGCTCTTCATGATGCCATCTGGCATCCATCAAATGAAGCGGTACGGACAAGTTAATGAGTTTACTGAATTCCCAGCCGCCTTTACTGAAAGGTTCTTTGCTTTTCTTATGGGATCTTCCCTCATAGAACAAGGGATAAGTCAAATTGCCGTATTGGGGATCAGACAAATTATGCCGAAGCAGGAACCAGCGATAGATCCAAGTTTTGTTAAGCAACGGATCACTGCTTGTAAACACAGGGGCATTGTCAAACCACTCCTGATATTCCTCGTTTTGCTTTTCAATAATTTGATCGGCTGTCCATCCACCATCCGTATAAGCCGTCGCCCGAGCTTGGAGCAAAGGGGTGTCATCTTGCCCCGATATGCCAAACGAAGCTGCGATGATGTACGTACCTGACTGTCCAGGTTGCAAGCGTACTTCTTCATATAGCGCCGGATCGCTTACAGCTATAGCCCCAGCTACATCGAAACTATAATGCGGAATCTGATATTCACCTTGCAAAACATGGCCACTGCGCGTCTGGAACGCATCACCGTAAGTGGATAATTTCAGCACGAGCTCTTCGCTGCTGTGGTTCGTCCAGGTCTGGCAAGAAACAGCGCAGTCATTCCATGCAATAAACTTTTTTTCTACCAAAGACAGACGGTGATCCTCATACGCCATAAGCAAATAGCTGGGATACCACTCTGTTCGGCATGGCTCAAAACTGCTGATCAAACTATTCTCTACGCTATACAGCATGGGAATGTTAACTTTATGTATAAAATCGAATCTTCCGGAAAAGCCGGGCACAGGTTCCAAACAATCGGCCCACAGCCTCGCTCCTGTCGAACCCAGCAGCAGAGCGCCGGGGTGCGTGCGAAGCGTTTTCCTTCCTGCTTGCAGTTGTTCGTTCACTTGATAAGCAGTCAGAATGAATCCTCCCCTATCAAAGTTAAAATTCTTCCAATTTTAACCTTATTAAATATATAACAAACTCATAGTAGAATAGTAGTGTAATTATTCCCAGAATATAGGTCATTCCTGCTCATATCCAAAATAATTTTTTGGAAGGCTATCCGTTCCCTTTTCCATGTATATGTGATATACAGTTCTAGTCCGTTAGCAATGATGGCCGGATACGAGTATTGTTTATCTCCTTCATCCAACAAGAGCTCATTCTCCCAAGTAAGACCGTTATCCTTAGAGAAGCGCAGAACAAGCGGTGTTCGTGGCCCCTTGATCTTCCCGGGTTCCGGACGAGTCGGATTATAAACAAGCGCCAGATGGCCATTGTCCAACTTGACCAAATCAATGCCGCTATTGTTGTTCGGAAGCTCCGTTGCATAGGCTTGGCACCAAGTTTTCCCCCCGTCTACCGAATCGCTGCGATAGATTGCCCCTTCCGTGCTGCGCGTAAGCATATGCACAATTCCTGGTTCAGACTCCCATATCGTAGGCTGAATGATCCCTTTTCCCTGTATGGCGGTGCGGTCGAAAGGCACCGTTTCGCTGCGGGTCCATGTCTCGCCGCCGTCATAGGACAGATCAACGAACGCATCCCAAGCCGGTTCGATCGAAGCCGGTGCGACAAGCGTGCCGTCATGCAGCACAATGGGCTTATTCTTAACCGGCCCTCGGCCCCCTTTGTCCCCTTCGACTAAAGGGACAGGTGTCGACCAAGTGGTTCCGTCATCCGACGAGCGCATAACCATCGTTACCCATTCGGCAATGGAGGTGCCGATTTTGTAATACAGGAACAGGACGCCGTCCGCCCTGCGAAACAGGACGGGATTCCAGTGCGGAACGTCCTCTTCGTCAGCGACTTTGACGGGTGGTGTCCAGCGGCTGTTCACTCGGCGTGACGTCCATATCGCGACGTCGCCGGCTTTCTCTTTCGTGCCGCCGAACCACGCAACGAGGATATCCCCACCCGGCAGCCGTTCAAGCGTAGAGGCGTGACAGCTTAGAAAAGGTCTGTCGTCTTCGAAAATAAACTCCTTCACTTGATGAATCTCACTCATCTCCTATCACTCCTTGGAACAATTTCGTAGCTTTGTCCCTTTTTGGTTCCAAACACGATGACATTCGGTTCAATGTCTTCGATCCGGATTTCATACCCGTTTTGCATGACGCATACCGGTTCCGCCGTGCGCAGCAGGAAGGACTTCCCAGCTGTTGAGAGAATTCTTGCTCGCAGCAGCTTGCCGTTCTCCCATGTGATATCGACTTCAAACCCTCCGCGTGCTCGTAGCCCTTTCACACAACCGTTCATCCATTTCTGTGGTAGAGAAGGAAGAAACTGGACGTTATTGCCATGGCTCTGCAGCAGCATCTCGGCAATGCCCGAAACGCCTCCCAAATTTCCGTCAATTTGGAAAATATCTTGTTTCACCTTGGGATGTCGATGTGCATTCATCATGTTCGGATGAAGCCCGGCGAGCAGCTCATTCACAAAGCGCTGTGCATGCTCGGACTCTCCAAGCCGTGCCCATAGATTGATCATCCATGCGCAGCTCCAGCCCGTATGTGCTCCGCCATGATTCAATCGTCTCTCAAGAGTGACTTTGCAAGCAGCGGCAAGCTCGGGTTCCTGATGTAACGTAATTTGATCCAGGGGATGCAGCGAGACCAAATGGGCGACATGACGGTGCCCCGGCTCAAACTCTTCAAAATCCTCGTTCCACTCTTGAAGTTGGCCATATTTGCCTATCCGGTAAGGAGGCAGCCGCAATAACGCATGCTCCAATCGGCCTATAAACGTATGATCCGTATCCGATAAAATGCCGCTTGCTTCCAAACAATGGTCAAATAAATTTCTGAGGAGCGCGATATCCATCGTCACGCCTTGTGTCACACTGCTTTTCTGTCCATCTGGTGCAATAAAGAAGTTCTCCGGGGACGTCGACGGACATGTTATCAAGCTGCCATCCTTCGCCTCGACTAACCAATCCAATCCAAATCGTGCCGCTTCTTTCATTACTGGATACGCCCGTTTGAGAAACATTTCATCTTGACTGTACGCGTAATGCTCCCAAATATGCTGACATAACCATGCCCCGGCCATCGGCCAAAAGGCCCAACTTGGCGATCCTCCAACGGGAGTTGCTGTTCGCCATACATCAATATTATGATGGGCCGTCCAACCCTCGCAGCGGTAGTGGACATCGGCAGCTTTCCGGCCTGTGTGCTGCAGATCCTCGATCAGATCGAACAAAGGCAAATGACATTCCGCAAGATTCCCCACTTCCGCAGGCCAGTAGTTCATTTCTACGTTGATGTTCGTCGTCCAACTGCTGCACCATGGCGGACGAATGCTGTCATTCCAAATCCCTTGCAAATTAGCCGGCTGTGTGCCGATTCTTGAGCTGGACAACAGCAGGTATCTGCCATATTGAAAAAATAATGCGGCAAGTCCGGGATCTTCCACACCGCTTTTGATAGCTTCTATGCGGACATCCGTCGGCAGGTTATTTCTTTCCTGACCTCCAAGGTCGAGAGAAACTTTGCAAAAGCGTGCGGCATGATCGTTGATATGCCTCTCTTTCAACTGCTCGTACCCCAGCGATGCCGCTTTTGCCAGTCTCGCTTCTCCTAGCTGTAACGACGGTTTGTCTGATAACGCAGGGTTTTTATCATAACCTTGGAAGCTGGTTTCAGCAGCCAGCAGGAAAGTAACCGTTCCTGTACCACTTACACGAATCCGCCCGCCACTTACCTCCAGCCTGCCCTTGTCAATCATAACGGTCAATCGAATGTTAAAACCGATCCCTTTGCCTTCCTCATAATGTACAGGGTCCGACGACTTCACCGTATTAGGTAGAATTCGCATCGGGCTGCGTCCGGTAAGAATCAATTGATTCCATGCCACTTTTTTGACTTCAAATTGCAATGGACTGCTCAGCACTGCACTAACGCAGATGTTGCGCTCACTCTGTAAGCGAATGGCCATGACCTGGTCAACCGCAGAGACGAACAGCTCTCGGGTATGGACAGCGTTATTTTGCGAATACTGCACCCGGGCGATGCCTTCCGCCAGATTCAATTCCCTTCGGTAATTCGAAATTTCGCCGGCCTCTTCCATAATCAGATCCAAATCGCCAAGCGGCACGTAGGACTCGATCTCCGGCCCTTCCATGTGCTGTTCGATCAAAGCCTCAGCCTCGGCATATTTGCCTGCAAAGATCATTTCACGCACGATGTCCAAATACTGGGCTGCTTCTCTGTTCACTGTTTCTCTGGGTTCCCCGGACCATAACGTATCCTCGTTCATCTGTATGCGTTCCCGATCCGTACCGCCATACATCATGCCGCCGAAGCGGCCGTTCCCTACGGGGAGTGCCTGGAACCAAGATTTCGCTGGCTGCGCGTACCATAATGCCGTACTTTTGTCTGACACTTGATCTCCCCCACCTGTTCGTCTATTCGTACAACCAATCCAACGTATCGATCCCGTCGTTTTTATGTTCAACATCACGTGGACGTATATCCTGATCGATAGGAATAACACCCAAGATCAGAAAAGCGCCTTTACCGAAATCAAGCGTATGCCGTCCTGCTTCATATTGAAATGCGTGGATATTGACAGAAGGATAGGCATATAAGCGCAGCCCTTTGCGCAAGATCGGCGCATAGCCGCCTCGGTCGTCGGCGTGCGTGTTTTCTTCCAAGCTTGGGACTTGCAGCCACTGATCATCTTTGGAGTTAAAATAACCAACCAGCACTTTCGAAGGCTGATGCAGTTCAATATCAATCGCCAAGCCCTGAAGGCCTGCCTGCCTTTGACTAAAACGAACACCGGTAAGCCCATTCAGCTCCTCCGCACAGCCAACGACGTGGATATCCCCATCTGTGAAAACCTCTGCCCCTTTTTCCACACGGTACAATTCCGCATGTTCAGACAATAAGCTAAACGGTGCTTCTGCGTAGCGAACGATTGGTGCTTTTAGATTTTTTAGCGCTTCGGGCAGCACTCCCGACTTCAACTCCTGCACATGGAGACGGAAAGCCTCCAGCTCCGCTTCATAGAGAGGTAAACATGCGCTCCAATGCCTGTAATCAAGCCCTCCTCGAATCGGCACCTTCCGCTGCGGTGTCTGCATGGAGTTAGCAAACAAATAGGTTTTCTCTGTAAGCGTTGTCAGTTCGCGGTAGCTGTCCAAACCTTGGGCCAATTCTACCGCTGCCGCTTCCAGCAATTCGATCCGGTTAAAATACTCCCCTTTGACCGAATGCTTATAGGTTAAAATCAGGATCGCAGCCTTGACCTTATGCACATAGGCCTGCACCATATGACGGATGGCAGCCATATCGCTCGCCAGTCTTTCATATTCGTCCCTGTTGAGGGTGACGAAATGGCTAGCTTGCTGAATTGCCAGCAGCGCATCCTCCGCATGTCTCTGCGCATCGGCAATGATATCCGTTGGAGTCTCGCCAATGTGAGGTTCACCACTCAGTTCTTTCACGACAAATTCATCCAACCGTTCGCCTTGCGGCGACTGGGATTCCCACAGATCCGGCCAAGGCATATGCCGTTCCGGATTGGTGAGCTGGCTCATCGTCATCCCAAGGCTCATCGTTTGGCGATTGCCTTCCGTAATGCCGAATCTGCGCAGCAATTTCGGCGCGCATTCTCCTGAAGCTTCGTAAGCATCCAAAATCGCCTTGCCTGCCTCTAGGCTGCCGAAACGTTTCCCAAGCGTATCGATCCAGTAGTTCCGCTCCGCCTGGGGATCACGATCGGGGTTCCACGCATACCGGAACCAAGCCGCAAACCAAATCCAATCGCGCTCCAACTGACGCAGTCGCTTCTCCGCTTTATCCGGCGCATACGGCCAATCCCAGAAGAATAGCGGATACAGATGCAGCCCGTTTGCTTTCAAGCGGTATTTGGCCGCCTGCATACACTTTTGAATAAACGATGGGGCTCCATATCGAAATGGCTCCAAGTTCGCAAGGATATGAACATTGACAATGTGAATCGTCTGCAAGGAACCTAGCCGGTTGTGCGTTTCTTGCCATCTGCCCCGGGGGGTATACGTAGTCAATGACTCCCCGTTGTATTTGGCCTCCGTGTACAAATTCGGATACAACGGCAGCGCAGCCTCAATGACTTTTTGCGGCTCGATGGCATGGGAACGCAGAATGATCGGAGGTTTTTCCTTCACATTCGAATGTTTCAGCCCTTCCAGCAAACCTGCAAGAATCGTCTCATTAAACCATTCCACGCCATAAATTTGACCTTGCAGCGCTTCGCCTAGGCATACCATTAGCCCGGCATTGGGGAAGGATTGCACGAAGGCAGCGATCGATTTCTTGTAGTAATCACTCGTTATCGGCAGCGGCTTTGGTTGATGAAGCTTCAAATCATGTTTCTGCGCAAAAGGCAGCGGAATATGGATGTTGTAGAACTTTAAGACGACCCATATGCCTCGGCGGTCCGCTTCTTCGGTAATCCAGCGGAACGTCTCCCGATTATATGTGAGCTCATCTTCCGTCACTTCCAGCGCTTCAGGGTAATCTTCCAGCTGCACAAGCGAAGAAAACGGATGCCCGGACCACAAGTAAACGACGTTGCATCGCTGTTCAACCATCATGTGGAGGAAATCCTGCCATAACGACCGGTCGTAAAACCAAGGAAAACGATCTGTCGTTATCGGGTACTCATACGTCTGACGCGGGGGTTCTACGGTCGTTTTTTGCAATCCGATGGCCGGTCCCCGCAATGCGAAACGCGGTTTATCTCCATACGCGATGTCACTTGGCAGCTTCTGAGCTTCACCGATTCGGCTCGCCAACTCCAAACAGCCATACAATACGCCTGAATCGCTGCCCCCCGAAATAACCGTTATGCCACCTGGGCAAGATGCCAGATAAAAGCCTTCTCCCTCCGGAGCTTCCGTGTGATATAACAAAACGTCTCGCGCTTCCAATTGCTGCACAAATTTCGATTCTTGGCGATTCCCGATGTAAATTTTCATTCCCTGCACGGATCGGTAGTTTTCCAACGACCATGATGCTTCTGCTTCAAGCACGGTGTAGCCACAATTTTGAAGCGCTTCTCTTAGTCGTTGAATCCCGTATTCCACACGCGGGGCAGCGTTACGTTCATAACCCAGCGTAACGGCTTTCGTAGTCGTTTCCATTGTCGTTTAAGCCCCTCCTTTCAAAAACAATTCAATGACCGGCACCGCTACATCAGGCTTTTTCACTGGAAGTGACAAGACCAGCGTCTTCTCATCTCTGCCCTCTTTGTACGCCCCGTTGTCGATTCCGCTATGGACAATGCCTTGCTTGAAACGGATCTCTGATGCATCGTTAAGCAGCTGTGCGTACTCGACTTGCCCGGCCAAGCCATGCAAGTGAATGCTTTTAAACGGCCAACTATACACATGCACATATAAGCGATTGGTCTCGGGGTTATAGGTCAATCGGCAATCCTGCGGACACTCGATGGTTTCCGGCGCTTGCGTGCAGCCATATATTGAACGGTTGTGACGCCTCATCCAATCGCCGATGCCTTTTAAACGATCAATCGAACGCTCATCGAACTCGCCACGACCGGTCGGTCCTACATTCAGGAGCAGATTGCCTCCTTTGCTGACCACATCAATGAGCATTTTGACCAACATATCGACACTTTTCCATGATTCCTCATCCCGATGATAACCCCAGGAACCACTGAACGTATGCGGCGTCTCCCAAACAACTCGTTTACCGTCGATCTGCACCCATTTGGTCGGCAAATACTGCTCAGGCGTCGTAATATCCCCACCGATTTGCAGGCGATCGTTCAATAAAACGTTCGGCTGCAGCTCGCGAATCAGCTTGATCAGCTCCTTGCTGTTCCAATCTTCCTTACCTTTGCCTGGCAATCCGTTCTCCTCCGGGAAGGAGAAATCGTAAAACAACAAATCCACATCGCCATATTCGGTTAACAATTCCTTCGTTTGTCCAAACAAATAGTCGCGATATTGGGCAAAATCCTTTTTCGCACTTTCAGCGATAGCCTCTTCATCCAACCGTAAGGGGTGCTTCGTGTCGATCGTGTAATGCGGGTGATGCCAATCAATCAGGGAATGGTAAAAGCCTACTTTCATGCCACGCTCACGGAAAGCCTCCGTCATCGGCCTGATCAAATCTCGGCCAGCCGGGGTGTTCGGCGCTTTATAGTCGGTCAGCTTGCTGTCCCATAAGCAGAACCCTTCGTGATGCTTGGTTGTAACCACGGCGTATTTCATGCCGGCATCATAAGAAAGCTGCGCCCACAATTCCGGATCGTACAAATCCGGATCAAATTTATTGAAATATTTATTGCGGTATTTCTCTCCGCTTAATCTCTCTCTGGATTGCAGCCATTCATGCCTGGCAGCTAGCGAATATAGCCCCCAATGAATGAACAAGCCGAACCTGTCATGCGTGAACCATCCGCTGTCTCCGGTTGTTGGTTCTATTTCGTACTTCATTGCATTTACCCCCTTGTACTTCCGTAATAAGATTGGAAAGTCTGCGGAACCGACTTAGCTCCGTCCACGGTTAACGCCTGATCGGGCGATACTTTCCATTTGCAGGAATTTGAGCTCATGATCAGTTTACAAGAAAGCAAGCGGCCCATTATAGGCTGAATTCATCACATATATAGGTGGCGCGAAGCGAGCGAGTACTCTTCTGCATGGTTATTAGGGAACTACAAGCTGCTATTTTTCTAAAAAAGTGCTGTTTCCGGCAGCAAGGGGAACTACAGTTCGCTATTTTGTAGGTTTCACGCAAAATGTCGTCCATGAAAGGCAAATAAGACCTCGTAGTTCCCCTAAGATTGAAAAAACCTCGTTTTTGACCCAATGGAGGACTCCAGTTCCTCTCCCTAGGGCTCAGCTCCCCTTAACGACCCTCAACAGCCTTCAACCACGTCGTTGCCATCAGCGTATCCCCGAGCGAGTTCATATGCACACCGTCCGTTGTCAAATCCTGGCCCGTTTCCAGCTTAAGAAAATCAATAAAAGCCAGATGCGTCGGAACCAGGACGGCATCATACTGCTCAGCCAGCCGGTTCACGATGTCCACATACGGCTTCAGCAGCCGGTTGCCCGTGGCATCCGGGTACTCCTTGATGACCGTAGGCTGCATGAGGATCAATCGGCAATCCGGGATCTGCTTCGTTTGATCCAGCAAATTCCGGTAGATTTCCTCGAATTTGTCCGGGTATACCTGCTCGCCCATCGGAGAGTCCAATTGGCGCCACACATCATTAATCCCGATGGAAACGGATACCCATTGAGGTTGATGATCGATCACATCGAGCGTCCACCTTTTTTCCAAGTCGATGACGCGATTGCCGGAAACGCCTTCATTAATTATTTTCAGACTGAGCTGCGGATAAACCGCTGTCAGGTAATCATGAATCATTCTTACGTAACCCGACCCCAACTTCAATGGGTCTTTTTTACGCCCTTTATCCGTAATGCTATCCCCGATAAATACAATGCGGTCTTTCTTTTTAAACGGCACAACACTACCTCCTCATTAAAATCAGTTAGACAAGCTGCCTCTTAAGCATCCGATACACGGCATCCAGCTGCTCCACTTCCAGCTTATGATTTTCTCGAAAAGCGCCTGCATCCTTAGAACGGCACTGCAAGGAAACAGGAAGTCCCCTTTTGCTCAGATGATACTTCGCATTCACAGGATACATCTGCAGCTCAATCAGCGATGCAGCTCCAACGAACGACTGCAGCATCTCCGCGATGGCTGGCTCCGAGTCCCAACTTTCGGTTAGCCGCACATAAAGATCAGGATGGAAATTCGCCATAACGCCGCTGAAGCCGGACGCACCCAATCGCAGGGAAGCAAGCAGCGTTGCGGAATTAGCATTAAATAGTTGAAGTGAGCTGCCTTTCACCGCTTCAAGTTTTGCGGCAATTTGCTGCAAATCGCAGCTGGTGTCCTTGAGAAACGCGAATCTTCCCGTATCTGCGCATTGTTTGAGCAGCTGCGGATTCAGCAGCCTTTTGTATGGATATGGACATTCATAAATGCCCATTGGCACATTCGGGACTCGATCAATCAGCTGTAGAACACGCTCAAACCAGATCTCGTCAGATTCATCCGGACCCGCCAGACGGTTGCTGACTAGCACAACGGCCTGAACCCCGGTCTCCGCGATCCGCTGCAATTCCTCTACCTGCTCCTCGAACTGCTCGGAGATATGCCCCGATGCGATAACCGAAACCCGACCGGCAGCTAAGTTCGTGACGAATTGAGCAAGGCTCACTCTCTCCTCCAGAGTCAAATAAAACATCTCACTGGATTGACACACGGCAAATAAGCCATGCACGCCTTGGCCAATGTACCATTCTATCAGCTGCTCCAATGCGGCATAGTCCACTTTGCCTGTATGCGTGAAAGGTGTTACCATCGTGGGCCAAACACCTTTAGGTATGTTCATTGCCATTGTCTCAGTTCCTTTCCACCAAATAAGTGTCCATTACCCGCCTAAGCTCCTCTTTCGCTGATGCATTCAGCGGTTGAACAGGCAGGCGCGGTTGTCCTGCAGGCAATCCGATCATATTCATCGCTTCCTTCAATACAGAAGGGAGCGTCCCCATTGAAAACGCGTTGCGCAAAGCTCGCAGCTTGCGCTGCTGTAATTCTGCTTGTTCCAGCTCCCCCTGGCGCCACAAATCGTAAATGCTTTTCACAACTTCTGGAAACACATTGGCTGTCGCTGCAATAGCTCCACGCCCTCCAGCCATCAAGGTCGGCAAAATGAGTGAATCCGTGCCTGCCAAAACGGAAAAGTCCTGACCAGCTGCCTCCATATATTGCAAAATGGTATCAAAACTGCCGCTGCTGTCCTTGATCCCGACAATGTTAGGCACTTTGCTTAGTTCCTTCACGGTTTGGGGTTGAAGCGAGTTCCCCGTCCTTGCCGGAATGTTATACAGCAGTACGGGAAGCTCTGTCGCTTCCGCAATTCTGCGAAAATGAGTCAGCAGTTCCTGCTGGGTATAGGTCAGAAAATACGGTGTAATCACGGACAGCGCATCTGCCCCCATACTCTCCAAACGTACAGCTAGTTCGATAGATTCCTTCGTACTTGTGCAGCCAGCACCCACATACACCGGTAATTTCCCTTGTGTTTCCTCAAGGACGATTTCGGCGACCCGCAGTTTTTCGTCGAAGGACAAGGAGAAGAACTCTCCATTCGTACCAAGGCAAAACAAGCCGTGCACATCCGCATCAATCAATCTACGGGTTAATTGCCGCAATGAAGCTTCATCAATCTGCTGATCAGCATTGAAAGGTGTCACCATAGCGGGAATGATACCTGACGGTTGCAATAAATGATTCATCACATTTCTCCTTTTTTATCCAGTGGTCACGGAAGCAATTGGCGGTAAACAGCTTGCATATCATCTATGTTCATCGGTTTCGGATTGTTATGTAAAAGCCTCGTCACCTTCGAGGCAGCAACCGCCAATTCACTGACATCCTCATCGGTTACGCCGAAAGCACGCAAATTTTGCGGGATGTCCATCTCGGAGGTCCACTCGAAGATTCGCCGAATAACGGCCTCCGAGACCGCCTTACCGTCCCCTGTTCCAATCTGCAGCCCCATCGCGCAAGCAACATGACCGAGTCTTCTCTCGATGGCATCCCTATTAAACGTCATGACATGCGGCAGCAGCATTGAATTCGCGACACCGTGCGTAATGTTGAATTTGCCCCCAAGCGGATAAGCCAGTGCATGAACGGCTGCTGTTCCAGCCGAACTAAGTGCCATCCCGCCATACATCGATCCTAGAAGCACATTCTCTCTAGCTTGGAGATCGGATCCGTGATGGTAGGCTTGCAGCAAACTGCCGGAAATTAAACGAATCGATTCAAGGGCGAACATATCGCTTATGGGATTTGCTTTTGTGGAGATATAAGATTCCAACGCATGAGTAAACGCATCCATACCGGTTGCAGCCGTGATGTTTGGCGGCAGGCTGACGGTTAGCGCCGGATCGATAATTACCAGCATGGGGAGCAAATGCCTGCTGATAATGCCAACTTTTAACTCCTGTTCAGGAATCGTAACAATCGCGTTCGGTGTCACTTCTGAACCGGTTCCTGAAGTTGTTGGAATCAGCACCGTAGGTATCCCTGGTTTCAATACACGGTCAATGCCTACAAGACTCATTACGTCCACGGGATCTGTCATCAGGACGGAAAACAATTTCGTTGCATCCAGCACACTCCCGCCGCCAATGCCAATGAATAGATCGACAGGTTCAGAGGCAATTCGGCTGTACACTTGTTGAATGTTATCGACCGTTGGCTCCGGCTTCACATCGGTATAGCACCTGGTGCTTATTCCCGCATGCGATAGCTCGGTCTCCATTCGATCAATGACCCCCATCGCCTTTATCGAAGGTTGCGTTACGATCACCACGTGTTTGAAATCTCCGTGCCGTTTTATCCTTGGAACCAGTTCGGCAATCGTATGTTGTCCGGCAACAATACTGCGGGCTGTCTCGAACATAAACGGATTGAAACCGTGATTGTCCTTCACTCAAGCCCCTCCTCTCAAGCTGTATGGCCTAAATTTCCCCCTCATCCTACGCTCGGCTATTCATGATGTCAATGCCGCCAAGCGCTGAAGATCGCTTTGACCTATATATCAGGTACAATACCCCACACAACAAGTAAGCGCTTAATTGTAATCTGAATAGGGAATCGGTCATTGTTTTTTTAGAATTTTGGATTTTTATCATAAGGAGTGTGTCACTTGCATATACAGCCTTATCTCACACCGCATAAATTGGGAAGTCCCGTGCTTGTTGGTTCGGGTTTGCCAGGCCATTTCGATGAGCGAGCCGTCGATTGTCCGTTCGTCTTTCAACATAGCGGCAAATTCTACATGATGTATGTGGGGTTTGACGGAATCGGCTACCAGACGGCTTTGGCGACAAGCCATGATCTTATCAACTGGGAGCACCTAAGCGTTATTTTAAAAAGGAACGACGACTCGGCCTGGGATTCCATTAATGTTGCCGGCACATGGATATTGAAGGAAAATCGCCTCGATGCTCCTCCAGTACTGAAAAAATGGAACAACAAATATTGGCTAGTTTATCACGCCTATCCCCATGCAGGTTATGAAGAAGGCTCGGCCAAAATTGGTATCGCCTGGACCGAAGATGAGCAGCTGCTGGAGTGGCAGCGATGCCCTGACCCCATCTTAACCCCGGAAGAAGGCGCAGAGTGGGAAAAGGGTGGACTCTACAAAGAATGCCTGATCGAACATGAAGGTACGTTCTATTTGTATTACAATGCCAAAAACACAAATAAAGGCCGATGGATCGAGCAAACAGGCGTTGCTTTCTCCACCGATTTGAAGGAGTGGCACCGCTACGAACATAATCCGGTTCTACAGGTTACCCCGGATGGATGGGACTCAGGATTTGTCAGCGATCCTTGCGTGCTGCATGATCCGGACCGAGACCAATGGGTCATGTATTACTTTGGCTATAATTACAAACAAGCGCAGGAAGGCATTGCCCTTTCCCGTGATCTGTTAACTTGGGAGAAATATCCTGAACCCATCATTCGAGTTGGCGAAGAAGGCAGCATTGACGCTATTTTCGCCCATAAGCCCTCTGTCGTTACACATGAAGGTAATCTCTACCACTTTTACTGCTCATGCAGACGATATCAAGAAGGCGATCCGACCAAAAACTACGGTAAAGAGTTCCGGACCATCAGCGTCGCAACCTCACAGCCGATAGATACCCAACGATGAACAAGGGGGCGAGCACGGATGCAAGTGGCTGAATTGTTCGTAGAAAGCAGGCGTCGCCCGCTCGGGGTTGATGTCCTCCAGCCGGCCTTCGGCTGGAGTTTTGCTGATTCGCCGGTCCGTTTGCAAATGCAATCGGCCTATCGAATCATTGTTTTTAGTGGTGAAGATGATAGACGAAGCGAAATGGTGTGGGACAGCGGGCAGCGTTATAGCAGGAAAAACGTTCATATCTTGTACGAAGGGCCGCCGCTTCAGTCCAGGCAACGCTACTTTTGGAAGGTACAGGTGTGGGATGTAAATGGCCAGATGACGGAAAGCCCTGTCTCCTGGTGGGAAATGGGTCTGCTCCATGCTGAAGATTGGTCTGCGGCTTGGATCGCTCGCTTTGCAGAAGAGCCCCTTGAACGCCCCGCCCTTCCGCTCATGCGGCGTGAATTCCATCTCGACAAACCTGTGGCGCAAGCTCGCGCCTACATTTGCGGGTTAGGCCAGTTTGAGCTGCGCCTTAACGGGGAGAAGGTCAGCGACAATGTTCTGGAGCCGGGGTGGACCAACTATGATAAAACTTGTCTCTACTGTGTCTACGATGTGACTGAGCGGCTTCAAGAAGGCGGCAATGCGATGGGGGTGATGCTGGGTAACGGCTTCTTTCACGTGACGGGCGGGCGCTACAGCAAATTCAAGCATTCCTTCGGCACCCCAAGGTGCCTCGTTCAGTTGGAAATCACCCATACGGATGGCACTCTAACTCGGATTGTTAGCGATCGCCATTGGGGTTCCGCGCCGGGACCTATCACCTTTTCGTGTATATACGGAGGCGAAGATTATGATGCTAATCGTCGCCAAGCGGGTTGGGATCTGCCAAGTTTTTTCAGAAACGATGCATGGAACCCGGCGGTCGAAGTGCCAGCACCTGCAGGAAAGCTTAAGTCACAAGCGACTTCTCCATTGAAAGTGATGGAAACTTACCAACCCGTACAGATCACTCAACCGCTTCCCGGTGTGTACGTGGCTGATTTCGGCAAAAACTTCTCCGGTTGGATGAAACTCCGGGTTCAAGGCCCTCAAGGCGCCAAAATGACAATGTCCCCTGCCGAATTGCTGAAGGATAACGGCACGATCAATCAGAAATGGACCGGTTCTCCCACCAAATTCACTTATACGTTGAGCGGGGATGCTGAGGGGGAAACATGGTCGCCGCGTTTCAGCTATACCGGTTTTCGATATGTGCAGCTCGAGGGTGTCGTTCCAGTTTCAACAGATGCGGATGCCTGCGATTCCGACGTTCCTGATCTTATTCAGCTGGAAGGTCAAATGATTTATCCGGATGTAAACGTATGCGGAAACTTCGTCAGCTCGAATAAGCTGCTAAACCGCACGCATGAGATCATTAACCAAGCCATACGCAGCAACATGAAAAGCATTTTTACCGACTGCCCGCATCGGGAAAAGCTCGGTTGGCTCGAGCAAATTCATCTGATGGGCCCTTCCGTAGTATGGAATTATGATGTTGAGCCATTGTTCATCAAGACAATGGAGGACATCCGGGACGCCCAGCTGCCAAGCGGGATGGTCCCGACAACGGCGCCGGAATATGTTGTTTTTTCCGACCAATGGCGCTGCTTCCGGGATTCTGTCTCCTGGGGCGCCACCTATATCCTCACAGGCTGGAACTTGCTGCAATTTTACGGCAATCACCGGATTTTGACCGAGCATTATGAAGGAATGAAAGCCTATCTCGACTATTTAAAAGCGAGCTCGGATCAGCTGATTATCCATACCGGACTCGGGGACTGGTACGATGTCGGCGACAATCCGCCAGGTTTTGTTCAAAATACGCCTGTTGCGCATACCGAAACCGCTATGTTTTACCATATCGTCGATGTGTTTGCACAAATCGCAAAGTTCTTGAATCGCAGCGATGACGCTCTCCACTATGCACAACTGCGCGACAACATCAAATCTGCGTTTAATCAGGCTTTTTTCGATGACCAAACGCAGCAATATGCCACCGGCAGTCAAAGCTCCCAGGCGATGCCGCTTGTTCTAGGGTTAGCCCACGAGCCGTATAAAGAAACCATTTTAGCTGGGCTCATCCATGATATTACCTTACGCGGGTATCATACGACGGCAGGCGATATAGGCCATCGCTATGTGCTGCTTGCCCTTTCTCAGAACGGTCGCAGCGACATGATTTATAAAATGAGCCAAAAGACGAATCACCCGAGTTACGGCTATCAAATCGCAAACGGCGCGACATCGTTAACGGAAGCTTGGGACGGACCCACCGTCGGCAAGTCGCAGAACCATTTTATGCTCGGACACTTGGAAGAGTGGCTCTACAGCGGCTTGGCAGGTATGCAATATCGGTATTGCCCCGAATTCGAAAGCTATAAGCTGACGATCAAGCCGGCCTTACTGGATGATTTGGATGAAGTAGCCGCAGATTATCGTCTGCCATCCGGAAAGCTGCGAGTCGCATGGCTGCGGAATTCAGATGAGCGTAGGCTCAAGCTTGAAGTCACCATTCCGGCAAATTGTTTGGCGGATGTCCACCTTCCTTCTGCCTCCATAGATACTCTCCTCGAAAGCGGAATTCCGCTAAAGGATGCAGCCGCTATACCGGAAGTCTTGCTTGAAGACGGGGAAGGCGGCGAAAACGGGGATGCCGTCATACGCTTAGGTTCAGGCAGCTATCTGTTTGAATGTGAGGTTTAAAATGAAACTACTTTTTCCCAATGGGGTGATGCCATGATTGATCGAAAGGCTTTAGTTGAGCGTCATAATCCGCTCATAACCAGCTTTGATAAATTCTCTTCCCTCTCCGTCGGCAATGGGAACTATGCCTTCACGGTTGACGCAACCGGCTTGCAAACATTCCCGAGCCTATACGCAGATGGGGGTGTTCCGCTTGGCAACTTCTCCAATTGGGCGTGGCATACGCATCCAAATCCAGAGCAGTACCATGTGGATAAGTTCCCTCGAACCTCTTTCCCTACCTTTGGCGGGAGAGAGATCGGGTTTCCGTATATGGCGCCCGGCCAAATTACCGATGAATATAAGTGGCTGAAGTTTAATCCACACAAATTGCATCTTGGGCAAGTTGGCTTCCGTTTTACACTCCCCTCGGGCGAGAAGGCAACCGCTGACGATTTGAATGACATTGAACAAATGCTTCATCTTTGGGGCGGAGTCATTGAAAGCCGATTTTCGATCAGCGGAGCGAAAACCAGCGTGGCTACCTGCTGTCATCCCACGCAGGATTTGATCGCCGTTCGCGTGAAATCGGATTTGATCCGCCATGGACGTCTCCAATTTGCCGTTCATTTCCCTTACGGCACATGGAAGTTCGCAGGTGTTGATTGGGGGAAAAGCGGCCAACACGCAACGGAAATCGCGACCGGCAGCAGCCATTCCGTCCACATTGGCCGGAAGTTGGATCAGGACACGTACGCGTTTTCTGCCGCTTGGTCCAGCGGAAGCCTCGTTCAAGACGAGCAAGACAATCACTTGCTTCTTCTAACGCCATCATCCGATCACGATGAATGCGAGTTCCGGTTCCGATTTACTCCCAAATCAGACGAGTCTGATTTGCCAGCCTTTGAAGCTGTGCGAGCCGACACTGAGCAGCATTGGCGCAACTTTTGGACCTCTGGCGGAGCCATCGAGCTGGCAGGCAGCAAAGATTCACGCGCGCTCGAGCTTGAGCGTAGAATTGTGCTGTCCCAGTATTTGACCGCTATTCAATCATCCGGTACCCTGCCGCCGGCGGAATCAGGACTTACCCATAACAGCTGGGCCGGCAAATTTCATTTGGAAATGCACTGGTGGCATTCCGTTCACTTCGCGCTCTGGAATCGCGTAGACAGCTTGACGAACAGTCTGGAATGGTACATCAGCATCCTGAATCAAGCCCGAAAGCTCGCTGCTTCCCAAGGCTATGAAGGGGCAAGATGGCCGAAATGCGTGGCACCGGATGGCGTTAACGGCCCTTGTTACATTGAACCGTTCCTCATCTGGCAGCAACCGCATCCTATTTATTACGCTGAACTTATCTATCAAATCAGGGGCACAAGAGAGACATTGGAGAAATATGCGGATCTCGTCTTCGAAAGCGCGGCCTTCATGGCGTCTTTCGCAGAATGGGATAACGAACAGCTGCGGTATGTGTTAGGTCCGCCAGTTGCACCAGCGCAGGAAATTTATGATCATGCAACGACAATGAATCCGACTTTCGAATTGTCCTACTGGGCATTCGGATTATCAACAGCCGTTGCATGGCGGGAAAGGCTAGGACTCCCGAAGGTGGAGAAGTGGGAGCATGTCCTGAAACATTTGTCCAAGCTTCCCGTGGTGGACGGTTTATATGTCGCTGCCGAGACAGCTCCCGATACATTTACTGGTGGCAGCAGCACCAAAGATCACCCTACGATGCTTGCCCCACTTGGTATCCTCCCCGGCCATATGGCAGATCGTGAAACGATGCTTAGGACCCTGCACGAAGTCATCGAGGTCTGGGACTGGGATGCGACATGGGGATGGGACTATCCGCTCGTAGCTATGACTTCAGCAAGACTCGGAGAAGGACAATTAGCCGTCGACACCCTGTTGATCGACAAGGTCACCAACACCTTCCTCCCGAATGGCCACAACTACCAGCGTAAACCGTTAACGGTATACCTTCCAGGAAACGGGGGCCTGTTAAGCGCTGTCGCCATGATGGCGGCGGGTTGGGAGAATGGGCCTGACACCCATGCACCTGGCTTTCCGCAAGATGGTTCTTGGGAAGTGAAGTTCGAGGGTTTGGCCAAAATGTTATAATCAGCGAAGAAGGAGCCCGCTTGCCGCGAGGCTCCTTCTTCGTTCTTTCAATCCAATATAGCTAGCGATGTATCAATGATACCTTCCAGTTTTTCTTTATCGTTTGTTGTTTTGGCCAACACGCATAATCCGATAAAGGCGTTGTTCAAAAACTCTGAAATTCTCCGTGCATCGTGATGACTTCCGATTTCTCCCGTTTCCTTGCCGCGTAATACCAAGCCGTATAGTTTGTCCTCGGTTTTAACAAAACTTTGATTCACTTTCGCCGCGGCTTCTTCATCACAAACAGCCAGTTCAACCGCCGTATTCACGATCAAACACCCTTTAGGACGATCGTCTGCGGCCACAATGGCGTGCTCAAACATTCGCCGGATAGCTTGTTTCATCGGGGTAGGAGCCTCTACTTTTTGATGAACGGAACTTTCCAGCATTTCCCCGTACTTCTCTACTGCCTTCATATATAAACGATGTTTGTCTCCGAAAGTATCATAGATACTCCTTCGATGTATCCCCATATGTGTGACCAAATCTTGCATGGAAGTTTTCTCATAACCCTGCTCCCAAAAGATATGCACCGCTTTTCGCAGCACGGCATTCACTTCAAACTCTTTGTTCCTAGCCATAGTCGACCTCCTTTTTACAGAGTCTAGTATAGCATGATTTTGCGGACTTTTGCTTGTATCCGACTACAATTACAACTCGAACTTCCCAACAGCCGTATGCAATTGTTCAGCGATGCCGTTCAGCATACCGGCAGACCTGGTGATATCATTCAGCGACGTCATCTGCTGTTCAGAAGTTTCGGCCACCTGTTGAGCGTAGGCAGATGAATTTCTAGCGTGAGAGCTCGTTTCTGCGACTGAAGCGGACACTTCTTCCGAAGTGGCGGCTAGTTCTTGAGCGGATGCCGCAACCTCTTGTATGCGAACAGCCACTTTCTCGGAAGCTAAGAAAATACGATGAAAGGAAGTCTCCGCCGTAAGTACCATCTCTTTGCCCATATCCACTTCCTGCAGACAATCATGCATCGTTTGAACAGCTACTCCGGTATTATCCAAAACCTGGCCAATCAATTCGGTAATTTGATTCGCAAATTGCGCGGACTGCTCCGATAGCTTGCGCACTTCCCCGGCAACAACCGTAAATCCTTTGCCTGCTTCTCCTGCACGAACCGCTTCAATCGCCGCATTCAAAGCGAGCAGGTTTGTTTGCTTCGCTATATTGCCCATCAGGCCAATCATATTATTAATTTCTTGAGAATGGTTCTCCAAATTTAGAATAACGGTATTCGCCCTGCTGACCGTATCACTCATACCATTCATGCTCGTAATGAGCGCTTGAAGGTCTTGCTCGCCTTGCTTTGCTTCTCGGAATGCTTCCATGGAAATATCTGATACCTCGGACGAAGCTTCAGCGATCCGCCCAATACCAATGCTCATCTCCGTCATCGCTGTATGCGTATCCTCGTAATTCCGGACTTGAATTTCTGCTCCGGAAGCTACCAATTGCATGACCTCTGCCACTTGGTTGGATGCATGCGACGTTTGCTCTGCATGATCAAGGAGCTCTTTGGACGAGTCAGCAACCGAAGAAGAGGCGTTGCGGATTTGCAGCAAGATGTCCCGGACATTCGTCTTCATTCGGTTTAATGAACCGACAAGTTCACCAATTTCATCTTTATTTCTCACTTTCACATCTTGTTCAGATAAGCTTCCCAAAGACACCGTCTGAAGAGCTTGGGAGACAAGACGGACAGGCCTGGAGATATTACGTGTAATGAAGAAAGCCAGAATCAGACCGATCAAGACGGCAGAACCAAAAATATAAATCAGGTTCATTTGTCCAGAGCGATAAATAACCGAACTGCTCTCTGAGGCCGCTATCGCGCCTTCATGTTTGATTTTGACAAGAACCTCCAGATATTTCTGCATGTTCACAAAGACTTTATTCGAATCTGAAATGAGCGTTTCCACTTCTTTCTCCATGCTGCCGGAGCCTTTACTCAAATTGGCTTTTTTACTAAGTTCCAAGAACTTCTCATGATAACCTTTGTAAGTCGTCCATTGGTTTTGGAAGGCTTCGAAATTCCGCTTCTCTTGCTCATCCGACAGCCCTTCTCCAAATTGTTTAATCTGCTCGTCTACATTGCTAATCCCTGCACTGGCTTGTGTCTGTGTGCTTTGCAGCTGAGCTGGATCCATTAAGATAAAGAGCTGCATTTCTAATCCGTGTACATTTTCCGTTAAATAACTGATCGTATTGACAGCTTCAACGCCAGGCATCCATATCTGGCTGATTTCATCACTTTTGTTCTGAATCGACTTCATATTCGTTAGACTCATCCATCCTGCAACAGAAGTAAGCAATAATAGCACAATAAAACTGACATACATTTTCTTACCCACTGTAATTTGAGGCAGTCTCATTTTCAAGAATCTTCTCTCCTTTAGATATTAACCTTTGTTCAAAAATTCCAATATCTAAATGTTACAGAAGGTTTGTTAAATGTAGATAAAAAAAAGCCCCCACAAAGTGAGGACTTTCATCAATATACGACATGTAAATAGGACTTTTTAATGATTACTTTTGTAATATTTAGCATAAATCCAACATTTTTGTTTGTTTTAAGACAGAAAATTACAAGAATTCTTGTTAAACTTGATTTATTATAACAAAAGGCGAGGATAATATGGTTCAAGTCATCTGGTTGCTCATCTTAATTTTGTTTCTCATCGTCGCTTCAACCCGCAAAGGGTAAGCGTATTCCTCGATGTCTAGCCAAAAATCTGCAGATCATGAATGGACCAGTAATTCCCTGCCTTCATTGTCTGGACGATCTTGACGAATCGTGCATACGTTGGACTAAAATTAATGTCCAGTATGCTTGAACCGCTACCTGTTGCAATCGGCTGAGACCACGTATACCCATCGGTAGAAACATAAACCTCATATTTCCTTGGATAATCATTCGGGGACCCTTCGCTCCGAAGCCGTATTCGGTTGATCGTGGTCGGTGTTTTCATATCCACTTGATAGAATTGCCCGGGAGCTTGCGCGACCCCCGTATCCCATCGGCTGTAGATATTACCGTCAATCGCCCCTTGGGGTTTTCCGGAACTGCTGGTAACTTCCCAGTCCTTGCGATCCAGCGCCACACTATCTGTTGCGATAGCTGACGCCGGTTGTGAAACTTCGTTGGTACCTGAGAGTCTAATCTGATACTCGTATTGGTTCCCAATTACTGTACTCGTATCTACAAACTCAGTCCCCTGCACTTGCTCGGCTATCACCTCGTAACTGCTCTCACTCCCGCCGGATTTGCGCAATATATCATAACTTTGTGCTACTTCCGACTCATTCCAGCTGAGCTCAATCGCATGATGCTGAGCCGGTTTCGCCTGAATCCACGTTGGTGCCACTTTCTTCACCCCGTCTGCCCGCGATAAGATGTACTGCACAGCCTCACCCGGGCCTAACGTTTCTTTAAAATCCAGTTTGGGATCGGCTTGCAACCTGCTCAAATAGGATCGTGCCGACTCATACGTATCACCCGCTCCGAATCTTTCACCTTCATATATCGCAGCCTCTGGCATCGTCACCTTAACCTGTATCGTTTGCGGACTCGATTCAAAATTTACAAAATTGAGTAAAATCTTATCCGATTTCCCTCCTGAACCAGGAAGTGCAGGTAATGTCGAGGTATCCACGCCCCGGAAATAAACCAGTTTATCCGATAGCTCCGGTTTATTGCTTATTTCGTACACCAACGGCTTGCCATGCGTCGCATAAGCCAGATTTAAGCGCCGCATCACCCCGACTCGCGTATCCTCTTCCGTCGAATTCTTATGAATTTGCATCTGTGCGGGGTTCTGCGTATTCAAATCAATGCCCGGTTCGAACAAGGCATATTCCGGATAAAAGGCCGCGTGCTGCATGAACATATCGGCATATCCGATATGAGCTCTCATGATGCGATCAAAGACAGCCGCATGGGGTTCCGCCGCGCCATATTCAACGGGATCTTTATGGCTATCCGAAGTGCCGTACTCCGTATTCAGCATCAGCTTCTGCAAACCATCCTCTGCCCCTCCGAAGGTCCGCATGTTCTCCAGAAAGCTTCCATCTTTATTATTCACATAAGAGGTCCCATACGCATGCCCGTTGGTTAAATCCGTCATCTCTTCAAGTTCCATTCGCTGATTCGGATCACTCTCCCATCCGTCAGGATCTCCGCAGCGCAGCACGCCCGATGTGTTTTGATTCCGACAAGCTCTCATGCTGTATTGCGGCGCATAAGCCCAGCCCGGAGCGACCGTTTTCACATGTGGAGCAAGCTCGGGCAGATTGGTTTTGAGCCATTTGGCTATGGCCAGATTCACGCTTTTGGATCGATTAAATAAGCCTGGTTCATTATCAATCTCATAGTATTGAAACATGGAGCCATACTGCTTCACATAGTCCGACAACTTATTTTCTGCATCGGCCGGCAGTGTGCCGTCATCATTCAGCTTAATATTTCCTGTATGCAAATGAAGAGCTACCGCTTGCGTGTTGTAGTCACGCAGTGTTTCATAATAAGGCTTAATGGCGGAACATCCCTCTTTGACATCGGTCGCGCAATCCACACGCATCACATTGCCGCTATAGGCAATTCCAAGCCATTTTAAAACATAGGGAAGGTGTCGAACCGCTCCTTGGTCATAATAAAAGGACAAATTGCTGACCTTGGTGCCCGATTCCACATATCGCCCATGAATAGGCTCTTCGGCAGGGGCAGCTAGTGCATCAAGCGAGAGATAGTCCCATTTCCACCATAGAAATTTATTCTCATCCGCTTTGCAAGACAAACATCCTTCAGCCGACAGCTTCAATACGTTATTTCCGAGCTGCAGCTGCTCCTTAGGAATATAGAGCTCATATAATTTTTTATATTCGTAAGCGCTAGTCGTCCCTCCGACTCCGGCGATTTGAATGATGCCCGAAAGCAGGTTATTGGAAAACACCGCCATCTGAGGAACGGATTTATGCGCATCTAGAATTTTCACTCGGAAATGAACCCCATATTCGGGTATTTCAGCTAAGGCATAGTTGATCGACAAAGTTGGATTCAACGATTTATTGAGACCTTGCGGCACCGAGCTCCAAGTCTCCTGCTGCTGTTCGCCCGAAGATACGGTATAACTGATCGAATCTGCGCTTTCTTTTCCAAATTCCAAATCAGAATCGTCGGGTTTGCCTAACGTCCAGATTGGATTGCCAATCTGATTGGATTCTGTCATCACCTTTACCATCTCTGTTCTTGCAGATGCACCGTAATTAGTCGAAGCCGAGATCAGGATCAGTAAGATCAACAAGGCCGATGGCACAATCACATATCTCATCATGTTAGATACCTCTCAAACCTCTAAGGTAGTAATAGGGCATTTGCTGGAATAATTTCTTTGGGTTGGGAAGGACTCTTCCACATGAGTTTAGCAGCGGCACCATTCTGGTTATCATAATACTCCACTTTCAAATCAACAGGCACGCCAGCGGTAAGGGCAATAGATCCTGTTCGTTCTACCCAACTTTGATTGAACCAACTATCAATAACCAACTTGCCGTTCACCCAAACGCGAATGCCATCATCGCTTAGCGTGGATATCTGATACGTTTCCGAATAGGCGGGCAAAAGTTTGCCTGTCCATCTCACCGAAAATGTATCTGCTTGCATGGAAGGGAAAGGGGCTGAAGTCGACCAATTAAAATCAATTTTGGCATCCACCTTCGTTTCTTTTAGCCCGGTCAAATCCTTATTGTCGAAATATTCCGCTCGCAGCCCATTTTTACTATCCGGGGCCGAAATTGGCTGAATCTGCGGTTGTTTGATTGGCAGGAAAGATTCCCTGCTCAATATTTTCGAATGCGAGTAGAACGATTTAATCTCATCTTTTTTGTTATTTTCGGTCAGCATCTTGCCCCACGTCATGAAATAAGCCCAGCGGGGCTGATCTTTTAATACATCAGCACTTGGCAGTTCGCCATTCTCCCCGATCGCCACAGGCTTGCCGCCTGCCAATTGGGTGATACTTTTATAATAATCCGGATTGTAATCATTATCATAGATATCGACCGCGAGAACATCCACTTTGCTTCCCCCTGGATAGGTGGCCGTGAAAGGGTCGGCATTCGCATTCGGCGCGTTAGGACTCCACACCCAAAGCAAATTATTCAGCTTATGCACATGCACGAAGCGATCGTACATAATCGTCCACAGTGCGGAGAAGTTGTCCTTCTTGCCCCACCAGAACCAGTCCCCGTTCATTTCATGATAGGGACGCCACAAGACAGGAACGCCCGCTTCTTTCAATTTCTCCAAGTAAATTGCCGTTTTATCCAGATCATCAATCAATTTCGCATACTGGGGAGTGCCCGGGGTGACGTACTTATCGAATTCCGCTTGGCTCATATTCCGCTGCACATTCGACCAGCAGAGGCAGGTGCCAGGAATGCTTTGATGATAAGAGATAGTAACCATACCGCCGGCCTTATTCCAAGCGATTGCGCTGTTGACGACCTTTTGCCTTTGTTGCGCCAATTGGCTTTCGTTTTGAGCCAAAACGGCACCGAATTCATAACCATGAAGGGCAGGAAATTTTCCTGTCCACCCTTTCACTTGATTCGTCCATTCATCTGGACTTTCAAGATAATCATGCTGCCCGCTAATCGTGCTGACACCCGAAACGACATAGAGCTTCTGCAGCACCGCCTTCGCTTCTACCGTTGCTTGCGCGTTGACTGGAACAGAAGTCGCGGACGCCGCTGCTTGCGGTTGAAACAAGAAATTCGGAGCTACCAAGGAGAGTAAGAACAATAAGGAAACCACTTTCTTACGTACACCTGCCTTTCCTAAAATTTGAATCATCTTCTTTGTCATAACGCATCCTTTTCACCATGAAATGGGTATATTTGTAATTTTTATGCCTTCAAACAAGGAATCGCCTTCCATTCCCGAAATCGAATAGAAGGCGGTTCTTTGTTTCAAAACAAAACTTAAATAAATTGATGAAGGGAAATATCCTTCCAGTCCATACAAATCCGAACGATATCCTCTTCGACTAAGTCGGATCCACTTTGTACCTCGATAAATTCAACATCCGTAATTGCCCGTATGCTGTGTCTGGTCCCCTCCGGAATACGCACAACATCCCCCGGCTTCACTTGGTAGAGCTTATCATTAATGATAATATCCGCTACGCCGCTTACAATGGTCCATACTTCAGAACGTTTGTAATGCAGCTGATAACTGATATTTTTACCGGCATGAACGAGAATACGTTTCGTAAGCACCTCATTATCTTCGGCATATTTGACATAATCAATAACACGATACCGTCCCCATCTGCGTTCTTCATACATCGGGCGATGCTCGATTGTATTCATGACTTCCTTAATGCGAGGGCTCTCCGACTTGTTCGTCACCAGAATGCCATCCGGGCTCACGGCTACAACAGCGTCATGAATGCCGATAACGGTGACAGGGATGTCGAGCTCGTTAATCAGATGAGTATTCTCGCAATCCGTCGTTACGATACCTGTCCCGATTTGGGAACGTCCCATTTCTTCCGTCAACGTATTCCAAGTTCCCAAATCCTTCCAGAATCCATCGTAAGGAACAACGACACAACTTGCTTCTTTCTCAACAACTTCATAGTCGAAGCTGATTTTCGTTAATTTATGATAATTTCTGAGCATTTCCTCGTATTGAATCGGAATTCCTTTATCCATCATGACCTCAATGAGATAGCCCAGCCGGAATGCAAAGACGCCACAATTCCAAAGCGCTTTTTGATCAATTAAAACTGCTGCTTGTTCCCGGTTAGGCTTCTCGAAGAAATATTGGACTGCTACCGCTTCTGTCCCTTCCCGGCGCTCTTCAGAAGGAACAATATAACCATATTTCTCGGACGGAACCGTCGGAACGACACCCATTAGCGCTAAATTCGCGTCTGTTTCGTGCAGAACGTCCTCTAATTGTTTAATTTTCTGGAAAAATGCCTCATCCACATACGGATCTACCGGCAGCACCGTAATCACTGTGTTTAAAGGTAAACTTTCCACATCATACATATAAGCAGCAGCTAAAGCGATAGCAGGAAATGTATCTCTGCGCTCAGGTTCGATAATAAGCGGAGCTTCTCCGCCAAGTTGGCTGATAATCATCTCGACCTGCGAGCGATTCGTCGCTAAGTACGCATCCTCGCCAAGGCCTGTATTCTGCAGTTGTCTCCATACACGTTGCACCATGGATTCATCTTTGCCTTTATCATCCTCAAGTACCTTTAAGAACTGCTTGGATCTGGAATCATTGGACAATGGCCAAAGTCGCTTACCGGAACCGCCTGAAAGAAGTACCAATTTCATGAAAACCACGCTCCATTTGATTTATTTGGGATACAAGCAAATTATCTAGCCAGTGCTTTCGGTCTGGATACGCCAATCAAATCAGGTCGCCCAACGGAATAATATTTGAGCCCCGTTCCTTGAATTTGTTCTTGGCTGTACACGTTGCGGCCATCAATGAGAATCGGCTGATCCATGATAAAGATCAGTTTAGACAAGGAGATCGTTTTGAATTCCTCCCAATCCGTTAGCAAGCAAATCGCATCAGCACCAACGGCTGCTTCCATGGCATTCTCACACCACTGAATCGAAGGATGGTCAATACGCTCCCTGAATTTATCCATCGCAATTGGATCATACAGCTTCAGCGTTGCTCCAGCTCGGATCAGCGTTTCAACAATTTCAATCGACGGCGCATAACGAATATCGTCCGTATTCGGCTTGAAGGATAACCCCCAAATGCCGACCACTTTGCCGCTTAGCAGTCCAAGGGAAGCCTCAAGTTTGGAAATCACCTTGTAGCGCTGCGATTTATTCACTTCCACGACGGATTTGAGCAATTGAAACTCATAATCGACATTGCCGGCAATTTGAATCAAAGCGTCCGTATCTTTCGGGAAGCAAGAACCTCCGTAGCCGATACCGGCATTCAGGAAAGATGAACCAATTCGCTTATCTTTCCCCATCCCTTTGGCCACTTCCGTGACATCAGCGCCGACCTTCTCGCAAATATTGGAGATTTCATTGATAAATGAAATTTTAGTCGCAAGAAAGGCATTCGAAGCATACTTGATCATCTCGGAGCTCCGGATGCTTGTGACGAAGATTTGATCCGTGAAGGCACGGTGGAGATCGGTAAGCGGCTCAGCCAAGCTTGGATTATCGAGTCCAAGGACAATACGATCCGGATGAAGGGTATCATCGATAGCCGAACCTTCGCGCAGAAACTCGGGAATGGATACAACATCGAAGGCATGCTGCGTATTCATCGCAATAATCATTTGAATATGCTCATTCGTACCTACGGGAACGGTGCTTTTCGTTGCAATGATTTTATACCCGTTCATAGCCTTGCCGATCTCCATAGACGCTTGCTCAATGTAGGACAGATTAGCCTCGCCATTCGGCAAGGACGGTGTGCCCACGGCAATGATAATGAGTTCAGACTGGCTGATGGCGTGAGCCAAATCCGTTGTAAAAGCTAACCGGCCAGCATGGATATTCTTCTCCATGAGCTCTTCAATGCCAGGTTCATAGATAGGAGAAATGAAGTTCTGCAGCTTGTCAATTTTCTGTTTATCCTGATCCACACAGATCACATTATTTCCCACCTCAGCGAAGCACACCCCGGAAACTAATCCCACATAGCCTGTTCCAATTACTGCAATATCCATACGATTAATTCCCCTCTCTGAATTGTTGATAAGCTTTAGCCATGTAGATTTTCAATTTCTCCATAAATGTTTTTTCATCAAATTTCTGGGCATGTTGGATAATTCGGCTCACATCCCAGGCATGGTTTTCCACTTCCTGTATAGCGAGCAGCAGATCCTCTACCTCTTGCCGTTTGAAAAACACACCATTTACATGAGGCACTATGGTATCTAGCGCACCGCCAGCCTGATAGGCGACAACGGGTCTTCCTGCCGCATTCGCCTCCAGCGGTGTAATCCCGAAATCCTCCTCGCCGGGAAAGATTAAGGCGCGACACTCCGCCATCATTTTGGTTACTGAACCGTCATCCAACCTCCCCAGAAAACGAACATTTCCTTTGGCCATCGCCTTCAGTCTCATCAGATCGGGGCCTTCCCCTACGATATGCAGAGGCAGGCCATTCCGATTAAATGCTTCTACAGCCAGATCAATCCGTTTATAAGACACAAGTCTTGATACGATCAAATAATAATTATCAATGTTCGTCGAGCTGTGAAAGCGAGTCGTATTAATCGGTGGAAAAATAACATCGGAATCGCGATGATAGTAATTTCGGATACGACTTTTCACAACCGAAGAATTCGCAATAAACTGATTTACATTTGCTGACGTTTTTTGATCCCATTGCTTAAGCTGATCGATATAAATTTTCAAGAGACGTTTCATCACGCTCGATTTGGTTTGTCTCTCCATATAAGTGTCATAATCCCAGGCGAAACGCATGGGGGTATGGCAGTAACACAGATGGAACGTGTTCTTCGGTACCTGAATACTCTTCATGAATGCGCTGCTTGAACTGAGCACAATATCAAATTCTCGAAAGTCAAAATCCTTAATCGCAAACGGATAAAGAGGCAGCATTTCTTTAAAATGACTTTTTCCTCCAGGCATTTTCTGCATCCAAGAGGCTCGTATATCCGCATCCCTCAGTTCATCGAGCAGACGATTGTTGCTAAACATGGTCGTATAAATGGGAGCACTCGGGTACATTTGGTGAAAGACTTCAACAACTCTTTCGGCTCCGCCCATTTGAACCAAATAATCATGCGCAATTGCTATTTTCATTTGATCCATCCTTTACACACTAAGCGGTCATCAAGAGTTAGCGATGAAACCTGCATAGTAATGAGTGATTTGGGTAACGGTTCGTTCGATAACAAAGTGTTGCTCCACACGCTTGATGCCATTCTCGCTCATTCGGCGTCTCTCCTCAGGATGCTCGAGCAGGTAGCGAATAGCATCAGCCAGCACGGCTGGTTTCCCTGGTGTAATGAGAAGTCCCGTTTCACCATGCACAACGGTTTCCGTTGGGCCGCCTTCATTAGAAGCAATAACCGGTAAACCGGCTGCCATGCCCTCGACAATGACCTGACCGAAAGGCTCAGGTGTGATAGAGGTATGAACCAATAGATCTGCTTTTTGCATTAACCCCTGAATATCTTCAACATGACCTAGCAAGGTGACATTGTTCAATTGATTGTCGGCAATTTGCTGCAGCAGCTGCTTCTTATAGGCATCTTCGCCGAACAGGGCATCCCCGGCTAACCAGAAATGAACCTGCTCATCCGGCAGAAAAGACTTTGCTGCTTCGAGCAAAATATGCTGGCCCTTCCATTCGGCCAACCGACCAACCAGTAAGACTACGTACGGTTTTCGCCATGTTTTCTCGACGAGTGCCAGGCTTTTAGCTTTGGAATTGGCGAAGGCCGAATACACGACTAATGTTTTCTTGGACTTCGGCAAGTTCAAAGCACTCAACGTAGAATTGGAATTTGCAATAACGCCATTAGGCAGCAATCGGGACATCAGGCGAATCGCTTGGGCAACAACCGGCTTTAAATAGGGAACGCCAATATGATCCCTAATATGCCAGATAAGTGGAATTCCTGCCCATTTAGCAGCAACGGCTCCATAAAAGGCAGATTTCAAAGAATTCGTATGTACACAGGCAACCTTCTCAGCTTTGAGCAATTTGGCTACCCTTTTCCCATAACTCCAAAGTTCAAATGCCGCCGATACCGCCTGAAAATTCACGGCATTACGATTGCGATTGCGCACCTTATCACTTAAAGGTAAAACGCGAACATCAATCCCTTTCGCTCTTAACCGATCAACCAGCGCTCCTTCTTCAGCCACAATAACGAGAGGATCAATCTCTTTGCCAAAGTTCGTAATGAGATTGTACAGTGCGACTTCTCCCCCGCTCCATCTAGCGGTATGATCCAGATAAGCTACTCTCATCTTGTTCACGTCCTCCTCTCTTCTTAGCTGCAGCCGATTGATTCCTGACGTAAGCATGGCGATCAAGATCAATCACGGAACGAAATACTTCGTTCACCTGCTCGGAAACTCTCTTCCATGTATAATGCTCCAACACATGATTCCTGCACTGCTCACTTGTTGGCCACAACTCAGGATGCTTCAATATGCGAGTTAATCCTGAGGCAATGTCACTGCTGCCGGTTCCCGAGAACAGCATATCCGGCCGGTATTTCTCAAGAATTTCACGGTTCCCGCCAATCGGAGTTGCCATGACAGGAACCCCTGCTGCCATTGCTTCTACCGTGATTAAGCCGAAGCCCTCTAGCGCTTGTGACGGAACAACGAACAGATCGGCTGCCTGATAATAGTCCGCAAGCTCACTGTCAGGAATGTAACCCAGCAATCTTACGCTAGACTGGAGCCCATACTCGGCAATTCGGCTTTCCAGTTCAGCTTTCAGCGGACCCTTGCCGCCAATAAACAGCACGGCATCCGGCTTCGAACGCACAACTTCTTTCCAAGCTTCTAGCAGCTGAAGCAGCCCCATTCGGTTAACCAACCTTCGCAAAGTCAACACGACGGTTTTCCCTTCCGGCAGCCCCAGCTTCGCTCTGATTGCGGAACGATTCGCTGCCGGCCTGAACCGGGCTACGTCCGCCCCGCCGGGAATGATGTGTATCTTGGCCAGCGGGACACCGTACTGGCGGTGAAGAATATCGCGAAAAGTTTCACTTAACACGATGAAGGCATCCGCCAATTGGTATGCTTTCATTTCCCAGTTTTTCGCGATCATGGTTTTGAATCTATGCTTCAAACCTTTCCCCTCAAGCCTTATTTCCTCACTCCACGGGCCGTGAAAAGTCATCACAACCGGAATATTTCGGGCTTTCGCCTCCATCGCCACGCCCAGACTGTACGGAGCAAAGTGCGCATACACGATGTCAACATGCTGCCCGTTCATGATTTCTGTGGCTTGCATGCGAAAAGCATCACGCCGTTTGCTCAACTTCAAATTCGTGCCGGCCACATTGGTGACACGAAGACCGCTTGTCACTTCCGGCTTATTGGCACTGCAAACCAGTGCTTCAAGTTCATGATGCGTATCCAAGCTTTCGCAAATATGCTTGAAATAAGTGTTTAACCCACCTGGCTGAGCTGAGGGCCAGCCCATTCCCGTGCACAAGATCCGTAAATCATTGTATCGTTGCATAAGCTTTCCCCTCCTTGATCGGCCCATCATGGGACTTCTTTACACGTTTACGAGCTAATCCAAGCTCATACTGCTTCATGCAGACCAGGAACTCGTAGATTCCCCAGAATAGCGCTACGGCAAGCCCGGGAATTCCCTTTTTATACAAGCCATGAACGATATATTTTTGAACAAAACGCAAAGGAGGTCGAACGAGCATACGCAGCAGACTAAATCTTTTTCCCATCGCCACTGCGCCTTCTGCCTCCAGATCGGTATATTTATTAAACCGCTGAATATGGTCGTGAATGCTGCGGAAACCATAATGCCATAAGACACCTGGTATAAATAACACATTCTCATTCTCCACATTCGGTGTTTCATGCACTAGACTTTCCTTATACTGAATTTGTGTACGGTTATACAATCGGACCAGCTTCTCGCCTTTCCCCATCCAGCGTCCCAGAAAGTCTCCAATCCGCAGAACGGAATAGGCTTTGCTTGGATCGGATAACTCGCCTTTCAGCATCTGAATGGAGGTTGATAATTGCTCATTGACCACCTCATCCGTGTCGATTACGAATATCCAGTCATAGGTGGCACGATCACTGCCATAGATACGCTGTTTCGCATAACCTGGCCATGCGTTCACATAGACTTTGCAGCCTAATTGCTCGGACACTCGAACGGTTCCGTCCTTGCTCCCGCCATCGACTACAACAATTTCGTCTGCAAAAGGCTTGCAGGAGGCGATCGCATTCGCTATTCTCGATTCATCGTCTTGCGCAATGATGACAACAGAAATTCGATTCACTCCCACAGCATCACGATAGCGACTCATTTCGTTCGCCCCTCCCCCAATGTCCAATTATTTGGCCTTATATGCTGTTATTGCTGAAAGCAACCAACGGATATCCTCTTTATTCAACAGTAATCTTGGAAGTTTCGTTTTCAAGGTGAATTTGACATTGATTAAAATAAAGATAAAGCGCAGAATACCCGATGACAAAATGGCCATTCCCGCACCGGCGAGTCCAAACTTCGGAATAAGCACTGTCAGTAGTGGGATGACAACCAGCAGCCCGATCCCTTGCAGAATGGTAACGATCTTGGGTTTGCCTAATGCCATGAACGCTTGTGCTAAAACCATGGTTCCACCTGAAATGGACACTTCAAGAAGCAGCATGCGAAACACACTGATGGCTTCTCTAAAATCAGGACCATACAAGAGCGGCATGACGAAAGGAGCAACCAGCATGATGATCAGGGAGCATAACAAGGCTACGCATGTGCTGATCCGGTATACACGGAACGTCATATCCACCACTTTATCCTTCGGCAGCCCGGATGCTTTTGGGAACAGCACCACGATAATCGAGGTTGAGAAAATATTAACGACCCGAGAAAGGCTTACTGCTACGGCATAGAGTCCAAGCTCAGTGGGATTCAGCAGACCGATTATCACAATTTGATCGATGTAGTAGGAAACATTGCCCATCAAATCGTTGCCGTAGGATCCAATCCCATATCTGATTAGAGTCTTAAAGGAGCTGAAAACATCCTTGATCACCCATTGATACTGTCTTAGCAAACGAACAGTGGTCCATATGTAAAAGGGAACCGCCGGAGCGAGATAAGCTACAGCTGACGTGTAAGGAGTCATGGTTTTAGTCAGGATTAGCAGAGCAAGGCCGATGAGCGTACTCAGCGGAATAAGAAATCGCAGACGATTAAATAGTTTATACTCGCCTCTTACCTGCATCATCGCATTATTAATCTGGGACAATACGATGAGCGGTACGATAACCATGGACCATTGCGAGAATAGGACCACACTGTCGGAATACGTACGGAGCCAATAGGGCAAAACCAGTATCCCTAAGCACATCGCAAGCATGCCTGCTGTCAAACCCATGAGAACAGCGGTCGAATAAAGCTTGGCGGAATCCTTCATGTTCTTTTTCACGTTGTAAATAATGGCGGAAGGCATACCAAATGAGAAGCTAAAGGCTAAGAATTGTGACCATAACACCATAGCGGCCTGCTCTCCTCGGCCCGATGGCCCAAGAAATCGCGCTGTCAAAATACCGGTTAGCATATTAATGACCAAGATAAGCACACTGAAAAACATCGTTTTAACGGAAGATGATAAATGACTTTTGCTTGAAAAAAAAGCTTTAATGAAGCCGAACAGAGGCTTTATGCGGACTAATTTCAAGTTGACTGGCTGCTGCATCCGAAATTTGCCTCCTCTCTTGAACGATCGTTCGATGCGCCATAATTCCAATGCCTACGACCATCCATAATAGAAAACCTTTCAACCCTGTGTACCCATTTTCAAAAACAAGACAAACGATACTTCCTTGCAGAGCTGAGAGCCCTAACTTACCGTAAGCCGTTATCCCGCCCGGTTGGTGTTTCTGAGATAACAGATAACGGGTGACAAGCCACAAAGCCCATAGGAACAATAAGCCGCCAAGAATGCCAAAGGTTAGAAAAATGGCAACAAATCCATTATCGAAAATGCCATATTCCCCTAGTGCCCCACCGTTGCTCAGCTTGGTGCCGACACCAATACTTCCTAGCCCTAATCCTTGCGGTTTCGAGAACATCATCGGAAAAACGGTATGAAAGAAATCTAGTCTCTCATTATAAGAGTGGTCATCCTGAATGGCTGTCATCGTATCTAATCGCGCAATCAGCCCCTGTGCTCCAGGCAGCTTCGGGATAATGACATACATCGCTGCAATAACAGCTGTTAATTGAGCGATCAGCTTCCACTTCTGTCTGCCGGCCGATACAGCCGTATAAATCGCGATATCGATGAAAAGCATTACCCAAGCAGAACGAACTAACGTGACAAGGAGTCCAACCGTAACCAGGATAATACCGATCCAGCCTAACGGTCCCCGCCATTTTTTTTCTAAAATCATCGGTGCAAGCGCAGTTCCCATATACATCCCTGCAGGTCCAGGCGAATTCAGCGTAGAGAATACTCTGATTTCCAAAGGAAAAGGATGGCCAATCGACGTCATTTCCACATGATTCATCCAAAATGCATCCCAGGGAGGCACGATGATGTACTGAATAATGCCATAGACAGCTACCAAGATGGCCGTGTTAGAGAAAGCAACAATTAAACGGTCCAGCGCCTTATTGTCGAATTCACTTAAAGCCGCATAAGGGATTAACAATAACGGAATCACATAGTTTGCTAAATCGTAAAAGGTCCCGCTCCCATTCTTTGTTACGCCAATCAGGCAGCCATACAGCAGCACGATGGCTATATAAATGAGCAGCTTGTAGATGCGGGATTCCATCTGGTGGAACTTAGCCAAGATAGGAATAATCAGCACGGCACTTGTTAATAAAGGTGCAATACTTAGCAGCGATACCGAATGGTACGTTCCTTCCATCCAATCCTGTATGCGCCGGATCTCCGGACAAATGACCCAGACCAGCAGGATATAGGGAATTAATCGCCGTGAATCGAATAAGGCCAATACAAAAGCAGGAAATAGCAGCATTGACAAGATTGCAATTTGCATACTCAGATCAGGATCCAGAGTTGCACTTGAATAACCAATGACGACAGAGACGGCTAAAGCCATTGCAGTGAATAACAACGTCATGCGACCCGTCTGTGTCATGATCAAAGGGGGTTTACTCATTTTGCTGAAATCATCCACTATTGACTCCCGTCCCCTCCCGTTTCAGCTTGAACTGCTTAACAACCTCGCGCCACAGCAGGACGGCAAACATCGCATCGTGTACCAAGTAACGCTTCCACAGCCGCCGAGGTTCTTGCACAAGCCGCCAAAACCATTCAAACCCTGTTCTCTGCATAATGTTCGGAGCTCGCTTGACAGTGCCCGAAAGAAAATCGAAGGTTGCACCTACACCAATTGAAATCGGCACTTTATATTGGAGATAGTTTTGATAAATCCACTTTTCTTGTTTCGGCGCACCAACGCCAACAAACACGATATCTGGCTGCGTATCAATCAGCATTTGAACAATACGCTCATTCTCATCCTTTTTCTTCTCGAAGCCATAAGAAGGTGAGTAACAGCCCACGATGTTCAAATTCGGAAAGACGAGCTTCAGATTCTTAACCGCTTGTTCCGGAATCCCGACCGCCGACCCTAAGAAAAAGAGCTTATATTGGCGTTCCGCGAAGGCTTCCCCTAATTTTGCGAACAAATCAGAGCCGGACACCTTTTGTTTGAGCGGTTTGCGAAGCATCTTCGATGCCCATATAATGGGCATGCCATCCGCCACAATCGCACCCGCGTCTGAATATACCTTTTGAAACTCAGCATCTTTTCTGAGCTTAATTAAATGATCGACATTGCAGGTTAAAATGTAAGAATGATTATTCTGGCGAATGACGTCATCCATATAAGCAAGCAAGTCCAGAAAGTCATAATTATCAAAATGAACATCGAACATAGTCACTCTACTCATCAGATCAACTCTTCTTTTTTCGAATTTGTCGTCGAGAGAATATACAAACCATTCAAATACCAGCAAAAAGGAATGATGAATTGAATCGTGGATAATGTATTATCCGACAAGGAATACAGAAAGAATGCCAGAATGAATGCGGCATAATAAATTTTAATTCGCCGTGGAATGACGCGATAAATCATTCGGAATAACACAAGCAGCGATAGAAACAGCAGGATGCAGCCGATATAACCGGAATCATAATAGAAGCGGATATATTCGTTATGCGGAACCACAAAACCGACGTACAAACTGCCGTCGTTCGCGACAGTAACAGCGCCAAGGCCTCTTCCTGTCATCGGGGAATCTTTCACTCCCTTTAGAAAGTAGTTCCACGCCTCCGTTCTTCCCGATAAATCGATGCCCGTGCCCGTCTGGCGCTCGAAGGAACGCTTCGTCATATTGTCCCACTGGAGATACACAGCTCCGCCAATTAAAGCAAGGGAACAGACCAACGGAATCAATAAGATGAGCTTCCCTTTGATATACTGCTTCACCATATCGAAGAAGTAGTACCCGGCCATGGCTAGCATGGCGAGTATGGGACCTCGGGTTCCCGTAGCAATCAGAATCGCAAAGTTGGCAGCCAATGTACAATACAAGAACTTGGCATTCAACGGATTCCGCTTGGTTTCAATTAAAGCAACGGTGATCCCAAGAAAAGCTAACATCGCCAAATGAGGTGCGATATTCGCCCCTTGTACTCGGATGGCTCCCGTGAACTCTACATTGAGAAAGGAATACAAATGAACCAGCTGAAGGATTGCCCCAGTCACTACGCTTACCACTGGAAGCAGACAGATAATCCGGATATGCTTTTCCGCTGTTTCCTTTTTCCATTTGATCATGAGGAAAAAGAAAGGAAGCGCGAGTCCGATGAAGGCTTTCAAGGTGATGGAAAGCGTCAATCTCGGATGCCATTCTGAGAAAAAGAGTGTAATGAACAACATGCCGGCAATTGCTACTATTGGGTAAATGAACTTCATGCGAAGTCCATTTTGCAGCATGCTGGGAACTAATAGTATGAGTATCCCTAATTTGTAAAGGGAAAGGATCTCCAGCCCTGGGAAATTCGCCTCCACAATGTAGTTGATGGATATGGCGGTTGAAAGCAGGACCAGGTAACTCATTTTTTCCGGTTGGTAAATGGCATATATGCACATGAAAAGTACGGCCAACCCCAACATACTGATGCTAGGCTGATAAACAGCCGCTACCCCCATGATCACTGCAAGCAGGACATAGAACGCAGCATAGTACATCGGTTTTTTGAGCTGTATTGGAAAAACCGGCGTCATCCGTATCCTCACCCTGTCAAGCGCATTTTCACACGACTACGCATCGTGAGCAATGTGCCTTTTATACTTTGCATCCGACAAGCAATGAGCAATTTTTCACCTTCCGTATGGGCAAACAAAGCATTTACAGCTATGTAGAGTACCCTGCAAGCAACATTAACGAGAAGCGCTACTTTGCTCATAAATCCCTTGTGCATGGAGCCATTCGTAATACCTTGATAATAATAACGCTGCTTGATCCAGTCTTTCGTTAAGCGATTGTCGGGGATGAAGTGATCCACGACCATGGAAGGATGATAAAGGATCGTCTTTCTTTCCTGTTGCATCTGTTCGAAGAGCCAGGACTCCTCACCGGACAGCAAGAGCGTTCCTTTTCTTCCAAGGTCGGTTGGAAACAAATAAGTATCATGAAACGATTTGCGAACAGCCATATTCGCTCCGAAGGGATGCTTATTTATCGGATATTCATGAACATCTTCTCCCCGATCTACAATCGTATACGGAAGTTCAAGCGATTTGATCAGCCATGCCGGTCTCTCGCTTTCGAACTTCGGACGAATCATGCCACCTATGGCATACACATCATGCCGATGATCAAAGGTGTCCACAATCGTGCGTATCCACTCCAAACAGGGAACCGCATCATCATCGAGATACGCAATAATATCGCCTTTTGCTTCCTGTATCCCTCTATTTCGCGCAGCCGACAGTCCTTGCGTTTGTTCAAATAGATAGCGAACCCGCAACACCCCGGCTTGACGAAGGACAAATGACTCGGAGATTTCTCGCGTGTGATCCGTGGAATTGTTATCCACAATAAGAATCTCAGCCATATCTATTGCAGTTAATGCAGGCAATGCGTCCAGTGTGATCTGAAGCAAATCCGCGCGATTATAGGTACAGATGACAATTGATACCCTTGGTTTTGGCTGATCATGCACCATTGCGGTACTCCTTTTCAACTTTTTTTTAAAAAGCGTCTTTGGAACCGAGCAGAACCGATACGGTTTTCATGATAATTTTCAAATCATAGAAAACACTTCGATTACGAATATAAGTCAAATCAAGCTCAACCATTTGCTCAAAGCTTAAATTGCTTCTGCCGCTTACTTGCCATAACCCTGTGCAGCCAGGTGTTACAGCCAAGCGTTTCTTGTCATAGGCGGTGTACTCTTTCACTTCACTTGGCAAAGCCGGTCTAGGACCAACCAAGCTCATATCACCGATGAGTACGTTCCACAATTGCGGCAGCTCATCAATGCTCGTTTTGCGAAGAATTCGGCCGACACGAGTCACGCGAGGATCGTTTTTCATTTTGAACATCGCGCCTTCGACTTCATTTTGGCTCATTAACTGCTGCTTCAATGCTTCTGCGTTAGCGACCATCGAGCGGAATTTATACATCGGGAACAACGTTTCATCTTTGCCAACCCTATTTTGCTTGAAGAAAACGGAACCGTCCGGATCTTCCAACTTGATCCAAACTGCAACTACGATGAACAAAGGCATCAAGAAAATAAGACCAGCTAAGGAGAGAACAATATCTAGCGCACGCTTCATAACGGAATAGGAAGTTACGTTCTTTCTTTCCTGCAATCTCGTAGCAGCCGGATAGTAGTACTCATATTCCTCCTGCAGTTCTCGCAAGCTCATAATCTTCACCTCCCAAATGTTCTAAGATAGGGGCATATTTCTCCTTAATTAGCAGTGAAGCCATCGCATCGAGCACATCTAATCGAAGATCCTTGCTCTCAAGCGCGAAAGCCATTGTGGTAAGAATATAACCAAGTCGTTCGCCTACATCATAACGGATACCGTCAAAATGATAAGCAAGAACACGTTCTATTTTATTAAGCTTCTGAATCGCGTCTGTCAGCTGAATTTCGCCGCCGGCGCCTTTTTCCTGAAGCTCCAAAAATTCAAAGATTTTAGGAGAGAACACATATCTCCCCATAATGGCAAGATTGGAAGGTGCTGTACCTAATTTAGGTTTTTCAATAAAGTCTTTCACTTGATAAAGGCGATTATCTTGCTCGCCAGGATCAATGATACCGTAACGATTCGTTAATTCCGGCAGTACTGTTTGGACTCCGATGACGGAATTTTCTGATAATTCATATTGCTGAATGAGTTGTTTTAAGCAGGGGACCTTCCCTGTGACAATATCATCGCCCAGCAGTACAGCGAAGGGTTCATTTCCGATGAACCTTCTTGCACACCAGACCGCATGCCCCAGTCCCTTGGGTTCTTTTTGACGAATATAATGAATTTCTACTTTGGCTGAACGCTGAACTTCTTTCAAGAGCTCCAGCTTCCCCGTTTCCATCAGCTTGTTCTCAAGCTCGAAAGCATTATCGAAATGATCTTCGATCGCTCTCTTTCCTTTACCGGTGACAATAATAATATCCTCGATTCCGGATTCGATGGCTTCTTCCACGATGTATTGAATAGTTGGTTTGTTGATGATTGGGAGCATCTCTTTGGGCATCGCTTTCGTAGCGGGAAGAAATCTCGTTCCTAACCCCGCAGCCGGAATAATTGCTTTCTTGACCGTCTTCATCCTTCTCATCCTCCTAAGCGTACATATTCAATTATTGGTTGAAAACCATACCTAACATGCGGGCTCCTGATTGTTCGAGCTGTGTTCTTGCTTGTTTCGCCCATTCCCGCTTTGTTTTACCGTTCCTTGTGACCAACAGTACGCCATCACTGTACTCCGAGAGCAAACTTGCATCTGTATAATCAAGCGTTGACGGTGAATCGATCAGAATAACCTCATATCGCTGCTTCAGTTGATTCATCAGATTCAACATCTGGGAGGAGCCTACCAGCTCCGACGGATTAACCGGTTGACCGCCGGCAACGATGAGATCAAGGCCCATGATGCCCGTCGGTGTAATAACTTCATCAACAGCAAGCCCTTTTTGGAAAAAATGGAGCAAGCCTTTTGTATTATTCATACCAAACAGCTTATGCAAGCCCGGCTGGCGCAAGTTGCTGTCAATGATCACAACGGACTTCCCTTCCTGGGCATACGTTACGGCCAGATTCGCCAGCGTCGTCGTCTTGCCTTCTTGCGACTTCGGCGATGCGATCATCAGCACCATTCCTAGCCCTTGATCAGCGGGTACAACTTTCTTAAAGCGCACCGCCGTTCGTAAAGAGCGATAGGATTCGGAAACCGGTGAAATTGGATCTAATTCCGTCACCAGCACATTACTTAGCTGTAACATACGTCTGTTCCCCTACCTCTCTGCTTAGCGCTTTGGAAGACTTGGTTGCTTTGCCTTTCTTTATCGTTCCGATGGAAGCAAGAACGGGAAGGCCCACAATGAACTCTGCCTCTTTTTCAGAGCGAATCGTATCATTGATATTTTCAAAAAAGAAAAACACACCAATAGCTGCCATTGCCGATAAAACAAAGCTCAACGCCAGGTTAATTACGATACTAGCGTTCGCCGGCAAAGGCTTCACAGCTGGATCTGAACTGGAAAGTATTTTGACATTGTTCATATTCATCAAGGACGGCACTTCGGTCATGAATGTATCCGCAAGTGTTTTCGTCATCGTGACGGCTTTCTCATAGCTCGGATCTTCCAACTCGATTTTAATTATTTGCGTTTTATCCGTTGAGCTTACCTTCAAGTTCTTCAACAGTTCTTTCTGCGTCATACCGAATTCCGGATGGTCCGTCAGAAGCTTCTGAATGATCTGGTCCGACTTAATGATTTCCTTGTAACTCTCAACTAAATTCATGTTCATCGATACATCATTCAGATCTATTTTCTCTTCACTCTTAAACGTACTGCTTACCAAAACTTGTGTATTTGCCTTGTATACAGGCTCAACAAATGTTTTGCTGACATAGAAGGTTGTCAGGCACGAGAGAAGAACGAACAACGCAATCATCCACAGCTTTTTGCGAATGAGTACAAAGTAATCCAAGATCGATTTCTCCATGGTTCCCTCCCGAAAAAATAGTTGATAAATCAAGAAATACAGTATTGCTTTTCAGAAAACTTTCAGTTAAGATGTTTGTAATGAAAGCGTTTTATTCTCCTCATCCCCACCTATCGAAACGACATTCAATCACTCCTTTTATACAGAGCACTCTACAATCACTATTCGACGGTGATAACTAGCCTGTAAGCTAGCTGAAGCACTCTACCAAATGGAATGAAGAATGCCGCTTTTTGTCATTTAATTGGTTATAGTCAAATACTAAATGAATTCCCAAAATTATGATATTACTCGAAATTATAATTTTTGGGTCTATTTCGTGTATCCACTCATACCCATATGTAATAAAGCGATGGTATACTTTCGAACCATATGGCTCTGAAGACTCACTGAAAACCGCTGACTAATCCTTTGGATTGCGCTAACAAGGCCGCCTGCGTACGATCGTTGACACACAACTTATTCAAAATTTGGCTTACATGTTTCTTAACGGTAAACTCCGTCACCATGAGTTTCTTAGCCATTCCTTGATTGGATAAACCTTCTCCCAGACCAATCAACACTTCCCGCTCTTTCGGCGTTAACTTGCTGAAGCTGTCTTCTTCCTCTTTCTTAAACAACATTTCCATGAGACCTGGATCAAAATACTTTTTCCCTTTGAAAATCAATTTAATAGCCAAAAGCAACTCTTCTGGAAGCGCTTCTTTGAGTACATAACCATCCGCACCCACAGCTTCTGCTTTTCTTACATCCTGCTCCGACGTTGATGAAGTCAGAATGATGCTTCGGCATGGTGTATCTTTAATATTCTCTACCACTTCAAGACCAGAGCGATTCCCTAACTTTAGATCCACAATAGCCAAATCCGGTTTTGTTTCCTTGATTAGCTCCAATGCTTGCTCCACCGTCTCCGATTCACCAGAAATTTCGATGTTTGCTTCAAGCTTTAGCACAGCTGACAATCCTCTACGCACCAACGGATGATCATCTACGATAACAACTTTCAAAGTTCCACCTGCTTTCGTTTGAATGGGAATAACCTACATGACCTTGTTTAGCCCATCATCTGAAGTTCATTGAGTTCCTTGTTGTCCTGTGGTTGAAATGGGATGGTCAGTTGAATATGAGTACCTTTTCCTTGTGTGCTCTGAATAGTAATGATTCCACCTAGTGACTGGACGAGCAGTTCCATGTTATTAACGCCTAGACCCACCGTTTTAGGATCTGACAATCGTTCTTTCACACTAAAGCCACTTCCGTTATCCAAAACGGACAAACTCACCTCATCCGGCTTTATACGGAGCTCAACCTTGATGAGTGTGCTGTGCCCATGGCGAATGGCATTTCCCGTGGATTCTGAAATAATTCGAAACAAAGCCTTTTGATAATTCACATGCAGACGATGATCATCGCCGGTTACATGCAAATTCACTTTCACAGCATGCAGCTTGGACACGCTGTCCAGATGTGATTTGACGGTCGTAATCCAAAAATCACCGCCATTTTTTCTGGAACTGAGACTATAAATCGTCGAACGAAGTTCTTGCGAAGCGGCTACGGAAGACTCTTGGATGAGCTGCAGCTGCTCTTTGATCTGTTCTCTCGAAATCTCTTTCCACTTGCGACTCAGCGAATGCACGGCATAAACAATTCCGAAAATGTACTGCGAGACACTATCATGCATCTCATCGGCAATTCGATTCTGCTCCTCGATAATCATCAACTGATTCTCGATTCGTTCCAGCTGGTGCCTTTCCAGGATGACGGAGCAAAGCTCGGATAGAAAACCAAGCTGTTGAATATACCCCTGTCTGCCTTCCTCGTAGCTGGCAGGCTCAATCTTAACGCCCATGACTCCCCAGAATCGGGTCGACGACCTGATTGGCATGACAAGAAAGTCACCGTATTCCGCCAGACTCATCAGCCTGCTGGATTCGAGCCGTCTAAGCTCGGCTTCTTGCATGTCAAAAGCTTCGGAAAGGGACGTTTCAATGCCAATCGGCAACACACCTTGTGTAATCAGTTGATCCGGTTTGGCATGCCCATTTACATCCCAGAAAAAAGACATTCTCAGCTTGGTCAACTTTAAAGCAAACTCAGCAAAAATAATTTTCAAATTCTCAGAATCACTATGAGTTGCTGCTTCCACAATTTGATACAGCGATTTCATATGCTCCATCGATTCATTGGTTCGAGCATTCGCAATCTCAAGACGATTTTTAACACCGGCCAATAACTGAATGGTGAGTGTCATAAACAACAGCATCAGGTAAAACCGATTTTCACTTAGCAGCATACTGCCAAGTGTCTCCATTTGCCCGTTCGTAAAAAAATAGGAAAAAGCCGTAATAAACAAAAAGTAACTTAGCATCATGAACCAGCAATAGGCAGAGGAAAGATAGCTGGCAGCCATCCAAGCAGGGTTGAAAACACACCACAGAAACGGACTGTCCATACCGCCGCTTAGAAGATGGAGGACCATCATCCCCGTCATTTCCAAGCCTACGGTTATTTTAATTGTGCGAGAGGCTTTACCGCTTTGGGTGTACATGTCTGTAATCCATGTAGCAAAGATGAACAACACGAGGATGATGCCTATTTTGACACCTAACGGGGGACCACGATCCTCAATAGCGTAAACTAACGAAGTCCCAGCCAGCGAAATAAACCGGTACAAGTAAAAGACCCTACTCTCACCTGAGAACATCTTTCTCATCTGCGTAATCATCCTTTAACCGATATTTGTATTTGGCTCCTTCAACAATACCCATGTTTACCATAATCATAACAGCTAAATTCTTACAGTCAAAAGAGCACTACATGACTATATAATTCGCTATTTTTGTAGTTTTCTGTCTCTATTAAGGATAGAATATCCAATTTCAGGAGTTACGATCTATACGTTTGATCATTTAGACCTAACCAATTGTCGGAAAAAAATGTCAACCAGATTGGAATGACCAAATTAAAATTCATCCTTTTGTACCATAAAATTCCTTTAAAAATATTAAAAATACAAAAGAGTTAAGCCGTGTTAGCGCTTAACTCTCTGATATATGACCTAATGTCGATAACACACCTAAGAAATGGCTTGTTCTTCATCCAAAAGCGCCCCATTTTGTAGGAATATGCGGACCTTTTCGATATAATCTACCATTTAGGTGCTATCCTTTTACACCTGAGCTGGCAATCCCCTCAACAAACCATCGTTGGAAGAAAGCGACAAGGATAATAAGCGGAAGTAGTGACGAAACCGATGCCGCCATAATTGCTGTATAGTTCGTCGTGTTCTCATCGACGAAATTGGTTAGAGCAAGCGGCAGCGTATATAGCGAATTAGTCCGCAAGAAAATGAGCGGTCCCTCATATTCGTTCCAATGCCACGTGAAGCTAAGAATAAGAAGCGATACTAAAGCAGGCTTCGTTAAAGGAAGACAGATCTGCCAATAGGCTCGAAAAATACTCGCTCCATCGACTTTCGAAGCTTCCAACAATTCGTTCGGCAGCGTGCTGAAGAATTGTCTCATAATGAAAGTACCCAGCACCGAAAACAACCCCGGCAAAATGATTGCCGCATGGGTATTAACCAAATGCAATTTATCAAACAGAATAAACCGGGGCACAAGCAAAATCTGCGTAGGGATAATCATGGTTGACAAGTAAATAAGAAATAACGCTTCTTTTCCTTTAAAGTTCAGCTTTGCGAACGCGAAACCAGCCATGGAACTTGTCACCAGCGTGCCCAGCACGGTCAAACAAGTGATTTTAATCGAATTCCAATAATACTCATAGAAAGGATGTTTCCCAGCCCAAACTTCTTGATAGCTATCAAAATGAAACACGTGCGGAATCCATTCAATCGGCGCTTTAAAAATGTCGGACTGCAGCTTGAACGAAGCTGAAAGCATCCATAAGAACGGCGCAATCATCACAATTCCAAGCCCTGTGAAAATGACGGTTACTATCGACTTCGTCATGATTTTACGTATGGATAATGTTCCCATGATTTCTCCTCCTTTTAAAATTGATCCTGCCATTTTTTCTGACCCTTCCATTGAATCATCGTAATGATGAAAATAATAATGAACAGAATCCAAGACATCGCCGCTGCATAACCAACCTTATAATATTGGAAGGCTTGAACGTAAATGTAATAAGACAACACCATCGTAGAGTTCAATGGCCCACCTTTTGTCATAACAGAAACGGCAGCAAACACCTGGAACGTAGAAATAACGAGTGTCACGGCAATGAGGAAGCTCGTAGGCTTCAGCATTGGCATCGTAATATTGAAGAACTGCCTGAACTTTGTTGCGCCATCGATATCTGCTGCCTCGTACAAGTCCTTGGATATGCCTTGAATCCCAGCCATGTATAAGACCATCGTATACCCCGTATATGTCCAAATGACCATAATCATGATTGCCGGCAGTGCCCAATGCTGACTTGCAAGCCAGCCTGGAAGCTGCTGGACGCCTAACGATTTTAGAAATTGGTTAATTGGCCCTTGCGTCGGGTTATACAGCACGCTCCATACAATTGAGATTGCTACGATACTGCTCACATACGGTAAGAAAAAGAGTACGCGAAGGAAATTTTTAAGATACACAAATTGATTCAGAATGACCGCTATGATTAAGCCCAACAACATCGCCGCCGGCACCGTTACACCGGTGAAGATAACGTTATTCTCAAGCGACTTCCAGAATAGTTCATCATGAACAAGCTGAATGAAATTGTCTAACCAAACCCACTGAATGCCAGCCATTCCCTGCAAATAGTCCCAATCCATAAATACCATCATCAAACTGATGAGCAGCGGGACAAGAATAAACACAAGTACCCCTATAAAGTTGGGCAAAATAAATAAATATCCAGCCAAATTATCTCTATATCGATGTTTCTGAACTCCTTTTTTCACGGCTTGACCCACTCCTTTCTTAGTTGGTTTCATTGTAGTGAAAAGGGGAATCAAGCGGAATGGTCGAAACTTGGCGTTTTCTGTCTAATTCTGCGATGTCTATAAAGCCGAATGGAACAAAAAAAACCTGCAATCTCTTCAATAAAGAGCTTGCAGGTTTTTTATTAGAATAGCATTACTTCTTTTCGGCTTGTATCGCTTGGTCAGCCCGTTTTTGCATCGTTTCAAGCGTCTTTTCAATCGATTGTTGGTTCATGAAATACTTTTCCGCTTCTTCTTTCGTTATAGAAGTGATTTGCGGGAATGCGACCGCTCTTTCACGAACCGCAAAGGTATAGTTCGCTTTCAAAACGTTTGCCAGTGATTCTTGATCGATGATGTCTTTATTGTCTCCAACGATCATTTGTGTGACTTGCGTCATGTCCGCTTTTTTATTCGTCGGAATACGCCCGCCTGGAACCATATCCATGTTACCCTGAGTCAAGTACCACGAAATAAATTTAAAAGCGGCTTCCTTGTTGGCACTGTTTTTGTTAATGGACATGAAATCGTTCATACCGCCGTTGTTTACGTTCGTTCCTTTTTCATATTGAGGAGCCGGCGCGAACGCAACAGAGAAGTCTCTTGGCCATTTGATTTTATCTTTCAAGCTCCGCATCATCCATGCACCGCCATAAACCATAGAGGCTTTGCCGGTTAACAGCTCGTTAGCCGGATCCAGCTTATTTGCAAGTCCTTCGCCCCAACCCACCATATATCCTTTGTCGTAAAGAGCTTTTTGAATGTCTAGGCCTTTTTTCATGGCAGGATGATTAAAATTGGACAAACCATCCTGTTTATAGAAAGAATCTTTCGGTTGGGAGGAAACAAGCGTGAATTTCCCTATCAACAAGTCAGCCCCCGGCGTAATGAAGCTGCCTTTACGATCCCCTTTGTTCAACTTCCCAGCAAGCGTCAAAAAATCGTCCCAGGTCCAATCTGCCGGTACTTTTTCGCCGGCTTCGTCAAGTGCCTTCTTATTTAATACTACAAAATCCACATTCTTGTAAGCCGGAAGGTAATGATATTGATCTTTGTACTTCAGGACATTGTTGTTCCCAATCACGCCGTCCACGTCGAAGTTTTCCTTCTTGATCATCTCATCAAGCGGTACCGTCATCCCCGCATTTTCACGGCGGTACAAGTTGTTTTCACCGTAGCTGAAGAAGATGTCCGGCGCATCGCTTTGTGTCATCAACGCCGTGTCCAGCTTGGTATTACCTGAATCATCATTAATATAACGAACGTATTCCACTTGAATGTCAGGATGCTCTTTGTTCCACTTCTCAACTACAGTCTTTGGTCCCGTTTCTTCAGGAACCGCTCCCCAAACGACGAGTTTCACCGCTTTTTTATCTGTTTTTACAACGGCAGTATCATTCTTAGCCGCACAACCTGTCAATACCATGGATGCTGTTAGCATGACAGCAATTGACCCTTTATACCATTTATTCATGTCTATCCCCTCCTAAAGTTGTACAAGATCACTTGAACAGCTTCAGCGTAACAAATACCGATATGTGAGAACATGGTGATTTCCTGCTAAAAACCCGACTTTTCTACGAAGCAGATTTGCCTAAGTAAAGCTTCCGATACTCAAGCGGATAAACACCCTCCATTTTCTTAAACAGCTTGCTGAAATATGTGGAGTCCCCATAGCCTACCATCTCGGAAATTTCATAAATTTTATAGGCTTGGTCCTTCAGAAGCTCTCGGGCCCGGGCCATACGGATTCGGATCAGATAATCCATGATGGTTTCACTCGTTTCTTTTTTGAACAGCACACTTAAATAGTTCTCCGTGAAACCTGCCTTTTTTGCAAGCTCCGACACCTTCAACGGCTGATCAAACTGCTCCTTAATCGTGTTGATTACAGCTTGAATCTCAGGGCGATACTGCTGATTGGAATACAGCTTGATTTGGTCAAGATACACAGGCAGCCAACCGTGAAACCAAAGGTATATATCACGCATTCTCTCCAGACTGCGCACCGCGTGATACGGGTACATAGCCCCATGAAGCGGAACTGAATAGAGATCTCCCCCCAATTTCCGGGCAAAAGCTTCTAATATATGTACGAGATGAACCCATGCTTCCCGCATATCCTCTGGATTACTCTTCGGCCCGTTTTGAATAGCCTCGTAGCCCTCATCCAATTTTTGCTGCAAACCGACAGCATCTTTCTTCTCTACGAGCCGCTCCCAGTCCTCATCTGACCAAGGCTCCTGAAAGGTGCCGGGCTCAACCGCCTGAATGTGCTCAAAGTAGATAAAAGCGCCTTCTTGTTCATAAAACCGATAAGCGAGCGCCTCGCCCGCTTGAATAAATCCTTGGTGAACGTCCAGGATTTCTTGCACAGGCCCTGACACTCCTATGCTGATCGTAATCTCGAGGAAAGCAGCTACGGCTTCTTGAACCTCATGCAGCATGGATGCCTGTAGATGATCGACAATGATTGAGTACTTGCCGTTCTCAATTTCGATCAGTTCATCTTCGCCATACTTCTTGAAAATTTCCGTCAAAATATTAGCTACCGTAAAATGCAGCAATCTTTCGCTTTGGAATTTATTCTGCTCCACTACTTCGTTGTAATGATCCAGTTGAAAGTTCACCACATAGATCGGTGTTCGGTAGGGCCGAAGATTAAACTCGCGCATCACTTCCTCCACGTCACTGCGTGTGCTGTTTTGCTTCACAAGCAGTTCCCTGATGCGCTTTTCCCTAGCTTCTTTTCCATATTTGGTCATCTTGTATTTGAGCTGTGAGTCTTCCATGGTTTTAACCGTCTCAAGCTCAATCGATTCCTTAAGTTGATTCAGCTTTTCCAGCAGCTCTTCTGGCTCCATCGTGAGTTTCAGAATATAATCGACTGCGCCAAGACGAAGCGCCTTCTGCACATACTCAAAATCGTTATGATTGGATAGAATCAGGCATTTCGCTTGGGGCGCAACGATTTTCATCTCTTCGAGCAGCTGTAGTCCGTCACAATTTGGCATTCGGATATCGGTTACCACGATATGGCATTCCTGTTCGTTCAGAATATGTAGAGCCTCAACGCCATTAGCTGCTTCACCCACAAGCTCGAAGCCATTCTGTTCCCATGGAATTATCGTCTTCAGCCCTACTCGCACCAAAAATTCATCATCTACGATGAGTACTCTAATCATCACTGTTCGTCTCCTTATCTGCTTGATCCTCTGCCGAAGTGGCTACCGGAACAGACTGCAGTGGCAACTTAACCGTCACCACCGTCCCTTCCCCCAACGTGCTATTCATCACGATCCCGTAAGCACTGCTAAAATGCATTTTGATCCTTTCGTTCACATTGTATATCCCAATTCCACGATATCTCGCATGATCTTGACTAAGTTCCTTCCCAAGTTCTTCGAGGCGCTCCTCCGAAATTCCATTGCCGTTATCTGTAACCCTAATCATTAGGGCGCCATCCTCAATTGACGCACAGATTTCTATGAGCAACGGCATCTTCTGCCCGTGAATAATCGAATTTTCTACAATCGGCTGTAAAATAAACTTTAAAACCGAAAAATGGTTAAGTTCCGCAGGAATATGGAATTGAAAACGTATGTTATCGTTAAACCGGATCTTCTGCAAATCTAGATATGAAGCCAGATGCGTAATCTCGTCTTCCAACGTGACAAACTCCTCGCCAACCTTCATCGTATACTGCAGCAGCTTGCCTAATTTCGTAATCATTTGACTCACATGTCTAGCGCCGGATAACATCGCCATCCATTTGATTGAATTAAGTGTATTAAATAAAAAATGCGGATTGATTTGCGCTTGAAGCGTTTGAAGTTTTGCCTCTTCCTTACGCTTTTGCTCTTCGGACAAGTTCATAATCAACTGCTGCAAGCGGTCAAGCATACGATTAAAATGATTGCCGAGTATCGTAAACTCGTCTTTTCCCTCTATCGACACATAGGAGTGGAAGTCGCCGCTTCCAAGGCGATTCATGGATGATACCAGTTGTTTCAACGGTTTTGTTAACCGAATCATGAAATAAATAAACACCACTGTAAACAAGAGAAACCACCCAAATAACCAAAGCATAGACTGATTGCGGATTCCCCCTAGTTGATTCCATAACTGTGTTTGCGGAGTAAACTGTACAAGTTTCCAACCGAGCCGCGGGAACTTTTCCATGCTGATTGCGTAATCCCGGATTGAAATCTCGCTTTCAGCCTTTCCAACCTGTTCATTTAAAAGCAGCCGCTTGATCAAACCATCCGTCTCTTCAAGCGTTAGCGGCGATTCGCCTCCAACCCGCTGATTTTGTTCATTCAGCAGCATGAAGCTGCTATGTTCCGTGTGCCACGGCTGTTTCTTGACATGAAGAAAGACGGATGAAGGGATGCCGATAAATAGAACGTTAGCCACCTCGTTCGGGTTTCCCTGGACAGCTCTGCTTAAGGTAAAATAAGATTCACCGGCACCGGCCAACTTTTGAATAGCCCCCTCGTACGGATACTTCCATACCGGCCAACCATTCTGGGTTTTCGTTTCCTTCAACCAGTCTTCTGCTTCAACCTGATTAAGCAATTGAGCTTGTTTGCCTAGGTCATTTGGTTCAGACAAGGTTGTGTGGACAAACCCGCGGTTATCGATCACAGCGATCACCGCTCCACTATCGAGCAGAATGTCCCGTACGTTACTAAGTCTTTGCTGCACAATATTATATCGTCTCAGGTCCTGATAATTCGTGTTCCAATCCGTCCCGGCATCAAGAAATTGATTGAAATCAGGATCATTCATAATAAGATTCGATGCTTTTAACATGCGTTCTGCTAAATCATTCATATTGATTGCTACTTGATGCAATGCTTCTTGATTGCTGCGTTGTATTTCTTCTTTTACTACCGCACCGGATGATTGATAAAAGCTATATAAAATAGTTGTAATCGGAATCATAATACAAATAAAAAAAGAGACCAGTATCTTTCCCCGAATTGATCGGAACAGAAAAGTAAATCCTCTCATTTTTGTACCTCCTATGAAAATCGTGCATCAAGAAAACCATAACATACTCTTTTTCGGCATAGGAATGTAGTATTATTGGCATTTTATGTCGTATTCTTTGTAGTTAGCAAGAAAAATGTCGAAAATCTATCATCTAGCCATTATAACAAAAAAGCCTCCTTAACCGGGACTATTTGTAAGCAGTCCCGGTTAAGGAGGTTTTTATCCGGCTCCTATCACTTTTTACTCATCACCAACTTGCGAGTGCGACAGCATTCTATGTACAACCAACTTTGCTGCCGCGACGGTATTCTATGTTGTACTTAACGCAACCATTTTGCTGCAATTGGGATTCTAATCGCCTCTATAATGTACTTTTTACAACGGTTCATGCGCATTCCCTCACTCATCCACAAATAACATTAATCAAAATATTGTCGGAACAGGCTATTTGCAATATGATGTTGGACCTGATGATATTACGTTTGATTCTATTGAATAGTGCTGGAGTTGCCATGATTACGCCAATCACCATTTCCCCTGGATCGAGTCTATCTTTTACTTATCGAAGATTCGGATCTATACGTTTAACTTTACCACGAACGCCTTTTTATTTTTTGGGTAGCTAAATGACATTTCTAGCAGCCCCTCTCTTTACTACAATTGCATTTACATATACGCGCAAACTCTATTACTAGTAAATGCTTTTAACCTATTAAATGCTTGTACGTTAGCCTTAAGCCATATTAAAAAGACCAAGCTCTCGCCACCAGACAAGAACTTGATCCTTATATGAAATCAATATCTTACATCGGAAGATCGAAACCGGTAATCGTTTTGGTTTCCAAGCAATCTTCCAGACCGTAAATACCATATTCACGCCCGATTCCGGAATGCTTGAACCCGCCGAAAGGTGCCTTCATTTCAAAACCTGCCCCGTTGATGAGCACCACACCCGCTTGGATACGGGACGCCAATTCGTTCGCTTTCTCCAAGTTCGCCGTGCTGATATAAGCACCCAAACCGTAGTCCGTGTTATTAGCCATCGCAACGGCTTCTTCCTCGTTTTTGTATGTTAAAATCGAAAGCACAGGTCCGAAAATTTCTTCCTTTGCGATCGTCATCTCTTCCGTAACGTTAGCAAATACCGTCGGTCTAACAAAGTTCCCCTTTTCTAACCCCTGCGGCTGGCCTTCGCCACCAACTACCAACTCAGCACCCTCTTGAATACCGGATAAAATGTAACGCTGAACCTGATTGTACTGTTTCTCCGTAACAAGCGGCCCCAGAATCGTATCTGCTTCAGATGGAAGTCCAACTTTGATTGACTCTACGGTTTCTCTTGCCAGTTTCTTAACCTCTTCCAACCGGTGCTCGGGAACGAACAATCTAGTACCGGCAACACAGGCTTGACCATTGTTCGTATAACACGATCTGACCGCGGCAGGGATTGCTTTGGCAAAGTCCGCATCGTCGAGAACGATATTCGGAGATTTACCGCCAAGCTCTAAAGTAACACGCTTCATGGAGTCTACGGTAGCTCTGCGAATTTCTTTTCCGACCCGTGTCGAACCGGTAAAATTAATCATGGCTACGTCCCGATTACGCGTAAGTTCGGCTCCTACTGTAGTACCAAGACCATTCACAATGTTGATAACGCCAGCCGGGATTTTCGCTGCATGGAAGCATTCCGTTAATAGTTGGGTTTGCAAAGCACTTAATTCGCTCGGCTTAATCACAACCGTACATCCAGCTGCTATCGCTGCACCTAGTTTGGCCGTAATCTGCGAATAACTTGCATTCCAAGGTGTGATAATACCGATAACGCCTACGGATTCGGAAACAACTTTAGCTTTGCCGATCATATGGACAAAATCGAACTGTTCCAGCGCCTCTTTGCTATCCATCAAGTTAGCTGCGGCCAATTTGACCCTCCCGATTGAAGCCATTCGAGGAGCGCCGTATTCGAGGATATTCGCTTCCGCCAATTCATCGATTCGATCCAAGATTGCGTCGTTCAAACGCTGTAACATGGCGGACCTTTCCTCCACAGACGTCCTTGAGAAAGCAGCGAATGCCGCTTTCGCCGCCGCTATAGCTAGTTTAGCATCCTCTTCATTTCCGAGCGTTACACGGCCAAAAACTTCTCTAGTAGAAGGGTTAACCAAATCCAAATGGTCCGCACCCCTTGGTGTTACAAATTTTCCATCTATATAAATTTTATCTATGTTTCTCATAACAGGCACCTGCTTTATTGTAGTTTTAATTGTTGTGATCTTAAGAAATGGATTGCACAGCTCCGTTTTTCCGGCTACGAGCAATCGGCAAGTAAATTATTGCACTTACAGCCAAAGCTGCAGCTATCGCCATAAATACGCCACGAGTTGAATCCGTGTGAAGCAGCAGTTCTATCCCTTTTACAAATAGAGGGCTAAGGAATTGGCAGGCATAGACACAAGCAAGCATTAATGAAATGGCGGATGTTAAGCTAAGTTTAGGCACAACTTCCGCTGTTTTAATGAAAGATAGCGGGAACAGCATGCCCTCTGCCAAACCAATCATGAATACTGCAAGCGCTACGGTCCACACCGAGTGTGCAGAACCTAACAGCAAGAAGCCTCCGGCCATCACAGCTAAATCCAACGGGACGAGCAGTTTTTTTAACATGATGCTTAATCGGGTTACCGCTAGCCCTCCGACGAAAACACCAACTAGAGCGAAAGCAGTCAAGTAGCCTACTGAAGCTACGGTGCCAATGCCATTATTGGACAGATATAGGGAAAGGTTCGTCGGAATCAAAGTGAACATCATCGAATGAAGGCCGGCCGCAGCTGCAACCGCATAGAAAAACTTCGGAAGCTTAGCGGTCCCTTTCGCCACCACTTCCGTTTGAATCGGCGGAAACTTAGGTAGAAAGGCTATGACCAAGATAAATAACAAGGCGGCATACAGATAAGTTAAAAATACTTCGCGCCATCCAAGTGATGCGATAATTCCGCCAAGAGATAAAAAAATAGCTCCACCAATGCCATTAATTGAAGTCTGTATACCATTCATGCGCGATCGTTCTTTGCCTTGGAAATTCTCCGCAATCAAAGCGTTAAACGTTGGAGAAATGAGGCCGATGCTGAGACCCAAGAGCGCCCGAAAGACTAAGATCATTTCAAATGAGTTCATAAAGGCCGGGCCAACGCCACCAATGATATACATCAGCAAACCTACTATTAAAATGTTTTTCCGAGAAAACCGTCTGCCGAGATTTCCTGCCATAAATAAGGTCGGCAAAATAAATAGAGAAGAAATCGTAACGACCCACTGTACCAACAGCGCGTTGGTTCCGGGGAAAGCCACAGCCAGCGGTTTAACCGCCGGCGCAGCCATCATCGTTCCGAAGGTGGTCGTAACCGCCATCGATAATAAAGCAATTCTTGCACTCAGTTTCATAGATGCAACCTCTTTCTGACTTTGTATGGCAAATCAGCAGCGTATGTTGCAAGCTTATTTTTCTTCAAACTCGTCATACATGCGCGTTACTTCCGGGTCCAACGCTTTGGATGCGTAATCCGTTGATTGGCTAAGCGCCTGCCAACGTTTCGTTTCCGCTAACTTGCCTTGGTCCACCGCATTTGCAATGGCTACTGCATCGCTTCCGAGCAATAAGCGAAGAGGCGGATTCTCCTCATTGACGATCTGAATGATCGCTTGCGCAGCTCTATCCGGATCGCCGTTCTCTTTGCCGGTTGTATCGCGAAGATGTTTCAGCAAGCCGCCGACTGTGTCTCGGTATTCTTCTCCAGGCTCGATATGCTGCATGGAAGAGCCAGCCCAATCGGTACGGAAACCGCCCGGTTCGATTAAGGTGACTTTTAATCCCAGTGGCGCTACTTCTTTGGACAGTACTTCGGAGAAACCCTCCACAGCCCATTTTGCTGTCTGGTAAGGTGCAAGACCTGGTGCGCCTGTTCTGCCGCCAATTGAAGAAAATTGGACAATATGACCATGGCCTTGTTTTCTTAACAAGGGCAGCGCGGCTTTTGTAACGTTAATAACGCCCCAGAGATTTGTTTCCACCTGCGCGCGGAAGTCTTCCATCGACGTTTCTTCTATAGAAGAGACATTACCGTAACCTGCATTATTAACAAGGACATCCAATCGTCCGAACGTTTCGAAAGCGGTCTGGATAGCGGCTTCAGCCTGCTCGAATCGATTTACATCTAACTGCACGATTCGAACCTGGCTGCCATAACGTACTCCAAGATCGGCAATCTGCTCTGTATTGCGAGCTGTAGCAACAAGTTGATCTCCTTTAGCCAATACCGCTTCGGCAAGACTGCGACCAAACCCGCGTGAACTCCCTGTAATCAACCAAACTTTAGACATATAATATTGCCTCCTTCATTTTGCTTGGAATATTTGTTCCATAGATAATATACTCCTTCAACAACAATAGGTCAATACATTTCGGAATTTTTATTCCAAACAGATATGGCATTGTGAAATCAAATCATAATATTAGTGCATTAAAAGCAGAATTAGCACAAAAATTTCAATTTCCAAAGAGGGTAAGCCAACAAATTAGTGGAATTTAAATTCCATAATTAGAACTCAATCAATATAAAATTCGAATACTTTGGAATTTATTTTCTAAATCCACACAAAAAAAAACAGCCCACGGAACCTAATAAGTTCCTTAGACTGTTTTTCAAACGAGAATCGCCTTCCATGAAGCTTCCATAATTTGTTGAATTTGGAGCTCGTTCATCGGATATTTCTTTACGTAGTATCCTTTTAGAATTGAAGCTATCATCCCGTGCATGAGCTGGTGACACAAATGCGAGTCCATTTCTTTCAAAATCCCCTGCTTTTGGCCCTCGATAATCAAAGAAATAATCACATCGCGGGAGTTATGGGCATCGTCCATCGCGCGCAGCTCAGGTGAGATATACGGTGAATAGGAGAAGCTGTCAATAAACATGAATTCTTTGGGACAATGAATGCCGAACTGCAGTCTATTTAACTGAAGACACCTAAATCGCTCATACAGGCTTGCTTCAGGATTATAATCCTGCATCAAGTAATCTCCCATTATCATCCGTGCTTCTTTATACACTGCATTAACCAGTTCTTCTTTATTTGCAAAATAGTTATACATCGTGCCAGACCCTACGTTTGCTCGCTTAAATATTTTGGAGAAGGTAACCGACTGAAGTCCCTCTTCGTCAATTAAGTCGAGTGTGGCGGTCATTATGTCCTGTTTCTTGCTCATGGATTCCACCTCTTGGCACTAACATTAGTACGAGCCCGAGGTAGATGTCAAGTAGGCAGAGCCTTATTCCGCGGCGGGTTCAAAAGTTTTGACTACTTCATAGCTGCCCGGTTCAAACTTTGCTATCGTCATTGCTTCCTGAAGATACGGAAGAGGTTTAGGGTCATTTCGCATCGCTTGGTAATCTTCCGCGCTTCTCCACTGCGCATACATCGTTACTTTCGTCCCTTCTGTTCCACGGTGCAAACTGCAAGAAATAAATCCTGACGCGTATCGAACGGAGACATCTGTTGCACTAGTTAGTAAATCGATGAGACGTTCCTGATTTTCCGGTTCCACCGTGAACACATTAATAAAAGTAAGAACGTTATTGTTCGCTGATATCAGTGTCATACATTCAACTCCTTCAATGAATTATTCTCGCGTATCTTGTGCTTCATGCGACCATCTTATGCATGCAAGAATCTGTTATCAAAAAAGGGTTAACTTCCATTCTAGCTAGCGCATGAGGTGGCAGGCTCAACACAAACCATTACCTGATCTGATTGAGGAACCCAAGCACACGCTGCAAAAGCAAAGCCGTCGCCTCAGCGTCATACGAAGGTAAGCTGCTGTCAGCAAATAAGTGCTCGCTACCTGGGTACAAAAAGAGTTCGGCCTGATTGGCCGACACCACGAGCTCACGAGCCGCTTCCAAGTCGCCTTCGTCAACAAAATACGGATCAGCATCCATGCCGTGAATCTGAACCGGCAGCTCCGCAGGCCAGGGAAATCCGAACATTGCAGTTGGCACGCAGGAGTAAAAAAGCAGTGTACCAATCGCACCCTCCCGCGTCTGAGCCAGCTTCTGCGCAGGCAAAACTCCTAGCGAAAACCCCGCATAAACGATTTCTCTTGGAAGTTTATGTGCCGCACGAACACCACGCTCCAGCATCTCATCGAATCCGATCTCCTTGACATAGGCCATGCCATCCTTGATGGTCGTAAAAACATGTCCCTCGTAAAGATCGGGAACATGTACAGTGTGTCCCTCTTTTTTAAGCTCGTCAGCAAAGGTGTGAATTCCCTCAGTCAGCCCCAGCGAATGATGAAATATAAGGACTTCGGCCATTTTATTTCCCCCTCCTACGTTAAGTTCTAAAATTCTACTTCTATTCAATCTATTGGAACTCCTTTTCGCCGGACCCTACACCTGTATAATCCATCCTTATTGTCTCAAATTAATCATTATTGCTTAGAAGAAGGCGCAGAAAGCGGATTGATAACTATTAATTCATCAATTACTTTGGGACATAGGAATCCTTTCGCTCCTGCAAGGCCATAACCGTCGAAGTTATCCCTTCCTTAAACGGAGTTGCTACGATCGGCCCGATCAATCGCTTGTATTTTTCTCCGCTCAACACAAGGGGCTCTTCGGTTAAATAAAGCATCTCGACGACTTCTTTCATCACTGGAACGCTCATGCCAATCAACGATAAACCTAATTTTTTTAGTGGGATGACCGGTTTAGCACATCCACTTGCCGACTGGGCAATTCGCACGATCTCTCGTCCTGAGATAAGACCGGCACCTGGAATATGCCAGTTCTGTCCATAGGCGAAATCTTTGCCTGCCAGTTCAGCAACCATCGCAGCGGCATCCGGTAAATAGACGAATTCGCGAGGGACTTGCATGTTGCCGATGAAAAAAGCCAGTTTACCCGCCGCGATCGCTTCCAAAGTTGAGCCTAAATAGGAGGCTTCATTAGCCGTTGGCCCGTAGTAGTCTGGCAAGCGAACAATCATGACTTGAGCCTTGGTCCATCGCTTGCTAAAAAGCATCTGTTCGTAGATCAGCCGAACGTTTCCTTTTTTCGTATGCGGCTGCTTAGGATGCTCCTCTGTAACCAGCTCCATCTGTTTTCTGCCATACGGATAGATCCCATCAATTGCTACAACTTTTATTGCGAGCCGTTCCGCGGCCTCCATTACAGATTCACCTAAAGGAATCAACTTGTTGACCATCTCTTGATAAGGTACATTCGCGCAATGGAACATGACGTCTGCCCCACTCGCTTCGGCCACTATGTCCTCAGATCGCATTGCGTCTCCTACAGAAAGTGTCAAATGTTTTGGACTTCCAAGCTTTCTGGCAAACTGCTCTAACTTCTGGCGAGATCGTCCAAATGCAATGGTTTCTACACCTCTTTTGACAAGTTCCTCTGTGATTGCTGCTCCCGTGCCACCCGTTGCTCCTATTACAATCGCTTTTTTCATTTCATCAGCTCCAGTTTTTATAATTTGTGATTGATCAATCAATAACTTGAATCCATCTTATCATCCAGTTATTGATTAGTCAATCACTAATCGGTAAAAAAGAGACCCACAGCAGCGGGCTGAGGCTCTCAAGTTTTTTCGCTAATCATGACACGCCATCATCGACTGAATCTAGGCAAAAAAACGCCGCAACTCTTTCGCCACCATTTCCGGCCTACCTCCCCGATTCGTTTGGCTGACATCGCATGCTCCCCCGTGATCAAGTCCAGGCACTTCCATCCTTATAGCCTGAGGCAGCACTTTCTCAAGAGCCTCTAGCGCAGGTTTCAGATATGACAAACCTTTACTGCCGCCAAGCAGCAAAGCATCGGCATTCAAGGTTCTAAATCGATCCACCTCGCCGGTCATCTCGACGAGTAACTGACCGTCATAATGCAGCGTCGGTGCAAGCATTCGCATTGTTACGTCGTCCGTTTTCGCTTTCTTGCTCTCGCTTTCCATCATTTTGTTCGTCATGGACTCGAGCAGCCACCGGGGGATGGCGTTAAGCACCGGTCCGCCCAGCTGCAAACCTCTCAAGCACGTGACGAGAGCGGCGGCTGTCTTGCCTTCAGCGATCTCCCGGTCATAACGAGCTAGCCATTTCGTCCTCGCGGAATTCATCAACAACGCCGGTTCATAGAGGGCAACCTTCCGAATTGCCGGCAGGACACGCGCTGCTTCGAGCGCAATAAGCCCTCCTGAGCTGATCCCAAAAACAAGGCTGGCACCTGATAGGGTTAGGAGTGCCTCCAAATCTTGGACTTCCTTCCGGATACCGTAGTCTTCACCGAAAGGTCCGCTTAGACCACGGCCACGGCGGTCAGGCACGTAAACCGTGAAGGCATCAGCTAGCCGCACCGCAAGCTGCCTGAAGTTTTGTGATGATAAATTGGCGCCATGCACCACCACTACGCCCGGTCCTTGACCATACTGCCGATAACCGATTGCTGTACCGTCTCCGGATATTACAGAACCTACTATATGAGTCGCCTCGATCATCGTTGCGCTGGATTGAATAACGGTTGTGTTCATCATTCCAATCTCCTCCTCAGAAGTTGCTCTTCATTTGAACCGTATAAGTTCGCATGCTTATCCCTTCGATGCTAATTTGGACTACCTAGTCGCGCTGCTATTTGACTTATCCATTCCTCGTTCCAGGAGAGTTCACCCGTGCGTAAGTCTTCGATGACAGCCCGCAGCCATTCAAGTTCTGCCTGCAATATGGCCCGACTATGCTCAACCTCTAGCATGAACAATCGGGGAACCGACTCCTTGTACTTCAGTAACTGCGCATTCGTGCGTTGGATCTCCTCCTGAAGAGCTCCTTCTCTCCTCTCAAATTGCCGCTGAACGTCATCGGGAGTTAAAAGCGTAAGAAAAGAAATCGCTGCGGGAAAATCCGGATATTCCTGAGACCGGGCCGAAAGCATCTCCCTAAGCCAAATCTTCGATGTTTCCCTGCCTTCTTCGGTCAATTCGTAAACGGTTCGATCAGGGCGCCCCCCTTCACTTAAAGTTCCTTGAACGGAAATGAGTCCCTCCCTCAGCAAGCGCTCAATGGTCTGATAAATACTTGTACGCTGGCGGACGTTAATGACCTCATCCTTCCCTCTTTCTTTAATAAGCTGCTGCATTCTGTAAGGATGCATGGGTTCCTCGGCCAGATTGGCGAGAATAGCTAACGCAAGTGGTGATCGTTGGGGTTTATTGGATTTATTCTTCATAGTTATAATATTACTATTCATTTTATAACTACGTCAATGGTTTTACTTGAAAATTCCCAAAATAAGTAATCCGCCCAATTCGTTCTCTAGGCAAAAAGAAATAAAGCAGGCACCGTGATGGCGCCTGCTCCATAATCTATTTCTAACTCTCGACCTATCAACATAATACCTCAACAGTAAACCCGCCAGGTGCTTGCACATAGAACGTCCAGGCGTGCGATCGTTGCGGAGGGTTTACATGAAGACCATCATCCTTCATGCGTTGATAGATCTCGTTCACCCGAGCTTCGCTTTCTTGAATAAAGCCGATATGAAAAGTGCTTGGGTAGGTGACTTGATCTCCTTTCATCAAGGTAAGTACTAAGCCACTACCGTCCGAGAGGACAGCGAATCCATTGCCGCGCGTGTGTTTAACTTCCATTCCGAAATATTTCACAATGAAATCAATAGTAGCTTTCACATCACTGACAGTTAAATTAAGATGATTTAGTCTCACAAGTGCACTTCCTTTCCAACTAATTTTCAGTGGATTCCTCGCAATTCCTGAAAAATCTGATCGTCTAACCGTACATCGCCAGCAGCACAGGAATCTTCCAGCTGATGGATCGTTTTGCAGCCTGATATCGGAAAGACAGGAAACGGATGAGCAAGCAAGTAGCCAAGAGCGACCTGTGTCATCGTGAGATCCAGCTGCCGAGCGAGTGTTTCGACACGCTTCAGCTTAAGCAAATTACTTTCATTACACAGGTTCCATATTTTTTTATTCTCCAGGCTAGGCTGAAGCAGCTTTTCGCTTTGATATCGACCGCTAAAAAAACCTGATGCCTGTGAATTATAGGGGATCGCAGGCAGCCCTGTACGTTCGTGATACGCCAACTCGCGTTCATCTAACGTCACCATCATAGGATCGTTTGTGGGAGGATACGAAGCAAGGCTCCACTTGTTTTGGCTGGCTGCAAAACTTTGCAGCCCTTTGCTTGCTGCATATTGACGCGCGGCTTCTATGCGATCCGATCGCCAATTTGAGCAGCCAAAATATCGGATTTTACCCTGCTGAACCAATGTATGCATTGTATCCATAATTTCCTCTACCGGTCGCTGTGAATCATCGCGATGCAGCCAGTACAGATCGATATAATCCGTTTGCAAGTGGCTGAGGCTCATGTCCACATCAGCATAAATATCTTCCCGGCTTAAACGCGGTATATGCATAGTCTCCAGTTCGGGGTGTGCCCCTTTGGTAGCCAACACGATACGACTACGGTTATTACGCAACTTCAACCATTGGCCGATAAGCTTTTCACTGCGGCTTCGCTCGCCCGGCACCCAATCAGAGTACACTTTGGCCGTATCGAGAAAATTGCCTCCCCTGTCCAAATAACGATCCATCATTTCAAAGGCATTTTCTCGGCTCACCGATTCACCGAAATTCGAAGTGCCTAGGCAAATGACGGATGGTGTTAAGTCTGTGCCGGGTATTTGTTGGTTTCTCATATAAACCTCCCTTAAGCTTATACTCGAACTAATATATCATGCATGATATTTTCCGGCAGGAGCGTTTAATACCCACTCCAGCATTTCAATTTTGGAACGAATTTCTTTGATTTCGTCAACATTATCTGCTGGGTTGAGTCGCTGCACCATCTGTTCCAACTGATGAATCATACGCTTAATCTGATCTTCCGATCTCATGCTACCTACCTCCAAAATAGTACTCCCACAGTGATACCGCCGCGATGCCTGCAACTCCTAATTACTTATAGAAGGAATCTTCACCATCACCGTGGTCCCCCGTCCCAACTGACTTTCTATGTCTACCCCATATCCTTCTCCAAACATCAGCTTAATCCTGTTATTGATATTGGAAAGACCGATGCTTTTGCCATCCGGACTGTTCTTGACTCGCTCCGAGTAGTCCATGTTCAGCTTCGCTTTTATCACTTCTAGTTCATCATGACCAATCCCGATTCCGGAATCCGTTATTTGAAAACAGATATCCCCATTCGCATCAATCTGACCGTTTACATGTAAACTTCCTCCTGCATCCCTACGCTCAAGGCCATGATAAACCGAATTTTCAATGATAGGCTGCAAAATCATTTTAGGTGTTTTCCTCTGCATAATCTTATCATCCACATGTACTTTCATCATAAACTTGTTCTCATACCGAATGGAAATAATATTCATATAGGCCTGTACACACTGAATTTCTTCGCTTATTTGCACGAGCTCATCCTCTTTAATGCTGTAACGGAATATTTTCGACATCGAGGAAGTAATCTGTGCAATTTCCTTGCTGCCATATTCAAGCCCGATACTGCTAATGCAATTTAATGTATTATACAGGAAATGCGGATTGATTTGACTTTGCAAAGCGGAAAATTCAACTTGTTTTTTGCTAATTTCCGACTCGTACAACCTGGCCTGCGTATTCAAGATATTGCTTGCCATCTCTTCCATTTGGTCAATCATGCTGTTGATATCATAGGCGAGAACACCAACTTCATTCGTTGAGCGCACTTTAATCCGAAAACCCATGTCTCTTTTCCCAATTCTTTTCATATCGGCAACAAGCCCCATCACAGGCCGTGTCAAATTATTCAGGAAAAAATACCCCAAAATAATCAAACTTAGAATGATTCCGACGCCTGCTATAATGCTAACATTTTTGATCGCGTTCATGTCGGTTGTCAATTCGTGCACCGGAATAATACTAACGATCCGCCAGCCATCTGCTTGCTCCAAATCTTTTTCCTGAACGATGACATCTTCCCCGTTGATATTGGTTTTGACGCCATTCGTTAAACTATCCCGATCTACAGAGAGTATGTCCTTGAACAAAATGCCGCGGAAATTCGTATTATTCGATGCGATAACTTCATTTCGGCTGTTTAATAGATATAAAGTAGAATTAGGCGTCAGATCCGTATTTTTAACCAATTCTTGCAGCCTGTCCGTATTCACCATCACCGAGCAATAGCCGGTTTGCTGTGAAAAACGAACCCCGCCAATAGCTTCAATGATAGGTGCTATATAAAAGAAATATTCGCTTCCTGTTTTTTCGTCTTTGAGAATATCCGTATACATGCCTTTTTCAACGGATTTACTATCCAGTTTATAGGAATTAATAAATTCAGCATATTGATTGGAAAAAAATATATCACCATTTGAAGTGGCTAAACTGTATATTCGCCTTCCTTCGCTGTCATTAATTACAATACCATTGACATACGAATTAAAGGACCTCATGTATTCCATAAGATCAATAACGTAAGCCCCGATATCAAATGCTCTTTTATAATCATCATCTGCAATGGTAAATTCCTGGATCTTTTTATTGTTAACGACTATGTTTGTGCTTACTTCCAAATCATTAAAGACGGTATCTATCTTTTGGCGTGTTTGTTCAATGATTTTATTGCCGTAATTGGAAGCTCTTTTTTGCGTGAGATCATAGAAGCTGTAATAGAAATACAACTCCATGGATGTAAATATGATGATTGAAAAGGTAAATATGAGCAATATCTGATGTTTTAGCTTAAGTCTACTAATCTGCACAATCCCCACTCCGATCGCTAACCATCAACTTTTTCTAAATTTCGAAGGCGTGATTCCGCATTGTTTCTTGAACACTTTATTGAAATAGTAATAGTCAAAGTATCCTACTTTCGTTGCCACTTCTTCAATGGATAATTCTGTATGTTTCAAAAGCTCGCACGCTTTTTTTATTCTCAATTCCGTGACATATTCTGAAAAGGTTTTGCCCAAATTTTTCTTGAAAAATTGGCAGCAGTAGACTTGGTTGATGTAAAATTTGGCAGACAAATCTTTCAGATATAACCTGGATTGATAATGAGTGTCGATATATTTAACCATCTGGCTAAAATAAGCATTGATATCCCCCTCATTCACCGCATGGCCGTTCAGCTGTTTGATGTAGATCAGAATATCATATAAAAAACTGCATAAGGACTCAAAGTTCTCAAACCGTTCTTTCAGTTCAGCGTAATTCAGGAAATCAAGTTCCATGTCTTTCAGCTCTTCATAATAGGTGCCAACCAACACGCTAACCACTTGATTCCATAGGTATACGACCTCTCCCATACCCAGGTGATTTTGCCTGAAAAAGTCCACGACTCTTTCTATGCTGTACTCCATTTCATCAAACTTATTTTCTTGGATGATGGTAGAAATTTCGTCTATTAACGGCTTCACCACCGTAAACTTTGGCTCGTATTCAAACACGCCTTTTTCTTCATTTAAAAATATTTGCGACGCTGCAAGATCTGCTTCCTTAATCAACTTGGCCATCTGTTCATAATTCGTTGAAATGTTGCTGTTTCCTATCGCTTTTATATCTAATCCCTCGAAAACGGTGTAATCTACATCATGTTCCAACTCTGATTTTTGATCGCTTTTTAGAATATATAACGTCTTTCTTGATCCAAAATCAATTTCCAATGTCTGTTTGCGATCGAAAAAGTTTAAGTTCTTATGCTCCTTGTTCTCGCTATTGGAATACATGATAATAACACGAAAATAATCGTTCGATGAACGATCAAAGAAGGGTGTTAAACGATTTAATTCACTTTTATCCGGTAAAGTTAATGCCTCCAGAATCAGGTTATTCCGAACACTTCTCCTCTTCGAAAAATGCAGGGCCAGCTTTTCAATCAATGGATCGGCCATATCAATATCTATGGGCTTGAGGAAATAATCCAACGCCCCATATCTTAAGGCTTCCTGCGCATATGCAAACTCCGCGAAACCGCTTACAACTACAAACTCAACATCCAATTCCTTTTCTTTGGTCATCCTCATGAGCTCAAGGCCGGAAATTTCGGGCATTCTAATATCTGTAAAAATAAGATCAGGGCACTCCTCGTTGATGAACTCGATTGCTTTATGGACACTTGTGAACGTTCCTGTGATTTCGAATCCATATTTTTCCCAGTTAAATACATTCTTTATCCCTTTTATCGCCCATGGTTCATCATCTATAATAATAACACTATACATAAGTACCCCCTAGATACCGATCTACCCTAATCATTTATTTTATCTGCATACCAGCGAGATAACAAGATTGTTAGACTTTTCATTAGAAAGGCCTATGGACATAGCTTCATCATGTCCATAGGCTTTTACTTCTTATATGTCAAACTCTATTTGATAACTACTTTTTATTCGCTTGCATGTCCTTGTATAATTTTACATTTTCATCCATGACAGCTTGCCCGCCTGCTGCCATATATTCGGCAACTAATTTGTCATACAAAGCATCGAATTCTCCCGGCTTACAAACAATAAGTTTGTCTGTCATCGTTTTGTTCAGATCCCCAAGTGTTTTGCCAAACTTAATATTGGACTCATTCGGCGTCTCATAATAGTAACCTGTATACGTATCTGTCGTATTGATTTTGTACGATTGCTCAGCAACAGCTTCGTATCCCGGAGCGGAAGCAGCTAAAGCCTTAATATTCTTCTGTTGATCGCCAAGCTCCACACCATTCACTACCAGCGTATAATCAAGATTTAGGTAACTCGTTTGCATATTATCACCCGTCTGCGTAATCACTTGCGGCATATCATTCACCATCTTGTGGTTAACTCCCTCCTGGCCGTATTGCAGGAAGAATAAGACTTTAGGGTCGGACATCCAGTTCAAATACTTGACTGCCAGCTCCGCATTTTTACTGCTCTTCGGTATAAAAACATTCACGCCATTTTCATTGTACGCAATTTTCTTATATTTCCCTTCATAGTTTTTGAAGGTATCAATTGGAACAAAGTTTGCAGTAGGCACATTTGTCTTTAGTGGCTCACTAATATTTTGTCTTAGCGGATAATCCCAGTTGGCACTGAAGAATCCAACTTTCCCATTCGTAACATCCGCATCAGCTTGTTTGGCAGTTTTGTCTAGAGCAAAATCAGGGCTGATTAATTTTTCGTTATAAAGCTTATTCAGGAACTTTAATGCATCCTTATTCCCGGGTTTTAGCCATCCTGGCATCGTGACGAATTCTTCCTCCGACTGTTTCCCCCAGAAAGATTCGGTTAAATTACCAAAGCCATAGTTCATACCGGTTGCTGCCAATCCCCATGGAATAACGCCATTCACGCCACCCGGATTTTTATCTCTGAAAGCAATTAACGTGTTATATAATTCATCTCTAGTCGTAGGTACCGGCATGCCCAATTTATCCAGCCAATCTTTTCTAATGAACATACCGCCCCAAGCCAGGGAAGTCCTTTTCGCAGGTATCGCCATCTGTTTCCCATTATATTGTCCATAATGAAGAACCGTTTTGCCCAAGTAATTCGTTAACTCCTTACCACTCTTAGCCAATAGCTCATCCAAGGGTTGAATCCCATTAATTTTGGCGTATCTGGATACAGTTGCACCGTCATACGTAAAGGATATATCAGGCGCCTCGCCTGAAGCCATCAATACATTGAGCTTATCGATTTCCTGCGATCTAGGCACTGGTACAAATTTCACAATCGCATTGTTCGCTTTGCCGAAATTATCATTGATATACCGTGTCCAGGTATTATTGTTCAAATCGGGCTGTCCTTGAATCCCTCTGTCAAAAACTTCAACCGTGAGTGTAACCGGCGCCCCTGAAGCAGTTGGAGCTGCCGTTGAAGCTGATTGGCCCGCTTTCGTTTGATCGCTGCCACATGCAGCCAGCGCGCTGGTGACCAGCGTTAAAACGGGTACTAAAGCTAACATTTTTTTAATTTTCATTGTAACCTCACCCTTTATCCATTTTGTTTTTTGATAATTCCTAGCCCTTTATCAACCCTTAATTGCCCCTGTCATGACACCTTCAACAAAGTACTTTTGAAGTTTAGGATAAACAATTAAGATAGGAACCGTTGCAAACATGACACTCGCAGCTTTCAATGATTCAGGAACAATAAAAGCGCCAACACTGCCTTCGCCTTGCTGAGTATCTAACTGCTGATTGGCAGTTATGATCTGGTACAATTTTAACTGCATCGGGTACAAGTTCTTGTCTGTTATATAAAAGAGTGCATCTTGGAAACCATTCCATCGGTCAACCGCATAAAATAGGCTTAAAGTTGCGATCGAAGGCATCGAGAGAGGAAGAATAATTCGAAACAGGATGCCCAGTTCATTGCATCCATCAATAGATGCCGACTCTTCCAAGCTTTCTGGAAGCGATGCAAAAAACGTTTTGAGGATGATCAGATTGAATACGCTCATAGCGCCAGGTAAAATCAAGCTCCACATCGAATTCATCAAATCCAGATTTTTCACCAAAATATAGCTAGGAATGAGACCTCCACTGAAGTACATCGTAATCACTAAAATGGTTAATACAAAGTCTCTTCCCTTCAATCTTTTCTTTGTAAGCGGATACGCAGCACAGATAGTTAAAAACATACAGATGATTGTATACAAAATGGTCAAGACAATCGTATAACCAAGCGTATAAATCATGTCAACATCACTTAAAATTGTTTTATAAGTTTCAAGCGTGAATTCTACCGGCCACAGGGAAACTTTCTGAGAAATGATGGCATTATTCGAGCTAAGAGAAAGCGCAATCATATATAAAAATGGAACAAGACACGTTATGGCTACACCTATAATGAATAACATAATAACTATATCTACTACATTTATTTTTTGCTTTTTAATCAATTAACTCACACTCCCTACCATATTCCCTGCTCACCGATTTTTTTGGCAATAAAATTTGCTGTTACTAAAAATATCAAACCTACGACGGATTGAAATAACCCAACGGCTGTTGCTTGCGAGAAATCCCCAGACCCGATCCCTATGCGATACACATAAGTACTGATCACATCGGAGTATTCACTAACAAGGGAATTCCCCATTACAAACGGGCGATCGAATCCAATCGAGATCATTCTGCCAATTTGCAAAATAAGCAAGATAATAATGGTCGGCTTAATTCCTGGCAGTGTAATATGCCAAATCTTACGAAGCCTGCTGCACCCATCAATATCGGAAGCCTCGTATAGTTCCTTATTGATTCCGATAATGGCGGCTAGATAGATGATTGTCCCCCATCCAACACTGTGCCATACTCCAACAGCGACATACATGATCAGCCAATTCATTTTCTGAGACAGAAACTCAATGCTGCCCAATCCAAGGCTAGACAAGACGCTATTTGCCATGCCGCCCGTAGAAAACATCAAGTATACCATACCTCCGATAATGACCCAAGATAAGAAATGAGGTAAATACAGAATCGTTTGGGTTATTTTTTTAAATCTGACAAACCGGAGTTCATTCAACAAAATGGCTAATAGGATGGGTGCAGGGAACCCTGCGATTAAATCCAGAAAGTTCAAAACAAGGGTATTGGTAAGCGCACGGTAGAAACTGTTCTGTTCAAAAATGAATTTGAAAACATCCAGCCCAACCCACTCACTCCCGCTAATGCCCTGGAAAATATTATAGTCCTGGAAAGCCATCAATACACCGTAAATGGGAGCATATTTAAAAATGAGGATATACGCCATTGGCAGCAATAAGAGTAAATATAAGAGAGAATCTCTTTTTATGCTGCGTAGGAAACTGTTTTTCTTTTTTACGGTTACGTTCTCTCTGTAGTCTCCTAAAACCGCTTTCACTTTCATCATCCCTCTTTCCTTTCCAAATCGTATTCGGATATCTCTTGTAATCATTATACGTTCATCAGTTTTTATTAAAATGTAATTTATTAAATGAATTTGGTAATAATTTTATTTTTAAAAAAATACAAAAAAACGGAACTCCCATGGAGTCCCGGTGATATAACTCTATTTACGCATACTTTTCCTTCATGAATTGCATAGATAAATGGACGGTTGTATTCAAAGGCAGCGGATCTTCCTTCTCCATCATCCATAGGAGCAGCTTACGTTCAAGTTCAATACGCACTTCTGCGCATGCTGAATCGTGATTCCGATTTACGAGTTCGTTAGGATCATTTCGCAAATCATACAATTCGCTTTCACCGTTTGCATAGAGGCACAATTTCCAGTCAGAGGTTCGAATGGCTTTGCCTTTGCCGAGCCAAGCGTCACGGTAAGCACACCATACAAAATACCGCTCATCAAATGGGTGCTCGGGTCGAAGCACAATATCCGACTCTCTTGGCGGCTCACCATGCTCCCCGCTTTCCATCACAATAAACGATCGTGGCTTGTACGTGGAATCGCCTAGCAGATAAGGAGCCAAGCTTCTTCCCTGGCAGCCGTGCGGAATTGGTGCCCCTGCCAATTCGAGCAAGGTCGGCATGACATCTACAAGTTCTACAGGATGGGAAGTTCTTCTAGAGCCTTCATACCCGGGAACCGACATGACAAAAGGAACGTGCGTAAATGAATCATAGAAAAAGTTATGTTTCTGAATGACGCCATGCGCACCCATCGAATCGCCATGATCGGAAAGGAACAGGATCACGGTGTTGTCAGAGAGATGCAGCTCATCCAGCTTCGCGAATATTTTAGCCAACGTATCGTCAATAAAACGAATCATGCCGTAATGAATAGCGCGAATTTTCCGTATGAGCGCCTCATCCGCCGTATCCATCGCATCCATCAGATGAGCTACTCGTACCCGCTCCGGCTTCCCTTGAAGTGTATCCACCGGAGGCATTGGCACGTCAGCCGGATCAATCATACTGGCATACGGTTCAGGCACTTGATACGGCGTGTGCGGATCGGGGAATGACAGCCAGGTAAAAAACGGCTTATCTGTACTTCGCACCCGCTCCAAATAATCCAGCATCGTCTCTCCAAGCAAATAGGTGCCGCATTTCTCCAGCGGAGCTGGATTAACGCCATGCCCTAGCGGAGAACTCCAGCAATGCTTGACCGCCCATTGGTGTGCGGCTAGCACTTCCGGGTCTTCGCGATAACCGTCGACGAGATGCCCGTGATCTCCGAGTCTGACATAATCGAACACGTTTGCAAGTGTGCTGGTGTGCTCCGGTATCCCGCCAGGATAATACGATTCCTTCTCGTCCTTCATGAAGGCATGGTTTTTGCCAATCAAGGATGTCTGGTAGCCATGCGCTTTTAATACTTGCGGTAATGTCGTTTCTGCTGGGTTGATCAACATATGATTCGCATGCAAATTTAACGTTGAACAATACCTGCCTGTCATCATGGACGAACGAGAAGGCGAGCAGGCTGGATAGTTACAGAACGCTTGTTCAAAGACGACACCCCGCTGCGCAAGGCTCTCCAATGCCGGTGTATGCAAAGCGGTATTGCCATATAGGCTTAGCGTCTCCGCTGTTTGTTGATCCGTTTGAATCAACAGAATATTAGGTTGTGCCATGTGATGTCCCCTTTTCCGCTTATGTTGTCACCCTTTGATAGAACCGATCATGACGCCCTGCACAAAATATTTCTGTACAAAAGGGTACAGCGCCAATACCGGTAAACTTGAAATAATAATGACGGAATATTTAATGCTTTCTGCCATCATGACCCGCTCGGTCATCCCCGCTCCCTCCAGCCCCATGTTTTCGGACTGATTCAGAATTAAAATTTCACGCAGGATGAGCTGCAAAGGGAACAATTCTCGATCTTTCAAGTAGATCATAGCGTTAAAATACGCATTCCAATGGCCTACGCCGTAAAATAACACCATGACGGCCAAGATCGGCGTCGACAACGGAATGACGATCGTCAACAGCAGACGAAAATTAGAGGCGCCGTCAATCCATGCGGATTCCTGCAGCTCGTAGGGAATGCCGTTTTGAAAAAAAGTCCGCATTACGATGAGATTATACGTAGATATCGCGCCGGGCAAAATCATCGCCCATACGGTATTAATCATTCCCATCGATTTGATTAATAGATAAGTTGGGATCAGACCGCCGCTAAAAAACATCGTAATCGTGATGAGCACCATGATGAAGGTACGGCCCGGCAAATCACGCTGTGAAAGCGGATAGGCAGCCAGCACCGTGAGGATGATATTAACGAGTGTGCCCGCTAGTGTGTACAGGAGTGTGTTCCCGTAGCCTTGCCAAATGGCATCGTTCTCAAACACATGTTTGTAAGGTTCCAAGGTGAACCCTTGCGGCAGCAGCCACACTTTGCCTTCAATGACATGAACAGGATCGCTGAACGACGCGCTGACTACGAACAAAAGCGGGTACAGGACAAGGATCAGCACAATCCCGGCGATGATATAAATAAAAGTATCAAAGAGCTTATCGTCTTTCGACCGTATTCCTCTCGACTCATAGGCTGTCATCTTGGTCGCCTCCTACCATAAGCTAGAATCTGTTTTTTTACGCGCCCAGCTGTTTACAAGGATGAGCAGAATAAAATCAATCACGGAATTAAACAATCCTGCCGCTGCCGTATAGCTGAACTGGCCTTGCTGAATACCGTTTTTATACACAAATGTGGCTAGAATTTCGCCTTTGCTGGCATTAACCGGATTCTGCATCAGCAATACTTTCTCAAATCCGATGTCCATCAAATGCCCCACCTGCAGAATAAACATGATGACAATGGTTGGCAGCATGCCTGGCAATGAAATGTGCAAAAGTCTCTGAAACCGGCTGGCACCATCCATTTTCGCAGCTTCATATTGCGTGGGATCTATGGCCGTCAAGGCGGCTAAATAGATAATGGAACTCCAGCCCATGTGCTGCCAGATGTCAGAGGAAACGAACACCGTCTGGAACCATTCGGCTTTACGCATGAAAGGAACCGGGTCAACGCCGAGAAGACCCAGCAATTGATTCACTTTACCTGTGTCAGGATCAAGAAACACGTTTAACATGCCGACGATGACAACCAAAGACAGAAAATGCGGGATGTAGGTTACGTTTTGCAGCCATTTTTTCATCCGTTTGCCGTTAATCTCATAGATGAGCAGAGCTAACAGGATCGGAACCGGGAAGCCAACTAACAGGGAATATAAGCTTAGTGACAGCGTATTCCATAATAGTTCCCAGAAATAGGACGATTCGAAAAACCGCTCGAAGTGGCGGAATCCAGCCCATGGACTCGCCATAATGCCTCGTGTTGCCGAGAAATCCTTGAAGGCAATTTGAATCCCGTACATCGGCACGTATTTGAAAATGATGTACCAAATGAGCGGAATAGCCAACATGATATAGAACTCGTATTTGGTTAAAATGCGTTTCCACAGCCTTCGACGCTGAGTAGGCTGCAGAGCCTGCGGAATAATGGTTGTGTTCATCTAAGTTCCCCCATCGCTGGTGCATCGTCGGACCGTCTGCGTTCGGATAGGGTCCCGATCCGAGAAGCACGATATTTTTCGCGATCCCTATTTGCTCATCGCATCGAAGGCGGCTTGATAAGCTTGCTCCAGCTCATCGACCTTCATCTTTTTCAACGTGGCGGTGTATTCATTCCATTTGTCAAAGCTGGTTTCGCCCAAAATAAATTTGATAGCGGACTCCTGCACATATTTATCGAGGTCGGCTTTAATGGGCACGATTTTTTCGGTGGCTTCTTTGCTGAATATCGGTGCGCCGTACATGACTTTGGACGTAAATGCTTCAGAAGCAGCTGATACTTCTTTCGTTTTCTCACTCAGCACGATATCGTCAACGATGATGGTTGGAAAACCGCCGCCTGGTACGAGATTGACTTGCCCCAGTGCCGCCATCATACCGCGTGGGTCGTTTTTGATGCTGTCAGCCAGCACCGGTTTACCATTTTGCATGGAATAAGATTGGCCTTCCACCCCATAGTTGAAGAAACGGCTGCCTTCCTCACTGAAGAAATAGTCGACCCAGCGAATAGCCGCTTCCGGATTTTTGTTAATCCTTGTGATCGCGAAAGTGCCGATTGGCGATGCCAACGGGCTTCCTGTGCTTAGCAGTTGGTCTCCATGCGGCCCTTTGATCGGGGCCATTCCGCTGAATTGATTTTCAACCTTTGTGAATGGGTCGGAGGCATAGATGAAAAACATCCCGTACAGCGCCTGCGACAAGTTACTCCGCCATTTCGGAAGATCGGCAGCAAAAAAATCAGGATAGAGTAATTTTTCTGTATACAACTTGTTCAGGAACTGCAAAAGCTCCTTGTATCGGTCGTCAGCCATCCATAACTTCACTTTATTGCCATCAATATTGGCGTTGGTACCGAGCTGATGGTCCAAACCAAAGGAACCGGCAAACGTCGTAAAGATCATTCCTGGATCACGTAAGCCAAGTGGAATTTCATCCTTTTTGCCATTGCCATTAGGGTCTTGATCGCGGAATGCACGCAGAACAGTAAACAGTTCATCCACATTGGTCGGCGCTTTCATGTTCAGCTTTTGCAGCCACTCCTGATTAATCCACACTTTATCTCCCCGTCCAGCAGCCTGAAGCCGGATGACAGGAAGTGAGTAGATATGGCCGTCTGTGGCCGTGATCGACTTTTTGGCATCCGGGTATTGTTCGAATAGCTTCTTTAGATTTGGTGCGTACTTATCGATCATTCCCTCCAGAGGAATCAACATTTGCTCCTGCATGCCGTATTTGGAGATGTCGGTATTGCTTAAGTTCGCTCGCAGGAAAACATCCGGCAGTTCGTTGGAAGCGAATAGCAGATTCCTTTTCTCATCGCATCCTTGCGTTGGTGTTTCCTCGTAGTTCATCTTAATCCCGCTTTTTTTCTCGTACTCCTTAAGTACAAGCACATCTTTCCAAGCAGCCTGATTCGGGTCTTTGCAGCCGAAAACTCGCATGGAAACTTCCGATTTGACGATCGGGAAGCCTGTGGGATTTAACACCGAGCCGACAGCTTGTTCATCCTTTCCTTTTGATTGCTCCGTGGCGGTTTTGTCTGCCGATGTGCATCCGCTGAGCAATACAAGAAGTGCTGTCGCCCCGACGCAAAGATTTGTTAACGGTTTCATTTTAGCCATAGTCATTCAACCCCCTATATGTTTATGTGTTGCTTCAACTTTGAATTTATTATAGGTTGTTATGAGAAACTGTGGCGTACGACATATTTATAATAAACGTCAAATGTTTGTCATTTACTTGTTATGCTTATTGGCATAGACATGAGGCGTTTCCCCCATATGTTCTTTGAACAACTTAATAAAATAACTGTAATTGTTAAATCCGACCTGCTGATAAATGTCCTTAATGGAAGAGGTCCCCGTACGAATCAATTGAGCGCTTCGATCAATGCGGTAGGCCGTCATGTATTCGGTAAACGTGTTCCCAGTTTCTTCCTTAAACAGTCTGCTTAGGTAAGATGGCGTGATGCGCAGCTGCTCAGCCGTTTCCTCCAATGTAATCCCTGTGCTGTATAGTTGCTGAATGACCCTAACCGCTTGCCCGACATATCTCGAGTAATGAGCTGTGGTATTGTGCACACGGAGCTCCTCAATTAGCCTCACATACAATGCTATCAGAGTTTGTTCAAACGCTTGTGCACTTTGTGGAACGGGCAATCCGACCTTCATTTCTTGAAAAATCCACTCCGCGTCAATGCCTGCCTTTTGGGCAATTTTCACGGCGAGTTGAAACAGCTCCGCACTGGTGCTGGCCACCCTTTGCGGCAGGGCATGCCCGCTTGCAGCACATGCGGATGCGATGTCACGAATAATTCGCGAGGTTGCCTCTGCATCACAGGCTTCAGCAGCGGCTAAGAGCTCCTTCTCCTGGTTCAAGGTAACGAACGACGCCTGGCCCCCGCCACTCTTTTCCACATGGGGTTTATAACCTTGCAACTTATCCATCTGGTTTCGCAATTCAGCGTAATAATTCGATATCGAAGTGAGCCGTTCAAACATCGGAGAACGAACAATAAGACCTGCCACATTAAAATAAAGCTCAAGCGATTTATCCAAGCGCGATTTTTTGGCTTCAATGCGCTGCTGCATCGCGTATTCGCTTCGTTCGTTCTCAAGTGAAAACAGCACGCCAAACGTGCCTTTTTCCAAATAGACGGCACAACCCGAATCTCCGACAATTTGCATCGCCATATCGGTAATTGAGCGCATATAAAGCGTAAACTCCTGTTCATTCATGCGTAAAGAAAGCGAATCGACGTGCATCAGCTTCATCAGGAACAGGACATGGAGCTGGTCGGCCCGTCCATAAGGCATGTCCTGAAAATGCTCAACATAGTGGCATCTTTCTTCTATGGTGCCAGCGCCAATCAGCAGTTCTTTGAGATAACTCTGACTGACAGCAGGACTGGCCGATTCCCATTTCAGCCTCTCCCTATCGCGGGCTGTTTGTTTCGCCAGTTCCTCGCGAACCTTCTCTTTTACGATACTCAGAACCGGAATAAGCGTCGAAGGCGACAGCGAATGCTTCAGCAAGTAGTCCATGGCCCCGTAATGCAACGAGCCTCGAACGTAATCATACGAATCATAGCTGCTGAGCGCAATAATGCGAACTTGTGGATAAAGCTCTGCGATTTGCCGGACAAGCTCAACCCCTCCCATGCCAGGCATGTTCATATCCACAATTGCCAAATGCGGCTTGATCATGGCAATAAGCTGAAGCCCCTCATTCCCGTCGCATGCCTCACCGCAAAATGTAAACCCGAAATGTTCCCAATGTATAAGTGAACGTAAATGATTACGCACTAGTAACTCGTCGTCAACCGAGATAACTTTGAGCAGCATGTTCCCTTCTCCTTCTTTCTTGAGGTATCGTCAATTCAACGGTTGTGAAGATATCCTTCTGACTGTAGATTTGCAGACCATACGGTTCGCCATAGGCAAGCTTCAGTCGTTCGCTTATGTTGCTTAGACCGATGCCGCCTGATTGTGAGAACCCACTCGTGTCATTCCCTTGGTCGAATAGCTGCTCTAGCTTTCCACTAGGAATACCTACGCCATCGTCGGTCACAATGAGTTTGAGTCTGGCGGATCCATCGCTGTAAATCCGAATGGAAACGGTGCCTTCCCGATCCGTTGTGCCAAGTCCATGATTCATCGCATTTTCCACAATCGGCTGCACGATAAGCTTAGGAATCAGACAGTCGAGCACCTCATCTTCTGCTTTGACAACAACCGCTATGCGATCCAAAAACTTGTACCGTTGAATGCGCACATACCGGTTTACTTGTTCAAGCTCCTCACGAACCGTAATCATTTCCCGCTTCGGATCAATGGCGTAGCGCATAAGCTCAATCAAGGAACCGGAGATATCTTCGATATTTGAAGCGTGCTGAATGCGGGCCAAGTACTTGATTGTATTCAGCGTATTATACAGAAAATGAGGTTTAATTTGCGCTTGAAGCGCTTTGTATTCGGCTTCGCGCTTTTCCTTTTCCTGAATCCTGACTTTCTTAAGCAATTCTTGGAGGTGATCCATCATCGAGACAAACATTTCGCTCAGTTGTCCGATTTCATCATCGTTATGGATGCGCGGTCTCGCCTTCATATGGCCTTCGCGAACAAGCTTCATGGCGCTGTGCAGTCGTTTAATATTTTTCGTCATTTGCTTGGAGAGAAAGATGGATACCATTAGCACAACCGCCAGAACAACGGCCGTCATGGTCAAGATTTGGCTGCCGATCCCCTTCACCTCGCTCAATAGTACAGAAAGAGGCACCATCGTAATCGTGGTCCAGCCCGTATAGGTTGATCGCGTGGACACGGCCAAATAAGAGCGGTTGTCCATCTGAAGTTTGCTGCTTTTCGATGTGCCAGGCTGAACAGCGGATGCCAGAGCTAACATTTGCTGATCTTCCAGTCTGCTGCCGATACGTTCGCTTCTTGAATCGTAAAGAATACTGCCGTTTTCATCGACTACAGCAACAAGGGTTCCGGCTAAAGGTTCGATCTCATAAACCTGCCTAATCAGGTTCAGATCAAAATCGATGATGCATAAACCGATCAAACTGCCGTTAGACAGCACAGGACGCACCAGCATGATCTTGCCATTGCCTGATGGATCAAAAATAAGATGTCTGCGATTCTCGCGAATCAACGGATCTTGCCAAAGCGAAGCAATAAACTCAGAATTACCTGCACGGTAACCTGTATAAAAGACAACATCGCCTTGCCCGACAACGGTGATTTGGCGCACATAATTTTTGAATGCAGCCATTGACGCTAGAAAATCTTCCACCACTTTCTTCTGCTGAAACCACTCCAGCGAGGGCGCCTCAGCATGGCTGAGCAAACTTTGATGGATTAAATCGCGTATGACAATCGATTTTGCAATATTGTCCGTTTCTTCCACCATGGATTGAAGATTGGTGTTAGCTCCCTGAATTCTGTCTGAAATATAGGTCGTTGCATTCCTTTCAATCACTCTCGCGGAGCTATAGTACGAGCTGTATGCGATTACAAGAATAGAGAAAAGGATGGTTAAGCCAAAAGCTGTGAACATTTTGCCTTGTATGGTTTTCATTCTCAAGGGGTTTTCCTTCCTCTCGGTGTTACTCAGGCTTTGGCAGCGTAATAAGCCTAACTTTTTAGTTATATAGTTAACTTCTTCTACTTCTTTCACATTGTACCTCTTTTCATTCTGTAAATCTGCCTTTTTTATTGACACCTATTATCTTAACTGATATAGTGCAATAAAACATAGTATTCCTATAAGAATTAAAACGGAGGTCTTTTACATGCCAATCAAATTATTGAAGTCCCGCAAGCCCTTGCAAACAGCGCTTTTAACAGCTGTCCTCCTAGCCTCAGTAAGCCCATTAAGTAACGCTGCTGCGGCGAGTGATTCTGCCGTCTCTTACAAACAGTTTTTGAATGATAAGTATGCTATCACCTTCTCTGACTCCTTATCCAAAGGTGATTTCGTAATCGCAGTGAACAACATTTTAAAAGGGGAAGCGAAAGATCAAACGAATGTATTTACAGATTTGCAAAAAGACAGCCCCTATTACAATGCAGCACTTGCCTTACATGAAAAAGGTATTCTTTCCGAAGGCAAGCTGCAGGGGGATCAACCGCTTACCCAATTACAGGCCACTTTCATAGCGTTAAAAGCCTCCGGCTTGCAGGAACTCGCCTATACATATCCCAAAGATAAAATCAAAGCCGCACTGGCCAAAGTACATATTGACTACGATCAAAACAATCAACTAACGCTTCAAGCTGCCCAAGAGCTGGCCGCAGCGATTGATACAGGTCTAGTATCTTCTGAATTTGTAGCGGATACGGCTGCCAGCCAAAGCTTCGCCAACGACTTGCTTGGTAAGATCCTTACGTTTAACGGACAATACAAACATTATCTTGGAACAACTACCGATGACGATATCTTCCGCAAAATTAACGATGCCTGGCATACGGAGGATCTTATATCATCCGCAGATTTACGTTCTGTTTTCGATGAAGCTTTGAAAAAAAATCTCATTACCGGATACAACTTGAAGGATTCCCGTTTCGATGCCAATTTTGATCCTAAGCAATCACTCACCTATGGCCATTCGGACATCAAACATGCGATTCAATTGATTGGGTTGCTGCGCAGCGAGAACATTCAGGCGAAAGTACAGTTAGAGCCCAAAACGTCCGCTTTCATCTATTTAAAAGAGTGGGGCGAGCCGACACAAACTGAGGATTATCAAGTTGTCCAAATTGAAAACGGCAATTTCATCGCCTATGCCAAGGAGTACGACATTGAGTTCGAATTCGACAACGCTGAGCAAAAGAACAAATTCCAGCAGGTCATTCTCCAATATGCGAAAAAGAACAGCAATGACCAAACAGGACTTATTTATTCTTCCTGGTGGCAGCCGCTCTACTATTCTTTATCCGAATTGAAAGACTATAAGGTGATTGCCAACAATAAAGTCAGCAAAGGCCATTATTATGCGCAGTCCTTCTCCCTCAGCGATAAATCGGAAGAAGTTGTTGCTGGTCTCAAGAAAATTAACTCCGGCTTGAACGTCGATTCCTATAAGTTCTGGGTGGACGAACCTTTTTATAACTATTTGCTAGGCGACTTTAAATAAAAAAACAGTTGGTCGGGATTCCGACCAACTGTTTTTTATTTAACTGCCGAATCCCATGCCAATTTGAATGCCGACACACTTTCATACCTATCTTCTCTGCTTGCTTCAACAGCCTTCAAAGCGATCTGATAGAGCTCTTCTCCTGCTTCCCAAAGTTCAAACGAGCGATCACGCTCTCCTCCTAGCAAAGCAAACGCCGTTGCTCCCATGTTAAATACATTGGTACAACCGTCAATTTCAGCACCGAGCGTAAACTCTTCAGGTGACATGAATCGAGAAGATCCCCATAATCTCCCCATCGTGTTGAAATAAGGTTTTCTTTGATAAAGATCGATATCACAGATTTTCGTCTCATGCTTGGAGAAATTGTACAGCAAGCTCCCGTCATAAAAATCAATGGCAACAAAGCTATTTTTCTCGATATAGGCATGGAAGCTAAAAATTCGCTCCAACGCATCTAACCTTTGTGCCACGGATAAGTTCTTGAATCTATAAAAAGATGACCGGGGATCGTTATATTTCGCCGGGGGCGGAAAAGACCAATGCGGGTGAAGAGTTTCCCCTTCAAACCACTCGAACACAGCCGCGTATCCCGAACCAACTTCAAAATGATCAACGAGTTTAATAAGAGAAGGGTGACTTAACTCAAGATAAAGCGGTATGGCACTTTTCAATTGATGGATGGCGTCTTGCGGGTCACCGGAAAATGTTATAGCTTTCGCACCGGCATATTTGACGAACAATTTTTCACCATTTTTCTCAACACCAAAGCTTATATTCCCAGAGTCCTGCTGATCGAACACCTGAAATACACGACCTAAACTCGCAAGCCAGCCAAAATCGTGTTCCTCTTGCAATTTGAAGATAACGTCGTCTATTTGTACTTCAATCATTGAATGCCTCCTCGGTATTCCTGATTCTTCTATATCAATATATCCGATATGTCAGCTCACCACTAGATGAACATGGAGCACTCTACCAGGGCCTGCCCCCGCACGCCACCCCTACTGAAAGGGAACTGTGGTCCGCTATTTCAGGGAAGAACGCCTTTCTGGCTGCCCAAGCGATACTTACTGATGCACTTTCCTGTAATCGCCAGGCGTAGTACCAATCATTTTCTTAAAAGCCCGAATGAAGGACATCTGGTGTACATAGCCGACCCGCTCCGATATCTCTTGAATCGGCAGGTTCGTGCCACGCAGCAGCTCCTTCGCATGCTCCATCCGAACTTGGCAGACGTACACGACGAATTTCTCGCCGAAGTCTTCTTTGAACAATGTGCTCAAGCTGGAAGCATTCATATGGAACTGATCGCTTAGGCTGGACAGGGACAAATCGGGATTGCTGAAATTTTCCTCGATATACGCCTTCACTTTCTGAACGACGCCATGATTCCCTTTGCTCTCGCGGATCGCTTCTATTTTTCTGGCGCAGGAAGTCAGTGTCTTCGAATAGAAAAACTCCAGCTCCTCCAACGTTTCGAGCGCATCCATATTTTCATCCCAAGGCGTCCGAAACTCGCGATTCCACAGCTCTTGATAGTCCGGAGGCAGCTCCATCATTTCCCGGTAAAAATAATAGTTCATATAGCTCAGAATACCGCTAATTTCTTCCCTCGGCAGCATGAGTCTGCGCAGCCCTTCAAACAGGAGCCGCAACTGCTCCTCCCAGCCGTCATTGCCTACGCGGAACGCTTGAGCGATCGTGCGTACATATTGCAAATACACGTAAAGATCGTCGTGCGATAAAAGCTCAATCTCCCAATGTCCGATCACGCGATTGCTGCCAAGCGCTGATTTATAGTCAAGAGCCCTTGCAGCCGCCTCATAGGACTGAACGATGGCATTTGCTTCCGGCACGGTGTTCCCTAAACCGAAGGTTACGGTTAAATTCAAGTTATCCTGCATCCACTTGCGCGCCTGCTCGGATACTTCCAGCATAAGCGATTCCGCAGGCTGCTGCTGCTCTTCAAAAAAGATGATGCACAGCCGATGGTTCGTAATCCATTCCTGCCAAATGCAAAGACCTTTCGCTTCCGCTGTCTCTTCCACGACTTTTTTTAAAATATACTTGAAAAGACCCTGATCCCTCCGGGAATGTTGGCTTAGAAAATCGATATACTTATCGATCTCCCCAATGCTGACCGACGCGCTGCCGAAGGAAGCAATGCCCATCTGGCGAAGCTCCGCTTCCCATTCCGCCCGGTCAATCGGGTTGCTTCCCTCCACAAGCTCCTTAAACAACATAAGCTGTCTATATTTTTCATTTACCTTGGACTGTGTCTCGTACTCCTCACTTACCTCGATCATATTGCTCAGCGTGTAATCGATATAACTAAGCTCATCGCCCGACAGGCCTTGAATGGGATTATGCTTGTGCACTTGATTATATTTCTGGATGCGCGACATGATCGTTTCAATGGGTTTGTAGTTTTGGCGCGTTATGTATACAACCCAGCCGATACCAATCAGCAGGCCAAGGAATCCGATGATGAACCAACCGCTTGTCATATAAAAATAAATGTTGCCAAGCCCTTCCGTCTTGAAGCTGTTGGAATACGTCCAACCGGTGTATCCCGACACAAGCGTCGTATCGCCCGCTTTGGCCTCAAGACCGGCTGCTCCGAACAGTTGATGGCCTTCGTTATCGGTAACTGCGATTTTGTTCACTTCCGAATTCCCGTATTTCTCCAAAAATTCTTGAATCGCCGACATCTTAATATTCACGACAAGCAGTGCAATCCCTTTGCTATGGATGGGCACGCCGCTGCTGATGGAGATAACTCTTTCTTCCGGATTGCCATTCTGAATGGTGCGGAAGATGCGTGGAGTGCTCCACTGTACTTTTTGCACATTAGCTAAGTTACTTTCTATGTAAGCGCTATCTCCGAACTGATCCATTTTTAATATCGTTTTATCGCTAACAATCGTTCCATCGCCTGATCTGTAAATATAAACGGAATCAATCCACGCATTCGATGTTGTCATGCTTTGAAGCAGCTGAGAGAGCTCAATAATAAACGAAGAATCGCTTTCCATCCCGGCAAAAGTCGTGAGCTTCACATTCCTCGTGATCGTCTCCAGCATCATAATTTCAATAGATCTCAGCGACATATCGATGCTGTTTTGAATATTTTGAACATAGACTTGGCTTGATTTCATCGCTTCTTTTCTGGAAAGATCATTCAACTGCACAATCCCGATAAAAACAAATAAGCAAACAATCAGGATGAATACCGGCAAATAGGAAAGAAGCAAGCGATGAAACCAATTTCTTCTCATGATGAAATTCTCTCCTTATCACGATTAGTACAACTATCTTATCATACAGCCCCGATGTGTAGGCAATATACATAATTTCGCTCCGTAAACACACATGGCAAAAAGGCCGCCCCGCGCCTGGCTCGCGCTGGAGAAGCCTCTTTATCTGGAAGGAAGCTAGGAGAGTTCGTTCTATTTGTTCAAATACTTGTAGTAATCTTTGGTAAAAATCACATCGTTTTTGTTATCCGTATAGGCTTTCTTCAAAAACTCGTCGACGCCTTTGCCGCCGCCTTTTTCCCAAGTGTCTTGCGCGTCCTTCATCGCTTGGTCAACGGAGTAGCTTGCACCGCTTACAATGGCTTTCGTATACGTGTTCGTTAAAGTCGTTTTGAGCGTATTTTTAATGACCGTCATATCATCCGGCAAGCTGACTGGCAGAATAGCTTCCGTTGTATTTGGACGATCTGGCGTAATATAAGCTGCACGCGCTTGTGTAATCAAATTCAAATATTCCTTGTCCAAAGGTTTATTCGGGTCAAGCTGATTGGAATACTCCACGCATTTGCCCATGGAGCCGGTTTGCGTCATCATTTGGAAATCGCCGTTCCAGCTCAGCTCTTTTTTATTTTTCTCCACATCGATCGGCTTCGGACATCCGTCACTGCCAACCTTGTAGTGTACGCCTTCCATCCCGAACATGAGCGTCTTCTGCACGTCCGGTGACATCAGCCAGTCTACGTATTTGACGACGGCTTCCACATTCTTGGCTGTTGCGTTAATAGCCGCCACAAACTGCATGTTAGGGTTGGCCGCCGGTGAGAATTGGCCGAATTCCGACTTCGGAAGCGGTAGGATCGCTACTTCAGCGCTTGGATTGTTTTTCTTGAACGACTCATAAGTGTTGTAGATTGCCGCTCCTTCCAACCCCCCGGATCCCCAAATGCCAAGCTTCCCGTTAACCCAATCCTGCTGTGCTTTCGCACCGGTTTTGTCGGCAAAAATATCCTTATCTACCGCACTTGCGTCATATAAACTTTTCTTGAACGCCAGATCGGCCTTCGGGCGGTCCCAAGTCCGCGTATATTGGTCGTTCAGCAAATGATAAGAAGTAATGGACGACATCGGCATCAACTCATCGCTCGCTTGACCTAGCTGGAAGAAATAATCGACATCCCAGAAGGTGGTTCCGAGCGTGTCTTTTTTACCGTTCCCATCCGGATCTTGCTCGGTAAATGCTTTCGCAACCTTGAGATATTCCTCTGTCGTCGTAGGCATCGGAAGCTTAAGCTTATTCAGCCAGTCTTTGCGGATCATCAGGAAGTGGTTCGACGTAAACGGCGTCGTTCTCCCGAAGAAGTACGTTTTGCCGTTAAACTTAGTGAGTTTTTGAATGTTCTGATTTTCCTGGAACAGCTTTTTATAGCTTGTCGAATATTTGGAAATAACGTCTTCAAGCGGGATGATTTGCCCTTTGGAAGCCAGATCCTTCATATACGGATTCGAAAATTCCATAATTAAGTCAGGCGCCCCGCCCGAAGCAAACATGACGTTGAATTTCTCGATCGAATTGGAACGAGGAACCGGGATAAACTCAACTTGGACCGGTGCATTTTCGTTAATCCACTTCGTCCAGCGATTATTCGTAATCGTGCCTTCTCCTTCAGGAACCGCGTTCCGGTCGTAGATGGAAACGGTAATTTTCGGTTTTGGCCCCGCCGGTTTCGCGCTTGCTGCTGCGGTTGCCCCGCTGCCAGGTGTTGAAGCCGTATTCGCCGCTTCTTTCCCTGTAGAGCAAGCTGTAAGTAAAGCCGAGCTCGATACAACCATAGCTAATGTCACGGATGCTGTTTTCATCAACTTGTTTTTTTTCATGTTCCGTTGTCACCCCTTAGTGAATTAACCGCCGCTATGCTTTTCGTTATTGTCTAAATCTACCACGTTTTGAAGGGCTGGATCACCTCCTTAATTTGGTAAACCAATGTAACCAACGTCACCCTTTCACCGCTCCAATCATGACACCCTTCACGAAATATTTTTGCAGAAAAGGGTACACGATTAGCATCGGTAGTGTCATGACAATGACCCCTGCCGCTTTCATTCCTTCAGGCGTCAGCTTCATAGCCATTTCAGGCTGTGTATTCGCCATCTCCTGCATAAGCGTCTGGTTCTGAATCAACTGCTGCACGAGAACCGTCAAGTTTAATTTGCTTGCATCATTGATGTAAATTAACACGTTCATGAAGGCGTTCCAGTGACTAACTCCATAAAAGAGCGATAATGCGGCCACTACCGGTATCGATAACGGCAATACAATTTGCATGATCAGCCTCCACTCAGAGCAGCCGTCGATTCGCGAAGCTTCTTCCAGTTCCTCAGGGAGCGCTTCAAAAAAGCTTCTTAACACCATCAGGTTCCAAACGCTCACTAAGCCAGGCAGCCATAAAGCGCCATAGTTATTTAGAAGGCCCAAGCTTTTGAGGAGCAAATAAGTAGGAATTAATCCCGCCGAAAAAAGCATCGTAAAAATGATGGCGAACGAATAAAATTTGCGTCCGATAAAATAGCGCTTCGACAAGGGATACGCAGCAAGCACTGTAAAACTTATATTAAGAACAGTGCCTACGACTGTAATAATGATGCTGTTTGCAAGCGATCTCAAAATCGGCGTTTCCTTAAATAAGGCCTCATAACCGCTGAAGTCCAAATTCACGGGCCAGAAGCTAACGACTCCGGACATCAAGGCATGTTTATCGCTTAAGGACATCGCCAAAATGTGAACGAGCGGTAACAGGCAGCTCATACCGATGACAAATAAAACGGCATAATTGATACTGTAAAACAATTTCTCTCCTCTAGTGCTGCTCATGAGTGCCTCCTCCTACCATAAGCCTTGGCCAAAATAACGCGCGATCCGATTCGCCAGAACGACCAGTACCAAGCCGACAAGGGATTCGAACAATCCCATTGCGGTAGCTAAACTGAAATTCGCCTGCTGAACGCCAATTTTGTACATAAACGTGCTAATGACTTCCGAAACTTGGGAAACCGCATCGTTCTGCAAGACGTACACTTGATCGAAGCCTACTTCCATCAGGTGGCCTATTTTCAAAATCAGCATAATAATGATCGTTGGCAAAATGCCCGGTAGCGTAATTCGGAGCATCTGCTGCCACTTATTAGCCCCGTCGATGCTGGCCGCTTCATACAAACTTTGATCGATGGACGTCAGCGCCGCCAAATAAATGATGGCTCCCCAGCCGGCATCCTTCCATATCCCCGATCCGATATAGATCCCAATCCATGTTGATTCTTTATATAAAAACGGGATGGTTGTTCCAAAAAGCCGCTCGATCACATGATTAATTGTGCCTGTATTTTGCGAGAACAAGGTAATGACAATGCCCCCGACGATAACCCAATTGAGAAAATGCGGAAGATAGACGAACGTTTGAACCATTCGTTTGAACGCCATTTTCCTTACTTCATTCAGTAATAACGCCAGAATGATCGGGACCGGAAAGCCGATTACAATCGAAAGTCCACTGAGCAGCAGTGTATTCCAAATAATATCGATCATTTGATCGTTGCTGAATATCAGCTTAAACGAACTGAACCCTGACCATGGGCTGCCCCATATCCCTTTAATAAAGCTGTACTTTTTAAAGGCGATTACAAGGCCTGTCATCGGATAATACTTGAAGACCAGAAAGAAAATCATGATAGGCAGAAACATCAGATACAAGGGGATGTTCTGTTTCAAAACCCGCTTTCCATACTTCCTTACCAACCAGTTGGGTTTGGTCTTGGCAGATACTTTCGGCTGACCTGTAATGGCCGGCGAGGTTGGCGGGAGTGGTTTATTCATTGCTGTCACTTCCTCGTCTTGTGATTGATTGAGCCCATCGTACCTGTCTTTGGTTCGTTCGCACAATATACATGATTTCGATGAGTAAACAAGCGCTTGTTGTGCGGGTATTTAGACTGCAATATACACTTTTTCCGTTCATACACCTGTAAAAAAATGGCTAGAAAAACTGAGGCTCAGGTTCCCAGAAGGAGGATTGGCCTCTCAGCTTGGACAGGGCTTCCATATAAAAGTAATCGCCATAGATTAACGGCTTATTGATGTTCTGATTGCCAGGCAAATTGCCGGTGCCCGCAACGAGAATGGCCTCTTCCGAATCGTCTGCCACGTAATTGCAGGATAAAGATTGCAGGATGGCACATGCCTGCTCTCTATAAAAAGATGCCCGCTCCCCTTGGCACGCTGCTGCCAGATTTAACAGCCCGCTTGCCGCAATGGCGGCTGCACTTGAATCCCTCGGCGCCCCTTCGAAAGAAGGTAAGCGGAAATCCCAATACGGCACCTTGTCCGCCGGAAGATGTGTCAGGAAATAGTGGGCCGCACGTTCGGCCGCTGCCAAGAAGGCCGGATCCCCCGTATGCTGGTAGCTCAAAATCGACCCATGGATCGCCCACGCTGCGCCCCGCGACCAAGCGGAATCCTCGGCATAACCTTGGCCGCCGAGTGCTCCCGTCCGTTCTCCGGTTTCCGGATCGAAGCAGACGACATGATAAGCTGAACCGTCTTCGCGTATAAAATGTTTCACAGCCATCTTCGCATGCGCGATTGCGATATGCTTGAACCGGGGATCGCCGGTTTGCTTCGATGCCCAGTGCAGCAGTGGGAGATTCATCATGCAGTCAATGATCGCCCATCCGACACGCTCTGGGTGATTCCAAGCCCTGATAAAGTTGCCCTGCAAGTTAAAACGGCCTGCCAGATGACTGGCGACCATCAATGCTCTACGCTTGGATTGCTCATTTCCAGTCAACTGCCAATTGGCAATCGAGGTCAGCGTCCACATAAAACCCATATCGTGATCCAACCGCTCGTACCCATTTAGCACCTCATCCAGCTGCTCTTCACAGCTCTCCGCCAGTTGGCGTAATTCATCTACCTGCCGGTCTCTGTAAGCGAGCCATAACAACCCAGGCCAGAAGCCGGCCGTCCAATAGTGCGGCGACATGAGTTGAAACTTACCCTCCTGCGAGCCGTGCGGGAATGCGGCTCCGATTCGCCGGCTTGTGCTCATCACCTTGCGGATTCCCGCGTTCCATGCTTCATGTATCCATTGCTCTGTTGTCTTCATGTTTTCACTCCCATCTATTGTGCTTTTAGCATAAACAGATGGGTTGATGCGGCTCAATATACATGTTTTTGCTGGGTTAACAGGTTTTCGGCTTTTGCGGCTTTGCCGTTTGGCATCACTCTTCCGTGGATGTTAACGGGAAAAAATGCTATTAATTTGTTCATTTCTGCTGCTCTAAATACAATAAATGGATATTATGCTGCTAATTCCTCAAGTTTCGTCCGAAATGTGGCATATCGACTGAATTACCTGCACAATTTCCAGTTGTTTCATGAAGATTCCTATTCCGCGCCATTTTTAACGCTAGAAATTCCAGCTACTCCACCAACGAACACACAAAAGCCCTATTTCGATGAAATAGGACGTAGTAGTTCGATGGGGAGAAAGGATCCGTTAGAGGAGTTACCTTCTCCTCCGTCGTTTAGCTTGTTAAAAGCCTGGTAGAAGCGAATTTGGGGGTGGAGATCACCCATTGCCGCTAAAAATTCAGCGTTACTGAGACACTTGGGGTAGCGTCATACCGCCTTTAGGGAACTGCAGACCACTATTCTAGCAAATTCTGCCCCTTTCCGCGTTCAGCGGAACTAGAGGGCCTTATTTTACCGTCTGATCCTGTTTTCTTTATGAAAACGGACAAATAGTGGCCCACTGTTCCCCTCCACGAAAAAAAGGGTCTATTTCGATGAAATAGCGCCTTGTCGTTCCCTTCGCCGGGGATGGAACGATCGTGCGCTAGGAGTGCGCTCATGGGGCAAGTTTCGACTACCCAAAATAAAAAAAAGCGAAAGCCTTGGGGTACAAGGCTTTCGCTCGGGATCCAACGATTTCGCTTGAGATCCAAGGCTTTCGCTCGGGATCCAACGATTTCGCTTGAGATCCAAGGCTTTCGCTCGGAATCCAAAGCATTCGCTTCTACTACATTACAACCCAAGCCGCTCGAATTGCTCTAACGGAGCGTTCGCTTCGTGCATACTCTCTCTAAGAAGTCTAATCATACGCGCCTCCAGCTCGGCGTCCTGAATTGCATGCTGCTGCTGATAATCCTGCGATATGTCATACAGCTTCGTCTCCATGACTTGGCTATTGGACGCATAAGGCTCACCCTGCCGGCTCACAGGCACTTTAAACACAGGAAAACGTGTATAAGGCAAGAAACGGCCGGTTTCAATCGACTCTTGAACCTGATTGCCCAAATAAGAACGGAAGGTTGTCGGCATGGCCGTATACGTAAAAAATGGATGATTGTCGGCTGCACGCGGAGCCCTCATATACGTATAGCTGCCATCGGTTACATTTACCGCCATGCCGTGATACCCATAGATCGCCGCATTGCGTACCTTGTCCGCTCGCCCCTCGAGAAGTCCCCTTAACGAATGGCCTTTCACTTGATCAGGAATCGCCACATTCATGTAATCCAGGATCGTTGGCATCACATCGATATTTTGTGTGAGTGCGCTGATTCGTGAACCATTATGCTCGCTCCCAGGTACATGAATCATCATGGGAATATGTGCGAGTTCATTGAACACATGCATCTGGTTTTTGCCCATTTTCTGATGTTCGCCCAGTAAAAAGCCATGATCGGTTGTGAAAATTAGCAGGGTATCCTCCCATAACGCCAAACGGTCCATCGTATCCAGCAGCTTGCCTAGCCAATGATCAATCATCGTGAGATTAGCGGCATATCGTTTACGAATATGCGTAATTGCTTCCTCCGGCACATCTACATCCCCATAATTAGGCCAGAAATAAAGCGGTCCTTTATAATCGTCTTGGTATAGATCCAGATAATGCTTGGGACAATCGAAAGGTTCATGCGGATCGAAGGCTTCTACCATCAGGAAATAATGATCGGCCTCGCGATTGCTCTCCAGCCAGTCGCAAGCAGCTTGCATCGTTCGCGGACCCGCATAATCTTCCTCCTGCACAAACCTCTTCCGGTTTCGTTCATACTGCAATCGGACCCTCCCGTAATGCTCATCCGGCACTTCCGGATCGCTAACGGTTGAATGCCAAGGATCATCCTCCTGCCCGCGATGAAAATCCCAGGTCGTAAAGGATTGGCAATAATTTTCACCGCCGGTAGCAAAATAATGGTAGTGATCGGTTACGATATGGCTGAAAATTCCGCCTTTCCGCAGCGCATTCGGCAATGTTTCATCAAACGGTTCAATGCCGCCCCATCCTTTTTCCAGAAAAGCCGTTCTACCCGTCAAAAGATCTCTTCGCGCCGGCATGCAGGGGAGTGACCCTGACCAATGCTGATCGAAGACAACGGATTTCTCTGCCAATCGTTCGATATTAGGCGTCTTGACCCAATCCCCTCCATACGTTGGCAGCAGATGCCGATTGAGCGTATCCAAAAGCACGACAATTGTATTCATAGCAGCCTCCCATCCAAGATAGCAAGATTTCCAAGATCAACAACTAATTTATGCTTTGAGACCTGTGGTTACAATGCCTTGTACGAAATATTTTTGCGCAAAAAGGAATAGCAGCATTAGCGGGAGGACTACAAGCGTCGTTGCCGCCATTAATAAATTCCACTCCACACTCGTTTCCCCGCGAAACATCGTCAAACCCAGCTGAACCGTTCGCATCTGCTCCGAGTTCGTCATAATGAGCGGCCACATATAATCGTTCCAGGTTGCTGTTGTTTTGAAAATGCCAAGTGTTGCCAATACAGGTTTACTTAAAGGCAGATAGATTTGATAAAACACCCGCAAGGTCGATGCGCCGTCAATTTGAGCTGCCTCATCCAAAGCCCGTGGAAAGGTAAGGAAAAACTGGCGGCACAGAAAGATGCCGAACGAGCCTGCAACAAACGGGAAAATTAATCCGGCATAGCTGTTTATTAATCCGACGCCTCCCGCTCCGAATAGATCGTTGCCTCCGGTTAACGGAAACTTTTTCATCATCAAAAAGGTTGGAATCATCGTTACTTGCGAAGGTACCATAATACCGATCAGTACGGAGAAGAACAGGATGTCTCTCCCAGGAAACCGCAGTCTGGCAAAAGCGTAGCCGGCCATCGAGTTAAGCACAAGACTAGCAACCACCGTAATCACTGTGATAACAAAGGAATTATAGAAATAACGGAGCCAATCTCCCTTGGACATGGCAAGCACATAATTTTGAAACATCCATTTATGCGGAATAAATGAAAATGTGGGTGACTGTATTTCTCCCATCGTCTTAAAGGACGTAACCACCATCAGCATGAATGGAAAAAGCATCAGCAGAGCGACTGCTAGCATAATGGCGGATACCAGAATCGTGATGCTCATTTTACTTTTCAAACGAAATCCCTCCTTTCCTCTTTTTAGTCCACATCCAGATCGTCACCTTGATTACCGTACTTGAAATTGACGATTGTAATCACAAGCGTAATGGCAAACAAGACCATAGCCATAGCCGATGCATATCCCATCTGGAAATCCTGGAAACCGCGCAAATAGATCTGGTGCACAACGGTCGTCGTCGAACCCATCGGCCCGCCGTTCGTCAGAATATTCACTTGCTCGAACACCATGAAAGAGTTAATGCACGTCATAATAAGGATAAAAAACGTCGTAGGCTTCAGCATCGGAAACGTAACCGACCAGAACTGCCTTAGTTTGGAGGCTCCATCCATATGTGCCGCTTCATATAAACTGGAAGGGATCGATTGCAATCCCGCCAAATAAATAATCATCGTATACCCAAGTGATTTCCAGATGCTCATAATGACAATGGCGAGCATAGCTGTTTTAGGATCGTACAGCCACTGGACCGGATCGAGACCTACTGTTTTGAAAACGCGATTCATAATGCCCAGCGAAGGGTCATAAATCCAAAGCCAAATCATGGACACGGCCACCATGGATGTTACGTTAGGCACATAGATGCTGGCTCTGGCAAATACCTTGCCGAAGATCCTGCCGTTCAGCAGTACAGCCAGAATGAGTCCAAGCGCAATTTGAGGAATGATCGTCCAGATCGCATAGACCAAGGTGTTCGTCATCGCTTTGGCAAACGTTCCGTCATGCAGCAATCGCGCATAATTTTGCAGCCCGATAAAGGATGGACTGCTGTAGAAGTTATAATTTGTAAAGCTATAATAGAGACTAATCAACAGAGGAATAAAAATAAATGCAAAATAAATGACATACCCGGGAGCAATCATCGCATATCCGGCATAATCGACACGCCATCTGCGGAGCGATTTCGTTCGGCCCAAGCCATCTTGGGGGCCTGTCGTTGCAGTCGGCTTCATAAGAAACCACCTCGTTTCATCAGGTTGAACGTAAATCGCCTGCCTGTAGACTGCAAGCAATCTTCAAGCAGGCGACTCAGATCCTATTTGGAAATCAGATTCGGAAGCTCCTTGGTCAGCTGAGCAGCAGCATCCTTCATCGCTTGCTCCCCTGTTTTCTTCCCGTAATAGGCTTCTTCCAGATTAAGGCTAATAAACTCATACATTTTGCCGGAATACGTCACTTTCGCAGCACCTTGTCCATATGTCACGGCATCGAAAATGGCACCGTTCATAACTGGATTTTCTTTAATATAATCATCTTTCAAAGACTTCCTGACGACGGGAGTACCCAATTCTTTATATCTAGCCCAAGTCTCTTCCTTGGCCATGACCGTCTGCATAAATTCAAAAGCTAAATCTTTTTGTTTGCTTTGTGAGCTCATGAACAATAAACGCATGCCCGCGAAAGTAGATTTCATTTTCCGGGAAATCGGACCTGAAACGCCAATTTGCCCATTGAGTTCAGGGTGATCCTTCTGCAAATTGGTGAATGCAGCCGGACTGTCGTAAGCAATCGCCGCTTTTCCGTTCGGGAATAGATTCTCATTGGATTTCGTAGAATCGTTCGGAATTGTAATTCCCTTTTTCACCATATCAATGAGGTATTGCGTAGCTTCAATGGACTCCGGGGAATCAAATAACGGTGTATTCGTCTCCGGGTCAATAATTTTGCCGCCATTTTGCAGAACAAAGGATTGCCATAACGTCCAACCGGTCGCCGTCGGAATGCCGAAACCCGCCATCGTCGTTGTCGCACCATCCTTCTTGGTCAGCTTCTCCGCATACTGTGTCAGTTCATCCCAATTGGCCGGCGGCTTCTCAGGATCCAGTCCCGCTGCTTTGAAAAGATCCTTACGCCACAGCAGAACCCTCGGATCAGGGATGAAGCCTAAGCCGTACAGCTTCCCTTTGTACGTACCGGTGTCAACGACACTTTCCATCATATCGCTCTTATCCGCCCATTTGCTCGTGTAAGCGTCCAACGGCTCATATTGACCCAAATTTGCCCGCTGCGCCAAGGATGCCAGTGTGTAGGACAGCACATCCGGCGAAGTTCCGCTCGCATAAGCGGCATTCAGCTTGGTTTCCATATCGGAACCGAATGGAACCTCGCTATACGCCACTTTCACCCCTTGATGCTTCGCCTCAAAATCGCTGATCACGCGTTTCCAATACGCGTTTTCCGCAGGATCCGTGCCGGCCCTCCAGAAAGTGAGCGTTTTGGTTCCGCCGCCTGCTCCGTCGCTCTTCTTATTTAGCTGCTCCGTGCTGCTGCTGCAACCGCTGAGCAGGATGCTGGCCGTCAGGATTATGCCGAGCCCTCCGGCCATCCATTGCTTTTTCATATTCGTAAGCCTCCCCTTATGGTTCATCTATCTGACAACTTCATTATAAAAAATCGGGAAGGGGTCACAGTGAAACTGATTTCCGTTTTTTTTGAACAAATGCACGCTTCTGAAAGGGCTCATCCTGGTCTCCACAAACCCTATACAAAATTATTCCTTTCCTATGCAAAAATAATCCGATAGCTTCTTATGCGAACAAAAAAACACCGCAATTGAAGCGATGTCTGGCGTTCCTAAGCTCTATTGTGCAGCTCCATGTATTCAGAGGGCGAAAATCCTGTATATTTTTTAAACATTTTAATAAAATAACTGGCGTTTGCGTAGCCCACTTGCACGGCTGCCTCCGAAACTTTCAACGCTTTGGTACTCAGCAGGTTCATCGCCTGCTCTAATCTTACTTGCATCAGGTACTCGTTGAAATTCAGCCCCGTTTCCTTTTTAAAAAGCTCGCTAAAATAGTTCCGGCTCAAGTGAACATGGTCGGCCACTTGCTGAAGCGAAAGCTCCTCTGAGAAGTGCCTTTGAATAAAATCACAGGCATTCTGGACGGCTTCTCCATATTTGCGCCGATGCAGCTCAATCCACTGCACAATGGTGTCAACCATGTTCTCCGTCCAACCTCTGAGCTCTCGAAAAGTTTTCAGCCGCATCACTTCCATGTGCGCTTCGCTATACAACAGATCAAGCTTAGCGGCAGGCACTTGATACGCTCTTGCTTTATTCACCATGGCATAGGTTAGCTCAAGGGATAGCGCCCTAGCTTGTTTAGCGTTCAGTGCTTTATGTTCCGTCATTTCGTTCATGAACTGCCTGCAAGCTTCTAATACCTCTCGAATTTGGCCCATGTCCAAGAATCGATGAAAGGAATCCGGCACAGGGATCGTGTCCGGTTGACCGCCAGAACTTGGAGACTGGCAAAAAACGATGCTGCGATCTTCGTAAAACAAGGGCAGGTGGAGCGATTCCAACGCCTCTCTAGCTTGTTCCGGCAGGAAGGAAAGGCGGCTGTACGTCGTACTGATGCTAATCGCAGAATGTAGACCGATAAACTTCCGCAAATTTTCCGTTACCCGGTTGGCCAGCAGCAGCAAGGACTCCCTTTGCGATTTCATGCTCGTGCTCTTGATATTGACCAGCAGCATCACCACATTTTCCTCATAGAGAAAAGAACAGCCATTGCCGGCTTCATTCATCAAAGTCTCGTTGACGATATTGGTGACCGCAAGGATGCGCAAATCTTCCTCTTGAATTTTCAGCTCCGAGCCCGGAAGCAAACCTAACGCAAGCACCGTCAAGTTTCTCTCTGTTACTCCCGTGCCGAACAGCACCATTTTATCGTGAAAATCATTCAGTTCCTGTTGATTTCCTTGCAGCAGCTCCTTGAAATACGCCGTGCGAAGCGCCAGTTGGTTCTGATTCAGCAGACTGCGAAGCGAGTTCATTTCGACCAGCTTACTATGGTCCAGTTCAATATCCTTTCCGATCTTAAGCAGGACCTCGTCCAAACTCTGAAGCGTAATTTCCGCTTTAAGGATGTATTCACTTGCTCCGAATTTAAGCGCCTCGGCTGCGAACTGAAACTCATTATAGGAGCTGAAAATGACCACACGGATTCTCGGCATTTCCTCCTTCAAACGCTTAATCAGTTCAATGCCGTTCATCCCCGGCATTTTGATATCCGTCACGACCAAATCAACATGCTGCGACTGGCAAAAATCTAACGCCTCTAGACCATTGGCGGCCTCTCCAGCAATATGGTAACGCTCACCGAGCCTAGCCACAGTCATTTGAAACCATTCCCGAAAGATTGGTTCATCATCCACGATGAGAATATTCATTATTCATTCATCTCCTTCCACTTATACCATGCTGGAATAAGAACCAATACCTTTGTTCCCACTCCCGGCTCTGATTCCACCGTTAGTCCATATTTCGCGCCGTAATACAATTGAATTCGCTCATATACATTCCGCAATCCGCCTCGATGGGCGGCTTGTCCCTCTCCGGAATGCTCGTCTAAATATACGCCGGCTTTACCAGTTGATTCCATCCCAACACCGTCATCTCTGATTTCAAACTGGATGTCTCCCTCATGCAGCTTCCCTGTGATCCACAGCGTTCTCTTCCCGAGCTTCGGCTCCAGCCCATGGAAAATCGCATTCTCGACCAACGGCTGCAGGATGAGTTTGATCGTTTTGAACGGCATAATATCGTCATCAAGGTCGTAATGCACCTCCAGTTTATCTCCCTGCCTGATTTGCTGGATGTACATATAATTGCGCAGCATGGAGATTTCCTCTTCGATCGGTATTAACTCGTCATGCTTGGAGATTGATTGTTTCAGCAGCTTCACCAGCGCCACAATAACCGAATCGACTTTGTCGCTGCTGTGCTTGTGCAGCATGAATCGTATCGAAGTTAGCGTATTATACAGAAAATGCGGATTAATTTGCGATTGCAGCGCCTGAAGCTCGGCATGCCTTTTTTGCTGCTGCTCAACGGTAATCCCTTGCATCAGCTCATTCAATCTGGCCACCATTTGATTAAATTTCCGCGTCAGCAAACCAATTTCATCATCCTGATGAATCGGAGTCCGCACCGATAAATCTCCCGTTTCTACGCGAGTGAAATCGCGATACAACCGTTTGATCGGAATAGCAAGTCGTTTGGCTATCATATAGGATGCACCGATGGAGAGAAGAACAACAATCATAAAAACAATAGAGACAATGAATTGAATTTGATTCAAACTGTTAAGAACAACTTTGGTCGGTGTATACGAAACCAGCTTCCAGCCTGTTTTGCCGATTGTCTGAAAAGAAATCAATTGCTCCGTATCATTCTCACGATCAATGAAATAACCCGATTCATACTGCTGAATTTTCCAGTAATACGAACGGTCCTTCACATTGCTTTGTATCTTTCCATTGGCCTGGGAAGAGATCACACGGCCATCGTCACCAATGATCACAATTTCCCGCTGCTCGTCCAGCGCACTTTCATATAAGCTTCTTATGGTGGTTGCGTTTACACTAATCATGACAAGCCCGGTAGGAGCGCCGGTTTCAAAACGGTTACTGATCCTTACCGCGTGAAAGGTGCTGCGCCCCCCGTCCTCTGTCGGCATAAGACCAGGAATCGGCTCCGTAATCCAGAGAATGCGGCCCTTAGCCTCAGCAGCCATCTTGAACCAAGGTTCGTTTACAATATCTCGCATTCGGATGTTTTTATATAGCGGATTCGTGGACTGCTCCAGTCCATTCAGGCCAAGAAGCGTAACATGATATTGGAGCTTTCCGAAGGAATAAATCGAATTCGTCAGCAGCCTGTCAAAAGCCGCCCGAAGATGTGCTTCTTCATAGCTGTTTTCCATAATTTCCGTCGTAAAAGCATGGTTGATCTCGTCATTGAGATAAAACGTATTGGAAACCGCGATGACATCATCCAGCAGCATATCCGTCTTCTCTGCAATCTGGCCCAATGTTTTGAGATTGGATTGGCTCACTTGCGATTCAATCGAGCTTTTGGAAATTTGCAGCGTAATGAAGCCAAAGATGCCTAACGGAACAAGGATGAGACATATTGTCGATATGAGAAACTTATTTTGAATGCTGCTTCGATGGATGAACCATTTGCTTAGCATCGTCGACCTCCTCGTTCATGACCTGCGTATCATTACCTGATGATACACGATAACACGTGCGTATCAAATACTTTTATAGGATGGGCACGAAAAAATCCTCTGCTCTTCAGAAGAGCAAAGGATCTGTTAGCCGTTTATTGAGCCAAAGAACGCAGCTTTTTTTTCGCTCGATGCAGCTTGGACTTAACCGCGCTGACCGTCGTATTCTGATACGCAGCAAGCTGTTCATAGGTCAGCCCTTGTTCATAGACTAACAAAAGCGACTGCTGAAACTGAGGTTCTAATGCTGAGATTTGCTCACGAATGGACTTCTTTTCCATGGGGTCTGGTGCCCCAGCTTCTGCCGCTATGGCAATCGACTCCATTTTTTCATGTGATGTCTCCAACGATTTAAGCCGCTTCCGATAGAAATCAATCGCCGTGTTTCTAGTAATTGTGAAAAGCCAAGATGCTTTCTTTTCTTCCACCTTGATCGAGTTGAAATACCGGAATACCTTCAAGAACGTTTCCTGCACCGCATCCTGGGCCAGAAAATGGTCTTTCAATACCGAAAAAGTGAAATAATAAACATCTGTATAATATTGCTCATATAGAGCATTAAAAGCAGCGTCATCTCGCATCATACGGTTCCTCTCCCTGTTCATTTCTCTCTTCTATTTATAAAACAAGGATGTCATGAGCACTTTTCTAACTTGTAAACAAGTTGTTTCTAAAACAGAAAACCCGTAAGACTGAACAACTTTCTAAAATTTAAAGGGAATTCTGTGAACGGTTCACCAAAGGGAACATGAGTCCGCTATTTTGCGAAAAACGAGCTGATTTCACTTGAAACGGAACTACAGGGCTTTATTTGGCTTCCGCGGGCCATTCTCATGTGAAATCCACTGAAATAAGTGACCGTAGTTCCCCTCGCTTGTGGAAAAGTGCCCATTCCGCAGAAATAGAGCCCTGTAGTTCCCCTTGGTCACTCCCATCTGCCGCCACTCAGCCCAAAAAGGCCAACCGCAAAGTTAGCCTTTACTCACAACGTATATCACTCATAGTTAACGCCGATTCCTCCTGCTATTTGCTGCAATTGTTCATCTTTTTTCTAAGTAGCTGGATTGCCTGGCGTTAATTTTGCCGATTTTACCCAAATTCGTATCCTATCGATGATTTAGATTGAGTTTCTACAGTTATTTCTTTGCCCTGCTGCTAAGCAGCACAGATTAACAGGAGATCTTCTATCTACATTAACCTTGGTGGATCATCCACACAAAGGAACGATACCATTTTTCGATTGAATTGATGCGGATGTTTACCTTACGTGCTGCTTAAAGCATATTCCGTTCTCACAAAGATGTGAAAAAACGGAAGTATGAGCATACGCTCACACTTCCGTTTTTCACCAGAACCCTTTTACTCCTCAAATATATGCGTCAACAAAGCTCCCAGCTCTTGCATCGCTTGTTCCTCTTGTTCGCCATCCACTTCCAGTGTCACTTCGTCATTCTGTTGAATGCCGAGCGTCAGCATACTAAGCGAGCTTTTGCCGTTAACCTTCTTCTCTCCCTTAATGACACTTACTTTGCAGGGGAACGTCCCCACCTTTTGAACGAATACCTTGGTCGGGCGAGCGTGGAAGCCAGATGGGTTCAGCACCGTGAATGTTTGAGATATCATGCTAGATCACTCCTTGTCTTCTGTTCTACAAACTGTTTGATTTGGGCTTGGCTGCCCATCGCCAGAATGTGCGGGATATAGCCGGCCCATTCTTGTTGTGAGGTCTTTTTGATCAAGGCTCTCGCAGGTAAAATCGAGCTGGCACTCATGCTGAATTCATGAAGTCCCATGCCGAGTAAAATCGGAATTGCGTGCTCATCTCCTGCCATTTCGCCACACATGCCCACCCACTTGCCTTCCTTGCTCGCAGCTTGGATGACCATTTGGATTAAGCGAAGGATGGACGGATGGCAAGGTTGATATAAGTAAGAAACCGTTTCATTCATCCGATCCGCAGCCATCGTATATTGAATGAGGTCATTGGTGCCAATGCTGAAGAAATCGGCCTCTTTCGCCAATGAATCAGCTGCTATTGCTGCTGCGGGCACTTCAATCATAATCCCCACTTCAATGTTGCCGGACACAGGGATTCCTTCTTGTAAAAGCTTTTCTTTCTCTTCCTGCAGCAATTGTTTGGCAGCTAACAGCTCATCCATGACAGCAATCATAGGGAACATGATTTTCAATTGTCCATAACGGCTTGCTCTCAGAAGCGCTCGAAGCTGCGTACGAAACAGGTCCTCTTGGCTCAAACATAAACGCACCGCACGTAAACCAAGAAATGGATTACTTTCAATCGGAAGCTTCATGTATGGCAGTTCTTTGTCTCCGCCAATATCAAGGGTGCGAATGACGACAGGTTTGTTGTCCATCCGCTCCAAAACATGTTTATAAATCTGAAACTGCTCTTCTTCACTCGGCAGCGCGCTGCGCCCCATATAGAGGAATTCGGTTCGGAATAATCCGATTCCTTCCGCTCCATTAGCGAGTACTTTTTGCAAATCTTCCACACTGCCAATATTGGCAGCCAACTCTACACGATGATCATCCGCAGAAAGCGTCGGCTCATGGATGAGCTTGCGCAGTTCGGCTCTTCTCTCGTCATACGAAGCTTTCCGCGTTTGATACGCTTCAACCTCTTGATCACTTGGTGCGACGAGCACCACACCTTCAACCGCATCCAGGATAAGCATCGTACCTGTCGCAATATCCTTGGACTCTTCACCTGCACCAACAACGGCAGGCACCTCCAGGGAACGAGCCATGATAGCGGAATGAGAGGTGCGGCTGCCAACCTCGGTCACAAATCCAAGCACATAATCGAGATTTAATTGTGCAGTATCGGAAGGCGTCAGATCATCAGCGATCAGAATACACGGCTCACTAATAGCCGTAATTGCTGCATAAGAAACGCCGCGAAGCTTGCTCATGATTCGCCCTGTGACGTCACGAACATCGGCCGCGCGCTCACGAAGCAGCTCATTATCCATCGAGCTGAGCACTTCAATAAAGCTGCTGGCAACTTCATGAAGCTTGAATTCCGCATTCATGCTTTCATCTTTAATACTATCTACAATGGCATCTATATAATCAGGATCTTCAAGAAGCATCAAGTGTGCTTCGAAAATTTCCGCTTTTGCCGCACCCATTCGCTGCTCAGTCAAATTTTTAATCTCTTCTATTTCTTGTCTGGTTTCTTCCACAGCTTGACTAAAACGAAGGACCTCCTGATCCTTGTCGGCCACTTCCACAGCCACGGGCTCGTACTGCTCTTTATTCAATCGAAAAGCTTTGGCCAGCGCAATGCCGGGGGAAGCCGCTATGCCGGTTAGACGTTTGGTCATCATGTTCGCCATGAGGTAACTCCCCTTTCTTAAGAAACAACGGTTTGTTTGAATTGTTCGTAATGCGTTTGAATCAGGAGATGAATAGGGTGCTCTTCCCCAATCGTCGTGTACTTCGTAATCGTCCCAGCAAGACCCAGCTCTCGCAAATCCGCTTGAATTTGGGTAGCTTCAGGATCCGCTGGATCCTTAAACAGCAGGGCAGCAGCCATGACCATAGTTAGATAAGATGGGGTCATCCCTAGCTCATACCCTTGCATAGCGGGTCTGACCAGCCGGTCATTGGCCGATAGTTTACGAATCGGTGATCTTCCTACGCGCGCTACATCATCAATCAAGTAGGGGTTCGTAAATCTTTGCAAGATTTTATCGATATAGATCTCATGCTGCGCAAGCTCAAAGTCATGCTTTTTGATCAGGATCGAACCTGTCTCGTGCATAACGTGCCTAACTAATGAAGCAATTTGTGAATTAGCCATCGCCTCTTGAATCGTAGCATAACCTTGCAGATAGCCAAGATAGGCAGCGCTGCAATGGCCCGTATTAACGGTAAATAGTTTGCGTTCAATGTATGGCTCTAGTGCGCTCACATAATGTATGCCGGCTATGCGAGAGAAGCCTTCCAGCATTTGCGACTCATCAACAACCCACTCATAGAAAGGCTCTACAGTGACTTCCAGCGGATCCTCGTTATGCTGAATAGGAACGATTCGATCCACAGCCGCATCGGGAAAAGCAACGGCCGTCTCTGCTTTCGCACGCAGCTCTTCACTTAGCAAAGCATACACGTGTTCTTTGAGCTGCGAACTGCCGCCAATCGCATTCTCACACGCGATGATGTGCAGCGGCGCGGCTCCCCTCGCGATTCTTCGCTCGATCCCTTTGGCAATTCCGCCTGCAATATGCTTCAGAATATTGACGCCAACCGCTGTTGTCACAAGATCAGCCTGAGCAACAGCTTCAGCTACATCTTCCAGATTTTTGCCGTTGATTGCTGTAACGCCGGAAACCGTGAAAGTCTCTTGCGCTTCATTCGCATAACGCACCGTATACGTTTTTCTTTCCTGCAGCAGCTCCACCAAGGTATCGTTGACATCCGAGAAGATAACTTCATAACCGGCTTGTGACAAAAGCAGTCCGATGAAGCCTCTTCCGATGTTACCCGCTCCAAAATGTACAGCCTTCATCATTCCATCCCGCTTTCAAAAATTTTCACCATCGCTTCAGGTGTAGAAGCTTGCATGATTTGCTCGATGTTCTCATCTTCCGAGCAGATCATCGCGACATTGGTCAATATGTCCAGATGATCATTGCCTGCGGCAGCAATCCCGATTACCAAATTGGCCGTCTCTCCGTCACCAAAGTCCACACCGTCCGGAATTTGAACAATGGACAGCCCCGTAGAAAGGATCATTGATTTGGAATCCTGTGTGCCGTGTGGAATGGCTAATCCATTGCCCATAAATGTCGATAAGGTTTGCTCTCTTTCGATCATTTTATCGATATAACCGGCTGAAGCATGGCCTGCATCTACCAGCAATTGGCCCGCCATTCGAATGGCCTCGAATTTGTCTTTAGGTTTCGCGTTCAGCATTACTTTATTGGTTGATAAGATACTCATCGTAGATCTCTCCCCATATCCGATTTATTTTTTATTCTCTAGAAAAGCTGCTAACTCTTGGGATAAAAAGTGCTTAATTTCTGACTGGCTGCCTGATCTCAACAGTTCAATCATTTCAGGGATGAGCAGGAAAGAGCTGATTTCGCTTAGCACTTCCAAACTCTCCTTGGAGAGCTCCTGCGGACCGAGCATAAGCAGCAATTGTCTCACGCCGGATTTTTTCCCGCTTTCTAACGGCAAGTCATCATCTAATCGAAACAAAGTGAAGGAAGGTTTTTTCACCTGTTCACTTCGGATATGGAAAAGCGCCAGACCCGTGTCAGGAATCACTTGACTGCTCAACTTCTCCCGCGCAAGCAGCAGCTCAACGATAGGTCTTACATCTTCAAAGACACCCGCTCTGCTGACATAGCTGCATATATGCTGCAAGGCCTCTTCCAAGTCTTCATAGCTTTGCTCGATGTGAAACACCGTAAATTGATCAATGATGCTTACAATTTCATTAATATAAAACTGGATGCGATGCAAACGATCTCTTGATCCTGCCCCCAGGTGCATGGGAATCGGTTCAACAGACTCTTTTTGTAAAGTCACATTTTGAATAAAAAGCCTTAGCCGTTCCGCCTCATCTTTCGTCAATAACGGACTGAGCTTCATGTATTGATCGGAAGGGATCGGAAGGTCCACTGTCGATATGATTAAGTCGTAGTCCTTCTTAGGGATACGCGCAGCTTCAAACCAGGAAGCATTGCCGATAATATTTATTTGCGGGAGCTCTTTCGTTAGGCGTACAGCCAGCATTTTCGAGGTTCCTATGCCGCTTGTGCAGACCAGAATGGCTCTTACATTTCGCTTAAATTGTTTCTGCCTCTCGATGGAAGCACCGAAATGCATGACCAGGAACCCGATTTCTTCGTCCGGTATGGCCATTTCACTGATGGTCGTATCGACAGCTTCCCGAATGGCTTCGAACAGGACTTCATAATCTTTTTTGATTTGCGTCAAAAGCGGATTGCGAATCGTAGCTCCCGCCAATAACCGTTTAATCGCAGACTCCAGATGGCTCAGCAGCCCATCTTTCAAGGAACGGTCATCGCTGAATGGAACTCCTAGATTTCTTTCCATTCTGCGGATCAGCTTCCATACCATTTCCATGTAACTCAACTCATCGATCGGAAGCAGTAAATTGGCATGAGGTTCAGAAGTAGGTTCCAACAGCTCAGCAATATACGAGATTTCAGCTGGAGTTAGCTGGATTGGAATTTCTTCGGTCAAGTGATCAATGGTATGGGTAAGCAGTTTGCTAGGACGCGCCGAGTGATGATCACTATTCGCCTCGATCGGTCTGCCCATCTGAATTCTGGCAATTGTTATCGAGAGGGAAATGAGTAAGTTGGTATACTCCTCCTCGGAGATATCGCTTAAGCCTTCGTCTTCAGCCAGCCAAAGCGCTTCTTCCACTTTCGTAAAATTCTCTTTTCCTATCAGCTTCAAAAGCTTTTGCGCTAACGGTGAATGTTGGCTCTCATTTTTTCCAAAGAGATCAGACTCATCAAGCCCGTTTCTCGCCAGGTATAAGATCATCCTCCGTTTGTTAGCTTCTGTGCCGCTCAACTCAACGCCGTAACCCCTTTTGCGAACGAGGGTGAGATTAGACCGATTAACCCAGCTATCTAACTCATCCAGATCATTCGTAATGGTTGGAATCGTGACAGCCAACTCATGGGACAATGTAAAAAGCTTAACGGGCTCCTCCTCCTGAAGCAGTAGGCAGAGCAGCAGCATCCTTCGTTCTTCAGCTGAATAGGCCACATTCACCCTGCCATCTAGCAGATATCTCAATGCCTCCAACTTCTCCGGCTCCGCCAGAAGTTGAATCCCTTTTCCCGATTTCTTACGCAGCGCTATGCCGAGATTCCCCAGAACAGCCTCCAACTCAGACAATTCTCTATGAACCGTTCTAGTGCTTACATTAATCTCAGCAGCTATTTCTCCTGCCGTAATGTCATCCCTTTGCTTCATTAACAGCTCAAGGATCTGCCGATGCCTGTTTGAGAGGCTCATAATTATTCTCCTCACGAACAAAATGGAGATAACGCCGGCAAGATGCCAGCGTTAGATACTTATATTTAGCCCAATCGTTTCACAAGTTCATCATATTCCGGGCTTTTCATGAAATTATCAATCGAAATATGTTCAGCTTGCGGTGCTTTGTTTCGTGCGCGGTCCGTCAAGGATTTATGCGTAATCACGATGTCAGCATCGGATGGGATATCATTAATTGCGGTATTGATGACGTTGATATTGATACTGGCTTCTTTCATTTTCTTTCTTAAAATAGAAGCTCCCATCGCGCTTGATCCCATCCCGGCATCACAGGAGAAAACGATTTTCTGCACATTGTTGGCAGACTTCGTTACAGGAACATCTACACGCTCTGCTGCCGCTGCAGCCGGGGCTTGCTTCATTTCTTTCATTCTCGCTTTAGCCTGATCCAAATCTTCGCTTTCCGTTTGCTTCGTTGTTTTCAACAACAGAGCGCCTACTGCGAAAGAAACGATCGTTGAAGTGATTACGCCGCTGAAAATCGGCAGCATACCGCCTTTTGGAGCCATCGCGATGTAAGCAAAAATACTTCCTGGTGAAGGAGGCGCAACCAGACCCGCATTGAAAAGAGAGAACGTGAACGTACCTGTCACACCACCTGCAATCACCGCTAGAATAAGACGCGGATTCATCAGGATGTATGGGAAATAGATTTCATGGATACCGCCGAAAAAGTGAATGATAGCAGAACCTGGAGCGGAAAGTTTCGCTGCACCGCGTCCAACAATCCAGTAGGCCAATAGAATACCAAGTCCTGGACCAGGGTTGGACTCTAGCATGAATAAGATGGACTTGCCTGTTTTGGATGCTTGATCAAGTGCGATCGGGCTTAGAACGCCGTGGTTAATCGCGTTGTTCAAGAACAGCACTTTACCTGGTTCGATGAGAATATTGGCCAGCGGAAGCAAACCTGCATTAACTAACGCTTGAACTCCGGAAGCAAGTGCTTTACTCACGACTTGAACGGCAGGGCCGACAACCGTGTAAGCCAGAACGGCTAGGATAGCTCCAATGATGCCTGATGAGAAATTGTTTACAAGCATCTCAAAACCGGACTTGATTTTACCCTCAATCGACTTATCGAACTGCTTCAACACCCACGCGGCGAAAGGACCTACGATCATTGCCCCCATAAACATCGGAATATCCGTCCCGATAACGACCCCCATCGTGGTTACTGCCCCAATGACACCACCACGTGTGCCGTGAATCATCGTCCCTCCCGTATACCCAATCAAGAGCGGAAGAAGATAAGTTATCATTGGACCTACGAGCTTAGCCAAATATTCATTTGGAATCCAGCCCGTTGGAATAAATAAAGCTGTAATCAATCCCCAAGCGATAAACGCCCCGATATTAGGCATCACCATGCCGCTTAAGAAACGACCGAAACTTTGCACTTTCACCCGGAATCCGCCGGATGATGCTTGCTTTTGTGCAGCAATTTCACTCATTAGAATAACCTCCCTTTGTCTGTTTCATGATCTTATCGTAATGCAAAAACGCTTTCATGATCAATCAAATCAAAATCCCTTTTCGTCATGAATAATGTTGACATCATTTAAACCTGTTATTACTGCACTCCCTGTTAACGTGCAAAAGACAGCCGATTGATCACCGGCTGCCTCCTCATTATGATCGATTTACTTAAGTCCAAAACCCATGCCATATACGCCAGGAAACTCTATTTCTTTTCCTAGCTTCTTAGCAGCTTCTAACGTCCAATATGGATTTCTTAACATCCCGCGGCCCACACCCACGAGATCTGCGTCCTCGTTGCCGATCACGGAATTCGCTAACGCCGGATCGTCTAACCGTCCCACGGCAATCACCGGTACATTCAGCGCATTCCTGATTTCTCTTGCCATAGGTACTTGATACGCCACATGGGTGCCCGGTCTCCCGTGCGCAAGAATTGGCCCTTCTCCACCGGAGCTGATATGAAACATGTCCACACCTGCTTCCTTATACACTTTGGAAAAGGCAATACTTTCTGTAAGCCCATAACCGCCATCCACGTATTCTCTTGCCGAAATACGCATCAAAAGCGGCATGTCATCAGGCATCACGCCTTTGACGGCCCGAATAACCTGCTGACCGAACAATGGCAAATCTTTGCCGTATTCATCCGTGCGTTTGTTTGTATACGCAGACTGGAACTGGTGAATCAAATAGCCATGAGCTCCGTGAATTTCAATCGTATCTACGCCAGCCTTGATCGCACGTTCGGCAGCCAGACGATACTTGTCCACCATGTGCTTGACTTCGTCCGTAGTGAGTGCTCGTGGTGTTTTATATGTTTCCGTCTCATCGAATGGAATAGCAGAAGGCGCTACAGGAACTTCTGCATGTTCCGCTTTACGTCCCGCATGAGCAATCTGAATGCCCACTTTGGCCCCGTATTGGTGAACGGCATCAACGATTCGCTTCAATGGTGCGATCTGTTCGTCAGACCATAATCCAAGGTCAAAATCCGTAATTCGGCCATCTGGCTCAATATCCGTCATTTCAATGATGATAAGTCCCGCTCCGCCGATCGCGCGGCTAAGATAGTGATTATAATGCCAATCATTTATGACTCCGTCATTATTTCTGACAGCATATTGGCACATTGGCGGCATGACGACACGATTTTTCAGTTCCAATCCTTTCAGCTTGTAGGGTGTAAATAAATGGTCCATTTTTTGTTCCTCCTATCATTATATGAAAGAAATAGTCCTCATCATTTTTTTAACCATAACCAGTAGCATAACCATCAAACATAGCAATATCCCAGTAGGAATGCGTTCCCCCATCGTTGGATATATTACCAGGGCTCCACGTATCCTTACGTAAATAATTTGTTCCCGAAATGCAAAAGATCATCTTAGCATTTCGTCGTGTTTGCCGTATCCATACTGTAACATCTTAGAGCTTCGAATCGAACTACCGATAAGTTAGGTGAGGAATAACCAAAGGTTATGGGGGATGGACGTGAAGATCGAATGGTTAGAAGCCTTCCGGCAAACGGCTGAAACGAAGAGTTTAACAAAAGCTAGTGACATTCTGCATATTAGTCAGCCCGCCTTAAGCAAACAAATTCGCACCCTGGAGGATGAATTAGGAGCACAATTATTGGTGCGTTCCTCCACTGGCGTAACGCTAACGCAATCCGGCCAGATTGTACTTGAAAGAAGCAAGAAAATAATGAACGAACTAAACGATCTGAGAAAAGAGATTGCGCTAACTCAAGACGAAGGCAAAGTTGATCTTGTCATTGGATCATGGCCAAGCGTTGCAACTATGTTTTTGCCAAACCATATGGCGGCTAGTCAACGGGAAGATACCAAAATGGCATTCAAAATCAGGGTGTTTTACAGCTTTTTTGACCTGATAAAAAATATAGAAAACGGTACCATCGATGCGGCCTTATTTGATGACAGAGGCGTCCAACATCATTTTCATTCGACCCCCGTTTTTAAAGAAAACTTTTTCTTATTTGTGAATGCCAATCATCCCTTTTTCGGAAATAAAGAAAATGTATCCTTTCATGAGATAAAAGATGACCCCTTTGTTATGCTTCCTGAGGGGTGCGATGTCAGGATGCTGGTGGAAAAGGAATTTTCAACTAGAGGAGAAACGTTACATATCGCGTTAGAAATTGAGTTGGGACAGAGCATCCTTGGTTTTGTACAAGCCAATCTGGGCATAACCATTTTGCCTGAAATCTTCATTAACCAAACGAATGATTCGATTAAAGCAATCCCGATTACAGATTTCAGATTAACCCGTCAAATCTCTGTCGTTACCCGTGAAAAATCAATAAGTAAGCAATTATTAACTTTATTTAATGCGAGTTCGAAGCCAAATGAACATCTCCCGGTTCATCCCTGATATCTTCCGAAACACGCTGAATAAATTCATTAATGACGAGCACATGTTTATGTTTGGATTTAAAACCAATGAATATTTCATTATGAACCTTCAAATCTTCGAAAATGATTTTCCATCTTGGATTGGTCCCATTCTGATCCTTCAAAATATGCGTTGGGAGCAGACTCATCCCCGCCCCTTCCTCAACGGCCTTTAGAATTAAATGCATGCTAGGGATAACATGGGCTGGATTAATGGTGGTCCCTTTTTGAAAAACTCTTTCCAATATCTTCTTATAATAGGAAGTTCCAGGCCATAGCTGATCCACTTTTGTTCGGAGAGCCATCGTTCCTTCTCCTTCAAAAGCGTGAAAGGTGCTGGCTCAATGCGGGCTGGGTCATGATCCGCGTCTTAGCGGCCTCCGATACGGAATTATGCTTAAAAATGGCAATAAAGCTTCTGTACCATTCAAAATCGACCATGGCCACTCCTTCCTCTCACATACACAACAAATTACAAAATAAAGACTCGTAAATAAATTTATTTATATACAGGTCAATTAATTTACTGCTGTAGCCATACCGTAACATGATGAATGCGTGATTAGAACTATCATTAAGTTTAGAATGCATAACAAAAAGTTATGGCTCATGTGCCTTCACTCAGGACTGCAACGCTAGAAATTCAACGTTACTGTGACACTAAGCAAGGGGAATCTCATACTAGCTTGAAGTTGGTCAACACCCTAAAGGAACTACAGGCCACTATTCTAGCAAATTCAGCCGCTTACACGTTCAAGCGGAACTGCAGGACCTTATTTGACTGCCTAACCCCGTTTTCTTTAAGAAAACGGACAAATAGCGCCCCACAGTTCCCCTCCACGCAAAAAAGAGCCTTTTTCGATGAGATAGCGCCCTGTAGTTCCCCTGCTAGGGACGAGTCGTTCAAAAGCTTCCCCCAAATCGTCGACTGGATTTAAGAGAACCACTTGATCTCCCAAAGGCGCAGAATCTCTTAATAGTTTTGACTGACTTCAGTAAGCGCGGTCGGAGAAATGAATTAAAGGGCTATCTCTCTGGTCGTATGAACCTTCGAGACAGCCCCAATTTTCAATAAATTACAGTGAATTTCTCAAAATTTTTCGGACATCCTCATTCGTAAGAGGAACATAGTTACCTATTTGATCGGCGAGCATAGCTCTTTCCGTCATTAACTCAATTTCCTTATCATCAATGCCATAGTCTGAGAGCTTAGTAGGCGCTCCAATGGATGTCCAAAATTTCACGAGCGACTCGATCGCTTCCGCTGCCAGTTGCGTATCCGTTTTTCCTGCTGGATCCAAATCGAATACACGCACACCCAACTGCGCGACTTTCTCAGGACGCACAGCCGCGACATGTTCCATCCAGCGTGGGAAAAGAATCGCTAGGCCTCCACCGTGCGGGATATCATGGACAGCCGATACGGCATGTTCAATGTAATGCGTTGCCCAATCGGTTTTAACGCCCATTGCGGTTAGTCCGTTCAAGGCCAATGTTCCATTCAACAACATGACTTCTCGATATTCGTAATTGTTCAAATCGTTCACGAGCTTAGGTGCCGTCTCGATAACGGTGTGAAGAATCGCTTCACCGATTCTTTCTTGAAGTGGTGCATTGCTAGAGGCATGGAAATACTGTTCGAAGACATGGGACATAATATCAACAATGCCGTATACCGTTTGATCACGTGGTACAGTGAAGGTAAGCTCTGGATCCAGAATACTGAATCTTGGATAGACATGAATGGAGTTAAACGATTTTTTCTCATTCTCTTCCCAATTGGTAATGACGGAATTTCCGTTCATCTCGGAACCTGTTGCCGCTAACGTTAGAATAGCACCAATCGGAACAGAGATTGATGAAGCTGTCGCTTTCTTAAGCACGAAATCCCATACGTCTCCATCGTACGGCACGCCCGCGGCAATTGCTTTTGCACAATCGAGCACACTGCCGCCACCAACGGCAAGGATGAAATCAAGCTGATTTTCTCTTATCAGGCTAATCCCTTTTTTGACGGTCGTGAGACGCGGGTTTGGCTCAACGCCTCCTAACTCAACAACTGTAGCGTCGATTTCTTTCAGTTCCTGAATAACCTTGTCGTAAAGGCCGCTCTTTTTGATACTGCCGCCACCATACAATAACAAAATACGTTTGCCATAAGCGGGAATTTCTTTTTTCAAACTGCTTAATTGACCTTTTCCAAATAGAAGCTTAGTCGGATTATAAAACTCAAATTTATCCATTATCGTTGTTACCCCTCTCGAATGCGAATGAATTTCTGCTAATTATACGCTCAAATCGACATAAAACGGCGGCGTTACGCCTAACATGCGGGCATATACGAAGAGCTGTCCTTTATGATGGGCCTCATGTCCAATTAAACGATGAAGCACTTCTACGATTGGTTCTACATTTTCAAAAATAGTTGCGTCTTGTTGCAAATCTGATTCTGAATAAGAGGCAAGTTTTTGTTCGTGTTCGGCGGTTAACTGCTGAAGAAGCTCACGAGCTTCCGAAATGGTCGACGGAACGGGTGGGACGATCATATCGCGCGATTCAATAGCGGCAAAAAAGAAATCCGGTGTCATCGCAAGATGATGGATAAGCTCAATTGTCGTCATCCCGCCGTCCCATGGGCGCCATGTTCCTCCTGATTCAGGCAATAGCGCTACAAGTTCACGCAAGGCATTGCGGTGCATTTTCCAACGTTTCATTACTTGTTGTGTAGTTGTAAGTTCATTTTTCATTGTAAATAGCCCCCCCTGATTATTTATTTAGTTGACGAATAACTTCCTTAGCGGCACTTTCCGCAGATTGTGGGTTTTGGCTTGTAATGAGATTGCCGTCCACTTGAAAGTTATCAGTCCAATTCGGCGCTAAGACGATATTAGCTCCCAATTCGCGAAGGCGTGTTTCTAATAAAAACGGCATGTATTTATCTAAAGTCGTTTCTCTTTCTTCCTCATCGGTGAACGCCGCGATCGTTTTTCCTGCTACGAGAGGCGTGTCATCTGACAATTTCACGCCGACAAGTGCTGCCGGACCATGACAAACAGCGGCAACGATTTTACCGGATTCATACATCGTACGGATCATGGATTGCAGCACCTCGTTATCTGGCATGTCGAACATCGTTCCATGTCCACCCGGGATGAAAATAGCATCGTAAGAATGAATGTCGTTCACATTTTCCAACTTCATAGTGTCTTTCAGGTATTTAGCCATATCTAACATCTCTTGAGGAGCGCCTTCTAGACTTCTATGATCTAGAGGAACCTTCCCACCTAGTGGGCTTGCTATCGTAACTTCATATCCTTTATTGTTAAATGCGAGGTATGGCTCTACAAATTCTGACAACCATAATCCTGTTCGCTCATTCTCATTTATTTGATCGGCAGTTGTGACTACCATTAGAATACGTTTGGTCATTGAAATTCCCCCTTTTCGTCCATGCAGCTGACTTACGAAAGATATTATTGCCTCTGAGACGCTTATTACACATCTTAAAAACCGAATGTGATGATATTTTTTATATCAGCAGCTGCATTCGCCTATTGTTTTGGCGGTAAACATACTTTAACACCTTGGCACTGTGGATTGTACTACAGGTAAGTTGGGGGCGACATAATGAAAAGTTATGGGGATAACCTCATAAACATTTCGTTATTTGTTCGAAGAAATTTTACGCTTTACAATAACGGAATGCAGGCCCTAATCCTATACCCAGTGAGGTCAAACCATGATAAGCACGCCAGACATCATCAAACAAAACATGATTCATATTATGAAGCAAATGAGCGGCTCCTGTCCTCGCATGTCATTCGTGAAGGCACCACAAGTGATTCGTTACGAAAGCGATCTTCCTCATTCGCTATTCAATCGGATTATCACCTATGAAGGACTGAAATCCGATGGCGCATTGAACGATATCGCAACAATTGCCGATCATTATCGGTCATCTAAGCGCCCTTTCTCATGGTTGATCTGGTCGCATGACACCGATGCGGCTGAGCTGGCAAGTGTTCTGGAGGAACAAGGACTTAAAAAGTCCGGTCAATCTCCCGGGATGTCACTTTCCCTTACGGATTGGACGTATAAGGCTCCAAGCATTTCTAGCTTCGAAATCAAACCTATCCGGACAACAGCGGAATTCTCCTGGTTCAAAGAGATTGCCCTTCCTGCATTCGGCCTACAAGGAGAATCTGGCGAGGTATTCATGCAAGTAAACGAATCGTTAGCGCTCGGTAAACAAGCCATTTTACGGCATTATGTCGGATTCCTGGATGGACGTCCTGCCGGAGTGGTTACAGCCTTTCAAGATGGAGAAACCATTGGCATCTACAATGTAGCTACTGCTGGAGAATACAGACGGCAAGGTATCGGAAGCGCTTTGACCGCGCATGCCATTCGTGAGGGACAAGCCGCAGGCGGCAAGATAGCCGTACTGCAGTCAAGCGAGATGGGCGTTAGTGTGTATCGAGCGCTTGGATTCAGCGAAGAGGTTCGAATCGATTTTTATATCGGATAAATATACACTAAAAAACGGAGCCTTTAGACCGCAAATGCGGGGCTCCGTTTTTGGTTGCTTTTGTATTTGTTATTTTGCTCCTGCCAGTTTCCTAGTTCAGAATCTGAGTAGCAAGTATGACCAGATCCTCAATGTCTACAGTGCCATCGCCGCTCAAGTCGAACTGCTTCCACGAGTTCCAGTCGGAATCCGCGGACGACTTGCCGTAAGCTTTGGCCGCCAGCGCCAGGTCGCCGATGCTGATCTTGTTGTCATTGTTGAAATCGCCTCCGCCATTCGGCTTGATGACTGCATCCAGGAACGTCTGCAACGCCGTCTGCAGCTGAGCTGTCGCCTGATCCACCGCTGCCTGATCGGCTGCCGGGTTATTCGCAACCGCCTTGGCCTGATCGATCGCCGCCTGCAGCGTGGCCTTCGTACCTGTCGGATAATTACCGACTCCGCTGCCCTCCGCTGCTTGGTCATGCTTAGCCTGGGCATCCGCAATCAAAGCATTCAGAGCCGACTTATCCACCACAACCTGCTGCTCAATTCTCAAGCTGTGGCTCACTTCGTCGAGCGTTGTCTCCACGCCGTTAGCATCCGCCGTAATCGCCTTGCTGAGCAGGATCGACGTATTCCCTACCGCTTCCGGCTTCGTCCTGAAGCTCAGCTTCAAGAGTTCCCCATTCGGATCTGTCTGCTTCGCGCCAAGATGTACACCCAGTACACGCAGCTTGCCGTCAACCTGTTTGTGACTGACGACAACGAATTGATTATCGGCCATCGTAACAGGATCGTAAACCTGCTCCACAACCGTCGGATCGAATTCGAAGGTCAGATCCTGGGCCATCACTCCTGATTCCAGATCCTTCCCGCTGTAAATCAGATCGAACGTTTCACCGGGCTGTGCCGTAGCCGGTCCCGTAAGCTTAATTTTGCTCTGGGCATTCGGTGCCGTCTTTGGAATAGCGATGTCCGTCCTCATAGTGGGCAGCTTTGCCTCGTCACCCAGATAGAAGCTCGCGAATCCCATCTGATCGTAGCCGGTGTTCTTATTCGCCACGCCGCTGCGGTACATCGGATCGTGCATCAGTGTGCGAATACCGTACTCCGTCGGCGACAGAGTCGTGACGATGGCCAGACGGTTATTGCTGCCCCGAAGAATGAGCTCCTCGCGCCAGTCTCCAAACATGTCGGCCTTGAGTGTCGGAGTGCTTTTATTGCCGGTCGACGTAAGCCCGGTCGCGAGATAAGAGGTGGTCGCGAAGGTCAAGTCATTGACCGTGTTGATCGTAGCGCTGTTGACGGCCATGGCTGTCAAGCCGCCACCGAACCAGATGGCATTCTGGCCGCTGCCTAAATTTCTGCTGCCGTTCAGGAGCTCACCCGTGATCATGCTCCTGGCGCCGTTCTGCGAGTAGCCCTGCGCGCCGGGCCAGCGGTTAGAGAAGTTGCCGGCTACTGCGCCCTCGGCATCGGTACCGGCGTATACGCCGAAGACCAGCGAGTTTTCATAAATAATCTCGCCCTGCGCATTCAGCCGTTTGCCCTTCATCGGGTCATGTGCCTCCGGGCCGGGCAGCCATCCGTAATGCTTGCCGTTGCGTATGTCGTCCAGCATGTGCTCCTCGCTGCCGGACCACATTCGGATGCTATTGTCTTTGGCAACCGGGAGCAGTGCACTGCGGTCGCCGTGACGAAGCGGAGCCCACACATTCAGCGGGTTATTCCGAACCGCTTCGGTGGCGAACTCGAAGCTGTCAGCAACCGGAGGGATGCTATTCTGACCCTCGATTGTCGGCATGATGTCGCCGTTCAGTACCTTGGGCAGAATCATGGTCTTGTCGGCGTTCAAACCGAGAACCATCGCTTTCATCACGATCTCATCCCGTCCGTCGCCGTCAAGGTCGGCGGTTTGAGTTTGATGGTTGCCGCGGTTCTGGTAGTCATACGCGGAACCTCCCAATGTCCAGTACCTCGGGTCGGCCGAGTCGAAGCTGGCCTGAAGGTTGACTTTGCCGTTCACGATATTGTAAGCGGCAAAAGTCGTCCTTGCGTAGTAGCCGCGCTGAGAGACGGCATAATTGTTAACACCGTCAAGAGCAGCTACGACGCCGAGATAGCGGTTGGCGCGGTTACCCTGCGCGTCGCCCCACACGGCCGCCTTCCAGGGGTGCTCAAGCCAGTAGGCTTCTTTTTCAGCCATGATCTGTGCTTTATAATCACTAGTCGAGCTACCGGCACCCGGGCCGGGGAAAGCCAAATAAGAGTAATTCCCGCGCTGGGATTCTGGCGTCATAGCCCAGTTCTCGCCGTCAATGCTGCCCTTGTAAGGAAACGGATATTTGGCGCTGTCCATGAGCACGCCTTTGCCAGCTTCGCCGTCCCACTTAAAAGCCGAGAAAAACTCTTGATCGTCTTTGGCGGAGCCGATCGGGCCAACGTGGTAGGTCTTAATCCACCGTTTGACCGTCGGATCATTGACTCCATCATTGCCGCCACCGGCTATCGGGCTGCGATAGGAAATGGTGAAGCTGTTAAGGAGAGACCAATAGGTATTAAGGGCCTGTTCGTTGCCGGATGCGAAGTATTCCTTGAACTTGTCTGTGGTAGCATTCAAGCCGTCATTGCCACCCACAACGGTATTGAGGGTATCTTGATATATGACGGACTGTGACTCTTCATCCCAATTTCCGATGCGAGTGCCCAAGGCAGTCTTCAGCATTAGCTCGGCTTTGCCGTCACCGTCAAAGTCTTGGCTAAACAAGGTGGTCTCGTGGTCGTTGGCTGCTCTTACGTTATAGCCCATATCGACGCGGAACAGCAGCGTGCCGTCCAGCTTATACACGTCTATGTACTCGGGAGCGGTCAAGTTGTTACTGCCACTGAAGATCGGCTCGGAATACATAGGATCTTGCTGGGTGCTGCGCCACTTCACGACGATCTCATACTCGCCGTCGCCGTCAAAATCGCCCACCGTCATGTCATGGGTGGAGTAGGCGCTGCTTTGCGATGTATATATGGCCCCCGTGCCGGTTTTCGCATAGGGAAGTTTCGGTCCTGCGTCCAGTTCCTCAACGTACTTCATGAACTTGGCCTCCAGCTCTGCGTACAAGGCATCGCTGATAATACCGTCGGTCCCGAGCGAATGGGGCGGTTGCCAAGTTTCCTTATTGTACTCACCCAGCTTGTCGACCCATCCGCTAAGGTCTGCAGCGCTGACAGGGGTTTTGTTGTCATGCGGCTCGCGGAATGCCCTGAGCAGATCCATGTCGACGACATACCAGTGCTGGCCGCCCGTACCGGGGATTACCATGTTGGCCGTAGTCAAATTAGTGCCCGGGCCGAACCTGTTGCCGCGGTAGGTAAAGTGCGCGAGCGGCAAAGGAGATGGAGCCGGCTTCATTGGGATATAATGCACGGCGCCCCTGTTGGCCTGTCCGGCGCTTCCCGCCAGAGCCGACAGCATGGGTACGGACATCCCCTGCCTGACTCCCTCAGCGCCGTTAATGACTGGCGCCACTTCATAGATGGAAGATATGAGACCAGCCGGGTCGGTGTAATTAGACGGGGTGACGTTTTCTTTTACAATGCCGGGGTTTGTCTCGTAATTGCTCTCTGGCTGTACGTCCCGGGGTATGATGGTTGTGATCTTCACAAAATCAGCATCTCCATCTTTGCGGTAGACGTTCCAGGAGAGGCCATCGGGTTCGTCTCCCAGGAAGCGCCAGCTCAGGAATATGCCGCCTGAGACTTGGGCAGCGACCAAGCCGCGTGTCAGATATTCCATCGGGCGCAGTCTGGGCGCTGCACCATCAGCTGACGCCGGGACGATGAAGGCGAACAAGGACAGGCACATAGAAAGCGCCAGGGACATAGATATGAGTCTGAGCAGTGACTTTTGCATTTTTGTTTTCCTCCCTCTAATCATGTTGATATATCCATTTGATCCGTTCTCAAGCACTGTTAATTTTTCGAATGTAAACGTTTTCTAAAATGTTCTATATCATGTGAAACTGTTCCAACATGCAGGTGCACGAAGTGAACAATGATGGAAAGTAGGATTAGAAAATTATGCGATGCAGAATGGATCTCTGCGTATCTTGTGTGATATACCTCCCACATCTCTTCGGGCATCACTCAGGTAACCAATATCCGCCGATAGGAAAACAATGATATATCTCCAAACCCAGGTGCCGTTGATCTCTACAGATCGGAAACCATTTGACTCACCCCCTTGATCCATTTCGTAGCAAAACATCGGAATCGCTGCGAAATCCGGATAGTTCCACCTTACACTACGTGTCGGTTCAGGGGTAAGTTAAAAATCATACCTATTTGTTCAAAAATCAGAGGTGTTCGTTTGAACCATTATTTAATCGATGCAACAGCATCCTACGTTGTACTTTGCGCAACCATTTGGCTGTAATTTGGCCTCAGTTCACCTCTATATTGTACTTTGTGCAACCATTCATGCATGAAACTCCTTGCATCGCACCTTTTCGCAACAAAGGGTTGTATAATGTGCAACGAAAAACGGTATTAGCGGTCAGCACACGCCATTTCGTTGTAATAAGTGCAATGTAAGCCTTCGACTTCGACCTTGACTTTACTGCTCGGATGTCCCTCCGTCACCTCATCCCCAACACTTATCGCTCTTCACCTACTACCTTATCCTCTTCCATATTCCCATCCCATCACCGAGCACCCATCCCTCCTCACCATACTCCCACATTCTAACTGAAAAAGTACCGCTAATCCGTTCATTTCCACCACTAAAAATCCATTAAGTGGAAATCCTCCAGCTAATCCCTCAAATTTCAGCCGGGATGAAACGAATCGTCTGAATTACCTTGACAAATTCCAGCTATTTCATTGAAACTCCACTCCACTCCATATGTAACAGGAGAAATTCCAATTACTCCGCCAACGACCAGACACAAACAAGGAGAAGCAAAGCTTGTCCCTAATAAAAAAGAAGAAGCATCAGCTCCTTCCTTATTCAATCCAAACAATTATGAAATTGGGGGGTAACAAAAGATCACCTGCAAAGGTGAATCTCCCTCACTAACCCACTTCATCGTGGCCATAGAAGCCGGGATGAAAAAGGTATCTCCTTGATCGATAACGCTCATCCCTGACTCATAGGATAGAGTTCCTTTTCCTTGCGTAACTATAGCAATAGCGAAGGAACCGTTTAACTCATTTGAAAACGTACCATTTACGTTCAACCGGTCCATGGTAAAACGATCTGTGTCCGATGCTTGAATGAGTGCGGACAAGCATCCACCGTCCGTTTCCTGCAATATGCTCGGCTGCTTGTACCATTTGTTTTTTATTTGTTCCAATGAATGGTTGTCATAATGAAAACAATTCAACATCTCATCAAAACCCAATCCCTGGTGACAGGCTTGATCCGGCACAGGGTTACCTCGTGGTGTGGTTCTCTCTGTCCGAAGCGTGTAATCGGTTGGTTCCTGGATTTCAATCAGGAAACATCCACTTCCGATTGCGTGAGGCACTCCACCTTCTACAAGGAAAATATCCCCTTCACGTACGGGTATCCGATGCAGCGCATCCATCATCCCTGGAATATCCTGCGATTCGAATAAATTCTTCCAAACTTCGGCCGTCACTCCCGGTTTAAAGCCAAACAAAACATAAGGCTCTTCGCCATCTATGGTTCTGCCCCCCAACACATACCAGGCCTCCGTTTTGCCGAATCGAGAGTGGAATCTCGTTTCCGCAAAGTGCCGATCGGGATGCACTTGAATCGTCAGCCGCTCACTGGAATCGAGCAATTTAACCAATACAGCCGTTTGCGAGCCGAACTTTTCGACATGGGCTCTGCCCATAAAGGCTACCGGATCAGAATCTATCACTTCTTGCAAGGTCGTCATCGACCCGTCAGGGAGCTTAACCTTGCTCAGTCCTTCTTGGACGTGTTCACGGCCAACATTAACGGCTTTCACGACCGAAGCCACCCATTCCTCGGGAAAGCTGCTATCTTCCGGAGCAGCTTGCTTCTCCCATTGATCGATAAGTTTGCCGCCTGAATAGGTTCGCCATACCCGATTTGGCTGCAGCAGAATAGGGTGATTACTCAACCCATCAAAAAGATGATGCGACACTTTTATCCCCTCCACGAAAGTTTATAGATGCCAACATCCTTGGCAGGAATTGAAACACCGAGAGAAACACGTCCAAGCTCCTGATGGCTCTCAACTTTGCAGCTGTTTGAAATGCAGGAGACAGCCTCTAATTCTGTATCTATGCCGCTTAGGTATACATCGGAGGAAATCAACTCATTTGTATAATTGAATACAAACAAGAGCATTCCGCCTTCCCCTTTCAGGGAACACAATTTCAATCTGGCATCCGTTATAGAATGAAGCGATAGCGAATATAACGTATCCACATGCTGCACCCAATTTCGCACATGCAGTGAAGGCTCTTTATGGTATCCGTACCACAACATAGTCGAAATATATAAGATATGGCCTTTGCCAATCGGTGAGTGCAACATGGCGGGAGCGTTATCCGAATAACTACCCCAGACGTCCACATTCGGGCTAGTAACATTTAGAATTTTTCGCTCAAAATAGCCTGGCAGGCTTGACAGCTCGCCTTCTTGAAGTGAAATCTGCAGCTCTAACGGATCAATGTCGACCAAATGATAACCAAGATCAGCGTTCAAATCCCCGCCCGGCAACTGGTCATTCATAAGGCTATCTTCCTTGATTTCTCCAAATTTACCATCAGCAATTATGGTTCCGCCTTGTTCTGCGAATTGCTTGAGCGCTGCTGCAAGTTCAGAACCAATCGTCAGCTGATTCGTTAAGAACAGTGTCCCAAACACAGACGCTTTGCCATTCTTCACATCATCCGGCGTGATAAATTTCGCGGGGATGTTCAGCTCCCATAAACACTCATACAATCCGGCAATCGAATTAAGATAGATGTTGGTTTCGTCAGGCACAGTTAACGTAAAAGCTTTCGTAAAATCATGCGTCAACTTATCATACAGAATAGCCACGCGCGGCTGCTCAGGATCATAGTTGGTAAAAGCGGACCGATGCTCCATAAGAATGCTGCCGATTTCAGCAGCGGCATCCGCTCTTGGCGTAAAGCCTCCTTGCGCATCAACCAAACCTCGTCCAGCCGTTTGAATCCCTTTCATAAAAGGGTCCCATTTCCAATAAATAAGTCCCTTAGCCCCATGCGAAATCGCTTCCCAGTTCCACCATTTTAGTTCGTACGGGTGCACCACGCTTTTGGGTTTAAACATACTCCTATGATGGCTTTGCAGCTCCGAAATCCAGAAACGGCCTGTTCGTGTCGCAGAGTGCACACCGACAAAGGTTTCCCAACGTTTATAATGCGGGGTTCCTTCCAATGTCTCTTTGGGATAAAACGAGATGCCATACTCATCTACGTTCTCAGCTATGTTCCAATCATCATGAGGTCTCGAATAGAAATTATCCGTAGAGACCATAGAGTTAATGTTGTCAGCGATTGTCAACCGTTCAGGATCGACTGCTTTGATATAGCCCCGCCATTCACTCAGAATGATTCCCATGTTCTCTTTCCGGAATTGCTCCCAATCGACGAATGGCATTACGCTTGCCCACAGCCAGTAGGTGAACTCGATTTGGTTCCAGTCATAATACGAACGGTCCCATACTTCATTCAATCGTTCAATACGGCCATATTTCTCCTCTAGCCAGCTGCGGAATAACTGTAAAGTAAACCGATCATAGGAAGTAAACATCGTTTCATTCAAAATATCATACCCGTATAGGGCTGTTGAATGCTTATAAGCTTCTGCTGCGGCTGTATAATGCTTCTTCACAAGCTGCTTGACTTCCGGGTGATTGTAGTTTAAATAATCAAAAATGATTTTGTCGTTATCAACCGTTCCGTTTGCTTTTTTGGCGTAATAGTCTTCCTTCATTAAAAAATCCGGCGCATACTCGAGTGCGGTAATTTGGCCTGCCAACTCCATGATCACTTTCATCCCGATTTGTTCCGCATGCTTTAAAATGTCAATCCCTGTTTGAAAAGGGTAATTGGCGTTCGCTTTATTCTCCCACCAGAAGAAGGCCGGCCAGATGACAACGAAATTCATGCCGCAACGCTTCATATCGTCCAATTTTCTTCGTATATCTTCAAGCGTAAACTCTCTGTGCACCTTAAGAACGGAGCCATACGGAAAATCTGAGTTCTTCATTGGAATCTCCTAACAACCTTACGAATTTTGCCGATGGCATTCTTCCATCACTGCAATTTGTTGCCGTACTTGCTGCGGTGTAACCTCAAGTGCTTTCCCATTTACAATCGTTTGATATAGCATGGTATAAAAGCTTTCCGCCATCGTATGGAATAAATCTTTGCCCTGATCAATCGGGGCATCCCAGCTTTCTTCATACCACTTCAATTGTTCACGGCAATAAGCTGGCTCATTTTTTTCATTGACCAGCGGGGTGGTCACCAATTTCAGCTCTCCCGCTTCCTCTTGTTTGAAATATTTCCAGTCCAAATGTTTGGTGCTCCCATTAATCCCGCCTCTAGTCCCTTGGACATTATAAGTAAAGCTCGGATATGCGCAGCAGGAGGAGATTTCCACATCAATGACAGGACGTCCATGGCCGTGTAGGATGATCTTGACGTAATCTTCGGCATCCCCGGCTGTATTCGCACGATCCATAATTGAAGTGATATGCGGCATTTCCTCGCTGCCAAAAAATTGGAGAGCCTGATCTACCGGGTGCGGTCCCGTATTTAAGAGATTGCCGCCATCATTTGCGCGTAATGTCTGCCAATCCCATCGTCTTGCAAAATTGTTGTAGCCAATACTAACCTGAACCACTCTGCCTATGACGCCAGATTGAATAATTTCCTGCACCTGACGATAGGCTGGTGCGTACCTGGACTGCTGATAAATAGCAAGTAATTTCCCTGTTTTCTTTGCCGTATCGATTAAAATATCAACTTCCTCTACTGATCGAGCAAGAGGTTTCTCAGATAGGACATGAAATCCGTTTTCCATCACTTCTTTTGAAATCCCAAAATGAAAATGGCTAGGTGATGCATTAATAATTAAATCCAGATCATCTCTCTTGAACAGATCATGGTAATCACGATAAACATCACAGTTCAGCTCTTTTTTGGCTCTTTCAAGCCTTTCTTCCAACATGTCCGCTACAGCAACAATTTCATATTGCTCTTTCATTTGACTCAAGGAGTAGGCGTGTATATCACGCCCACTCCGTCCTTGACCAATAATAGCAACTCTGATCTTTTTCATTTCGTTACCTCCGTTGCTAATTTGCGCATATATTGTACATACTGGGGAAAGGCAATTTCAGGATTCTCCAATTCAGGATGCCATTTTTTCTCCCATTCCAAAGTAAAATAGCCCTCATATCCCTCACGTTTTAATAACGTATAAATGTCTTTCAATGGGATATCACCTTCTCCGGTTAAACAGTATTGGAAGCCTTCTCCCCCGTTATCCACGGTACGTGAATCTTTCACATGCGTATATTCGATCCATTGTCCCAAGACTTTCCAGCTATCTTCAGGTTGTTCGCCAATCATGCGATACGGATGATGCACATCCCACAGGACCCCTATTGCATCGGTATCGACCAATTCCAATACCTGTTTCATATTTACGCAAGAAATCCAATCATCATGTGTTTCAATCAAAAGTTTAACACCGTATGCCTTAGCGATCTTTGCCATTTCACTTACATGCTTAACGACCTTTTGAATCGCCGTTTCCCGATCGGCATCCCCGATTTTGCCGCCAAATACACGAATGTAGCGAGTTCCGAAAATGCTGCAAAGCTTTGAGAATTCGGTAATCTCCTTGAGATTTTTTTCGTAATTTTCCTCTGAAAATAAATGGACGGAACTTGAGAAGCAAGAAACATGCAATCCGGCCTTGGTGATTTTATCCAGCGTTTGTTGCACCTGCACGGAGAACTCAGGAAGCTTATAGATGTTCATTTCACCGGTTAACCCCCTAAAGTCGATTGCGTCAAAACCATATTCGGTGGCGCTGGCAATTATTTTGTCTAAGGGCCATTCCGGACATCCTAGTGTAGTGAAGGATAATTTCATACAGATTCACTCCGATCGCTGGATTTTTAGCCATTTTTCTTTTTGTAAGATTCGTTCATTTCCTGAACAATTTTAAGAAAATTCGGATCTGCCTTTAAATCGGCAACGAATTTGTCGTAGCTTGCAGAAGTTTCCTTCCCGACAATCATCTTGACCTTCATATCGGCGATTTTTTTCTGGTATTCAGGCCAGTATTTCACCCAAGCATCCGAATCCACCCCGATAGACGGATCAAGAACGGCAAATTTAGCACGTTCATCAATAATTTTGGCGTGAGCATCGTAGTAGTCCTTCGTGATACCGGACTTGTACGCTTTCTGATATTTATCAAATTTCAAAAAGATTTGTCCCATCGCTTGTTGGGATACGTTATCTTTCTTCGCTTGCTCCGTCGGAATCTTGAATCCGTCCTGCTCGGTGAAATGGACATCCTTAAAGCCATAATTCGCCAAGTCGGATCCTTCATCGGATGCACCGTAGTCCATAAACTCCATAATTTTCTTCACTTTAGCCTCAGGTACTTTTTTAGGAATCAAGAACATGCCGAACGAACCTGGATCGGTTACCGATGTATCGTTCAATGAAACAAGTGGTTTCACATAAGCATCAGGATTCGTTTTTCTGAGCTCTGCCGTTGACTCCCAAGCTTGGTCCATAGGTACGGCATCAATACCGCCTTTTCCAGCCTTCATCATATCCAGCGTTTGCGTCTGCTTCAAAATACTGAAATCTTCCGGAATCAACTTCTCAACATAGAGTTTGTTCAAATAAGTAAGCGCTTCTTTTTGGGCTGGCAAGAAAATGATAGGCGTCAGAATGCCATTCTCCATCTTCCAATCTCCAACGGTTTTCGTAAAAGCGGTCTCGATGACATTGAATTTCCCTATTCCTGTCGGGTCCGCATAACCCAAGAAACCGTACGTATCATTTTTACCGTTCCCATCCGGATCTTTCGTTGCAAAAGCTTTCATCACTTCATACAACTCATCTGTCGTAGTCGGCTCTTTCAAGCCCAACTTATCCAGCCAATCTTTACGGATATTTAGTCCCGTCTGCCCATAAACAGGTCTTACACGTGGAATTCCATAGTTTTTACCATCGCCGAATGCGAGGTTCTTCCAAGTAAGTTCCGGGAACTTAGCGAGATTGGGATAATTTTTATATAGATTTGTTAAATCCCAGAATGCTCCCTGCTGAGCCATGCTTTTCACCAACGGATATCTTTGAGGATAATCAGCAAGAATCAATTCCGGCAAGTCACCTGATGCCAACGTTACATTTAACTTGTCAGCGTAGTTATTCGGCGATACCCACGTGATTTTAAGCTTCGTGTTCGTACGTTTCTCGATCTCTTTTACAATCAAATTATCTTCACCCGGGGGCTCCTGAGAGAAGAAGGTCGACATGATACTGATCGTCGTTGGCTCATCTTTCTTATCACTACCACCTGCATTCGTTCCCGACTTGGAACTGCAAGCTGCCGTTGTTGCCATCAATACAGCTGCAGTCATGATTGTAACCGTTCTCATCATGAATCTTTTCTTCATTACCATCTTGAAAACCTCCTCTTAATTTATATATCATTCCTTAACAGAACCGACCATAACACCTTTTGCGAAATGCTTCTGCAGGAATGGGTATACTAGGATAATAGGTACTGTAGCAACAACAACGGCTGCCATCTTTAAGGTTTCTTTCGGCATTTCTTGTTCAGAAGCAATTTGGCTGGCAAGGTCGCCTCCGCTCGTAGACGAGTCAATCAGCATATTCTGCAGCAAGACTTGAAGCGGCCACTTGTCAAAGTCATTAATGTATAAAATAGCGTGGAAAAAGACATTCCAATAACTAACCGCATAGAAGAGTCCGAAAGCCGCCAAAGAGGGAAGGGATAAAGGCAAGATGACTTTTAGCCAAATGCCCAAATCATTGCTGCCGTCGATGCTAGCTGCCTCTTCCAAGCTCACGGGTATACTGTCGTAGAAACTTTTCATCAGAAAGATGTACCATCCACTCGTTAAAGCCGGAATGATCAGCGACCAAATACTATTAATAAGCCCAAGGCTTTTGACAACCAGATACGGTGGAATAATGCCAGGATTAAACAAAATTGAGATCAGCACAAGCAGCAGCAGTACTTTTCTACCCCTCAAGCGTTTTCTGGACAAGGAATAAGCAAAACTTGATGTAACCGCAAGGCTTAAGACTGTTCCCACAATAGCGAGAAAGGCACTATTGCCCCCGGCCCGAATAAATGCGCCAGTAGATAACAAATATTTATAATTAACGAGTGTCCATTCCGATGGCAAAATGAACGCACCCGCTTTCTGGATGTACTCGGAAGGCGTAGCAAAGGAGACAATTACGATATAAATAAAGGGTATTATCGTAACGATCCCAGCAAAAATAAGGATGATCGTAACCAAGAGATCAAAAGTCAATCCCTTCACATTTCTTGTCATTGTCCAGCCTCCTCAATATAAGCCATCTTCCCCAAATTTTTTGGCCAGCCAGTTGGTCGATACGACCAGGATCAAGGCCACAACGGATTTAAATAGCCCTACCGCCGTTGTAAAACTAAACTGCCCATTCTTGACCCCCATGCGGAAAACATAGGTTTCAAAGACATCCGATACACTGGAAACCGCGCTGCTGGTCATCAAATATACTTGTTCAAAACCGACGTCCATGACTTGACCAAGCCTTAATATCAGTAAGGTAATGACCACATTCCGAATTGAAGGCAAGGTGACATACCACATCTGATGCAGTCGATTCGCACCGTCCATCTTGGATGCTTCGTAAAGAGCCGGATCTGTGCCGGCAATTGCCGCCAGGAAGATAACTGTTCCCCATCCCGCTTCTTTCCATATTGACTGTAACGTAAGCATGATCCAGAAATAATTGGGATTCGTCAGAAAATCGATTTTCTCGAAGCCCATCATGGCAACGACATTATTGATGACCCCTCCAGTACGTGAAAATAATAGGAAGGTCATGCCTGCTATAATGACCCAAGAAAAAAAATGCGGTAAATATACGATGCTTTGAATCGTTGTTTTAAATTTCATATTGTGAACTTCGTTTAATAGTAGAGACACGATAATCGGTACTGGAAAGAAAAACACTAGATTAAGGAGACTAATCATCATCGTATTTCTAAACAGATTCCAAAATTCGCTGCCAAGGAAAAAACGTTCAAAGTTCTCAAATCCTACCCATTTGCTGTGTAAAAACCCTTGATAGGGCGAGTAATCCTGAAACGCAATCAGAATGCCACCCATCGGTACATACTTGAAAATAAGAAAATAAAGAATGCCAGGCACCGCTAAGAGATACAAATATCGATCCCTTAGAATGTCTTTTACAGCAAGCTGAAATTTCGTTTTTCCTGCTGTTTGTTTGTTTACCTTCCCAACTTCTAGCCAAGTTTTTTGCATGCCTTACCACCTTTCTTCTGTTTCCATATTTCATGCTCTGAATGTACATGAGCGCCCTATTTATCACAATTCAACATTTTCCTGAAACCATTTACCGGGATAATACTTTTTCCTAAAAGCCCGTTTCAAGCCCATTTCAAGGCCATTTTCATAAAAAAAAGACTACATGCTCTCGCATTATAGCCCTAATCCTGCTTCTCTATATTCACCAGGTGTGACACCTTCTGATTTCTTAAACAACTTGTTAAAATAGGAAGGCTGGTAGCCCACTCTCCCGGCAATTTCAGTGACCTTTAAATCCGTGTTTCTTAGCAGCTCCTTAGATTTCTCAATGCGAACTTCAGTCAGGTAATCAATAAAATTTTGTTTGGTGACTTCCGCAAAAACGGCGCTTAATCGCTTCGGCAGGATGCCAATTTTGTCCGATAAATATTCCAACGAGATATCATTCATATATTCCTGAGCAATCATTTCCTTTACCTTATGAATCGTTTGTTTCATTTCGATCCCTTGCTTTTCGGATAAGGCTTTGAGAAAAGGCAGAATCACCGTATTTTTGAACCACTTATTAATCTCATCAATTTCCTTTAGTTTGAACAGCTGTTCATACAAATTGATTCCCTGGCTGGCGCTGGCATGGGCTACGTCAAGCTGTATCATTGCCCGTAAAACGCTGCTCAGCAGCTGAGCCGTAAATTGTTGGATCTGAAATGCCTTCCCTGCATTATGTTTTAATACCAGATGGAATTCATGCAAGAGCTGAATCGTTTCTTCCTCTGCCCTCATTTGCAGGGCATGAATCAATTCTTTCTCAATTTGGAACGGATAGTCCGGATTTTCTTTCACATATGGAATCAAATCATCTGTACTAAGAATTTGCCCGTGCTCCCCAATTTCCCGAAAATGCAGACATTTCTTGACCTCATCCAATGCTTTGGGCAAATTCTTGAGATCGCTGGTTGGCCTGCTGATCCCTACGGCTACATGTACGCCTAATAATTTGGTAATCATGCTGATTAATTCATTGGAGATTTTATAGAGCTCGCTTTTTATTTGTTCTCTTGGCTTATCATGCTCAAAAGAAACGAGTAAAGAAACGGATAAGTTATGGAGATTGATCACCTCCATATTGGCTTTATCCATGGAAAGCTCTTCAATAATATTGGCAGCCGCGAAAGTGACAAGCTGCTCGTCCCCTTCCACAAATCTTTTGCTTGTTTCAGAAAAGGGAGATAATTGAATGAGAAGCAGCGTAAACTTCTTATTTTCGGTATCCCAACCGTGCCGCTGCAAACGCTCCCGCAGCTCTTTCTCAGAGAAAAAGTAGAGCTGATCCTGTATCAATTGCAGCAAGAAGCCTTTTTTTATGCTGTATCGATTCTCTTCCAATAAAGATTGAAACAACTCACTTTTGCGCGTAATATTAAGCCATTTGTCTTCTATGAACTTGATTTCGTCCGAACGATCTTCTTCTTCCGGTATTTTGTTGCTTATTCCCCCGCCAAACATTTGGACCAAACGCTTAATCGGCCGATACATGCGTTGAGAAGCAAACCAAGACAATAAAGCGGCCATGACAATCCCCAAAAAACTTACACCTAACATAAGCTTAGAAGTTAATGTAATCGGTTGCATCACTTGCGAAATTGGCGTGGCAATCACATATCTCCATCCGGAGCGGGAGAATGTGGCAGAAGCAACGGAGTACTCCTCGCCTTCCCACTTCACAGTGAAAGACTCCTGATCCGCAACATCCTTTAATACTTTGCTTCTAATTACATTTTTTAAGGGTTGCTTGGAGGCGTCCGTCTCTTTGCCCGATGTGATCCAATCGCCATTCGGCTTCATAATAAAAGAAATCCCATTCTCATATGGATTCAATTGGGTAATTTCTTTATCAATCATGTTTTTGTCCAAATAGACGAAAAGAGCGCCATATGGCCTCGTACTTATGAACGGAAGCTTGTGTACCAGGACTAAAGGAAACAATGACGAAGAATCGCTTGGATAAAAGTTTTCTGCGTCACTCCAGTACATCAAGTCCTCCGATTTCAGGACCGAATCATAGGCTGACTTGTTCGAATCATCTTTGAGCCAAATGGCTCCTCGATCATTAGAAGCTAACATCTGCTGATTGTCTAAAAATAAATCAATCCTCATGATCATGGGATCCGAGCTTTGGGTCACAGCTAACCATCTGTAAATGTCCTGCATGACCTGAAACTCTTCTATGAAATTAGCATGCCTAATCTTTTCATCAAAAATGGAATTAGCTGCCCCTTTGTCCACCGTCATCTCAAGCTGCGAGAACTGCTCATCGAACCGTTTGAACACTTGCTCCAGCTGGTACTTATTTTTTTGGTATACTTCTTTTTCCACTTGATTAATACCAATTAGGTAAGTGCTGATTCCAATAATTGCAGTAGGGAAACTAGTTACGATCAATACAAAAATCAGGCTTTTCCGAAAATAATTGCCACCCAACCCCCGCTTGTACACTCGAAATTTCAACATGGACAGTACACTCATACAAATCTCCTTATATCTGAGATTGAAACAGAAAAAAGGTGCTGCAAGTATCATGGCTATGTAATATAAATTTCGACATATTTAGCCATTATCCTTTCTGCTGAGTCGAATAACGAAATTAAAAAAGCGCTAACACTGTTCTACTAGAACGGTGTTAACGCTTAGTCCTGGCATGAAATGTACATTTAATCAATATCAAGAAGTTCAAGAATGACGCCCAAATCGTCGGTACTTTCTACATAAGCATATTTATTGCCATTTTGAATAAGAGGGAACCCGAATTCCTCCAGTTTGGCAGCTGTTTCCAACATTTTATTTTTTGCCTTAAATGCGATGTGATGGACTCCCGGACCTTTTGTTTCAAGGAATTCCTTCCAAGTTGAAGGATCGTCTGTAGGTTCAATGAATTCTATGACGACATTCTCCATATGAAAAAATGAAAGTCGCACTCGCCCTTGGGTAGGTTTCCCCATGTAGCTGACGGTGTCGCTGCCATCTTCATTAGCCATGATGATCGTGGGAGCCGGGACTCCTAAAAGCTCGGCAAAGCGATGGGTCGCCTTTTCCACATCACGTACGATCATAGCAATCTGACAAACCAAAGTTGTACCCAGAATCGTCTGTTCCATCGTTTTTCTCCTTTACTTTAAGAAGGTTGTATACGATAACTAACAAAAGCCAAATGCCTGCTGTCAGGCGACCAGGAATTGACGTTAAGAGTTCCCTGTCCTCCAAAAAGCTCGACAACGGTTCGATAACTGCCTCCAGTGCTGGACATCACACGAATTTCTACATCTTTGTTAGCGGGATGGTCCCCGGGAGCGACATCGCCTTTGCGATAAGTGATATAAGCCACCAGTTCTCCATCCGGAGATACATGCGGAAACCAATTATTGCTCTCATCAACCGTCATTTGGGTCTGTTCACTGCCGTCGGCATTCATTCGCCATACTTGCATAAGACCTGTTCGTACCGAGTTGAACCAGATATGTTGACCGTCAGGCGAATATTCAGGACCGTCATTTAACCCCGTTGTAAACGTTAATTGTGTTTCTATGCCCCCATTCACAGGAATGGTGTAGATGTCGTATTCGCCATTCCGCTCCGCACAATAAGCTAATGTGCTTCCATCCGGTGACCATCCGTGCAAATAGCTTGGCGCTATCGGCGTAATGAGTGTCGGATCGCCACCCTGCAAAGGGAACGTATAGATGCGAGATAGACCGTCCTCGTGAGTGTGATGGCTTACCGCAACAAAAGCGTTATCCGGTGAGAGCACATGGTCGTTATTGCATTGAATAGCGTAACCGGATTCTATGGCTGTGCTGTCCCTTGTCAAGATGTGAAACTTATAAAGACGGCCTAAGCTATTATACACAAGGTGGTCGCCGTCACTCGTCCAATTGGGTGCTTCAATTAGAAAATCAAATTCAGCCAAGATGGTCCGTTCGCCAGTCATCACATCGACTGTTTCCAACATACTGATTACGTTTCTTTTTTCTACCTTCCGTGGTTCCTTTAACGTATTCATCGCGAATCTCCTTCGTTTTCAATTCGCCTAACGATTAAATAGGCATCGGTTCTCCTTTGTAATTGACAAAAAAGGTTTCCGGATCAATCACTTTTTTCATTTCGAGGATATCGATGATGCCATTAGCACTTTCGACAGGATCTCCGGGAGCTTTCTCGCCGCCCATGTCTGTCTTAATCCAGCCAGGGTGAATGGCGTACACACGGATTCCTCTGTTTTTTACATACCTTTTAAGCTGTTTAGAGAACATGTTGATCGCCGTCTTGGAAATGGCATAAGGAAAATCTCCCCCGTAAGCGTTGGACATACTGCCTGCTTCGGACGAAATGTTAAGAATGGCTCGCGAGCTGCCTTCCTCCATGAGAGGAAGCATATGTTTGATGAGCATCATTGGGCCAAACAAATTAACTTCGAAGGAACGAACCACATCCTCGATAGGCAATTCTTCTAGAGCAACACCTCTTCCGAGCAAAATTCCCGCGTTGTTTATAACGGCATCAACCGTTTGTTGATCTTCACGTAACGTTTCCGCTAACCGGGCAATCGATTTTTCGTCGCATACATCGAGCTGAACAGGCTTAACTTGGCCGGGGAAACGGCTGACCAGTTCCAACAATTTCACATCTTCCTGCGGTGAACGATTTCCCGCTATGACCTTGTGCCCTCTCTCTACGGCAGCGAGTGCCAATTCATACCCAAGACCACGATTGGCACCGGTAATGACGATATTCATGCATGCTCCTCCTTTTGCCCCTGCTAAGCTCGGGGTTTGATGTTTAAATTAACGCCCAAATCATCCTCAGCGTCGACAATTGTCCAGCTGCTGCCAGGGTAATAACCAATCGTCCGCATGGCATAACCCATCTCCTCCAACTCGCCGATGATGGCATCACGTTTCTCGCCTACCTGGAAGCCTAGATGATGTACCCCGTTGCCATGTTGATCAAGAAACTCCCTGAAAGTGCTGTCCTTCTCATCAGGTTCGTGCAATTCAATAACAAAATTGCCAACTCGTATATTCGCTAGCTTCAGGCCGTAGTAGGCGGGTTTGCCACGATAAGTCAAATCGGGGTTATGTGCAGGAGGCAGATAACGAATTTCCGGCACAGGAAAATTTAATAGATTTGCCCATGCCTCAGCAGCTTTCTGGATATCATTTACGACAATCGCGATTTGAATAAAGCCATCGAAACTAATGTTATTTTTCATAATTTCACCTTCCAATTTTTATTTTCGCTTCTTCGGCCTATTCCTTCACACTGCCCATTACGAGCCCGGTTGTAAAATACTTTTGCAAGAAAGGATAAATGCATAAAATCGGAATCATGGCCAAGAACATTTGTGCAGCTCCCGTCGTTCGGGCACTGACCATGGACAAATATTTGGATAAGTTGCCGCTAAGATCCGTGTTGTTCCGAATAAATTCCTCCGGATTCACGACAACCGTTTGCAAATAGGTTTGTAAGGGATAGTTTTGAATTTTGTTCATATAAATCATGCCGTCAAACCAGCTGTTCCAGTGATCTACGAATGAAAAAAGCGTTACTGTCGCAAGTGTGGGTATGGAGACCGGCAAAACCACACGGATTAGTGTCTGCACATGACTCGCACCATCCATATACGCTGCCTCCAGCAATTCCTTTGGCAGACTGCGCATATAATTCATGACAACGAGCATGCTGAACACGGGAAGTGCTCCTGGCAAAACAAGCGCCCAGATCGTATTCATTAATCCGGTGCTTTTCACGACCATATAGGTAGGAATTAATCCGGCGTTAAAGAGAATCGTCACAACGAAAAACCATGAGAAAATACTCCGCGCACCAAAATCTTCTTTTGATTTCGAGAGAGGATAGGCGGTCAGAATGATCAATAATAAATTGAGCGGAACGCCGATGGCCGTTCGTTTAATAGAAACCAGCAGCGACATGAAGAACTTCGATGTATTCGTAATAAATTGGTAAGAGATCGTTGTAAATCCCACTGGGAAAAAAGTAACCTCCCCTGCCGCTACGGCTACTTTATCCGAGAATGATACGGCCAACAGGTTGATAAAAGGCGCAATGCATAAAAGTGCAACAAGCAGCAGGAATATGGCATTGCTCACTAGGAATATTTTGCGTGATAGGGAAGCCTTTATTCCCATGGTCATCTCTCCTTTCCGTTAAAAGACTCTATATCCGGTTAATTTGTCCGCCAAGTAATAAGATACGACGATAAAAATTAGCGATACACACGATTTAAACAGGCCAGCCGCAGTGGAGAGCGCATATTGCGCCTGTTCAATGCCTAGACGGAACACGAAGGTATCCAAAATATCGCCGGTAGAGTAGACCACGGGACTGTACATATTATAGATTTGATCGAAACCGCCATTGAGAATATTGGCAAGACCCAACACGGTCATCAGTACGACCATCGATGAGATGCCGGGCAGGGTAATATGCCTGGTCTGCTGCCAACGGTTTGCGCCATCAATGACTGCGGCTTCGTATAGTGCAGGATCTATGCCTGTGAGAGCAGCCAGATAAATAACCGATCCGAATCCAAAAGTTTTCCAAATATCGCTGATGACCATTGTTGCTGGAAACACATTCGGGTTACCCAGGAAAAAGATAGGTTCAATACCAAGCTTGGATAGAAGGATATTGACAAAACCCTCGTTCGGTGACAAAAGATTTAATAAAATTCCCGATAAGATAACCCAGGACAAAAAGTGCGGTAAATACACCAGCGTCTGAAAAATACGTTTGGTTAATTGATTCCTGACTTCGTTGAGCAGCAAGGCGAACCCCACTGGAACAACAACGCCTGCAATCATTTTGCATAAGGCGATTACAACCGTATTGCGAATGACCAACCCTATATTCGGCATAGAAAACAACGTAACGAAATTTTGAAAGCCTACCCATTGTTGGTTCCCGAACATCCCTTTCGCCGGAATAAATTTCTGAAAAGCGATGATTACGCCGGCCATAGAACCATAGCTGAAGATTGCAACCAGAACGACAGCGGGGAGCAGCATGAGATATAACGGTAGTTCTCTTAGCATCTTGTCTTTTCGTTTCAGACTCGCAAACACCACTTCACCACCTGTCAATGATTTACTGTGAGATATCACCCACCACTGCCATCTAAACCTTTATTTGGCCGGGTACATTTTATCCAGTTCGTCAAGTGATTTTTGACCGCCTGCCTTCAACCACTGCTGTACAAAGGTATCGAAATAATCGACAGGCTTAGCTCCTGTTATGATATCCGTAAAGGTCGTGATGGTCAGGGTGTCCAAGGAAGCAACGTTCGTTAACCATACGTCGGGCCTTTGAATGCCCAGGATACTCTGGACGATGGCCTTGTCGGGGATATATTTGTTCAAAACGATGGGTAAAGAGCCTGACTTGGACATTTGACCCCAAGTACCGAAGGCATTGTCATCTTTGGCAAGAGTTCCATTTTCAAAGCCGGCAATATAGTCATATAAGGGCTTTGCGGCAGGAGGAAGGCCTTCGGACGAGCCTTTATCCATAGCTTTCAGCAAATCTGCTGCGTAAACCTCACCCGGTTGATCGATGTAAATTGGCGATAAGCGATATTGCTCATTAGCCCAATATTTATCGTAGACATCCTTAGTTGAATAATTAACGGTCTCATCGTACAGATTTAGCATTTTAATGACGGCTTCGGGGTTTTTGTAATCTTTCCTTACCATCGTCATCTGGCCTACAGCATTACTCTCGATACCAATCTTGTAATCGTAGCCGGACTGTGTGGGGATTGGGTAGGGACGTACGATGACACCATCTTTTTTATAGACATTATTGTAAGGATACCAGGTGCCCCAGTTGCTGCCGAAAGCCATACCGATCTTGCCGCTGGTGATATCTTCTACGAGTGCTGATTCGCTTTTGGAAGTAAAATCCTTATTGATAAGTCCTTGTTTATACATATCTGCCAATGCAGCAAGCGCCGGCTTCATGTTCGGCTGAATCCAGGCAAACGTCATTTTGCCATTTTGATCACGATAAAACATGCTTTCGTCGCGCCCAGGTACGCCAAACGCGGAAACCAAACCAAGAATGCTGGCATGATTTTGTCTGATGAGATCCTTGTTCAGGGCAAGCCCAATCGTGTCACCATTCTTACCATTTCCATCCGGATCTTCGGTGGCAAACTTCTTAGCTAGAGCAATAAGTTCTTCGATGGTCTTGGGCGGTTGAGAATTCGTTCGCTTAAGCCAGTCTTCACGTATCCACAGAAACGGCGCTTCGTGGAAGTTATCGTTCATTCGAGGTATCGCATAAAGTTTGCCGTCTATCGTAGCTCCCTTAAAGGAATCGGCAAATCTCTTTTGATATTCCTTAATGGAATCCGTCGCATATTTGTTATACACCTCAGTGAGATCAGCCAGCTGCCCATTCTGTGCCAACTGCAGAAAAACGTTTGTATCCTGCGTTTTGAATACGTCCGGCAGATCGCCTGAAGCAATGATGGCATTCAGTTTATTTTTATATGCATCGGTACTGCTGTCGGCCGTGAAAGCAACCTGAAGATCAATATTGAGCTTATCTTTGAACAAGCGGCTCCAACGGTTATCTTCCCAAGTTTCATTGTCCAGGAGTTTGGAAGCTGCTGCTGTTTGAACACCCCAGGTCATGGTGACCGGTTTCTGATATTTCCCATTGGCGTCCATGTTTTCTGAAGGATTGCTAGTGCTTTGTCCATCAGACCCCGTGGTAGCGGTTTCACAAGCTGAAATAGTAAAAACCGTCAGTAGGGCCACCAAGGTGTGCGGTAGGACTCTTTTGATTTTCAGCTCTTTCACGTGTAATTCCTCCTGTATTTGGATTGTTATTATGACACAGCTTTGTAAGCTATGATAAAGCTAAGGCTGATGAACATGTAACCAAAACCTGCATACAGTTTCTAACGTGTTCCGCTTTGTAAACACGCGTTTATTTTTTAGTGTAACTAACCATTGAAATGTCAAAAACCGACTGAACGCGCGTTAATTATGGCACAAAAAAATATCAGTCTTCTAACCCGCCATTTCCAAGCTTCAATCTGCCACTAACTTTGTGAACACGTGTCTATGGACTCATCATACACAACCGATAAAAGCGCTGTCAACCTTTAATTTCTACACTTTTCTAAATAAAAACTTTCACCTCTTATAATCGCCATTGTCTAAACACGCGTTTATGATATAATTATCAAACAGAGAATTTTTCACTCATTGTTGAACACAAGGAGGTATTATGGAGAAAAACGACGCAAATTTCATCCCCATTTTTGATGGCAAAACGCTCACAGGATGGCATTTCGTTCCCCGCTTGCCTGTTCCCCGCGCTCCCGGCGAACCTGGCCCTGATCCTACCACCGAGAAATACCAACGAGCTGCGCAGACATGTGGAAAATGGACCGTTGAAGACGGTGCTATCACAGGCCGGCAGGATCCGCCTGGATCCGGTTATGGCGGTTATCTGCTTAGCGACGGGCTTTACGGGGATTTTGAATTAATTTTCGAGGCGCGCCCCGATTGGCCGGCGGATACCGGCATCTTGGTCCGTGCTTCAGCGCTTGGCTCTCAAGGATTCCAAATCCTTCTGGATCACCGCCGTTCGGGAAATATCGGTGGTATTTATGGCAATGGGATCGGTGGCTTCCATGGCATTTCTTTCACGCTTGATGCGACATATGATGCGCAAGGAAATCCCACAGGGCTGCGACTGGAAGATCCCTCAACAACCATTGAACCCCTTACACCCGACAAACCCGCACTGCTTGATTACGCAGCCAACGGCGAGGAATTCCTGTCCATATGGAAATGGAATGATTGGAATACATTCAAAATTCGTGTAGTAGGGGCATCCCCGCGAATCACCGTACATATTAACGATATGAAAATTTCAGAAATGAATACTGCGGATCTGAAGCATCCTTGCTATGATGCAGCTAAAGTCCGGGAACTCCTTGGTTCAAAAGGACATATCGCGTTTGAAATCCATGATAATGATCCCGGAATGGGAGAGGCACGCTGGGCATCAAACGCAGCTTGCAGATGGCGCAATATTCGAATTCGGGAGCTTAGTCAACCGGGGAACGAAACAACGATTTAAATTCTTCGACATGATTCTCTGACCACAAGGCTGCAATCAACCGTAATTTCTTTTATATCCGTAGTCTTCTGTTCAATTTTTGTGATTAAACAGGAGGTCATGCGTTTCAACATGTCGCTAAAATCAACACGTATCGTCGTCAAAGCGGGATGATGTTTTTCACTTAGAGCATGATCATCAAATCCAATCATGGATAGATCTTCAGGGACACGCAGCTTATGCTCTTTCAGCGCCCGAATGGCTCCAAACGCTACACTATCGTTCGCTGCAATGATCGCTGTTGGCAGATCCGTTTCTTGACTCATTAGTTTTTGTATAACTTTATAACCGCTTCTCTCATGAAAATCGTCGCCATTCAGAACCCAGTTCGGATTCACCAGCAAGCCGCACATGCGCATCGCTGTTTTGTAGCCTTCAAATTTGGTCTGACCGGATAGACGATTCATATCCCCATTAATGACACCAATTTTGGTATGGCCAAGTCCTGCCAAATAGGCTACGGCCTGTTTCATGCCCGAGTCATTATTAAATTTGGATACGATTCGATTCGGTTCCGGATGATCCGAAAGCGTTTGATCAACGATGCCGATCACAAAACCTTCATCGACTAATTCTTCAATGAACGGTTCATGAATGGCTGCTCCGATAAAGATGCCTCCATCGATTCTACGTTGGAAGAAGATCTCTTTTACGTTTTTGATCATTTCCGTATCCTTGGCATCACGAATAATGTGGGTAAGCACATAATAACCGTACTCGGAAGCGTGTTCGATAACACTAACGATCAGCATATTTGTCAGCATATCGCCGGACACGTTCCCTTGCTCAATGAGAAACAGGCCAATCGTACGCGCCCGCTTCCCAGCAAGGACCTGGGCAGACACATTCGGGAAATAATTATATTGTTGTATCACTTTCAAAACCTTCTCGCGCGTTTCAGCAGGTACATTGGAATAATTGTTGATGACCCTGCTTACCGTGCTCCTGGAAACCCCGGCAAGCTTAGCTATCTCTGTGCTGTTGATCTCTGTTTTTTTCATGTTGCTCATCCTCTTTCGTGAACGCGTGTTTACGCACATCATACACATGCCTAGAAATCGTTGTCAATATTTTTTAATATCAATTTACAAAAGGTGGGGTTCCGATGCGTCTTGGCGGTCAAGTATTTCTGAATGAGAAAAACCCGGAGAATTGGGCGCTTGCCCTTAAAGAAGCTGGCTTTCGCGCAACAACTTGCCCGATTAGTGGTGAGGAGGATCTCCGTGAGCTTGAGGATTATCTGACCTTGGCCAAACGGTATGACATCCTCATCTCCGAAGTCGGCGCCTGGAGCAATCCAATCAGTCGCAATGAGGAAACAAGACGGAAAGCTATTGCCTATTGCATTAGAAGGCTGGAGTTGGCAGAACGGATCGGCGCGCAATGCTGCGTGAATATAGCCGGATCCCGAGGAGAGCAATGGGACGGGCCGGATCCCGAGAATTTTAGTGAGGACACTTTCGAGCTGATTGTGGAAACAACCCGCGAAATTATAGACGCTGTCAAGCCTGAGCGTACTGTTTTTGCGCTTGAGATGATGCCTTGGATTTTCCCGGATTCCGCAGATTCTTACCTTTCTCTCGTTCAGGCTATTGACCGTAAAGGCTTCGGAGTTCATTTCGATCCTGTGAATATCGTCACGAATCCGCGTACTTATTATCGTAATGGTGACATGATTCGAGATTTTTTTGCGAAGCTTGGACCCTATATTCGAAACTGCCATGCCAAGGATATTCTTCTCAGTGGCAAATTAACCGTCCATTTGGATGAGGTTATCCCTGGTCAGGGCTATCTTGATTACCGGACATTCCTCACAGAACTAAACAAACTTCATCCCGATACTACGCTCATTATTGAGCATCTCTCAAGTAACGAAGCCTATCGGCAAGCTGCGGGGTATATCACAGAAATAGCCTCCGAGCTGAAAATACCATTGTAAGAAAAAACAGAGCCCGCTAACTCGCGGAGCTCTGTTCATCCTTTTTTCTCGTCACACGCGTTCCTCACCAAAAAGATTCTTAGGCCCCCTGCAAGCTGCGTTTTTTGGCTGCAACCGATAAAACGCAACAAATTAACAAGACCAAGCTCGCCAGCGTATATGGATAATTGACATTCAAGTCTAATAAAAAACCAGCTGCAATAGGCCCAACAATGTTACCAAGACTGGTAAAAGCGGAGTTCAAGCCAGCAACATATCCTTGCTGATCCTCAGCCACCATGGACAATTGGGTACTGATTGCGGGGCGTAAGACATCGATCGCCAAAAATACAACAAAGGTAACAGCAAAAATCATCCAGAATTGGTGAACGAAAAGCGTCAGCAGGATAAACAAACCTGCAAAGAAAAGACAAAGAGAAATAACGCGTTGCTCCCCCAAACGATTCAATATCCAACTAAAGGCAGTGACTTGAATGACGGCGCCAGCTATGGAACCGAACGTTATGATAAAGGCGATATCCTTGGGCTGAAAACCAAATTTTCGATCCACAAAAAGTCCATAAATCGTTTCGTAATTAGCAAGTCCAAAAGACATTACAAAAACGATGATTAAACTTAAAAAGTAGGGCTCTTTGTAAGCATTCTTCATTTGTGATAAAAGCCCTTTTCGTTCAACTGCCGCGCTAGGTGGCGTATCTGATCTCTTCTCTTTTGCAGGAAGCGACTCCCGTAAAATAAACATGGTGATGCACGCCGCGAAAAGTCCCGCAGCCGCCGCGGAGTAAAAAGGTACGCGAATTCCAAATTCAGCGATATAACCGCCTATACCGGGTCCAATAATAAAACCCGTCGTAATCGAGGCTGTAATATACCCCATTCCTGCCGCTCGCTCTTCCGGAGTCGTGATATCCGCTGCGTAAGCCATAACGGCCGGCATAATCATAGCTGCACTGATACCGCCTAGCATCCTTGAAACAAATAACAGGGCAGGCGAACTGGCTAATCCAAATATGCCCTCAGAGACGGCGAACACAATCATGCCGATGACGATCATCTTTTTCCTGCCAAATGAATCAGCCAAACGGCCGGCCAATGGCGAACAAAGAAACTGCGTCAGCGAAAACGAAGCAATCAACAACCCGATAACTCCTCCGGTGATCCCTAGACTATCCATAAATTTAGGCATAATAGGGATAACAAGCCCTATTCCCGAAAAGACTAGAAAAAGATTAAGCATAAGTACTAATAAGGCTCCTTGATGTCTTGTCAATAATGTCATTTAAATTCCTCCCAATCTCGAAAAACACTGAATATATATTCAGTATTATTGCAAAAAAAAGCTAGCGGATGGGCTTGGCAATGCCCTGCAGAAACACATCCACAGCCAACCGATAGGTCGCTAGCGCTTCCACTCGTTCCATTCTCCGGCAATGCTGACTTAAACCGAGCAACAAGCTGTCCAAAATAATCGCGTGCCCGGAGACATTCGAAATTTCGAATTCATGGTTATCGATTCCCTTTTGAAGCAATTCCCGATTAAAGTCAATGTACCCTTTAACCATTACGTTTATTCGCTCCTCCACATCCGGAGCTTTCTCCGCATTATTAAAAAACTCGTCAGCTGCCCTCGTCAACGGATGACTCAGTTGATCAAGCGCCAAATATTCGACCATGCCGTATAATTTATCGGTTGTCGTCAGGTACAACTTCTCTTTAACCAACCAATTACTATCCCATTCCCTGTTCCATTCCTCAAGCAAGTATAAAAAAAGCCCTTCCTTGTTCTTGAAATGATAATATATGTTACCTGCACTGCACCCGACTGCTTTTACAATGTCTTCAATAGCGGTTGCTTTATAGCCCTTTTGGGCAAATAAAGCTCTTGCCGCGTCAGCTATCTTCTTCTTTGTTAGCTCGGTCTGCTGTTTCTTTTTATTCACACTTGCTTCACCGCTTTCTGGCTGACAGATCCGGACAATGAAAATCACCTATAATACTGAACATTCATTCAGTATTATAGGTGATAATGAACATCTTTGCAAACACTTATTTGTTCGTTCTTGGGTAAGAAATCCCCGGGTTTTTCACGATAAATTGTTTTTCTTTATTCAATGCCTGCATGAATTCAGGTCCTACATGTAAGTTTTGTGATACGATTTGAGGAGGTGTGAGCGCCATCCATTGATTCAATGAAACATCTTCAAAGCGGTCACTCCTGAACATCTCCAAAGCCCACACGCTTTCATTTCCCGTGTTTTGAATATAGTGCCCGAACGCCCGCGGTACATATCCCACATCGCCAGCACGATAATTAAACGTACGTGCCGTACCATTGGGTGCCATAACTGTCATGCGCGCCGTACCCGAGATATAATACTGCCATTCATCCGCGTTTGGATGCCAGTGCATCTCTCTCATCGAACCCGGTTTGATTTCAAGTAACGCTGCGGATATTTGAGTCGAAATAGGGAAATTTCTTGAATCCACGATACGCACTTCACTCCCGCCCGGGGTTATAATCGGCTCTTGTGCAAGCAGTCGATGTTTAAAGGGCAATGGCACCGTACCTTGAGGGTCTGCCACCTGTTGGCTTTCTATGGGACCGGGCACTTCGGATTGAAAAATGTACACCTGATGGTTGGGGATATTGTTAAAAGCACTTTGGGGAACGCCAAAATTCGCTGAAAGAACTTCCTTTGGTGTATGTGCGAAGAAATCAGAGATAGCTAATGTATTAAGATCAGAGAAATTACCGTCCGGGAAAACGAGCAAAAACTCCGTACCTTCCTCGAGTCCTTGAAGAGAATGCGGAATCCCTGGAGGGAAGTACCAGAGGTCTCCTACGCCTATGTCGGCAATAAAGTTCCTCCCGTTTTGATCGACGGATGTAATGCGTGTTCGCCCCACAAGCACGATCGCCCATTCCGCTTGCTGATGCCAATGCATCTCTCGCACACCACCCGGAGTCAGAGCCATATTCACTCCAGCAACCTCGGTCGCAATCGGAAGTTGTCTAACCGTTACTTCACGTGACCAACCACCGTGATTCAACTGCATATTCGTATCGGAAAAAGAGAATTTCAGATTGGGAAGCGAACCGGCATCGGTGACAGGAGAAACCAGCATGTCAGGATTCTCCTTGTCTCGCATAATGTCACGTGGTCCTAAATCCCACCAACCAGCCCCATCACTTCGGATCGGTTGAGGTATATGTTGATTCGGTGTATTGATTTTCATATATTTTGCACCCCGTATTCTAACCACTTCAAAATTTGTCACTGGTTAAGTGCCTATCTTAAGTTATGAATACAGCCCGAAATTGGAAATTTGTCCTCACGATTTGTTTAGCTCATTTGAAACATAAAAAAAGAACAGAACCAAATCCCAGGGATTCGTCTGTTCCTTTTTTTTAATAGCCTTGTCCTTTGCCGCCGGTAACGATGGCGATGCTGGAGCTTGCACCAATCCGTGTTGCTCCGGCCTCAACGATCTTGCGAGCTGTTTCAAGATCGCGCACGCCGCCAGATGCTTTAACGCCCATTTCGGGGCCGACCGTTTTTCTCATCAAAGTAATATCTTCCACTGTTGCTCCGCCATGGCCAAAACCTGTCGATGTTTTCACGAAATCCGCTCCAGCTTCTTTGCAGATCCTACTAGCCGTTACTTTTTCCTCATTGGTCAACAACCCTGTTTCCAAAATCACTTTAACGACCGCTTGGCCGTTGCTCGCTTGAACGACGCCTTCGACGTCTTTTTTCACCGTGTCCAAATCACTGGATTTTAACGCGCCGATATTCAGCACCATATCCACTTCCGTCGCTCCGTTCGCAATGGCGTCGCGTGTTTCAGCCATTTTGGCGAATGTTGTGGTTGCACCCAGAGGAAAGCCAATGACGGTAGTAATGCCTACGCCCGAGCCTTCGAGTTCTTTCGCTGCAAGCGAGACCCACGTTGGATTTATGCAGACTGTAGCAAAGCTGTATTGTTTAGCTTCGCCGCAAATCTTCAAAATTTCACTTTTTGTTGCATCCGGCTTCAGAAGCGTGTGATCTATCATTTGAGCAATATCTTTATTTTCCATGGGATTTACTCCTTTTACTATTCCAATTGTTTATAGTGATTGTTCATTGGCATAAGCCAATAAATGTTGTGCGGTAAATTGATCTGTAATCAATGTATTCGTATAATTACCTTTGATAACACTGTAGATGGCTTCGACCTTTTTCATGCCGCCTGCAACGAGGATTGATTTCTCTTTCGTTCTCAATTCGGCGAGATCGATACCAATCGTACGAAGATTCAATTCTTCACTGCACACTTGGCCTTCCAGATCGATAAATCTGGAGCAAATGTCACCCGCACCCTTTGCGTGGATGATCTCCAGATCGGCTTCGGAGAAATAATTCGCTTTGATCAGCACCGAATCTTCTGAAGGTACACCAACGGTGAACACCGCGATATTCGCACGCTTGCCAATTTCAAGAATTTTGCGGATATGCCGATCCGCCTCAATCGCCTGCTTCACAACTGCGTGATCCACGATCGCTGGCAATGGCAACAAATGCGGAGTAGTATTGAACGCATTACCAAAAAGATGAATAATCTCGGAAGCGTACGTATTCGTCTCCGAATAGCTGACACCACCGTTCAGTTGAACGACAGTCACATCTTTCACAAGCTTATTCGGCAAATGAGTGGCAACCTCGTAGAGCGTTGTTCCCCAAGTCATCGCGATCGTGTCGCCATCCTGCACGACTTCATCTAAATATATAGCGGCTGCTTCTCCAATATATTTCTTAACGATATGATCTTCATATTCAGGGACCGAAGCGACGACCGCCTTTTTGAGCGTGAACTTTGCTTCCAATTGTTCGGCTAAAAGTTCTTTATTTTCGGTCGGATCCATAATTTTGATCTGGACTATCCCCTCTTCTTTTGCCTGCTGCAAAAAACGGGATACAGTCGGACGAGATACGCCTAGCTTCTTGGCTATATCTTGTTGACTATAATCCAATTGGTAGTACATGCGAGCCGCATCTACAATTTTCTCCAGTTTGTCTCCGCCCATGCGTTTCCGTCCTCTTCACATTTTGAAATTATGTTCATGAATTATGAACATAATTTCATATCTATTATAACTCAACTTTTTACATTTTCAAATAGTTGTGGATTTACGCATTTTTAACCCAAATACAAGTTGATAAATAGGGAAAATGAATCTTCTTCCAAATGTTAATTAAACACTTCAAACAGCAAAAAAAACTTCTGGTAGACAGTGCATAACTTTGCACTGCTACCAGAAGGGGATAAATCATCGGGTAAGTTCCCACCCAATTTTCAATTGCCGCAGACATCAAAGCACGAAGTAATCCGCTCTTTTCATAAAAATCTGCTCGACAGATGCAACAATTTTCCCGTCCAGCTCCGATTTCTGCTTTACTTCGTTCCACTCCTTGTCCTGCGAGAAAACTTCCCATTGTCTTGTTCTTTCTTCCATACTTTCATATTTCATCGTGTAATAGAGCTTGGGCTGCTCCTCCAAATCCTCCCAGAAATCACACACCTGCATGCCTAGTCTGGCAAAAATACCTAACGTATGATCGGAGAAACGCTTTCGAATCGCATCGATTCTTCCCGGATGAATGGTATAGATTCTCAACTCATATATCACTCAGCATTCACCTCCATTCTCTCATGATTTGGATCTACCTCAAAACGGAGGCGAATAGACAAAATCTTTACTTACTTCATCGAGTGAATTGAGAACATCCTCGGTAAGCTCAAGGTTAACCGCCTTTAGATTCTCATCGATTTGGTGTTCTCGGGTCGCTCCGGCAATAACCGTGCTTACTGCAGGTTGGTGCAACAACCAGGCCAGCGAAAGAGCCGTGGCCGATGTGCCGATCTCCGCCGCGATCTTCGCCACCTGTTCCCCGACCTCCACGCGAGCGGAGTTCACACGCCGCACGAAGTTAGGATTCATGTCCAACTGTGATCCGCTTGGTACAGAACCTCCCGAATATTTTCCTGTAAGAATTCCTCCTGCCAGCGGGAAATAAGGAATAATGCCAATTCCCTGATCCACGCAGAATGGAAGCAGCTCTCTTTCCACACCGCGGTCAACCAGTGAATAGCCTGGCTGCACCGAAACATACTTCACCAGCCGCTCCTTTTCGCTAATCGACAAGGCTTTCATCATTTGCCAGGCTGCATAATTTGAAGCGCCTACATATCTCACTTTTCCGGACGTCACCAGATCGTCCAAAGCACGAAGAGTTTCTTCAAGCGGAGTCTTTGGATCAAAAACATGAATCTGATACAGGTCAATATAGTCTGTTCGCAAGCGGCGCAAACTGCCTTCGAGTTCCTTTAGAATATGTTGACGCGAGGAACCTCTTGTGTTCGGGCCTTCTCCTCGTTGTATCCCCACTTTTGTCGCAAGGAGCACTTCGTGGCGCCGTCCTTCAAACGCTTCTCCGATGATCTCTTCCGATTTCGTGCCAGTATAAATATTCGCAGTATCAATAAACGTAATCCCATTATCCACGGCATGATGCAGGACTCGAATCGAGGTATTTTTGTCTGCGCGCCCCCCAAATGCATTTGTCCCCAAACCCAGCACCGAAACTTCCAATCCGCTTGTCCCCAAATTCCGATATCGCATAACGAATCCCTCCAGATTTTAGTTTTACAAACTTTATTGCTCGGGAAATATTTCAAGTGTTCACAGTTGCTCGATGACGATCGAATTCCTCCTATTCAATCGTCTTTCCCTGTATAACACCATTCCCATAATAAGTAACGATAGCGCTACAAGTGAGCTTGGTATAAAGAAGATTTTCGGCGTTATCCCCTGAATGAACAGAGGCAAGAAATATCCGATTAAAGAAGCCGTTTGCGAGATGAACACGTATAGGCTTGCCCCAAATCCTGTTCGGTTTAAAAACATCCGCTGCACATACCCCATGGCAACTCCGTACAGAATCGAAACAAAAAACGAATACAATGGCTGAACGGCAAAGAAAACCGGAAGCGAGGTACTGCTCGTATACGTCAAATAGGTGGCGAGTGCGAAACAACCGCCGAGTAAAATAATCTTTTTGCTACCGTACCGTGCCGCCAAGTATCCGCCCAGTGTCATGAAAAACAGCTCGAATACCGCCTGTGCGCTCCATATATAGGACATAATCTCCGGCTTACCGAACAACTTTAATACGACAAGCTGTAAATATAAGCCTCGAATGGCATCAGCACAAGCGAGCATAAGCAGGGCAATCAGCATAACAATGGAGAACGGTTCTCCCTTCACTGCTTGCTTTACTCCCGGTTCACCCGTTGTCTCTTTGTACACCAGCAAGAGAACGACCAAACTTACATAGCCGGCCAAATTCCCCCACAGTACGCCTTTAAACGTTGCAATAAGGAAGATGTTTGCTCCTAACAGCAGCCCCGTAAAAAAACCAATACTATACGTGGCCCGAAGCCATATTTGAGCCATCTCCACAATCTCACCGGCACTGCGGGCAAAATGATTTCTAGCCATGCCAAACAGCTGCCCCATAATCAATCCGGACGGTGCAACGGTTATCGTCATGCCGATGAGAGCACTCCGAAAATCTGATGCATTCATGTAGATGAACAATCCAATTATGCAAAGAATGGCCGCTATTACCGGGAGCTTCTTCTTGTTCTTCAGCCGGTCGCTGATCCAACCAACGGTAATCGTAATGGCCATATTGCAGAACAAGGATACCGCGAAAACAGCAACGATCTGATTTTTCGAAAGCCCTACACTCTCGTTAAGATACACAGCGTTCATAGGCGCTAAAATACCGGTTCCTATGCCGTAGAGAAATAGCATGGTAAGCAGCGTTCTCGCTCCGGGGATCGAAACAAACTTGCGAACATCTCGAATGATTTGCATGTCTACCTCATCATTTATTCTTTATTATCAATTATAAATAGTCATTCCTGTTATGAGAAGGAGTAAATAATTTTATACTAAGTTACCTAGAGTTAAGTGGAGCTGAAGCGGCAAATAAAAAAACAGATATATTCCAATCAATGGAAATACCTGTTTTAAAAAGAAGGCCGATTTGCGGCTTGAGCGTTTATACTTGTAATTCAAACTGCTTGGCATACAGATGGGCATAAACGCCATTTCGTGCCAATAAAACTTCGTGCGTTCCCTGTTCCGTAATGCCGTCCTCTGTCAATACGATAATGCGTTCGGCATTACGGATCGTGGAAAGTCGATGGGCAATGACAATCGTGGTTCGCCCTTTTGCTAATAACTCCAGTGATTCCTGGACCAGACTCTCACTTTCGTTGTCAAGTGCGCTTGTTGCCTCATCTAATATAAGAACGGGCGGATTCTTTAGAAATACGCGGGCGATGCTTAGCCGTTGTTTTTGACCACCTGACAATTTAACGCCTCGCTGCCCGATCTCGGTATGATAACCGTTCGATAAATTCATGATAAAATCATGGGCATTCGCGAGTTTCGCAGCCTCGATAATGGCAGCTTCGTCCGCATCCGGGTTTCCATAGCGAATATTGTCCATTACCGTTCCTGCAAAAAGGAAAATATCTTGCTGCACGACCCCGATATGATTTCTTAATGACCGCAGTTCGAGGTCACGGACATTAATGCCATCCAATAATACATCCCCATGGGTTACTTCATAAAAACGGGGGATCAGGGAGCATAATGTCGTTTTCCCCCCACCGGACGGCCCTACTAGCGCCACATACTCTCCAGGTTGCACGCGTAGGGACACATTATCTAATACAGGGTTCAAGTGGGCTTCATACCGGAAGGAAACCTCCCTAAACACGATGTCTCCATGTACTTCAGGAAGAATCAAAGCATTCGGCTTGTTGGCAATCGTCGGCTTTACATTCATGATTTCCGTAAACCGCTGAAAGCCCGTTATTCCTTCTTGCAGCTGTGAGCTCATATGCGTTAGCCGTTGTATGGGTTCAATCATAAAGCTGATATATAGCAAGAAAGTGATCAAATCCGCTATATGGAGCGTCTCGCGGACGATACTGGCACTGCCAAAGATAATCACCGTAATGGTAATCAGCTGGATGATCGACTCCACAGCGTTGTAGAAATACGCTTCCGCTTTGTATGTTCTCTTTCTGCTATCGAGAAAATGATGATTGGTCCGCTCAAACTTTTCGATTTCGACATGCTCGTTAGCGAACGACTGGACGACGCGGATGCCCGATAGGCTATCTTCTACCTGAGCATTTACGTCCCCGATTCGTTCCTTGTTATTTCTAAGGGCATGATTCAACTTCTTATTGAAATACAATGAAAAAGCGCCTAAAACCGGAAAGAAACAGAACACGGCGATCGTTAAGTTGGCGTTAATGGAAAATAAAATGAAAAATGCTCCAATAAAGCGGACAAGGTATTTCACATAGTCTTCTGGACCGTGATGGTAGAGTTCGGAAAGCAGCAGCAGGTCATTCGTTATCCGAGACATGAGCCGCCCCGTCTTTTCCTTATCATAAAAACCAAAGGAAAGCGTCTGCATATGTGCAAACAGCTCGCTGCGCAAATCTCTTTCCATGCGTGCGCCAACTTCATGACCTTTGTAATCTACAAAGTAATTCCCGATATTTTGGATCGCGACTAAAACAAGCATCAACCCGCCAATTTTATACACGCTGCTTAATGCTGAGGACAAGTCCCCCTTCAAAACGTCTTTCGTTATATGCTGAACGAGCAGCGGAAACAGCAATGTCACAGCAGAAACGATAAAGGAACAAGCCAATACACTAAGAAACAAGGGTAGATAGGGTTTGTAATAAGAAAAAAACTTTTTCACTGGAAAACGCATGGTTTTACCCCTTTTTCGTGTTATTTAACTAACACATCCAAGGGTGTACACCGCTAACCTTTTAAGTAAGGGTTCCACCCTTAGATGCTGGTACGGTGATATAAATCGTTAAGTTTTCCATGTAAAATGCCTCCTCTATTCATTGATGCTTTGATTATAAGCGATATCTGTCGGGAATAGACCCGTATAATTTAGTTATATACATTTATTACTAATTGCATAATCTACAGCGTATTCAGCATGGATTTTCGTTGTATCGAATATAGGAACCTTGCAGTCCAATTGAGATATTAGTATCGTGATCTCCGTGCAGCCGAGAATGACGGCTTGTGCCCCATCTTGGACAAGACGATCGATTATCGCTAAATAAGACTGTTTCGAACTTTCATTTATGATTCCAAGACAAAGTTCCTCGTAGATAATATCATGTACAATCTTCCTGTCTGCTTCATCTGGAACGATGACGTGAAGTCCAAACTTTTCAGTCAGTCTACCCTTGTAAAAGGCTTGTTCCATCGTAAAAGCAGTTCCAAGCAAAGCGACTGTTTTTATTCCACATTTAACAATTTCACTTGCGGTTGCGTCAGCGATATGCAGTACAGGTATGGATACCGATTCATCTACTTCTTTTGCCATCTTGTGCATTGTATTCGTGCATATGACGATGAAATCTGCACCACCGGCTTCGAGTTTTTGAGCTGATTCCATCATGATGTTTGTAGCTTCATCCCATTTCCCTTCATATTGAAGCGTCTTGATTTCGTGAAAATCCACTGAATACATTAAGCTTTTTGCGGAATGATGCCCGCCTAACTTTTCCTTTACGCGTTGATTGATGATTTGGTAATAAAGCAAGGATGATTCCCAACTCATGCCACCTATCAGTCCTATGGTTTTCATAGCCAACACCTCATCTCATAGTTGGGTCTCTTTGGATAAACCCTCAAAATATTCAACAACAATCTCACGAAAATCCAGTGCTGCCGGTGATATGTAACGACTCTTGTGCCATAATAATGCGATTTTTCGCACCACTTCGTGTGTCTCTACTTGCAAATATTTGATTTGTGCTCGATCATTTCTAGCCGTGCTTGGTATGAAAGCTATGCCAATTTCGGCTTCCACCAGATTGACCAACCTTGCCGGTTCATCCCCTTCGTACACATAATGAGGAGTAAATCCAACCGATTTGCACACGGGGTCCATTAAATCGCGTGTACCGTAGCCAACTTTTAGCCCGACAAACCATTCATCCTTCAGCTCACTCAAAGATACGCTGCTTCGATCCGCCAACCGATGCCCCATCGGAACGGCAACAAGGATGGGGTCGATGAAGACGACTTGACATTCGATCTCATCCCTTTCAACAGGAGGCGAGGACAAGCAATAATCGACCTCACCTCGCTCTAGAAGCATAATCATTTCTTCTGTAGTCAGCATTTGTACATGAAATTGAATATTCGGCCGCTTTTTTCGATATTTCCGAAGAATGTCGGGCAATACGCTTGCGCTGGTTACTCCTAATTCAAGCGCGCCATGATCGGGGCTGGCTAAATCGCTAAGCTCCTGCTTCCCCTGTTCCAATTCGAACAAAGCCCTTTCTGCACGCCGAAGAAATCTTCTTCCGAACTCGTTTAGTTGCAACTTCCTGCCGATTCGATCGAATAGCAAGACGCCTAGATCCTCCTCCAGACGTTGAATCGTTTTGCTCAATGACGATTGTGTGACGTGCAGTTTCCGAGCAGCTTCGGTCACATGCTCCGAACGAGCGACCGCAAGAAAATAGTGCAGTTGAAGAAGTTCCATTCCGTACACCTCATTCATTCCTTCTAATCAATGAGATTATAGCATGAAATGCATTGGAATAAATAACAGATTTCAATTACGATGAGTATAGGAATTTCAAAGAAAGGATTGAGCATCGTGAATCGTAAATTCGTTGTTTATCTTGTTGCGTTTGCTGCATTTCTTGGACCGTTCACGCAAACCATTTACACCCCGGTGTTACCCGAGGTTGCCAGCCAGCTCCAATCCACCTCATTCGTCGTCAACTTGACGATTTCCGTGTTCACCTTATTTCTTGCCATGATGCAGGTGATTTATGGTCCGCTCACGGACTTAAAAGGGCGCCGCAAAGTCATGCTGTTCGGAATAACCCTGTATGTTATGGCTTCGGTTGGCTGTTTCTTCTCTGACACGATAGCGCTGCTGCTAATCTCCCGAGCGCTGCAGGCGATTGGCATCGCTGCCGGATCTGTCGTGGCCGTTACGGTCATCAGCGATTTATTCGAAGGAAGAGAACGCGGCCAAGCAATGGGAACCTTTCAAATGCTCGTTTCGTTAGGCCCTGTGCTCGGACCGGTCATCGGCGGCTTCCTTAGCGGGCTGTTCCATTTTCATTCCGTATTTCTCGCGCTTGCGGCAACGGGTATGCTTGTGTTGGTTTTCAACTACCTTTATTTGAAGGAAACGAAGCCGGACAACATCGAAGGCGGGCGGTTTCAACTGCGGGATTTTGCAGGCATTCTTCAGAATCGGATCGGATCTTCCATTATCTATCTTGGGTTCATTCAATATTACGTGTTTTATTATTTCCTGGTCTTCTTGCCGAATATTTTAACCGAGCGTTACGGCTTGTCAGCTGAGCAAAAGGGTCTTGTCTTTCTGCCGATGTCGCTTGGCATCGTGGTTGGCAGTTATTTAGGCGGGAAAATTCAAACACGGATAGAAGGGGAAAAGCTGCTCGTTCTGACGACGTATCTAAATGCAATTTCGATCCTGTTTTTCCTGATCTTCTACGCAATTTCTTTACCATGGCTGTTGGTTGGCATTATTTTATTTGGCTTATTTCTCGGACTCTCGCTTCCGGTGCAAACCACGCTGCTGACTGGAGCGTTCACGAAAAACCGTGCGACCGCTGTCGGAGCATACAACCTTTTCCGATATATGGGAATGGCTCTCAGCCCGATCGTTGGCAGCCTATTTTACCGTATCGGCGGCTATTACTTGTTGTACGGTTTTATCGTGGTAGCCTTTCTGGCCTTTGCCTTTCTGTTATCGCGACGTCTCCTTGGCGCACAAGTAACGAGTAGTCCGTCCTTTGAAAAAGGATGAGTTATGCATTGTGTTAACAAGCATAAAGCCAGCAAACTCAAAGGTTTGCAGGCTTTCCTTATGCTACAACAACGATGCAATTTTAGTATCAATTTCAGAGGGCAACACCGTTGATTCGAATCTTGCTATGACTTGTCCTTCACGATCAATTAAAAACTTAGAGAAGTTCCATTTAATCCCGTCGCCCATATAGATGTCCGGATATTTTTCACGCAGAAACTCGTCCATCCATAGACCATCCTTCGTCTGCGTATCAAACCCTTTAAAAGGTGCTTGCTGTGTAAGATATTGAAATAATGGGTGAGTAGATGGACCTCTTACATCCGTTTTCTCAAACAATGGGAATGTGATCCCGAAGTTATTCTCGCAAAATACTTGTACTTCCGAATTGCTGGATGGCTCTTTCTCGTTAAATTGGTTGCATGGAAATGCTAGTATTTCAAAACCTTGTTCTTGACGAGATTCATAAAGATTTTGTAAATCAGCAAATTGACGCGAAAAACTACATTTACTTGCAGTGTTGACAATGAGAAGAACTTTCCCTCTGTAGTCTGACAGATTGACTTGCTTTCCGTCTATCAGATTTGCCTGAAAGTGATAAATTGACATGGTAATGTTGTTCCTCCTCTTGTTCTGGTAATTATTGATATACTTATCATATGGTCAAAGTTCCTATTGGTCTAATATATTAAATCGATTATCTTTATAGTTAATTCCAATAAACCTCCCATGCTTCGCACTCCGTTATAAATAAAAAAATCCGCGACCTCCGCGGATTAGATGTTGGTTACTACCATAACTGAGCAATAAGCTGCAATTTTTTAATAATAGTGCGAGACAGCTTGTAAGAGCTATAGAAAGGTCTGTTCACGAAGCGTTTAGTCTTCCAAGCGAGATAGTTCTGTTCTTTGAAAAAATGCCCATCAACCGCGATCATCCACTTATTATCCTTCATTTGGAGATGATCGATATGATGCATGCCATCCTTCCGCCAGCTTCCCTGTTGGCCAGATCCCGTCAGCAAACCAGGCTCAATGGCCTCCTCTGCATATTCTGTCTCACTCAGCTTCGTGATTCGAAAAGCTCTAACCATCTTCCCGTACGATGGAACCCCATCTTGTGTAAACCGGTAAATCTCCCCATCCTGACAAACCACTTTTCCCGCCGGTCGAGATATATGCTGATCATTTTTAATAATAGGATTACAGGGATGTTCCACCCATTCTCCGTCCACACGGTCAGCATAGAACAAATAAAGATTCCTTCCATCTTTGCTGCCAACGAACATCCACCACTTCTGATCATGATAGAAAAGGGTCGGGTCCACAAATGGGCCAGATAGCAGCTGTTTTTTTCTCTCCCAGTTATACGGAAATTGCATGGATTTATATAAAAATACGCCACCTGCTTCCGACGACTCCGGCAGCATATAATAGTCATTCTCATATGTAAATACGTTTGGATAAGACAGGTGAAAACTCTCTTTAAGGACAACTCGGTCATAATGCCATATTTCCCCGTCCGTACTGACAGCAACCGCAATTTCACCGCGTTCAGAATGTTTATTCAACACTTCAAAAAATACATAATACTTCGAACCATCCGAAACTACGAAAGGATCCGCTACAAACTCTGCCTCAACATCGGTAACATCCGAGCACTGAAGAGTAGGGTAGGTCAAATCAAGTGTGTTAGCTCTTTTTGGATAAATCGTGTCACTTTCTATAATCTTAATCGACCATACGGCAAGCTCAATTTTTTTGTTAAGATTCAACAATGTGCCTCCTCAGAAGAACGGTTATTCTAAATTATAAAGTTCTTCCAGGAATTTTTCAACTATTGATGAATTAATATGAATTTTTATCTTCTAAAGTTGAATCTCATGACACAATTGAAAAAGGAAAGCCTTTCTTCCCTATTTTTATTTTCGAAAAAATGAACGAAGCCAATCCGCCAGCAAATCTCCCTTCTTATAATAGATTTCATCCTTTACTTTATTGTTGATGGCACTCCATATTTCAAGTTCTGTTTCACTTAAGTTATGAACCTCATTTTGATCATCATCAACAAATTGGGCGAAGTAGTCCAATGGAATTCCGTAGAACTTTGAAATGTTGGCCATGATTTCGAACGAGGCCGATTTTCTTTGCCCTTTTTCAAGCAGACTCATATATTGTAAGGTTATACCGGTCGCAGAAGCCGCTTCTTCCAAGGTTAATCCTTTCTTTTTACGCAGACGTCTTAATTCTTGACCCAGCCGCTGACTCATTTGTATCCTCCTGTCGTAAGAATTTTTTTTAAATTAAACACATAATACCAACTGATTACCGCTTCTAAAATCGTGACCCATATTTCCTCAAGAAAGAGTGGGGACTTTTTGTATTTTCTTAACTCGCAGTGAATCCATTCATGTACCAGCGTATCCAGTTGCTCCGGATAATCCAGTTTATGATCAATCACAATGATACGTTTGTTTGGATAATAGATTCCCTTTATGGAGCCCAAATCCATCAATAGAACCTGCAGCTGAAGTCTTGTACCAATGAGAGAGATGAGCTGCTTGACATGTGATTCGTTCACTTGCATCCTTCTCGAATGACAGACTTTAACAACAATTAAATACGCCAAAAAAGCTGACATGACGACCGGATAATTGAAATAATTGAATACGGCCATATAAGGAAAAATGACACCGATTTCAAACCAAGTCGGTATGAACGTTGAAACGACTGGCGAGGTGGTCAGCTTACCGGACTCAAAAAATGAGAAAAAGTAAGCGAGCACCCAGTTTACCACAAAAAGCAGAAATAAGGTTCCCAGACGGCTGATGTAGGAGTGCGATGTCCAATTATAAAAAGAATTGCCTAAGACAATCGTAATCAAGCTGATTGACAGAGACGGCAGCAGATCATACCAGATGCTAACCCTTCTTTTCAACCAAATGATCAGCGCATCCGGAACAAGGTAGAAGAAACTATATAAAATCGAATGTTTTGCAAAAATAATGAGGCCGATCACGATGATAAAATAAGGAAGCCAAATCTTATTGAAAAGATGCATATAAATCCGTTCGATGATGGCTATTGATATGAGGAATAAGACTAGCAGCCAGTTGATTTTTGCCGGGAAGGTGATGCATTCAGAAACTATCACTAGCGCAATCACTGGAAAAATGAATACGTATGATTTTGGCCCCAGAAATTTTGTCTTATTCATGCATACCCCTTTTGTATGAGTTCTTCTCATCATTTTTAACGAAAGCGGATTGCCGCCATTGTCACAAGCCCGACCAACAGAGCTACTGGTATCCAGATGGACGCAAAGAGTGCGTGCGGTTCCAAAATAGCGGTAATTACCGCACCGAGACAATAAATGGCTACCGCCCATGTGCGCAACCATGCGTCTGCAGTAAAACGATTAGCTCGGCGAAAATGAGCAATGGTATCCTCAATGACATTCGCCAGATTATTGGTCAAAACTGTCGTTGAAATCCCTGCCACTTTCAAATGTCTGGCGACTGTCGTTTGCATGCCCATCCCCATACTCAATAGTAAAATGAGGATATATAAGTTCCTATCGCTGTCTCCCGCATAGGAGAGCAAAGCCGCAACCAAAAGCAGAAGAGCTTCGACGCCTAACGCAGCCGTTACTCCTCTGGACCAAATCTGCTCTTCCCGACCTCGCTTCACGATCATAGTTGCGAGGGCGATACCGGCAACAAAACCAATAAAAGCAAGAATGGAACGAAGCACAGCTAGCGGCTGCGCTTGCCCGATAGCGATTCCGATCAGCACAAGATTACCTGTCATATTAGCTGTGAAGACATGTCCCAGTCCCAAATAGCCGATCACATCAACGATGCCCGATATCAGGCAAAGCACCAAGACTGATCCGTTAAGGTATGTACGTGTTGGCAAAATCCATCAATCCTCCCATCCATTAATATGGCTAGGATCAGTTAAATCATGCTTGAAGTAACGGCAGCCGAATTTCTACTAAAGTTCCTTCATTCATTTTACTTGAATAGGTAATATCACCTTCATGCTGCTTAATAATCTTCTTGCAAATCATTAAACCAAGCCCAGTCCCCTTCTCCTTTAAACTGTAAAAAGGCTCCCCTAATTTCGGCAATAGCTCCTCCGGAATGCCGCAACCGTGATCTTTAATGGCAATCACACCATGACGCTCCCCGTCTTTGCGCAAACAAATTTGGATCTCTCCGCCATCAGGCATCGACTCCATTGCGTTCTTGATGATATTCAGAAGCATCTGTTTTAACTGATTTTTTTCTCCGCTGATCGGGAAGTGTGTCGCTTCGTAGCTCAATTGAAATTCAATATTTTTCAGGAGTGCTTCGGGGGATAAAATCTCAGTTGTGTATTTCACCAGCTCACGCAGGTCAGTAACTGTAAGTTGTGTCAATTGAGGTTTGGCTAATGAAAGAAATTCACTGGTAATGGCTTCAATCCGTTCGAGTTCGGATAACAGCAATTCATTGTGTTTTCTCGAATAATTGCCTTCTTTGTATACTTGTAGGAATCCCTTTATTGTCGTTAAAGGATTTCGAATTTCATGCGCAATCCCTGCCGCGAGCTCTCCGACAATCGAAAGCTTTTCTGACTGCAATAGAATTTCTTCCGCTTTTTTGCGGTCGGAAATATCGCGGCTGATGACGATGACATAATGACTACCTTTGACAGGCTGGCAGCGGGATTCAAACTCTTTCCAATGTCCTTCTTTATGTTTAAGGCGAACTTCCAATGAATAGCCTTCCTGCCCCCCAATCATCGTCGAAATCGTTTGACGAAAGATTTCCAAGTCCTTAGGGTGCACCAACATGCACAATAGATTCCCTATTAATTCGTGGTGTTCATACCCTAACACAAGCTCGTGGGAAGGAGAAAAATAACTCACCGTATGATTTTGATCCATAACGATGATCAAATCGGAAGTATGATTAGCAATCAGCTTGTACTTCGATTCGCTTTTTTCCAGCGTCGCTTCCATATATTTATTTTGCCTATTAATTCTTAAAAGCCGATCATTCGATTCGATCAGCAAGCCGCCCAAAATGACGCCTAACATGACAAACAGGACATATTGCAAATGAAATAACGGCTCGGTCAATAAGATATGAAACGACAGGATCGTTACCAAATATCCCGCAACATAAGCCATAAAAAGTGAGCCGATTTTTTTGGATTGTGAGCTGTGAGACATGATTTTATGTACAACACACAAAATCATCATATTGATCATCCAGCCTATGATTGCCGGAGCCCAATTTCCACCGGAAACAAGTCTGGTAAGCAGTGAGAATAACCCGGTTATCACCCCAGGGATCGGCCCAAAATAAGCAAAAACAAGAATAACGGGCGCGTATCTAATATCGTAGGCATACCCTTGCTGCTTGATAGAAAGGATGACGAGAATAACCGAAACAACCCCAGCATAAAGGCTTGCCCACAAACTAAAATACTTAATCGGCTTTTGGTGAATAAACGACCGGATGACCAATGGAGTGCTGACTAGCAGTGAAAATATAGCAATATTGACTATAAAGTCAAATAGAATCATAACTCCCTCACTTCTGTTAAATTCTTAAACTTGTTAGCGCATACTTCATATATTAAACCAACTCTGCAGCTTCTACCAGCAAAATAACAAGTTTAGAGAAACATGCGTTTTAACACGTAAAAGCCCATGAGCAGTTCATGCTCATGGGCTTTAATGTTTAAAACTTATTAATGACTAGGTACCACGTATACACTGCCATCAGACAACGTTTGTACGGTGCCGGAGGCTGATTCAATCTCACGAAGTGCCCAATGCTCCTGCGGTACATCCGGCCAGCTCGATGACTTCACATCGGCGGTCGGCCGCTTAAACAATCGGTTCAAAATCGTTACTGCTTCCGCACGATTCAATTGCTTTTCCGGCAGGAAGGTGCCATCCGAATACCCCTGCAAAATGCCCGCTTGCGAAGCTTTCTTAATGGCTTCGAAAGCCCAATGCTTTTGCGTATCGCTGTATCCCGCATAGGTGCTAACAGCATCTCCCGCAGGAAGCAGCCTTGCAGCAATGCTGGCCATTTCCCCGCGCGTAATCGCGTCATCCGGGCGGAAGCCGGTGTCATCGCCAAGCATCACGCCTGCGCGTTGCATATTGGCAATGGCTTCTGCCGCCCAATGTTCTTTGGCAACGTCCGGATAACCGCTAGGTTGCGCCGAAGCCGAATCATTGTTGATCGTACCAGCGCCAATCCGATTCAAAACCATCGCCAATTCCGCACGCGTAATGGCTTGTGATGGGCGGAATGTGCCGTCCGGATAACCGGACAAATAAGGTTTCAGTGCATTCGCTCCATTTTTCTGAATAATGGTAAATGTACTGAACTTACTGATCTCAATAGCAATACCGACTGGTTTGCCATCCGCATCATAACGGATTTCTCCGTGCGTTAGCACTTTTTCGCCGTCGCTATGTTCAATGTACACAGCCAGCTCATCCAAAATTTGTTTAGCCGCTGCTGCGTTATCCGGCAGGCTGAGGTTATTCAGCGGAAATACGACTTCCGTCTTGTATCCTGAATAGTTTGTCTCAATCTTGACCGGTTGACCAATAATGGAGACAGATCGGTCTCCTGCATCTTTGAGCACAAGCTCAGCAGCTTGCACGCGTTTTGTGACTTCACTGCGCTCAGCTTCAACACGGACCGGAATAATTCGGAAGTAAGCATCCTTACCGTCTTTGCCCATTTGCTTCAGGGACTCAGCCGATACCGTAATCTGGCCGTCAGGCAGCACCAGTTGCAGCGACAATCCGCCACCAGCAAGCAAGCTAACCGTTTCTGCATTTAAGCTGACAATGCGCTCATCTGCTGGATTTTTCGGCAAATCCGTTACATAGATGCGAGCAACATGGTCATTGTTCTGTACAGCTTTTTCCAAAATCGTACGTGCATCCGTGGCATCCAATTTCACCGTATCGAGCGATTTGCCATCTGATGATTGGGTCCTCACGATGTTGGTTTGGAATGTCCAGCCTCCTGAGCTTCCTACTACTGTCGTTTGGCGAATATTAGAACCAGAATCTAATTGCTCTGATTCTCCTATACGTTCTACATCGATGGAATAGGTCTGTGAAGACTTCAGGTCCGCCGACTCCACATTTACAATAATCGCATTGCTTCCAATGCCTATATCAGGTAAAAAGGTGCCGCCGCCTTTTTGTTTAACATGCTGTACCGTTACAGTCGCCTCTGGATCATTAGTAATCGCCGTGATTATCGTTTTGCCATTCTGGGTTGTTGTAATCGTTTTGTATTTAAGCTTGTATGGCGTAAAAGCACCTTCCAAGATCGTATCTGCCTGCAAACTCGCTAATAATGGCGGCTGTCCAGGCACTGTCTGCTTACGCAATACAGAAACGTTATAGGTGAGCGTCGTTCCATCTTGAGCTTTAACCTCAATAGCATAGGTTTGTGCATCCTTAGTAAATGGAAGGGGCAAGACCGCTCCGCTTGTTACCTTTTGACCATCGATATGAATTTCTGCATCCGACTGTTCGGGAACTGGCAGAAGCTTAAACTCGACCGCTGTGTAAGGCACTAGTACCTCATAATTTTTCACTGCCGGGTTAAAATCAGTTAACAGATCAGCTCCGTCCGTAGCAAGCCCCAAGCTTTGCAACAACGCATTGCCACTTGGTTCCCGCCATACGGCTACTTGGTACGTGCGTGTTTCCGCACCGTCCGGAGAAGTAACCACCACAGGCACTTGATTCTCGCCAACTTGCAGCTGAATCGCTTGGGATGCTTGCCCGCTCTGAACAGATTGTCCTTTTACCTTAATGCTGGAACCTGCTTTCATAGCACCAGGTGTCAAGGTTACTGTGTCCACGGTGTTATCCACATAAACAGCGTAGCTTTCTTCCGCCCCTGTGAAGGCTTGAGCCGGGATCACATCGCTTTTTTGCGAGGCCGTGGCATTCGTAAGTTTCAATGTAGCCAACAATGCTTCATTGGAACCTGTTCCATCAAGACTTAGTGTATAGAACTTGTCTCCTGCACTATCGGAATGCACTTTGATGGAGACCGATTTCCCTGTAACAGGTACCGCGATATCGACATAACCGCTCTCAGAAACTGTCTTGCCGTCAATCGTCACGACAGAAGCAGCAGCCATCGGAACTGCATAAACACGGACGTTGTCCGAATAAGCTAAAGCTTGATAAGCCGTTGTACCGAATTGATATGGGGCGCGCATCTGCGCGTTGCCAGTTGTCAATGCGGCTAGATCGCTAGGAGTTGTCGGAATCGCTTCGGCAACACCCCGAATGACTTCAAAACCATACTCGGTTTTGTTGCCAGCCCCGTCCGTAGCCGTCATCGTGAACTGCACTCGATCCGTCGATGTTCCCCACTCCAATGGTGCGTAATAGTCGAATTTTCCTTTATCATCCAAGGGAACATTCGTACCGTTCACAACAAGCTTGGCTCCCGCATCTGTTTGACCGGTGATATAAACCCTGCTTGTATCCGTAACTATACCATTTAGTAAAATCGGCTTGCCCTGCGCGTCATTGCCTCCGGAAGCGATCAACATCGGTCCGGTGCGGTCAATGAACACCTTGCGGTATGCTGTACTGCGGTCACCGCGCTCATTCACGGCTTCAACCAATACGTTATACTCCCGCTCTTTCAGTACAGCCGTTTGAAGCAGATCTTGCAGAACAAACGTGTAAGTTCCCCCAGCTGCTACGTGTTCGCTGCTGCCAAGCTGCTGTCCATTCACGGACAAAGTAATCGCAGCGTCTTGATCGGAAGTCACCTTCAAGGAAGCTTGTTCAGCTGTTGTAAGCAACAACGTCTCTTCATTTCCGTCATATGACGTATACGTTTGTTTAATGACGGGTTGTGCGCCAGCATCAAGCGCCACAGCTAACGTTGACGGCTGCGGAACTGGCAAATCCGTCGTCACACTCGCAGATGTTGGGCTGAGCACAACACGCCCTTGCTCATTGCCAATAGCCGAAACGGCTATCTGGTAAGTTGCTCCAGCCGTTAATCCAGTCATTACGGCGTTCTGCTCACTTCCCGCTTCAGGCTTTATATCCATCGCCGGAACTGCCGTTTTGCCGCTCGTGCTGTCACTTACCCAGATACGATAAGCAGTCACGTTACCTGCAATAGAAGCAAAGTGCAAGGATATTTCTCCATTTCCTGTAGAAAGCACGTTAGGTTGCTCAGGTGTGCTCAGTGAAATAGGCGCAGTCACCTCTACGGTTGTTTCCGCAATAGCATGGATCGGTGCTTTATCTGCACTTTCCCCTACTACAGAAAGATAGTAAGTTCCAGGCAGCATGGAAGTCGGAAGATCAATAGCTTTACTGCCGGAAGATGGCAGACCGCTTTGGATCACTTCTCCAACCCATTGATCGGCGCTGTCCGTTAGCATCATGGTTACTTGGGCATCAGAGGATGCATTCTCCATGGACCACGCTACTTTAATACGATTTTCCACGTCTGCTACAGCAGTCACGGAAGCCTTGATCTCTGGTTGAGGAATTAATTTCTGCATTTGAAGATCAACTTTTTTCGCGTTTTGAATCATCCATTTGCCAGCTGGTGCATTCAGAAGTGATACGTAAAGCGTATCCCTGCCGTCGTTCACTGGATTTGGTGTTGAAATATTCGTCTGCTCAAGCGGATCTCCGCTAGGGCTTGCACTCGATACTCGGTCTGACGCCGGTTGCAAATAGGCGTTGCCAGCAGGAGCATCAAAATTCAGCGTGTACGGCGAACCGTCAGGTGCCGTAATCACCGTGTTGGCATTTCCGCCGCTGACCGTCAACATATAATCGCCCTTTTCGGCGATATCAAAATATTTGCTAAATCGGCCTTCCATCGTCAGTGGTTTAATCGACTTAAACTTCCTTGTCGACTTGTAGGCAACAACACTCGTAAAACTGCTGCTTACAACTTTCCACTGTCCGCTCAAATCAGTACCATCCAGCAAAAACGTTTTCTTCTGCTGTGATTCATCATACAGCACATTCAAACCTGGCAAACTCGGGTCAGGTTGAAGCTTGTACAATTCACCATTTGGAGCATACAGCTTTGTCTGCTCATTCGCCCCGTAAATCTCTACAATCGCTTGACCATTATCTGTCTTGGTCATATCAAACACGGTAGGATAAGCTTGATCCTGCACCCACTGCGCAACATCCTCGATTTTCACCTTAGATGGTACTGTGCTTAATACGGCGCTTGGACTTGTGCCTGCGCTTATCATCCATGTTCCGGCCTCGACCGCATCCACTAACGTGTACACATGACCATTGGCGTCGCGCAAAGCATTCCAATTCGGTTCGTTCTGTGCCGTATTCAGACTGTATGGCCGTCCATCTGGTTTGTACACTATAACATCGCCTTGAGCTTCACCAACGTTAAGTACGTAGCTTCCACGCTCTTTCACTGTAAATGAAGTAACCGAGCGATCCGGTGTTTGCGACCACAGCTCCGCCAACTGATTCAAGTTCAGCGATTCGTTAGCAAATAACAATTCATTCACTTGAATGTGACTACTCGTGTTTGTTGTTAGACTCCATTTGCCAGCAAACAATGATACGCGCATATAGGTCGTTTGGTTGGCCGCATCATAGCTAATTTCTGGAAGTATGGTCTGTTCAAGACCTTTTCCTGATGGAGTAGCTTTTAAAACAGCAGCTCGTTGGTCTCCTGTCAAGGCAATCAGTGCCGTGAAGGAGCGATCCGCCGCAAAAGAAGCCGTCGACTTCCCGTTTGTAGCATTGGTTTCCGTTGTAATTAGAGGCGTTTGATCCAGCGATGTAAGCTGTCCATTCACAATGCGCGCTTTCGCATCGATATGCACCGGTTCCTCCGGTTGGAAAGACAGGCTGACCGGTTTTAGATCAAAGACGCGCTTGAGCGGGTTCGCAGCAGCGATCCTGACCTCATTGCCCTCTTTAATCTGTTTCCCTGAATCCGTATTCCTTAAGAACAATTCTTCCGCAATGTCCAGCCATGGTTCTGCTGCGTCCATAAAATCGGAAACATTGTTCACGAAATCCAGACCTTTTTCCCACCAGGACTTCTTAGGCGGCTCTGCTTCCACTTCGAACAGAATCGTATTGTTGTTGAACGTATACTTTAGATTAGCGCCTACGCCGTTATGTTTGAAAGTACCGTATATCCCTGTTTCATTTACACTGAGTGCAACGTTACTTACTGTCGCTCCGCCTATACGCGGAATCCCTTTTGGAACATAAACCGTTCCTTTAATTGCGCCGTTGAATCCTTTTTGGTTAAAAGAGTACGTGCCAATGGCTCCTTTGACGACTTCAAAAAGATTGATGTCGCCTTTCGTCGCAAAGCCCGGAGAAGAAAATCCTTTGATTCCAGCCGTTGCCGGATTCACTACTGTTTGCATGTTCATGTTCTTCACTGGCAGCCAATAGTAATATTCCGTTCCGCTGCCGTTAAAACCGTAGGTCGTTAGATCCGTATTAATGGAATCCGTACCGATCAGATTAAACTTGTAATTCGCCTGAGGATGCTTCATTTCAGGGACAATAACATCGTTCACAGATCCGGTGACAGCGAATTTTTGAGGAATCTGAGACATCTCAGCAAGTTTGTCCACGCTGCCGAACAGATAATTGACTTGAAGACCTGTCGACGCCAGCTTCACTTTCTGATACATGCCAAAGTTTACGCTATCCAAACGTCCTTGTTTGGTTCTCATATTCAAATCGAAGCTTAACTTCGTATCCGGTATGCTGCCTGTCCCCTGAACACCGACATAAGGAATGCGGCTTTCCACGACGAATTTGGTATCACTTGCTTTGATTGGGCCAACTTGAAAGCTATTTTTCATCGTAAAGGTGCCCGACAAATCAAAGCGGTTATTGCGGAATTTCAGACCATCAAACGGCACAGTTTCCTTAACCTTTTGACTGCCTACCTGCAAGCCGATTTCCAGATCACCGGTTAGGCGCAGGCCTTCTTTTGTGAAAATAAGCGAGCTTGCTTTGACGGGCATGTCCATATTCAAGTAGTCCGTCACTTCCGAACCGTTCAAGTCGAAAGAGAACTTGTCTGATGTGATGGTAAACGGCCCGTCATGAATCGTGTAGGATAGATTCGACCCGAGAGTTCCACCGCCATTGACGTATAAGCGGCCGTTGCCAGTTATTGTGGCTGGGTTAGTTTGTTTGTTAACAACAAGACTAGATCCCTTGAACATGACCGAGTCGTTAATAACTACTGGTTCAGTCGTGTCGTTAAGAACATAGATGCCAAGCTTTTTTTCATCCGGTTCTTCTGTGAAGGACCCTTGCAATCCAAGACTGTTTACTTCATTGCTTGCAGATGTACTAGGTACATCTACTCTGGCGAAGTTTCTTGGTTTGTAGAAGTCTAGTGCTGTTATTAGAAGACCGTCTGGGAAGACATAGTCGCCATAGTAAAGATGATTCAGATGTATATCATAATTCCCTGGAGGCAAAGCCCCATCTTTTTCATCCCAGAATAACTCCAATTGACGCTCATTAATAACATTGGTTTTAAGGTTATATTGGGTGCCATCCTTGCTTTGCAAATAGTAATGCATATCTCCTACAGGTTTACGAAATAGATTAGGAATGCCTGTACCCACTGCGACCAATCGCTTCTTGTCTTTCACATGCAGAACCGATGGGCCAATCCTGTCGTACTTAAGAACATCAGGTGTTTTTATCGTCTGATCATCATCATTCAAGATGATTGGCACTGGTTCCGTATAGCTCTTACCAATTTCGTTGGCTGCATAGCCGCGAACTTGATATTTTTGCTGCCACTTCAGACCCTTTAATACAACTGTAAAGGAGCTTGTTCCTTCTTCTGTACCTGTATAAGGTACTTGGATCCATTTGTCAAATTTCTGTTCTTCTCCTTCAACTTTTGGAAGGTATTCCCGGTACTCTACTCCTCGTGCGGTAATGTCTTTAGTACCGTCATCATAGACATTCGTAACTACGCTTATAGTGTCATCTATATGTTTTGGATCAAAATAGATCATCTCCATCGGATCCACTGTAAGCTTAACACCAGGCGCTGTCGGAGGCGTATAGCCATACAGCCAGGTTTCGTTCATGTTGCCTGCGGGTACAGAATCAACTACTGAGCCGAAAACTTTATCCATGATACTAATTTGATCGCGACTTCCGCCGAACATAACGAAGTTTTTGCCGTCAAACGCCATGTTGGCATAACTTAATGGGAAAGGCACCTGATTGGGTTGCCCTTGGACCTCATAAACCTTTCCGTCCTTATCCACATTACTTTTATACATAACCCCGGTGGAGAATTTTAAAGGAGCTTTTTCCCAACCGCTTTTATACCAGCCATAAGCCATGCTACCGAACGTCGGAGGGTACGTACTCGTTGGCAGCTTTAATTTTTTAACCAATTCGTTATCATAATTATGGACATAGTCGCGTTCTCCGCCAAAAAAGACAACGCGGCGCCCATCATAGGCCATCGCTTGCCCCCATCGGCCGTAACCCTCCGGACCATCCGTCGAACTCCATGACTTGGTTTCCCGGTTCCACTTCCATAATAATGGGGAGCTGTCATCGTGCGTGACCGACTTCGTTACTTTCGTACCAGTACTCGTATACTCTTTCGTAATAGATCCTGCATTCCCGCCGTAGAGCACAGCTGTTTGACCGTCAAAAGCCATCTGCCCGCCATAAGCAGCAGGCGGCTTTTCAGTAGGATTAGCCTCCGTCCAGCCCGTTCCATTCCACAGCCATGTATCATCTTGAAGAGTCTTAGAACTTCCGCTGCCCGAATATCCGCCGAATAGAACCAACTGTTCTCCATCGAAGGCAATTTGAGCGCCTCCGCGAGCTGTCGGGGAGTCAGGAAGACCTGTAAGTTGCTCCCATTCTTCATTCATACCATCCCAAAGCCAAGTATCACCCAGCAGTACGCCGGACGGACCTTCGCCTCCGAATAGAAGAACTTTCCCAGTGCCTGGATCATAAGCCATGGCTGCACCTTTGCGTTTTGGAGGAGAGCTCGCAAGGTTCAGGCGTTCCTGCCAAGTTTTTTGTTTACCATCCCATATCCATGTCTCATCAAAGAACTTGTTGTTATCCTGGCCTCCGAACATGAGCACATTCTCTGCCATCTCGTCAAAGACCATGGAGGCACCTTGTCTAGCAGCAGGCGAAAGATTCGGTGTTACTCTACTCCATGTATAATCCGTAATTTTTGTTGCTGGACCGTATGTATTCTGCAGCACTGTGTTGGTTCCGTTAGCCACTCCTGCAGCTTGTGCAACACTCAACCCGCCGTGTAAGAGCGGTATGTACTGTAGTAACAATGCAGCAATTAATAGTTTGGCCCATCCGGCTTTCCGACGTCTATTCAACGTTTACTCCCCTTTTCATAGTTTTCATCAACACCTACGTAAGAATAGTTCTTGAAACCCCCTACTCAATACCTATCTTTTGTAGAATTATGTCGATGTACATAAAGTTCATATCGGCATTTTCTCATAAAATGTTTAGAAAAGTATTAAAACAATAATAGTTTTTGTCGAAACAACGAAAAAGTTCCTTGCAACATTAGATAAATCCTCCTATTTAATCACTTCTAAAGTCACATTCCCAATAATGACATTGCATTACTTTAACGTGTTTAAGAGCCTTTAGACCCATAAAAGTGTTTAGTAACCAAAAACAACAAAAAAAATAGGCTAACCAGTAACAACTGGCAACCTATTTTTCTCTTTCCGTTCTCTTTTTAATTTTTACTCTAGTATGTTTGAAAATTTGGTACTGCTTCTGCTTCATCATATTCCGTAACGCCAAGCGCTTTATTATGCCATAAAGTGGTGATAACCCGCTCGTGATCATCCGCCTTGCACCGAACCATCATGACAACTTCTGTTGCTCTTACCCTGCCAAACAAATCCACTGTGGGAAGTTTCTTAATAGCTATTAATTTGATGAAAAATCCAAGCAAGCCACCTGAGACCAGTCCATATAATGCCCAAAGTACTGGCCCCTGTTTTAGTACAAACCCGTATATCCCTCCAACGAGCATAAGAATGGATCCAAGAATGGTCGCAAGATCAACGAAGCTTACACCATCCGAGTAATGAGAGTTGTCGAATATTTTCTTTTTCTCATTACGAATCCGCAGTGGTAACGTGAATAGATTGGATTTCTGTATGCCGATCCTTTCAAGCTCAGTAAGAGCTATTTCAATAGCGGTAGAGTGCTCAAATGAAGCCACGATTAACATGCTCGTCGTCTCTCCTCTCGCAGTCAGCGCCTGCAACGGTAATTTAAATGCACGACTTTGATATTCAGATCTCAGAAATTGGGCTTGGGAAAGTTTGAACTGGATATTGTTGATCACTGCCTGGGAATATGTGAAATAAACATACCCGCCATATATAGAGGGGATAAATAAAAACCATTGAGGATCAATGACAGTTTTTACTTTTTCAAAATTACCAATACACGTCTGGTATAAACCGATGTAGAAACGAGAAGCAGCGATCGTAATTGTCCAAGTAATGAGGCTGAAAAAGAACGAAATCAAGTGATTTAAGTACAAAGAACCTAATCCCGGCATAATCATTTCCCAGTAGGTAGCTGCTACAGGGCTAACCTTGTTCAGTGTATTGATACTGAATGACGAAGCTCTTGTCGTTTTGGTGTAAGAGGTCGTCCGAAATGAAAGGATATAATTATTATTCATGTCTACACATCTTCGGTAAGAATCAAACATTGTGAAAACATAGACCCCGATATACAGATAGAAAAATCGTTGATCAATTACATGCATCGCCCCACTAAAATCCCCCAGCATGGAGCAATAAATGGCCTGATTAACCTTTGCAAGGTTATTAATCGTAAACTCAAAGATAATTAATGAATAGCCGATCAACGGGCTGTTGATCAAGCAATGTCCGTACCCAGGAAAAGCTGCAGACCACCACAGCGCAATCCATGGGTTCAGCGGGTATTCAATGCTCGTGTTTGATGGAATATTGTGCATCAGATGTGAATACCGTCTAGGCTGGGACATGTTTGACCTCATGTTTAGAAAATAGTCTGATCATTGGTTTACCACTAAGTAATTTGGCCATCTTTTCTAGCCCTCACCATTGCGATTAGCGAAGCAATCAACAGGACGAACGGTAGGAAGATACCACACAGCGGAAACATATAATAGCTCCACCAGACATAAAACGATTCGAACTGGATTGCACTCGGATTAATTAGCGCAGTGACGAAAATAGCAGGTCCGACTATCCAAATGAGCCTATACCAACTTTTCATATTCAGCCATAAGGATGCTTCATAGCTGATAACAAAAACGTGTATGGATAACAGGGAAGTCACGCCGAACATCCATAGCGAAAACATAAAAGTATCGATTTGTTGGATAAACTCCATGATATCGACTGTTCTTAAGTACGAGAAGAATGGATCTTGCATTTTTGCCGCTAGCGTCGGACCAAAGACCAAGAGGCTCAACATAGCTACAGTGACGAATGTCAAGGTCGTAGCCCCGAGGGCAAATGCCGACAGAACAGCTGCCTTTTTACCGTCTTTCATAAATGCAACGAGTACGAACAAAAGGAGTGACTCCCCACCAAGCAGTGTGGCAAGCGGCACCATTCCTTTCAAGATCGGTGCCCAACCCGTATCATAAAATACGGGCATGACGCGCTCCCATTTTAAATTGTGAGTATTCAGTATATAGCTGACCATGGTTGTTGCAAAAAACAACGGACCCACGACTTCATTGTAACGTCCAATTCCTCCAATGCCCCCGTGCACGCAATAGAGTGTCAAAGCCGATAGAATGAGCATTACAACCCATACGGGAGAGCGATCAAGCAGTACGGTCTGAATAAAATCTCCACTGTACCGTAGAATTAGAACGGATATCGAAAACCAAGCTACAAAATATGGCAGGATGATAAGCCTCCCGAACCAAGGACCTAAAACTTTTTGACTAAAGTTCGTTAGTGTCTGCCCCGGGTGCATCAGGCTTAATCGGATAAATGCCAACGTCAGAAGAATAACCGCCACACCTGCAATCACAATGGAGATCCATGCGTCCTGCTTCGCTTCGACAATTGCACTTTTCACAAATGGAATAATATTGCATCCATCAATAACCAGCAGGCTCCAAATAAGTTGTGATCCAGAAAGCTGCATAACCCCTTTGATTCGCATGTGATCTCCCCCTCCTTTCCACCTTCACGCAGCTAGTCATTCCACAACGATTGGATCCGAGGCTAGTCCTGAATTACGTATACAATTCAAACGGGTTTCGACTGACACTTCCAGCTCTGCAAATTGTTCGTTCCAATGCTCTTTGGCTGCTTTCCAGCGCTCGGGATGCTGATGGTGATAGGCATTCCCGAAACCAAAAATATCAGCCCGATAATCTTTCTGCACATGGGCAATCATCGTTGCAATCTCACGACGCGTTTTATCATTAGCAGCCTGTTCAATAATGCGGAGGTCCTTAGCAAGATTCGGATTCAGATGGGTATTGTTCTCTACGACTGCTCCAGTTCCAGACAATAGGACGTTCACATGTACCTGATTACCAGAAATCTGTGTCTGAATTTGGCTTCTCAGGGCCTTGAACTTGAGGCTTATCGTGTCTTGTTCTCCTTCAATCGTCGAAGAAAAATCGAATCCCGTCTGTTTGCCCGCAATCCAATTGGCGTAGACAGATTCATGGTCATTGAGAAAACCCACGACCTTTAACCCCTCCTTCGTATGAAAAACAGCGGAACCATAATAATAAGGCTTAGCGTACGCAGTAAGGCCTACTGCCGGAACGAGTGGGTCTATACCTTCGGTTAGGGCATCCGTCATAAAATCGTGGAAATAAACGTACCGTAAGCGAAATATCTCCTCCTGCCGTTTCAATGCAAGTGACGTGAAAGGTTCGAATGTAGCTTTATTTGCCAGAACTTCCTTGGCATCACCGTCTTTGACAACGAATAACTTGGAACGCAAAACCGATCGGGGATTACGAACAAATTGATCCAACAATTTGCCAATACCTTGCTTGGCTAACCGCTCGCCAATGATGACAACTTCACGATGTCCCGGAAAAATCTCACGGGGTAACTCCTTCTGCGCTCTACGCATCGCATCGTATACATTAATGCCAGTCGCCGTTGTCAGTTCGAATGTGTTCTTGGATGCTCCCCCTCCGCCTGCCAAGCTTCCCCCGCCTATACCGGAAGGAATCGCGATCTGGAAACTAACCTGCAGCTTGCCATCCTTCGTCAGATCCAGTCCATCACCCATATCGAACGCCAATCGATCGGGCTCTCGCCGATTTCCGCATGAGGCAGTAAAGGGTACACTGAGGAAAAATAGTAATAACGTCATCATGACGCGAAGGGTACTCATGGCGGATCGCCATCACCGGAAGCTTCGGTTCGTTTCGTTAACCGTTGCGGCATTCGAAGCCACCAATCTTTCAACCATTGTCGGGAAATCGGCGCTAGCGGGGATAAGTAAGGCATTCCGAACGGTCGAAGTTGAATCAAATGTATAAGTATGGCAATGATGCCTGCTGTTAAGCCAAACAAGCCAAATATGCCGGACAGGATAAGTAGCGGAAAGCGCAGCATTCTCAGAGGAATTCCAAACCGGTAGCGAGGAATGATGAATGACGCGATACCCGCCGCGGAGACGACAATAACGATCGGTGATGATACAATTCCAGCACTCACCGCTGCCTCTCCGATGACAAGCGCACCAACGACGCTAACGAGCGGTCCAATCGGTTTGGGCAAGCGAAGACCTGCCTCTCGCAGCCCTTCGAACATCACCTCCATCATAAGGACTTCGATAACCGTCGGAAAAGGTGCGGTTTCACGAAGCGCAGCAATGGTAATCATGAGCTTGGTAGGAATCAGTTCTTGGTGAAAATTAGTAAGAGCTATGTAGAATGACGGTAAAAGCACCGAAAATGCTGCAAAGAAATAGCGAACTGTCCGGTTTAGCAAGATATATAAAAAGCGTTCGTAATAATCATCCGGGGCTTGCAAACCGCTCCAAAATGTCATGGGGACAATAAGTGTAAATGGTGACCCGTCAGTAATAATGACAACTTTACCTTCCAGTAACCCTGATGCCACGACATCAGGACGCTCGCTGCTCATGATTTGTGGAAAAGGAGAAAAATGCGTATCCTCGATCGCTTCCTCAATATACCCGGAATCAAAAATCCCATCGATATCAATCCGATTTATTCTAGCCCGAACCTCGTCCAGCAAATGGACGTCTGCTAGACCTTCCATATACACAATAACGAGGTCAGTCTTAGTCAATCTGCCAACCGAAACTGCTTCTATTTTCAAATTAGGCGATGTAATCTTCGAACGCAAAAGAACCGTATTCGTCCGCAATCTCTCTGTAAAACTTTCCTTTGGTCCTCGAAGCGCCGGCTCCGAAGTTGATTCTTCGATGCCTCGTGCAGCAATCTGCTTGACAGATATCAAGATTACTGTCTCTTCCCCATCTGCCAAAATGGCTAGATCGCCTTTCAGGATACGAGTAGCGACTTCGCCAAATTCAGTTGACCTCTGCAGCTGCAGGGCGGATAGAAGCTGCCGCTCGTACACTTGAGCAATGGATTCTATGGTTCCCAGTCCTTGCGGCAAGCCTTCGTAGATTAAAGGCTTCAACACGTTGGTTTCCACAAGCTCAGCCTCAATCATGCCATCTACATAGACCAGCAGCATGCCAGGCATGTCTTTCGGTGATAACGCTCGAAAAACGATATCCGAACATTGACGAAACGCTTCTTTCAGCGCTGCCTCATTCTCTTCCAGCATACTTGTAAGGTTTACTACAGTGGGATCGGGTGAATTCCGACTCTCAGTGAACGATTTATGTAGTTTCTTGTGGGCAAGCTTCGTCCAATCCATGTGAGATCCACCTTTTTCAGTATGCTTGCTCGACTAATGAAACCGACAGCACTACTAAATTTCCCCAGTTGCTCTGTCTTTATTCAGCACTTAGGCTCCGCATTGTTCTTAAGGCCCGTCTTATTTTAGTTAGACGATTATCAAAGTATCATATCATCATGACACTTATGTCAAGTATTTAATCGTTAATCTGAAAACATTTTTGCTCTTGACGATTATCACTTTCAATGCGATAGTTATACATGCGTCTAACTGATAACGAGGAGGTTATCCTTTTGTCACGATTCTAGCTTGATCCCAAAAAAAACTCATCCACATTTTTTCTGTCACTTTTCAATCAGTGATAAAAAAATTATACAAATAGGAGTGAATTTTTGTGTCTGTTACGAAATCAAAAGCCTTTATCATTTTTATCCTAGCTTTCGGGATCTTCGGAATTATTAATACAGAGATGGGCATTATCGGGATCTTGCCGCTCATTGCTGAAAACTTTGGCGTTAGCGTTTCAACTGCCGGTTTGCTTGTCAGCTTATTCGCACTCGCAGTAGCGATTTCAGGTCCAATTTTGCCTTTGTTGTTTTCAGGGTTTAATCGTAAGGGCGTTATGCTGCTGGTTATCGGGCTCTTTGTGGTCGGTAATCTTGTGTCCATGTTCGCACCCAATTTTACAATAGCCTTAATCGCCAGAATTGTTCCAGCGTTCTTACATCCCGTTTACTTTTCTGTTGCCTTTACGGCAGCTGCTTCCTCTGTAAATCCGGAAATGGCTCCGAAAGCCATCGGTCGTGTGTTCATGGGTGTCACCGCGGGAATGGTTATTGGAACTCCAATTGCTTCTTTCATTGCAGAGAACACGAATCTTGAGCTAGCGATGTTGTTCTTTGCTGTCGTCAATGCTTTAACCTTCTTGGCTATTCTTCTCTTTGTCCCTTCTCTGCCTGTTAAACAAAAGCAATCTTATGGTTCACAGGTTCGAGTATTGAAGAAAGGTGTCGTTTGGGCAGCCATCTTTGGTGCGATTTTTATCCTGTCTGGTATGTATGCAACCTTCAGCTTCTTTGCAGAGTACCTTGGACGTGTAACGGAAATGTCTTCAAATATGATTAGCATGATGCTTATCCTGTTTGGTTTAACAGGCATGGTGGGGAATTTGCTCGCTGGTAAATTATTAACGAACAATGCGTTGAAAACTGCCTTCGTGTTTCCACTCGTTTTCGTTGTAAGTTACTTGGTCCTATTCTTATTTGGATCGTTCACGGTTCCTATGATACTGCTTATTGCATTATGGGGCGTGTTGTTTACATTTGGCCTTAATATCTCCCAATATATGATCACGTCTTCGGCATCCGAAGCACCAGACTTTTCTAATGGTCTTTTCGTTGCTTTTGGAAATCTTGGGGTTACCATTGGTACAATGGTTGGTGGCGCATTTATCAATGGGTTGGGTATTCAAAGTGTGATGTGGTCAGGCATCGTGTTCTTACTAATCGGGTTCTTGTCTATCCTGTTCTTTATACCGCTTACCCGTAAAGCCAAAATCAAAGAAGTATCCCAGATAGCCGCATAAAATTCTCTAAAAGAAAAGGCCATGAGTCGTTAGGGTTACCACCTTAGCGACTCATGACCTTTTCTTTTTATTACTCAGCTAGATTTTTTATTAGATCCTCAGAAATTTTATTTAGATATGCTTGCAGTACCTCTGGTTGAAAAGCAAGGCTCATGTATTTACCTTCGCGAATGCTCTGTATTAAACCCGCAATTTCAAGCTCCTTAATATGGTGAGAAATTGTAGCTGCACTCACGTTATGGGTCTCAAGCAACATACTGCAGGGCAACGGTTGACTGGAATCCTTAATTTCTTTGAGTATCTGAAAACGCCGAGGTTCGGCCAATGCTCTGGATATTCTGGTAAATTGCGATTCGGTCATGTCAGACAAAATGTAACCCCCCCTTTTTTACAATGCATATATAATTATATATCCATCTAACTGTCGATGCAAGCAATGCTTCATTGGTTACCGCCATTCATCCCATTCGGAAATCGGCCTTGCCCGCCTCCGAAGCCGTCTTTGCCTCCGGGACCGCCTTTGCCCATCCCGTTGCCCATCTTCGACAGATCCACCGTTGAGGCATCGATCAGTGCGCTGGCGTCAGCTTTTTGACCCTCGGTCGTTGAGGGGATTTCTCCGTTAAGCTGACCTTGAATGCTCTCCGAGCGAAGTGTTCCCAGCTTCGTTAACTCCGTAACAGCAGCTTTGTACTCGTCATACGTGTTGAAGGCACTTGGGTCGTTTTGCACATGGCTGGAAATCAATTGATCGAGGTTCGCAACCGTTTGTTCGAATTTACCGTCCGCAAAGTAACCATCCACAATTTCTTGCAAGTAGGTATGATATTTCTCCAAGTACTCAGGCACTTCAAGCAGCTTGCTAAGAATCGGGCGATCCTCCAGGCTTACACCGGAGAGCGGCGTGTCAATGGCCTGATTGACGACATCTGATGCACTACCTCCCTGGAACCCGCCGAATGCCATATTGTAATCCCAAGGCAGCATGCTGAGTTGACCGTCATTTTCATAGAGGTAATAATTATGCCCCATATTGGAGGTGTAGCTGTCCATATTCACCACGACCGTGTGCGCGGCAAAATATTTCAATACCGCGTCCACATCCACCGACGACTCCAAATCTGTCCCTGTGCTCAGATTTTTTAGCGCCGCGATCACGCGTTCGTAGTCGGTTTCATCCGTTTTCGTTTCAGCATTATCAAAAATGGCGGAATAACTGCTGATCTCATCGTCGGTATAAACGAGGGAAACTCCGTTCTGCGCGCCATTCATGCCGCCTCCGCCAGGACCACGGTTCCCGTTGCCGTCCATTGGAGGCATGCCGGTTTGTTGCGTTGCAGCATCGCCTCCTGGCATCTGCGAAGAATCCGCAGCCTCTGCGCCAGTATCCCCTGTAGCGGCCTGTGTACCGGCTCCGGCGGTTTCGCCATTTGCGCCCGGAGCATTCCCCATTTTGCCCATGTCACCTGGCATGTCGCCATCATCATTGTTCGGTTTGTACAGCTCACCTTCGCCGTCTTTCGTTCTGTCGAGGAAGCTGCCGTCTATCACTTCAACCGCCAAGTAGAAGCCCCATGACTTGCCATTGACTTGGATATCTGCAAAAGCATACAGCGGTGCGTCGACCCCGATATAGCTCATGATGTCATAGCTCAAATATTCCTTCATGTAGCTGCTGTCGGACTGCATGTTGTTAACGACGATTTTGTCGAGACCCATCCACGTTTGGCCGTCTACGTACTCATCGAATTTAATTTTAAAACTGTAACGGTCTGTCGTATCGTCTGCTACAACTTGTTTCAAGCTGGAATTACCTTTGGGCCGGATTCCGACATTCTTGATGGTCGTTCCGTTAATCGTAACATCCGCTGAAATGTATTCCTCTTCTGCTGCGTTATCCAGCATCTCCTGCCACTTCGCTTCATCAACATCAATGGAGAATGACATGATTTTGGTTTTATCCATTTCCTTGACATACCCCAGCGTTTGCGCACTTGAAGTGCTCGCCGCGGCCGCTACTACAGCTTCCGTCGAAGTATCTGACGTTTGCGTTTTTCCTTGGCTGCATGCCGTCAGCAGAGCTGAGCATAATATCACATAGCTGGCTTGTTTCACTAACATTTTTATATTCATATTGGCATCTCCTTTTCTAAGCAGCCGCTGTTTGAACGACTGTGATGCACTTAGTTTAAGGGACTAACCTTTAATGAAACTTAAATGGTGAGAAGCCAACCATAAGCTTGTTCAAAATGTTCTAGCAACCTTATACACTTTTGTATATAAGGTATCTTTAAACACAGAAAACGTCGCTTCCGTGAGCGTTTGAGGGTAACTCATCATCTTGAGCGGTAAATCTGGCATCCCAATCTGAAGAGGCGGCTGCATATAGTCGAAATCATTCAGATGAAAACCGAGCCGTGTATAAAAACCTACTCTCCGCTCCGCTAGGTCTGTAACTGGGGGCTCCACTTCCAATAAAACGGGCTTTAATGATTCTCCTATATATGCCTTCATTAATTTTCCACCCAAGCCGCTTCCCCTTACGCCAGGATCAACAGCAATGTGCTCCACAAACCGAAACATAGGGAATTCCCATACGGCTAAAAAAGCAATGATCTTGTTGTCCTCGACTTCAGTGATAACTCGATAGTTAGGATCAGATAGCAGTTCCTTTGCTCCTGCATAAGTTCTACGTTCAATTTCAGGAAATGAAGTTTCCATAATCGCATAAATTTGATCAAACTGGCTGTCTTGCATCATCATATTCTCCCTTATGTAAGCTGCATTTCACACTTGCTATGATAACATTCACATTTCCAAACTAAAAAATGCCTGTTAATTAGAAAAAGGAGCCCGCAAACCCGCGTGGCCCCGCTTTGTTATTTTCGTTTTACAACGTCTCCGTACTGAGCGTAAATCCTTCGATAATGACATCTTCGTCAACCTCGATCAGGATACATCTTTTCCCTTGATAGTTCACTTGTCTCACATACTTTAAATCTTGCGGACTGACCGAAATCGTAGCTACTTTTGTGTCAATCTTAATGGATTTCGACGTGAACTTCGGAAGGACGCTGCTTGCTTTAATTTCATAGTTTTTGTCGTCGACGACATTTTGAAAAGCCCGTTCCACCTTTTCCTTCGTCACGTCCTCCACGCCGCTTACCATCAGCATACGTTCCACATCTTGATAATCCAGCTTCGGAGGCTCTTCTTCCTCGTTGGACTCGATGACCCGATGAATTTCCTCATACACTTGTGCGATCGTAGCGGCATCCAGTTCTTCGCCGGCTACTTCCTTCACGATATCCTCGAAAATAGCTCTTTCTTCCAGCGCCGTCACCGTCTTCTCTGCATTCAGGACCTGCTCGATGAAGGGTACATTCGGTTCATGTGCTCTCCCCGAGCAATACAGAATGCGATTTACATCGGAATAGTTGTCTGTCACGCTAGGGTAGAAAAACCCTTGTTCTGGCGTGTTCAATTTGATAATCGGATCTACGAAGACATTATACTTGAATTCCCTCTCGACATAATCAAACATGAGCGTTTTCCGCTGCTGCTCCGTAGAATTTATGCTGCACAAAATGAACAAATTCGCGAACATTTCGTCCTTTTCACTCTGCTCGGCTTCATCGTTCCTCGCCTTGGTCGGGCGGGAATATTGACCGCGGACAAAAGTAATCACCGTATCCTGCTCGTATACGGTATCCGCCAACATTTTATCCACCAATATAAGCATTAAATCCTGCCATTCTTGCGGATCACCGGTTATCAAACCTTGATGGAGAAGCACCTTTGTAGGCTGTTCCGCTTCTTCCTGAAATTTCAATTCGAACATCTTTTGATCTAATTCCCCGGTCAGCAGTTTTTTGAAATTCGCCATGTAGAGCTCCTGCTTCTCTCTGTCCAATAAGGCGAACGGCTGGCGCTCGTAGTGGTAGATCTCGTTGGTTTCCTTCATAATATACACATTAAAAATGTCGTAAAGATTTAGCATCTCGTGATCCAATTTAAATAACTTGCGAATATGCGCAATTTCTTTTTTCATCATGATCCGTCAGTCAACTCCGCTTCCACCATTACTTCCTTTGATAATTCCGCTACATATGAAACGAACATGTGTTTCTCTATTAATTGAATGAACACTTCCTGTATGTTAATTCATAATGATCATTTTCACAACCATTTTAAAAATTTACCTCCAAAAGGTTATGAAGTACATATCAATTTCAGACACAAAATATCTGATTCGCGTGCATTTTATTCCCTTTTAAAATCATCTACTATTATTAATATAAAGGAATTCCACATCCGTTTTATACGAACAAAGGAGGATTTGTTTATGACGATTCAAGTTCAATCAGAAAGAGTAAATCCACTTACACCGGAGCAAATCAAGCAGTACCATGAAGACGGTTTTATTATTATTAAAAATGGCTGCAGTGACGATCTGATCGATGTTTTTAATTCGCATATTCATGCTATCCGTTCTTCCGAATCTATGCCAGAATGGGCAAAACCAAGAAAAGGCGGAGCCGTGGTGGATGACAAGGACCGCTTTTCCCTCCGGTTGTTCAATCCTCACCTGCATGATGGCTTTTCCTTGCAGATGATGAAATTGCCGGTTGTACGCGGTGCACTGGCACAAGTGCTGGGCGATGAAGCCGCTGGCGTCCAAAGCATGTACTTTTACAAAGAACCCGGCTCCCCAGGGCAAGCAGCGCATCAAGACTATTACTACATTAAGAATGATCCGAACACGTTGACCGCCGCATGGGTTGCCATGGAATATACCAATGAAGCAAACGGCTGCCTGTACGTCATCCCCGGCTCTCAGAAACTCGGAGTTCTGCCCCACGGCGATGTGAAAAATTTACAGGAACACGAAGCTTGGACCCATGAGGTGGAAGGCATCGATTTAAGCAAGGAGATTCCAGTTATTTTGGATAAAGGGGATATCTTAATTTTTGACAGCAACCTTATCCACTCTTCTACTCGAAACCGTTCCAACCGCTGGCGCCGCTCCTATGTATGCCACTACATCCGCCATGACTCAACGATTGAGAGAGAAGATTTAAAAAAGAAAATCTCTCTTGTATAATGAAAGAAAAGCTGTCCGAAAGGATGGAATAATCGAATGGACATAGCATCCAAGGTGGAAGTCATTCCACCTTCTTTTGTTGTGACGAATACCTACGCAGGTACCGTGGTCTATGGCCCCGGCGGGAAATACGGTCCCCGTATGCAGTTGGACCTGCAGCTTGTCCTGGTCCATAGCGGCTCCATGACCGTAGAGATTGACGGCGTCCCCTTCTCTGTCCCCCCAGAGAGCATTGCGCTGCTCAAACCGGGTCATGAGGAGATGTTTCATTTTAATGAGAAACGTGACACGTGGCACCGTTGGATTGCAGTGGCTGTGGACCCGCTATTTCCGGACGCAGCGGCTTATTTCGATTCGTTACCGCTCTACATCCCTTTGACGCCGCGACTGAATCAATTGACAGATATGCTGATGTCTTTGCAAAACGATGGGTGTTCTACGGAGGACGAAGTGGTAAAAGCGCTAGGCCGTTCTGCTTTGTGGTTGTATGCGACGGAGTATTTGCATTTGGGATTGAATCACCTGAAACATCCGGCCGTTCTCCTTGCTGTGGAAACGATCCACGAAAGATTTGGGGAGGAGCTCAACCTTAAAGATTTATCGCAGATTACCGGAAAAACGCCCGAGCATATGATTCGCCTGTTCCAGCGTGATGAAGGGGTGACACCGATCCAATATTTATGGCAGTATCGGGTAAAAAAGGGGCTGGAATTGCTGCGCAGTACAGGCTTGAATATTGGTGAAGTTGCCGAACAATCCGGTTTTAAAACTTCGTATCATTTTGCACGAACCATCAAACGGCATACCGGTCTGACACCTAGTGAAATTCGTAAGGAACACTACAACAAGCCCTATCGCTCAGTATGATTAGGAAGAGCCCGGCCACGCTTCTCAGCGTAGTTCCGGGCTTTGTTGATTATCCTTTTACAGCTCCTGACGCAACTCCGCTGATAAAATACTTCCTCCCCACTATACTTAGTAGAATTAATACCGGAACCGCCATCAGAAACGCGCCTGTAATCGGCGTAGCATAGTCCTCTTTATAGGGATTATTCATTGTCGAAATACCTACGGATAATGTCATTTTGTGCTCCGAGGTTAAAAAGATCAACGGGCTTAAATAGTCATTCCACGAGTTCATAAAGTTGAGTAGGCCCACAATTCCGATACTGCTCATAGACAAAGGAACTGCTATGCTCAAAAATGTTCGCCATTCCGTGCAACCATCCACCCGTGCGCTTTCATACAGTTCTTTGGGTATGGCCGTCATCACTTGGCGTATCAAGAATATGTTAATGGCCGATATCGCTCCTGGAAATATTAAAGGAGAAAACGTATCCAACCATCCCCACTGTTTGAACATAATGAAACTCGGAACGAGCGTCATCTGCGATGGAATCAGAATTGTTGCGATCACAACGGTAAACAGCACATTTTTCCCTTTAAAATCATACCGTGAAAAGCCATAAGCTACCAAGGCATTACCGATCATAGAGAGCACAGAAACCGCTACAGCAATAAATATTCCGTTGAAAAATTGGGTCCAAAACGGTATCTTCTCGAACAGCAAGATAAAGTTGTCCAGCGTTGGATGCAGCGGGATCGGATTCAACGGAGATGCTACGATGTCATCGTACGTTTTAAATGATACACCTACCATATATAGAAAAGGGAGACTGAATAATAAACTCAATAAAACTAAAGCAGCATATACAGCTATACGATGAATCCGGTTTGCTGTCATTGTGGCATTCCCCCTTTACTTCTTCTCCTGAAACAACCGGATTTGAATAATTCCTACGATTAGTAGAATGACAGTAAACACATAACCCACAGCGGATGAATACCCGAAGTTTTGTAACCGGAAGGCTTGCTGGTAGATGTACATCGTCGGGAATAGCAGCGATTGCTCAGGTCCTGACTGTCCGGGCCCGGCAAGCACAAACGGCTCGGCAAACATGGTAAATGAGCCGATAATGGCCTGAAAGACGATAAAAGTCATGATAGGCCTCAGCAACGGTAAAGTCACAAACCACAACCTTTGGATCGCGTTTGCCCCATCGATTTTGGCCGCCTCGGTAAGCTCCTTCGGGATGTTTTGAAGTCCTGCCATAAAATAAAGGATATTTATGCCCAAATATCGCCACGTTAATAAAATGATTAATGAGGGAAGCGTCCACCTCGGATTCTCCAACCAACCGATCGGATCCATACCGACGAAAGCAAGCACTGTATTTAAAATGCCGAATGATCTGTTGAAGATGAATCCGAAAATGATGGCTACCGCAACAGCCGATGTAATATTAGGTGTAAAGAAGAAGGTTGCAAACCACCCCTTCTTCTTTTCAATGAAAGGCTGGTTAATTAGCAAAGCAACCATTAGCGCAATCGGCAAGATGATAAAGACACTGCCCCCTGTCGCTTTCAGCCCGTTCCACATCGATTTCCAAAAAACATCATCATGCATAACAAGCGAGTAATTCTTGAATCCTGCGTAGGTCAGTTTGCTGACACCTTGGTATAAGCTGAGCCAGAACCCGTATAGAGTCGGATAAAGGCTAAACACGGCAAAGTGAATAAAAAAAGGACTAATGAACAGATACGGTGCAAGTTTAAACCACTTTGACTGTTTGATAGGCAACGTTCAAACCTCCTAAAAACCAATGTCCAAACCTTATGTAACAAGAAGAAAGGAGGTGCAGGTTGCCCCTCATCTCCCTTGTCATTCAAACTGCCCGCCATCTAACCGGCCGTTTCATTTTTCTTAATCGACTGCTTTAATTCATCATCAACCTTTTGAAGAAACTGCTCAGGAGTCAATTTGCCACCTTCCAATTCAAATCTATACTTATCCCAAGCATCGGTGAATAAGGTCCGCCACCAAGCCTGGTTTTGGTTGGGCGCTACAGCTACAAGCTTCCCGTACAGATCTCCCAGATCCTGACCGCCGAAATACTTTGTATACTTGCTTTGCTCATGCAAGCCCGCCTCCTTGACGGAAGTCAGAAGCGCAGGGAACAGGTTCACAATTTGGAAGCGTTTGACGGAGTTTTCCGGTGTTAACTGCGCAAGCTTCATAAATTCCCAGGCTAAATCTTTATTTTTGGAAAACTTTGAAATCATCAAGCCTGTTCCGCCCCATACGGTAGTCGGAACTGATTTCGGGCCGCCCAAAGGCATGGGAACTGCCGCCCATTTCCCCTCTAATTCCGGTGCGTTATCCGCAAGCAGATTAACCCACCAATCGGGACCGAAAGCTGCTATGTAATTCCCTTTTTTAAATTGATCCCAATAGGCCGGGCCATCATAATAGTTTTTATCCATGATGCCGTCTTTTTTCCATGCGTACATCCGCTTCAAAGCGGTTTGGCCTTCCGGGGTATTAAATCCGGGTTGGCCATCTTTCGTTACAATATCTCCTCCCTCTTGCTTAATGAACAATTCGAAATAGGTTTGGTCCCCTCCGGTTTTCGTCGTGGAGTTTCCGGGAAATATAAAATGTTTATCACTGACTATTTTTTTAGCTTGCTCCGTAAATTGGTCCCACGTTTTGAGATCGGCTACATGAATTCCTGCTTTATCAAACAAATCCTTACGATAATAAAGAGCAGAAGCCGTTGCGGCATGTTCGATCCCATACTGCTTGTCGTTAATGGTGTACAACGCTTGCCGACCTTTCGACATCACTTCAGTTAGATTGTCTTTTTTCAAATAGTCATTTAAAGGCACGAATGGAATATCACCGCGAATAAATTTAGGAAACTGTCCTTGTTCAATGTCGATAAGATCAGGTGCGCCCTCTCCTCCTGATTTGGAAATAACGGAGTATTTGTCGACAAGCGCTGTGCTCTCCATTAAATTAATTTCAACCGTAACATCCGGCTGTTTTTTCTTAAAATCTTCCTTCACAGCCTCAAAAAACCGTTTATGAGGCTCTGCAAACACCCATAATGTTAGCTTTTTCCCGTCTGCATTTGTTTGCGCTGCATTTTTATTATCGCTAGATGTAGACTCTCCAACATTAGGTGTACATGCAGTTAACGCGATTGTTAACGAAATTGCTGCTGCAGTCGAAGACCACTTTTTCCTCATCATCTACACACCCTTTCCAATTCTTGAAAATTTAGTAGGACTGTCTATAATTCAAATCATAATGTATGCGTTTACAATTGGAAATGCACGAACATCCATTAAATTGTGTCCGAGATTGATATCTGGTTGACGACGGCAGCTCTGCCGGCATCCGCATTCCGACAGGAGATAAGCCCCCAGCCTGAACGGGCGCAATAACTTGCGTTCGTTCCGACTGGGGGCTTCATTCTCATTGGATATTTTTTTCAATGCAGATGTGATATATATTCAAAGGCTGTTGTCCCGTAGACACTTTTGAAATGTTTGTTTAAATGGGTTAAATCAACAAATCCGCAGGCAGCTACGGCCGAATAAATATCCTTATTTTTCTCGATTATACATTTCGCCCGTTCGATTTTGGCGTTCAAGAAGTATTGGTAGGGGGATATTCCCATATGCGCCTTGAATAAACGAATAAATTGAAACTTTGATAATTGAAGCTCACTTGAGATTTCGTCAAGTTTAAGCACATGTTCCAGATTGGCATGCAGCATTTCCCTTGCTTTACGAATCAACAGGTTATCTTTCTTGACGTTTGTTGAAAAATTCGTTTGAACCAGGCTCTCTGCGAGATTTATGAATAATTCGCTGCACAAAGCCTCATCTTTCTCACTCAAAATGGCCTGAGAGAGACCTAAAACGCGTTGTTTTAGCTGAACATCGTAGACAATCGGAGCTGAAAATCGCAAGATCTCCTTTTTCTCTGTAGCCTCCAAAAGCAATTGGGGCTCAAAATATAACATGACATAACCCAAACCTGTCCGGTCATGAGCCATGCCATCATGCGTCTGTTCCGGATTAAAAAGCATAACACCATTCTGATGCGATAATTGCAGACTGCCGTCCAAATTATATTCTTGAATCCCACGTAATGTCACCCCGATGGCATATTCCTGGTGCGCGTGCTTTTTATACTTAAAATCCGTCATACTTGCCGATAACGCTTTAATATCAGCCGACTTTTTATACACAAATTGGTTCATTTCATTCACCTCTTGGTAAGCTTGCTTACAACCAAATCATGACGGCAGCATAAGCCAAAGATAACGCCAATAAGACATTAACAATTTTGTTGTATTTATGTAAGAATGCCTTAAAAATCGCACCGAAAAGCACCCATGTGAGAAAGGCTAAAAATCCAATTCCAATGATAAGCACAATGCTTATTGACATCACCGTACGTGAGCTATAGCTAGGTATAATAAACGCTGGAATTACCGTTAGTGCAAATAACACGACTTTCGGATTCATAAACTGCATCAGAAAGCCCGACCGAAAGGTCGCCGCTTGGTTTACTGCCGGGTTAGCTGTATCCATTTTGCAAATCAAATAGGAAAGATAGAGCATATAAGCACTTCCAATGATCTGCAGAATCAGGATGATTTTCGGTAAAAACGCCATGAGAATCGAATTTAAAAAAGCGGAAATGATCAGTAAAACGCCAAAGCCAACCGTTGCCCCATACGTATATTTCATCGCCTTTTTCGCCCCATGATGATGGACGGTGGACAAAATCACGATATTCGTAGGTCCAGGCGTAAACGTAGCAATCATACAGTAAATCACAAAAGATGTAATATTCATGAGAACCTCCTCTTTCCGGCTTTTCTCATATCTTATATCTTGGCTTATGGTCGCTATAGTATATTATTGCAGAGATTGCGTGTTACGCGCTATATCTAGCCATATATTCCCAAACGTAAAAATCGCCAATCCAGCCTGTTCATACAGGGGATTGGCGATCTTTTTTGTTTTTATTTCAGCAGGTTGTACACCGCTTGAGCCGCTTCTGCACGTGTCGTGTGCTCGGTAGGTACGAACATTCCTTCTTGGCGCCCCGACAACAATTTGGCTTTTAACGCACTGTTGACGTAAGGCAATGCCCAGTCGCTGATCTCTGAAGCATCGGAGGTTACTGCTGATGCTTTAGTCAGCTTCGTTCCTGTTCGAAGCTCATAAGCATGGACGAGCATAATAGCCATTTCTTCTCTGGTGATACTGCGATTTGGATCGAACGTTTGCTGCGAATCACCCGTGACGATACCCGCTTTGTAAGCTGCCGATACTTCCTTGGCATACCATGCATTTCCAGCGACATCCTCGAATGGTGACTTCTCAACTGAAGACAGGCCAAGCGTGCGGACAAGCAATGTTACGAATTCGGCACGGCTAACGTCTTTATTTGGAACAAATGTCGAGCTAGTCTCCCCGTTTACGATATGTTTAGCGGAGAGTTCCAGAATGGTCTGGTAAGCCCAGTGCTGCTTTGCTACATCATGATAATTTTTATCCATAGCAAGCACAGCATATTGTCCGAGACGGCTAACCCCTACTTCTATGCCTGTATTTGCATTAACGTTCTTTCCACCCAAGTATACGAGGCTGCCGTCTTTTTGGATTTCGTAGATACCCGCCAGTTTCGGATCCATTCCGGCAGGAATCGGGAACGTAATCGTTACAGGCTTCGGCAGCTCGTTCATGGCATACGGCTTACCGGTCGTATCAGTCACGAAAATCGAAAGATCGAACACCTTTCCGCCCAACGTATAAATCGCGCTATCTTTGCGACTGGCTTCCTGCAATGTCCGATCGGATTGCTCAACTGCGACCGAATTCACTTTCACTGTAACGATTGCAGAATGATCAGTAGAAGGCAGCAAGCTAATAGCCGATTCCAACAGATTACTAGGCACGGTAAGCTTCACATTCGGTGCTTGGATAATTAAAGGACGTCCATTAAGCTGATCCGTCTGTGCGATCGGAATGATGAGCTGATTTTTTCCTTCCTTCAGTTCGACCGATACGGATGCAAGCTCAGACTTCAAGTCTTCTTCCTTAATGACAGCTGTGTTATCCGACAGCCCCGGCTTCGCCGGCTGTGACGGTTGTGACGGCTGAGCCGTAGAAGACTCCGACCCTGATGAGCTTGAAGATTTATCATTGCGGTTTACCACAATGACATACTCCTTCTTAGTTCCGTCCTGTGCAGTGACAAGAACAGAGAAGCGATTGGAGCCTACGCTCAGGTTGCTATCGCCGTTGATAGTCACTTGGGCTAATGCGTGCTCGGTGGAATATGTCACTGCTGCCACGGTTGTGCTATAGGATACAGGGACCGAGTAGCTTAGTTGGTCCGGTGTGAATCCGTTCATCGTAGTACCGTTGACACGCAGATCGCTCAGATTGGCATTGGACGAAAGTGTTTGAGCTTGTCTTGTTATCGAAATGCCATACACACTCATAGTCCCGTCTTGGGCTGTTACCGTCACGGTCACCGCATTGTCGCCGACAACCAAGTTCTCGCCGCCATGAATGATTACCGATGCAGCTGGATGGGAGGTCGTGTAAGTCACTTGTGTAACCGTAGTCTCAAACCCTACTGATAATGAATAATGGAGCTTATCGGATGCAAACCCATCCAGCTTCGTACCGTTTACTCGCAGATCAAGCAGTGAGCTGTCGGACGATGCTGCTTCTGAATGCCTCGTTACAAGAATCGTATATACCTTCATTGTTAGGTCTGGAGCCGTAACCTTAACCGTAACCGTGTTGGTACCGACCATTAATTGATCGCCGCCGGTAACTACGACCGATACAGCCGGATGTGTTACGGAATAAGTTACAGCCGCCACTGTGGTTTCATAGGGCACCGACAATGAATAGTCTAACTTGTCCAACCCGAAACTGCTTAAGGTGACACCGTTCACTTGCAGGTCACTCAAGCCATGCGGCATGTCGGCACGGTTCACGTTAATGACATACGTTTTGACATTTCCGTTTGGCGCCGTTACCTTCACTTTGACGATGTTATCACCAACCAACAGGTTGGAATTACCCGCAAGTTCAACTGCAGCCTGAGGTTCGGAGGCTGTATAAGTGATAGTGGCGTTCATCATGCTATTCGGAACATTTAGCGAATAGTCGAATTTGTCGGGCTTAAAGCCTTCAACCGAAACACCGTTCACTTTTAGTTCCGATAAGCTTGCGTTCCCGCTTGAAACCTGTTCGCCGGTAAAATCAATTTCACTCATGCTCGTAAAAGTTTTGGACACATCCGTATTGTAGGTTCCCGTAACTACAAATTTCACGTAGCGGCCTTGAACAGTCTTATCTAAAGACACGTAGTCTTTGTATATCGTACCTGTCCAAGTATTTCCAAACGTACCTGAAGCCTTATTGGCCGCATTGTTCAGATAAGCAGGATCGTTTAGGTCATTTAAGTTATCAGAGGCATAGAGTTCGAAAGTTTTCGGGAACTCCATCGCATTTTGATTCAGCCGGCTCTTTCTCTGGATACCGTTTAACTTATTCGTGCTCTCCATGTCGATAATAACCCAATGGGGAAACAGAGCAGCAGGCGTCTCCCATTTGGAGTGCCAGATCGTAGATTCTTGGCCATCCAAAATATTGCTAGCCACATTGTTTTCCAGATCATTTGTACTGAAAGATTGGATTGAGAACGCTGTTTTGGGAATGAATGTGTATATGACAGCATTCTTGGCTGATTGCAAAGCCCACACCAAATCAAGATAAGCTTGATCGATTACAGCTGCAGAATCACCAGCCGTCAAGGCTTTTGCGGAAGCGGTCCGAGCCGTAAGTTCGTTTTTCGCTTGTTCTGGTAAAGATAAACCGGTTGTACCTGCAATAAATGCAGCATATCCTTCAGCATCCTGGATCAGAGTTGTCAGCTGGCTGAAAGTGTACAGCGTCGTCGACTGATACGAATCAGATAACGCTTTGGCTTCTGTTGCGGACAGGGCGCGCTTCCAGATCTTCAGGTCGTCCAGTGTCACGTTAGTTCCACCGTTTCCTTTATTTCCGTCTGCACCGAGAATGATGTGATAAGGTGTATCCATGCTGGACGCACCTAAAGTGGTGAGATCCTTGCTTGCACGCATGACCCCGTCTACGTACGTAGTGGCCGTCTTGTTCGTCCTGTCTACCGAGATGGTGAAGTAATGCCATTCGGTCCCTACACCTGCAGCCGAATAATCAATACGATTGGTGCCGTCTGCCATATTAAGCGTCATATTGTTCGCTGTCGCTGGGCCAATGTACCATCCAGGATTTTTACCCGAATTCCAATTTTTGTTGGAGAGAACCGTCTGATCCCCCGCCAAATTGCCGGTGTGCCAGAACGAGACCGTGAAATCTGCATTTCCAAAATTCAAATCCGATCTTGCGCCAAGATCGATATAATTCGAATTCCCCGATGGAATGCTGGCCGCTTGCCCTGATTTACCGGTGACATAGGCGACATTGCCGTTCGGCGCAGCCAATCCGGTAGCCCCGGCAGCATCTTCGACCAGATTACCGTTGAATTTCATGTCCGATACGAGCTGGTTCCACATCGTGCTTGGATCGATTGGCGTCAATTCCGGAGGCGTGCCGTCAGTCCGGTAGAAGGTTTGTAGCGGTGAACTTTTGTTGCCGTATGCGTCAACAGCCGCTACAGTAATGACATACGACGTCGCCGGACTCAGCCCTGTCATTGGAATATTCATTTCATTCGGAATAGGAGAAAAATAATAATCCGACAACACATTGTACGATTTCGCTACTTGCGCCGTACGTTGGTTAAGCACTTTGATTTCATAATGGTGCAAAGACTGATCGTCCTTAGCCTGATTGAAAGAAAGGACAGGAACGTTATTAGAACCAGGCAAAATCTTAAGGTCTGGATTCACTGGAAAATGAGGCGGGGTGGTGTTGCGGTTGCTTTGCGTATACGCGAAATTGCTTTTTATTTCATCTCTGGTGCTGCCTTCTAATTTCACTACCCATTTCTTGCCTGCTAATGCGCCGGCACTTCGAAAGGAAGTCTGCGCGCCAGGTCCCTGCCACACGCCTCCAACTCTGATAGAACCAGCATCGCCATTATACTCGATGCGTTCAATCTCAATGCGGTCCTTATATACCTCGACAAATTGCGATTGCTGTACGGGGAACTCGAAACGCCCGTCAATCAGGCCTTCTTCTGTCACAGCGGAGTAACCGTGATCCACCTCAACATAAGACATGGATCCAACATTGACCGTTGTAAAATCCTTTTGATAGATGGAACGGTCATCATTGATATTTAAATGCGAGTGCCCGGAAAAAACAACCACCTGAGGATAGTCTTTCAGATCTGTATACAGATTAGGGTTGGCTGCTTGCTGGCCGTCCATGACGGTACCTGTGACGGGATGATGCAAAGTGATGAAAATTGGCTTATTCATATTCTCCGGATTTGCCGTCAAAGCTGCGAGTCTGCTCTTCAGCCAGTTTCTTTGCCCCGTGTCTCCGTTGTAGTTATTCGCATTCAAAAAGAAAAAAGAGTAGCCGCCGATCGTTTTCTCGTAGTAGCCATTCGGCTGATCCGTGAACCATTCGGTCGGGTAATATTGTTTCACTTCAGCAACGCTTGCGTCATGATTGCCGATCGCAATTTGAACCGGCAGGTTTGTCCAATTTTTACGTGTTAATTGCTCTTGGAGAACATCCCGAGCAAACTGATGATGCGGCCCTAAACCATTGCCGTTATCATTGATGACGTCACCGGCGATAAGAATCGCATCCGGATCAGGAAAGATAGAAGAAATGACATCGAAATTGCTCGCCCAACGACCACGCGTTGTTGCATTCTGGTCCGATGTGCCGGGACCGATATGGATATCCGACATCGCAGCGAATTTGAGCAGCGGTTCTTCCGTTGACTTGATGATATAGCCATAAGTAGCTGCATTACTCCAAACGCCATCTTTCCAAGCAATTACGGAAAGATTCGTCGATTCCGTGAGGACGATCGGCGTTCCGGTATACTTCAGGCTTGCTTCGTCAGGCATTGTGCCATCTAACGTGTAATAGATATCTGCCCCCGCAGTGTTGGAGCTTAGCGTTACACTGACGGACTGCTCATACCGGCCTGCAGGTGAAGCGGCAACAGGCGTGTCAACCACAGCTGCGGCAATTGCTATCGAGCTGTAACCCGCTCCAGCGGAGTGAATGGCTGTGCTTGCAATAGTGCAAGCTATGAATGCGGAAAGTAATTTCTTCGATTTCAACAAAAATATCCCTCCTCAATGGTAAGTGTACTTGAAACATTCGGTTAAAAATAAAACGATGATGACGATAAGTACAAGGTTAGTGCAAGTTGAAAAAGGCATCACCTCCGCATTATAACAACATAAAACACAAATTAATGTCGTTAATTGGTTGTTTTTATAGTTATTCAATTGCATTCTAGTCGTCCTTTGTTTGCGGTATGTTAATTCAATCTAATGATTTTGTAAATCATGGAAAGATGTGAAATCTTTAAACAACCCGTTCCAGAAACCAATACAACCCAAATAACCCGATTATGCCCGAAATGCCATAAACGGTATGAGCATTCCAGCGGGTGCGCCCGATATTATGAATAATTGGTAAAAGAATAAGAAATATCGCCAGTTGTCCCAGTTCAATTCCGAGATTAAAAGAAAATAACGGAAGCGCAACATTCCCCGAGAATCGGCCCTCAAGCACCCCTGCAAATCCAAAGCCATGGATAAGTCCAAAGCAGCCTGTAATTAGCCAGCGCCATTTATGCTCTTTTCGCAGCATATTTTCTACGGCCACGAATACTATACTGAGAGCAATTAAGGGTTCAATGATTGTCCCAGGGATCTGCACAATTTCGAGTGCAGCCAAAGCCAAAGTTATACTATGTCCAACTGTAAAAGACGTGATAATTTTCAAATATTCACTCCACTTGAAACGTACAATGACCAAGCCTAAGAGGAACAACAGATGATCATACCCTGTGAAAAGGTGCTCCATGCCATACGTCAAATAATTCCATATTGTATACAGCCATTCTGGAATCACTAGTTCCATCTTCATTTCCTCCGTTTTAGTTTCATTTTGAAAACATACACTAAGATTGCTATCGTCAATACTGCGCTAAGCAGCACTACGAGAAATACCCATAACGGTAACTTAATCACACGATTAACAATGGCTTGAGGACTATGCGGGTCTAGGTGAAGGTTTAAAGTTTGGTGATTCCTGTCAAAATCATGCTCAATGGTCATACCATCAGGTGAAGTGATTGTGGCAAAATTATGATGTGTCGGGCTAACGTTTGTGAACAGGATATTGTACTTGATTATCAACTCCTTGATTCCTTGACTGAAATCATAGTCTAAATTCAGCTTAATCATTGGAATACCTAGCCCTTGTTCAATCATTTCCATAGATTCAAGCTTCGCCTGTAATTCGACACCGTCCCCTTTAACTGAAAGTCCCTTCGCAACGAAATCCTTCATATCTGATTCCTTTTGCCTGGCTTCCTCCGTAGTAAATGTACCGTCCTGATCTAAATCAAGGTTTATAATAGGGCTCATCTCATCGGGTAAAAGCAACAATTCGTATCGCATCCCGTCTTCTTTCCATGCTATATGGGAATAACCGAAAGATGGACCATGTGCCTCTGCCTTACTCGGCTGAAGGAGCAGCCAAGCAATCAGTAACGAAATTATCCACAATCTTCTTACTAGCTGTTGATTCATAGGTTTGTACTCCTATCTTGCATATATGCAGCTTATTTTGCCGTTATCATCTACTTACGAGTTTCCTCCTCACTCATACAACATAAAACAATAATAATAATATTTATTTCATTGTTTTATATAGATTTTTCTTGTATTTTAAATTTATTTTGTTTGCTCTCTGTTAATTGCATATATATTTTTAGTAAATATAGGAATGTGGGCTTCGATCATGGGGGTGGGGGAGTGCGAAGGTAAGCGGCGGCGTCAAAATAGAAAACGGAGGCCACGAATTCGTGGCCTCCGTTTTTGCTTCTTATTTCGATATCTCCTTGGCTGCGGATACACTAGACTGGAAAGAAAACTTCGGCAGCTTAAGCAGCACAGCCACCAGCAACAACAAACTGCCGTTGATGGCGAACACGACGGGAATTGATAGTTGGGTTGCCAGAAAGCCCCCAATTAGCGGCCCCAACAGCAGGCCCATTTGATTGGCCGATTGATTAAGGCTGAATGCGCGGCTGCGGAAGCTTGGTTCCGTATGAGTAGCGATAAATGCATTAAGCGCTGGAAATACAGCAGCGAAAAAGAGCCCGTAAACAAACCGCAGCGATCCGAATCCGATTAAATCGTGGAACAATATTTGCAAAAAATTCCCGATGCCTCCGCCGATAAGCCCGATGAACAGCACCTTTTCGTAACCCAGCTTGCTTCCGAGCTTGCCCCAACGTGGCGCCGCAATCAATGTTGCAACTCCTACCGCGGAGAAAATGATACCCGCATGAAGTGACGCGGACGACTCGCTGGAGCCAAGCTTCAGCACATAGATCGTTAGTAAAGGTTCCAAAATCATGATGGATGTCGATGTAATAAAGACAATGAACAGCGCGTATACGAGCGTCCGATTCGCAATCGCTTCTTTAAGATCATTAAGCACCGAGGATCGCTTCGCTTCGGATTTAACAAAGGAAGGCTCCTTCACCCAAACCCATGCGATGATGAAGGCAATCAGCACCATCACACCTGCCAGCAAAAAAGTTTCACGCGTGCCGATCAGGTAACTTACACTTCCTCCCACCAACGGTCCTATGACGGAAGCGGCTGCACCGGAGGTAGAAATGATGCCTAGCGCATAGCCTACGTGTTTCTCCGGCGTATTCGTTGCCACCATCGCTATGGCTGAGGGAATATAACCCGCGAGCAAGCCTTCGATAATTCTTACGAGGATAAGCTCGTATGGATTTTGTACGATGAAGTATAAAAAATACGCGATGGACAAGCAAATTCCGGCGCGAAGCATCATCGGCTTCCTGCCATACTTATCAGCCATGGAGCCCCAGAATGGAGCGATTAAAGCAGCGGCCAAAAAAGTAATGGCAAATACAACCCCCGTCCATAGTTCCAAATGGCTTTGTACACCGAGATCATTTTGCAGAAATATAGACATAAACGGTATGGATACCGTATAGGCCATACTGACGAGGAAAGTCCCTACCCACAGCACGAAAAGATTTCTTTTCCAGGAATTATCAGCCAAAAAAGCACTCCCTTTTCTTCATTTGTCTCTATCTTACCATTAAAGTCAAGGGAGTCTTAATAGAACGTTTTTTTTAGATGATAAAATGTTGTAATGACTCTTTACTTCGTGATTAGTTTACCGTTCTCAAGCCAAAGCACTCGGTCACAAAGCGGCAGCACTCGGTCATCATGCGTAACCATAACGGCACTCTTTCGCTGGTCTTTGACTTGCTTGGCAATCATACGCACGACATCGAGTCCGCGTGAAGCGTCCAAACTCGCTGTTGGTTCATCTGCGAACAGGACGGCGGGGTCATTCATAAAGGCCCTGGCTATCGCTACCCTTTGGCGTTCCCCACCTGAAAGCTTCTCAGGATAGGCGTTTCGTCGATGCGAGAGCCCCATTTTATCAAGCAAAGCTTTGGCTCTTTGACCTGCCCGCGCCCTCTCCGTCCCGGCAAGCTTGGAGATCAGGATCAGTTGTTCCTCGACTTTGAGGTAAGGGATTAAATTGGCACTTTGAAAAATAAAGCCGATTTTTTGAAGCCGTAGTTCGGACAGTTCTTGCATGTCCTTACCCTGAATGGCTTCTCCGTCAATCAGGACCTGTCCGCTCGTTGGTTCAAGAAGCGCTCCTGCGATGGACAGGAACGTGCTTTTGCCTGAGCCTGAAGGCCCCATCACCGCAACGAGTTCGCCTTCGGCAACCTCTAAATCAAGCTTATCCAAAATCATTCTTTCATTGCCGCCATCCTGAAAAGTACGGGTAATCGCCTCTAGTACGAGTCTGTTTGTCATGCTGCAGTCCTCCCAATCGCGTCCAAAGCGTCAATTTTCACAATTTTCCACACCGAAATTAACGAGCCGGCAAGAGACATGGCCATAAAAGATAGACTAGTAACCGCCAATGTAGAGAAACCTAATTGAAATGGCATAGAACTCGGTATTACAGCCTTAAACAATTGAATGAAGAGAATACTAATAACTAAACTGCCAATGGATAAGACTAGAACCTGCAGCGCCACACTTTTTGCTAAATAGGCCGTACGTGCACCTACGGCTTTCAAAATGCCGAATTGGCTTGTTTTCTGAATCGTAATGACATAAAAGAATACGGCTAATACAAAAGCAGATATAACAAACAAGAATACAATCATCATCATCAACGAGCCTTGCTCTTCTTTGTATCCAGGAATAGCTGACACAGCCTCAGACTTTTTTATCACTTCCGTATGAGGCAGCATGCTTTGGAGTTGATCAGCTTTTTCATTCGAGGTATTTATCGCAATCGCATTGTATGGCTCCTCCGAAGAGTTGGATCCTCGACTGGACGACTGCTGAAGATTTTGCCAATCTTGTTTATTTAGAAAGACAGCAGGTGTGTGACTAAATGACTCGTTTTTTACAAAGCCACTGACGGTCCATTTTGTCCCCGAAGCTTGATCGACCAGCTCTGTGCCTATTTTGACGCCGGAATCCGACAATTTCCTGTCAACAAGAACATGTCCTGCTGTCAGTTCGGTCATCGGCGAACCCTCTACGGTTTGGGGTGCCAGCCAACCATCCGGATTAACAGCCAAAATCGTAACATCGATCTTCTCCGTTCCTCCAGCTTGCATAACCGTTGTCATTTTCACGCCAAGCGGTTCAGCGTTTTCTGGTCCTGCGACAAGGCCGGCTTGTTCGATCTGGTTCTTATCTATTTTCGATCGGGTAAATCGATGGTTGGCGTCCTGTTCCATTACAAAATGTGATGCGTTCATGTTTTTAACCGATGCGGCATTATCATACGCCAGACCCTGCGCAAGCCCGGTAACAAACAAAACAAGAAATGCTACAAGCACCATAATGGTGGCGATTAATGAATACCGAGCTTTAGCAAACCTCATTTCTCGAATAGCAAGATACATCATGCTTCCCTCCTTCGTAATGACTCAAGTATAGGAAGCGAAAATGAACGGCGAATGAATAAAAGATTACATCTGGGGCAGCGTTACCGTGAAGGTGGTTCCTTCCGGCGAACTGGCTACTTCTATACGGCCTTCATGAACTTGAACGATTTTCTTTACTATGGAAAGCCCCAGACCTGTCCCACCTGAGGAACGCTCGCGTGCACGATCTACCCGATAGAAGCGGTCGAACAAAAACGGCAGATGCTCTGTCGCAATACCGTCGCCTGTATCCTGAATCTGTATTTTGCAAAAAGAATTTGTCCGTTCCGCTCGAATTTCAATGCTTCTTCCCTTTGGGATGTGGTTGACGGCATTGCCAATCAAATTCATCCAAACTTGCATAAGCAGCACTTCATCGCCGTAAAGGTTGATCGTTTCAGGTACAGAAAGCTTTAACAACAGCTCCTTCTCTTCCATCTGCCATTGAAGGACTTGAACAGCTTGGCGAATCTGCCCGCGCAGCGAGAAGGATGTCTTGTTCACTGATTCTTGTCCTTGCTCAAGCGATGATAGCAAAAGAAGTTGCTTGCTTAACATCGATAAGTGGCGGCTCTCTTTCTCGATAATGGATGCATAATGCTTTCTTTCATCCTGAGGAAGCTCTCGATCTGCGAGTACGGAGGCGAAGCCTTGAATGGACGTTAGCGGTGATTGAATCTCATGGGAGACGTTGGCTACGAATTGTTGCCGTGCTTGATCGACTCTGTCCAATTCATGGCTCATGGTCATAAAATGCTCAGCCAATTGCCCGATTTCATCGCGGCGATGGATCGGGAGTTTAATCTTATAGCTTCCCTGAGCAATTCGTTTCGTCGCATCGGACAGTCGTGTGATCGGTTTCACTAAATAGGTTGTACTGATTAAGAAAAGCACGATGCTAATGACAATGGTGAACAAAATGATTTGTGCGAAAAATATGCGCAATTCACCAAATTGCAGGAGCACATCCGGGCGTAGGAAGAGGGCATAGGTCTTGTCTCTTCCATGAACGGGGACCCCTACCGTATTACTCAACCGATTATCGAAAAAACCAGAGATAAAAGGCTTGTTCGGGAACTCAGCGACACCGTGATACAAGTTGCCGCTGAGGACCGATTCTTTCGCGTGATCATCCATATCCTGTTCCCGGAAATCACGTCCATAGTAGCGATTGGTCCCTTGGCCATCTGTCCAATAGATTTGATACCCAAGTGCCGCGGCGTTTTGCAGATATTCATGGATGTCATCAGGTTGTTTCTCCGCATACTGCTTCATCTGCTCCGCAATGCCAATTAACTTCTCGTCGTTGTAGGGCTTAAGTTTGACATGATAGTACATATTGGATCCGAGAAAACCGATGATACTGCTTACAATGATGACCATTAGCGTAATAAGGAAGACCCGGGAGTATAGCGACTTCATGGTTTGCCCACCTCAATTTTGTAACCGATCCCGCGAACCGTTCTAATGGCGAAATCATCCGCGTAATCTACAAATCGTTCTCGAAGCCGTTTAATATGCACATCCACCGTTCGATCATCACCTTCGTAATCCATTCCCCATACAAGTTGAATGAGTTCATCGCGCGAGAACAATCGACCTGGGTACTCAGCAAGCTGTGAAAGCAACTCGAATTCCTTCATCGGCAGCAAAAATACAGCCTGACCGTCCGTAACCTCAATATTTCTACGATCAATTGTAATTCGATTTAATCGAATGGTGTCACTTGAAGCTCGATGATATCGTCGGAATAAGGCTTTAACCCTGAATACCAGCTCTTCCGGCTCGAATGGTTTGGTCAGATAATCGTCTGTTCCCTGGGTATACCCCTTTTCTTTGTCTTGCAATTGATCCCGAGCAGTAAGCATAATAATGGGGATATCGTAATTTCGCCGAATATAGTCACATAGTTCGAGCCCATCCATTCTCGGCATCATGACATCAACGATCGCCAAATCAATGGCTGTTTGCTTCATCAGCTCGATCGCTATCATGCCATCCTGAGCCTCGTAAATCCCATATCCTTCTCTCGTGAGCACATATCGAAGCAGTTCTCGAATATTCGCATCATCGTCTGCAATGAGCAGGTTCCTCACTATGATTTCCTCCTACAACCTGAATTCATTCCTCTATCGCATAGTTCCATACCTCTTTATTGTATCACGGAAGAATCTTATCAAATTTGGGTAAAAAAAAACACACAGAGCATTTCTTAACAAAAATGCTTTGTGTGTTTTTATTGATTTTGCAGCTCTGGAATCACAGAGAAACGAGCTCTCGGGAAAGCTGATTCAAACGTTCACAACCATGCGTTGTGACCACCACCATATCCTCGATCATCATCGCACCTATGCCATACCCGTAATAAGGCGTTTCAAGACAAATGACCATTCCAGGCTGGAACAATGTCGTTTCTGATGGACCCAGGAAAGGCGGCTCCTCGGCTGCGAGGCTTAAACCTGCGCTATGCCCAAGGTGCCCGCGATTGTAATTCGGAAGCCCCGAACGTCGGATCACTCCCATCGCATCCTCGAATACTGCCTGCATCGAGATGCCCGGTGTTATCATTTCCAAAAGGCGGTCGTGACCAGCCTTCAATGCGTTGTAGACCCGCGATATCGTTTCCGAAGGATTGCCGAGAACGAAGGTCCGCGCAATATCGGAGCCGTAGCCGTTCACATCCACGCCAACATCAAATTTGATGACGTCCCCTGTTTTCGCAGGGTAAGTATCAAAGCGATGAGCAGGTGCAAATGAAGCACCCACAGCAATCATATCGAAACGTGCGGATAAGCCCTTCACGTCTTTCATCAAAGACAGGCGAAACTCATGCACGATGTCCTGCGCTGTGCTGCCTTGGCGAATGCTCTGAATCGCATCCGTTATACCTGCTTCCGCGTAGGCGCACGCGGCTCGAAGCTGCTCGATCTCCCACGTTGTTTTGATCATGCGCAGCGCAGTGAACAGACCTTGGGCCTCCACCAGCTCCGCTTCTGGTACAGCCTGATGCAGCACTTCCACTGAGGAATGCCGCATGTTGTTCAGTTCGACAGCAATTCTGCCGGCCTGGCAGCCATATTCCGCTAGCGTCTTCTGGAGCAGACCGAACATTTCCTGTGCCTGATGACCTGTTGGTCGTTTGCCTTCATACTTGCCACCTCTCAAACCGAGCGGATCATCGACATCCACCCAAGTCGGATACGTTCGCAGCTCACAATTCGGCAAATTGCTGGATACGCCAGCCGCTTCAAAGTCATTCATAATCATGACTGTCTTGGAACTGGGGTCACGGAATAGGACAGCTAAAGCGACTTCGCTCATCCGCAAAGTATACATAAATGTGCTTTCATGCCCGCAAAGAAAATAGAAATTTTCATAAGACGATGCCACAAGCGCATCCAGGTTCTTTTCCTCCATCAGTACTCGTGCTCTTGCCGCAATCGTGTTTAAATGATGCTCATCGGGATGGGACACTGGTATTTTTCTCCTCTCCTTCGGCTTACGTGAGGCGATATGCCTACAAATCCCCTAACTGTCTTAGAAATCTCCGAGCACGTTCTGTCTGCGGCTGCACGAAAAATTGACTCGGACTCCCCTCCTCTTGAATGGCACCATCGCTCATAAAAATGACTCGATTTGCAACTTCGCTCGCAAACTTCATTTCGTGAGTGACAACGATCATCGTCATTCCATCAAGTGCAAGCTCCTTCATAACCTGAAGCACTTCACTGGTCAGTTCAGGGTCCAGCGCCGAGGTCGGCTCATCGAAAAGCATCACTTTCGGCTGCATCGCCAACGAGCGTGCAATCGCTACTCGCTGCTGTTGACCGCCCGAAAGGCGGGAAGGATATTCGTGTTTTTTCTCCAGAAGGCCGACTTTCACGAGTAATCTTTCTGCCAGCTCTGCCGCTTGCTTAGCGCTCAAATTTTTAACTAGCATAGGCGCCATCGTAATATTTTCAAGCACTGTCATATGGGAAAACAAATGAAAAGATTGAAAAACCATCCCGCTCATTAATCGAATGCGTCTAATGGCTTCCCGCTTCGCGGATTTGGCCATGTTAGCGTTCCATGTAACATCATCCATGCGTATTGTCCCGGAATCCGGCTCTTCCAGCCCATTGAGGCAACGCAGCAGCGTGCTTTTCCCTGAACCGCTCGGTCCAAGCAGCACGACGATTTCTTTGGCTTTCATTTTAAACTCGATCTGTTGCAGCACTTGCAAGTCATTAAAACTCTTCGAAAGCTGATTCACTTCAATCATACGGTTCACACCTTTAATAAGCCTTAGATAAATTCTTTTCAATCCTCGTCAGCAGATGGGAAAATAGCAAGCTCATGACCCAGTACATAACAGCAATAGCGATATAAAATGGCATAGCGATATAATACTGTGCAATCAAAAGCTGAGCCGTACGGAGCAGCTCTGTCACGGTAACAATGGAAACGAGCGATGTTTCCTTGAGCATCCCGATAAAAGTGTTGCCCATCGGCGGTATCGCTACGCGCGCGGCCTGTGGCAGTACAACCTTATACGTCGTTTGCCAAGGAGTAAGACCTAGTGACATCGCAGCTTCCGTCTGCCCTTTGCTGACAGATAGAATGGCACCGCGGAAAGTCTCCGATAAAAAAGCGCCAATATTAAGGCTGAGTGAAAGAAAAGCGGCCGTAAGGGGACCCAAACGTATGCCATAATCCGGTAAGCCGTAGTAGATGATAAAAATTTGAACGAGAATTGGCGTTCCCCGAAAAACAGAAACATAAAACTTCGCGATATTCCTCACAACGATGTTTCCCTTTAGACGAGCAAACGCCAAAACCAGAGCAAGAATGAAGCCGAAAAACATCGACACCACGGTGATTAACAGCGTGTAATACGCACCCTTCAATAGAAAGTCGAGATTTTGCCAAACAAGCTCCATACCTGCATCCTCCTACGCACTGATGCTCAGATGTTAGGATCGACTTTGAACCATTTTTGGAAAATTTGTTTAAAAGTTCCGTCTGATTTCATTTCGGCCAATGCATTATTCAATGCACTTAAGAGTTCAGCGTTATTTTTACGAATCGCGATACCGGCAAAGTCATCTTTTACAGAAGCACCTACGGTTTTAATCTGAAAACGGTTCTTCTCAACCAACGGTTGAATAGCAAAAATATTGTTGATTGTGGCATCTATTCTCCCCGCATTCAAATCCGTTAGCGATGTAATCACATCGTTATAGGTCACGATATCAAAGGTGCCAACCTTCGGCAGCACTTCGTTGCGTAAATACGTCTCATCATTTGTTCCAAGACCAACCCCAATTTTTTTCCCTTTAAAATCTTCAATCCCCTTCACAGAGGTATTCTCATTTTTAACAATGACACTCACACTGTTTTTTATGTAGGGCGTAGAGAAATCCATCGTTTTCTTGCGGTCATCTGTAATGGTAACTTGACTGACAAGCGCGTCATACTTATTTGTTTGCAGCCCTTCAATTAATCCGGAAAACTCGCCCGTAATGAATTCCGCTTGAACACCGATCCGCTTGGCTACTTCCTTGGCGACATCGGCATCGAATCCGTCTACTTCATGTTTATCATTGAGAAAATTGTAGGGTGCGTACGTCCCCATCAACCCAATTCTGATTTTGCCTGACTTCTTAATTGATGCCAACAAATCCTCTGAAGCAGCACTGGTGCTCTTCGGTGTTGCTGAGGCTGTTCCCTGCGTATTATCCCCCGATTTACTGGAGCAACCAACAACCGCTGCAGTTATCACACTTACAATTGAGATCCCTTTTATTAATTGCTTGACTGTGACTGACATGTTCTGTCCTCCTTGAGAAAGTAAACGCGAATTAGCTACACCTAAGGTTTCCCAATTTGCCCAAATCATACGCTGGTTTACTTCATTTTTGGATCTCTGTCGCGTAAACAAAAAAGCCCGCACCATAAAGGCACAGGCCGACATCATCATTTTATTCGTATGAAACTAAAAACGCTATCCAACCTCTTCAGCTATTTGTTCAGCTTGCGAATATAGCAAATTTGACCAATGTGATAGGCATTATGAGTTGATACATTTCCAAGTATCTCCCACCACTTGGCAGACACCGGAAATCCGATTACATCACTTTCAACTTTTTCTTCAGTAAGCAGTTCTTGCCATTTTAAAAGCACATCTAATAATTGATCTTTTAAATCAATGAATGTTTGGTCTTTAGGAATTATAAAACTATTATTATTATCTCCTATGGAAGGCACGGCATTGACATCAGATTTTTGGTGCCTGGTTTGCCATGTTTTATTCCAATAAAGTAAATGCTGCACAATTTCAGCGATACTATTGCTATCCTCACTTGGCTTCCAAAAAGCTGCTTCCTCCGACAAGTTTTCAACAGCAGCTGAAAATGGCAGGTACCAACTAGGGTCATTAGCATTCGCTAATAACTGATCGGATAACAAATCTTTTACATGAACCATACTTGTCACTCTCCTCCTTGACTAATTCTCCGAAACCTTTTTATGTTCCTTTATCACCGATTATTTTCTTTAAATAACAATGCTTTCATTGCAAAACGAGGCAAAATTAATTGTCTTCGCCATCTGGAAGGTTGATTTAATAATCGATAAAGCCACTCCACATTTAACTTCTGCCATATAACTGGTGCTCTTTTTACTGTCCCGGCAATGATATCAAGACTTCCTCCAACGCCAATAGCAACTTTAGCATTTAATTCGTTTTTAAATTTATGTATCCAAAATTCAGCTTTTGGGGCTCCAAGTGCAACCACTAGAACATCGGGCCTCAAGGTCGCAATCTCATTTACAATTTGTGCTTCATCCTTCTGATCAAAAAAGCCATGCTGTCTACCCAAAACGGATACATTTGGGTATCTCTTACTTATTACTTCTGCTGCCATTTTACTAGTGAGCAGTTCTCCATAGAATCCACCTTAGGCTTTTAGCCACATTTTAACATAAAGGATTACTCCAAACTATCCAACTCTTCGTATTCAAGGATAACTCTTAACTGCCTTACCGTTGGAAGAATAAACCACGCTCTACTATCTTGGAAGCGGCAACCGGTGGTCAAGCCAGTTGCTGAGATGTCTTCATTCCTCTGTCTTGACCACTGTTCTGGTATACTAACTAATACCAATACTAAAAACAGACCCAACAATTTCTCGTCGGGTCTGTTTTTATGACGGCACATGTCTTAAACTGTACCTGAGGAATCCGGTACGTCCGGACCATCGACGACATCGATCACCCCGATAGCCAGAATGCTGATAGCAGCCGCTTTTCCCAGCTTTTTCACGCCGTCCTTCAACCGTGCTTTATCGCTGTCCTTAAAGCCTGTCACGACATCTTTTCCGCTCTCAACCACATACTCGATGCCATGGACAACTCCTTTTGCCGTCGTAATGGCTGTTTGTTCAAGTTCATGGAGTCCAGCTTTCGATTGCTGCTTATCTGCCGTAATTAGGCCTGCGCTTAAATTCCATACACCGCTCGCTGCATGACCTGCGATTTCGCCAGTTTTGGCCGTTACCTGTTCTATATCATTGCCGATTTCCTTTATATAATCACTGCGAACAAGCTCCCCTGCCACACGGACAGTTCCTCCAAGCACTTTGCCTGTCACATCGCCTGCCAGCTTGCCTAAATCCTTCAGAAAATCCATCTCAAGCACCTCCGTACATCAGTATATGCTGTATTACGATTGTCGAAACACTTGGTTGCAATTTATGAAGGAACGTAGGCGTTTTTGGATTCAAATTTTTAGCCTTCAACAGACTATTAATTTCTTTGTTGACTTAAACCATGGTTTAAGTCGTATCATATTCCTGTCGACATGACATATAAAATTTGGAGGCCTCCAGATGAAGTATTATTCAATTAGCGAAGTTTCAGACAGACTCGATATCCCGGAATCAACGATACGTTATTATGAAAAAAAAGGGTTATTACCACAAGTTGAGCGTGATGAAGCTGGGAGGCGGTCATTTTCAGAAGATCAAATCACTTTCCTCGGAATCATTATTTATCTAAAAAACACGCATATGCCAATAAGTGTAATTAAACAATATGTTGATTGGGTAGTAGAGGGAGAGAGTACTATTGAATTGCGACTTGAAATGATGAAGAATCACAAGCAAAATGTACTAGCTGAAATTTCGCTAATGCAAGAAGCATTAAAAGGAATTGATGTAAAAATCGCACGTTATACAAAGTATACACAGGAAAGAAAAGAAGCAAGAGAAGATGAAATCATATTGGAAAAGAGGAAATAAGATGAAACTTTCAGGAAATACAATTCTTATTACAGGCGGAAGCACTGGAATAGGTTTAGCTTTTGCAGAGCGCTTTATCGAAGCTGGAAATAAAGTCATTGTTTGTGGACGACGTGAAGATGTACTTCAACATGCTAAAGAAAAATCCCCTAACCTTATTACTCGTGTAAGTAACTTGGATATTGAATCCGATCGTGTAGCATTGTTCGATTGGGTAACAGCAAACTATCCAGAAGTGAATGTGTTAGTTAACAATGCAGGGATCCAACAACGCTTTAATGTGTTAAAAGGGGATGCGAAGAACAATTGGAATTATTTCAGTAAAGAAATCACAACCAACCTTGAAGCACCTTTACATCTCTCTATGATGTTCGCACCATTTTTTGCAACAAAAAAAGAGGCGACTATCATCAACGTGACATCTGGATTAGCTTTTACACCGTTTGCAATTGCCCCTATTTATTCAGCATCCAAAGCGGCGCTTCATTCATTTACAATGAGTCTACGACACCAACTTTCTGAAACGTCTGTAGAAGTTATTGAAGTTGCTCCTCCGGCAGTAAATACAAATTTAGGTGGAGCGGGGGCGCATACCCAAGGAGAACCATTAGATGCCTTCGCAGATGGAATTTTCAAAGCATTAGAAGAAGGTAAAAAGGAAATTGGATATGGTACTTCTGTAAATCGCTTACGCATGACACGAGATGAAGTAGATGTATACGTGGAAAATCTGTATAAGGCCACGAGAAACCTAATTGAATAATTAAGCCTACTGGATTTTAACAGTGAGTTTCATCTACTAAATTCAGCAAGTCCAATGGAAGATGTATATAAAAGACACCGTATCTACCCGTCACTTGAATAAAATAAGGGACAGTTGCCGGCCTCGGCGATCTGTCCCTTCCTAAATTCCGCTCCCCGCTCATTCGTCTAAGGAACAAGATAAACTTTGACTTTCGGTAGACCACGCATTTCGTCAAGGCAACCGATCAAATCGGCAGCCTCTCCTGGTGTCATTCAACTATAGTTTTGAAAGGTTATATTATCTATTATCAAATTGCTTGACCGTTCATATGGTTTTTGTGCAGCATCTTTACTTCTGGCTCTGTTAAACTTTGTTGTTTATTTTCACTTTTATATTATGCTCTATTTGTTCGCTCTACAGAATACAGAAAAAAGTCCATCTCTATATTCCTAAAATTCTTAGTATCTTTATCAATAATATTCATACCGTTTCGAACAGCAACTTTTTGAGAGGCTATATTTGTGTCCCTAATAATAGAATAAACCCTATTTGCATTAAGAACTGAGAAAGCGTATTCCTTGCAAGCAATGGCCGCTTCCGTTGCGTAACCTTTGTGCCAATATGCTTTTTGAAACAAAAATCCTATTTCCAAAATTTCTTTTTCTCTCCAGCCTTGCATTGTCAAGCCACATTGGCCAATCATTTCGTTTGTTTCTTTTAATACAACAGCCCAAAGTCCAAAACCATACTCTTCATATCTTTTAAGATGTCTGTTAAGCCAATTTTGTGCTTCTTCTAAGTTGAATGCACTTTCATAAGCAGCACGCATTACTTCCTCATCACACAATATTCTACACAATGCATCATAATCGAACTGCACCATTTCTCTAATTATAAGACGTTTTGTTTCTATCAAGAATCTCCCACCTTTCTATTATATCAGTAACCTTTCAAAAATTCCTTTCTTCTCGATGTTCTATGAGTAAAAATGACCCGCCAGGAATAATATTCGGACAAGAGAATTATTAATTTAAATTGAACTATCCTGCCCATAGTTGAGCGGAGCGCACCGAAACGAAAATAAGCGATGGATCGGTTCATCGCCGCAGCGCTATCGTTTTTCGTTAGTTCCCGACCTATTTCTTATGCATCACTAACTTAAATAAGATGGCATGAACAAGAATCGAAAATAAAACCGAGCTAATCCACCAGGTCATTGGATGGGAAATACCTTTTGCCGTAATCACGTATGCACCATAAACGGATGCGATAGACTGAAGGCTTGCCATTACCAGCCCCGGATTCCATTCTCTATATTTAATTCCTGTATAAATATGGGTGGCACAGTTCATCAAGCTAAAAATGACAATTAACAAACCAAAGCCGATATTTACGATACATAAAAGTCCGAAAATGAGGAACGCCAGCCATACTAGAATAATATTGATCCAAAACACTTTCTCATCCGTTAAAGCCTCGTCACCCTCCGGCAACCTATTCACGACTCGATTAAAGTAATCCTTAAAGCCGCCCGGCCAATAATGCTCCTCGGTTTGATGAAACAAATATAAGGGGATGTTGATCAATGCCCAGAACATCGTATCGACAGGACTGAATGTCCAGAATAGCATTACAATGGTTATGAACCCCAACCAAGGTGTTAACTTAGCCCAATGTTGATTCTCTGCCCAATAATTCAGCATCTTACGTAATCTCTCCTTCCTGATTTATCAATTATATATATATTCGGTTAATTCATTTATTTTCCTATACTTAATTCCCTTTACTTCAAAGAATAAGAGAACAGATGGCGGTCACGGCTTCGATTTGTTAGTATTCATGGTCAGTTCCATTGTTCCAAATTTTCTTTAAGGATACTAAACTCAAATGCAAGATTAGCTTGCATCATATTATTTATTTCACGTGGGCTAACATCAAACTCTACTGCTGTCCCTATACCTAATTATGGAATAAAAACACTATTGTAGGGAAATATATGAATCAGGTGGTGAGTCCGATGTCTACGTTTTCCAATCCTAAAATTAATCCCTTTCACGGATATTTGCTGTGTTTGAGCGCTACGCTCGCTTTGGCTCAAATTTCAGGCATTATTATCTTAATTGAAGATTCTAAGCGCGATGGGCTTACCAGCGTTATCTTCGGGTGCGCCGCGTACTTCATTTATGCCTATTGGATTTACCGAATCGTTATCAATCAGCAACCAAACCAATCCTTTCTTGATGCTATTCAGTTGAAAATGGGAAGTTTGGCCGCTTGGACGGTGAGGTGCTGGATTGCCCTGTACTTGATCTGCGAACTGTTTGTCACTCACAAAAATATCGTCACATGGGTCAAATCCATGATCCTCCCTTTTACGCCGATTTGGGCGATTTCATTACCTATGCTGATCCTATGCGCCTATTTTGCCTTCAAAGGAATCAAACCGATCGCCATTTCCTTTTCTGTTTTATTTCCGATACTCCTAATTTTGATGTTCTTTATGGCTATCTTTACATTTAAATATAGGCATCATGACCTTCTTCTCCCTCTGTTCAACGAAGGAACCTGGCCCATCTTAAGTGGAACGGCGACATGTTTCCGAATAGGCATGGAGTTATTTTGGTTATTATTGTTGATGCCTCATATTCAAGGACAATTCAAGTGGAAGCATTTTGGAGTATTATGCTCCAGCACTTCGTTTTTCTTTATCAATATTGTTGTAGGTATAATCACTACATTCGGCATTTATGAAGCATCCAAGCAGCGTTTCCCGCTCTTTACTCAGTGGCGGCTGGTTAGTATCAGCAGCTTCGTGGAACATTTGGACTTTCTATCTATGTACCAGTGGCTGTGTACTACTGCTATACAAATCAGTTTGGGATTGTTTCTGCTCGGTGATTTGCTTACCTCCAGTCGTCAGAATAAGAAAATAGCGATCCTGACTTTCACAGCCGTTTTATTTATCGGCATAGAGCTTAAGATAAACGACAGTATTTTTTTAGCACTCACTAAAGCTTACTTCTATCCTCTATCTGCCTTATCCATTCTTTGCTGGACTCTGTTAGCGCACCTTACAACAAGAAAAAGAGGTTCATCATGAACATCGAACTTTCAAAAGAAGAGGATTTCAAAGCATTATTCGTTTGCTGCCACGATGTGAAAATCGAGGAGCGAGGCGGCGCGCACGTCATTTACTGCGAAGGTCTAATCGATTCTAAGCAACTAAACGAGAATATTCTCCCGAGATTGGCGGAAATGGTGGAGACTTCCGAACTAAAACTCTTAGACAAAAATGTGGAGCTCCGTCAAATTGAACAGAGTGTATTTTCAGGCAGCGTCATCATTCTATATTCCCGCGATAATGAGATTGATGTATACGAAACGAATATATCCAACCCGCCGAAGCGCCAACCTGAGGAATCTACTAGCGAAATATCGATTCGCGGGCCACGTGACGGTTTTACGGAAGAAGTAATTACTAATGTCGCTCTTATTCGCAAAAGGTTAAAAACCTCATCTCTTCAATTTGAACAGGTTATTGTAGGAAGTAGAGGGAACGTTCGCATAGCCATTCTGTACATCAAAGATATTATTAACCCTGCATTCGTTGTGGAAGTAAAAAGCCGGATTTCCCAAATCGATGTGGACACCATAATCGGATGCGCTCAACTGGAAGAATATTTAAGCGATTCGAGCGATTCCATCTTTCCACTAGTGGATACGATCGGAAGGCCTGACTTTGCAACCGAGTCGCTGCTCCGCGGCAGATTTGTCGTCCTATTGGACGGGTCTCCTATGGCTACTATCGGCCCATCCAATCTTATGGAACAATTAAAATCACCCGAGGATGTTCATTCTTCTTACTATTACTCGATTTTTCAGCGTATACTGCGTCTTATTGGTTTAGTTACGGCTATGTTCCTTCCTGGTTTCTACATTTCGCTCACCTGCTTTAATATCGATCAAATTCCGTTCCCCTTGCTTGCGTCCATTTCCGTTGCACGTACGGGTATTCCGTATCCTGCACCGGTTGAAAACCTGCTCACTTTCGGATTGTTTGAATTGTTCCGAGAGGCAGGTATCCGCCTGCCCAAGCCGGTTGGTCAAACGGTGACGGTAGTCGGAGGGATTATTATCGGTGATGCTGCGATCCGGTCCGGACTTGCCTCTCCTTCTCTTCTTATGTTTACTGCTGTGACGGCCGTTGCTTCTTTTACGATGGTGAATCAATCCTTAACAGGTACCGTCACACTTATTCGAATTTACATGTTGCTGATTTCATCCTTTCTTGGTACGTATGGATTTTTCATAGGTTTGATATCCGTGGTAGCGTACACCTCCACATTGACATCCTTCGGCACTTCCTATTGGTCTCCGATCTCGGAGATTAATATCAAGTCTTCCATATTGGCGGTATTTAACCGACCGTTCAAGTCCAAAAACAAAAGACCACACTTTCTTCATCCTACAGATTCTACATCACAAGGTGAAAGACCATGAGAGCGATGATAATCTTTTTCACGATCTGTTGTATGCTGTGCCTAACCGGTTGTTGGGACAATAAGAATATTCAAGAACTGCTTTACGCTACCGCGATAGGAGTAGATTATAAGGATAATCAGTATGAAGCTTATATTCAGATCGTATCCTTCAATCACGTAGCTAAAACGGAGAGTGCAGGGGGAAGCGACGGTCCGAAGGTGTATGTCGGCAAGGGGAAGGGGAAGACGCCCTCTATGGCCCTCAGCAATCTTTATGAAACGGTACAAAGAAGAGTCTATTGGAGTCATGTTCGTGCTTTTCTGTTCACCGAAAGCGCGTTTCGAGCCGGGGGAGATGAGTACTTTGATAATCTAAAGAGATATAGAGAGTTTAGGTATTCTCCTTGGGTATTCGGCACGCAAGGATCGATTGAGGACATTTTTAAAACACCGTCTTTCTTCCAAATGTCGCCGATTACGAACATTCTCGGCACTCCGGAGGAAAATTATTTACAAAGATCGTTCGTTAAACCCCTTCGAGCGCAGGAATATCAAATTTATATTAATGAGCCAGGCGATATTGCTCTGGTCCCTACCCTTTCCATTGATAAAACCGCGTGGCAGTCCGATGAGAAATCCGATACGAAATTGAAAATAAACGGCGTGTTCGCTCTTCAAAAGGTCGATTTTCATGGTTGGATGCCGAACAATAAGATAAAAGGACTGCGATGGATGAATAAAGAGTCATCAAGAACTGCTGTGGAGACCAAGTCCGCGATCGTTTCACTTGAAAAACCAAGGCCCAAAATATCAGTCACCGATCAAGATGGAAAAATGGTTTTCAATATTACGGTTAAAGTCCGGGGAAATATCGTAGAATTGCTGGACGGCTCGAAGTCAGAGCAAGAAATCGAGAAAGAAGCGGAGGAGCAGATCAAAAAAGAAATCCGATCGACTTATGAAGACGGACTGCATATAGGGGCAGATGTTTACAACTTCAGAAATGTGATGTTTAAGAAAAGATTCAAAAACTGGCAAGACACAGAGCTTACTTCTCCATCCTTGGATCAAATCGATGTTCATGTAAATATTCAACACACGGGAGAGCTGCAAAAGAAAGCATAACCCCATATCTGGACGTTTTGTCCAGCTACTATTGTATTAATCACATTTTACCACAAGTAGAAAAGGCAGCCGACCCTTCTGGATCGGTTGCCTCTTCTTATTGTAATTGAACTCTCGTTCTGCGTTAGTTCAATATTCCAATCCAGATAAACGGTTAATAATTCTAGGTATCTCCTTTAAGTTATCACAAATTGCATCAGGTTCTGCCGATGAACAATCCTTACTTTTTAGAATTGTGAACATTCCAAGTTCCTTAGCTGGAATTACATCAGCCTTAAGACTGTCCCCAATAAATACTGAGCGCTCACTCAATGACTTTAAATTATTTAAAGCGATATGAAATATTGCATGGTCAGGTTTTTTAATACTTACAGCACCTGAAGTCACTACTTCACTGAAATACTCTGAAATCCCTAAAGCGGTAATTTTGTTCCGTTGGTAAAAGTCTCTTCCATTAGTTATTATTCCCAGTTTATATCCTCTCTCCTTTAATGTTTTAAGCATTTCATGCAGCCCTGGAAAACCAACACTGTGTACATGAAAATTATTATTCAAATCATCAAGTAATTCAGTGTACAGGCTTTTAAAATATGCCCCCATAATCTGAATACGTTTTATCCTTATTTTACAACAGCCTTTTAAACATTACCTCTAAATACTTCAGTAGTTGTTATCCCTTGGCCGCCACGCTAACCTGCCCGTTTAACAATGAGCGCTCGAATTGATTCTGTCGGGAATGAGATCAAGTTCTTGTCAAAATCGGGAATGGGACTATGTCTTGTCACCGGACACTTGTGTCACAATCGACTTATTGCTTTTTCAATGATTATTATTTCACCCCGTTTGAAAACGAACTTTGAAAAAATTCAAAACGTTTAAACCCTCTTTCTCACAATAAAATATAGTAGCTCAAATCCCGTTGAACTCAAGCTGAGCCATGATTATATAAGAAAAAGGCACAGCTCCTCAAATCTCAGAGTAGCTGTACCTATTAAATTGATGCGCGCTTTACGGAGATTTAGGAAAAATGTTTACCTGCCGTTATCGCGGTTCCCCACACGATTAGATTTGACCAACTCCGCCGTCTACGAATAGCTCAATTCCATTAACATAACTACTTTCACTTGAAGCAAGGTACATGACAGCATTGGCCATATCTTCAACCGTTCCCAATCTGCCTAGCGGCGTTATGTTTTTCGCATGTTCAAGAACGGCGTCCTTACTCTCGCCGAATAAGTAATCGTAGGCAGGCGTACTAACGAATCCTGGACTTAGTACATTTACACGAATGCCGGTTCCTTTGAGGTCAAGGATCCAGTTGCGAGTCAACTGCCGAATCGCCGCCTTTGATGCTCCGTAGACGCTAAATGCAGCAGAGCTGGCCTTAGACCCCGTCAGAATGATGGATCCAACGTTATCCGGAAACAATGGAAGAGCTTTTTGAACAGTGAAAATCGTACCTTTCACATTAACATCAAACGTTTTATCATAAATCTCTTCCGTAATTTCACCCAATGGCTGCAAATGGCCAAGCCCAGCATTCGCGAAGAGAATATCCAAATGCCCGCTTTGCTTCTTTACCGTCGCATAGAGCTTATCTAAATCCTCAAGCTTGGAAATGTCTCCTTGTACGCCAGTTGCATTGTTACCGATTTGTTTTACTGCTTCATTAAGTTCCGCTTGTCTGCGTCCCATGATATAGACATAAGCGCCCTCTTGTGCGAATTGCTTGGCTGCTTGAAGACCGATGCCGCTTGTACCACCTGTTACGACTGCTACTTTACCATCAAATTTACCCATGATTTTTCCCCCATGTGATGTTCCAATAATCATGTATATGAATGTGATTGTTAACATCAATTTAGTATGCTTTACCATTCACGAATTTATTAAAACCGCTGGTGTTCTTATAATTGAAGTTATTGCTTGTGTGGCCACGAGAGTCATTATGGGTCATAAGTTATGAAAAGAAAAGTACGTACTTTCAGGTGATACAGTAACCGAAAGGTGATATTTTAGTCTTTCTGCATATACATATGTCATAGCAAATCTTGTCAACCGAGCTTTGTACATACATAATAATTGTCGGATGACAAGAATTTTGCAGATTTCCTAAAAGATAATAGTCTAAAAACGCTAAATGATGTAACAAACAGTAAAAGTTTTCTTTTAAATATATATACACTTTTGATTTTCAAATATCCACGCTATTCTGCCCTATAACTTTCAATCAATGAGATTTTCTTTCCTTAATCTTGAAAAACTCCGTCGCATAATACGCCATGGCGATGGCCGGTAAGGCGATTCCGATCAGCAGTGCCGCCTCCCAGCCCCCCTTTGCGTAAGCCCATCCCCCTGCCGCTGAGCCGATAGCGCCCCCTAAAAAGAAAATGGCCATATACAAACCGTTAAGCCTACTGCGAAATTCCGCTCCTAAAGAGAAAATCACCCGCTGCCCGAGAACCATGTTGGCGGAAACCCCCATGTCAAGTAAAATCGCCGCAACTACTAGAATGGGGACTGCGAATGCAGAACGTGAAACCAGCAAGGGAAGCAGCCCGGAAAAGATGACGATGGCCAATGCCCCTCCCGTAGCCGGGCGAACCCATCCGCGGTCTGCCATACGGCCCGCCGCTGGCGCCACAATTGCCCCCATTACCCCGACTAATGCGAACAGAGCGACCTCCTTCTGAGTGAAAAGGAACGGCGGACTTATTAATACCAACGGGACTGTAGTCCAAAACAAACTGAACGTTCCGAATACACAAGCATGATAAATTGCCCTCCGGCGCAAAGCCGGTGTCGCCTTCAGCAGATGCAGCATGGAGTGCAGCAACGCCGGGTAAGCTGTAGTGGCCGAAGGCTTCCTTGAGGGCAGTGTCTTTGCCAATACAAGAGCCAGCGTAAAAATCAATGCTGCGGAGAAGAAATATATAGCGCGCCAGCCCATATACTCCGCCACCAAGCTTGAAACGGGACGCGCGAACATAATCCCTAGAAGCAGCCCGCTCATGACGTTGCCCACGTTGCGACCGCGCACGGCTTCAGGCGAAAGATGAGCCGCATACGGCACAAGAATTTGTGCTGCTACGGAACCTACTCCGATCACGAGTGAAGCGGTGAGAAACAGGATGGCGCTTTTGATGACAGCGGCAATTGCCAAAACGGCGGCTGTAACGAGCAATGATGAAAGGATCAGCTTACGATTTTCCAAGATGTCTCCTAACGGTACGATAAATAACAAGCCGATCCCGTAGCCGATTTGAGTCAATGTAACGATGAGTGCGGCAGCCCCGGAGGAGAGCCCGATGGTCGAGCCGATCGAGCCGATCAATGGTTGAGCATAATAAAGATTTGCCGCTATGATACCGCAAGCGGCTGCCAGGATAAAAATCAGCGATGGCGACATCGATTTTTCCGTTGGATTGGAAGCAGAATGCATAGAAAATCCCCTTTGGTCACCAGAAATTTTTCGGAACAATCGTTCCGAAATGTGCAAAAAAATTTATAGCATTTCCATCGCCATGTCCATCATCTGCTGCATCTTGCTGCGGTCACCCTGCACCTTCGCAACGATATTTATACTATGATTCAGGTTTGAGAGCAGATAAGATAAAGTCTTGATATCTTTCTCAGGCATGATTTCTCCCGTCTCCTGACCTTTGCGCAGCAGCTCGTAGAAGGATTTCTCCAACTCGTCAAACCGCTCCCTGATCAACGCATTCAGTTGCTCATCTGGCGAATCCATGCCAACTGCTGCATTAGTAATGAGACAGCCCTTCGGCGACTCGTCGCCTAAAGCGGAATCGATGTGTATCTTGAAGTACTGCCGGATTCCCGATTTTGCGGATGTCGCATTGACTAGGATGTCCCGTTTCGCTTGCTTCCACTTCTTGTACCAGTTGATCGCCTCGATGTAAAGTGTTTGTTTGTCCCCGAACGTTTCGTACAGACTTGATCTGCTAAGATTCATAGCTTCCAGCAAATCGGGAATGCTTGCCGCTTCGTAGCCCTTCTTCCAAAAAACGAGCATCGCTTTATGAAGTACTGCTTCTTTATCAAACTCTTTGTAGCGTCCTATGGTTCTCCCTCCGTTTCCGTAGGTACAGTATATACTTTTCCGGAACGATAAGTCCAGTATTTTCCGCAGATATGATAGTTAGCTCAGGTTGGGATAAGATGAATTACAGACTTTTAAGTGAAATTTTAATGGACCTCTGCTATTCGATCACCACTTTCTAAAGAATAGCATTTGCTAGGTATTAGAGTAATCTGCCCATAGCTTAATGAAAAGGGAGCTGCTGCCGCCCGCGGCAAACTGCTCCCTTAGGTCTTGGATTCATCGATTTATACAATAAAGTCACTTCTGGCGGTATATCCAGTTTTCACCGTCAAACTCATTTAACAAAATCTCGAATTTCCCTCTAACTTCTCAGCATATGTTTCGTGTATTGGAAGGTCTAACCACTCACCTAACTGTCATTCTTTACAGCGTATATTTTCATAAAAATGTTGGTGTAGCTTATCCACAGGTGCCTACAGAGCGGCCCGACTGTCGCCCCCGGGCTCCTCATCCATATTCATAAAGAGATGCTGAGACTTTGAATAGTAATAAAAAGTTAGCCCCAATAACAAGAATAGCTTCATTCTTGTTATTGGAGCTCAAATTTACTATTTAGTTATTTATTATCCAGCAAATTATACGCAACATAAGAAAGGTCATAAATATCCACCTTGTTGTCCCTATTCACATCTGACCTTTTTGCCTTCTCCCAATCGATGTCGGTAGCATCCTTTCCATAATAGTAAGCTACAATCGCAAGGTCTCCTATACTGATAATTCCGTCGTTGTTTATGTCTGCATAAGCTACTTTGTTCATAAAGACAATCACTGCACTATTAAGTGCCTCAACGGAGCTGTCTACCTGGGATTGTGTTGCATTATAGTTATTGTACACTGACTTGGCCGCATCTATAGCCGAACCGAAGATATCTTTTGCTTCCTGCGGATATTGTCCAAGCTGTGTCCCAACTACTGCCTCTGCATAAAGGCTCTCAGCACTAGTAATAGCAACTCCTAGGGCTGTCTTATCAACACTTTGTCCAGCTATCACTGAAGAAAGGAAGATATTTTTCGAATTATTCAAAGCGATTACTTGACTGTCTACCTGTGCCTGTGTTGCACTGCTGTTGTCATTCACAGCTTTTGCTGCATCTATAGCTGCCTTAAAGATATCCTTGGCTGTTTGCGGGTATTGGCCAGTCTGTGTGCCTACTACCGCATTGGCATAAAGGGTCTCTGCGCTACTTATAGATGCTCCAAGTTGAGCCTTATCAACCTCAGATGAAGCGCCTACTACAATGGTTTTACTGCTCAATGCCGCCTCAATTTCTATTCCATCAGGCATAGTACCAAGGACCGCTTGGGTAACTGCAATACTTCCGGAAGCATTTGTTTTTGCCTTGAAGGTGACGTTGAGTATTTCCGCGCTTGGCGTAGCCAAACCATTTGTGGCCACAGAAATAATTCTTACAGCGCCGGGAGTGGTTCTAGAGTCTACTACCATGATTTTGTCATTTGCACCTTCCACAGATACATACTCGAAGATATTAGGGTCATATCCAAGTGAAATATCCTGAGCATAAACGCTTTGTGACACATTATCCAGACTGATTTTTACAATAAAGCTACTTTCAGGCTGTACATGGCTTGCTGCCGATATGTTTACTCTAGGTTTAGTTAGATCAACTACTGGAGCAGTTGACATTGTGTCGGCTGCTTTTCCAACTACAATCCATTTGGCAGCGGTTTCGATACTGTAACCTGTTTCGTCTGGCAGATAGTTGTAATCGTCAACGGCTTCAGGGAAGTCCGACAGAACGTTGGCAGAACCGGCAACGATACCACCTGCGATGAAGTAACGGTCGGCACGGTTGCTGCCATACCCGTGTTTCGACGACTTGGTGCCCACTCCAGACACCCAAGAGGTGTCGTTATACATATGTGTGCCCAAGATATAGTTCGCTGCGCTGAGCGTATATTTCTCGCTCACAATCTCAGGAAAATACTTGTTCAGGATGCTCATGCTAACGCCCATGTTGAGAACGCTGACATTGCCGCCAGTTACCGGCACGCCAAACGGGTTTGAGATCTCGCTGTCCAAAACAGGGATATAATTTGTTAGGGCTTGCTTAAATTCCTTCTTGAACCCTTGATCCATATAAGTAAGGACACGCGCTGCTTTCCATCCGCTCATTCCGAAGTTTGAAGTACTCAGCTCAAGTGCCGAAACTTCCTTAATAAACTGTTTATATGTTTCCTTGTTGCCATTGGTGGCGATCAGGAGCTGCACAGCGGCCCTCCACTCAGCAGCAACCTGCGTTCCGCTAGTGACAAGGGTCTCTGTATTCCAGATGTTTTCTGCTGTTGCCAGGCAGCGAGCGGCAAGTGCATCGTCAAAACCTTTGAGAGCATAGGCTGCCGATGCTAGCGCAGCTGCTGCGTCATACTGCATTTCCACGTTCTTGGTACCGACAAAAGCAAGTCTGTCGTCAAGTATGCCAGATTGTAAGCCATATCTAGCGTCCGACGCGAGAGCATTGTCGTAAACGAATCCGTCTGAAGCCTTCGAGGCGTCACCTGACTGTGAATATTGCTTCAGGGTTGGAACCTTCATACCCTTGAATACGAAGCCGACATTTTCAATTTGGCCTAATATCTGCAGGATTCCCTGCTTCACTTGCTGCTGAATATCATTAATTCCATCCATTCTGTGCATCTCAACGAAGCTAGATGCATTATCCATTGTGAATGTGTCATAGTCTACACCTAACTCTTTAAATGCCAAAGCGAGATCCTGGATCACTTCAAGGTTGCTCGCAGTATCAAGTTCATAACCGCTTGGATTGTACCATCCACCAACGGCCAATCCAGGAATATGCTCATAGGGTGCATAGGTAGAATCAGTTACAGTCCCCATGTTCCATCCACCAAACGACTGCATATTGAGCGGAGCTTGAAGAGCGTCGTCTTTAAATGTCTGATTATGCCAGATGCGGTAACTCTCGCGAACCGTCATATGATCCATATGGACAGCGAGGAAGCCACTGAGGGATGACTGCCATGATCTGTCATAAACGTTCTTTTTTATCGGGAACGGATCTGTGCGTTCTCCAGCGTAACGGATTACGTACATACCAGGATCTTTGACTGAGGAGAAGTCAAAATTTCTATAAGTATAACGTGCCAATGAAGTAGGTGCGCCAAGCTCACCGGAGAATACTTCCGTATAGGTGCCATTCATATTCAAACGGTCAATATAAGCTGTCGTTGGTGCGTTGAAGTTAGGATCAAGTTCGATTACGGCAGCCTTTGATAAATCCATCGCATATCCAACCTGGCTGTGAGCAACATTGGGTTTGCGGGTCCAATCCTGCTTAACGTCAGGGCTGATGTGCCATGTGATTTCGGTGGCGTTTGCTGGAATCATGGTGCGAAGTATAAACCAGCCGTCCTGTGTATTGTTACGTCCGTCATAGAGCGAGAGATCACCGCTGTCCGACGAAATACGAATACGGTTTTCATTATCCTCGGCGGCAAAGGTCATCTTCTTGCCGGTTGCGAAAGGCAACGGTTGCATGTTGCCTTTATCACTTGCCTCGGTCCTAGCTCTCTCAGCACTCACCATATCGTCCTGAGGAACGAGAGGGAATACGCCGAAGGAATCATAATTGCCATCGCCGTTAGTATCAGCCTGGAAGCTCTTGCTGATGAACTGTGATGGGGCAAATTGTAAGCTGAAGCCCGCTTTGCCTATAAGATCTGCTGGCAGAGGATTGTCTAGCTTAACCGTAAGCTTGATACCGCCAGCTTCGGGTTCTGCCTTCAGGTTGTAACTAACCGCAGGGTTGCCCTTTGAATCTGATGGAATAGTCAAGTTCGCGCTGAGGGTATTGTTCACATCGTCAACCGTTCGGCTGTTGCGTACTGGAGGGATAGTACTATCTGACTTATCCGGAGCATTCAGCAGGCTGATGTCGCCGTTGGTGGCGATACGGCGTCCGGACTGGATAAGCTCGATGCCCGCATTCTTCTTGTCGCCGGGTGCAGCGTCAAAGGTGTTATCATACATGAACAGGTTGAAGCCTGGGGTCTGCAGATATCCATCTGTGGAACTCGTCTTCTTAATACCCATCATGAAGTTATTTTTGAAGTCCTTGGTTGGTGCTTGAGTCTCAGTGGAAGACTCGTTGGCGATCATACTCGCAGCCATACCTACAGAAATCCACTTAGACTGGTAGTTGATGATCGACTCGTTTTCAAACCACAGGAAGTTAAAGTCACCAAGTGATTCCACGAAATCTGGCGCAAAAGTGATGTGACCAGGCAGAATGGAACCGGGAATGAAGGACTGGTCCGCACGGTTGCTGTTGTAGGGTTTCAATTGGGACTTCGTGCCCACACCTGACACCCACGAATTATTGTTGGCAGGGTGTCTGCCCAGGATATAGTTCGCAGAGCGTAGAGTATACATTTTCAAGGAATCGATAGTTGGGAAGTATTTATACATAATGGCCAGGCGCTGACCAAAGCCAATTATGGTCGGTGATCCGCCCCAACCTGCTCCTGTGGTAAACTGCACTCCGAATGGGTTGGTTATGGTAGGATAACTAACCGTGGCCGCGTATTGAGTTACAGCATTTTGCACCTGAGCTCTAAAAGTGTCGTCCATAAGATCCATGATGAACAAGGAGTTGTATCTTGAACTTATACCGTTTGAGTTAAATGCAGTGGATGTTAGTGATGAAAGACGGTTCTTAAAATATTCAAACCTGCTGCTGTTGCCCATCTTTTTGGTCGCAAGCATCAACTGAACCAGCGTATTCCATTCGGTGCCCAAGTTTGCCGGCTGGGATGCTCTTTCTTTGTCCCATATGGCGAGTGCAGTGTTCAGGGATTTGGTCGCAAGCTCAGGATAATAATCATACAGTAAGTATGCGGCTCCTGCGATATCCGCTGAGGTGTTGCTGGTAAGAGTGCTGGTGAAGTTTCCTCCGCCGCCGCCGAGCAATAATACTCGATCGTCAGGTTTGCCAGAATATACGAGACCGTTGCGCTCAACGATTTCATTTGGGCCAAGGGTGGAGTCGTATATATAACCGTCGGTATCGGAAGAAACATCGCCTAGATGAGTGTACTGGCGCAGAGTACGTAATTCCATTGTTCCGCCGTAGCCGCCGAGATTATCGATCTGTGCAAGGACATACTTGATTCCGTGTGCAACCTGCTGCACAATATCAGGAATTCCGTCAGGCTTGTGCATCTGTACCACACCGCCTGTTTTGTCATCCCACTTAACAGATAACGTATCGCTGTTGTCCATATTGTTGAAAGCCTCAGCCGCAAAAATAAGGTCCTGAAGCACTTCGATTTCTCTGGAACCCTGAAGGTCAAAATCACCAGCGTCATACCACCCGCCGACATTCAATCCAGGAATATGCTGCCCCGGTTTGATGCCTTTCGCAGTGATTGAATCCGGCATCGTTGCTGGCATGCTCATACCGTCAAACCAGGAAGCACCTAGAGGTCCTATGCTACCGTCATCCATATGCGCTGCTCCATGCCAGATGCGGTCGCCGTCGCGAACCTCGATATGGTCCATTTGAACCGCAAGAAAGCCACTCAGAGCCGATTGCCAGGATTTATTATATACGTCGTCCGCAATCGGAAATACATCACTTTCCTTATCGCCATACTTTATGACGTACATACCAGTCTTGATTTCGCTTGTAAAGTCAAAATTCACATATTTATACCGTTGCCATGATACGGGAGCAGATACGTTGGCAGTGTATACCACTTCCTTAGAACCGTCTGCGTTTACATGGAGCAGGGATGCCGACGATGGAAAATTATTTTCATACTTGTCTAATTCAATAACTGCAAACTTCTCCTGGTTGGGAGAATAACCAACCTGGCTGAAAGCTATATTTGGCTCTCGCACCCAGTTCTGAACTACCTTGGGACGGATATGCCATTTTGCAACAGTGTCGCCTTTCTTGCCATCCGTAATCAAGTTACTGAGCACATACCAACCATTCTGCGCGCGGTCGCGAGCGTCATACAGCTGGAGTTTGCCTGTATCAGAGGTAATACTGATATTATTCAGCTCGTCCTCAGCGGCAAATGTAAAGCCATATCCCTCGACAAACGGAAGCGGCTGAGAATTGCCCCTATCCGTGTTCCAATCTTGTACGTACCATGACTGGGTCGGAAAGTTGGGACGCTCAACTTCGGACATTGTGCTCTGTGGATGAAGCGGGAATACTCCGAAGGTGTCATAAGGTCCGTTTTCTACGGAGATTGCCTGAAATGTCTTGTTCTCAAATTTTGAGGGGATGAACTCCATGTTGAACCTGGCCTTGCCAGCAAGGCTTGCTGGTAAATCCGAGGTAAGTACGACTGAGAGCAATGCGCCGCCTTCCTCTGGGGTGGCGATCAGATCATACTTGAGAGTTCCGTCCGTGGCCCCGTTGAAAGTCATCGGGCTGGTGATTTTGTTAGTCGTCATGTCAAATATTTTGGTACCACGGGTAGGCGCTGGAGTCGCGTCCCACTGCTCGGGAGTGGGCATATAGTGAATGTCACCATTGGTAGCTATACGATTCCCATGGAGAAACAGTTCGATTCCCCCCATGTGCTGGTCGCCGAAGACACCGGAATAGGTGTTGTTGTACATAACTACGTTGAAAGCATTGGAGTTTGCCGTTGTGAGATATCTGTTTGCGTCGGTTGAGCTGCTGAGAACCATGGAGAAGTTATTGTCATATCTGCCAGCGGCTTGTACGGGAGGAATGGCTCCGAATGGCGCTAAACCTAAAACCATGCTAGCGCTCAGAGCTATCGACACGATTTTTCTCTTTAAAGAGTTAATGATAACTGCACTTCCTTTCAAAATTTTTTTGAAATAAGATTCTGGGCAGTCAAAAGTTCTAAGCATCATTGATTTAATTCGCTTGCTCTTACCTTCTCCTTTGGTTTCGATACATTTTGTATCTATATTTGCACACATCCCCCCTATTCAGATTGTGCCTTGTCATTGCACTAAATGAATGCGTGGTACACTTTCAGGAAAGAGACTTGTGCGAAGTCTCTATGCGAAGTCTCTTTGGTTCCCTTCCATGGGTTTGGCGCAGAACGGGAGCCGCCATACAATTGAATCTGTTTTGCTTCAGTCAGGATTTGAATCTTTTTCACTTTGGCTTCCTGTTTTCCTTGTTTGGCAGGGTCGCCTCACCCGAGCTTCCCACCATTTGTTCATTTCCGGTTGCCCCCTTTAATTAGATAAACGAATTGATTCTGCTTACACGATCTATTCTATCAGCGTTAAAGGCGAGCCCGCTACAGCGGCAGTCTGCATTCTTTTGCTCCCTATCAGCATTCATTTAATCCGGCATGAAAACGGATACAATATTTTTTCAGTTTCTAGCATTATTTTATACCTTTAGTAAATGAGTCCTTTCATGCTACCTATTCATGCACTTCGAGTTAATTCATGGTAAATTCCCGGTTTAGGAGTAACCCGAAGAAGCATCAAATAAAAAGCGATCATTAAGCTGCTTGTTGTAACTCGGTAAATCGAGGGATATCCCGGATCATCTCTTCTTCACTAAACTCACGGCCCTTCTAACATTCCCTATTCGCTAAGGAAATGAATCATAGAGAGGGAAGCCAGCCTCCCTCTCTATCTATCTCTCTATTGCTGCTGAGTGCTACTTAGTTAAGTATTTTCCTAGCCAAAGACGCAAGGTCCAAGATGTCGATCTTACCGTCGTTATTCAAATCGGCATTCTTATAGCTGGACCAGTCCGAATCAGCGGAGGTTTTGCCGTAGGCTGCCGCAACGATTGCCAGGTCACCCACGGAATAACGGCCGTCACCGTTCGTATCGCCAGGCTGCGTGCGAATCACTGCATCGTTAAATGTCTGCAGGGCTGCATTCAACGTGCTTACTGCCTGCTCAACTTGATACTGGGTCGCCGCAGCGTTATTCGCTACTGCCTTCGCCTGATTGATAGCTGCCTGCAGCGTTGCTTTGGAGCCCGCCGGATACTGACCTACCTGGGTTCCCACAACGGCCGCGTCATGCTTGCTTTGTGCATCGGCAATTAAGGTATTGAGGGCTGTTTTATCAACGACCACACTGTTCAGCTGAACCGTATAAGACGTGCTCTGCAGTTCTTTTTCGACGCCGACTTCATTGGCAACGACAGCCTTGGACAAGGAAATCGTAGCTGCTGCAGCCTTAGTGTCGAATTTTGCTTTCCAAGAAAGCTTCAGAAGACTACCGTCAAGATGGGCGTTTTTCCCAGTTGTTGCTACAAGGAACCGAACTTCCCCTCGCTTCTGAGCCTTGTCGACGATCACAACTTCAGTCGGCTTCACGGATTCGGCCGATACGTATTCCAACTGACTCGGATCATAAGTAAACGTTAAGTCCTGGGCATAAATATTTTGATCCATGCCGCTCAAGCCATAATTCAGATCAAAGGCTTCTTCTTTGGAAGCTTCCGCTGGGCCTTCAAGAACAGCGCCCGCTTTCAATACCGGTATTGCTGCCGTCAAAGCGTTTGCGGCGTCCTTCACGTTATTTACGCCATTAATATCATAGATTCTTACGCCCAGAACATCATTGGCTGCTTTGCGGGCCGCAACAAATTTGTTCCAGCTGTCAGGAGTGTACTTATCCTTGGAGGAATCCTGAGGAAGATTACTCAGCATCTTTTTCAATTCAATCCGGGCCACGCTGCCTATCATCGCATAGTAGGACATCTTAGCCGTATAGTTCGTATTTCCATTGCTGTCAGCCGACATGAAGATATGCGCACCCTTTCTGGCGTTGAAGGTGCTTGTATCGCTGACTCCGTCAAAGGCGTACACGCTCAGCTTGCCGCCATTGCCCTTACTGTTCTCCAGCAGGAAATCGAATTGATCCGCCTGCCAATCAGCTTGTTCCCTTTGGATTTCTGGCAAATTCGCCATAGCAGCCGTCCAGCCGTTTCTAACCAGTGCCACATGTGCGTTGGGCGTGTTATCCCAATTCGTTTTCGTCCAGTTCGGATTCTTCGAGCCGTCCGACAAATAGTACGGCAGTGCGTTCGGATCATAATTCGGATTGGCCACAAGATCGGAACGTGTGTCGGATTCGGTAAATTGGATTTCATCGCAGATGGCGGCGAACTTATTGAAGGTCTCTTTAAACACGTTCAGGTCGAGTGAAACCGCGTTCCTGTTCTGCATACCCACGACGAAGGTTGTACCGTCTTGCTTCATCTGCTGATAGATAGGCTTCAACATGGTGATGGTGGCGCTGCGCTTTGGCTCATAGGGTTTATCTGCGTCGTAAAAGTCATTGTATACAAACGTCCAGTTTGCTCCCAATGCTTTGTTGTATTTCGAGGCTGATGCAAAAGCCTGCCTGATATACTCACTCTCTGCCAGGAGCCTGTCTTCACCGGTCAGATCCGTTTTTTTGAAAATGCGACCCCAATTGCTGACCTGGTAATCGCCTTCATTACGGATATAGCCTGTATAGTCATCAATAGCCTCGTTGACCACATCCCACGAGTAGATGACATCGTTGTAAGGGGAGAATTTTTCAAATACAGCTTTGATATAGGAATCGATTCTAGCCAGCATAACCTCCCTGCTTGCCCAGGGCTTAGTGGTTGAAAATCCTTCATGGAAGAAAGCTTCCGGCGTCTGGTTGTGCCAAAGGAGCGTATGACCTTTGATCTTGACCTGATCGTTAGGCCCCCGGTTTTTGTTCAAATTCCTGACATTGTTCAAGAAAGCCTCTTGAGAGGTTGTTGAGGCAAGTATGGCGGTCTTATTTGCCTTATCAATCGCAGCCGCACGCTCTTCATCGCTGGAATAGGCTGCGTTTAAAGCGCTGTTATATGCTGCAGCCGACTGGCTGGAGCCAAACAGAGATTGCGGCTTTAATTCATTAGCCGGGGACCAGCTGTTATAGTGGTGCTGCAGCATGCTTTGCGGATCGCCGCCCCCAAAAAAGCTGTTCATCCCATTAAATGAACCGAACTTAAAATAGTTTTGAAAAGTCTGGTAAAGCGATGGAAGCTCAGGCTGATAGGTTGCCGAAGCAGGCTGAACTAAAAAAGTCATCAGCATGGCAACCAAAAGTGATAATGCTGTTATCTTCTTTCTCATCGTGATTTCCTTCCCTCTATATGAGATTCATTACAGCAATCTGTTTCTCCACCATTTCATCCGATAGTAATTCTCAAAAGAGGACTTTAAATAGCACCTCTTATCTTTTTGATACGTTTTGTATCATAAATTGCATAACCCCTCCAATTCAGTGGCTATCCTTGGCTGTGCTCCAAGTGCCTTCAGGTAAATGTCCCCATAACTTTCAATTCATAATCTTGTCTACCATTTGTTCATGTTCTGCTTTCCCCCTCTATTGGTTTAACATACTGATTACGCTTACATCATTTATTGTATCAGCGTCAAAAGCGGGCCGCTATGGCGGCGGCCCGCATTCCTTTGCCCCCTATCAGCATTCATTTAACCCAATATGAAAACGAACACAATATTTTTACAGTTTCTAGCATTATTCTGCGTTCGCCAAAAATTTACTGTTCCCTTCATTAACTGAAGAGGAGGGCGCAGAAGCGCCCCCCTCTTTACTCTACTTTCATCAATTGTTTATTACTCAAGCCAATTCGCTACAATCATACGTGCTACTGCTGCTAATTCAAGAATCGTAATCTCATGATTATCGAACAAATCAGCCTTCTCTACCTTATCCCAATCAGGTTGATCTTTCTTAACACCGTAATATTTAGCAAGTATCGACAGATCCTGGATCGTAATGGAGGTAGCACCAGGTACAAGAGTCACAATCTTCGTTGTGAATGTTGATATAGCATCATTCAATGTTACTACCGCTGCATCTACCATCGACTGTGTAGTACCACTGTTGACCTTCACGTTGTTCGCTGCATCAATAGCTGCTTGAAGGTTCATGATTGCAACTTCTGGATATTGACCGATTTTGTTGCCCGCTGTAGCTTTAGAAACCTTAGCTTGAGCTGCAGCGATCGCTTGATTTAATGCTTCTAAATCAACTGAAGGTGAAGTCGTTGAGTTCACGCTAGCTCTGAATGTGCTCTCTGCTGTCGTTAATGTCGACACTGCTAAGTTCACCTCAGATTGCGTTACCGTAATACTATCACGGACACTGATTGCAGCATCAATCGCAGCTTGAAGTACAGCCTTCGTACCCGTTGGATATTGACCCGGCGCTGATCCTTCCACTGCAGAGTTCAACACTTGCTGAGCATCTGCAATTGCTGTATTCAATGCCTCCTTATTGATATGGATAATCGAACCAGTGAAACTTGTAACTGCATTATTCAATGTAACAAGTGCATTAGCAACGTCAGATGGTGTCGAAGCTCCATTGTGCACCACTACTGATGCACTATCAATTGCAGCTTGTAAGATTGCTTTGGAACCTGCTGGATATTGGCCCTCTTGATTTCCTTCAACCGCTGCTTGAAGAAGTGATTGCGCAGCTGCAACTGAAGCAATCAATGCCGTCTTATCTGCCTGCACAACTTGTATGCCAACCGTAGCCTGAGATGTGTCGGGTAATGAATAATGGTTCTCGTCACCGACAATTTCCTGCTTGGTTACAGTAACATTTGTAGTCCCGGCAGCAGCATCAGCCTTGGCTTTGCCGTGAAGAACGAATAATTCCCCGTCACCTGTTAAGAATTTGCCTGTGACACCCATAATAATCAGGATTTCTCCAGTTTCCGGTTTCACAGCTGTCTCAAGAACTTGGAGTCCATTCCGTGTAGAAGTAACTGAACCTGCTTGCAAGACGTTGACACCATTATTCAGTGAAGTAGCAAACTCAATCATAGCCGGATCGTACTTTAACTCCACACTTAGAATATTAAAATTATGAGTCAATCCAGTAACGCCAACCGGAAGATTAACCGACTGACCCACGACCACTGGCGATGAAGGGCCACTAATGCTGGCCTTTGCACCAACTTGAGGTGCTGATCCTTCCGATCCAGGTACGCTTAAGTGAATAGGAGTACTTACTACATTGTTAGTTCCATCAGAAATCGTATACGTGTACGTGATTTCTCTTGTGTAGACAGATTGAGTAACACTACCTGTTGCAGAGAGGATACTCGCGTCACTTGAACCGTAGCTGATGGTATACGTTGGAGTGATGCTATTAACGAGTTGTACAGTGTTTGATCCTTCACTAAATTGTACGGTTTCGGGTAATAGCGTTCTAACATATTCAGAAACTTTGGTTGCAGCATTAATTTTCATTTGAACTGGAGTGACCGGTAGTGCATCATTTGTATTCAGTACCTGAACATATTCTACATAGGTATCTATCACTGGGCTACTAGCTGTGTTCTTCGTTGCAAATAGTCCCATTTTGATATTGTTAAGGCTTAAATTAATTGCTCCACCTACATTAGTATAATTGATACCATCTAACGAATATGAGCTCTGGTAACTATTTCCCGTCTTGGACATTCTTAGATAAACGGTTAAAGTGGAGTCTCCATTCGCATTGACAGCATTTGTTCCAGATGAAGCGAATACCTTATTGACTTCACGTCCAGATTGGACTTGAATGCCACTTCCGTTGTTTTCGGCATCCAGCTTAACATAGTTATCCTCATCCTGCCATGCTAAGAACGCAAATTGTTGATAGGTTGCAGATGGTGCTACAGGATAGTGGACCTTAGTAACAATATCCCAATCACCACCGGCAGGGGCTGTAAATACGTTATTCCAAGCGGCATTTGTTTGATAGATATCCCCCGTTAATGTAGGAAGACGTAGTCCCTTACCTTGTACTAATGAGTAATTAGCAGCATCTTGTTTAAGAATTGTCCAGAAGTTTGACAAATTCTCAGAGGTTGTATGAACAAAGTTGAAGCTTTCAGCCCCATAATTAAGCTTAAAGGTATATGTTGTTGTACCGAAAGGACTAGTTATAACAGCAGTGGCATTTCCTGGAATGGTTGTTGCTTGGTTCACGACACACGTTAAACCATCTCCACACTCCACTGAGTACTCGTAATCTTCAGGCAATGCATCCTTTGGTACAACTACATCATAGGTTGTAATACGCGGATCAAACCCTGGAATATCTACTCCGCCCTTTTGGATTTTATCCGCCACAGGATTTAATGCATCAAGGCTTCCAATTCTCAAGTATTCAAAAGATACATTGAGTGCATCCGCGCTTACATTACCATTAGTTGCAATTAGGCCTAATTGTGGCGCAGCGAAATTCACTGCAGCTGTTCCGGAGTAACTAGACCAAGTGACACCGTCAGCGGACCATTGTGCTGAAATCGTTCCATTGCTTCTAATCAGACGTAAATACATCTTTGTGTTGCCTGCTGAATTTGTGTTGCCCGTAACTACAGTTGCTGTCCCATTGACGACTTTATACAATGCAATTCGGTTTGTAGTTCCCGTAGAACGTTCATAAACAAATTTTACGTAATTAGAGTCATCTTGATAATAAATCAACCCGCCTTGCTGATTGTTAACAGTAGGAGTGGCTGAAAAATTCATAGCAGTCTGAGATACGAAATCGCCAATCGCTGGCTGCATAACTAAGTTCTGAACTGCATTTACTGCTGCCTGTTTTGTTCTGATAGTCACTCCATTATTCGTGTCGAAAAAATAATTCGAATCTTGTCGTACGATGGAGTAGTGACTATCCAAAGCTGTTGTTCCTTTGAATTCAGCACTTACCGGTGGCCGACCAAAGTTAACTGTATAAACCTTACTAATCGTTGAATCGGTTACTGTAATATTTGCTGTGCCAGGAATACCATTTGCTTGCACGATTGTTACAACGCTATCAGCGTTAGCAGAAGCAGCCGTTACCACTGGAGCTGCACTCTGTTCGAAAGGAACTACTACATTATACTGATTTATGGAAGGATCAAAACCGCTAATTGTAGTCCCGTTAATCTTGAGGTCCTTAAGAGTGGTAGCAGGATTAACATAGACTATAAAGTCAGTTGAACGTTGTTCTCCTGCATAACTAACGGTTGCGGTAATCGTTGCGACGCCAGCTGCGACAGTCGTGATTTGGTCGCCAGCTACTGAGACCACCCCAGGTCTATTGCTGCTGTATGTTACGGTCATTCCAGCTGGCATAGCTTTGCTGGAACCCTTGGCAATATATCCGTACAGCGAATCATCATTCATTGCCACTGTAACTTGTGGAAGTACAGTTTTTCCTTTGTCGAAGAATACCCGAGTCGGGATATCTAATGCCACGTCATTGTCCTGACGAGGTTTTGCTGTTACAACACTTAACTTAGGAGCTAATGAGCCTGTAACAAAAATATCCTTGTTAAGTTTAATGTCAGCATCTGCACTCGATGTGCTGAACTGCAAATTGTGTTTCCCTGTATCCATAACCCATTTGCCTGCTGCTTCATCATAAAAACGTAAATCTGGCACTTTAACGGTTATGGTAACTGGAACTGTTTGCCCTGCATTTACCATTACTTTCTTGAATCCAATAAGACGTTTGATAGGACGTTGATTAACACCTGTTTGGGTAGAGTCTGGTGTTGAAGCATATAGCTCTACAATATCATTTCCGTCTCTATCACTTGTATTCGTAATATTCATAGAGACATTGATCGTATCGTTAGCATCAACAGAATTCCCTGCGCCTAAACCTGTTACTGTCATATTGGAATATGCGAAGTTTGAATAGCTCATTCCATATCCAAAACTGTAGAGAGGAGCTCCTTTTGATCCATCATAATACATATATGTGCGACCAGGGGAAGTAACCGTTGTGGATGCACTTGTATTATTACCTGTTTTATAGGTATCAGGTCCAGGTGTAATTCTGTAACTTCTTATGCTAGGGAATTGGTCATTTTTGAACCAAAGGGTTGATGTACGCCCACTTGGGTTATACTTACCTAGTAAAACATCTGCTAGTCCCAATCCCTTAACTTGACCGTTGTATCCACTCCATAACAGGGAAGGAACATCTGCAGATAAAGTTGATAGGTCGTCTGGGCTGGTACTTTCAATAACGGTGACTGTTTTAGGATTTTTCAGGGCAACAGCATTAGCCAGCGCCAGCTGCGCTCCTGGTAATGTGTTATTAGGGTTTGTATTGCCGCCTCTGTCACTATCCTCTGCAGCAGTGGCTTGTTCTGTGCCAAGAGCAACGATAGCTAAATCATAACCTGATGCAAGATCAATCGCTGCATTATCAAGTGTCGTCATACCTGCATAAGTTGTCCCCGTATTGGTGAAGCCCTTTTTCCAGTCAACCACAGCATTGGGATTGATTTTTTGAATTTCTGCTTTGATACCGTTATAAGGGTTTACCATTTTAGCGATGCCGCTAGCGCCGGAACCTGAAGAATAACCACCTAAGAAAAAGCTATTATTCGTTGTATTGTAGTTAGCATTAAGACCATACACGACAACTTTAAATTCACCAGTTGAAGGCACATTGATTGGAAGCACTGGTTTGTTGCCATTTGATGTGACTGGATTGTTTCTTAACAAGATCAAGGATTCTGCTGCTGCTTGACGAGCAATATCAGATCTTTCTTGAGTTATGTTCTTACCGTCACCGCCGGTACCCGAATTAAATGTCCACAAGCTTCCATTTCCTAAAGCAGTTCTTCTAGCAATTGCATCATCATACCAGGAAACTTTGTTTGTCGATGATTGAATGATGCCTGCCGCATTTCTAACCGTATCATCAAACTCGCCCAGTTTCATTCGAGTAGTATACAGATCAAGCATATCTACATCTATCGCATTCTCTGTGAATATGCCTGAAGGAGTAGGCAGTTTTGCTGCTGCTGCTCCTGGAAGTTCTGCGCCATAGTTAGAGCCGGCATACCCTGCATTACATACTAAATTCGTACCAAACATTGCAGCCCATGCGTATCCTTCTTGCGTAGTCATGGCCCTGGTCGTTCCGGGATACATATAGTTCTGTCTGGATGGTGACACAGCCATAGCTATACTATCGCAGTCCGTTGTTACATAACCGGAGAACCCAAAGGTTTGACGAAGAAATGTTTCCATTAAATTTCGGTCTAATGTAACCGGTGTACCATTAACACTATTATAAGAGCTCATGATAGAGGTAACATCCGTATTTTTAATAATCTCTCTATAAGGTTTAGTATAGAACTCTCTGAGCTCCCGACCTGTTACATCAGAGCTGCCATTCAGACGGTTTACTTCAGAATTATTCGCAGTATAATGCTTTATGGTACTTACAGTCTTTAAGTACCCATTGGGATCAATTAGGCTACCGTCCATATTCTTACCTTCCAGGCCATTTACAAACTGCCCGGCTATTCCAGCTGTTAACAAGGGATCTTCAGAAAAGGTTTCATCCGTGCGTCCCCAACGCGTATCACGAGCTAGATTGATAGTTGGTGAGTAAAAGGTTAACATACGGTCGCTATCAGGAGCTGTTTCACGAGCTTCATCACTAATAGCCGTTGCTACTTTGTGCATAAGCTCTGGATCCCATGAACTTCCCATGGAAAGCCCAATTGGATATGAAGTTGCATTATTAATGGTTGTCGCGTTACCAGAAGCATTAAGCTGGTACCGGGATACACCGTGCAGCGCCTCATTCCACCAGCCATATGAAGGAATTACTTTGCCGTCGGAAAGGGTGATTGATGGCGATGCGCTTCCGTTCATTTGAGATGCCTTCTGTGAAATAGACATCTTTGAAATCATGTCTGCTGCCCTTTCCTTAAAGGAATAGTGCTCAGAATCCATATAAATCGGCAATGTCTGTGGTGCAGGCTCAGCTGCATAACTTCTTTGAGGAGCCAGCCCTGTTAATAGTGGTGTTGCACATATGGCCCCACATAATGTAATAGAAATAACTCGTTTCCACTTTTTTAGCATTTTTTCCTTTCCCCCTATGACTACTGATTCGGTGATAGCTACCTAGAAGCTAAAACTTACCCTACCTTTTTCCTATAAATGCAAGTTCCTACAAAAGTAATTATTAGATTCATTGCTGTAAACTGCTTCTGCGCCATATATTCCGAAAGTAATTTCCAAAAAGGGGCACAAGTAGTACTCTCTTTTGAATTAGATACATTTCGTATCAACGCTTGCACACACACCCCTATTCAGATTGCGCCTTGCCATTGCCCCAAGGCCCGCCTTCTGTCACCATACTACATTTCCGGTTTCCCCCTCTTATTAGTTAAACGAAATGATTCCGCTTACACGATTTATTGTATCAGCGTCAAAGTAACATTGTATACAACGTAATCTTGCAAATCGCCCTTACCCAAGTAACGCGAAAGGCAGCGCCAAACCCGCCATCGGAAAATGACGGGCGGAACTCTTATTTAGCCGCTTTTTTATTTCTATTTGAAATGTCCAACCATACGGCGAATACAAGAATGCTTCCCTTCACGACGTACTGCCAGAACGATTCCAACCCCATGAGTGACATGCCGTTGTCGAGAGATGTCATCACGAGGGCACCGATGATCGCTCCAGACACCTTGCCCGAGCCTCCCATCAGTGAGGTTCCCCCGATGACGCAGGCGGCGATCGCATCCATCTCCGCCATGTTGCCCGCCGAGATGGTGGCCGAAGATAAGCGGGATGTCAGCACGATCGAAGCGATAGCGGCCAGCAGACCGCTGAACATGAAGACAGTCATGGTTTTCTTTTTGATATTGATGCCGGACAGACGCGCCGCCTCCACGTTGCCGCCAAGCGCGTAAATGTGTCTGCCGAAAGTCGTCCTCGTAGCTATGAAGGAAAACAAGAAGGCTAACACGATGACGAAAATAATCGGAAACGGGATGCCCTTGTAGCTGTTCACGACGAGCACGAACAAGACCACCAGCAGGCTATAACCAGCCGCCTTCAAGATATCCACTCCCAGAGGCTGCACGCCGAAGCCGTATTTAAGCTGGGATCTCCGCTTGCTGAACATCGACCAGACGATGGCGGCGATGGCCAAAACGGCGAGAATCAAGCCGAAGCCTTTGGCGAAGTAGGCGTTGCCCATTAACGCCAAAGCCGGATCGGACACCGAAATCGTCGTCGATTTCGTCACGCCCATCAAGGCCCCGCGAAAGACGAGCATGCCCCCTAGCGTGACAATAAAGGCGGGCACCGCCTTGTAAGCGACGAGCCAACCTTGGAAGATACCGAGAATCGCCCCGGCCACCAGCGTCCCCAAGATGACGACGCCTGCCGGCATGCCCCACCAATTGCTGAGTATGGCGGCGATCCCACCGGTCAGCCCGACGATGGAGCCTACCGACAAATCGATATGGCCGGCGACGATCACAAGCACCATGCCGATCGCGAGGATGGCGGTTACAGACATCTGCGTGAACAGATTGGACAAATTCCGCGGAGTGAGAAAGGTATCGTTCAATAAGCCGAAAAGCAGCCAAATCAAAATCAATGCGCCTACCATCGTATAAGCGCGCGCATCCATGTTGCCGAACAAGCTTTTCCATGCCGGCCGGTTAGGGCTGACGGAGCTCTTCGTTTCTGTAGTGTGTGTGGCAGGTTGCATCGTTATTTCCCTCCTGTAGCGGCCAGCATAATATTTTCCTGGGTCGCTTCTCGATAATCCAGCTCGCGGACGAATTGTCCTTCGCTCATGACAAGTATCCTGTCGCTCATCCCGAGAATCTCCGGCAGCTCCGAGGAAATCATGATGATGGCCACGCCCTGATCGACCAGCCGGTTCATCAGGTTGTAAATTTCATACTTTGCTCCGACATCGATTCCTCGTGTCGGTTCGTCCATGATCAAAATTTTCGGATTGGACATGAGCCATTTTCCGATGACGACCTTTTGCTGGTTGCCCCCGGACAAGGTGCCCACCGGAGTGTCCAACGACGACGTCTTTGTCTTTAATTCCTGTACATACTTCTGGCCCCACTTGATCTCTTCGTTATCGTTGATCACGCCGTATCTGGATACTCGATCCATCGTAGCCAAGGTCGTGTTTGTTTTCACGTCCATAGACAATACGAGCCCCTGACGTTTGCGGTCCTCGGTCACTAGCCCTATTCCGGCCGAGATGGCGTCGGCTACCGAGCGGATCCTCGCCGGTTCGCCGTCAATCTTCACTTCCCCTTCGGCCCTTCCTTCATAGGCCCCGAACAAGCTCGTAACAAGCTCCGTCCTTCCCGTTCCCATCAAGCCGGCGATCCCTAAGATCTCCCCCTTGCGCAAAGCGAAGCTGACGTTGCGGATGACGCGGTGGCCGGCTTTTTCCTTATGCCATACGGAATAGTTGCTCACTTCAAGCACCGTTTCCTTGGGGGTGTGCGCGACGCGGGGATATCGCTCGGTCAGTTCGCGCCCCACCATCAAAGAGACGACTTCATCGTCATTCGTGTCGCACCTGTCCAGCGTCGCTATAGTCCGACCGTCCCGCAGAATCGTAATGCTGTCGGCAAGACGGAACACCTCGGGCATTTTGTGCGAAATGTAAATGCAGGAAACCCCATTCTCGCGAAGCTGATGGAGAATGCCCATCAGAATCTCGACCTCGCTCTCCGTCAGAGCTGCGGTCGGTTCATCCAGAATGAGGATCCTCGTATGCTTGGACAGCGCCTTGGCGATTTCGACAAGCTGCTGCTGGCCGATGCCAAGCGAGCCGACCCGCGTATCCGGTCTGACATGGAGACCGACGCGCTTCAGCCAAAGCGCGGCATTGTAATACAGATCATCCCATTGAATGACACCTCGCTTGGTAGGCTCAGCCCCCAGAAAAATGTTCTCCCCGATCGTCATATCCTTCACAAGCGCAAGCTCCTGATGGATGATGCCGATACCGGCCTTCTCGGCATCGGCGATGGAACGGAACTCCTGCTTCACGCCGTTGACCCGGATTTCACCCGTATATGTGCCGGCTGGATAAAGTCCGCTCAGCACCTTCATCAGAGTAGATTTGCCTGCTCCGTTCTCACCGCAGAGCGCGTGGATTTCTCCCTGACGCACCTTAAAATTTACGCCGCTCAAGGCTTTGACGCCGGGAAATTCCTTCGAGATATCGATCATTTCCAATACGTGCATCTTCCCAGCTCCTATCGGATCGTTACTTTTGAGGAAGGGGCAAGACGGCCAGGTGACGGCGCCTTACCCCGAATTCGAATCCCGTTATTGCTTTGGCCATTGGTCCTTCGGCACGTTCTTGTACACATCCTCCACCTTGTGGAAGCCGTCCTTGATGACCGTGTCCGCCAGGTTCGATTTGTCAACAGAGATCGGATCCAGCAGGACAGAAGGAACATCGATTTTTCCGTTGTTGACCTTTTTCCCGGCATCTGCGACTTGGCCTTGCTTCGCCAGCGCTACAGCCATTTCAGCCGCCTTCGTGGCGATCGCTTTAATCGGTTTGTACACCGTCATCGTTTGCGTGCCTTGGGCGATACGCTGAACAGCCGCTAAATCGGCATCCTGTCCGGATACCGGGACTTTACCCGCCAGCCCTTGCGCCGTAAGCGCCTGAATGACTCCACCCGCCGTACCGTCGTTAGCCGCAACCACCGCTTGGATGTTGTTGTTGTTGGCAGTTAACGCATTCTCCATGTTTTTCAATGCCTCTTCAGGCTTCCAATCCTTGGAGAACTGGTCGTACACGATCTTGATGTCGCCCTTTTCCTTCAACGGATTGAGGATATTCATTGCTCCTTCTTTAAACATGTGGGCGTTATTGTCCGTATCCGCACCGCCGATGTAGACAAAATTGCCCTTCCCTACTTTGTCGGTCACGGCTTTAGCCTGCATTTCGCCAACCCTGACATTATCAAAGGAGATGTAATAGTCTACATCGGAATTTTTGATCAGACGGTCGTAGGAGATGACCTTGATCCCCTCCTTGTGGGCTTTTTCCACAATCTGAGCCGTCGCTTCCGCATTATGCGGAATAACGACCAACACGTTAACGCCCTGCGAAATCAACTGCTCCGCCTGGCTCAACTGCGTGGCGTCATCTCCGTTGGCCGCCAGCGCCTTGACTTCCCCGCCGAGCTCTTTCACTTTTTCCGTAAAGATGTCGCGGTCTTTCTGCCAGCGCTCTTCCTTCAATGTGTCCATCGACATGCCGATGACGATCTTGCCGCTATTTTTAGCTCCTGCAGCGGTCTGGCTAGGTGCTGCCGCCGCACCCTTCGTCTCCTTGCTGTTGTCCGATACGATGCCGCAGCCCGCTACGGAAGCGGCCAGCACCAGCGTCACCATGCCAAAACCCGATCTTTTCAACCATTTGTTCATGTCCAGGTTTCCCCCTCTAATTGGTTAAACGAATTGATTCCGCTTACACAATTTATTGTATCAGCACCAAAAGCGGACTCGCTACATCGGCGGTCCGCACTCCTTTGTCCTTTAACAGCATTCATTTGATCGAATATGAAAACGGATTCAAAAATTTTCAGTTTCCAGCACCATTTTGTGCAGGAAGCAAAAAAGTCCTTGCCGGAGCAAGGACTTCAAGGGCTGAGATGCTGACGGTATTCCGTCGGCGTGACTCCCGTCGTTTTTTTGAAAATGCGGCTGAAATAGTTCGGATCGTTGTAGCCGGCCATATAGCATATCTCTTTAAAGCTGAGCTCCTCACTTTCCAGCAGCCGCTTGGCCTCATCAATCCGCAGCCGGGTTACGTAATCGATGAACGTTTCCCCCGTATGCAGCTTGAATGTTTTGCTGAAATAATACGGGCTCAAATTCACGTATTCCGCCGTCTGCTCCATGGAGATATCGGACTTGTAGTGCTCGCCGATATACGACTTCGCCCGCTCGATCACGCGGAATTGGCGGTGCTCCCGCTCCTCGGTCATATCCTCGAGCATCCGCTCCAGCTGCTCTGCCGCGGCCTGGCGCAGGGAGGCCATCCCCGCCACCCCAGCGAAGTAGGATACGATTTCCGCCGGGGACCGATGCGATATTTGCCGGGCCAAGGAGATCAATAACCCAACGACCTCATCCCGGCATACACGGTCGTCAGCTCCTGAGCCGGCGATCAGACGTTCCAGCACATCCAAGAAGCGGATACGCGCTTCTTCCTTATGCTGCCGCTGCAGCGCGTCCAGCAGCTTTCTTTCCTCATCGAGCGCGATACCCGGTATACCGTCGCGCTGGCAAATATCTTCATAATGCCGAATGCGTACGACATCCGAGGAGTCCGCCGAGGCGGCGGCCGCTTCCTGGTAGGAGCGGCGAAGCCCCTCCATCCCTTCCCCGACCGTGCCGATCCCGATGGACAGGGACAGCTTGAATCGGTGTTCGGCGAAGGCCTGCAGCCGTTCCCCAAACACAAGGGCATCCACTCGGTTTGTAAAGCCCGCACCAGAAGACGGAACCGGGACGAAAACCGCCATCCGGTTGCCGAGCATAGGAGAGACCATGCAGGCAAGCTGCAGCTTGGCGTACTGCTTGAGATCTTCGTGCAGGACCTTTCGGACACTTTGCAGGTGTTCCCAATCCTTCCGCTCCCCGAAGGGAAAGGATAGCACCATCGCATAGCCCTGCTCCCAGCTTATATTCAGCAGCTCCACAAGATACCGCAAATCAAACTCCTGGATGCAGTCCATCATCAACATCATCGTCAGCTCATTCTCCGCCAGCGGCAGCAGCCGGGTCAGCTTCTCGCGAATCTCAAGCTCCTCCCCGCGTCTGAGCTTCTCTTCCTCCAGTTCGGCAGCCTGCTTACGCAGCACCTCTATCAGCTCATCGCGCTTGGCGGGCTTCAGGATGTAATCCTTCACACCGAGCGACAGCGCTTCCTTCGCGTAAGCGAAATAATCGTGAGCCGTCACCAGAATGATCCGCACCTCCTGATGACGTGACATAATCTCGCGTACGGCCTCCAAGCCCTGTATTCCCGGCATTTTGATATCCATAAAAATAAAGTCGGGGCGCTTCTCGTCCGCCATTTGAATCGCCTTGCGCCCGTTTTCCGCATGAATAAACTCAAACTGGCCCGGCAGCATGCGGCTGACCATCATTTCGAGGCCTTCCCGCTCCAAAGCTTCATCATCGGCAATCAGCAATCTGTACATCGTTCATTTCCCCTTTTCCGGTTCAAGCCACACCTGTAGACAGCGGCAGATAAAACCTGATTGTCGTACCCTCTCCTTCAGCGCTGATAATCTCGATGCTCTGCATTCCGTCGTAAAACAACTGCAGCCTCTTAAAGACATTCACCGTCCCAAGCCCCGTCGATTGTTCCTTCCCTCTATGCGGCCGCGGAACATCCTTCACGATGGATTGAAGCAGCATGGCTCTGATGTCCTCGCTCATGCCGGCTCCGTTATCGGCGATTTCGATGAGCACCCGGCCTTCCCGGCAGGCGATGCCCAGCTTTAATAGCGCACCTTCCTCCATACCTTCAATGCCGTGCACGAGTGCATTTTCCAAAATTGGCTGCAGCGTCAAACAAGGAACAATCTGCTCCATGGCCCTTTCGTCAATCTCCGTTACAAACTGAATCCGATCGCGGAACCGTGCCTTCTGAATCGCCAAATATTCCAGCGCATTCTGCACCTCATCCCGAAGCGTTACCGGATGGTCCAGTTTCTGCAGGTTGTAGCGCAGCAGGCGCGAGACGGATACCGTTAAATCGCTCGTTTTCTCCGCTCCTTCAATGTAGGCGAGCTTCGCGATCGCATTCAGCGTGTTGAACAGAAAATGCGGGTTGATTTGGCTTTGAAGCGCTTTCAGCTCCAGTTCCTTCACCAGCCGGTCCTTCTCCAGCCCCTTCATGTTTTTATCCATAAGTTCCTGAATATTGTCGAGCATGCGATTGAAGGTTTGGCACAGGATACCGATTTCATCGCCTGTCGAAAGCTCCGGAGCTTTCGTATCCAGTTTGCCCTTGGAAATTTGCTTGGCCGTAAGAACGAGACGACGGATCGGACCGCTAATGCTGCTTGACAGCCATAGCGAGAAAACAATACTGAGCAGCGCGACTGTAAAAACCAGATACACGCCAAGATTGTTCATCTTGGCAGTGGTCAGCATGATGTTCTCGTAAACCGGCCGGTAATGCTCCAGCTCCAAATCCACTAGCGCCTGACCGTCCTCACCGATATAACGGGAGATCTGCTCCGCCTGCAGATAAGCCCCGGCTTTTGCGTTGGACCCCCCCTCCTCACCGCCGATCATGCTCCGTGCCTGCTCCTGGAACGTATCGATCATATTCTGATAATTTAGAATCGGGAGCGCATTCACTTCATTTTTTTCCATATTCGCCAACTGCTCTCTCAAGCCTTTCAGCGCCTCCAAATGCTTCCTCAGATCCGGGTAGCTCTCCTCATCGATCTGGATAACGTACCGGTTCAAGTACCGCATAACCTCCTTGCTCTCTTTGGTAACCTGCTTATAGAGCAAAATGCGGTCCATCATCAGGTAATAGCTTTCCTGGACGTTCTTGCCACTTTCGAACAAAAAATAGGAAACAAAGCTCATCAGCAACACAAGCAGGGGGATAAAAATAAACAATTTCGAACGAATGCTCATGAGGATCTCTCCGCTTTCAATTGGCTTTTGTCGATGACCTCCACCTTGGTAAACTGTGTGGAAGGAAGCGTGAGGCCTTGGAAGTAATCATTAAACAGATGGACGGACATCTCCCCCATACCGTACGGCTGCTGAACGACAGTCGCTTCTATCTCGCCCTTGCGGATGGCATCCAGCGTTTCCTGCAAATCGTCAAATCCCGCGATCCGGATATCGTCCCGCTTCAAGCTCTTTTGCGCTTGGAGAATGCCGAAGGCGTCCGTAGCGCTTGTTCCGACCATCATGCCGATGTCCGGATGAAGCTGCAGCATATCCGCCGCCTGTTGGATCGCCTCCATCATGGAGATGTTGGAAGCCCGCACATCCACAATTTGCAGCCCTTTGTACTCGTCGACGACACTTCTTAGCCCGCTTAATCGCTGCAGCTGGCTCTCAGCCGACTCGCTGCCGATAATAACGCCAATTTTGCCTGTTCCGCCGGTCGTTTGCACCACGATTTCCCCGAGACGACGGCCCGCTTCTACATTGTCCGTTCCGATATAAGCCAGCCGCTTGCTGGTTGGAGCATCCGTATCGATGGTCAGCACCGGTATGCCCCGCTCCACCGCCTTATTGATCACGGGCGTAAATAGGCTGTCATTCAGCCCCTGCACGATGATCCCGTCCACCTTGGAAGCGATGGCTTTCTCCAGCAATTTAATCTGCTCCTCCATGCTGTTACGTACCGGTCCGATGCATTCGATGGCAATATTGTCGGCCTGCGCCGCCTCCGTCGCCCCCTTCTCCACCAGCTGCCAATATGGATGCCCCTGCTCCTGCTCAATCAGTACGATATGCCGCCCCTTGAAGGCTTGTTCCTTTTCCCCCTTCAGTTCATCGACAATATACTGGATTTTGCTGGACTCCGAAGCAAAGCGGATCAATAAGAAGCCGAACACCGATATGATCAGCGCGATGCTGACCAGCCACTTTTTATCCGTCATGTTTCCACCTCTCAACTTACCATTTATCATAGCGGAAAAAGAAAGCGGATACAATAAGGGAAATGGATTAAACTCCCATGAATATTTATTGTTACCAGGAAATATTTGTTAACAGGTTTGTAACATAAGACGTCAAGACTTTGTTTTAGCGAAAAACAAAAAAGCAAAATAATCGCCCTAAAATAAGGAAAAATATTTTATAATCCATAAAATATACCAGTCCCATAGAACGTATTTGATAGATTTATATTTTTTCGATAATAACTTCAGCGAGGGTCAATACGGAACTATATCAAATATAATCCTGAATTACGAATGTAAAATCTTCAGCTTGTACAACACAAAGGTCAGTTGTTAGGTGCTCGTGAATTTTCATGGCTTCCCTCAGTTCGGCATAAACGCCTTGAGAAAGGCTCGGTACAGCGTATCTCCCGTCTTTGACCATCTGTGCAATCATTTTGCGTCCTTCATGTCATTCTTCGTTGGCGAGTTGTCATCGAGTTCTTTGCTTTTCTTAACGTGCAGCGGATTTACTACGCCGTATTTTACTTGCTCTCCTTTAAGAAAATGGGCTAGGGTTAGCCCTCTCCTATTTTCAAAACCTTGCCCATTAAAATGAAATTTTAACAAGTGTAACGGTTCTGCCTTATTTTTCTCCTTCGCCGTCATCTCAATCTACCTTGAATACCCATACTTTATCACACTCAATTAAGATTACTCCCAACTCCCATTTGCATAATAAAGGGCCGCCAGATTGGCAGCCCACATGATGTTATGCTCTTTCCTGTTAGGAAATTTAACGATCATTTTGATCATATAATAAAGATTTCGAGTTACTTCCCAGTTACAGGATTTGTACTAGGATCCCAGTTTGCGAGAGGGTCCATACGGAATCTGGTTAGAACCACACTGTTGATTTTCCAGACACCATTCACACGCTTATATGTTTCGCGATATGAACCATACCCGTCATGCCCCGGTGGAGCATCTTTCGCGGCAGGGTAGGTCAACATATCCTCCATTGCCCAGATTCCCTTCGCGTTATCCATATCGATCAAATCAATCTCGGGCATATGTCCGTGGTGAACCGTAGGGGCCGCACCGATGACAGCTCCTGCCCCATTGGCGAATGCTTCCCCGCCGGTAAATACATTGCCATCGATCTCAATTTTGGCATCAGGTGTAAAAAGCTCGGCAAAATCCGACCATTTTTTTTCATCGATAAAACGGAAATAACGGGCCTTCAATTCTTTGATCTCTTCAACGTCTTCTAATTTTTGATATCTCTGTTCAAGTTCAGTGATTTGCACTTCTTGCTGGTCTTGAGCTGCTTGCTGTACCTGATTATTTTGATCCGTACATCCCGAAATAATAATAGTTAGAATAACTAACCCCAAAATCAAACTTGTTTGAAACATTTTTCTCTTCAACATATCGTCACGTCCTTTGTTTATATACGAATTTAATTGTTTGTTCATGGTTATGGCTTTACGAACGTTACAGAATCCATTCGGATACTTGCTCCATCGTTCTTCTTGTTTTATCACGCGGTTCTTTTGCCCGATAACCGAAAGCGACCATAACGCTTACTTCATACTCGTCGTCTCCGAGCAAACCTCGTTTTGCCAAAATTTCGTTGACTCTATCAGGTACGAAGCCTTCGATCGGACAAGAATCGATTCCGATCATCGCCGCGGAAGTCATCATATTCCCTAGAGCGATATAAGTTTGCTTAGAAGCCCAAGCTGTTCTCGCTTGTTCGTTATCGAGATGGAACGAATCGAAGAAATCGTGCCATGCTCCCACGTTGTTTCGCACCATTTCAGGGGGATATTTTTTAACTTTTGTCAGCTGTTCATAAATATAAGGGGATTCCGGGATAAGTCCTTTACTAGCAAGAATAACGACCATGTGACTCGCGGTAGGCAGTTGATTGTACGCGCCGTAAGCGAACGGCCGAAGCTCTTCCCTAAGTTCCGGATTTTGAACGACTAGAAATTTCCACGCCTCCAGACCGTTGGAGCTAGGCGATAATCTCCCTGTTTCCAGGATAAACCGGAAATCTTCTTCGGATATTTTTTGGGTTGGGTCAAATGCTTTCGTTGCATGTCTAAAATGAAATGCTTCTAGCACTTCTTTTTTTGTCGCGCTCGTACTCATGTCGCTTCCTCCTTGGTGTGGTTAACAATTTTTAAGCTTGCAGCAACGCTGCCTTTTTCTTTCTCAAGCTGAGTAAGGCCAGGAGCAAAGCGAATAATGCAAAGCAGCCGCCAACGACTAATGCTGTTTGAAATCCCGACAGCATCGCTTCGTTGGACGATGCATCGGTTGCCGAAGCGGTCACCGAGCTCGCGACCGTAGCCAGAATAGACAATCCGAGACTTCCTCCTAGTTGCAAGAACGTATTTACGATACCGCCTGCTACGCCATGCTCCTCAAGTCTCACATCCCTTACGGAACCTACGATGATAGCCGTAAATCCGGCTGCTGTCGAGAGACCTAATAGAATGAAGACCGGCAAAATAAATGCAGCATAGACGCTGTCCATGGACATGGTGCTTAACCAGAACAAGCCGAGTGCGTTAACGAGCTGCGAAACAATCAACAGCATTTTCGCTCCGAATATACGCATGAAGTAAGGCGTGATTTGCGTAGCTAGAACGGACGATAAACCGAGCGGTAGAAAAGCCAAGCCCGTTATTAAAGAAGAATAGCCAAGCGCATGGAAATACAGCGTTGAGAAATAAATAAATGCGGTCATGAAGGAATACATTAAGAATCCGATAATATTCGATGATACTAGCGAACCGATACGGAACAACCGGAGTGGCATGAGCGGGTTTTTGGCGGATTTCTCGATGAAAACGAATCCGACCAGAATAAGCGCTCCGACGAGTAAGGTTACGATTTTCGTGGTCGACCAACTGCCATCGACATCAGGCATGGATAACCCGTATACGAGAATGAATATGCCTAACAGCACGGCAATTGCGCCGGGTAAATCAATGGATTGCTTGTTCTTTTGCTCCATCGGCCGTTCTTTAACAAACACTAACCCGATTATGATCGCAATCCCGAGCGGGACGTTCAAGAAAAACAAGGATCTCCAACCGAGCGAGTCTGTCAGCAACCCGCCAACGATTGATCCCGCCGCGAAACCGCCCGAACCCAACGCGCCAAAAATGGCAAAAGCTTTATTCCGTTGCGCGCCTTCGGGAATCGACGTACTAATCAACGACATGGCCGCGGGAATGGACAGCGCCGCGCCGATTCCTTGAATCGCCCTGCTCGCAATGAGCCAAACCGGATTCATCGCGAATCCGCCGGCGAGCGATGCAGCCGCGAAAATCGCTAAACCGAGCGTTAACACACGTTTCCTCCCTATTAAGTCGCTTGCGCGTCCGCCGATAAGCAGAAAACAAGCGAAGGTGAGGACATATGACGTGACGATCCACTGTAAATTATTTGTATTCATATGCAGCGCCAATTGGATCGCCGGTAACGCCACGGTCACCGTGGAGGAATTCATAACTTCCAAAAATTGCGCAAGACAAACTAAAATCAATAACAACATATTCGCTTTAGAAATCCGTTCATCCACGTAATTAACTCTCCTCTTTTAGTTTATTTAATTCTTGATGCTCCACTGCGCATGAACCGCCTAAGCAGGCGAGCTCTTCCGTATCCCCAGCTGCGGAACGAAATTGGACGACAGGATGCTCCTCCGCCCAAGCTTTCTCTAGCGCCTCGACGAATACTTCTTTCGTCTGCGCCCCAGAGATGGCGTATTTTCCATTAATTAAGAAATAAGGCACGCCTCGAACACCTAACTTCTGGGCTTTAAGCTCGTCCGCTCTTACCTCGGCGGCGTATTGCTCACTGTCTAGCATCGCGGCTGTCCCAGCAGCGTCCAATCCGACTTCAACGGCAATCATCACAAGTGTATTCGCGTCCCCGATATGCAAAGAATCAGTAAAATAGGCTTTGTACAATCGCTCCAACAATGCGTTCGTTTTTCCGAATTGCGCCGAATAATGAAGTAGTCGGTGCGCATTAAATGTATTCGTGTGTATCGCAGTATCATAATTTAACGTCAAACCGTCTAGTTCTGCACGCTTTGTGATATCATCATGTACAGCTTTCATATGTGCTCTCGTCGATCCGAATTTCTTGGCGGATAGCCCATAAATATCATCGTTTACGTGAACGGCCATGTGCGGATCAAGTTCAAAGCTGCGATATACGATTTCCGTAGAATCGCGATGCTCGAACTTTTTTAACCCTTCTTCAAACTTCCGTTTTCCTATATAGCAATATGGACACACGATATCCGTCCAGACCTCTATCTTCATGAATTTCTCCCGCTTTCTGGATGTTTGCCGGAAAGGAGAAATACTCTCTCCTCTCCGGTTGCATCTTGCTCGTTATGTTTAGTCAAATGTAGTGTTCGTTTAATTCACTTTTTGCTCGACTCCGGTACGGGAAGCCGTCATGATCGTGTCGTATAACCTGTGGCGTTTGAGAGCATGAGCGAAGTCCGGCGTTTCATTCGTGCCTTCGCGAAGATCTTTAGCCAAGCTCGCGTAAAATTTCCCGATGTTGCTTGATCTTGCCGGCCCTTCGGGAATCGATTTGATATCTTCGGTGTATTGGCTTGGAATGACGATCTCGCCGAGCGTCTTGTCTTCGCCTTTGCCGCCCCTCAATTTCAGCTCGGTATTTTGCATATTTCCGTTGAAATCGGCGGTGATGACAAGCTCGCCGTCCGTGCCGATGATCTCCCACCGCAAGTCGAAATCCCGCGAAGTTCCGCTGCGGTATAAGGTTGTCGCTAACACGCCACTTTCAAGCGTACCTATTATGGCCATGTGATCCGGAGCCGTCACTTTTAGTGTCGTCCCATTATCCGTGATTTGAACTTCAGGGTGACGAACTTCAAGCCTCGCGGACACGTTATCGTAATCGCCGAGCACGTAATTCAGCCCGTCGATGGCGTGAAGTCCTGCGGACGCCAACATGGTCGCGCCGGCATTCACGTCGTAGGTATAAGCGAATTTTTGGATCGTAACGGGTTCCCAGATCAAGGCTGTACCAGATAATGTAGTTGCGAGTACGTTGCCGATATAGCCTTGAGTGATCAAATCGCGGGCATGTTGGATTGCCGGAGAGTAACGCGCCTGCAAGCCGATAAACGTCCGAACGCCAGCTTCCTTAGCACGGTTCGCCAAGTCTTGCGCCTGTTCCGTGGACATGCCAAGCGGCCATTCGCTGTAAACCATTTTGCCTGCTTCGATAGCAGCTCGAGCGATATCGTAATGGTATTGCACATTAATAGCGATTACGACAAGGTCTACTTCAGGATGCTGTATCAAATCCTGGTAATTATCGAATCCAGGAACACCGAACGCTTCAGCAGCAGCATCCGCGGATTCGCGGTTGCTCGTGCTCACCGCAACCAGTTGGAAGTCCGGCAACGCTTGAACCGCCGGGATGTGCGCTGCGACAGCCCACCCTGGGTTGGACGGACTTGCTCCGATAATACCTACACCGATTTTCTTATGATTGGCTTGCTGTTGATGATTGGACATTGTAGTTCCTCCTCAAATCTAATTGGCAATCGCGAACCTCGAACTCTAACGATATTGACCCACCTGTACAAGATGGATAAGATATGTTCTAATAAGAGTTATTCGAGCTCGTTAGTGGACTGCGGTCCGCTTGTTAAATAATATAACCGGATCACAGTCCGGTTGTCAAATGGATAATATTAATAAACGGGGGAAATCTAATGTTGGAGAAAAACCTTCGCAAAGATGCGGAAAAACGCAGACAAGTCATTTTAGAAAAGGCAGCTGCTTTATTCGCCGAATATGGGGTCGAGCATGTCAGCATGCGTCAGATCGCCCGAGAAGCCGGAGTCGGTCAAGGTACACTTTACCGAAGCTATAACAACAAAGGGGAATTGTGCTGGGATCTCATTGGCGAAAGCTGCATCCAGAACTACGATCGGATCCAATCATTTTTAGGGGACCATACTTCCAGCCCGATTAAAGATCGGTTGGAAACCGTACTTCTGTATCATTTGGAGTCGCTTGAGACGCATTCTCCTGTTCTTGCAGCCATCCAGGCGAACAGTGGCGGTGATGAGCAGCAAAACGTCCCTTTCTATTCAGAGCATTACGAATCCATTCATTCCGTTATCGTCCAATTATTGAACGAAGTCGCGAATAATACGGAGAACCTTGCCCTCGATGCTGTTTTTACGGCGGATGCCATCATGGCGATATTGCGTCCAGATGTTTATATTTTCCAAAGACAGCATCGCGGTTATTCACCAGAAGAGATTAAAAACAAGCTCTTTCATGTGTTTATTGAACCGCTATTCCATAAGTGATGAACATGGATTTTGTATTATCTTTACTTTAATGAAAACAGGGAGCAGATTGCCGCGGCAATCTGCTCCCTGTTTATTGTGCTATATAGCTCCTAGTTGAAATATCCCATTTTTATATTATTTCAACCAATATGGCCCCAGCCCGACAAGCAAAACCCTTCTCCAAAGTATAATAATTGCATTTCATAAACTCCCGCATTTCGTCGCATACCTTAGAAAAATGTGGAAATACTACATTTACAGAAAGGAGGAGAAACATTGTTTAAAATTGATGAAATACAAAACCATTTTTTTGAAAACACCGATTTTATGTATAATCGGGTTCAATTGGGAAATACGACAATATTAATAACTGGGCTGAAATCCTTAATTAACTTCCCGCAAACGATCCATTTGATTCGAGAACAAATTCTTTCGACTACAATTTCAAATCTGGACTTTCTAGATGTATTTGTTCGGCTCGGCAAAGAGTTATTAACGACGAATGTGGAGAATGTCGTATCCGAAATGTTAGATGGCATGCTGGTAGCTGTTCACGAAATCTCTGGAACTTGCGTCAGTATTTATCCAGTTCCTCAAGTACTTAGCCGTAATGTTTCAGCCCCAATTACTGAGAATAACTTACGTAGTTCCAGCAGTGCATTTAATGAGAATTTAGATATAAATATTGGGCTTCTGCGCGCACATATGAATTCGAACGACCTTCAAATTAATACGTTTACTTTCGGGAAAACCGTTAAGAATAAAGTGATAATTTCCTATTTCTTGAATACTATCGATCCGTCTCTTCTACAAGCATTAACGGAAGCCCTGGAGTCAAACCTGAACTGCGATGTCACCAACTTACAAGAACTTTCTAAAGTTTTAAATTTATCAAAATTCTCTTTGGTTCCTCGTTTTACAGTGGTTGAATTGCCACAGAACGCAGCTCGAGCATTGAAAAATGGCAAAGTTGTTCTGTTTATCGATCGTATTGCGTTTGGACTTGAATTGCCTAGCCTTGTATCAGATTTGTTCGTCACTGAAGATGACAAGAATCATTCGCCGCCTTTCTCATTTTTACTCCAACTTATTCGTTTGTTAGGTACTTTGACCACTCTAATTGCTCCAGGATTATATGTTGCGCTCGTTTCCATTAACCCCGATGTACTAAGATTCGAACTTGCCCACTCAATTGCAAAAAGTCGATTAGATGTGCCTTATCCAGCTATTATAGAAACGTTGCTCTTGTTATTCATTTTGGAATTAATTATGGAAGCTATCGTACGACTTCCTTCTAGCATAGGCCCGACAGTAACTATGGTAGGTGGCATTGTACTTGGTCAAGCAGTTGTCTCTGCAAAGTTAGTAAGCAGTTTATTAATTATTGTTCTAGCCGCCATAACAATCTCGAATGCTACCGTCGTAGGCTTCTTTCAGAACTCACTTTCCATTCGATTTTTTAAATATTTGCTTTTATTCCTTGCATCGTTATTGGGTATGCTTGGCCTTTTGTCAGGGCTAGTCATTCTCAGTGCCTATTTGGCAAGCACTAAAACGCTAGGTATTCCTTACTTACAGTTAAAATATCCAAAAGGTGAATAATATGATCAAAAATTCACAAATATCCGTCGCTTACATCATCACACACATAGGTTTAATTTTTTTCATGTATCCGACAGATGTTATCGAAAATACAAAGGAGGCTCACTGGCTACCGATACTAGTCGGATTTTCGTTACATGTTTCCTTGATTTTTGTTTATTTAAAGGGGTTGAGCTATTTTGATAAAGGGAGTATCATAACCATTCTTGAAAAAAAGAAAAAAATTCTATCATGGTTACTACTATTTCCTGTTTTTCTTAGTCTATCAGGTAACATTATTTTAACTGTTAGGGCATACGCCGAGATTATCTCCATCGTGATCCTAGCCAGTACACCTTTATGGATACTTATGTTTTCGTTACTCATCATTCCCTCTTATATGGTGCTGCACGGAGGGTTGACTGGTCTTTTCAGGACAGGAATCTTGTTAGGTTCTATGTTTGCACTTCCAATGTTTTTCGTAATCATTGCTTCTTTCCAAAACATCGAAATTCGATATGCTCTCCCCTTACTTCCTTCTAATTCAAATGTTTTTTCTTTTCTAGTCGACTTAACTTATTACAAAAGTTTATTCACCTTTATTGCAGGATTCTTATTTCTTGGGTTTATCCCTTCGAATGTCTCTTTCAAACCCAAGACCATTTATCTTGGGAGTTTGGTGCTATTCCCCTTATTCCTACTTTCCGTCTATGTTCCAATTCTAACATTAGGTGAAGAAACAGCCAGTCAACTTCAATTTCCCTTTATTTTTGCAATCGATACGATTGAAATAGATTGGCTCATGTTCGAAAGGGTAACGGTGTTCCTATTACTTAGTCTGATTGCATTTTCCATGCTTTTCATTGCACTTACCCTTTGGCAAATCATGTGCATGATTAGATTCAGCGTCAAGAACATCCATCCGACACGACCGCTTCCGATCATCATTTTTGTAATACTCATTTTGATGGTTTTCGGGTTTTGCCTCAGCATACCTGATTGGAAATCGATTGATTACTTCGTTAAATGGCACACCATTCTGAGGTTATACGTATCACTAGCCACACCTTGCATCATATTCTTCATCGGACGCACACACGCAAACCAAATGAAACGAGAGTTGAAGAAGCGATAATGTTAAAGTATATTGCAGCAGCTATCTCACTTCTTTTTCTAAGTGGTTGTTGGGAAAATAAAGACATCAATCACCGAGCACTACCTATTGCAATGGGCATTTCGTATAACAAAGGCAGTTATACCATATACCTGGATATCCCGAGAGTGAGCGCTCAAGACCAAGGCAGCCAAGTAATCACTGCACAAGGGGATTCCATTAATGAAGTTATTGACCGTATAAGTATGAACATGGAACGCCAGGTGGATTTGCTTCACATGAAAGTTATTATTGTCGATAAGGCTTATGCCGTTCACGGCTTAAAAGACGGTGTTGAGAGCATCATACGTTCCCGCCATATTGCCCCAAAAACCATGGTCGTTGTATGCGATGAGCCACTTGACCACTTTTTCGAGCAAATAAGTAAAAACTCAGAAAGTAACGGGACAGAAATTTATGATTTTTTCCAGAAAAACGCTGGATGGAGTCCCGAAATTGCCTATACGCAAACTTGGAGAATTTTTAGAAGCATTCATTCTTACACAAATGACGTCGTTCTCCCATCCATCAAGTCTGGAGATACTACTGTTATTAAAAGTACGGGCTCTGCGATTATGAGAAATGGTAAAATGGTCGGTAGGTTAAACAATGAACAAACTCTTCTTTATAACATATTCAATGGGGTTAGCACAGAAGGTAGAATCGAAGTGATGGGTCACGCTACTGTTCAAATTGTAAGCAGCCGTATCCAAAATAACAGTTTTTTTAAAGACCAAATACCCCAATTAAAAACCAACATAAATCTGAAAGTCATTATTTTAGATACACTTGGAAATCCTTCGACCGATGAAATTAAATCGGAGCTGCATGCACTTGTCAGTAAACGTTTCGAAGAAATGTTCAAGATTATTCAAAAGGCCGATGCGGACATCTTCGGACTCGGACAACATTTTCGAAACGATTTAAGCCGGTCTCAGTTGACCGAGTGGCGTACTGTATATCTGCCTAAATTAAAAATTGATCTAACTGTTAATACAATCATTCGAAATACTGGAAACTTGAAATCTGCAAAATGATGAATTTTTTTGAAGAATAAACTATCTATTCATGAAAGCCCGTAAAAATAATTCCTTTGATTTAAAAAAAGAAAGGGCTGCTACTTAGCAGCCCCTGTGGAAATTAACTGCTGATGTTACGCCTTATCATTCATCAGCAAAGACCTGGTCTCTTCAACTTTATCAACCAGCACCCCATCGATCCCCATTTTCTTCCATGCTAATAAATTTTCTGGGGATGTATAGCCAACAGTGCCTTTATCGCCAGCCATAACCCAAACTTGTTTTCCTGCTTCGTGAATTTGGCGTACCGCTTCCTCGTCCACCCATCTCTCCCAAAGACGAATAACTTCTGCCTCATTTTGGATAAATTCCGAAGCGTGGTCCTTAGAAGGTATAAATGCAAGGACTTGGACATTCGGATTAAGTCGTTTCACATCGCGGACATCCCCGCTGGTCATGACCCCCATCATCACCTTATCTTCATACCCATATTTACGAATGTCTTCTAGAATCTGTGTAAGACGTTCGCCTCCCTCTTTAATATGGAAAAGGATCGGCGCCACACCGCTGGAAAGCACTTCTTCTAGCGTGTGGGGATGTAATTCGTGGTCATAAATGTAACAAAGAGATGAAAACTGCTCTGCCGTTAGTTCATTTATTTTAGCCGGATTACCGAACAATTTTAAAGCATCTGCGTCATGGCTGATAACAGGGACATTGTCTTTTGTAAAACGAATATCCATTTCCAAGTAATCCGCTCCGAGCTCCAAAGAAAGCTTCGACGAAGCAAGACTCAATTCAGGATAACGATCTGTTCCGCATCGATGTGCAATCAACAACATCTAAAGTATCACCTGCACCTTTTATTATGAGTTTTTATATTTAGGATCCAGCACGTCCCGAAGCCAATCGCCTATCAGAGATACCAAAACGACAATCACGACAATGACCACGCTCGGCGCGATGCTTAACCACCAGGAGTTGATCAAGTAGTTGCGCCCGGCGCTGACCAGCAAGCCAAGTGAAACATCCGGAGGCTGAATGCCGATGCCTAAGAACGACAGCGAACTTTCCAATAGAATAAATGAGCTGAACCGCATGGTTGCATGAACAATCAAAGGCGACGAAATATTCGTAAATACATGCTCGAATAGAATTCGCATTTTGGAAGCGCCAAGAGCACGGCTGCATTCCATAAAATTCGCTTCTTTAAGCTGAATGGTCTGACCGCGTACCAGCCGGGTAAAGGTAGGATAACCGGTTAACCCAATGATGAGCACCAGGATCCACTTGCCCGAGCCAAAAACGGCGGCGCATACAATCGCGATAATAATAGAAGGTACGGAAAGTTTAACATCCGTCAAAAAGGACACGATCGTGTCAAATGGACCTTTGTATAATCCGGCCAAAACCCCTAATACCGTCCCGACAAAGGTAGCTATCAGCAAACTGCCTAAAGCGACAAGCAGTGAATTTTTCGTTCCGTAAAAAAGCCGAATCATAAAGTCCCTTCCTAGATGGTCGGTTCCCAAAAAATTTTGCGGCTTTCCACCTTCCAAAAAAGAGGGGGGAATCAATCGTCCTCCTAAATCTGTAGCTCCCAAATCAATAGGAAATAGCAGCGGACTTAGCGATGTGAACAAGGTAATCAACAGGAACATAATAATCAACACCGTGATGAAGGGTGGAATACGTAAGTTTACTATTCTCATTCTCGTCTCCTCCCCTCTTAAAAATTATCCCGGATGCGCGGATCCAGGAAGCCATAACTTAAATCAACCAGTAAATTGACCAGAATAACCGTCGTTGAAACGAGCATCACACCGTATTGAATAACAGGAAAATCCCGATACTGTGCAGCTTGTACAATTAACATGCCGATACCTGGAAAGGCAAACACGGTTTCTACCACCACCGCGCCTCCTATCAACGTGCCCAAATGTAAGCCAATAATAGTCACCACCGGAATCAAAGCATTACGTAATGCGTGCTTATAAATAACCATTCGCTCTCTGACACCTTTGGCTCGGGCGCTATCCAAATAATCCTGACGCAGAACATCCAGCATGGAGCCTCGGGTTAAACGCGCAATACCGGCCACAGAATCAACAGTCAAAGCAAGCAGCGGCATGATATAGTGCAGAGGTGTGCTCAAGCCGCCGCTTGGCAGCAGCCTCAGCTTGAGGCTGAATAGAAAAATCAGCAATATGGCGAACACAAAGTTGGGAATTGTGTAGCCCGCTATGGATATTCCCATCGTTATTCGATCCAGTATGGAATTTCGGTTAACCGCAGCAAATACACCAATCGGGACGCCAATCAATATGGCTAATCCAAAGGAAATAGTGCCTAGAGCTATAGTAGGGCCTGCACGTTCGGCGAATAATTCGCCCACCGGACGCAAATAGTGATAGCTCTTGCCCATATCGCCGGTAAATAACGAGCTCAGATATTGAACATATTGGGAGAATAGCGGCTTGTCCAAACCAAGTGAGATGCGCAGTTGGTCTCTTACCGTTGCCGTAGCATCGTCTGGCAGCAGCCACTGAGTCGGATCGCCTGATAATCGGGTAATCATAAAAACCAGAGTCAGTATGAACCAAATCGTGATGAGCGCCTTGATAATCCGAGTTAAGATAAACCGGGTCATTGTAGTCCCTCCTTATCGGCAAACAAATGACAAGCAACGAAATGGCCTGGTTCCACTTCCCTAAGCGAGGGCATTTCCATGCTGCATTCCAGCTTTACATGAGGACAGCGACTTTGAAACGGGCAGCCTGCAGGAGGGTTGATCGGACTGGGCAGTTCTCCCTCTAAGAGTGTCTTGCTGCGGGCAGACTCCGGATTCGGTATGGGAATCGCATTCATCAGGGCAATGGAATAAGGATGCAGCGTGTTGCTAAAGAACTCTTGTTTGGAAGCAAGCTCCACAACCTTGCCCAAATACATAACCATAATGCGATCGCTAATATGCTTGACCACACTCATATCATGGGAAACGAACAAATAGGTCAGGCGGAACTCCTTTTGCATTTGCTTAAACAAATTTAGGATCTGTGCCTGAACCGACATATCCAGAGCGGAAACGGGCTCATCGCAAATGATGAATTCCGGACCTAACACCAATGCTCGGGCAATGCCGATACGCTGCCTCTGTCCACCGCTGAACTCATGTGGAAACTTGCTCAGCGCATCTTCCGGGATGCTGACCTTCTCCAGCAGCGGCAGCACCATTTCCCGCTTTTGTTTGGCATTATAATTCGTATGAATCCGAAGCGGTTCTTCGATAATTCGCCGTATTGTCATACGAGGGTCCAGGGACGAGTATGGATCTTGAAAAATCATCTGAGCTTCCTTCCGGAAGCTTTGGGGACCCTTGGTTCCCACCTGTTGTCCTTTAAACAAAATTTGCCCGTCGGTTGCGTCCATCAATCCGATCAACAAGCGGGACAGCGTCGATTTTCCACAGCCTGATTCACCGATCAGACCCAGCGTCTCTCCCTTATAGATGGTGAAGCTGACATCATCAACCGCTTTGACCGTACCGACGGTCTTATGACGGAGCATCCCTTTGTTAACCGGGAAATGTTTTTTTACATTTTTAACTTCTACCAATGCTTCCTTATCATTCATTTTGAGCTCTCCCCGCTTTATCCTCGAGCAGCCAGCACTTTGCTTTATGTCCATTTCCCAAATCAAACAAGGGAGGTTCAATTTCTTCGCACTTGCCGAACGTATGAGGGCAACGACCTGCGAAACGGCAATGTGTGACTGGCGCGGTTAAGCGAGGAACTGAGCCCGGTATTGAATACAACTCCTCCCTGTCTTCCTCGATGCTCGGAATGGAAGCAAGCAATCCTTGGGTGTACGGATGAGAAGGAGCAGCGAATATTTCTGCTGTCGCCCCCTCTTCCACTACCACACCGCCGTACATGACCATCATTCTGTCGCACATCTCGGCAACAACACCCATGTTGTGCGTAATCAGAATCATTCCCATCTGAAATTGCCGTTTAATACGGGTCATGAGCTCCAGAATCTGCGCTTGAATGGTGACATCCAACGCCGTTGTCGGCTCATCGGCGATCACGACCTCAGGGTTGCAGGCCAAAGCGATCGCAATCAGGATCCTTTGCTGCATACCGCCAGACATCTGGTGAGGGTAATCATTCAGCCGAGTTTCCGGCGCTGGTATGCCCACCAGACGTAAAAGCTCGATGACTCTCGCTTTTACTTCCTTCTTAGATATGTTTTCATGAAGCCGCAGCACCTCTGCAATTTGATCACCAACCGTATAGACCGGATTCAAGGCTGCCTGAGGATTTTGGAAAATCATTGAGATTTTTTTCCCTTTTATCCGGTTCAACTCTTTCGCCCTCAGTTGTAATAGATTGCTGCCGTGAAACAGAATTTCGCCGTCTTCAATCTTCGTATACGACTTGTCCAACAGATTGAGAATGGAACGGGCGATGGTGCTCTTGCCACAGCCGGATTCGCCGACAATCCCCAGCACCTCGCCTTTATACAGACGGAAGCTTACGCCATCCACCGCCGGGACCTTCTTGTTGTTGGAGTAATAGTAAGTTTTCAGGTTATTCACGGTTAATACGTCTTCCATTATTGTTCCACCCCCACAATTACCGGATTATTCATTCAGCACTTTGAAATTTTCCGCTCTAAAGTCCATGGCTTGCGAAGAATATGGCGTCCACTCCAGACCTTTACGGATTCCCCAGCCTTCGTATGGATAATAAAGCACAGTGCCTGGTACTTCATCGTCGAAGATCTGCATCTGCTTTTTGGCCAGTTCCTTCCGTTTGGCTGGGTCGAGGATAGAAGCCAGTTCTTTAGCATTTTTAAGGAAATCCGGCGTCATGTCCTTCCAGTAGATCTTCTCAGCATCCGTTCCCGGACCCCATAACAGCGACAATCCGCCAGACGGATCTGGAAAACGCATCGTATTCGACCAGTTTGCAACCGATTTTCGCTCAACTTTATCGCTAAACTTGACTTTGGCGTTAATCCCGATTTTTTTCCACATGTCCACGATGGCTTCAGCCGCTTCGTTGCCGAACGTGTAATAATTGGATTTCAGTTCGTATTCAATCAATTCACCTTTATAGGAAGACTCTGCAAGTAATTTTTTGGCCTTTTCCACGTTATATTCAGGTGTAGGATAATCGCTCAAGTAATAATCACCGAATTCCGAGTATTGATGGCCTTTTGGAATCACGGCTTTGCCTTGCCACAGTTTATCGACGAGCATTTGACGGTCAATGGACAAGCTTAGCGCTTGGCGCACCTTTTTATCGGCTAGCGGGCCGCTCGTTGTGTTAAACGTCAACACATGCATATTGCTGATATTAAGTCCTTTTACGCTGAGATTATTGTTACTCTCAATAACGGATACTTGATCAAGAGGCACTTGCGTAATGAGATCTACTTCTCCGGTAATAAGTGCTGTAATACGAGTCGACGTTTCGTTATATACAATGTACTCAATTCTTTTCGCTGCCGGTTTCGGACCCCAATAATCGTCAAACCGCTCTAAAACCACTTTTTCCGGCGAATAGGAAACAACTTTATAAGGACCTGTACCGACCGGTTTTGCAGCAAAGGCTTCATCGCCGACTTTCGTGAGGTAATCGGCCGGGACGATCCATGAGCCCCAGCTTGAAGCGATACGTTGCTCCAACAGTGGATCGACTACATTCGTAATGATTCGGAACTTGTAGTCATCGATTACCTGCACTTCCTTTACGACGGAGAGCATATTCGTCGCATCTGCCATTCCCGGCAAATTCTGGTGCAAACGGTTGAAACTGAAGACAACATCCTTGGATTTTAGCTCATCTCCGTTGTGAAATTTAACACCTTTCCTAAGCGTTACATCTAGCGTGTAATCGTCAACTCGTTTCCACTCCGTTGCAAGCATCGGCTTCAAAGACCATTTATCTTTCGGATCGGAAAGCAGAATCGTTTCGAAGATGTCATACAGAATACGAATGCTTGTGTTACCGCTGGTACGCTGCGGATCCAGCAGTTGAGGAAGCTCAGTTACACCGATTTTCAGAACATCGAGTTCCTTCGAACCTGTTGCTTCAGAACCTGAACCTGACGCTTCATTCGTAGACGGTGTGTTGCTGCATGCCGAGAGCACGATTACCAGAAGCATACTAACAATGAGTAAGATTGCAGTTTTCTTCATTTCAAAATTCCCTTCTTTCTGTTTTTATTTTTCCACTTACAACTTCCGTTATTTTTTATAACCTTCTATATAGGTGGTTCCATTAACATCGATAAGCCGTATGCCTATGCGATTTTGTTGGCTTCCTATTTCCTTGGTTACTGCTTCAAGTCGGCTTAATGGCATGTCTACCTGCTCAGGTACAATCCCTTCCGCTAACACTCTGCCATCGAAGCCTGACTCTGCACTTAACCCAATTAAATGACAAACTGTTGGTGCTATATCAACGATGCCGCAAGTTATATCACTGACATAGCCCTTCTTAAAGCTGCTGCCGACCCCCAGACAAAAAGCATGCATGTCATAAGGAGAAACTGTACCATGTGAAGATTGAAGCTTGGTAGAAGAAGTCAGTGCTCCAGTTATTCCCGGCACACCATATTCATTTGGTTCATTGTCCCATTTCGGTTGAACCACTAGAAGCGGCGCTCTCTCATGTGTGATTGATCCCAATAAAATTTCGAGGGGATGCACATTGGGCAAATCCGAATACTTCGCCTCCCTAGCAAAAACGAGTCCGCACCAATCCTGAGATTGCAGCCAGCCGATTAAAGCCTTAACCTCTGTTGGGGTCTCTTCCACTTCTTCAACCGCATAGATATAATAACCGGCCGCCATAAACCTAGTTTGAAGCTTTAGTTCTTGGACAGCTCTTTGCATATGCCCTTGAAGCGAGCCTTGAGCTTGTATCGTGGAATGTCCGTGATCGCTGATCCACATGATATCGATCACTTCATTTAGACCTTCCCGTTCAATAGCTTGCAGAACCTCCGCTACACATTCATCTACCACTTGCAACGCTTCACGATGTTCGGGAGATCCAATTCCATAATCATGCTGGCTTGCATCCGGCTCTGACAGCCATAAGACCATGACTTGATTTTGCTCATTTTTCAAGTGATTATTTATCAATGAACGAGTTGCCCATAAAGCCCGTTCCTTTTTAACACGTGTTTGTTCTTCAGGAACATCGCCCCATTGGCGATGCACCTCTTCCAATGCGACTGTCCCGTATACGGAGGAAGGATTAATGACCAGTTCGGGATGATTCAGGTTCCAAAGAAGTGAAGCACCCGGTGAGCTGGAAGCGGCAACCGCCAGACGCTTTCCGTGTCGATGCAATCGATCCCCCAATGTAGGATGCAGAATGAAAGGCTCCAACATAGCCTGACGATAGGCCAACAGGTGCCTATCGTTTCCGGTTTGGAGTAAACCATCCTCGCCAAATCCCTGTACATACATCAAATTACTGACAACTCCATGGCGCCCCGGATAAACGCCGGTTGTCAAAGTTGTCATACTAACCCTTGTTTCCGAAGGGTAAGCCGCATGAAAGGAGGTGAATAAGGTACCGCGTTCCATCAGCTTCGCGCATGTCGGCATCAGTGCCGGGTCCACGCTATCCGGCCGTAATCCATCCGTGCCAATAATCAGTACCCTACGATTAGAAAAATCAGGTTTGCTTGATAGTGTCATAGCGTTCTACTCCTCTCGTAATTGCATCAATTCTTTGCAGTCGTACCAAGGATTCCCCGAATGGCTCTACTTTCAAAACGAAATGAAACCGATCCAAGCTCATGCATAAATCAAAGTCCTCAGGAGGAGCGGAGGCATCACGCACATCCAGGAACTTCCCTGTTTTACTTTCGTTTAACATGTAATGCAGAATGGCATTAAAGTCCACTGATTTTCCTTCCAAAACGTTCTTTATATATTCAGCTAGGAGGGTATCTTCATCCGCCTCTTCTGTTGCCTCCCAACCCATGCAGACCAACGACACGGTCGCCGGATTTTTCATACGGATGTAATCGATAATAGCCTGTGCATTTACAAAGCTACCCGTAATAATTTCATCCGCTTCTACGGCATTTACGATTCCTTGTGTACCTGCGCTTGTCGTATGTACAATTGTTTTGCCCGAAAAGTCTACTAATTCAATAGAAGAAGGAGAATTCCCGTAATCGAATCCGGGTTGAATGATTCCTCCTCTTTCTCCCAACAAGATAAATTCCGGGTTTTCCTTCTTCAGTCTGTACGCAGTCCCTATATCTCCAACAGGGATCAAATCCTTAACTCCATTTTCCACAGCATAGCAGGCAACTGAAAAAGCCCGGAAAACATCAATAATGACGGTTAGGCCCTTGGCTTTGCGAGCCCCTTCGATTAACTGGTGAATATTAATTTCCATAAAGATAGATTCCTTCCTGTGGCGTGAAACCATCGTCAATTTCGTTATGTATACATCCTAACTTCCGAATGTCATCATGAAATTAACTGCAAATTAATATAAATTTAACGAAGTCATGACATTTTCGCAGTATTGTATAGATATCATCTATACTTGAGGAGCTGGATTTATGTTTAATTTGCAGCAATTAAAAATTTTAGTCCTACTTGCAGAATATAAGAGATTAACGCTCGTCGCGAAAAAGCTGAAAATCAAGCAGCCTTCCGTCACATTTCATATGAAGAAGTTAGAGCAATCAACAGGTGTCCGTCTTTTTATTCACAAGCATAAGATGGTCCTATTTACGGAAGAAGGCAAAGCCCTTCTGCATTACGCCACCCGAATCATTTCGTTGTCCGAGGAGGCGGAGCAAGTATTAACGGACTATCTGCAATTTAAAAAAGGGAAAATTATCATTGGATCGAGCAATACTCCAGCAACCTACTTTCTTCCAAAGCTGCTTGGGGAAATGCGCCAGGCTTACCCGCATGTCAACATTGCCATCCAAGTGCATAATTCTCCTCAAATTATAGACTTGGTTAAAAAGTTGGAAATCGATTTTGGACTGGTAGCCGAGCATAAAGTGAGCGATCCTGAACTTGTCGCGATCCCGATGGTTAACGATGAGCTAGGCTTGGTCATGTATCCCGATCATCCGCTGGCACTTGCAGACACGGTCGAATCAGAACTTTTGCAAAATGAGTTATGGATTTTGCGGGAACAAGACTCCGCTTCACGTAGAATGATGGAGCTTTGGGCCGATCGGAACAATATTAGCTGTAAGGAAGGGCTGGAGCTTGGAACAACGGAAGCCATCAAACGAGCGATACAGTGTCGATTGGGGATTTCCATCTTGTCCCGATTAGCTGTGGAGGATGAAGTGCGAAGTGGACAATTGATCTTTAAAACTTTAAACTCTGAGACGTTGAGTCGCAGCCTATTTTTCATCTATAGCCGAAATCGGTTTGTCACACCGATTCTTCAGGAATGGATTCATTTCTTCAAAACGATGAAGGTTTAAAATGGTATAAGAAATCAATCATCTAAACCCCCACTATCCGGCTGGTAAAATCACTAATCCAGTCATGCCATTAAATCGCTTATTAAACTATGCTGCCCGATAGGTAAGCAGAGGCTACCGATCAAACCGGCAGCCTCTAAAGATCTGTTTATTGAGCAAAAGTATTGGTTAGCTCAGTAATTTTTTTCACCGGTTCCAAACTCTTTCAATTAGTGGCGTATTATTAAATTCTGAGAAACAGTACACATCTGGGTTTGATATGCTCTGCCATTGTTCATATCCAAATTGATGGTCATAATATCTCAGAAGTAATGACATAAGTTTGCCATGAGTAACAACAGCGATATTTTTAAAGTCAGTAGTAAGTACTTCATCTATGACTGAAACGATTCGGTTCATGGCATCACTACTAGATTCACCGCCCGGAAGACATCTATTCAAATCATTAAAACTAATACGTAAATGATCCATCCAGTCCGGAAGGTTCTCACTGCTTAGAACTCTTTCAGCCAGCCGGTCATCAATCTTTATTTTTAAATTTAATCGTTGGGCTAATGGTTGAATTGATTGAATAGTCCGCACGAAAGGGCTACTTATTATTGTTTCAATTCCTCTAACAACAAGAAAGTCAGCAAGTGTTTCTGCTTGTGTAAGTCCCTCTGCAGTTAATTCTGCTTCCGGAGACTGCCCCATAGCCTTACAGTGACGGACAATGTACAGTTTCATGATTGGTTGCACCTCCTTAACTGAACGGTATGTATCAATTCAAACATTTCCACTATGTTTGAAAAATTCCTGCTCGTCAGTTGAGAAAAGATAGGCGATCATCTGTCCAGATACCATCATGCTTTATTGGTTGAATTATAGTTCTTCGTTAGTGCAACAAACCGTTGTTTATTAAATTAATTGCCCACCATGAAAAATTTTCAGAATAAATTCACGTTCAGGAACCTGCAATCTATTATAAGAATACAGAAACTCCATATTGTCGTAGGGCACCTCAATTAACTCTTCACTGATCGAATTCTCCATTATTGAGACAATGCCATACCTTGCACGAGGTTTATCGTAACAGCCTAATGCACCAGGATTAAAATAACTTCTAATGTACTCAGGGTTTATTCTGTCTGCCAACCATTGGTGATGGTGCCGTTCATTTTGATGCCCTTTTGGAGCGTCAACACCAAAATAAGCTGCCATTACTGCTACATCATGATTACCCACAACGAATGAAACATCAGTTCGAGACAATAGTAATTCAAGAACTTCGTTGGAATCAGGTCCAATACCAACTACATCCCCTAAACAATAAATGTGATCGACACTCTTGGAAGTGATATCCTGAGACACCGCTATTAATGCAGGGCTATTTCCATGAATATCAGTTATTACTGCTATTTTTTTCACTTATATCCCCCCCAAGCCAAGAGTTAATAGGTTTATATTCAAATTATTCATTTAATTCCAAAATCCTGCTATTTCTTGAAAAGAGGAGCTGCATTTTTCGCAGCTCCTCCACTCTCGTTTTTCGCTAGCGTAATGAACCTTCATTTTTTAAAAGGGAAATAAAATCTGTTGTGTTTGAGAATACATCATCAGGTTTTATGTCAAATACTGTACTTTGATATGTGGATAACCACTGCACCGCATAAGTCCGAACCCCTGCAGATTTCCCCGCAGTAATATCTGCATTACTATCACCTAGAAACACTGCTTTCTCTACTGTTGATCCAAAGAATTGTATAGCTTTATGTACACCTTCAGGATCGGGCTTAGCCTTTTCAACATCATCACCGGTTACAACGAAATCAAAATATTTCGATATATTTAACGCTTCTGATGAGATATTAAATGCTTTTCGACTCTTTCCAGTAATAACTGCAACTTGTTTATTATTCTCCTTAAGTAAATTTAATAAATTTAGAATTGAATTGATCTCCTTAATTTCGGCGTGTCCTTGTCCATATAAATAATAGTATTCATTTATTGCATCTTGTACTAAATCTTTATTTTGGAAGTTCATCGCAATAATCTCATCTTCTGTAGGGCCGAACATGGATACAAGCATTTCATTAGTTACATCTTGGCCATCATATTTTTTGAAAACTGCTCTAAACGCGGCAAAAGATGAAGGTAATGTATCTGCTAAAGTACCATCAAAGTCAAATAAAATTAGTTCAGTAGTCATGAAAAAACTCCTTTTAGAAAATCACTTATTACCATTAAGTTCCATATCTACACTTGAATATCCTGCCTTATTTCAATAAACAGGGAGCAGATGCCAATGCGACGACCTACTCCCTGTTTTTAACCTATTGTTTATCGTTAGCTTCACGATGCCAATCCCAAAGTCTTTTAGCCTTATCAAACACCCAATTCAAGTCAATATAGCCTCGTTCCATGTGGAGTCGAAGTGCATCTCCCCAAGCTAAATATTCAGCACTATTAACCTCGTTAGCCTGGTGAACAGGCTCATCCTGTTCCTCAATGGCTTCTAAAAGGAATAAGCGGACTTGCTTTCGAATGGTTAGCCCATTTTTTATCATAGGATATTCAACATCGCCAAGCGGTGAAAGAATTCTTGATTTAATCCCTGTTTCTTCAAAGATTTCCCGGACTGCAGCGTCCTCCCAAGTCTCTCCAGATTCCAGATGTCCTTTTGGGAACCCCACATGTCCATATCTATCGTGAATGAGTAGAGCTTGTAAACCTGTCTGTGTCTCGCGAAGAACTAATCCCCCCGCAGCTCGTTCAATGAGATTCTCTGTCATAGTAAACCTCCTTTGTCAATACAAGCCGAAACCTATTATACCAAATGCTCAGATAGAATTTCATAAGAATTGAGTTAAGCAGAACTGTCAGTTAACGTAATGGGAGCTGCCGACTATGCCGGTAGCCTCCACTTGTGTTTATTGCGCTATAGTTCCCCGTCTAGCTTAATCGTGGAAGTGTTTCAAAAGGCTCGACTTATTACTTGTCCTCGATATTCTAATGTATCTTGAGCCCTTGTTCGTTGGACCTCACTTAACTCAGATAAGGGCGACCATCTATATTCGGAATGTTCCGAACTAAACTTTATTTCCTCATTTTCAGGGAACGAACAGCGAAAAATTCCGACTTGTGCATTAATATTACTGTGATAATAATACCTGTTAACACTGCATTTTGAACTTCTATTCCAATTTCCTCACGACATTCACGAATTAACGCTTGATGGATAGTTTCTCCAGGGTCTACACCACACTCCATCCCTTATTGCCGTACGTGCGTTTTAATGTAAGAAGGTGCCCTTGGGAATTAAATATCATCGTATGAACAAATCTCGGCTTCCTGTGTTGATAGCGATACTGCGGCGGATACAAAGAAAACCAGGTTACTATAGTTCATCGTAAGGTGGCCAATGATCAGAAAAATTTCAGAAAGAAGATAAACTTGTTATTTTTCCATCCTTTGAAGTAAATCTTCTTTTACTTGGCTTCCCTCCATTGGCAAGCTAATCTCCATAATTTGCATAAAATGCACCTCTTCCGTATGCCTCTACTCACGGGTCAACCTGTTCCATGATGGGCTGAACTAAAGTTCTATCGTTAGCTTAATCGCATATTGGACAAAAACACCATACTCTCTTCGACCGACCTGTTAATATAGTCAATGATTTCAAAGTTATTGTTGTTAAACAGCTCCAGCGCTTCATTCATAAGGGCTTCATCAATTGTAAAGTCCTTTCTCATCAAATCTAGTATGGCAGGTAAGTATTCGCTGTTATACCCGTCAATGTTCACGGTAGGCAGTACATGCTGATGAAGTTTCAGAGAATATTGTTTTATTATTCTTCCGTTTAGTCTTTCAAAGTCACGATAAGCGACTAGTGCTTTCTCCTTTAATTGCAGAGGAGATGCGAATTCCACGATTTTTAAATATAGTTCCAGCCAAACTACATCCGAAATTAAGTGACATAAATAGCCAAGGTAAAAGGGTGTATTCATCGTATCCTTGTACGTATCATAAAAGCGACAGTAGTTGATACGACTTTTTCCATTTGAATCAATATCTTTAAAATGTGTTACTCCTTTTGCCACACCCATGAGCCCATGTATATCAGGTGCTATCCCGCCGAGCATAAACTCATTCCTGTTCTCAATACCTAACCTATCAGCTAATAGAGATGAAATACAATAATGCATGATTCTTGAACCCATCTGTATGCCTCCATCTTAAGCTATAGACACTATATTTTTATTTTCCTTTATCCATATTCTGATATACATGAATATATTTCAATAGTCGTAAACTAACATGTCAATGACAATAAGATAATAAATTGTGCAGTATCTAGGTCCATCACAGTTGAGCCACTATTGCTCCATTAAACCCGTTAGATGAGCAAAAGGCTGCCAATCGTGCCGGCAGCCACTTTAGTATATTTATTGAGCTATCGTTCCCTGATAGTTCATTGACGTGTTTAATAAAACTTTATAATCCGTTTTAGTTTTACTACAAAATCAGGTTTGGTTACTATTTTTATCATAAGCTCATCGTGGGATGCCCCTACAGACTGTTCAAAATTACTGTGGATGCACAATAACCTGTACTCCCCCCAACAAACCGACGAGAATGTAAAATCCATTGTATTGAACATTAATTTTCTTCGTGGAAGTGGTAAGTACAGTTTTTATTGCATCAGTCGTTTGGGAATCTACGTTAACTCCTATCGCCTGCATCATCTTCACTGTTGCCTCAAGATTGTTAGAAATTGGTTGATGATTCGAATCAAGCGTTTTATAGATACTGAACATTTGTAGACCGCCGTGAATACGACCATCAGTATAATTAGCTACGATATTTCCAGTACTTGATTCTTCGAGATGAATCACACCCTCAACATTACTAGCCTTTACTACATAGTTACTACCCACCTCAACCTGAATCCTAGCTATATCTTGAACAGCATTATTTTGTGGTTTTGTCACATCTGTAGGTATTTCTGTTAGTTGGTTGGGATCACTTGCAGTGCTCGGTCTAGCCAAAGGAGTTTTGCTGCTTGCATTCTCCAGAGCGTTCTTAATAAACTGGACAGCCTCTGCACGTGTCAAGTTGTCGTCGCCAGCGTACCCTGCTATTGTTTTGGATGTCTTACCCGAAGTGAGTCCTTTACCGAACATGTAACGGATTGCGTTATCCCCGCTGTAACTAACGCCTTGTGTGGACGAGATTACTTCTGCAACGGTTTTACGACTGATAGGAGCATCTGGGTTACTTGTTACAGGATACGAGTTCTTGTAGGAGAAAGTGTAGTACTTGTTGTACCAAACTTTGCTTTCTGTATCAGGCACATCGCCCATACTGCGGAGGAGCATTGCAAGGAATTGGCCTTCTGTTACCTTGTCGTTTGGTCTGAAAGTACCGTCCTCAAAGCCATTTGCGACTTTATTAGCGGAAGCCCAGTTAACTGAATCTTGAAACCAATCTCCTGCTTTAACGTCACTAAACAAGACTTGCTCATTTACAGTGCCTGATTTTTCAGTGGCAATACCAGTACTCCCACCTCCTGTATCCGCTAAAACTGTAGTTGCTGTTGTTGTTAATACTGTGGCGATCGATGCCGCGATTGTTAGTCGCGTAAGTGCTTTCACTATAACACCTCTTCATTTTGGGTTAAATAAATCTCACTCTATGGAGCATTCTACTGGGATGTTTTTCGGTTGTGACAAAATAAATTTTGTTCTGACACATATACGAACATGTAATTTGACAAAACTATTAAAGCACAAATTGGTACTTTTATACAACAGCCTAATCCGCGACCGCTATCATCGGAGACTTGTATGCTTTAGTTGCTGTCGTAACCAGACTCTTGCCGTCTCACATCATCTTAATCCATCATACATTCACTCCCATCTGCTGACTGCTAGGTGGGGACTGTTTGTCGCTCACATGGGAAGGATATTTCATTAACGTAACCTTCCCGTTAGCGTGGAAAAAGCAGCCGCTTTATGTTGGCTACCTTCACTGGTGTTTTATTAAACTATAGTTCACCGGTAGTTAAATCACTCGTCGCAATTAATGACTAATCCAGACTGTTATGTATCAAAATTAAAACGAGTTGGAGCATCTACGTAGTCATCTACTTGATTATCTCTCCATAACTTTTCTACTTCTGATGGACCAATATTGATCCCCAAAAATGATGGGTCCAAAAATATTTCTTGCTTATTTTGAAGTATTATCTTCATTGCATCACATAATATTTCGCTAAGATTATTTACTTGTAAGTTATAGAACTCGATTGCTGCAACTTTATTATCTATTGATGGATTATTAAATATTATATTACTTATTCTTGATTTTGCTGGGATAACATCTTCCAGATCAATTTCTAATTGGACTGATATAGTTTGGGAAATTGATAACTTCGAGTATTGCTCAATTGATTCTATCTTTATAAGTTGACCATTAAATTCAAAAAATAGGTATCTCATAAGAGCTGTAAATTCAGTGACGCCTAAATTATCTGTATCTACGAAACCAGTTAAATAAATTTCATCTATACAGCTGTAATTAATTATATCGAGAATTTCTTTCAAGACATAACCTCCATATTATTTTGAACTAACGTTCTGCGTTAGTTTAGTCCCATATCATTTATGGTTTTTGAATGTATAATTTTTCGTATTTCCTCGGTAAGAGGTACTATCGTGCCTCCCTGAGATCCCGTAATACTACCATCCGAATTTAAACCTATCCCATTTGTAAGATGGATTTCATTCATATTTACGCTTTTTATTGTAGTAATTTCGAACTGAGTACCTTTACCAGTTATATCAATTGCCACTTCATCACCAGTCTTTAGCGATTGTGCCCAGGAAAGCTTTTCTTGATTGAATTTGCTACCCAGTCTAAGTAGATTCGTAAGCTTTTGGTTCCTCATACACATCTCCCTATCATAAAGTTTCACATTTACAAGTATTAAGCTATCGTTACCCGTTAGTTAAATCTTTGATTTCTACATATTGCTTAACCATATTGGTTTATCCACGCTGATTACTTGAGGAATAAGTTCTTGAACAAGGTGAGGTAAGACATTATGTTGTTTTAATTTCTCAATTGTGGGCTCAATCCAATAAAACTCAAGATGTGATTCCTTCGAAATTGGTGATGCATTTGAAGACAATTCTTTTGTTATTACTTCGAACAAATGGTTAATCTCGTGGTACTCTTTGTCTTTAATTCCAAACTCAATGACTCCCAGAAATCGAGTGATTTCACAATTGGTTACTCCCAATTCCTCTTCTAATTCTCTTTTGAGAGAAGTCTGAGCACTTTCCCCAAGTTCAACCCCACCGCCTGGTAAGAATGAATGTGCACCTTTCATTCTAGCAATTAGAATGTGATTATTATCAATTATTAAAGCCCTTGCAATATGCCGAAACTTGATACTCATCTAAAAACCCCCAAACTCAAATGCTCTTATAATCGAATCTCTATAGCCCTTTGGCATAGTTAAAAGTCCTATTTCTTCAATTGAGAACCAATTATACTCCAAGTGTTCATCACTAATCTGAACCTCAGTTGAGTCATCTGTACTCTCGCAAAAATAGGTAACAATTAAAACATGTTTATTCGAAATGACTTCATAAACCCAAACATCTAAAATTGATTTAGCATTACAAGATTGCCCCAATTCTTCATAGATTTCCTGTGATACACACTCCTCTGGAGTTTCTCCTTCCTCAAGCCTACCTCCTGGTAACTCCCATTCATTGCGTTCGTTCTTAAGTAGAATAACCTTGTTATTCTTAAAAAGCACACCTTTTACGGACACCGGTAGCATCCAATTCATAATATCCTCCTAATTATAGTTTTCCTTATTTTAACATATGGTGCATTATGAGTTTGTTGCCCGTTAGGTGAACGAAAGGCTGCCATTTATGCCGGCAGCCTCATGATGTATGGATTATTATCCTATCGTTCCTCGTTAGTTCAACAAGCTATTACCAATGAGCCTGAAGTTTGTTCCCATTTGGGTCAAAAAAATGGAAAAAGAAATGTCCATCTTCTTCTTTCATATCATCTACTTCGACACCGTGTTCAATAAGTTTTTCACGTAAGAGTTGAATATTCGGGCTGGTGAATCCGACTGCAAACTCTAATTGACCATTTCTACTAAAGTGACCACGAGATTCAATGTCAGCTTTCACTAAGACTAATAATGGACCAGCTTTTAATTCCACTACTGCCAATTCTTCTGTCATACGTCTTAATGCGAATCCCAAGAACTCTGTATACCAACGCACAGAGTCCTCTAATTCATTTACTGGTATGCGGAAATAATGAATTTCATCAATTAACGACGGTAAATGAGACATGAGAATGACTCCTTCAGAATAGATTGAATTACTTAAGGTAAATATTCCACATTTTCCCTTACACCCCTTTTTTTATTTCGCATTACTGCCCGGTAGTTGCCTGGAACAATAAAAACAAAATAAGCGATGGATCTGTCCCATCGCCTCATAAAAAAAAATTAATTAATAAAATTTATTCGTTAACTGAATGCCTCTTAGTCGATTACTTCCTCTTTATTGGAAAATGTAACAGAAAATCTGCATTTCCACGTTCTAATGGTGAGTGTACCTTCGAATACATCTCGAACCCATGAGTTCCTGCTTGTTCATACTCTGAATTCTTTATCCATTCATACAACTCTCCATATGCATCTCCAGCTCTGTCAATATCTCCTTGGTATTCTAAAACAGCATAGGTCGCTTTAGGAAGTTCATAAGACATCATATCAACTGGCGGTTCTACATCATGGTTAACTTCAACACCAGCTATCCATGTAAACAGATCAGTATTAGGATTATAATTTGGCGGGTCAATGAAAACTCCATATGTAATCGGAATTCCTATGGCTCCATTTACCTCTTCTAATCTTTCATTAAAAGATTGTTGGAGTTTTGGAATTATCAATTGCTCTCTAGTGTCTTGTAGTAATGTTTCCAGTTTCATTCCTATAATACGTGTTTGTTCTCTTTCAATTATTTTTATGGGCATACTTTGACCTCCATGATTAATTTTTAATATTACTTCCACAAATATACATATTTGACCTTTATTCAAATGTCTTTTTATTGATTTAATCTGCCCGTTCACTTCAATAATAAAGGGAGCAGCTGCCGGCCCCGCGGCAAACTGCTCCCTTTATAACTTTTGCGTCCTTCATGTCATTCTTCGTTGGCGAGTTGTCATCTAATTCTTTACTTTTCTTTACGTGTAGTGGGTTCGCTACGCCGTATTTTACTTGCTCTTCTTTAAGAAAATTGGCTAGGTTTAGCCAGTAGTGCCCCGTTGGTTCCATACCAACTAGGGCGTCCTTGAACCCTTGCTCCGTCGCAATCTTCCTGAACCAGCTCACAAATAATTCAAAGCCTTCTCGATTGTTTTCAAACGTAAGTGCCTTCCCGAACTCGACCCCGCGGAAGTCTTGCGCACGAGCCACATGTCTGAATTTTGCGATGTCGACTCCGATGATTAAAGTAGAAAAAGTCATTTGATTAATTCGTTCATTTTGAGTAGAATGCATGGTGTAGTCTCCTTGATATTGTTATTGGATCTGTCGCTGGCCAGCAACTGGGATCCATAAACATCATACCAAGGAGTCTTTTTATTTCTCAAACCTCGTATTTCCTCATAATAGGAATGCTGCACGTTAGCGGGAAGAAGGGCTACTACTCGGCAGCCTTTCCTGTATACCAATGGTTAAAACACAGTTCAATGAGTAATGTGACTACGTCGGGAATGTTACAAAGTTCATGTCACCAGACATCAAACAAAATAATAAGTTCTGGTCTGGGGTCCACTTAAAATAAAGAAAAAAAACAGCAGCAATAGACCAGACCTGGGAAACACCGTGGCCCACAACCAACATCCAATAACCGACCCTCGCCTAAGTACGTAGTTATTTTATCTGCGAAAATCATTTCAGCCCTCCGTTCCTCGAACTGAAACTTCCACGGGTGTACCTATATTCCTTCTAGTATTACATTAACACTGCATGCTGCTGAGACGCTGTCAGAGCCAGCAGCCAGGCAGTTTTAAGTAAAACAGAAAAACAGCCCCGGTGTTGAGCTGTCTTCTTTGTTTTCTCCCATTTCTCCTAGAAAAGCGGTCCTTGTTATTAAACTCATTTAGTTTGTCCCGGCGACTATTCGATGCCATCAATTTGCCCAACAAGAACTGCATAAACCAGTTTTCTATTTGTATCGCTCCTTGCATCTTTATCTCTCGTTCGTGGTTGAAATCCTATATTTGTTGCTCTCCCACCCTTAAGTGGTTCTGACTTCACGATTGCTACCCCGTGTTCATCCTTTCCTTGAGGTCTAACATTAGGATATAATTCCTGTGATTTGTTGTCGCCGCTACCAACACGCGCATTATCGGAACCGATCAGATCTGCCATCGTTCCCCGAACATAATGCAGCTCCACCATATACTTATAACTATCCATCAATTGAACGTCCTTTTTAGCGAAGCCCTCTTTCCAGTCAGCGAACGCTAATTTCTTGGAATACTCTAAATTATCTGAAACGAATTGCTGCCCGGTTTCATGCCCCTTATTGTTCACTCTTGAAGTAAGTCCAGAATTTTCGACAAATTGATCAAGCTCGGCCTTGCACATGGCTCTGTACATGGTTTCGGTATTTTCAAGGTTTTCGGCTTGTGTACTAGCATTAATGAAAAGCACCTTTTTCATCTCTGTAAATTTAGGATCTGGCAACGTCTTGGGATCTATTTGAGCTTCTTTCACTTTAATTGCCGCTTCTAAATCCCCCCAAGTAGCATATTTCCCCTTGTCCGCCGCGTCTTTTACCCATAAGGCAAGTTTCGACTTTTCCTTCCCATTCAGATTGGTAACATTCCTCATGGCATCCTGCATACTAACGGGTTCTGCTCCCGCTTCATCGACAGTGACATACCGCTGAATAGTTGTTTCTGACCGGGATGGCTTAAGTTTACCAGACTTCATTAGCTGGGCGACTGCGCGATTGCCGATTGTTCTTTGGAGTTGCAGTATATGAGACTGTGAGAAAGGCGATATAGAATTACCTGAACCTAAATCAGTCTTGCTAGCCTCCTTCGCCTGAAGTACAGGACCTTGCGTTGTTTGTAGACGCTTATCAGTATGACTTGCCGGCTGCGATTGCAAAAACAACACCTCTCGATTTTTCTTTATAATTTAAATTAAATTTCAATAAGAGAGTTAAAAATACCTTCTTTTGGAAGAAAACTATGGATGTCCCCTGATTCGATACTAAGAGCATAAGAAAAAAAACCACGGCGGTTTTTCACCCAAAGTGGTCTGATTGCACCTTATTACTTATTCATTTTTACGAAATCCCGGTATAGTTTTGTTGCTTTGTATGACGGCAATTTTACCTTATTGTACATGTCTAGAACTTCAGCACGCAACTCTTCGCTCGTTCCAGAAATAATTGGCATCTGACTCAGGCCGGGGCCATCTATGTTGAAAACGCCAAAAGTATCCTGCTGATCAAGAAAGAGACCTACAACAAAATCAATGACCTGCATGAGATCAAAGAAGGAACACTAAAGATCGGTTTAACTCCTGAAAGAGGTACCGGCATGTTTGCAGCCATCTATCCCGGTTTTTAGATAAATAAAAAGATTTTATTGCTCTGCAATTTTTACCTCGCTGTAGGCCATAAGCAGCGGTGCAACGCCATGTCCGTTATTATCTACAATGATTTCATTCTCAGTATAGTATTTGAAGCTTCCATCACGAACCTTACCGGTATCAGGGTTTGTACCAAGACCAGCACTTCTGCAGATCCCGCCAAGCAGCACTTCACCATTCTCCTCACGGAGATATTGCCGGGTTGTGCCATCCAATGCAGACTTCCCGCGATTAGCGTATTCTTGAGCAAGATAGCCAAGGCGTGAACCTTTTAACATGGCATAAGCAAGCATCAAAGATCCACTAGATTCCAAGTAATTCCCTGGACTATCCCCCATATCGACAACCTGATACCACATACCCCCGCTATGTTGGTAAGGCAACATACCATCTAGCGTTTCCTGCAAAATCATCTTCAATGGCTCACTATCAACCCGTTCATCTTCCAGAAGTTCAATTACATCAACCAATGCCATCACAAACCAGCCAACAGCACGGCCCCAAACATTCGGAGACATTCCTGTCGTTTTGTCGCACCAAAACATCTCTTTACTCTCGTCGTAAGCATGGTAGTACAAGCGATTCTCTTCGTTAAAAATAAATTTCCTAACGTTAAGAAACTGATTAATTATATCGGAATAATTCTTGTTTTTCTCAAACTCCTTCATGTAGCGCACATAAAAAGGTTGCCCCATGTAAAGTCCATCCAGCCAAATTTGGTTTGGATAATTTTCTTTATGCCAGAAGCTACCTGACTTTGTTCTTGGGTATATATTCAGTTGATGATAAATCAAGTCAAGCACTTGCTTATATTTGGGATCTTTCTCTTTCTTGTATAAGTCAAATAGAATGGTGGCCGGTCTAATCTGATCAATACTAAAATAACGCACATCAATGGCAGGGATTCTGTCCTTCCCATCATAAAGACGATCGATGAAATTTTTCACAAACCGATAATATTCTTCTTTCCCGGATTGTTTATAGCTATCCATATACGATTTGAGAATGCAGCTCTCTATATAATGCCATCGCAAGGAAAACCATTTTCCTTCACTCTCTAAATATTGGTCTCTTAATTGATCTAGCATTTGATAGTTCATATACAATCCCTCTCTCAAAGCTAAAATGGGTAACTTAATTGTCTCGATATTGCCCAGGTGTCATTCCTGTCAGCTTTCGGAATGTCCGGATGAAGCCAGTAGAATTAGTATAATGAAGTCGCTCTGCAATTTCTGAAATCTTCATATCCGTCTCATTCAGCCACTTTTTCGCCATATTAACCCGATAATTCGTTAAATAGTCAATAAACGTAACACCTGTTTCCTTCTTAAAAACACGACTTACATACACAGGATGATATTTGAGATGCATGGCACACGATTCAAGGGAAATATCCTGTTCATATCCGTTATGAATCATTTCGATCATTTGATATGCGAGATTGATATATTGTGAATCCGCGTGTGCTTTGAAGAAGGCAAGAACTGGTGGCAGCAAATTCGTCTTAAACCATAACATAATCTCTGGTACTGTGTTTAGTTTCATGAATGTCAGGAGCACTGATTTGGTGCTGATTAGGCTTTCTAACATTCCACCCTGTTGCTGGACATGGCCATGAATCTCCGAGATCAGCTCAACCATCACGAATTGAAAATCGTTAAATCTGATGTCTCTTTCCATGATAGACGCAATATATTGATCAAAATGTTCAAAGGCGGCGGTGGCATCACCTATTTTTAAGGCATTGACAAAATAATCTTTCAAGTAATTCAGAGATGCTGCCAGATGTTTGCTTTTCTCTTGAACCGTTTCGATATCATCATAATGAATGATAATATCACTCCCAAGACGGATCCTTCTTTTCAGTGCTTCCAAAGCCTCTGTATGCGCATTCGTGGCATCCGTATATCGCGTAAACACTCTGCTAATCCCGATACTGACCTTCAGCTGAAGCAGTTCGTGAACCTTGGATTTAATTTCCTCTGCGGCCTGATGAAAACTTTGTTGAAGTTCTTGTGGATCTTCCACATCACCAGTAAGCAAAGATACCTGCGATTGATCTAGCAATAGTGATCCTAGCATACGATTAGCTGGCAAAAGCTCACTGACGATGTTTTGGATAGCAAATAACAGCAATTCCTTATCGCTTTCCATGTATCTCGTATCTTGAAGAGAATCGATCTGCAGTGCAATCACACCCAGATGCCTCCCTTTTTCCGCGAAGCCATAGGTATCACACTTGAAAGCAAATTCGCTCTCCTTCACCTGTCCCATAAACAGTTTCAATAGGATGAACTCTTTCATCTGTCCCATTTGACCTTGAAGCTGCTGTTGAAACTGCTTCCGTGTTCGGAATAAAGCATTAAATCGATCTTCGATATATGCAAATTCATCTTTCCTGCGAGACTCTGTCGTTTCGCCACCGAACTGCTCCATCGTTTGAAACAACCGGCGGATGGGGGAATACATTCTTCTACTCCCGTAGAATGCAGCGGCTGAAATCACGATAAAGACAATCAAGCAGACATTTATCGTGACAAGTGCAATTTTCTTGGATTCCATCGTCACTTGATCAATGGAAACAATGGAAACGTAGGTCCAATTATTCGAAGATACTCGGTAATTCACGGCCGTAGCTTTGCCTTCGAAGTATCCGTTTGCATCTTTCACTGCTTTCAATGGCGCCAATAGCGCATCTGTATTGAAGCTCGTGCCTGCATTACTCAAGAAAGGAACGTGCTCTTGGTTCAGTACATAGATTTCTCCCAGCTGCTTCGTTTGCGCTAACCCTTTTTCCAATTCACTCTTCGACATATCAATAATTAATAAAGCTTTCGGGGATGTGGAGGGTGCAATCATCGGAAGTTTCACAACCATACGGATGCCATTTTCATCAGCAAGCCAGAATAAATTTTTGGGATTCTTTGCGTAATCTTTCAATAATTCTTTATCCGTATATTCTTGCATATCGGTAAAACCTAGATTGCCTATCATCCAGTCATTTTCCAGGTTAATGAGATGGGTATCCGCTACTGCGGATAAAGAGTGTAAATTATATAAGCCCTTGGCAAGGCTTGTAATCGTTTGGAAATCGTCCTGATTCAAATCATCGTAGAGGTTGTCTGATACAAGCGGTGAATTTAAATATTGCACAGCACCCATTTCTACATTTTTTAAGACTTGCTCAATTCTCATCTGGTTCTGCAGCAAAATTTGGGCATTGCTTTCTTTAACCTTCTTCTCAATGTCCTTAGAAGAAATCTGATAAGAAATCATTCCGATTGTTGTGACTGGAATAGCAACCAGCAACATAGCGAATAGGATCATGCGATATAAATAGGTGGGCAAATGAATTCCTCACTTCTGTTTACTTTCGTTTTAACGACCCTAGTATACCAAAACCAGCCGCCCGACTGTTAATACCCGGACGGCTGCTTGAAACATGACTTCTATTGATTGAACGCTCTATTTCTTCTGTTTAGTATATTCTTCCGAATATTCAGCGATGACCTTCTCACCGCCTGCTTTCAACCATTTATCAAGCTCATTTTGCCAGCCGGCATCATCGATTTTCCCCATAATGTATTTGGTTTGGGCATCACGAATCATGTTATCCAGCTCCACTCCTTTTTCTGTATATGTCTTTGAATAATACGTCAAAGCCACATTCGGCACGACACTTTTCAGATTGTCATCCGCTATTTTCGAACCTTTTGCCTGCAGCTCGGATTGCTTCAAAGGTAATCCTTTACCTGCTGTCTCAAAGGAAGGCAAGCTGTCACGATATGGTTTCACTTCAAGGTTAAACAACGTCAGATCTTTAAATTGACCTTTGCCATCCTCTGTTTTCGTAAAGTGTTTGCCTTCAACACCTCTCGTCAACAATGTAGACATTTGAGCATCAAGCAGCTTATCGAAGAAACCTAACAGACGCTTCAGCTCTGCTTCTGTTTTCACGCTGGATTTAGGGAATAAGAAGAAGCCATTGTTTCCAGACTCAGCGGGTACTTTAAGTCCAGATGGACCTTCAAATGGCACTACATCTACAGCTGCTGTCGGCGTAGACTTCAGAACATTGTCAGAAGAAAGCTGCGCAGCTGTAGCTACCGTGTTAACACGGATGCCCACTTTACCTGCATTCCATTTGTTATCAGAATCAGCCGATTGCACGATGGAGAAATCTTGATTAATTAATTTCTCAGCATACAAACGTTTTAACAACTTCAAAGAATCCATGTATGGCTTCGTCATAAATTCAGCAACGATTTTACCGTTTTCAACTCCCCACTTATTAGGTGCTCCATTCGGAACAGAAAGTCGAGTCATAAAGCTGGCACTAGCAGCTGGATCATTATAGTTTTTATCTAGGAAGAAACCGTAGGTATCTGCTTGACCGTTCTTATCAGGATCTTTTTCTGCAACCGTTTTCGCCATGTTGTACCAATCATCCAGTGTAACGGGAGGCTTTATGCCAAGCGCACTAAACCAGTCTTTGCGGTAAATGATGCCGGCACGCCCAATATCACGGTATAACGGAAGCCCATACAGTTTGCCGTCCACTTTAATGTTATCGTAATACATTGGGCTAAGTTCCGATAAATTTTTGTAATCCTTCAACAATGGACCAATTTCCCAGAATAAGCCGGACTGGATGGCATTAAGTGTCGATGCGTTAGCTTTCACTTTAAACGCTTTAGGCATTTCGTTGGAAGCAATCATGATGTTCTTCTTGTCTTCAAAAGCAGCATCTGGAATCCATTGAATATCGATTTTGGCATTCGTATATTTCTCTATCGCCTGCTCAATATCGCTGCCTTTTTTAGGCGCTTCTCCAACTTGCGGTGTAGCAATCGTCACTTCTAAAGGCGTGTTGTCCACCGCTCCTTTCTCCTCTTTCTTCGGATCGGTGCTGTTACTACATCCTGCAAGTGCAGCTGTTGTCAACGCGATGGAACAAAATAAAGCTATATACCTTTTTTTAATCATTCTTACCCCTCCATAATTAAGAATAATATGGTACATATACAAAGATAAACCTTAATAGGCTATCCCTTTACCGAACCTAATAAAACGCCTTTGGCGAAATGCTTCTGCAAGAAAGGATAGACAAGAACAATTGGTATTGTTGCAACCACAATTGAAGCCATCCGAATCGTTTGGGGTAAATAATCTGTAGGATCGGACTGTGAGGCCGAATCTCCAATTTTATCTTGAGACATAAGCACAATTTGCCTAAGCACCACCTGTACGGGCCACTTCTCAGAATCATTGATATAAATGACCGCGTGGAAAAACGTATTCCAATGTCCTACCGCGTAAAACAGTCCGAAAGTCGCCATAGCCGGCATAGACAAAGGCAAAACAATTCTGAACAACGTGCCGATATCGTTGCATCCGTCAATTCTCGCAGCATCTTCCAACCCATCTGGGATTTGCTGAAAAAAGTTTTTCAGAACAACTAAGTTAAACGCACTGATTGCTGTTGGAATCATAAGAGACCAATAGGAATTGATTAATCCAACCGATTTAACGACGAAGTAGGTTGGGATCATCCCGCCACTGAAAAGCATTGTAATCAGAATCAAAAGCATGAATATTTTACGACCACGCAATGTGGCACGAGCTAATGGATACGCTGTAAATGAAGTCAAAATTACATTAATCAATGTTCCTAAAACGGTTACATAAATCGATACACCGATACTTCTAATCATCGTATCCGTTGAAAAAATGTATTTATACGCGCTAAGCGTAAATTTGGTAGGTATCAGCAGCAATCCGCCTTTGACAACCTCCGAAGGGGCTGCAAACGAAACCGAAAGAATATAAACAAAGGGAATAATCGTGATCAAGGAAACGAGGGTCAGTAGCGCATAGTTAACCCAATCGAACATTTTATTGCTTAATGTCTTGTCATTCGTTGGCATTGTTGATCTCCACCTCCTTAGAGCTTCTCGTGATCATATTTTAGTACACGCCTTCTTCGCCTAACCTCTTCGCTAAACGATTCGCGCCAAGCACAAGTACCAGCCCAACTAACGATTTGAACAAACCAACTGCAGCACTGTAGCTATACTGAGCCTGTGTTAAACCCTTCATATACACATAGGTATCGAACACTTCTCCAACTTCCCGGTTCATTGAATTCAACATAAGAAAGATATGTTCAAAACCTGTATCCAGGAAACTGCCCAATCTTAGAATAAACAGGATCACAATCGTACTCCGGATAGCAGGAATAGTAATGTGCCAGAGCTGACGCCACCGACCAGCACCATCCATCCGAGCGGCCTCATATAATTGCAAATCTACCCCTGACAAAGCAGCTAAAAAGATAATCGTACCCCAACCAGCCTCTTTCCAGATCGACTGACTAATGATCATCGGTCTGAACCATTCCTCGCTTAGCATAAAAGGAATTTTCTCAAAACCAAAGTGTACAAGCAACTCATTCACGACGCCACCCTCTGTCGTAAATAGTACATAAAAAATACCGACAGCAACGACCCACGAAATAAAATGAGGCAAATAAAGCAGGGTTTGGACAATTCGTTTGAACATCTCTCTTCTCGCTTCATTAACCATAAGGGCTAAAATAATAGGAAGAGGAAAAAAGAAGACTAAATTATAGATGGCTAACAGTAAAGTATTTCGAAATAGTGACCAGAATTGGGGTTCCGCAAAAAACCGTTCAAAATGTTTGAAACCAACCCATGGACTGTTTATAAATCCAGTAAAAGGCTTGTAGTCCTGAAACGCCATGACCAGACCAAGCATCGGTACATATTTAAATACGACAAAATACAAGATTCCAGGAAACAAAAGTAAATACATCCATCGATCTCTTAGGAGATCTCGTACAAGCTGTGATCGTTTAAATGAGCTAATTTGAGCTCCTTGCACCAGTGTATCCGATGGTCGCGTCACTCGACTTCCTCCTGACTGAAATGTTATTCGTTTATATCTCGTATGATACGTTATCATCTTCGTTACAGGCTATCGTACTCATTTAACTTCTTTATTTGATTCGTGAAAACCCTTACAGGGCAAGGACTTTAGGTCGTGCGAAATCTTCGTGTGATCATATATTTGTTCCATAGACAAAAGCCCCTTCGCGAAAACTCGCAAAGGGACTTAAGTCAACATGCATCTCTACGAGTGTTCGTTAATAGGAAAACTAACTCTCCCCAAGTTGGCTACACTCCTCTTACCGAAAGACCATGTTTATCGAAAATATCTTTCATAACCAATCTTGCTCCGTCTGACGGAACTCTCGCGGAATTCGCCGTGCTACCCCTGTTTGAATTGCAGCTTGGATGACGGAATCACGAATACGTCTCACAACTTCCTGATTAAATACACTTGGGATGATATAGAGCTTGTTTAACTCCTTTTGTGTTACGACTGAAGCAATCGCTGCGGAAGCAGCAAGCTTCATCTCTTCATTGATAATAGCAGCCCGACAGTCCAGAGCCGCACGGAAAATACCAGGAAAACAAAGAACGTTATTAATTTGATTAGGGAAATCCGAACGACCTGTAGCGATAACGCCTGCAATATCCTCAATTTCTTCAGGATGAATCTCAGGTGTTGGGTTTGCCATCACGAACAAGACAGGACGTTTTGACATCCGCTCCACATCCTCTCGCTTCAGTACGCCTCCTGCTGATAATCCTATAAACACATCAGCTCCATCGATTACTTCATGAAGGGATCCAGTCCGCAGGTTAGGGTTCGTCCGCTCCGCGTACCCGTTCCACATCGGATTTGTGTAATCTTCCGTGCGAAGTAGCGCTCCTTCCCGGTCTACACCAATCAACTCTTTCACACCAGCAGCAAGTAAAATGTTTGAGCAGGCAATACCTGCTGCACCAACTCCACAAATGACAACTTTGACATCTTGAATCCGTTTACCAACAACTTTCAGAGCGTTGATAAGCCCAGCGTATAGGACGACGGCTGTACCGTGCTGGTCGTCATGAAACACTGGAATGTCCAGTTCCTTACGTAGTCGCTCTTCAATTTCGAAGCAACGAGGTGATGAAATATCCTCCAGATTAATGCCGCCGAAACCAGGTGCTAAATGTTTGATTGTTGTGACGATTTCATCAGTGCTCTGCGTGCTCAAGCAGATAGGAATCGCATCGACATCCGCAAACTGCTTGAACAGCATCGCTTTGCCCTCCATTACCGGCATCGCTGCGTACGGCCCAATATTGCCAAGCCCGAGAACAGCACTGCCATCGGAAACGACTGCGACCGTATTTCGTTTAATCGTTAACTTGTAAGCATTATCAGCGTTCTCATGTATTGCCATACAAACTCTGGCGACATCAGGCGTGTACACCCTCGAGAGATCATCTCTGTTTTGAATAGGCGCTTTGGGCGTCATCTCGATTTTGCCGCCGAGATGAAGTAGAAATGTACGGTCAGACACATGAACAAGCCGTACACCGGCAAGCTCTTTCATCCTTGCGGTTATCTTATCTAGCTGGATTTGTTCCGCAGCGGAAACGGTAATATCACGGACAGTCCAATTCGAACCTGTCTGAATAACATCAATTGCGATAACGTCCCCCCCGTTTTCTGTAATGACCGTTATCAATTGACCAAAGTGAATCTGCTCCGTCTGCAGCTCCAAACGAAGAATAATGTTTTTACCACCCATTGTTTGTTTCATTTGAAGCCTCCATTATTTCGTGCCATTGCTTAAGAAATTCAGCTGCACGTAGTAGATATAAAAGAAAAATCTTTCCAAAAAAGACAAATGCGGTTAGTACAATAGCTTTATCCTTCCTCGTTCACAAGAACATTTTTGCCTTTCAATTTCATGATCAGTGGAATACAAATCCAAAGCAACCCAATAATTAGGAAAACAAGCGAGATAGGCTTCTGCAGGAAGATCATGAAGTCGCCATTGGAAATGGTAAGCGCTCTTCGCATATTGTTTTCCATCATTGGACCAAGAATAAGACCAAGTACTAGCGGAGCTAGCGGGTAATCATTCTTAGCCAGGAAGTAACCGACCAAACCACAACCCATTATGAGCATCAAGTCAAAAGTCGAATACTGAACGGCGTATACACCAAATACCGAAAAGACGATAATTAATGGAATCAGATATTTGGTTGGTGTTTCAATCACTTTAGCAAACACTTTAACCAGAGGCATATTTAGAATCAAAAGCATAAGATTACCGACAAACATGCTGGCAATGACGCCCCATGCAAGCTGCGGATGATCCTGGAATAACAGTGGACCTGGCTGCACATTGTACATAATGAAAGCCCCCATCAGAATCGCGGTTGTACCTGAGGAAGGAATCCCCAGTGTTAATAGTGGAATCATCGCGCCTCCGGAGGCGGCGTTGTTGGCAGACTCCGGCGAGGCTACGCCCTCAATGGCTCCTTTGCCGAATTTCTCGGGATTTTTACTAATCTTTTTCTCCACGATATAGGCAAAGAATGAAGCAAGAATGGCGCCTGCGCCAGGCAGCAGGCCGATAAAGAAGCCAAGCACGGAACCGCGTGCGATAGGTGCCGCACTGTCCTTCAAATCCTGCTTCGTCGGCAGAATACGATTGATTTTGGCCAACTCGCCATCGTTGCCTTCACGTTGGAGAATTGTTTTAAACACTTCCCCAACGGCAAAGGTGCCGACGGCGACTGTTAGGAACTCCAAGCCTTGATATAATTCAGGAATGCCGAATGTGAATCTTTCCACACCCGAAACGTTGTCAATACCGATTGTTGCGAGCAATAGCCCAAAAGCCGTCATTATAAGAGCCTTCACCATGGATTTGCCGGCTAGTCCGCTAATAGCAAGTAAGCCAAGCACCATAAGCGAGAAATATTCGGCTGGTCCAAATTTAATAGCTACCGCCGACAAGGGACGAGCTAAGAAGATTAACCCAATTAACGAAATAATCCCGGCTGCGAAGGAACCAATAGCAGAGATAGCAAGTGCTGCTCCCGCTCTGCCTTGTTTCGCCATTTGGTAACCGTCCAACGTTGTGACGACAGACGATGACTCACCCGGCGTATTAAGAAGAATGGAAGTCGTCGACCCCCCATACATCGCGCCGTAATAAACCCCTGCCAACAAAATAATTGAACTCGTTGCTGCTTCCTCAGGAACTAAGCCTGCGGTCATTGTTGCCGTGATCGGGATCAGAAGAGCTACACCACTCATCGGGCCGATTCCCGGAAGCACCCCAACGACAGTACCAATTAATACTCCAAGAAATACAAAAATGACATTATGCCACTGCATGGCAGTACCTAAACCGTGTAGTACGTAATCAACTGTGCTCATATTATACGCCCCCTAACCATGTAGGGAATCCGGGAAGCGATCCATCCAACACATTGACGTACAAATAATAGACACCATAAGAGAAACCGGCGGCAATAACAAAGGAAACCCATAATTTCCCCTTTTGCATCGTTTGGAACCCGATCATCAAGAATAAAAACGTGGAAATGACGAAACCGATTTCTTCAAGAAATAAAGCATATAAGACTGCTGTAATAAAAATGATGCCAAATCTTTTGTAATCCAAGTTTTCTTTACGTTTTTCTGAACGTTGTTTACGGAAGGTTTCATAAATGAGACGAATGCTCATCAATGACAAGAACGAACCTAGAAACATGGGGAAAATGTTGGCACCAACATTACTCCCGTAAGCGCTAGTGGAAATACCTAAGGAACCAATAATAAACGTCACACCAACAGCGAAAAAGGCAATGCCGGCATACCGGTCAAAAGTAGTATTCATCTCTCTTCCTCCTATCCTAAGAGCAAGGGAGAAGAGAAGTCTCTTCTCCCTTAGCTTTTATTTCTGCATGCCAAGCGCCGTCAGCATATCTTTTAGTTGGTTTTCTTGCTGGCTTAAGTAAGCTCTGAACTCATCCGCTTTCTTATAATCTGTTTCCCAGCTGTTTGCTTGCATTTCTTTTTTCCAAGCATCCGACTCTACCATTTTCTGGATCGCAGCTTCCCAGTAGCTTCTGGCATCCGCGCTCATATTCTTCGGACCAAAGAAACCGCGCCAGATCATGAACTCTGCATCGACGCCTTGTTCTTTCATCGTTGGGATGTCCTTCAAACTGCCGCCTAAACGGGCCGGCGCGGCAACAGCAAGTATTCGAATTTTACCTGCTTTTACATATTGATCTAAGGAGGATGCATCCGTACCCAACACATCGGCGTTTCCACCAAGCAGCGCTGTAACGGCTTCTCCACCACCATCATATGACACATATTTTACTTTCTTCGGATCAATGCCGTATTTAAATGCCGGAAGAATGGAAACAAGATGATCCATTGATCCTGGAGCAGAACCACCCGCTACTGTAATCTTTGTTGGATCAGCTTTCATATCGTTAAGAAGTGATTTCAAATCTTTATATTTTGAATTTGCCGCTACTGCAATGGCGCCGTAGTCTTTTGTCAACTGTGCTAATGGCGTCGTATCATTGTACCCGTAAGGCGTGTTGCCTTCTTTTTTTAAATGATTAATCAGAATAGGTGGCGAACTGACAAATAGCTTGTAATTGTCTTTCACATCTTTTGTCGCGTACTCCGCCATAAATACGGTACCTCCGCCGCCTGGCTTGTTCTCAACAGTAACCGGCTTATCTATGACTTTAGTTTCCGTCAGTACTTTGGCGATTGTCCGAGCCGTCATGTCCCAACCACCTCCTGCACCTGAAGGAGCAACAATGCTAACCGCTTTCTCCGGATAATTGGACTTCGTTACTGATTCTTTGCTTTTATCCGCGGCTGCTGTCGTTGTTGCCGGCTTGGCAGCACCGTTCCCACAAGCAACCAAACTAACTGCAAGAAGACTAACGGCCGTAACTTTCCATGAACCTATTAAAAATTGTTTTATCAAAAGAACCCCTCCATCTTTATTTTCATATTTGTATGCGCTTTCTTTAAAGCGTTTTCAGAATATCATCTATGGGTTCTTCTTGGGAAGTTTATGGAGATTAGTTGAATTAACGTTGTTTTGAACATTTTGTTCATATTGTTCACGGACTCGGACACCCTATAATCATCAAAATGATAGCGCTTTATGATACAATACAAGCAAAAAAGGGGGCAATTTGGTAATGAGGCTGCAAACAAAGCTCATTTTAGTAATTTGCTCTCTCCTATTCCTGGTCATAGTCAGTTTAGGAAGTATCTTTTATTACATCATGACTAGAGCACTTGAGGATCAGATCGGTACGCGCGCACTCAAGGTCGCGGAAACCGTTGCCAGTATGCCCGAAATTCGTTCTGCCTTTCGAACAGTCGATCCTTCTATCATCATTCAACCTATCGCCGAAAGTATCCGTGATAAAATCGATGCCGAGTACATTGTTGTTGGGAATCGCGATGGCATCCGCTACTCACATCCGCTTCCAGATCGAATTGGTAAAGAAATGGTCGGCGGTGATAACGGCCCCGTGTTGGAGGGACAATCGATAATTTCCAAAGCTGTTGGCTCACTTGGCCCCTCCCTCCGTGGGAAGGCTCCCGTATTGGATGATCACGGAAAAGTAATCGGCATAGTTTCTGTTGGATTTCTTACCAAGGATATTGCAATCACTACTACTGTTTACCAATCCCGTATTGAGCTAGTATCTCTCATCGTGCTTGTAGTCGGGCTTATTGGCTCTGTCCTCATTGCACGAAATGTAAGAAGTTCTATACATGGACTAGAGCCAAAAGAGATTGGCGAACTATACACGGAGAAGCAAGCCATTCTGCAAACTATTCGCGAAGGAATTATTGCCGTAAACAGTGACGGCATCATTACAATGGCGAACCGATATGCATTGCAGCTGCTAGAACTGCCCACCAGTGCTAAAATCACAGGCAGACACATTGAAGACATAATTCCTAATACTCGTCTGAATGAGGTGGTTCGAACAGGGGAAGCTGAATTTGATCATGAAATGCTGATTGGAGACCATGACGTCATCGTAAACCGTGTGCCCATCGTGAGCAGGAAGCATGGGGTAACCGGCGCCGTTTCCAGCTTTCGAAGCAAATCCGATCTCTACCGCTTGGCCGAAGAGCTTTCACAGGTGAAACGCTTCGCAGAAGCTTTGCGAGCACAGACGCATGAATTTTCAAACAAACTGTATGTCATTTCCGGGCTTATCCAATTGGAATCGTATCAAGAAGCGGTAGATCTCATATCCAAGGAGTCGGATATTCATCAGAATTGGGTGCAGTTCATTATGCATGAAATTCCTGATCCGATGATTGGGGGGCTGTTAATAGGAAAGTTCAATCATGCACAAGAACTTAAACTGACGTTTGAGCTCGATCATGAAAGTTCGTTTGCGGATATTCCAAAGGCGATCGATCGAAATTTGCTCGTTACTATTATCGGTAATTTGGTTGATAATGCCATGGAAGCCGTTCTGGCTGGCGGGGAAAAGGTAACCCCGATTGTGAAATTATTTTTAACGGATCTCGGTGAAGATCTAATTATTGAATGCGAAGACCACGGAGTTGGAATTTCTGACGAGGTGAGCAAAGTAGTGTTTACTAAAGGATTCTCAACCAAGACTGGCGAGCATCGGGGCATAGGTCTAGCGCTTGTCCAACATGCCGTACACAAGTTGAATGGATATATCACTTATCAAAAAAATCCAATAGGCGGCACCATCTTCACCGTTGCCATACCAAAACATCCTATTTCCACAGCAAGGAGTCATATCCATGAGCCTGGATCGTCAACAAGCAACAATTGAAGTTTTAATTATTGAGGACGATGTAAGAATCGCTGAAATTAACCGTAGATTTATTGAAAAGGTAGAAGGCTTCCACGTGGTTGGAATCGCTACGGACGAGGTGCAGGCCAAAGAGCAGTTAGATATCTTACTGCCTAATCTCGTCCTTCTTGATGTTTATTTTCCAGATGCCAATGGATTGGATATGCTCTCTTATATTCGACTACATTATCGAGATACAGACGTCATTATGATTACCGCAGCTAAAGAAGTTGAGACTATTAAGGAAGCCGTTCGTAGCGGAGCTTTCGACTATATCATGAAGCCGCTTATTTTTAATCGGCTACAGGAAACGTTACTGCGCTATCTGGATTTTCATCATGAGCTGAATCGTTTGAATAACAGCAGCACCATCAATCAAGGCGACGTAGACCGCCTAATGTCTGGTTCGGGCAAAAAGGATATACGCATTGAGACTTCATTCCTTCCAAAAGGCATCGACAAACTGACGCTAGTCAAAATCGTTCAAGCGATTTCCACGGCGGTAAGTGGCATGACGGCAGAACAGATAGCCAAAGAAATTGGAGTAAGTCGCTCGACAGGACGCCGTTATCTAGAGCATTTGGTCTCTTCAGGAGAAGTCATCGCTGATCTTTCATATGGCGTCGTAGGACGTCCAGAAAGAGTATATCGAAAAAAGGAATCCTAAAATGACAACTGCCACTAGCTTGGAAACCGCCGAGCCAGAAATGGTTCTAACAAGCATCACTGAGCATGATTACGAACTAATTTATAAACATGTCTACCGAGTACCGCTATCAGTATGAGCGCTATCCCATAACTGAACGGCCGTATGTAGGGCTCGACAAGTATCCAGTTTCCCCCCAATTTATAACCAAAATAGGTTAATGCCAAATTCCAAGGTAAACATCCGAGACATGTAAAGATAACAAAACGCGAGAATTTCATTTTTGCTATACCTGCTGGTAAAGATATAAATGTGCGAATGATGGGTAAATTTCTTCCAAAAAAAGCCGCGTACTCGCCATATCGGTTAAACCAAAGCTCTGCTTTTTTGATATGCTCAGCTTGAATCCATACGTATTTACCATATTTCTCTATCATTGTTCTTGCCCCAGTTGCTCCAACCCAATAAATAAGGATTGATCCTACTAGATTGCCTAATACACCCGCGCTAACCACTTCAAAATAAGTAAAGGCACCTTTTTGAATAAAAAAACCGCCAAAAAGCATAATAACTTCACTTGGGATTGGAATACAAGCACTCTCGAATAACATCCCAATAAAGATTCCTAGAACTCCGTAACTCGTGACTAATCCTATAGCATTAGTTGAAATCCATTCTATTAACTGATGCAATGATACCACCTCAATCTTAAATTTCTGAGCAAATTTGTCAGCAAATCCATCCCTGATAAATTCCGCTTCCTCACTGTAACAATAAAAAATGAGAATTAAATGAGAACTATTCCGTTAGCGGTATGAAATAAAAAAAACGAAAGACAAATGTCTTTCGTTTTTTTATTATGGAATTTAACCATTCCTATAAAGTCGCGGAACCGCCTTTAACAAACGTTGCGTATAAGGATGTTCAGCCTTAAGATGAAACGCCTCGCGGGCTATCGGTTAACCCGATAGGCTACTCATAGCTAATAATTGATCCATCTTTGTATATAGCTTTAAACAACTCATGCTGCTCCATATATTGCGATATTACTTCACTTTCATTACCAAGAATGGTCAAATGCAAACTTGAACGCATCATTTCTCGAAGAATATGTATGATCTCTCGGCTCTCACTATAAGTTCCGACCACACTGCCAGGGTTTCGCGGATCCAGCTGACCAACTAGCATTTTTTTGATGTCACTAATTAGCAGCAGCTGAGTTACCCGATTGCGATGAACCTCATCTTGACGTGGGGGATGCACAACAACCCCTGCCGCCTTGAGCTCATAATCCCCGTAAGATAAAATTCGAACCTTTACCCCTTTTTCTGTAATTTTTTTCAGATCATTTGTTACCAGAGTTGCAAAATCGGAACCACAGCGAATATATACTTCATGTTTTGCAGTGGCAATCATTTCCTTCGCTTTGTGCAGCATATGATCATAGCCTTTAACGCGCACAATCGTTTCATTGCTTTTCTGTTGATTCAGTTCCTTTAATTCTTCTCGAACATTTTGAATATTGCTTTTGAACTGCGATTCTAAACTGGACAGATAGGACTCCGGCTCGACAGCCATGTACAAAGCTGGCTCTGTCTGCTGCCAAACAATCGCTCCTTTGTCTGCAAGATTGCCCAGTACCCGATAAACCTCTGCACGTGAAATGCCCGTCGTTTTACTAATTTGATATCCTGTGGCCGAAGCTTCCTGAATTAGCGCCACATATACACGTGCTTCATTTTTGCTAAATCCAAATTTGGTCAACAGCTCTGTGATTGAATCCATACTGGCACCTCGCAAGTAGTATTATAACTAACTACTATGATAATGAGAATCTTTATCATTCGTTAAAAATGACTAATATCATATATATGTCTCTATCTTACTTTAATTATCTCGGTTTTTCTTAGTATTTCGTCGATTTTTCAAAAATAAAAGACTGCTTTTTTATTACGGACACAAATTTGGGTATGCATTATTCATTGGATTGTATTTGGCGTAAACTGTAATTCCGTCTTCTATGCTATCGTATAGAAGTTTCATGACTACTGGAATTTACTGTTTTAGGTTGTTCTTCCTTATACAATTTCACTAGCTCATAGCTTGTTAATAAACCTACAATGATTAAAGCAACAGCAGCAATTCTAACTTTCATTTTAGCCCCCATGTTTATCGGCACTTATTGTAAAGACGTAAGTGCCATTCTTATGTGTCAGTTTTAAAGTTCCTCCATGCAGTTCGATAATATTTCTGGCGATGGCAAGTCCTAATCCTGCTCCGTTCTGAATACCTTCGCTTTTCCGCGAATGGTCAACTTTATAAAAACGATCAAAGAGTTTATTTTCTTGTTCCTGCGTAAGTGGTTGACCTCTATTTTCGACTTCGATATAAAACCGCAAATGTTCCGTCTTTAATGTTATGTGAACCGTCCCCGGTTTAACGGAATACTTGACGGCATTCATTAGGAGATTATCGATAGCTCTAACAAATTTATCGCTATCAACCAGAGCAATCACTGGCGAATGACCTGTCTCGTTAACGATTTCAATTCTATTCTCCTGAGCAAAAGGTTCCAGTTCAAAAAGCATTTGGTCGAGAAGCTGATGAACATCAATCGGTTTCAAATTTAATTGAATGTCGGAAGTTGTAAAACGCGTATATTCGAACAAATCATCGATCAATCTTTTTAAATGAATAGCCTTGTTATATGTGTTATGAATAAAACGTGTATATTCTTCTTTATTTTGAAATGCATCCGTTCTTAATAGTTCCAAATAACCAATAATACTTGTAAGCGGTGTTCGTAAATCATGGGAAACCCCCGTAATTAGCTCCATTTTGGAGCTTTCAATTTGGCGTTCTTTTTCGATCTGCTGCTGCAGCCGTTCCGCCATCAGATTGATATTTAGCGCGACTCGCCCTAATTCGTCTTTACGAACAATGGGAACACGATATGACAAATTGCCTTCAGAAATCGTTTGGAGTCCATCAGCCAAATCAATAATGTACTTCACCATGCGACGAGTCAGTTTATAAAAAGAAACAATAAAACCTATAACAAAAGCAATAAAAGCAGTATTAAAAAAATAAAATCCAAATTGTAATTGATTCACTAAAAAACTGGCCAAATAATTAACTAATAAGAAACTGAATATAGCAATAAGTATGCTGAATATGAACGCCCAGAATATCTCAAATCGTATACTTCTTTTGCCGCCGAATAAATTGGACCAATTATTTTTCAATTTTGTATCCAACCCCCCAAACGGTTTTAATATATCGCGGCTCTCTGGGCAATTCCTCAATTTTCTCGCGCAAATTCCGAATATGAACCATTACCGTATTATCTGAAAATCCAGATGGTTCATTCCATGCACTTTCGTAAATTTTGTCAGCGCTAAATACTTGCCCTGGATGGCTTGCAAGCAAGTTTAGTATCGAGAACTCCAGGGGAGTAAGGGAAAGTTCTTTCCCTTTCATCGTTACGGAATGTTTAGTTTTGTCGATAACAAGCTCTTGGATACGGATTAGAGAATCATTGGCTTCCTTTCCAACAAACGTTTGCCGTCTTAGTTGTGCCTTGACTCGAGCCAACAATTCTAAAGGATTGAAGGGCTTCGTAACATAATCGTCGGCACCGGTAGTAAGGCCATTGATTTTATCAATATCTTCTTCCTTTGCGGAGAGCATGATTATGGGGAGTGTCGATGTTTCTCTGATTTTGAAACAAGTTTTGATTCCATCCATTCGGGGCATCATTACATCTAAGATGACTAGATGAATAGGGTTTAGCTTTAATACGTCTAGTGCCTCCACACCATCAGCAGCTTCTAAAACACGATATCCTTCGTTTCGTAAATATACATGAATGACATCGCGAATTTCTGAATCGTCATCAACAACAAGAATTGTAATCATTACATTCTGCTCCTCTTCCATCTTTTAAAAATTACAAATAACAGAATACCTATAAGTAAGACTAATCCCAGATATAGACCGTAGTGATATATCATGGTTCCTATCTTCTCTACATGTCTGCCTGCTAATTGACCTAATACAAAAAAAACAGACGTCCAGGCGAGCGCGGCAGAAAAGGAATATAGGATGTATCGATGATAAGACATTTTATTAATTCCCACTAGATAGGGCACAATATGCCTAACTACTGGAATAAAATAGCTAATGACTAATGCAAAATTGCCGTATTTATTTAGCAGTTGTTCTGAAGTTCGGAGGTGTTTCTCCACATTTTTTTTACGACGGAGTTTATCTAACACTGCCGACCCAAAAAGTCTGCCTAGTAAATAACCAAGGGACAAACCGGTAACAACTCCTAAATAAGTGACGAGAAACGCCGGAACAGAATGGAGTAACCCTGCTTTGCTTACTGCTCCACCGGTCATAACAATAACCTCATCCGGTATTGGCATCCCAACAATTCCAAGCCATAACGCAAAGAACAATGCTGCGTAACCGAACTGACCAATCGAATGAATTAGTGCATCATAATTCATTTAAATTCCCTCTTTCTTACGGCATGTATAAACAAAAGCCGGGGGGAAGTTAAAAGGTACGAAGTCAATTTTTTCAATAATGAATTTATCGGATAAATACTTTTTCATCTGAAGGGAGTATTGGAAAGCAATAAAGTATCCTCCTGGCTTTAGAGCTTTAGTAATTTCATTAAGTAATGATTCTCTTAGGTCACTACTAAAATTAAAAAACGGTAATCCGCTAAACACGCAGTCTAATAGATGTATACCTTGCTGATTTATTATTTTAGTTAGATGGCATGCATTTGAATGGCATGTGAAACTTGGATAATTGGCTTGCAAATCGCTTTTCATCTTATCGTCCATTTCAAATAATAACACCTTTGCAGAATCATTTACTCTTGGTTCAATAAAACGTGTAATAGCGCCTGTGCCGGAGCCGAGCTCGGCTACTGATTTTACATCCTTCCAAAGTACAGATTGAACCATTTTCTTCGCCAGAAATCGTGAACTTGGTACAAGACTTCCTACTCTCTTGGGATTTTGAATAAAACGTTGCAAGAACAATCCAGGCTGATTAGATTTCAAGAAACTCTCCTCCATTTCCATATTTAATATTTACTTACTGTTTGGCTCATTCAGCCAAGAAGGATTTGAAGTTTTTAGCTTCAACAATCAATGCAAACATTTTGTACGAGACTCTGTTAAGACCAACGAGTAAAGGCAGAATATACCGAACAACCGGAACCAACACACCAAAACACACATGTCATGTGCTTATATTACTTGATAAATCTAAGGATCCAATGGGGAAATTTCTAAAGAAAATCTGAAGTAATGTCTATTGAATTTGAATCGCTCAGAGTTATTCAGATTCATCACTTGTCCCATGCGCTGCCAAACGCACAAAAGGCCAGATTAGTTTTTTGTAAACTAATCTGGCCTCTACTATGTTTGCAAAACATATATTTTGAATCCATTAAATGCACTTTGGAGGTCTGAATAATGACAGAACCTAATATTCAACTAACTTCTGCTGAGTTAGCGTGTATATGGACCGAGTACGAATTTGCTTCCATTCCGGCTCAGGGATGGACGCCTTCATGGCTTCGAACCGTCTCTCCGCTTGCTCAGCCTTACGTACGACGACCGTTATCGTGTTATCTCCCATTAGTAAGCCAACGGGTACTTTGACGCCTCTTGTCGCTTCGGTTCCATTTACCGTGACGATCGCCCCGCTATCCTCGGGTTGGGGATCAATCAGAACCTTGTTCTGCCCGATGAAATCTATAAAATCATAGAACGGCAAGCTCTTATTGAACCCGAAGCCGATGGGTAAATCCCCCGGTATGTCGCTTTCCAAAAATAGGCCTAGAAAATTCAATATAGTGTTGCTGCCCGGTCCACCCGCTCGAGTTACCGTTAAAGTGGTGATTTTCTTATACTTATCTAGAGGGGGGCCTGTGTCACCAGAATTTCTATCGTGTTAACTCCAACATTCAGAGCAATTGCTCCCGACGGACTGCCGCTAGCTATTTCTACGCCGTTTACCACAATCTTGGAGTCAGCGTCTTCCGCTGTCGGCGTGACCGTTATCTCGCTTACGTTGTTCGCAACGTCCGCATAGAATTTCCGCCATAATCTCTATTATAAGAGATAGCAGGGCTGAATTGACCTACCCGAGAGGGTAGGTCAATGGGCTAAATCGGGTAGTTAAATTCCTGTTTACAGATTCGGCTCCCCCTTGGTTTTTAAAAGGAAATAAGCCCCCTGAAGCTAGAGGTCTCCGCGTTCAATTCAATAAAAAGCTTTGATACTCGTCGCTCCTGAAAAAAAATCGAGCAAATCCTACGAGTTACCCTAATTGGGTCAATAACATTAGCAAATAGGCCAGTAGCGACCCACTTTTCTTTGAAAATATCCACTCCATTTAATATAAATGAATCGTTGGTAGTGCTCCCAATAAACTTCCAATCCATAAACTCAGCTCGCACCTTTTTGTTGGATTCTTAAACAAAATAATACTTTATTTTCACAGAACAGTTACACTTATCCGGAATTGACGCCTGCTAATAGGGATATAAAAATAAAAAGCTTGAATTCTCAAGCTTTGATAAGATCATTTATGTCGCCGCTTTTATGTCTATGGACACACGTCAGACACGTGTCTTTAGACGCCCATTAACACGCCTGTATTTTTTGTAATTTTTGTTTAAAAAGGACTTCATTCCTATTAATTCCCGACCGATATAAAGGATAATGACTCATTATCGCGACTATAGTCATGAAATATCAGGAAAGAAGGGTTACTTTATGAGAATAATTCACCGCAAGCCAATCAACGCTACTTTGCTTCAAGTAGGTATTAGGACTCGTTCTTCGAACTTCGCCGCAACGGCAGCCATAGAGAACAGATCGACGAAGCCCAGAGGAAAATTCACGACCGGCATGATTAACGGAGCGCTTTTGGTCGTGCCATTCTGGCTTTTGATCGCCTGGTTGATTTTTCACAACTAAGTTGACGTTCCCCGATAGTGCTAAGCCTAGGCTGCCAGACCCATTCACCCGGCAACCTTTCCGAACCTATTAACTCTCCCTATACGCATCTTTACTTCCCTTGCCAAGTCATCAGATGCCTCAGCGTGATCCGGGTGCCTTGCCACAGGCAGAGTCTCATGTGATACATATCGGAGAGTAACCGCCGGGGCCAAACTCCAGCAAAATGATAACCTGCGACCCCGTTCTGATGAATGGAGTTTTTTCGGCATTATTTTTGATTGTCAGCCTGCTGGGCTTATTATAAATGAGTATCAAGTTAAGGCTATTGCCTATTAGCCAACGCAATTGCTTACTTTGTTCCTTCTTCGTTTAGAGGTGTATCCCTTGAGCCTTATCTAGGCTACTCCATTCGGTTACACCATGCCGGATAAGCCCTACTGTGGTTGCCATTGCTGCCCCTAATGACCTTGAACTATCAATCCTACGTTAGCGTAGCGAACTACTTAAAGGCACATTCATTGCGGAGCCTTTGTACGAAGCAGCTTTAATCCTAATCCGATAAAAATTATCCCTGTTATTTTTTTTAAATAGATGCCAAACCTTAAGTTACCTTTCACTTTTCTTGTAACATATGATGAAAAATAGGCAATAAACAAGCACCATAACAACCCAGTGAACGAAAATGTAAGACCTAAAATAAGAAATGGGATTGGACCGTTCGCCTTTGAATCAATAAATTGTGGTAGAAAGGCAATAAAAAACAAAGAAACTTTGGGATTCGTAAGGCTTGTCAACATTCCTTGTATATATATCTTCTTGATATTTTGTTGATTTGATTCAGATGCACTAAAACTTGCATTTGTTTTATCAAGTAGCATTCTAATTCCTAGATAGACTAGATAAATGACCCCAACAATTTTAATGATATTGAATACCATAATTGATTTTGTAAGTATAATCGATAAACCGAAAGCAACTAAAAATGTATGTATTAAAGAACCGCTTATGATACCGAAAACAGAATACACACCAGCTTTTCTACCTTGTGAAATGCTTCTTCCCACAATGTACATTGTATCTGCACCTGGGATTAGATTTAATAAAATCCCCGTAAGCAGAAACACTTCAAAATTGATTATTCCGTACATTTTTGACAATACCGCCTCTCAATTATTATCACACAAAGGAGTTATATTAATTGAAAATACAACTCGTTGTCAATCTCTAATTAATCTAAATTATGACTTAAAAGCACATTTATTTGATATGTCATTCCATGATTCTGCCCGTTCGCTTAATAGGCTGCCAAAATGCGGCAGCCTGTTTTCATGGAGTTCTCGTATTTTAAGGATAACAAAGCAATCCGTTGTTTGCTCAAATTCATCATTTACAAATGCCCTATGACGGACAATCACTCTCTTGATAACTTTATCCTATCTTTAAATAACGCCAAAAAAACTCATAACCAGTTTGGAATTCATTTATGAATCCTTCTTTTATATCACTTAGTAATTTCCTCAATGAATTGACCTGCTTCAAGGTATATTTTATTAATACGGACTCTAATATTTCGAATGGTTCCTCATCCTCAGCGTTTGTAACATCTATACTGAAGAGTGCATGATCGTGATTTCCTCGTTCGACTCGAACATTTCAACGCTTCTACAGACATGAAACAAAATAGTGTAATATAGGTATATTATAGCATGGAAGCCAGATACGAAGGTTCCCTCTGGAAAATTCATAGTGCAAAAAGTAAAGGGGGATCTACGCATGGAGATCATGACATTAAAAAATCATTTGCAAGTTGTGCTGAAGCCAGATTCGTCTTCGCGAAGTGCGGTCTTTGCCTACGCGATTAAAGCAGGATGCAACATGGAAGTAGGCGTCCCTGCCGGGACTGCTCATTTTCTCGAACATATGCTCTTTAAAGGCAGCGCCACGAAAACGGCAAAAAAGATTAACCAGAACGCCGCGGACCTTGGCACGCTTCCCAATGCCTATACCTCGGAGGATGAAACCAAGTACTACATCCAGGTGCAAAGCAAGTATGGCATGGAGGCGTTGGACCTTCTATCAGACTTTTTTTGGCAGCCGGCGCTCCCGGAAGAAGAAATCGAAAAAGAAAAGCAGGTCATCATCGAAGAAATTCATATGTATGCCGATCAACCGTCTTCGGTTTCCGGCGAGGTGCTTGAAGGTCTGTTGAATCGAAGCTCCCTTTTGGGTACTAAGAAAAGCGTGCGGAAGATCCAGCGTTCACATCTCCTTCAGTTTTATAACGCGCACTATCACACAGGCGCTGTAATCTTTGTTGCGACGGGTAATTTTGATGAAAATGCGGTGCTCTCCTATTTGGAACGCCTAAACGTTCATCAGCCGAAGGATCGTACCGAGCAGGCGAGGCGTGAATATGATCTGCAGCAAAAAGAGGCGGTTGTCAAACGCAGCGTCAACCAGGCGCATATTTCATGGGCAATTCCAGTAGCAGGTGACGGGAGCGGCGATGAGCCGGCGCTTGAAGTTATTGCTACGATTTTAGGAGCACATGGAAATGCGTCTTCTCGTTTGTATGATGAGATTCGTGAAGAAAAGGGACTCGCGTATGCGGTCGATGTGGATTATGAGTCTTTTCATGACCACGGCTACCTTTTGGGATATATAGGACTGCCGGCAACACACGTAAACGGGGTAAAAAAGATTCTGTTCAAGCATCTGTCGGAACTGGAGACAAGTCTCGTCAGTGCCGCGGATCTCCGCCGCGCCATTGCCTGTGTGACCGGACAACTGGCAATCGGTATGGATGATGTGCTCGCACAAAATGATTCTCTGAGTTATAGCACACTGTATGGACTGGAGTTTGATGTTGATGCTTTCGTAGCCAAAGTAGAGGCGGTGACCGCAGATGAGGTACTACGGGTGGCGCAGAAATATGCTTTGGCTGGGAACGTCTATGTGGCATCCGTGGTGCCGAAGAATTGGAGCGCCATCGAACAGCTATCTTAAAACCCTGTTAAAATTCGGTATGATTTTTCAATAACAAAGCTTAAACCCACCATTTGTTGGTGGGTTTAAGCTTTGTTATTGTACTATCGCTCCCGTCTTAATCGTTCTTTCAATATGGAATCACAAGTGAACAACTAATATATGATGTTTATTAAATACAACTTCTCTTATTGATAATACTGCCGTGTTCTCCGAATCATTGAATTTCCATTTCTTCTTTATCATTTAACTATTAAACTCCCTCTAGCAATACCCTTTTTGTTTGAACTAAACTCCCTCTATGGAGAATCGCTTTGCTTTCAAATACTCTCGTTTTCTCAGCTTTTGACCTTTAAATACTTTTTAGCAGATAACATTCAATGGTATCAAGTTGTAGAGGCAGAAATTTATGGATATGCTGAGGGACAAAAGACTCTCTACCTAAACCACCTGTTGTAAAAAACGGATGGTATGGTAATGTATGGTTGCACCTTTGGCTCTCCACATGAGCTCATGGTGGTCAACCCTCCGACATCTCGCAGAGTCTACGCTCCCAAATTCCTTCATTCAACCTATCCATGAGGTGGAGGTCAGATATGCTGCTAGGGCAGGATCTTTGTCCGTAAGTTTAGTGCCTTTCCGACTCATCCGTGCTTCTTGTTGTTATCTTGTCTACCTAGATCATCATCATATAAAAGCGAAAATTACTTTTTATTTCTCAAACCTCATATTCCCTCATAATAGGAATGCTGCCCGTTACTTCAATAAAACAAGGGACAGTTGCCGGCTGCGGCGATATCTGTCCCTTGTTTTTCACTAGCGTGTCCCGTTAGCGCAATGGTCAATGCTTTGATAAAATAATTGAAACAACCGAGCGCTCTAAGGAGGTAACATGAAACAGTTCACTGCTAATAAAGCACCTGAAGATATGTTCACTAAGGCTAGATTGAGGAAAATGGGTCTATCCCCCGTTGCTGATCACTCTGCTTTTATTACTTATCCCCCAAGTAAAAGACGCTATAAGTTATACAAGCTTGAGAACGCACGCCCAATTGAAAATAATGTAGGATATTCCTTACTCATCTCTGTTAAAAAATCAAACGAAGGAAATTTAAGCCCAGAGATTTTACGAGAAATGGCTAAACGACTTCACTCACAATATGATTCAAAATAGTCAACTCAGCTATATCCTCGAATTATCTCAAGGAGTTGCTGAATTAATCTGCTCATAGTTTGAGAAACGTCAGCAGCTGTTCAATATTGACCGGCTGCTGCACTGCTTATGTTGAGCTATCGTTCTCCGATAGCTTAATCAAGTTTCTTTCGCAAAATCTAGATTATTATTATCTCTTAATCTAATTACTTTTTCATCAAATAATTTCAACTTGGTTTCAAAACCGTTTCTAGTTTGTTCAAAATCCCTCGTCCATTTGTACATCATCTTCAACATCGTAATATCCAGTTTATAATGGCACTTTTCAATACCAAGTTTTTGCTTAAGAAAACGTGTTAGGATTCTGACCCTTCGTTTCCATAATGGAGTATCAAGAAATATGATTGTATCTGCCATTTGATACAAGCATTGATATGAATCTCTATCTGTTCCTTCGAAAATCCATGCTCCTTTGTTATCAATTTCCTTTATCACTTCGACTTGTTCTTCTGCTGAACGTTTGTATCGTCCCGTAGGTGTTTTATGATGGACTATGGAGTTAAGTTCATACCACGGCACATTAACTTTCTGTGACAGGCGTTTAGCCAACGTCGTCTTACCACTAGCAACAATTCCAATAATGAGGATTTTTCTCATTCCTGTTCAAACTCCCTCGACCATCGCTCATTGCAGAATCAATCGGCTTTATGACCGGTTGCGGCTTTTGTGTCAACCGGATACGGTATCTTTGCGACCAGCCCATCTCGTTCGCTTCATCAGCTCAGGAAACGCAACCGCAAGCAGTACCAACAAGACACCAGCCCATTGAAGCAAGCTTACGTGCTCGTGTAGAACGATGGATGACAGCATAACCGCGACAGGCAACTCGGCAGCACCGAGGATGCCTGTCAAACCTTCTCCAATTTTCGGAACCCCTACCGCGAACAAGACTGGAGGTAAGAACGCGCCAAACAAACCGAGCAGTATCCCAAACGGAAGCAATCCCTCCAAAAGCGCGTGGTTGAACAGGAAGCTGGGTGGGAACAAGAGAAATACAAATAACATCCCCCCTGTAACCATCCAGGCGCTTCGGTTTATCGGATGCATAGAAGGCACAGCTTTGCCACTGAACAAAATAAACAACGAGTAGCTTATCGCGGACATAAAGCCAAATATGACGCCCTTCCAGTTAAACTCAGACAAACCTTGATCAAGTATGCCGGCCGCTAGCCATGTCCCTCCAAACAGGACGGTCAGCGTGATCAACATGATGCCGTTTGGACGCCTCCTCTGTTCGACCGAATTGATCAATACCCCCATCCATGTGAATTGGAATAGCAACAGAATGGCTAGCGAATTGGGAATATATCGCAGGGATTGGTAATACAACAAGCCTGTTACAGCTGTAGGCACACCAGCGACCATCAGGATGACTCGATGCCTCCACGATAACTTCGTGGAAGCCGTCGTGGATGAGGACGTCGTCTTAACGTTTCCGCTCCATCTTCCCTTCCATTTCATGAATAGAACCAGAGCCCAAGCCAATACGAACCCTGTTAACAATTGACTTCCCACGATTTCTCCGAGCGTATAACCTTTTCCATATGCCTTTGTAACGATTGTCGATAAGATACCGTAACAGACCGCGCCTAATAAAACCAATAATCTGTATTTCATCGTTATGATTCCTTCCTTGGATTTCCTCTACTGTATATTGGAAACAAAAAAACTTCCTTACTATCGAATATAGAATCGTTGAAACTTGATTCCATATTCGTAGCAAGGAAGTTAAGGCTTCCTGTAGAGACCCCCACCCTGTATTTCATGGGGTTATACGAATGTATTGTTGATTCCTCAAACTAAAGCAAAACAACATAACAAATAATAAGGCGCTCGCTCGCATTTGTCAACTGATACCTGCTGCCATGGTGCCTTTATTAAGCTATAGTGTCCCAGTAGCTTATTCCGTGAATAGAAAATTCACTCTCTCCTAAAATCGAATTTCTCATTTGGTAATCTTAAAACATGACCATTGATTTCAACAGTATCATCGTCAATCCATACGATATATGCGTTCTCTTCTCTATAATTCCAATAAATATTCTTTTTCTTCGAGCTTTTGTTGAAAACAAGTTCTGCTCTTACAGCAAAATCAGTCGTTGCTCCTCTACTTGAAACATAAGCATTAATTGTATATTTGCCGTTGGGGGAGTTTGATTGTTCAATTAATTCACCTGTTGGGAGCCGATTCGTGTCAAAAAAGGCCCAGTAAATCCCATAACAAATTAATCCAATCAACAATAAGCCAATTGAAAACAAAAATTTAAGCACATTTTTTTTGGTTCTCTTAATTTCATGCATAATGTTTTGCTCATCGCTTGATTGCTCCATATTTCTCCACTAATAATGACCAAATTTAATATTTTTAAAGAAGTATAACCTCATTTTACTATTGCGCAGAAAAAAGGCGATTAATTCTTAACTTAATGTATCTAACCTGAGCAGCTGTTGGCGATTTGCTCCCTGGTGTGTCTGGATTAACGTTCTCCCGTTAGCGTAATGACACTTCTAATATGCACTTCTTTCACCCCAAACATTTGAACATCCCATTCATTGTTCAATTACGACCTAAAAAACATCGTTATCGGGTTTCGATTCCTTCCCGTCGGGAAAGAGATAATGTAATCATTCAATAATGGGTTTGATTTTCTTTCCGCTCTCATTATAAACTGTATACCCTCCGCGAACCGTGATCCAAATCTCATTATCTGTGTGGAGATCGGCTTGGAGCCCTCGGGTCGTTTTAGGAAAAAACAGCAAATGATTATCCGGAATCGAGGTTCCTGGCTGAAGATCCAAACCTGCAGTCAGATCCGGAATACCTTCTTTATCCGTAGCCACAGCCACTGTTTTTCCCATTCGTACGATCATTTGGGAGCCCGGTTTTCCGTAAATCGTTTGCTCCCCAACCAACTCTACATTAGTAATGCGATTTATGTTCTGAATCGTTAACAATGCCTTAATTCCTATGATTAGTGCAGCGATTGCAATTATTGCAATACTGCCTCCGCGCAAATAAGTTAGTTTCATATTCATGTTGGCCCCCTTTCTTTTCTTATCATTGATGATACTAAAATGTAGTTACCGATTCTTCTAATAAAAATTAATAGAATTGCTACTCCTCAAAGTGTAATTGATGCATATAAAAAGAAGCAAGTTCTATGTGTTTGGGAACTCCTGAACATGCTTTGTCCGTTCCGTCGGGAAATGAGGACATAATTCAAAAAAGCCGCATAACATGCGACTTTTAATGTACCCCTATTCTTGTCGCCAGACAAGTTTATCTTTGCCATAAAAGGCCCCTTTTTAAGAACAAGTTGATCTTTGATAGGTTGTTTATACAGCTCCAATCTTAGGCCATGCCAGTTCGATGCCGTTCGCCGTCAGCAAAGATTGAAGTTCTTTGAGCTTTGCTCCGTCAGCGCGAACCTCACTTGGGGTCATGCCTTGGTTCAAACAAAAGGCAGCCGTATAGCCTGCAGACTCCCCGATATTCCATTCAACGGGATGAAGCCTGTAGCAACCATTGGTAATGTGGGTTGTTCCTATATTTTTACAGGCAGCTAGCAAGTTCGTAACCTGCTTGGGAATCAGACTTCCTAATGGAATCTGAAAAGGCAACGAAGAAATGTCGAGGAAGTTCCGTCCCGTCATACTCGGATGCAAATCGATTCGGTAACATCCGATTCCTACGCTGTCAGGGAACTCTACTGCCCCTTGATCGCCTCGGATAGCTGTGCTTACGTGCTGTTCCAAAACCGTAAATTCCGCTTTGATTCTACGCGATTCCCGAATATACGGCGCCTGTGCCATGCCATCAGCGGTCCCTACGACGTCCGGACGCAGCCTCAACCCCGGATAGCCCACTCCCCCGTCAGGCCGGGGAGCTTCCGTCTGCAGCCAATATAATAAAGAAAAGCTCAGCTGTTTCGCTTGATATAGATGCTTTTCGGCCAACTGTTCAGGTACATCATAAGCATTTCCAAGAAAGTAATCGTTCTGCGCCCAATTGACTAACGAAATGTCCGACGTGTATGTCCCCGCCGCGAAGTTCGCTTTATCCACAATTCGGCGATAGATAAACAATGGGTATTTATCCGTACCGGGAAACAGCGTTTCTTCCGTTGGTTCCAACGTCTTGGGATCAGGCGATACCCAGTTCAATTGCGGATTCGGCCAAAATGGTGCCTGAAATGAACGCCAGAACTCATAATCATGGGGTTTATCTATGACATGATTCTCACCTTCGAAGTAGTCCATCGCAAAGCAGTAAGTAAAAGCCTGGATATCTTTGGGATCTGCGGGACCCTCCAAGGCATGAGGTTCGTTTGTTTCTGACTTCGATTCTGCCCCCGTTACATAGTCGACTTCCGCAAGTGGCAATACATCCCCACATTCCGTTGCATCTAGAAAATAAGGTGCATGAACAGTCAGCTTTTCCCCGGTTTCGCGTTTGATCGTAACGGCTTGGATCTCGTCGCCGTGTCTACACGCTTTTACGATTCTACTTCGTGTGTGGATGGTAAGTTTCCCGCTGTTAACGAACGGCGCGAGCATCTGCTGCAATACGGCATGCGTGACACGTGGTTCTGCGCACAACCGGCTTACTCCACCATTTCCTGGATTCAAATAGTACACCGAACGCCCATACTCGGATAACGGATAGTTTTGACGGTAGTACGCTCTGACCTCGTCGCGAAATTGGCGATAGCTTCGTGTACAGCCGAATTGCTCGATCCATTTGTGCTCGTCAGGCGGCACAGCCTGGCTCGTCAACTGACCGCCAATCCAGTCGTATTCATCGGTCATGTACACATTTTTCCCCATCCTACAGGCAGCTAGAGCTGCAGCGCACCCTCCCACTCCTCCGCCTATTATTGCAATATCTACGTGCAGATCTCGTTCCATATTCATCATACAACTTTTACCTCCTTCATCCACATTAGTAAAATTAAGCCTATATAATAGACGGATGGGATCTACTTAAAGTTGCAAAATCAGCTGAACTTTATAAGCTTCCAGGGATTCCTCGGAGGATATCATTTAATGAATAAAAACTAACTCCAATGTTAAAAAAGCGAAAGCCTTCGTCCTCAAAAAGGATGAAGGCTTTCGCTCATCAATCTATTTCGTCCTCATGACCGTAAATTCTTGCTGCCATAAAATCCTACCGCCAATCTCAAGTCTAGCCCGCAGCTGGTTCTGCCCGACCTTTAACGGTTTAGCAGCTTGGTATTGGAAGAAAGCCCTATCCCACTGAATGGGTGCAACCCATTTTGAATAGGCATGGATGGCCTCTGCCAGTGGGGCTCCGATCTCTTCGACAGTCAACTTGGGTCTTAACTCAGGTGAAGCGTCGGCCGCGAACTGCTGAGTGCTGTCTGTAAAAGCTACATTGAACACCATCTGATCGGAATCGACTGATGTGGGAATTGCAAGATCAGTCACATTATACGCCTGAAGTGTAAAGGTAAGGGAGTTATCAACCTTAGCAATAAGAGTACCGAACAAGTTCCGCACATCGGCTTCGTTCAGATATATTTCTCCGTTTGACGAGACCTCTGGCGCTGCAGTCAAGTTAACCTCCTGAACCTCTTTGCCATTCCAAAGTGTTGTCGCCTGCAAGGAGCCCGCCTGAATGCGAAAACCATTACCAAACTTGCTGTTCTGATAGGTGGTCCAGCCTCCTGACTCACTTTTATCATAGCGGAAACCTTCGGATAGAAAGGGAATGGATACATACCAAGCGTTATCACGTACATATCCCACTTGTCGATCTTGAAACTTAAGCTCGTCACCATCAATCTTCGCGCTGCTGTAGTACAAAGTGTAGAAGGAAATGTCTATAGCCGGATCAAATCCTTCACCAACAATATGATCGGTATATGGATTTAACTTCAACCAGACAAGTCCAACATAAGAATCGATCTGATACCAACGATTCCCTAAGGTATCATCCCAATAACGAATCGGATGTACAATTTGAGGGGAAGCTTGCGCGAATTTATACCAATTACCTAAGGGATAGTTCATCAACTCCGCATTGGATTTCAATTCTATGGCCACGTCTGTCGGTTTGGCATCCATCGGATCGGCAAACTGTTTATTCACCCAACCATCCCCTGCCGAAGTATGTACATGATACCAGATGGATTCATCCTGTGAGTTCCCATATGGATTATTGTTAATTCGTTCGAACACTTCGACTTTCTGAGGCTGAAGAACGGCCACCTCTTCCCCATAGGAATCAGGTTGTGCAAAAAGCGTTGTTCGCGTATACAATACTAAGCTTTCTTGGGACTCTTCAATCCTCGCACCTCGGTCATACATCCACTGAACTCCACTCTTTGTCTCTACACGATAGCTGGTGCTGTTGAATGGCGAAATGAACTCTGCTGTTATTTCCCCAACACCTTGCGGGATGCTGCTTACGTTCATGAAATATTCTTTCTCAGGGACGACGCTCCGCAGCGTACCAATGCGATTGAGGGCAATTTGAATCCATTGATCACCGAGCCAGGACGTATGAATCTGAAGCCAAGTCATCGTGTTGTAATCGGAGTTTTCGGCAACAAACCACCTTTTCGCAGCAGCCACCACTTCGACATCCTGAGGTGCCAATGAACCCGTTGATGGTGAATTGGTATTCGGATTAGCATACATCAGAGTATTGTCCAGCAGCGATATTTGCTTCGGAGGGGAGACGTCTAACGCTTTTGAAGGCACATTGATCCACTTATCGCCAAGCCAGGTGCTGACTTTCCACCAATTATACGCATCCGACCAAGGCATGCCTGCCTTGACTACTTGTACCTCTTGAGGAGCCAGATAGCCTTGAGGTGGACCGCCGGAATCTTCGTATTTGTCATAATAAGGGATGTTGCTCAATAACTGAATAACGGCAGGCACTCTACCTGACTCGGGGACATCCGAAGGAAACATTTCGTGCTGAAACTCCGGCTGCACACTAGGTATGGGTTTCCAAACAACAGTTGTTCCTTCCGCTGAAGCGTCGAAAGCACATGACATCATGACTTGCGCTCCGACTACAGCCGCAATGGCTGCTTTTTTCCAGCTCATTGGATCACACTCCTATTCATTCTCTCAACTTAAACCGCTATATTGGTTATACTCGGTATTTGTTCCAAAGTTTCCTATACAAGTTCTCTAAATTCAGCATAAATAACACTTATAGCTCCACAGCTACGGACTGTGGAGCTACAGTTGTGTAAGATACAAATTATCGATGTTGTTCATACCTATTTGAACGAGTCAACTTCTGTAGCAAAGTAATCTCGTCTTCCCTTAGGGGAGGAGTCTCTGCAACGTTGATGTTCTCCAACAATTGTTCTAGAGAGCTAGCCCCTGGGATGGTCACAGCCACCGCAGGATGCGATAGCACATAGCGAATGGCAAGCTGGCTTAAACTACGGCCATTTACATTGGCTGAATCCAGTAATTTGGGATACAGGCTGCTAAGTGAGTCTCCTGTGTAGTCAAGGTAATCTTTCTGAAGCCTCTGTCCCCTATTCGACAGAAATCCTCTCGCTACTGGACCACGAGCAATCATACTGATTGAATGCTCGGTAAGCCAAGGCAGCACCGCTTCCTCCGGCCTTCGATCTAGTAAGCTATACTGACTCATCACACTTACAATCGACGATCGCATTGTATATTCTCGAATGACATTTGGACGAATCGAGGATATACCATAATAACGGATGACTCCCTCTCGTTTCAATTGTTCGAAAGTTTCGATCGTCTCGTCGATCGGGTCTTCAAGCGTACCGCCATGCAATTGATATAAATCAATGTAATCGGTACGCAGCCGTCTCAAACTTTCTTTAACCGCGGAAAGTATGTACGCTTTGGAGGCATCCCATACCCAACCATCTCTGCCTGGAATTCGTCTGTTACCTACTTTTGTGGCTATAATCATTTCCCCACGATTGCGACCTTGAATCGCTGAACCCACGATTTCTTCATTAACACCTTCATCGTACAAATCAGCTGTATCTAGAAAATTCACCCCACGTTCCAATGCTGTATGAATCATAGAAATGGCATGTTGGCTATCTGTACCTAACGACATGCAGCCTAATCCTATTTCGCCTACCATGAGCTCTGAAGTACCTAATTTGTTTCGTTTCATATTTTGTATCCCTCCTAAATATGGATCTACTTTCTCTTCGATTTATCATATACAATTTTTCACTTGAAGGACAATTTAACTAAACAAGCTCTTGCCTAATAGCTACAAAAAAGCCCTATGCACTCCTATCGGATGCATAAGGCCTTTCATTTATTTCTCTACTGGTACCGTTAGCACGTCACTGGAGGTTACTCCGCTCGCATTGACCAATTCACTCCGGTACTCATAAGTACCAACTCCACGTCCGTCAATTGCACTCACCGCACTTTGAGCGCCAGGCGTAGCGGCTTGCAATGATTTCGTTTCGAGCAACACACCATTTTCGTATAAACGGTATTCGGTCGCATTGGTTCCCCACCACATGTTCATAACAATATGAAATGTGCCGTCTCCGTCCCAATTATCTTGGGAGAGCACCGGTTTGCCCGGCGTTGCATTCGAGATGGTGACAACAAGCGGATTGCTCGTAGTCGTACCGAATGGACTAATGAGCTCGCTCGTGTACGTATAAGTGCCGTTCTGTTTGCCATGCACATCAACCTTCGCCACTTGTGCCGCAGGTGCTGCATCCTTCAACGATTGGGTAGAGATGAGGGTACCATTTTCATACAATTTAAATAAAGTACCGTTATTGCCCCACCACATGTTCATGGTTACTGTGTAGTTGCCATCACTTATTCCCATTGCTTCACCACTGTTGGATGATAAGACTGGCATACCTGGAACCCCTAGAGACACCGCCTTCACCACTGTGATTGTAACAGGATTGGTCTGCACGGATACGCCATTCAGAGTAACACCAGCTGTGATTTGAGCAGTACCTTCAGCTATCCCGGTGATATGCCCCTGCATATCAACCGATACTATCGCGCTGTTGCTTGATCCGTACGTAACTGTGGCTACGGTAAGATCAGCAGGTGCTGCATTGTTAAGCGTACCCGTTACCTGCGCCAAAGCCGTTCCTCCTACTTGAAGTGATGTCGCGTTAACCGCAAGCATCGCTTGACTAAGTACCGGTGTTGTTGTTGGCGCTTCGTTTTGAATCGTTATGTCATCCATGTAAGCCGTATAAACGCCATCTCCCGTGTGATCGTATGCGGCGATAACCGCTACGATCGTCTTACCTATAAAGGATGAATCTAAATGATAAGAGATTTTTCCCCATTCACCTACGGTACCTTTTGCGCTTTTGCCGGTAAATCCTGCCTTGTCGCTTAAATGCGTACCGTCGTCAAACACCAGATCAATGAAAGCATGACGACCTAAGTCATTTTCTGCCCGGATATAGTAAGAAAGCTCCAAATTGTTTTGAACTTTTATTTTTGTAGGTGCAATTCGCGCATAAAGCTGAGTATTATCGGTCCCGTTTTCCGACTTGCCGCTAAATCGGAAGGAATATGCACCTCTATGAGAGGTATCTTTCTCGATGGCAAAAGCGTCTAAAGCGGGATCCGAATGCTGACGCTTCAAAATTTTTGGATTTCCGCGTTCATTTTCATCACCGGGATTGTAAATACCTACGTCAACGTTCGTTAATTCACCGCCAGCAGCGACGCGTTTCTCAAAACCGTTCCGCCAATACACAGGACCCAACGAATCCTCAATCGGTACCTCACGGCTAACTGGATTACCTTCCGTAATGTCGCGTTTATTCAAAACGGCAATAGCTCCCGTCAGCCGCAAATAAAAATCGGAAGAAAGCCATGTACCTTCAGATGCTTGTGTATACAAATACTGCTCGCCTTTCGGAATCTCATAGGAATCTTCAGCGCCCTTAATGATGGATGTACCCTCATCAAACTCATCAAACATGGCAATATACGATGATCTTAAACCATGTTCTCTTAAAAGCGCCGCCTGCGTCCACATGAAATCTCCGCTTTCTCTGCCTATCTCATTCGGCGCCGAATTCACACCATTTCTCAGATTCGACCAAGCAAACCCTGGAAAAATAACAGGTTGGAAGTCGATTCCGTATTGCTCGCAATATGCCATCTCTCTTTCCAATCGTTGGTCGGTTTGCTCCCACCAATCTTTGGCACCCTCTGAGCCATTGAACCGTCCTACTGTCCAAGGAGAGGCCATATCAAGGGACTGATATACCGCAGCATAATCATTGGTTACCGATGCCCATGTATTATCAGGCAACCCTCCGATCACATAATAACCTCTGTCTTGGAACCAATGAATAAGTGTGAGCGCATTGCTTGCACTCGGATATCTGGACGGGTTATCACCCGCAAGACCCCATAAGCAAACGACCGGTTTTCCTTTTGCATAGGCATAACTGGTTGAGCTTACAATACCTTTTCGTTCTATATTGTATACCCAATCTTTTTTGATTCTGTCTACAGCAGCTTCTCCTACACTTCCAGATCCTGATAAATCATACATGACATAAAATAGTTTGTTATACTTTTCAGCTGCATCTTGAACTAGGTTTATATTATTTTTTATAGGACTTTCCGTCACTTCTGTTGAACTATAAAACCGCTGAACCGCTAACCCGTCTACGCCATAATCACGTAACCAAGAAACATGCAAGTCAACCACGTCTTTATTCTTGGATGTAAATAACTTGGCTTGTTCGCCGGTTTCCAGGTTATCGAAATTGGTAGGGAATAGAGCATTGTCGGGATACTCCCTTACATCGGGCCAATTTTCAAATTTAAGCTGGCCAACGCCAGGTTTCGTCCCGGAGTTCCAATGCACCCAACCCGAATTGGTATCATTGGCAGTAAACCACATCTGATAACCGGCAACCGTCTTTCCAATCATCGTATTACTTGCCGTTTCCCCGGCAAATACAGGTGGAAGGGTTTCATCAATGGCAGGTTCCTTGCCACTCTCCACGCGTATACTTTTCACATAAAAATCTCCACCGGCAGCTAATATCCTGAAATCAGCACCGCCATTTTGCGCTTTCCTCATTTGGGCATCGGTCACATATATTTTCAAGGTTACCAGATCTCCCGTATTATAGAGCTGTATAAAGTGCCTGTTATTATAAGCGTTTCCAGTTGATTTTTGACCCAGCTCTAGAAAAGGTTTCTGTGTCCCGACATCATAATACTGAATGGTAAAAATGACATCTTCAGCGCCTCTAAGGGATGAGTCTGTACTCAAAGTACCATACAGATATTTTTGAGCATTAATGCGCCCAACCGTATCTCCTTTATACGCTTCAACGAAAGTTTGCGCTTCAGAAGAAGGATTACCGTTGTATTTGGCATAAGTCATACCTTGTTCCACGACAGGTTCGCCGAAATCAAGCAAAGTCGAGGAGGTTTCCAGGCTGCCAAATGCGGCTGCCAACTCGGTTGTAGCGGTAGCAATCTGCTCGATAGTCGCATTATTGTTGTCGTACACGGATTTAGCCGCATTCCATTTCGTCATGTAAGCATCCCAGGAAGCTGTGATGTACGAAGTGGAATCCGCAGGCTTTTTGTTCATCTCAGCGAGCAATTCATCTTTGCTGACAGGCTTAACAACCAAAGCGCTTTTTGCCGTAATGACATTATCATTAGCCTGACCCAGTTTGATAATATCGGTGCTGTTAGCCTGAATCAAAGCGTCTGCAGCCGTTTTTGCGACATTGTATGCAACCAAGGAGGCAGCGGTATATGGGCTGGTATCTGCAACGAAGGTTGCTTGCAGCTGGGTCCGCATCGTAGCCGCATTAAACGCTGGGTTAGCAGCGCTCAGCTCGGCATCGGTCTTCACGCCGGCAGTAGTACCAACCATGACTTTATCGAGATACAGGCTGCCATCGGTTACACCCGTAAAAGTGAACTGCATATCGGTAATGGCATTGAGCAAAGTTTTGGTATCGGTTACAACTTGCGTTCCGTCAAACAATTTGCGCAGATTAAAGGTGACAGTTGTATACTTATTGTCTTTGGCAAGGTTTTTTTCATATAAGCCCGTTTCGGCAACAGCTGCCGTATACGTCTTGCCCCCACTTACGAATTGCAGAGCCAACTTGGCAGCGTTTTCATTAGCATTAAGGACATTGACGGACAAATAGTTGTAATTGCCGGCTTTAAATTTCAGGCTGTCATAGGCCAGTATCGGGCTGATGCCGATCACTTTAGCAGGAGCACCGGTATAGTTGATCTGCAATGCCGAGGCACCTTCCAGTTTCAAAGCAGGAGAATACCCGTAAGTAACCGCTGAGGTGGTGTTCACAGTACCTGACTTCCAAGACGGATGGAATCCGAAAGAATTAATCGTGGTATCGTTTTGGTCTACGACCCATTCGTCTTTGTCTGCGTACATCCAGCCTTGCTCCGTATAATAAGTGACACCCGGGTCGGGAGCACTGGTGCTATCTGCATATGCCGTAGTACGGAAAGGGCTGACCGGAATATAATAATTCCCTTTGGCGGCACCGACCAGATTGGCATTGTTATTGAAATTGTCAAACGCGTAAATGACATCCTTCGGATCAGAGACCATATTGCTCCAAACTTTAACGGTGTTCGAACCTGTAATTTCAGCGTTGGCGGTCACATAGACATGGTCTGCACCTGCAATGCTGAAGCCATGAAGGGAGATCCCGTTATAGGATTTAAGGCCTTCCCCGACATTGTCAAAGGTGAGGTTGATGTTATTTCCTGAAACGCTCATACTCTGATAGATCGGAGCCGATTTCAGGTCGTTGGCGCCGTATACCAAGCTCATGGCACTATCGGCAAACCGCTGGCCAACCTGTTCTTTCGTACGAGGATGGATCGCGCCAGGCGAAGTCCCGTTCAACACATGAGTCAGCGGAACATCGTAAATCGGAAACAGCGTCATATTCTTGTCCGCGTTGGCCAAATAGGATTTGGTCATACTCTCTGCCAGCCAGCCGAGATGCTGCGGGTTGGTACTACCGATGTCGTACTGGTCCGGAGCAACCTGCGCTTCGATAAACGGCATGGAGTTGTTTGCAAAACCAAACGCCTCGCTCCAGCTCTTTTTCAACAGATTTAACTCGATATCATAGATTTCGCTGCGGTTGGAGTTGCTCTCGCCCTGATACCAGATCGTACCAGCAATGTTGGTTCCGGCAAGAGGCCCGATTTTCTGATTGTACAAAATGGACATTTTATTGGCTTCTGTCGGCCACCAGTCGGCATCATCGTACAGACCGCGTTTCATCAGAGCGGCTTTTACCTCTGCGTTGCCTTCAATGGCCGTGCGGGATAGCCAAGCTTCAATGATCGTACCGCCGGTAGCATCGCTGATCACGCCCACAGGAACGTTCAGCTTCGGCTGCAAACTTTTTGCCATGAAATAGGCGGCTGCGGAAACTTTGTTGACTTCGGTGCCGCTATCGCCTGCGCCCCAATAGGCGCCGGCAATATCCGGCGTTGGATCAATTGGCTGATCACCCGTTTGCCCCGCTGGGTAAGCTGGAACCAGGAAGAAACGGATGTTATGGTTATTGGCGTTGGCTACTTCGGTAGCTCCTGTCATCGCCGAACCCACGTTTAGAGCCATATTGGACTGACCGCCCGCGAGCCATAATTCACCTATGGCAACATCTTTGATGGTCTGAATGACGGTGCTGCCTTCACTGACAACAATTTTGTAGCTGTCATAGCTGCCGACCCGGGGGGATAAAGCAACATCCCATCTTCGATTAGCAGCAGCAACGGCCGTCTTGGTTTCAAGAGCCGTAGTCTCGTTGCCTTTGAACAATTCAACTTTTATGTTTTTACCCTCATCCGAATAACCCCATATATTCATGGGTTTCTTCTGCTGGAACAACATGCCGTCGTTGAAAAAGGTGGGCAGTGAGGTGTCATTGGTCGTATCGATTAAGCGGACATTCGAAATTTTGAGCACCAAATTGTCGGTAAAGGTTGCCGGCCAATTTGTCATATAGAAGCGCATATAGTTGATCTTTGAATAATCAATCGTACCGCCAGTCGTGCCACCGGTAGTCAACATAGCGGAAGCGCTCGATTGCCCGTTTTGCCAGTTCAGCGATCCGACACTGAAGGCTAGTTCATTGGCGTCATTGTGGCCGCTGCTCGTAAGCTCAACTTGGCCTGCAGCTTGTGACATCACCGTAATATTACCAGGATGAGTCAGGTTTTCTATCTCGGTATCCATGACCAATTTCACTTTTCTGATATCATGGTGTGAAGCGTCAATTGATGGAAATTGGACAGCAAAAGAGGCTGTAGGAGTTCCGGCACTACCGCCACCGGTAATGTTGAACGTCTTGGTGAAGGGAATATTAGCTACCAGAGGTGTGGTGTCGTAATGCACCGGTGGCACCGGATCGGCCGGACGGGACATGTCCACGATGTTCACGTCTTTCATCCGGATGACATAAGCGTCTGGTTTAACAGTGAAGTTAAAAAACTCTAAACGGAAAAACCGGATGTGAGCCAGGTCGACTGCTGCAACATTGCCCATCGCTGAAAATGGAAGCAACACGTCATTCCACCCTGGCTGGATCTCGGTGCCGTCTGCTCTTTTCAAATCCTTGGCGTTATACATTAAGTAATGCCCACCGATTTGATTATCCGACACTTCAAATCGGCCGTTGCCGCCGATTGTTTTCATCAAATCATTGATATGGCCGGGATGATCATTATTCTCGACATAGAGCTGCAAACTCACGGCTAGATTGGCTGGAGCTACTGGCGACACATCGGAATCAATCGTGTTGATATAGCCCGATCCAAATCCATACCGCGTAGGATTGGTTAACGTATAGGGCTTAAGCTCCCTTTTATCCATAATTTTTTGCACAATGTAGTTATCCATAACGTCTTTAGCAGCCGTAGCTGAACCTGGTTGTATCATCATAATGGGCAGTATCAACATGATGGATAAGAGAACAGCCATTCGTTTTTTTGCCTTCACGCCATGTACCTCCTGTTTTAATTAAGCTTTTTTAGCAAAACAAAATAGGAACCCGCATAAATCTTCCCTTCCGCTTCTTCATTCGGATTATGGATCCATCATCACTTTATCACCCCTTTCTAACCCTCTAGGAAATCGCTTACATTCCCTTCCTTTATTTACTATATCGCTCTCATAAGTTTAATTACATGATGTTTCTTTACAAAAATTGATGCATTTTTACTGTTGTTATTAACCCGGACGTCGCGTTGCCAGGGCGGTCGATTGACGAATGACAATGACTCCGTTGTCTTCGGAGACCACCTCGGCACACCCCGTAGCCGTTGAGCGCTGCGGCATCATGGCAGGCCGTATCTCTGCACGAATGTAAGGTTGGCCTTGCAGGGAAACCGAAACCTCCTCAGCACTTAGTTCCAAGCAAACCGTTGCTCTGGACATCGAGGCAAATAGCGTATGTCCGCTATGGCGAAGTACACTCCCATACCCGATGAAACAGCGCTCGACATTCGTCCAATCGTCCTCATCCGCACCTTCAGGTCGAGTTACGGCGATTAGATAAGCATCCGTCTCCCATCCATGCAACTTGCGGATGCAATTCTGATGCATGACTCGGCCATCTGCCCGCAGATTCCAATAAATATCCGTTTGCTTGCCGCCTGACCGTATGCGTACACCAAGCATTTCATGTCCCTCCAGGGCGGTCACTTCGGGAAGCGGCTGCTCCTGTTCCACGGGGATTACAGCCGTTATAAATTTAGCCTCATGAACAGGTTCGTAGGTTTCGAATGACAAATAAGTCACCTTTGTATCAGGGGCATGATCCGCCATGCCTTCCTTTTGCTTCAGAGTCAGTTGCTGCGGGAATAGATGCTTAACGATCACACTGGCATCGCCGTTCGTGATTCGCAATGGACCGTTTTCCACCATGCAGGTTTCCCCTTCGTAGTGAAGCAGCCATTGCAGATGGCCTTTCTCGTGCGCCCGAATGTCGTCCATGATGACGATGACACCATCGACCCAGAGAAAATGACGGAAATTTCTTGAAAAATGCATCGACATTGGCCCGGTTGCATCAGCGTATACATAACGGAGATCGGCGTGATCCACCAGATTATACACGTGTCCAGGCTCCTTCACGCCACGGGGCATATCCGACCGCAGTTGCCCTTCACCGTTAAACAGCACAACATTATGCGCTTCACTCTGTACATAATAATCAACATATTCAGGTCTCTCGTAGGAGCAGTTGCCGGAGTCAATCAAGAGAGGCCGCCCTTTACGATATAGAACAAAAGAACCCGCATCCGCATGAGCATGATTCCACGTAAAGCCGGACTTCACCGCCAGCAGCGTGCCATCCTTCTCCCAGCCATCACGCATCGTCGCCCAGCCGATATCCTCGTAGATCACGGATGTCTCTACAGGAGATGGTGGTCTCGATTCCCCCTGCCAAATACGATCCTGCTGGATAAAATCATAAAATCCATACTCTGCTTGCCATTCTTTCAAATACCAGCGCAAACGTGAATCGTCGAGCCCATTCGCCAGCAGCATCTTTGCAGCGTGCACGGCACCTGTATACATATAACCGTCACCGAAATTAACGGTCATCGGCCGTTCGGAGGCCGGATATGTCGTGTGCAGAAAGAAGTCTCCAGCCTTCGCTAGCACAGGGATATCGGAAAAATCCGTATAACCGAAAGCATGTTGATAAGCCAACCTGAAGACCAAATATTCATACAGGCCATAATCGGCATAATTGAGACTTTCGTAGAAGGCCCCAGCTTCGTCGTAATTCAAACTTTTATTGCCAAGCACACTGCCTTTATACAAAAAGTATTCAGGGAAAATGCGAATGATTTCATCGAGCCAAACGCTCGCTTCAGGTTCCTCATCGATGACGGAAAGCACGCCGACTCCCGCCAGTCCAATCATCACAGCCCACCAATTATGGCCCATGGAATCAAGCGTATGAATACGGGTATCGGCAAATACCCAATCCTTCAGTGTCGGCAGAACGCCAAGATCAAGCAAGGAACGTCGAATCGTCTCACGCTCTTCCGTGCTCAGCAACTCGTAGATGCAGTCGTAGCCGACGGCAAAACCATGGCAGAATCGGGACGTATTTAACTCCGAATGCCAAGGTGGATCGTTCTTCAGCAGGCCTTTACCGTGCCATTTCTGAAAGGTGCTGTAATGAAGGAGCGCTTCCTTTAGTTTTTCTGCATAATGCCGCTGCCCCGTTACTTGATACACCAACCCAAGCATGGTGCCCATCTTGGCCACTTGCTCGCTCGGAGGCCCATACTTGCCATGCTGGGAATCCACCCCGTCAGCTTCCACTTCATCTGTAAAAGAATTTTCCAGAAGACCATCCGCTTTGGCCACATAAGCCTGCCATTCCCTCCGCAGGTTCTCATCCTCTTGCAGTTGAATCCGAAAACGCGCAACCCAATGTTGATCAAAATATAAATACGGATGCTGCTTATTTGTCATATTTCCCACTTCTCATCTTCCTCCTATGATTAAGATCTCACTACTGAGCTCCTTTACGAATAAAGAAATACGTTGTACATTTGGTATAGAACTTATCGATGGGGTTGATTCCAATGAAAACAAAAATTCAAAATCAATTCTTTTTATACTATCTATTTCTTGCCGTCATTCCGCTTTTGGCGCTTTCCTATTATTCGTACTACACCATTAAAACTAATGCTCAAAAAGAGCTGGTCAATACCATTTCCTTTGATATGCGGCAAAGTCAGGCTTCTCTCGATGCACTGTATATCCGATTTCAGAAATATATGGACATTCTTTCGAATTCGTCCACGTTCTATAATTTCGTTCTCCCTGCGTTAAGCGATATCAAGCAAGGGGATATTCAACATGCCAAATACATCGTCACGACGAACCTTGATCCGCAATTTAAGAGCTTGTTTGCAACGGACGATGTCATTTCTGCTGCCATGGTGATGATCGACGGACGCGTCGTCTACAGCTACAAATCTTTTGTCTCCGTTACGAATGAATTCAAGCATAATCCCATCATAGCCAGCACCGAAGCCAGTCCCGCCATGCGTTGGTTTAGCAATCAGCCTACTCCCTTCGGCTCTTTCGAAGGCAACTATTCCGTCATCACCAAAAACATTTATAACATTATGGGCAATAATCCGTCCGAGATCCTTTGCCAAGTTATCCTTTTGGTTAATCAGCAGAAAATGAACGATCTCTTAAACAATAAGCTGCGTTTTACGGACAGCATCATTCGCGTCTTGGATACAGACAACACGATTATTGCCGGAAACGATTATGCTCTCCCCATTAGCGATCAGCAAACTGCCTTAATGACCCAAAAACTCCCACTCGATCAAGACCCGAGCAACATCACGTACATCGATAAATTTTTCATTTTACAAAACATATCGAACGTTACGAATTGGCGCATTGTCCAATTGTCTTCTTCAAGCCATGTAACGGAAGCTTCTTCGGCCATCATTCTTTTTTCCACCATTCTTGCAGCTGTCTTGCTGATCCTCATGTTTCTGTTTTCATTTATTATTTCTAATGAGATTCTGCTTCCTATCAAACGTCTGGCCAATGCGATGAAAAAGGTCGGAGAAATGAATGTGAAAATGACCGTCATTCCCGATTCCAAAAACGAAATCAGCGAAATTGCAAGCGGATTCAATCAAATGGTGGATCGAATCGACCACTTATTCAGACAAACGATTGACATCGAACGCCAAAAACGCAAATCCGAAATTGATATGCTTAAATATCAGATCAACCCGCATTTCTTATACAACACCATTAATTCCATACGTTTTTCCGCAATGAAGCATAAGGACGAAATCACGGCCACTATGCTGGTTACGTTAAGCCGTCTGCTCAGAAACACGCTCAGTCATCCTAGCAACGTGATTGCATTAAGAGAGGAAATCCAAAATATTAAGGACTACATCTCTTTGCAGCAGCTGAGATACGACCATCAATTAAACGTTGAGTACCAGATAGAAGAGCAAACTGCCCATTTGCTAGTACCGCATATGATTCTACAGCCCATAGTAGAAAACTCTATCATGCATGGCTTGAATCACAATTTGAACACGGGCGTCAAAGCCAACATTACCCTTTCCTCCTTTTTGAAAAATAGCACGACCCTGATCCTTGCGGTTCGCGATAACGGGATTGGTATCGCCAGCCAACTCGTAGACAATTTGCTCGTTCATCCATCAACGATTTCTTCAGATTCACTGCGCATTGGCTTCGTTAATATTCATAAAAGAATCAGGCTCCAATATGGGGAACCCTATGGCATCGAGATCGAGAGTGAGGCCGGTTTCTTCACAAATGTCAAAATCATTCTTCCCGTGCTGGACAATATAGAAGATGCCCAAGCTCATTTCATTAGCGAAGGAGGTACCAACCAACCATGAATGCCATTATTGTTGACGATGAGCCTTACGTAAGACAGATGCTTAAGAACATGATCCATTGGGATGACCTGTCACTTCATCTGGCGGGCGAGTTCTTTAACGGTCAGGATGCTTATGATTGGATAAAGCAAGGCAACAACGTAGACCTGGTCATTACGGATTTAAGAATGCCGATCATGGACGGACTTCAATTGATCAAGAATACTTTGGCGATTAGAGAACATATTACTTTTCTTGTGATCAGCGCTTTTAACGAATTTCATTTAGTGAAAGAAGCCTTTCTTCTTGGTGCCAAAGATTATTTATTGAAGTCTGAAATGACGGAAGCCCATATCCATCATACGCTGTCCAATCTGCGGTTGAACGAGCACCCGAAATTGCCGGCTGTCTCCAGCAAAGAATTGATGAAAGAAACGCTATTAAGCCGGCTTGCAGCGGAAAATCTGACAACAAACGATATCAGCACCTTGAAGGAATTGATGGGCAATAATGAAAAAAGACGCCTAACCTTGCTTCTGCTGAGATTAAACAAGCTTGACGCTCATGCTTCTACGCCTGAAGCATCCATGAAAAAGGCCATCTCGGAATGCCTCTCACCTAACGAGGAGATCCTGGCTTACAGCCGCCAAGCGCAGGTTGAAATCATTCAGACGTCGCCATTCGAGTATTTAATTCTTATGCTCTATGCCCCGCAGGAATCCAAGGCCAGCATCATGCAGCATGTAAGGCGCGCCTTTGGCTCATTTCGCCCAAGCGGGTTCCGGATCAATCTCGGTGTCAGCCGTGCTTCTTTCGATTTCTTCTCGCTTCCGCAGCTCCTTCATGAGGCAAGGCAGTCTGTGGATTATTGTTTTGTTGCAGGCAACGGTTCCATCATTCCCTTTACGGTGCAGTTTGAAGAAACGCCGCCGCTTGCGATCGACAGCCGACAGCAAGTTTCCATCTTAAAGGAGCAGCTGAGCGCCATCCTATTTGACAAGCGCAAACCGGAAATCCACAGTGTCATCATTCCGCCTCAAAACGTAAGTGCCAGCCATATTCGTGCTATCAAAGAGCTCTACATGAAATATCATTTTGTTCTCATGGACTTCGCGATGCAGAACGGTCTCTATGGCGAGCTGCGCGAGCTTAGCAATAAGTACGAGGAGCATTTGAAGTTTTACGGCGATCTGGACTCGCTCAACAAATGGCTATCCTCCGTAATTGCCGTCGTAAAGGCCCACAATGGCGAGAATTCCATGATCAATCAAGTGAAACACTATGTGGAAGAAAACTATATGCACGATATTAGCCTGCAATCCGTTGCCAACAAGTTCAATATTAACAGCAGCTATCTAAGCCGTCTGTTTTCAGAAAAACGCGATACCACTTTCACCGATTATTTGGCCCATACTCGCATCACCAAAGCGATTGAATTTATCAAATCATCCAATCTGAAAATCTACGAAATTTGTGAAAAAGTAGGCTACACCTCCCCTGAGCATTTCAGCCGAACGTTCAAAAAATTGACCGGCAAAAGCCCAAAACAATTTATGGATGGGCGAGAATGAAAAAAAATCTGCCGTGCAGCTCCGGCAGATTTTTTTTTGAGTCGCTTCACATTAATAGCTAATCTTGACTGTTTTAATCTCAAATGGCTTGAAACTAAGCGCGATCACGTTCTTTGTTTCCAGCTTCTCCGTGTCTTCTTCCAACATGTTGGTTACAGCAGCTTTGACCATACCATTCGCAAACGTCAAGGTCGAATTGGTATAAGTCCCCTCTGCCTCATACATCCTGATGATATAAGCCATATCGTTATCCTCGCACGGCTTGATCGCTTCAATCATAATATTCGGTTCACTTACGCGAATAAACGATTCGAAGCTGCATGCGCCCGGAACGATAATCGGCTTATAATTGAACGCGTAAGCGGGCTTAATGACGGATTCTGCATCGAATCCGCTGTGATGCGGCAGGAACGCATAGGAACAGCTGTGTTCGCCCTTATCTCCCCTGAAATCCGGCCGGCATCCGCCTTTATGAAGCGTGAGTCCAAGCTGGGATTGATGGACGGATATCCCGTATTTGCAATCGTTTAACAGGGCAACGCCGTACCTGGTTTCGGACAAATCGGTGTATTTATGATTGCACACCTCGAACTTGGCTTTTTCAATATCCGTATTCCGGGTCGTTGGCCGCTTAATGTAACCGAATTGCAGCTCCTGTCTTGCAAAGTCAGCAAATACAGTCGTATCAAATACGGTCTTGAGCAATCGGTGATCGTCCTGCCAATTCATTAACGTCTCGAACTTCACTTGCTTGCTGTCGCTGTAGAAAATGACGTCCTGCTGCAAGCTCGATTTGGCGGTCAGCTTATACTGATTGCGGATTCTAAATTCCACGAGCCCATCCGAGACGATTTCACTTGAGAGCAGTTCAGCGTTATCCTTAAACTTCAGCTCAATATCCGCATCAATGTCCCAACTGTCCCAAGCGGTCGGCACATCCTCCGCCATGAGCAGCGTATTCAGGGCATAGCCGTTTCCTCTGAGCTCCCTATTCAAACCTTTATCGATCATCGATTTGATATAGCTCTTTTCGTCGAAAACCACTTTATAGAATGGCGTATCCAGCGTCTGGTTCTCATAATGGAAGCAGGTGCCTTCACTCAAGTCGCCTTCCACCCGCTCCAACACCGCAGAAGATAAGGCTTTGATCGTTACACCCGCGATAGCGAGCTGCTTGCGGCCCCACAGATCGGTTACCCGCTGCTGAGCATAATCCCCTTGGATCACGCAGCCATCTTGAGCATCCAAATAAATTGTATCGTTGCGATCGAAAGCTAATGTGTTAATAACCGAGACTTTGTTGTCTACAGGTTCAGCAGGCACAACCTGTTGAATTAATTGATCCGCTTGCTGAATGATGTACGTCGTTTCCGAGATGCTCCGGTCATGCACGTCAGGAATGGATGTTCCCGGTAAAATATCATGAAATTGGTTAATGAGCAACGTCTCCACAAGTGGCCTGATATCGGTATCTCGACATATCACATCACGATTCACTGCATCTCTAACCGTAAGGTATTCCAAGTCATGCAGTCGGATCTCGGATAAGCGGTTATTGCGTTTGATCGTATGTTGATTCGTCAGCGTGCCCCGATGAAGCTCGAGATACAATTCGCCCGCATATACGGGAGGGCTTGTAAGGGACTGCTCCAATCTTTGCATGAAATCGCCAACGAACATCGTCTCGACTCTCGGGCAGCCTTCCAAATCGCTGCATCTGCGCGCCATTTCAATCATTTCGAATTGCGGTCCACCGCCACCATCGCCATACCCATAGGCCAATAGACGCATGTTGGACACCCTTTTATCCGTGATGGCATCTTTGGAACGGTGACCGTCCATCACGGAGTCAATGCAAGTTTCCGGATCCGGCCACAGGTGGGTTTTATTTAGATGCGTTAACACTCTCGTCCCATCCAGTCCCTGCCAATAAAAGGTATCGTAAGGAAACTTGTTCGTGTCGTTCCACGACATCTTGGTCGTCAGGAAATAGTCGACCCCGCACCCCTTCATAATCTGAGGAATGGAAGGACTGTACCCGAACGTATCCGGCAGCCAGAAGCAATTTGACGTATAGTCGAAATGCTCCCGTGTAAATCTCTGCCCCCAAACGAACTGACGCAGCATCATTTCCCCGCCGACCAAATTGCCGTCGCATTCAATCCATACGGCGCCATTCGGTTCATACCTTCCGTCTTTAACTGCAGCTTTGATATTTTCAAACAACTCGGGATAGTGCTCCAACATCATTTTTCCATGATAGGCGGAACTTTGTACAAATTTATACTCCGGATACTGCTCCATTAAACTAATCTGATTGGCATACGTACGCGCACACTTTTTAACGGTTTCTTCAATCGTCCAACGCCATGCCGTATCCATATGGGAATGCCCAATGACCGCTGCAATCGGAGCCAGAGAAGTGTTCTTGTATTGATATAATGTTTTAATGAGCTTGCTGGATTGCGCAACGGCCTCCACAAATATGCTGGTCTCAATATTATCAGGGGAATAATAGAGAATTTCATGAATTTGCGTTAACGTTTTAATGATATTAGCTCTAACAAAACTATGTTTATCCAATGCACCAGCCATTTGGTTAAAGGTTTTCAGGTCGAAGTAAAAATCAGCCATCTGATGGTTTTTGACACAAATGTCGACGGATTCGTATTTGTGCATGAAGTCGGAGCGCGGAGATTCCGCCAACGGCTGGCTGGCTGCTGAGAAATGCCCCGCATAAGACTCCAGCGCAACCTCAATGCGTTCACCCCCTTGAACATTCGACTTCAGTAAATCGCAGTAGTGATTCCCATGGCTTAATGTAAATGTTCCTGAAGGCGATCCGTTTACCCAGAGAAGCGTCTCATGTCCTCCGACATGCGGTTTCAGGAACAACGTCATCTGATCCAGCTCCTGCTTGACCTTGTAGGTTCCTTTCAGCCAACAATAATTCCCTTCACCGCCCCATACTTCCCCTGAACTGGTCTGGACGAACAAATGGCTCTCCGGTATGCGATGCAATCTTTCTGGAGTCCGGTAAACCTCTACATCCAAAGTGTCTACTTTGGTGAAAATGTAAGGCTCAATCGTTTTCTCGAATCGCTTGAGTTTCCCGAGCATGCGCTCTGTCTGTTTTTCATTCAGCATAACCTGTTAATTCTCCTTACTTTTTGTTATACAGTCTGTTCGCGTTCTTGACTAACTCATCGCCGAGCTGTTTTTTCCAATCCGCAATAAAAGCATCAAAATCATTAATCGTCTTCTCGCCAACGATGACTGATGTGAACATGGTGTTCCATTGTGTCGCATACGTTTGATTTTTGCCATCCAGATTCTCGCCGGATTCCGTGGTAATCGGGCCCTCAACCGTCGGTTTATCCGTAGTCACGAGGTAATCCACCTTTTTCTTGCTGTACAGCCCATTGTCGTCAAACAGCAGCTTCTGTCTGTTCTCTTTTATAAAAGCAGGAAGCACTTTCGCATTCACATCATCCGTGGCGTCAAAAGCGCCCATAAACGGCCAGCCGAATCCTTCTTTGGCTTTGGCCTCATTCGTTGAGAATTCCTGTTTGGTTACAGGCGAATTATTAACAAGCGTATAGTGCGTATCTTTCAATCCATACTTGGCCAGTGTAAACGTCTCCGCATCGCCAAAAATGGTATCCCAAGCCGTCATAATTTTATGCAGTTTGTCGCGATCTTTCTCCAGCTTCTTATTAAAGAAGACAATATTGGTAAACATCGGTGCGTTGGCGACAATCGCCTTGCCACCGTCTCCAGACGTCGGGAATGGCGCCCATTCCAGCTTCGCATTCGGATATTTCGCTGTTAGCTTGGCACCGATACTTCCTTCATCAAATGGCGGGTTGATCTGGAGAGTCGTATTGTAATATTGGTAAAAGAGTGCATTGTTATTGACAAATTCGTCGATAGGCGCCGATGTATTCTGATACATCGTGTAGTACTCCGGATTGATATAGCCGGCCTTATACCATTTGTTAAGCTGAATTAGCGCTTCTCTCATACCGGGCATGAAAGGTGCGTATTGAATTTGGTTATCTTTATAAATCCAAGCATCACGCCGCACACCATATGCAGACAAGAAGTAATACATCGCCTGCGCTTCTCCGCCGTTTTGAACCGTTATCGGATAATTGCTCGGATATTTTTCCTTATACTTTTTGAGCACGGTATCCCAATCGGCAATCGTTTTGGGCATGCTCACCCCAAGTGCTTGCAAGATGTCGGAGCGAATGGCGACGCCATAAGGCAAGGAGTTGCCGAGTGCCCCATTGTTAAAGCCCTTCAGTTTGCCATCTCTCGACCATAGATCGAGGATGTGGCTTTTTTGACTGCCGACTCTGCTAACAAATGACGCATAGATGTTGGGCGCGTATTGCTTGACTTCGTCCTCCGTCAAAGTTGCAGCCGAATCAAACAGTGCTTTGCTGCTTGTAATATAGCCCCCGTACACATCCGGCATCTCACCGGACGCAACGAACAAATTCAGCTTCGTGTCATAATCGGCATCGGCCACAGCTGTGATTTTCAGATCAACGCCAAGCTTTTCATTCAGCTGCTTAATAACTTCTGAATTGGGATTAGGCTGAATTCTTGTCGTAAAGATGTTGATGGACGGCTTTTCCGTGGTACCAGCTTTGGTTTCATTGGTAGAGGAGGTACAACCCGCAAGAACAGCAACCGCAGCCGTGGTCAAAACAAGTGAAGCAGAAACGCTTTTGACAACTTTCATCGACAATTTCCCCTTTACTTTCATCATGTATTTGGACTAGCCTTTGAAACCTGTATTACCCTTTCACAGCACCGATCATAATTCCCTTAACAAAATACTTCTGCAAGAAGGGATACACCAAGATGATCGGGATGGTGGTGACCAGCAAGATAGCTGCCTTTACGGATTCGGCCGTATATCGCTGACCGGACATATCGACATTCTCAATCCCCATGACATTGGCCAGGGCTGCATCCTGCGCATTATTAAGGACATCCCTTAAAATAATTTGCAAGACTTTGATCTCACCATTGGAGATATAAATCATGGCGTCAAACCACGAATTCCATTGGCCAACCATCGACCATAACGTCACAGTGGCAATGATCGGCGTAGATAAAGGCAAAACAATCGTGAAGAAGATAGAAAAATCGTTCGCTCCATCAATGTATGCGCTCTCTTCTACCTCAACAGGCAAGGATGTAAAAAAATTCCTAATAATCACAATGGTATACGCACTGCACAAGCCTGGGATGACCAAGGACCAGATGGTATTGAGCATATGCAGCTCTTTGACCAGCAAGTAAGTCGGAATTAATCCACCTCCAAAAAACATCGTAAATATAATGAGGCCCATCCACCATTTTCTACCTAACAAATATCGTTTGGATAACGGATAAGCGAGCATAGCCGAAACAACAACCGTCAGCAGGGTCCCCAAAACCGTCCTCAGAATCGTCCAGTAATAGGATTCAAGCAAAGCGCCAGTTGCAAAAATCTGTTTATAAGCATCAAAAGTTGGATTGCTGGTAAATAAGTGAAGTCCGATTGTACTGGATTCATTGGGAGGGCTAATGGAAATTACAGCCTGCTGTACGAATGGAAAAACAATTGTTAAACAAATGAATAACATGAAGCCTATATTAAAACCATGAAATATCCTTTCACCTAAACTCAATTTCATATGCGTACTCTTTCCTTTCTTTATTAGAAGACTGTATAGTTTGATAACTTGCCAACAATCCAATTCGAAGTTAAGACAAGGATGAGTGCGATGACACTTTTGGCGATGCCAACCGCTGTTGAGAAACTATATCGCATATCGACCAAGCCTACCCGGTACACAAAGGTATCGATAATATCCGCAGTTGGCATGACGATGGAATTGTAAAGGTTAAATATCTGGTCGAAACCGCCATCAAGAATACCGCCTAGCCCTAATACGAAGAGCATACAGATCGTAGGCAAAATACTTGGAATCGTAATATACATACATTGCTTGAATTTGCCCGCACCATCAATGACAGCCGATTCGTACATATCCGAATTAATCCCGGCAATCGCAGCCAGATAAATGATACTGCCATATCCAATTTCTTTCCACACGTTAGAAACCAAGAGGATCTGCAGGAACGAATCTGCGTTACCCAATAAAATCCGGGGCTGCCAACCAAACGCATCGCTAATTAAGCCATATAAGCCGTATCTTGGAGAAACGAGTTGAAAGATGAGTCCTGCTACAATAATCCATGAAAGGAAATGCGGAAGATATGAAATCGTTTGCACAATTCTTTTGAATTTATGCGAAACCAACTCATTTAGCAGCAAAGCAAAAATAATGGGTGCTGGAAATCCTATGGCAATCTTTAAGATGCTGATTTTCAGCGTGTTTAACGTAACCGTCCAAAAATATTTCATTTCAACCATCTCACGGAAATACTTGAGACCTACCCATGGGCTGCCAAATACGCCGTCTTGCGGACTATATTCTTTAAAGGCAATCAGAATCCCATACATTGGAATATATTTAAAAACCAGAAAGTAGATCATCCCAGGGATTAGCAACAAGAATAGAAACTTCTGCTTCATTAGCTTTGGAAATAGGCGATTTTTCTTTCGCAAAGTATGGATGCCTAATCCTACCTGCTCATTAACAACGCTCATACACATCTCCTGCTTTCTCTTGTAGTTTGCTACACGCATCGCGAATGCGCTTTCTTTCTTGGATTTATTGTAGCCCGATTATGAACGAATAGTAATGATTTATCTTTACAAAAAATGATGTATTTTTACTGTCGTCATGGTGATGGCGCGAAAAACCTTATCCCGCGGCGAAAAAGGCTGAAACAAATTCGTTTCAGCCTACTCAATGTGCACAAACGCCCACTCCGTTGCATATGGTGGAAGCAATGCAGGATCTCATTTCAAAGGAGATAACCCTATGTGGAATAACTTCCCGTCCTATCAAGATAACAGACCAGGAATTTCAAACCTTTTACAGTGTATGAATAAATGGGTGACCATCCAATTAACAGATGGGACAATTTTACATGTATATGTAACTGATGCCAATTTCAATATGGCATCAGGATTTTTAACCCATCAATCTTATAACTCCTTAGTCTGCAACGGATCTGCCATTCAAAACGCACAGCAAGCAGAGGCTTGCTTAAATCAGTGGGTTCAGCTTGTGCTTCCCAATGGAATTTCCCTCTCTTTTTATTTGACTCATTATGATGATCAAGTGATCGGGGGCAGTTTCCAATCGAATCAGCTTTTCGGACTGTTTAACCTTGTCGCTTCCGTACAATGTTGAATGAATTATTTGGAAATTTTTAGCTAAATTATACTTTTTGGGCAAACCTGTTTCTATACTGCTGAGGCGTTTCGCCTAAATACTTTTTGAAGGAATAGCTAAAATATTGGGAGTTTTCATATCCCAAATTTTCGGAAATATCCATAATCTTCATTTTGGTGCTGGCTAACATTTTTTTGGCGTCATTCATCTTCATTTCTATGATATATTCATTTATCGTTTGTCCCGTCTCTCGTTTGAACACCGCACAAATATAGGTAGGGGACATGAATACTTCGCTTGCAATCTCTGCCAGTGAGATGTTTTCTTTAAAGTTCCGGTTCACATAACGTTTGATGCGCTCAACTAAGTTGTTATGCTTTTTGTTGTATTTTGCGCTGTAGTAGTCGGCAATACAAATCAGCATTTTGCTTGCATGCGGCTTGATTGCTGAAATCGACTCCCCCCTCATAATCGCTTGCAAAGAAATCATGTAGGTGGCGTTAACTTCCTCTACTTCATCTTCGGTTTCACAGATTTCCCGGTGAGCATCAATGACTAATTCCAGAAAGCGGCCCCGGATATATTCCTGGGAAAATTGATTTACTTTGGAGAGCAGCGAGTAGTATTCTTCAAATAATGCCATCGTTTTCATAGATTCGCCCAGTTTAATTTCTACGAGCAAAAGCTTCTGCAGCTCATTTAATCGGGCATTATGATTCAAATCACTCATTTTATCAATCGTGTTAGAGTCGATAATATCATTAATATGAATAATAGAATTATTGCCGGTATAAAACTTATAGCTTACAGCATTACAAGCGCAACGATAAGATAGATTAGCCGTTTTGACACTCACACAATTCCCTATGCCAATAGAAAGCGAAATACCTTCAAAATCAATTAGCAGCTGTTCAATTCCTTCAAAAATTGGAGTCATTTTATCTTCATAGCCGTACTCCTCGCCAAAAATGATGACAAATTCATTATCTTTGGTTGAAAAGCAGATGCCTGCTTGAAAGTTATTTAAGGTTTGCTCCATGATGTTTTTAATCGAAAAGTTAAAAAACTGTACGCGCTCAACGCCTTCTTTTCGCACGCGTTGTTCGTACTCGTCCATTTTAGCTACCACGACGGTGATATCTTCCGAGATTTGAAACGGTAAATCGAAATACACTAAACGTTCTTGCAGTTCGTCATTGCTTTCCATTCCATCGAATACAAGATTGGTTAGAAACTTATCTCGCATCAAAGACATGTTTTCTGAAAGCTGCGACGTGAGCCGCTGAATAACCTGTTCGCGTTGGAACTCCATTTCAATGGTATCCCGCGCTTTTTTCAATACGGATGTCACTTCTTTAAGCTGAATAGGCTTAAGAATGTACCCAGTTGCTTTCACATTCAGCGCCAGCCTGGCGTAATTAAAATCTTGTACACCGCTTATTAGAATGATCTTCGTTGGTATGTCATGCTCCATAAGCTCCATCGCCACTTCCAACCCGTTGCAAAAGGGCATCTGTATATCCGTTACCAAAATATCCGGTCGAAGTTCCAGACATAAGTCCAGCGCCTTCCGGCCATGATCGGCAATGCCAACTACCTGCATCCCCAGATCATGCCATGGAATTGTATCGTTTAGAATTTCAGTGACCAAGCAATCATCGTCAGCTAGAACTACTGTTAACATCGTTATCCTCCGAAGTGTAATTCTTGGGAATCAGAACTTCGACCGTGATTCCTTCGGTCTGATTTCGTATGTATCTAATCCCATAGCATTCTCCGAACGTACTTTGGAGCCGCCGATGGACATTCCGAATAGCAAATGAGTGTTCTTGGGGTTCTGTGGACTCCAGCAATTGATTAAGTTCTTCGACTTCGGCGCCGACGCCGTTATCCGTGATGGCAATGACAATTTTGTCACCCACATGCTTGGCGGATATCGTAATCTCCAATTCCCCCTTATCAGGATGAAAGCCGTGGATGATTGAATTCTCTACTAAAGGTTGAATGACTAATTTCACGATTCTGCTTCTCCGCAGCTCGCGTGGTATATCGATGCCATAACGCAGCTTCGAACCGAACGACATCGATTGGATCTCTAAATAACTATGCGTATGGTTGATTTCCTCTTCTAGCGTGATCATGGAACGCCCTTTACTCAGCGAAAAGCGATAGAAATTAGCGAGTGATTGAATCATATTGCTAATAATCGGCGCATTATATTTGATGGCATACATATTAATTGAATCTAACGTATTGTATAAAAAATGCGGATTGATTTGAGCTTGCAGAAATCGAAGCTGAGCATCCTTGGCAAGCAGTTCGGCGTTCTGCTTCTTCAAGTCGCTAATCGTTAATTTCTCGATTAAATCTTTGATCTGGCCAATCATTTGTTTATATTGCCGGATCAGATACCCGAACTCATCTTTTTTGTTATAGTTAAGGTTGATATCAAAATTATTCCCTTTCACCGTGCGCATAGAGGCAACCAACTTTGTAATCGGGCTAGAGATATAACGTGATAGAATGAATGCGGCTAGAAGAGCTGTTGTCATGCAAATTACGAGGATAACGACAACAATTCGCGTCAACCGAATCTGATCTGAATTAATTTCGCTTAAGTTCGTAACATTCACAATTCTCCAGTCGATATTATCCATCATTTTGGAGGTTACGAGTACTTTGCCCCCGTCCGAATCCATAATCTGTGAATGGCCCTCTTTTACATTCAGTTTCTGAATAAAGCTTTTTTCGACCTCAGATAGCGAGTCGCTGCTCAAAATAATTTGATTGTTGGGGTCCAGAATACATATTTTACTTTCTGGTGAAGGCTTGTAGTTTGAAAGCACACTGTTGATCGATTTGTTTTCCAACTCAATTTTAACCAAAGCTGCATATTCATATTTATCCGCGTTCTTTAAACTGAATATTCGTCTTGCCACGATAATATGATCTTGATCAGGACGAGCTTCTATGACAAAATTTTTACTTTGGCTGCTCACATACCAAGGTTCATTTTCAATTTTCGTAATATCTTGAACCTTGGAAGAAATATCATACTTTTGATATTCCGGCCGGTTGACCAAGTAAATCGTAGGTACGATCGCTGAAATCGGGGAGGCATAATAGTTTGACAAATAGTAACTGTCCAATGCGCGGTCCAGCTTAATAATCTGTTTCACATTGTCGGATAAATCCTGTGTCGGGCTCTCGCCTACCACCTCTTGAATCATCGGGTTTAGCGAAATTAAGGTGGTCATCTCATTAATAAATGCCAGCCTTTCTTGAACGATTAGTCGCGCTGAATCTAAGTTTTTCTCAATCAGTTCACTCATCTTCTTATTAATAATGCCGGTTGAACCTAAGTACACAATGACCGTAATAATGACGGAAGGCACTAAGATAGATGCAAGGAAATACAACACCAAACGATTACGAATATTCATACGTATTTTCCACTCGTGCTGGCCCCTTTCCGAGTAATCGCCGTGCACTTTCAGTATACCAACAATACGAAAACAGCCACAAGAGAGCGCATACAACTGCATAACATTTTTAACTTTTTCCCTCAAGTTTTTATATTTTATTGCGTTTACAAACTTGCTAACATAAATACGAAAGCGCTTCACATAACTCAAAGGGGGCTACAATTTGAGAACAAACTTTTCCAAATCGCGATACCGTCTTAGTCTTGCATGCCTATGCGGTGCACTCGTTACCACCGTTTTAGCCGGCTGCACCAGCAGTTCGCCTACTACGAGCAATTCACCAAGCAGCAGCTCGGAAGCTGCATCCAGCACTAAAATGGAAACTGTAAGGGTATGGACGAATGATGCTTCTTACAAACCTATTATGGATCCTATTGTTGATAGCTACAACAAGGGCCAAGGCTTAAAAGACGGGATCAATATCGAGTACAAAGTATACGGAAGCAATTACGACGACGTGTTAAAGGTTGCCCTGGCAGCCGATCAAGCTCCCGAGCTGTATAAATTTGTCGGCACGGTTAAAGAGCCTTTCATTAAATCAGGCTGGATGCTCCCAATAGACGATCTGCCGGGAGGCAAAGAATTCCTGAGTACTTATAAGGATATTTTGATTAAAGGCTACACAACGTTTAACGATAAATCCTACAGCGTTCCTTATAAAGTGTTGACTACGAAATTCATGTACAACAAAGACTTGCTGAAAAAATCAGGTTTTACGGAGCCTCCTGCGACTTGGGATGATGTTGTTGCCTATGCGAAAAAAATTACGCAAGACAATAAAGGCAGCGCTTACGGATACGGCGTGCACTTGAAAGATTCCGCTTCCTCTGGAAAATGGTACTTCGCTACCCAATTTGCAAGCTCGGTAGGCAATATGGGATTTGACTTTGCTTCCGGCAAATTCATTTTCACGGATTTTAAAGATAATATCCAAAAAATACTGCAAATGAAAGCCGACGGAAGCATATTTCCTGGCGGGGAAGGCATGGACAACGATTCGCTAATGGCTCAATTCGCTGCGGGAAGAATCGGGATGCTGCCAGGCGTGAACTGGGATGTCTCTTCACTCGATAAGTTTTGGAAAGAAACCGGAACCAAATTTGAGCTTGGCGTCGTCGATACTCCTGTTCTGAATCCAGCGGATAAACATAAAAACTACGCTCAGATCGCGGATGTGCTCTGTATTGGACCTAGCGCGAAAAAAATGCCTGAAAAAGCGATGAAGGTCTACGCCTTATTCCATAGCGATGAAGTGCTAAAAGCGATTCAAAATAACGAAATCGACTTTGTTGCCAGACAAGATATTCAGGCTCAAGCCCCTTCAAGCTTTAAAAAGGCAGGGACAGCAGAATTCGGGAATACATCTAATTCTTATTTTGCGCCCACTCCACCTGATGGCGTCATTACGATTGAAGGCCAGCCCTACCAAAATACGATTATCAATCTGATCGCTGGACCGGCAAATGCAGACGTCGCAAAAGTGCTTACCGACTTAACCAATCGTTATAACACAGCTCTTGATAAGGCGGTTGCAGGTGGATTGGATCTTAGCTTATATGTGAACAAAGACTGGAACACCAAGTCTAAATGACACATGACTACAAAAATTGAGAGTATGGCCCTGCCATGCTTTCAATTTCCAAGAAAGAAGGCATCGCACGCATGGACAGTATGCAGCGCAGGAATACGACCAGAAAGGTTTTTACCCCTCATCAAAGAGATAACATGCAAGCTTACTTGATGTTGGCTCCGATGCTCATTGGATTTGCCTTGTTTACCATTTACCCTATGTTATGGCTAATTCAATGGTCATGGTTCGACTACAACGGAATTTCAACAGCCAAGTTCATTGGGTTTGACAACTACATTCGGGCGTTTATGCGCGATAGTAACTATTGGCATTCCCTGTTAAATACATCATTTATCGTTGTCATCAAATTCATACTTGAAATTCCTCTTGCCTTATTTCTTGCCGTTGTGTTGAACAGTAATAAAAAAATCAATTCCTTGTTTCGAACCATCTTTTTCTCTCCAACCATCGTCAGTACAGCCATTGTCGGTATCGTTTTCTTTTTAATGTTCGAGCCTTTTCAAGGCGCTGTGAATCAACTGCTGAGATCCTTTAACCTCATCGATTCCCCTATCAATTGGTTTGGGGACAAATGGCTCGCTGATATTGTCATTATTATCGCTAGTGTCTGGAAAGGGTTTGGGGTTAACATGATCTTCTTTATCATGGGTCTTCAGAACATTCCACAAGATATTTACGAATGTGCGGACATCGACGGCGTAACCAAATGGAAAAAGTTTAGCCGCATTACCCTGCCTATGCTTGCTTCTACAGGAAAAGTCGTGATGATGCTCTTCATCGTAAATAGTATCAAAATGTCCGATCTGGTTTTGGTTCTAACCAATGGACAGCCCGGCGGTTCAACGGAGGTCGTGATGTCCTACACCTTTAAGTTTTTCTTCTCCTATGGTGCAGCGGACATGGTTAGCCAATATGGTTATTCTTCAGCGCTGGCCGTTATAACAGCCGTCATTCTGTCGATCGTCGTTGGTCTATATATGACCCTCACCAAAAATGTCGGAGATCATTATTAAGGAGAATGGAAAGAATGAAAACGAAAAGAGCAATAGAAGCCATTCCACTCTATTTCTTTCTGGCGCTGCTCGCTATAATAGTGATTTTTCCGATCTTTTATGTGATCATCAGTTCGTTGAAAAACACAGCAAGTATATTAACGTCTACCTCCTTTTTTCCTGAAACGATTACTCTTAAAAACTATGTGAAAGCTTGGAATTTATCCAATTTCAAAGTTTACGTATGGAACAGCATCTATATGTGTACGTTCATCGTCATCGGGACCATCTTTACTTCCATCTCTGCGGGCTATGTATTCTCGCGCGGACATTTTCTAGGAAAACGCCTATTGCTTGCCCTAATCACCTTTTCTATGTTCATCTCAGCAGGCAGCTTATACCTCTATCCGCAACTCAATATTGCAAAAATGCTGCATTTGAACAACTCGCTTTGGGGTGTCATTATTATCTACATTTTCGGAATCAATGTTACGAATCTCTATCTGGCCAAAGGATTTATCGACGGAATTCCGAAAGAGATCGACGAAGCGGCCAAAGTAGATGGTTGCAGCTTTTTCAGAATTTTCTACAACATCATTTTCCCACTGACCAAACCACTTATTGCAACCGTCGGCTTGTTGGCTTTCATGAATTCGTGGAACGATTACCTGCTGCCTATGGTGTTTACCTTAGGAAATCCAGACAAGCAACCTCTCGTCGTAGGAATTGTGTCTATGAAAACCTCCGGAGAATCGGTAACCTCCTGGGATCTGATGATGGCAGGCACCGTCATGTCGGTTTTGCCTATGTTAGTTGTCTTTATTGCTTTAAATAAATATTTTGTCGCTGGACTGACCAGCGGAGCTATCAAAGGCTAAATTCTATTAGAATGGAGAGATTACGATGCAAAACAAATTAATGACAGGGGTTCTCCCTGCACTGGTCACACCTTTGGATCAAGAAGGAAATGTCAAGACGGAGCTGGCTCCGGCTTTAATCGACATGTACGTCAAGCAGCAGGCAGATGGCTTATACATGCTGGGCTGGACAGGCGAGGGCCAATATTTAAGTGTGGAAAAAAGAAAACAATGGGCCGAAGCGGTATTACCAGCTGCCGAGCATAAATTGCCTATTTTCGTGCATGTCGGGTACAACGAGAATTTAGAAGATTCGATTGAACTCGCTGCGCATGCCGAAGAGCATGGCGCGTATGCCGTCGCATCGGTTGGTATTTCTGAACAAGCCACATTGCAAGATAATGTCGATTACTTCAAACGTATTTCTGCGGCCGCTCCAAACACACCGTTTTATATTTACTGGGTAGCTATGGGGAAAACGCTGACAGGAGGGCAAAGCATCGAGCCTTCCCTGCTCCTCGAGGCTATGAAAGAGGTTCCCACTTTCCGTGGCATTAAATTTACGGACAACAACTTTTATTTCTTAGAAAGATTCAAGAAGCATCAACCCGATCTCAACATTTTAACGGGAGCTGACGAACTGGCTATTTGCTCACAGCTGATGGGAGCCGATGGTAATATTGGAGCTCTACAAGCCGTTACATGTTATCACCATAAGGTGATGATGGAAAAAATGAGCGCAGGCTTGTACGAGGAAGCCCGTGACCTTCAATATCGCGCGAATGAAGTTACTGAGGCGTATTCAAAAGCCGCAATCGGAAATTTACCCGGAATCAAATTGTTAATCGAAGAAATTTTCCAGATTCCTGTTGGTTACTGCTCACTGACCGGTCCCTTTCACGGGGTCTATCATACAAAAGATACAGCGACTGAACTTATCGAAACTTACAGGAGAAATATCTTGGTTAACGGATAACGGCAACTAGGTACATACGTCCAATCAATTGCTGCTCAGCGGACATAAGGTATACCGTAGTTACTAATTACCAGGAAGGAATGAGTCAACATGGGAGCAGTCGGTTACGGTGGTAGTTGTGCAGGTTACGGTTCAAGCGCAGCAGCAATTTTGGTTCTCTTTATTCTTTTGGTAATCATCACATCCGCTTTTGTATGGTAATTTCTTAACCAAAACAAAGGAAAAAACGGCCGCTTATACAATGCGAGCCGTTTTTTTCTGCGTCGACACCTAATGCGAGCTCTCGAGTATTTTTTCCATGTCATGCAAATAGGTACATACGTCCAATCACACGGCACTTATCTAACATATCTTATACGGTAGTGATAAATCACCAGAAGGGAATGAGTAAACATGGGTGCAGTCGGTTATGGTGGTAGTTGTGCAGGTTACGGTTCAAGCGCAGCAGCAATTTTGGTTCTCTTTATTCTTTTGGTAATCATCACATCC
>NZ_JBYTCO010000003.1:58727-323733 GCF_058790355.1 Paenibacillus sp. FW101-FHT12H11 | reverse complement strand
CGCTTTCGTATGGTAATTTCTTAGTCCAACACAATAAACAACGAGAAAAAAACGGCCGCGAACTTAAATTCGGGGCCGTTTTTTCCCGTTGTTCCTAAGCAACACACCGAACACACCGGCTAATTCCTCTTTCAAAAACGGTTTTACAGCCAGATTTAAAACCAAGAGTTGCTTACGGTTCCGTTCCAAAACCTGTACAGCGGACTGAAGAACATCCGTGTTTAACGTCACGTCACAGGCAGGGATTTCAACAATGAGAGGCAACTGTTCGGCTAGCTGTACAGCCGGTACCTTCAATACGTTTGATGTGGCGTAAGCAAGTTTGTTTTGTGCCTCCATCAGAGCCTGTTGTAATGCCCCCCGCAATGCCAGGGTTACATTCAAGCCTGCACAGCCATACCAACGATCACTTGTGCCGACCCACATCACAGGGAATCCACACACTTCCTCACCCAAACCAATCATTGGCACTCCTGTCATCGTTGTCAAAGCCTGCAAATAAAATCGGCAGTGTTTATCTTCGATTGTTGACATCTGTACCCGGAAGACAGATGGCAATTGATGGGCCTGTCGCTTGTCCAGTAGCTCGGCCAAGCTCTTTTGCAGCCCACGGCCAATTCCTTCTGCAAATGTTTCCCCCGCTCCAACACCAATAAATTCTTCCTCAACGAGCAGACCGGCCATGCGAGACACATACGCTTCAATTCCGGTCAATCCTGCTTCCCGCCTGGCTCCCGCATGCGTCATATCTGCACAAATGATGTCTGTCAGCAGCCTGGCCGGCCCTTCCGATAGCGGATCGACGGCCTGAACATGACACTGAGCAAGCGGCAGCTGCTTTAAGTCTCCCTCCTCCCAAAGATGGAAAATCCCTGATTCCGCCGATGTCAGCCGGCCAAAATAAGGAAGTAATCCGCCCTCACTTTGGCTTGATCTCTGTTCAAGCTGCAGCTCGAAATCATGAATCCACTCAGCTGCAGCACGTCCGCTGACAAGTGGATGAGGCATGAACGAATGCCATTTTCCTTCCAATGTCTCCAGATTAAGCAGGAAGAATTGATTGCTTTGTTCCGCATCGATCGCTCCCGTCAGCTTTTGTAATAAGTGAAACACGATCACATTCGCTAACATCGCTCCTGCAGTAGAAGAAAAGGTATGCCGCTGAGGGTCTTTATAAATCGCTGACTCGTGAATGCTGCGAAACGCTGACTCCCAGCCTCCCTCATCGTCGGGATGCACAAGCGGACCCGCAAGTCCCACCTGCTGCAGACCTACTCCAGGAAGAAACAGCTTCCTCTCCTCCCTGCAAATAGCGTGAAGAATTCGCAGTTCCTCGATATCCCCCTCCTGTGATACATACAAAATGGCATCAAATGGCCTCAGCGCCTCTCGCCAACCATGATCTCTTTCCTTCTCAAGGGTAATTTCCTCTATGGTTACCTCAGGGTCTATTTTACGGTTATGTGCCACCAGATTAAGCATCCTTTGCCGATCCGTCGGCACTGAGCCAGAGACTAACACATGAATCTTGGGCATTCCGGATGCAAGCAGCGCAGAAATGAGTGAAATTAAAAAGAGACCAGAGCCGATCGCCAATACCTTGGGCCTGAAATTTGTCATTTCATTCCTCCTTTCTATCTCCCGATCTGTTCCAACCCTTCACAAGTAATTTTATGTATAGCTACTTGTCCCTCATGATCCAAATCGCACATATATTCATCTTCACACAGATATACTGAAATCATCTTAAAGAAAGCGGTAAGCAACTCAACGTGAGAGGAGGTGAACGGCATGCATGCTATCCTATCCGTTGTCGGGGAAGGTTTATTGGCCGACTGCGTATACGGAGAATTATTGGACCGTTATGAGGTCGTCCGGCAGCCAGATTTCACTTCAGACATACCGAAAGCGGCAAAATTGGCGGTCGTGCTGCACGATGATTGGCCTTCCTCCGGATACTTCGAGGCTGAAGAGGTTCTACAGCAGGCCGGCATCCCATGGTTGCGAGGCTTTCTTTCAAGGGATGAAGGCATCGTCGGTCCGCTCGTTCGTCCGAGCATGCCAGGATGCTCCCAATGTGCGGATAACCGGCGTTTCACGGCGTCGCCTGGTGATATGCAGCAAGTCGGCTCTTCGCCTTCTGGAATCTGGCAAACAGCTCACTTGCTGATTGCAGAGATTGAGCGAGTGCTGCAGGGCAGCCCGGCCCACACGGAGCAGCATATGTATATCGTTAACCTGTTAACTCTGAATAGCTCGCTTCATTTCATTCTGCCTGACCCGCTCTGTGAGGTGTGCGGCAGCTTGCCCGATGATTCATCGGCGGCGTCCAACATTTCGCTTAAGCCGAGACCTAAGACAAGCGCCGACAGTTACCGCAGCCGTCCAATTGATGACCTGAAGCTGCATTTGGCTAAGGATTATCTAGACTCGCGGACCGGCGTTTTTAATGCCAAGATGCTTGACCTTGCGTCACCGTTTGCCGGGGTGGGGGTTAATCTGCCATCATTTCTAATGGGAGATGAAATAACGGGAGGGCGCAGCTTTTCTTATGCGGAAAGCGAATTGACCGCAATCTTGGAAGGATTGGAACGACTCTGCGGGATAACCCCCCGCGGTAAACGTACCGTAATCTACGAATGCTTCAACCGTGTTGCGGATCAAGCGCTTGATCCATCCACGGTTGGGTTATATTCGAAGAAACAATACGCGCTGCCTGATTTCACGTTCGAACCGTTTGATCCCGACCTCCCAATCGATTGGGTATGGGGCTATTCGCTAGTTCGGGACTGCCCGATCCTTGTTCCGGAGAGTCTTGCCTATTACAGCTCGGGATTCGGCGGCGGATTTGTCCAGGAAGGCTCTAACGGGTGTGCGTTAGGCGGAAGCTTGGAGGAAGCGATCTTACATGGGATTTTGGAAGTGACGGAGCGCGACTCGTTCCTCATGACCTGGTACGCACAGTTGCCAATCCCTCGCTTGGACCCCTATTCGGCTCACGATCAGGAACTTCTGCTCATGCTCGAAAGGCTGCGCGCAGTAGCTGGATACGATGTACATTTGTTTAACATGACGATGGAGAACGGGATTCCGAGCGTTTGGGCACTCGCGAAAAGCATCAACCCCGGGAAGATGAATCTGATCTGTGCAGCAGGAGCCCATTTGGATCCCGTACGGGCTGCGAAAAGCGCCATTCACGAATTGGCCGGCAGATTGCTCTTCCTGCAAGAGAAATTCGAGGCCAACCTGGAACATGTCAAGCAAATGCTGGACGATCCTTATCTCGTTTTGCAAATGGAGGATCATGCCCATCTGTACGGTTTGCCGCAAGCTGAGGATCGGCTGCGATTCTTGCTGGACGGACGGCGTCCGCTCAGATCGTTTGGCGAGGCGTTCAATCGTAAGGCTAGCCATGCGGATCTGACCGATGATTTAAAGGACATGATCGAGGTGTTTCGCCGCTTGAACCTCGATGTGATCGTGGTGGATCAATCGTCGCCTGAAACACTGAGGAACGGGCTGCATTGCGTTAAAGTCCTGATTCCGGGCATGCTGCCAATGACATTCGGACATCATTTGCAACGCTTGGCGGGGCTGAAGAGAGTCCTTCAAGTACCTGTGGAGCTTGGATATGCAAAAAAGCCGTTGAAGATTAGGCAGCTCAATCCGCATCCGCATCCATTTCTATAGGATGATAGGACGGGAAGTTTTCCGTCCCGACAGCCGAACGAAATCAAACAAACAAAGGACTGCCACAAGGCAGCCCTTCTTAAGGTTTTTCTCACTTTAATTTTGATACTTTTCTTTTGAGCTTGGTTGAACTATTCTCAATTGGAGTTGAACCAAAAATCATGGTTATGTTAATAAAGGAAACCGTCGTGGCATTGTCACCAGTAACGTCAATCCCTGAACCTCTGAAACTTCTGGATATTTCAGTCGGTGAAATGTTAATCATATCGCCGTTGATGATGGTTCCTGAATTCGTGTCGATATTTAAGGCACCGATTATAGATTGTTTGCGCATCAACATCTCAGCCCCTTAATCTTCATCTTGTCCTTATTATATGTAAACTTGACCATTTTGCTTGGTTGTGTGAACCTATTCAATACCTATTTTACTTAATCGGTCATTGAACTTTTATGGACTCGACAAAAGTTTTCAGATCAATAACACTGTGTTCCACTCGAGCCTGCTCAGCCGCAAATGCCATCATATGGCTTTGTACCGAATGATAGGCTGACGTAAGTCCTTGGCTGTTGCCGTCCTCTCGAACCAGCTTGAGGAAATCTTTGATTAGACCCGTGTCACCGCCGCCGTGTCCAACATGGCCTCCGGCATCCTCGAAGGTAATTCGCTCCACTTTCCCGCTGCCGAAATGAATGATTTCGATTTCTTGCTTCTCCAGCGAACCGCGAATTTCGCCCTTTGTGCCCATAAGCTTGATGGTTCGGCTAACATCCCTGGTAAACGCACTCATCGTGAATGCCGCTGTTGCGCCGTTTGCGAATTCTAAATTCACCACCTGATGGTCAACGACATCATTATCGCAGTGATACACGCAGCGGCCATAAGGCCCTTCCTGCAGCGCTTTCAAGCGAGCCTCAAAGCTGAGATCATCGCTAATCGCAGACGTAGGCCAATGCGTATTATCTGTCAAATACTGTTTAGGCGCATAGTAGAGACAGTCGTCCGCAACCGGGCAGCCATCCAAACAGCGAAGCGGTGCACCCTTAGGCGCTTGATCGGAAGTAAAATGGGATAGAGAACCGAAGGACGATACACGTACGCAATCCGAGCCTGCTAGCCATAGCAGGATGTCCAAGTCATGGCACGATTTGGCGAGAATCATCGGGCTAGAGTCCTCTTTTCTGCGCCAATTGCCTCTTACGAAGCTATGTGCCTGATGCCAGTAGCCCACATTTTCATTATGGGCAATCGACATAAGCTCCCCGATGGAACCGCTTTCTAACAACCCTTTGATAGTCGCAAAGAAATTCGTATACCTTAGAACATGACAAATGGAAAAAACGCGGTTTGATTGAGCGGCGATCTCTCCCATCAACACGCATTCCTGCGCATCGGGTGACATCGGCTTTTCCAAAAGAACATGATAGCCTGCCTTCAGAGCTTTAATCGTTGGTTCATAATGCTGTTTATCCTGCGTACAGATCAATACAGCATCCGCCAGCTTTGGCGCAGCAAATAGATCATCCCAGCTCGTAAAACACAGGTCTTCCGGTAAACCATGCCTTGTTTTAAAATTTTCTCTGCGCTCCTGATTAGGTTCAGCTACAGCGGTAACCTCAAGCTCATGAGGATGCTGCAAGGCGTATTCCAGATAATTAACTCCTCTTAAACCTGCTCCAATTAGCGCTACCTTCACTTTTTTCATCTGCTACTGTCTCCCTTGAATGATTATTCGTTTACTCTTTAACGCTGCCGACCGTCATGCCTTTAACGAAATATTTTTGGGCAAAAGGATAAACAACCATAATGGGCAAAGCTCCCATAAAAATTTGTGCTGTCCGAAGCGTCTTCTCGCTGAGATTTTCCATGGCTTTCAATTGTTCGGCAGAAACGGCTGTCATCTGCGAACTCATCGCTGTAATCAAGGTAGAAAGATAAGTTTGCAGCGGGTAATTTTCAGGCGAATTCATATATAGGATGCCGTCGAACCAGGCATTCCAATGTCCAACAATGGTAAACAACCCGATCGTAGCGATGGAAGGGAGCGAAACGGGCAAGTAAATCAGCCACAGCATCTTCCAATGGCCGGCTCCGTCGATCGTTGCCGCTTCTTCCATTTCTTTGGGAATCGTTCTGAAAAAGTTCAGCATGAGAATCATATTCCATACATTTAACGCGCCCGGTAAAATAAGTGCCCAGATCGAATCCATAATCCCTGTATTCTTCACAATGATATAGGTCGGGATAAGTCCTCCTCCAAAAAACATGGTCACGGCGAAAAACCAAACATAAGGCGTTCGCCAAGCAAACTGATCTTGCGATTTGGAAAGAGGATACGCCGTAATGAACACTAGCAGCATATTCACTACGCTGCCGAGCGAAACCCGCTTCACGGATACCCACAGGGACCGGAAGAATTCCACCTTTTCTCCCAGATAGACGTACGCATCCCAAGAAAAGCCGACAGGCCAAAGCTTCACTTCCCCGGCCATTGCTGCGGTATTCGAACTAAGCGAAACAGAAAGCAAATGTATAAAAGGTATAATACCTAATACGGTGATGAGAGTTAGCAACAGCACATTGAACACGACAAAAAGCTTCCTGCTTAACGATTGCTTATAGACCACAATACTTCCTCCAACCGTCTAAAATATTCTGTAATTGTTGTATTTGTAGGCAGCATAGTAGGAAATAGAAACCAATCCTAAAGAAATGATAGATTTAAATAATCCGACTGCTGCTGCAGGCCCGAATTGCTGGCTGAACATCCCAAGCCGATAGACAAACGTATCGATAATATCCGATCCCTGATACACAGTCGGGTTATACATGAGTAAAATTTGCTCGAAACCAGCATTTAAAATATTTCCTAAACTCAATACACCAAGTAAAATGAGCATCGGCGCTAAACCTGGCAGCGTAATGTGAAGCATTTGCTTCCATTTTCCTCCCCCGTCCACTTCAGCTGCTTCGTATAGACTCATGTTAATGCCCGTGATAGCAGCCAACATGATGATCATGTTGTAGCCCATCCCTTTCCAGACATCTGAGCCTATGATGATCCCTCTGAACCAATCGTTGCTCAGCATAAACAAGATTGGCTTTAAGCCTAACAGCGATATCAAACCGTTAACGGGTCCATTTAAGGAGAACAGTTCAATAATAACGCCCCCCAGTACTGTCCATGAAAGAAAGAAGGGCAAAAATATGCTCGATTGAATCAAACCCGAAAACCATTTTTTCGTAATCTCATTCAACAGCAGCGCAAGGATAAGAGGCACAAGCAGAAATAAAATCATTTTGAATATAGAGATCAGAAGGGTGTTCCATAGAACTTGATTGAAATCCGGTAAATGAAACACATAAGTAAAGTTGTCAAATCCGACCCATTTCGATTTAAAAAATCCTGATAACGGTTCAAAATTTTGAAAGGCCATGATAATGCCCGCCATTGGACCATAAGCATATATAAGCGTCAAGATAACTCCCGGCACTAGCATGAGATGCAGCGGGAAATCTCTGCGTAATGTTCGCATCGTAGAATGCTCCTCCCTTTCCTAAGTGTGTAGAAATAGAGCGGGAGAAGTTATTAACCCGTAACTTCCCCCGCAATATCAACTTGTTTATTTTTTAACAGTGCTATACCACTCATTGACTTCTTTCGTAATTTGGTCTCCGCCTAGCGTCTTCCAACTGGCCACAAACTTATCGAACTCGTCCAGCGAACCGCCTAACACAATCTTCGTAAATGATTCCGACATTAACTTATCCAACTGGCCGCCTTTTTCGACTTGTGTTGGGGTCGGAACACTGTAAAACTCGTTGTTAACGAACGCTTTATTTTCGCGAATCTGACGCGTCAGCCCCCAGCCGCCTTCTTTGGCTGCACGACTGTAGTACTGCCCCCAATTTACACCTTTGCTTGCATTCGTCGTATTGTTAGCGAGGAAGTCCTGCGTTGCTTTGAAGACGTCGGCTACGTTTTTGTAATTTTCGTCATCGAGCGTAATCTCATTTTGTTTGGCATCGAGAGCCTTGTTGACTTCCGTGTAGATCGTATCGATCTGAGCCGGATTGTAAATTCGCGGATTGAACCAATTATAAACATAACCATTCTCCGCTTTATTCTTCTCGATGTATTTCTTTTTGCCCATTTCAATATAGAAATTGATCATTTTAATAGCAGCTTCCGGATTTTTCGCATTCTTATTGACAGCAAACACTTTATTGCTGCGCAGTGTCGGAACAAGTGACTTCCCAGGCTTTCCATCCAGCGAAGGGATTTGAAGCGCGATCCAGTTTGCATTGGGATCCTTATCCACGTTCAAGTTAAGCGGCCAGTTCGGGTACCACCATTCGCCGTAGGATATCCCTACTTTGCCGGCCGTGATATCTTCCACCGCTTTATTCTCGTCCTTCAGGGCAAACTCTTTATCGAAGATGCCCTTCTGATACCACGACTGCATTCTAGCCAGTGCATTCTTTACTTCAGGTTGAATAAGTCCCGGAACTAACTTGCCATCTGCGCCTTTAATCCAAGCGGACTGATTATCGCCGACAGAAGGGTAAGCCCCGAAGCCATTAAATAAGCCTCTAACATCAAATCCCCAGAAGAAAAAGTTCTTTTGCATCGCGATGCCATAGGTATCGTTTTTCCCATTCTTGTCCGGGTCGCCTTTTACAAAAGCTTCAGCGACTTTCTCAAGTTCATCAATCGATTTGGGCGGCTGAAGCTTCAAATTGTCCAACCAGTCCTTCCGAATCCAAAGCAGCTGCGTTGACAGGAAGGGATCTTCGAAAGCAGGAATACCCAACTGCTTGCCTTCTGAACTGAACGTTTTCATGGCGAATCCGCCGTCGGACTCCATATACTTTTTGAGCGCAGGGGATGCGTACTGTTTATAAGCTTCCGTCAAATCAGCAAGCATGCCCTGCTTCTTTAACTTCTCATAATTTTTCTGATCGAGTTCCAAAATGTCGGGCAGATCTCCTGAAGCCATGGATAAAGCAAACTTTTGCTCGAATTGACTGGAAGGTACCGTCCATTTATATTTAACCTCGATATTCGTCATCTCTTTCAAATCTTTAAAATAGGCGTTCTTATCCGGTGTAATCCCCTGTTGTGTTCTCGGATCTTCCGGCGGGTTGAATCCGAGTACTTGCGTAACCGTTACGGGTTCAGCGTACTTGCCTAATGGATCTTGCGCAGTACTAGTACTTGTGCCAGCTGCCGATGGAGCAGGAGAGCTCGGTTTGTCGCCACCTTGATTGCTGCAAGCGGTCAACAGCGAGAGTGCCATCCCTCCTGTCAGAAGCAGCTTCACTTTTTGATTACTTTTCATAGTAAACGCTTTCCCCCTTTAATTCGCGATAGGTTTTCATTTGTTTTCCTACGTTTTTATTGTAAAGGTAAACGGAGAAAGCAAACAATTTCAATTCTTTTACATTGATTTAACTTTATTTACTTCTTGTTTTACTTATTGTAAATTGCGAAATTCTTGAGGTGAAGTTCCCGTCATTTTCTTGAAAAACGTCGTGAAATAAGATGGCGAATCGAAACCTAACTTGGATGCGATCTCGTTCAATTTCATCTGCGGATTGGCCATCATGGCAATCGCTGATTCCAGCTTGATCGATTGAATATACTCTATCAGATTGCGGCCTGTAATTTGTTTATAATAGCGGGATAAATAGGAGGGATTAAAGTGCACCTCTGCAGCAATGGCCGTAAGCGACAAATCTCCCGAAAGCTGATTCTGGATATAATGATGAATTTGTTCAATCAGCAGCATTTGAGATGACATCATCTCCGCCTTCATGCCCAGGTCAAGAACAACCAACTCTTGTCCCAGCTGAAATCTCTTGAGGATACTCGTGCGAGCAGCCTCTACTTGCTCATGAAGATTATCCCACTCCTTTACTAAATTGCCTGATACCGCAAACGAGACGGAAACATCCAAATTCTCTTCACAGTCATTCTGCACCGCTTCCAGAATGCTTTTCATATAACCAACAATGCCCTGCCAGTCCACTTCATGATCCTCTACCGTGAACCGGGCTATTAATTCATCATCCGGTTGAAGCAGCCAAACCAGCGTGTTCGCATCATAAATCGCTGGTTCTCCATGAATCGAAACCGGAAGATGCGTGTCGAAAGTCTGTTGCACCGCTTGGAGCAGCTTCGATTTATGTGCGGGAGATTGCTCCTCCAGACGGATAATTTGTCCTGCTATAAAAAAGGCTGGTTGCTCTATCTGTATACGAAATTCCACCTCTGCGTACCGAGCATTCGTAAGAATCGAAGTCACCGGCTCACCTAGCAGCAAAACTTCCAGCATTTCTTTTTTGAGCAGTGGCTCAGCGAATTGAGCGTGCATCAGCGCTTTTTCCTCCAGCATATGATGGCGATTCTCCTGCTCTAATTTATCGATTGCCCTCTTAACAGCCTCAAAGATGGGGTCGATACCTTCTGTCTTCAGAATATAGTTCACCACATTCTTACGTATGGCTTCGTAGACATAGTCAAATTCACTGTAACCAGTCAGCAAAATAATTCGGCAAGAAGGCCAATAATACACAATATCGTCCATTAGCTGTAATCCGCTCTTCTGGGGCATTCGAATATCACTAACCACGACATCTAGCTTCGTTTTTCTAGCAATTTCAAGTGCTTCTCTCGCTGAGTACGCTTTGCAAACCTCAAGTTCGAAATCCGCTTTTTCCTGAAAAAGCAGTGCCAGACCATTCACAATAGCCGGCTCGTCATCCACAATAAGCAGTCGGTACATGATTAACTCTCCTTGATAAAGTTTATTATTAGATCTACTCGTAAGCCTCCGTGTTGGCTGCGGGAGACGAATACTCCGCTGCCTGCCCCATATTTCAGTTGAAGTCTGACGTTTACATTCGTCATTCCCGTCTTCTCTTTTTGCTCCGCACTGCTCGCAAGTTTTGCGCACAATTGTTCAAGCTTCTCGTCCGTTAGCGACTTCCCGTTATCTTCCACCGTAACACGTATGCCTTGCTCCCGGTAATCAACACAGAGGTAGACGATTCCCTGCATCGTTCCGTCTTCAAAGGCATGTTCAAATACATTCTCTACAATGGGTTGAATAATCAGTCGAGGTACCAGTACCGATTGTATGGGATCCCGCATTTCTACATATTCATAGCGGATGCGATTCGAAAACCGAATACACTGAATTTCGCAATAATCGAGCGCATGTCGATACTCCTTAAATAAAGGCACCTCATCGGACCCGCTCCTCGTGATGTACTGATAGTAGCTCCCAAGCTTCTGTGAAAGCTCCGCAGCGGTATCCGAGTCCCCCGTTTTACACATCATGTAAATATTAAAGAAACTGTTATATAAAAAATGCGGGTTAATCTGCGATTGCAGCTGCTTCAGTTCCGAATGCTGAAGAGCAATTTTCTGTTCATAATTTTCTTCTATTGAGCGCTTTAATCGATGCGCCATCCGGTTAAAGCTGTTAAATAAATAATGGAACTCGTCTTTTCGCTTTGACTCAATACTCAAATTCAAATTATCCGTTTCAATCATTTGAAACGCCTTGGTCAGCTTGGAAAGCGGTTTATGAATCATGAAGTGGATCGAGAAAGAATAAAGAAGAAGCACCGTAATGGTGATAGCAAAGATCGCATAAAACCAGGTAGTAAACTGACTCAGCTTGCTTGTCAGTTCATTCTGATTGACATACATAATCAGCGACAAATTTAATGAACTGACTTGACTGTGCGTAATGAAGTAGCTTGTACCATTAATTTTCTGAATGATAGGTTTGTTCGCATTACGTTCACTCTGTTCTTCAACCAACGAAAGCACCGTAGGGATAACCTCCGAGTCTTTTGTAGTAGAGAGTATACTTCCCAGCTTCTCTTCTCCCAGCAGAACTGCTGACTTCTGGTACAGAGCCGCAATTTGGTTCAAGGCCGCCAATAACTTGCTTTTAGAAATTTCAATATAAGACATAATGCCTGAATTGTTTTCGCTTTCAATAAAAAACATGCGATCTCCCAGTCTATAGAAAGACGGCTTTGGCGTGGTTTCCATTAACGTGGAGATCATCTTGAATGTCTCATTCGGCGTACTCTCAACGCCGTTCATCATGGATATCATTTTGCCCACCGACTTGATATACACCCCTGCATCGACCACATAATCGCTTGAGCTTTGCAGCGTAAGCAAACTGTCTTTTATTTGATCGATTAGTTGGACCTCTTCAAAATTCTCAATCGTGCCGCCTACAAAACTGAGCTTCTGCAGATCTCGGTTGTTCATGAACAGCAGTTGTTGGTTCCGAATAAAATATAACTCATTGTCGATCTGCTTCGAATAAAAGGACGCTCCGGCAACCGCCGATTCGGATATTTCATCCTTAACAAAAGCTAACCCTTTGTAATTTACCCCTATATTCATGACGACCAAAGGAATAAGCAACACGATAAACACGATCACAATCTTCTGATAGACGAGCCATCTGGATCTGCCAGCAGCCTGCAGCTTCATTTCATCCCCCCAGCCTTATTGTTAAGAAATGTATGTCTTTCATTATCATACGTTTTTATGTATCTATCAACAGGCAGTCGAGATTGTGTTGGGATTTTTATATCTACAACCTGATTTACATTTCTTAAGAATCAACAGCATAAACTGCTGATAGGTCTTTCCACGGTGTAAATGAATCATTTAAATGGGAGGAGAAAGAAATGGCAAAACGAAGGAAAAAGTCGTCCGTAGTGGGGTCCCAAACGAAAGCAGCGAAGGAAGTAAACATTAGTTCCACACCTCGTGCTCCACTTAAAGAAGGAGCCTCTGGATCTTACAGCAACAGCGCCATTGCGATGATGCCGCCTGGACAATCGGTCCCTGCATCGAAACAGGAACAAGCCCTCGCCATTAAGATAGCGAGGGCGGTGCTCTCTGGCCCACGGCACATCACCAAAGATGCAACCGTTGCGGAAATGAGTGCGGATGGAAAACTAATCATCCTACGCCAAGGCACCAACCATTGGATATGCTTTCCCGGGGATGAGAATCAGATCGGCAATCCCCCGATGTGCGCCGATCCAATGGGACTGCAATGGATCATGGATCTCAAGGCCAAGAAGCCGCAACCCACGAATATGGCTCCTGGCCTCATCTATATGCTGTGCGGTGCCACGCAGCATAGCAACACTGATCCGTTTGATACAACAAGCCTGCCAATCCCGATTGGTCCGCACTGGATGATCATTTGGCCTTTTGACGCCAAGAATGCCGGATTGCCCAACACAGTCAGAGACGCAGGCGCCTGGGTGATGTTCGATGGTACACCTTACGCCTATCTGCACATCTGCGGCACACCCTGGTCCGGCAATGTGTACAATGTGATGAATCCAGGCGATCAGATGCCAGTTTGGACCATGGAATATGGCTTGCGATCATAGGAAACGTCCATATCATCAATATCTATGTCATCATAGATTTTTATACTTAGAACAAAGCCTATTGATACCATGTTAATTAACAGCGAGGTGCCTCCATAGCTGATAAAAGGAAGGGTGATTCCCGTAATCGGCATGATACCTATCAGCATCCCGATGTTTTCGAAAACCTGAAACAAAAACATAGCGGAAATTCCACCAATGATGTAAATGCCTGTTTGGCTGCGAATGCTTAGTGCGATAGTAATCATTCGATAAATAAGAACAAAATAAAGGATGAGTAACACCGATGCTCCTATAAATCCAAATTCTTCTCCGATTACAACGAATATGGAATCTGCATAGGTATATGGAACCTGACCACTCTGGACGGAAGTTCCATGAAGATAGCCGTCTCCCTCTAGCGAGCCTGATCCGATTGCTGTAATCGATTTTTCCATGTGATAGGTTGCTTTTTCAGAAGCCAGTTCTGGTAAAAGGACGGCATCCACCCTATCCAACCAGTACTCTTTATTTTGGGATGCCATGAATTTTTTTATTTCTTCATGGTAATGGATATAGCCCCAGAGGGAGCTTCCGCTTACGATTATCATAATGACTAGACCTATCCAAGCATGCTTGTAGTTCATGTGCCCAAACCAACAAACCACAATAAAAATAACCAGATACGCTATGGAATTACCAAGGTCTGGTTGCATGAGAACCAAGAGAAAAGGAACTAATGTTATAAAACCCATTGGAAGTATTTCCTTGAACACGCTAAGCGTCTCGACTTTTCTTTTAAATAGAAAGTACGATAAACTCAAAATTAAAATGAGCTTACAAAGCTCTGCTGGTTGAAAGCCAATCCCACCAGGAAGAATGAACCACCCCTGAGCATTGTTAATTGTATCCCCTTTAAAAAATAATAAAACCAGCAATCCCACCCCAATGAAATAGTACATCGGCGAAAAGCGCAATAAGAGTTTGTAGTTAAAAAATAGCATTATAAATAAGACAATAAACCCAACCCCGTAATAATACATCATTTTAATATAGGATAGGGAATAGTCTGGTTGAGTCCGTGTTGCGCTATAGATGCAGAATATACTAATGATCATGAAGATGAACAATAGCAACAGAATAATGACATCCAGCCCTTTCATTATTCTTTTCAACATGAAACCTAGTTGCGTTCTTCCGAGGAAATTCTCAATAATGAACCACCTATTTCTGGAAATGTTAAGTAAGCTCATTAAATATAAGATAAACTGTTTAATAAAAAAGTGGGGTATTTATTAAATTTTTCTTAAATTTCCCAGTGCGGAGTTTTAGAATTTTTGCATGAAAAAAGAGCAGCCGCAAAGCAGGCTCCTCTATTAATGTTCCCTATTAGCTTCCCGGAATCGGCAACGCACCTTTTGCTATTGTCCAAGCTATTGCCAGTTTCACAATGGAACAGTTCTTTTATACCTGTCCCGATAATAAATCCCTGATTTATTTCCTAATTGTTACTTTCAAGTAACTATGTGAGTTGAAAGTGCGTACTTTTCTTCAGTTCTCCTCCCATTCATAATAAACGCTATAAGAGAAGGAGGAATGCCTTATGAAACCAGATGAAATGAAAGCAAGTAAAACCGCTCTTGTCGTTGGAGCGAACGGAGTGATCGGACGGAATCTGATCGATTACCTGATAACACTCCCTGAATGGAATATCATTGGTGTTTCTAGACGTGGCGGTGTGAACAGCGATCGGTTACGATATGTGGCGGCAGACCTTCTAAATGAAGAGGATACCTTAGCGAAGCTGGGCAATCTAACCTCGGTCACACATATCTTCTATGCTGCTTATCAAGATCGTCCGACATGGGCCGAACTGGTTCCGCCTAATTTAGCCATGCTTGTAAATGTGGTCAATGTGATCGAACCGATTGCCCCAAACCTTGCGCATATCAGTCTAATGCAAGGCTACAAAGTGTACGGCGCACATCTCGGTCCATTTAAAACACCGGCACGGGAGACGGATGCCAACCATATGCCTCCCGAATTCAATATCGACCAACAGCAATTCCTTGAACAACGTCAGCCAGGAACTGGGTGGACCTGGTCGGCCCTTCGCCCGTCAGTCGTTAGTGGGTTTGCATTGGGAAATCCGATGAACCTCGCGATGGTTATTGCGATCTATGCTTCCATGTCAAAGGAACTGGGTCTGCCGCTTCGTTTTCCAGGGAAGCCTGGTGCGTATAACAGCCTGCTAGAAATGACCGATGCAAACTTACTGGCTCGCGCAACAGTCTGGGCGGCAACCGATGAACGTTGCGCGAATCAGGCATTTAACATTACGAACGGCGACTTGTTTAGATGGAATGAGCTTTGGCCGAAAATCGCGAAATTTTTCGAAATCGAGACCGCCCCTCCGTTACCGATGGCTTTAGAGGTAGTCATGGCTGACAAGGAAGTTCTATGGAACTCCATGGTGGAGAAATATGATTTAATGAGGAATACCTATGAGGACGTTTCTTCCTGGCGGTTCGGGGACTTCGTGTTCTCTTGGGATTACGACTTTTTCTCGGACAGCTCGAAATCTCGCCGTTACGGCTTCCATGAATTCGTCGATACGGAAAAGATGTTTATGGACATCTTTGAACAATTCCGTCAACGCAAGATCATTCCATAAATTGAGGATACCGGTTCCTTATTAATAGGGACCGTTTTTTTTATTGATCCTATTCGTCCGTTTGCGGCGGTTCAAATAAGACCGTTCCTCTATCCCCGTATACCTTTTCGATATGCGTATCTCCCCATCTGCACATAAGATGAAGGATTTCTTTCAGGCTCCAGCCGTAGTCCGTTAACTCATACTCGACCTTTGGCGGCACTTGGTTATAAGAAATACGGAACACGATTCCATCATCTACTAATTCTCCTAGCTGCTGAGTCAGCACCTTCTGCGTTATGGCAGGCATCAGGCGCTTCAGTTCGCCATTACGCCTTTTTCCAAACGTTAGATGGAATAGAATAACCGGCTTCCACTTGCCTCCGATCACTTCAAGAGTGGCTTCTACCGCAGTGTTATAAATTTTCTCGGGCTCTTGCATAGTCGAAAATCCCCCCTGCAACCTGCGGAACCACCATCAATCTTAATGTCCACACCTTTTTTAAATGAATTCGAGGCATTAGTCTCTCTTTCCTGCCAACTGATCAGCTGCCGTAGTATTGTTTTGAACTATTGTTTCCGATAGCGTAACGAGGTTGGGATAATATCCACGAAACGCCTCGGGCAGTCCGAGAAGCCGCTAAGCGCGCAGCGTGGATATACCGTTATCTGAAGGACTTCTAATTGCTAAAGTAGTCTTGTAATAGTCAGAGGCGATCGGCCCAACGAGAATAGAAATAAGGCGTGATCATCCGATCCGCCTTATTCTTTCAATAATATTAAAATCCGGTTACTTATCGGTTGTATCCGAAACGTGTTCCTGCTAATGAACGCCATACGTCTTCGCATTTCAACAGAGTCTCGGCATCCAGCGGTTGCCCCTCAATCGACGCAATATTCTGCTCGATTTGGGCTAATCGGCTTACGCCAGAAATGATACTCGTCACGGATTCTTGCGCGGCGCACCACTTCATCGCAAGTTGCAGGATACTCAATCCACATTCCGCTGCAATTTGAGTAAGCTTGTCTACTGCGGCAAAATTCTCATCTGACCAGTACCTGTTAAAGTATGTTTCATTATTGGCAAATCGAGTATTTTCCGCAGGCTGGCCCGGCTTATGTTTACCGGCCAGTAACCCCCCGGCAATAGGGTTATAGATGACCATGCCCACGTCATGCGCTTTTAAAAAAGGAACGAGTTCTGTTTCTATGCCGCGGGTAATAGGGTTATAGACATTCTGAGTGATTATGGGTGCGATATAATTGCGTTTGTCGCAGACAGCCAACATATCAGCGACTTGCCAAGCGGCATAGTTGCTGACACCAATATATCGAATTTTCCCCGCTTTTACCAAAGTAGACATCGTTTCAAGTGATTCTTCGATGGTTGTATCGTTGTCTGGCGCATGCATATAGTAAATGTCGATATAATCGGTATCCAATCTCATTAAGCTAGCATCAACAGCAGATAGAATATTTCGTCGACTTAATCCAGCGTTATTAGGGTTTTTCCCCATAGAACCGCGTACCTTTGTCGCAAGAATAATCTCATCACGCCTCCCTTTGAGACCTTTGCCGACGATCTTTTCGCTTTCACCCTGATTATACGAGTTTGCAGTATCAAAAAAATTAATGCCATGCTCAAATGAGTAATCCATGATTTTAAGACTATCAGCTTCGCTTGTTTGCCCTCCGAACATCATGGTTCCAAGACTTATCTTGGAAACTTTAAGACTTGTTTTTGACAAGTTATTATACTGCATAGGATGGCCTCCTTCATTTATCATCGATTTTAGAATACACCATATCCAGTGTTCCAAAAAGTAGTGATATTATTGTTACTTAGTTACTTTAACTTAACTAATTTGCCATGAGACTCCAAAGCGATCATTCAGCCAACCAAACTTTTCACTGAACCCATAATTACCTAATGGCATGAGAAGTTGTTACCGATACCGTAAAATTAAAGTGATAACGAACAGTACAACACATAAAGATAATGTGTTTGTTATCAAAAAAGCTAAGCCAGCACCGTTAACAGCCAAACTAATCGCATAAACCTCCATTAGGCTAATTCCTAAAAATATAAGCAAGTATGCTTTTAAGCTTAAGTCTGAAACTGATTTCGTTTTCAAAATTTGAATAATTTGAGGAACCCAACCCAAAGAAAGAATTACTCCACCAATTAGTTGCAGTACAGAAAACAGCATAAGTAACACCTCACGGATTTCTTTATACTGTATATTCTCTCAGCCCATACATGGTGATCAGTTTCCGGCCGCAGCGATCTGCTCCTGCTAAACCCTTTATTACCCCTTTTTAATGGCTTTGATTATTGCCGACTGAATATAGTTTTCTATGTCAGCTCCCGGCACCCAATCCTTAATAAATTCCCGAGAATCATCTTTAGGTTCAACAACAATGCTTTGAAATCCGCTTCTTTGCAGGTACACCATGACTTCATCCATTGTAGAGGCACCTGAAACGCAGCTAGCGAGTGAATGAAGGTCACTTTTTAACTCTTCTGGAAGTTCGGAAGTCATTACTACATCGGAAATAGCCAAGCGACCGCCTGGTTTTAAAACACGAAAAGCTTCACTGAATACTTGCTCTTTATCCGGTGACAAATTAATAACACAGTTTGAAATAATAACATCAATGGAATCATTCAGGATCGGCAAATGCTCAATTTCACCGAGACGAAACTCAACATTTTCATATCCATGACTTTGAGCGTTTTGACGTGCACGACTAACCATTTCCGGCGTCATATCGACTCCATAAACTTTACCCGTTTCTCCAACTTGTCTAGAAGCTAAAAAAACATCAAATCCAGCGCCACTGCCCAAATCAAGTACAACTTCTCCCGATTTTAGTGACGCTATTGCTTGAGGATTTCCACATCCTAAACCGAGATTTGCACTATTTGGAACAGCAGTTAGTTCTTCATTTGAGTAACCTAATTTTGAGGAAACCTCATCAGGAGTGTTACAGCAGCTTGTTGTTGGTGAAAGAGAGGAGCAACAGCTTGCATTAGGATTGCTTTCAACAGCAATCTGTTTATAGCGGTTGCGAACATGTTGGCGTACCTCATCGTTTTGAACCTGACTCATGCGTCATCTCTCCTTTGATATATCAAGAAATCTTGATTAATAGTTGATTTAAAAACCCACTTACGTGGGCTATGAGCAACATCCGCTTGATTGATTTTCGCTTTTTCGGAAAATACAGCATAATTCTGGTGAAAGCAATCGGTTAACCTCTGCGTGGTTTAATTCATAATAACTCCAAGTTCCTCTGGTCTCTTTCGTGATCAGATTAGCATCAAGCAGTATCTTCAGATGGTATGATAATTTTGACTGTGGCATGTTAACGATGTCAACCAAATCACAAACGCAGACACTGCCTTTTTGAGTAAGCTCATACATGATTTGCAATCGTTTCTGATCTGCTAAAGCTTTAAACTGAAGTTCATATTTCGAAAAATCAACTTGACTCTCCACACTCGAAAAAATAGGAACCTCTTTCATCATGTGTAACTTCTCCTTTAGCAACAAACTGGCAGCAGGCTGTAAGAGTTCAACAGCTGCCTCCTTAAATCAATTTTATTTGATGAAATGATCTTAACATATTATAATTGGCAAATTCAAGGATTAAATCAATTTATTTTGATTTAATATTCAAAAAATTGACGATCCTGCCAAAGCAACTGGGACAGAAGAAGAAATCACCACAATATTCCGTGAAGTACGTGATTCCATTAAGAGCCGGATCGAACAATTTGTGAAAGAAGGTAAGTAAGATCCGTTATACAGGAAATGGAGTATCCGTTGGTTTAGCATAGCCCTTCTTGTAGGTGTTATCAATAATGGTTCTAATTTCTTTAAGGGATTTGCCTTCCTGTTTCATTTTCACAGCTTCAACGGCAATTTGTAAACACACACCACATCGGGTTCCGTGATCATCCCAAACAATAGAACCATCTGAATTAACCTCTTTAATAAAGCAGTTCATATTACTTGTATGGCCCGAACTTTCTCCACAGCCGCAGTAGCAGGGTATCCATTTTATAATATCTGCCGATTTACCAGCTATTTGATAGACCATTTGAATTTCTTCCCTCTGTGAACTAAGAAAAGTCGGTAAAACGTCTGAGGATACGGTTTTCTCTTGCTTATCATTATGAACGTGCGCTTGGCTTTCGGAATGTTCCTCGTTAATAACTTCTTGTTTAGATCCGCAAGCCGAAAGCGTTAGTGAGACCGCAGTTAATAGAATCATAAATTTATATTTCAATATTGTCACCTCGATAGTATTAGTCATAACTAATATATCATAGGCAAAATAAAAGTCACAGTTCATTAAAGGAGAGGTGCCTAATAATTCAATCGATTTGAGGACAAGCTAAAATGGTCTGTACATTTACCTTAAGGAGATCATTGAAGTGAACAAATCCAGAGCATTAGAAATCGCCTCATCCCCAGAAATGGCGCATGTGACCTATAATGAAATTCCAATTTACATCCAAACGGTTGATGAAAAAAATGAGACGGCCATGGTCTACACGCTTGATGAACCAGAGCTAGAGCAAGAAGTCCCTCTAATCAATTTAATTGAGCATTAGAATTGAAGCTTATCTAATGGTCAGATCAGCCTAGCGAATTATAAGCTAGGCTTTTTATTTGAAATTTTTATTATCTAACATAATTATCTGTGTTTTAGAGGAATGTGCCGTTTGTTTTGTATAATGAACAAGATTAATAATGTCTTGATACGCTTGTTTAGCCCCAATAACCAATAACGGTACGCCTAAAAAATCAATCTTTAGCCATCGTGACAGCATCCCGCCACATGTCATCGAAAAAGGCACAGTCGGAGACGTATTGGATAAAATAATTTTTTCATTGAGAAGCTCATTTTCCATCAACATATCAAACACATTAAAAATACCTGGAACCAGGATTTTAGATCTGCCTCTCCCCATTGTATAGACCTTATTGCCTTCCTCATCCTTGCCGTGGAAGTATAGCTTTCCTCTGTCCTGGTACACCAATTTATTGAAATTATGCGTATTCAATATTTCATTTTCCGTGGGCTTGCGAGTTTCGTCCAACTTCTTCAGATGATACGCTGCAGCCAAAGCTGTCGTATGTGTGCCCCCGAAATCATTATAAATATATATCATGATGAACCCACCTCTCTTTTTTATTATTATCATTATTTCCATTCATGAAGCATTAACCACTATGTCATAGGATCACACATCTTCTAGCGAGCGCGATTCCCCAATCCTTTTAAGCAAAACCTCCAGATCACGCTTTGTAACAGGTTTTGCTGCCTCCAGAAGCTCATAACCAAGTTCGCCATTTATTTCAATAAATCCCTGCTTAATATCTGCAATGTCTGAAATGCCAAGTTGGCGAAGCCGCATCTCAAGCTGGTTGGTCGTAATTCGGAGTTTTTTCAACGCTTGCATATCTGCTTGGCCGTCACGAATGACCACCACAGCCTCACCCGTCATAAGATTTTGCAGTTTACGGAATCGAATTTCCAAAAGCTCCAATACAACCAGGACCGCTAGAAACAAAACCACCGCGGCTATCGCCCGCCAGACAGTCTTCTCGATAACGCCTTGAGCGATCAACTCACCAATAGAAATCATAATAACGGTCGTCGCTACGTTCATTTGAGCGATCGATTTTCGACCAGATAAGCGAAGCAGTATAATACCTGTTAAAACAAGCAGCGCACACTTCCAGACCAAGTGCCAGGATAAATCCATGTGTAGACTACCTCCTTTTAGATTTTCACTGACCTATCATTCCCTCAGAAGCTGCACCCCAACCGAAGAAGGTAACAAACGATAGGCAGGAACCCAAAAAGAGACCACCGCATATCTTTAATTATCATTCAAGTCAGGTTTGGAGGAGAGATAGATGCATTGGCTCAGTATTTTGGGTATCGGTCTCGCAGCAAATTTAGATAATCTTGGAATCGGATTTTCATTCGGTGCTCGCTCGACCAAGATTCCTTTTAGTTCCAATTTGCTTATTGCCATTCTGTCGATCATATCTGCCTACGCTTCAATTGCATTTGGGCATCTCGTTGCTAATTATATACCGCCTGCTTTTGCAAACTGGATTGGTGGGAGCATGATTATTATTATTGGTATATGGAGCATAAAAACAAACATAAAAGAAATTAACGCCAATGAACCCGTTGAAACATCAAGTGAATTGGCCAACTTACTTAAGAACCCTGCTAAGGTGGACCGCAATGGTGATAATATTATTTCGTGGACAGAATCTTGGACTCTTGGGGTAGCTCTCGCTCTTAACTGTATAGCCAGTGGATTTGGCGCTGGTGTTACTGGAGTATCCGCTTTGGGAACAACTTTATCGATCGGAGTATTTTCATTACTTACAGTTGCATTAGGAGTCCGTGTTGGAAAACAAATTGCTCAAACATGGTTTGGCCGGTATTCAAACGCAATTGGTGGTCTTATTTTAATTGCCATTGGTATTTACGAAATTGTTATCTGATGAATGACAAAAAGAGCAGATACCAAAGCGATCTGGTCTGCTCTCAAAATAGCTTTACATGTTTAAATTAACTATTTGCTTTATCAAGCTCATCTTTACGGATGAGAAAAGCGCCTCCTATGGCGATCAGCAAAGGACTTGCCACAATCGCGCTGCAGAGCAAAATAAAAGATATCAAAGCTGCCAAATGGTCCATCTCCTTTCAACATTTTATGACATGAACCGTAATTCTGATTACTATCATAAAATTGAAGGGTGAGAATGTAACCAACCAATCACTCATTTTTTGCGCCATCCACTTAGCGTTCTTGTTCACAGAATGCTAACTGATAAAGTCGAAAACATCGACTATTTTTTGCAGATAAATGGTATTATAAATGTAAAATTTGTGCGGTTTGATTGAATATTCAAGGGGACATTAAGATGTGGAAACCTGATCGCAACAGTAAAAAAGCTCTTTACGAGCAAATTGCGGACCATCTGGAGCAAAGAATTTCATATGGGGAATTTCCTCCAGGCAGTTATCTGCCATCTGAGCGGAAGCTTGCTGAACAATTTGAAGTGAACCGCAGCACCGTCATTTCTGCCTTCGCCGAACTTCGATCCCTTGGGATTATCGAAAGCCGCACTGGCAGCGGGACTCAAGTAAGTACGTCCAAATGGGGAGCCACTCCGAAGCACACTCCGAACTGGAGTCGGTTTGCCGAGGGAGGAAGCTTTCTTCCGAACCTGCCCTTTTTGCGAAGGATTCGCGAAGCGTTAGCGCAAAATCCATCCCTGATTGATTTTGCGAGTCCTGAACTATCGGCAGATTTAGCACCCACAGATGAAATAGCTACATTAATGAGTAGAAACGCATATACCTCCTATATGGGTTACGATAACCCGCAAGGTTCGACTCTATTAAGAGAGGCTTTAGTCGAATTTCTGAACAATTATCGAAGCATTCGGACAACGGAATCCTCCATTCTTATCACATCGGGATCCCAGCAATCGTTATATTTAATCACGCAATGTCTGCTGTCGCCTGGTGATGCCGTTGCTATCGAAGATCCTTCCTACTGCTATTCGTTGCCCATGTTTCAATCAGCCGGGCTTCGTTTGTTCCGCCTTCCGGTCGACAATCATGGCATTGAGCCGGAAGATATTCGTACTTTATACAAGAAACATCGAATAAAGATGGTGTTCTTGAATCCGAGCTACCAGAACCCAACCGGATCGGTACTAAGTGATGAAAGGCGCAAACGGCTTCTTGATATCATTAGTGAATTAGGACTTCCGGTTGTGGAAGATGATCCATACAGCTTAACATCTTATGAGGGCCCCCCTCCTTTGCCTCTCAAATCCATGGATACTATGGGTTCAATTCTATACATAGGCTCATTCTCCAAGATCGCAGCCTCCGGCTTACGGATAGGCTGGATGGTAGCGCCTCGTTCCATTGTGGAACGGCTAGCCGATGCCAGACAGCAGATGGATTTTGGATTAAGCATCATTCCGCAACTAGTAGCGGGGCAATTTTTGCAATCCTCTTATTTAGATCCCCATTTGGAGCGATTGCGTATCCAACTTCAATTTAAACGGGATTTACTCATCGAAGCATTGGAGAAGGAACTTTCAGGTCTAATCGAGTACGCGGCGCCGGAAGGGGGATTGCATTTCTGGTGTAAATTGATCCCGAATATTCAGGATGCTAAATTGTTGGAAGAATCCATTAAGAACGGAATTATATTCGTACCCGGGAGTGTTTATGGTTCAGACTCGGGTTACGTGCGTTTTACATTCGCAAGAACGAAGCCGGAAGAGATTAAACGGGGGATAGCCAGATTCGCAAGAGTAATACGCGAATTGAGTGAATAAAGACTCTTGCATAGCTACACAAAGGAAAAAGACGGTGTTTACTCTCGAAAATGAGAGTAAACACCGTCTTTTTTAGCATGATGCCGGATGACAAAAGCATATCCGCCGCGCCAGACCACTGCTCGATTTGGCCATGAGCCAAAACAGTCTCACATATATGTTCTTATTTCGGGGAAGTCTTACATATAGTCTTGGCTTGCACTTTAGCTTGATTAAGTATGTTAGTGCTTAGAACAGGATCCTTAATACTTCTAGCTAATAGGAGCGATCCCACCATAATACTGAGGGTTACCCCGCTTGTTGTTTCATCACTGCCTGAAATTTCGCTTAGGAAAGCAATATATTGATTCAACGCGAGATTAAGAATTTCTTGAATGTCAGCCGAAGACTGATTGATTTCACCGGATAAGATTGGAATAATGCACCCTTTTTCCGCGTGATCTCGATGATACGGGCTTAGATAATAATCGATGATTCGATTGATTTCCGGTTCATCCGGTTCCGATTGTTCACTTCGTGCCATTGTTCTCAGTTCATCAATCGTATTGCTTACGACAAAATTGCAGGTTTCAGCAATCAGTTCCTCTTTATTTCCAAAATGAGAATAGAATCCCCCATGTGTTAATCCGGCACCCTTCATGATGGAGGGAAGACTGGATTCCCGAATACCATTTTTTCTGAACGATTCAGCGGCGCTTGTAAGAATGCGATTCCGAACTTTTAATTTATGTCCTTCTGGATAAGGCATGCAAACACCCTCTATATGTGAATTCTGAATATTATATATATCATATTATCACATTCTTCATTGGGATAAAACTCAGTTGTCATTTATTATGCAGTTGACGGTTTTAAAATATTATGGTTATAATATATTATAGTTATCATATTTTAAAACAAAAAGGAGCCATTCATCATGGATATTTCAAAACAAGTAGCATTAGTCACTGGAGCTAATCGGGGTTTAGGTAAGCAATTAACAGAGGAACTTTTAAAACGCGGTGTAAAAGTATATGCAGGCGCAAGAAATCCGGAGTCCGTTACTATTCCCGGAGCGATTCCGGTTCAGCTGGATATCACGAATCCTGAGTCAGTCAAGGCAGCAGCTTCCTTGGCTTCCGATGTCACTTTGCTTATTAATAATGCAGGTACATCAACCGGAGCTTCAGTTCTGACCGGCAGCTGGGACGACATTCACTTAGAGTTTGATACGCATGTTTTCGGTACACTCTCCATGATTAGAGATTTTGCACCTGTCTTGGAGAAAAACGGCGGAGGAACGATTCTTAACATTTTATCCGTTCTCTCCTGGTACACGACAGACAGCACGGGAGCTTACTCAGCGGCAAAATCTGCAGAGTGGTCGATGACAAATGCTTTACGTTTAAGCCTAGCGCCTAAAAACATTAAAGTCTCCGGGCTGCACGTTGGCTATATGGATACCGACATGACCAAAGGGCTTGAAAAACCGAAATCAGATCCGAAGAAAATTGCCGAAATCGCCATTGACGGGATTGAAAAAGGCCTGTATGAAATCATTGCAGATGACATTAGCGCTAATGTTCAAAAAGGTCTTTCTGGAGGCGTTAATGCTTTATATCCAGAATTACTGGTTCAAAAATAAAACGCATAACGAAAAGCCATGTTCGCATAAAGAACATGGCTTTTTTGCATACTCGGTCGATCAGGGGCCTGTTAACCTTTTACCGCACCAGCCGTCATCCCCGCCACGATCCGCTTATTGAAGAACATGAACAATAGAAGCGGCGGAATTGAGATTAAGACAACATCGGCAAAGAGTAAATTCCACTGGGTAAGATACATGCTCATAAAATTGTAAAGTGTCAGTTGGACAGTGGCGTTCTCGGCGCCGGGCAGAAAATACAGCGGATTAACGAAATCGTTGAAGATGCTAACAGATTGAATAATCACAATCGTGGATGAAACCGGCTTAAGCAGCGGAAAAATAATATGTGTAAAAAGTTTAAAGCCCCCGCATCCGTCCATAAAGGCGCTTTCGTCGATGTCTCGCGGAATGGTTGCTGTAAATGCCTTATATAAAATAGCGCAAAAAGGAAAGTGAAGGGCGATTTCCACCAATATTAACCCCGGCAGCGTTTTGAACAGCCCTAACGTATTCAGCACCCAAATCGTAGGCACTACAGCTGGAGGAATCATGAGCCCGGCAAGTACCAGGAAATTCAACCCCGCCGCGCCTCGACTCTTCTCCCGACGATGCAGCACAAAGCCGGCCAGCGAACTTACGAATACCAAACCTGCCAAAGAAAACACCGTAAGCAGCGTGCTGTTGTAGAAAGCTCTTATCAGCATATGGTCAGAGGCTAGGAGCACGGCGGAATAGTTTTCAATCATGTGAAAGGTGTCCGGCCAGGCCATGGTCATATCAGCAGCCTTGCTGCTTGATTTGAAAGAATTGATGATAACGAAATAGAATGGAATCCAAAAAATAACGGTTGAGAGACAGAGCAGCACCAAGGCTATCAACGACTTTCTTACGACACCTCTGGCACGGATTCGACGTTCGATTGAATGGGATGCGGCATTGTCCGCCAAGCTGTTCATAGCTCAACCTCCCGTCGGTTCAGGAACATATACAGCGGGAAGGCGATGACGGAAATGCCGACAAATAAAATGACGTTGCCCGCCGTTGCCAAGCCATAGAATCCCGCTTGGTATTGTTTGTAAATGATTGAAGCAATCAAATCTGTAGAGAACCCTGGGCCTCCCCGGGTCGTTGCCCATATCAGGTCGAAAGTACGTAAACCGCCGATAAATGCCAAAATAATGATCGAGTTCATCGCAGCTCTGCTAAGCGGAAGCGTGATATGCCAGAAACTTCGGAACGCATTGCCTCCGTCAATCTTCAATGCTTCGTAGTATTGCTGAGGGATGGACATGATACCGGCGATATAGATAACGGTTGCGATGCCTACGCCTTTCCATACGTCAATAAAGGCGACCGAAAAAAGCGCGAGTTTCGTATTCCCCAGCCAGTCTGGTCCTTGAATACCGAGCATAGCTAGTCCGGTATTGATTACACCCTGGGTAGGATGCATCATCGTGCTGAAGGCAATCCCTACGGCGATCGTACTAAGAAGCGTAGGAAAAAACACCATGGACCGAAAGTAATCCTTGAACCAAATTCTCGAAGTTAGCAGGGTGGCTAGCAGTAAGGCAAGTATGACCTTCAGGCCGCAAGTCACGACTGCAAAGATCAGTGTGTTTTTAAAGCCGATCCGCAGCGAGGTTTCGTCGAAAAACATCCTGTAGTTCTCGAAGCCAATAAACGTCCATTTGGTCAAGGTCCACCGCGTCAAGCTGAAGAACAGCGACATGATGGTCGGCAGCAGATAAAACGTAAAATATATGATGCCCGCCGGCAATAAGAGCAACATCGAATACATCCTTCTTTGCGATAAAGTCATCTATTTCCTCCTTAAAGCCAGGTCCCGCCGATGTTCGGCAGGACCGTAAGATTGGTGAAAGTGCTGATTACCAACCAGGCAGATTCAATTGCTGTGCCTGCTTCTTCACATCCTTGTCGTAATCCGCTGCTCCATCTGCTGCCGACTTCTGGCCGGTTCCGACCTCGATCAAGAGACTTTCCAGATTCGGTCCTTTCACCGGTGAGACGAATTCCAGAGCGGGCGCCGTTTTACCGGCATCGAAGTAGGTCTGCATTTCCTTAATTGCATCGTAAGCATCGTCAGGAACATTGATTCCGCTAATGACATAAGGTCCGTTCGCTTTACTTTTGCTCATATAGGCCTTCATGCCATCTGGAGAAATTAGAAAGTCAAGGAACTTTTTAGCTGCATCCACATGCTTGCTCTTCTTATTAATGTAGAGTCCGTTCGGCATCCATACGGTAAAACCGTTAATGCTGGCATTGTCGCTAGGGACAGGAAACACACCGATATCCTTGATTTTATCCGGAAAGTTTTGTGCGAGCGCATCTACCGCGTGAGTGAGCATAGGGTACTGGACGCCTGTACCTTCCGCCAGCATTTTAAGCGCACTGTCATACGTAGTAGCAAGGAAATCCTTATTCATATAACCTTTTGCAAAGGTCTCTGCTGTCATTTCAAAGCCGCGTAATGCTGATGGCGTTGTCGCATATTTAGCTTTGTTGGCTGTATAATCCTGAACGAAGTTCGGACTTTGCGCCTGAACGTTATAATGGTTGCCAAGCACATACAGTTGGGAAGTCCAGGTCGTCTTGTAAGAACCGATCACCGCCGTTTTACCAGCCGCCTTAATCTTATCGCTGTTCGCGATAAATTCCGCCCAGGTCTTAGGAACGGTAAGTCCCATCTCCTTATAGACACGTTTGTTATACAAAATTCCGCCTACATTGGAAGAACCGCCAGGTACCCCGTATACTTTTCCATTCGCGCTAACGGTTTGTTTGAAGGAATCCAACAGCTTGCTCATGAAAGGCTCCTTCGTCAGATCCACGAAGTTTTCTTCCGGGCTTAACGCCTGGAATAATGAACCTGCGTTGTAGAAAAGAACGTCGGACATATCGCCGGTCGCAAGCCTTGTTTTCACGAGGTTATCGCCTTCCGTCCCGTCCGGTTTGATATCGAACTTGATCTTGATGTTCAACTTTTTCTCAGCTTCTGCGGCTACCGCCTGTAGAGCCGGATAAGCCGTTCCAGTAGTTCCTGTAAGCAGGGTAAGTGTTACGGGTTCGGCAGCCTTGTTATCCGTCGTTTTATTCTCACTAGTGGCAGGAGCCGCTCCCCCCGTAGATTGACCTTGGGAGCAACCCGCCAAAACGACAGACAATAACGCGGCAATAGAAATTAATGTATGAAACCTGTTTCGATTCATTTTTATTTCCTCCCTTGTAGATCTGGATCTAAATTCGGCCCCGTCAGATAGTGATTACGCTTTCACCGAACTGTAATCTTATTGTAAGTAATCCGTCATCCAAGGAATACAGGTGAATTCAACTGAATCAGGGGGGAGATTTTTCCTAATGACCGTCATCTTCTTTTCTTCGCGTATGCCATCGGCGACTCCCCGACGTGCTTCTTGAAGAGTGCGCTGAAATGTTTCGGATCCTCGTAGCCCACCAAACGGCTAACCTCGTGCAGGCGCTCAATCCCTCTGCTAAGCAATTCTTGCGCTTTGCGAATCCGGTATTCCGTAACATACTCCGAGAAGGTTACACCGGTTTGTGTCTTAAACATTCGGGATAAGTACCCAATGCTGACATGATGTTCCGCAGCAAACTGCTGCAGCGATATCGACTTCTGGTAGTCATGATGGATGAGCTTCAGGAGGACAGCGATCAGTCCCTTCGGGTTCGTTTCCTTGGCGCCTTCTTCCCCGTAAAGGCTTACAATCTTATCATGAAGATGAACCAGCAGTTCGTCGTAGCTGGAAATTTGTTGCAGCATACCAGGTTCCTTATAGAGATCGTGAACACCAACGCTACGATTGCCGTACTTATTAAATCTCAGCGAAAAAAGAACAACGCCTACAAACAACTCCAACTGCCGCTTGGAGATCTCTTTATGCTGCAGCTCCTGCAGCAAACTTTGCAATCCGGCCCTTCCCTTGGCTAGCTCTCCTTTTTTGTAGTGGGTCTCGAGCACTCTAACGCGATCCCAAGCCCCTGTAAGATCCGCGTCTTTTTTTCTCTCATTGGAACAGACCAAACTCATTATTCCAAAAAGGCGCTCATCGTTTAACTGCTGATGAAGCCTGCTAAACGTGTCGAAAAGCGTTTGAAATGCCGGCTTCTTCGTGATAGCCATATGTACATGATGCCCTAGAGGCCTCAGTTGATCGATCAAGTCCGCCACATGTTTACGAGCGTATTCCTCCCACACCCGGTTCTCCGCGATCAGAAACACCCGTTGTTGGCCATTCAGCTCCAATCCGTGAATTTGAGCGCGACTATCACCCGCAAGTGATGTTATTAACTGTCCGATATCCAGCTTCGTTTTCTTCCAATTTCTGCATGCCGTTCCTTCATCCAAGTGCAGCAGCAACATATGGCAGGCTTCCGAACAAAACCGCTGCAGTTTTGGACGCTCTGGACGCTCATCATGATCCGGTGTCAGAAGCATTTGAACCAAAGAGCCGTTAAGCCATTCTTCCGTATACTTGCTTTCCTGTATCAACTGTTCCAGCATTTGGTCAACAGCTCTATAGAGAACTTCCCTCTTCACAGGCTTTACGAGAAAATCTGCGACGCCGAATTTCATCCCTTGACGTGCATATTCGAATTGGTCGTGAACACTGATAAAAATTTTCTTAATAGATGCATCTTTCTTGTTCAATCTCTCAGCCAGTCCTAACCCGTCCATTCCAGGCATGTTAATATCGGTCACTACCAGATGAGGATGAACTGTTTCAGCGGCCAATAGAGCATCCTCTCCGTTATCAAACGGATACACCTTGTGTTGGGATTCGTAAACTCGGAATAGCTCTACCAACTCAGCCAAAGCCCAATATTCGTCCTCTACCAAAAAAATGTTCATCTGATTCCAACGGCCTCCTCTTGTTCGACAAGTCGTAAAGGCATCACTAAACTTACTGTCGTACCGCCGCCTGGCGGGCAAATGATCGTAAGTCCTGAGCTCGCGCCGTAGTATAGGTCGAGCCGCTGATGAATATTCAACAGACCAATTCCGTCTTTCACTTCTCGCAAGCCTTGCAGCGCACTGGTTGAATGAATTGCGTCTTGAAGTGCTTGCAGTCTTATCGCTTCGATCCCTTCCCCATTGTCGGAGACGCTTACGATGAGCTTACCATCGCGTTCCATGGCTTCAACTTGAATGCAACCGCCTGACTTCATCCGACGTATGCCATGGTCGAATGCATTTTCAATGAGCGGTTGAATCGTCAGCTTTAGAATCTGTGCATGGTGAAGATATTCTGGGATATCGACATCAATCCGCATCCGGTTGCCAAACCGATGCTGCTGAATTTTCACATAATTCCTTATATGTTCAATCTCCAGCTGCAGTGTGACGGGCTGGTGCAGATTTTTCATACTATATTGGAAAAGACTTGCCAGCGACTCGGAGATTTCCGCCACTTCCTCAATCCCTCGAAGCCGGGAGATCGACTTCATAATGTTTAGAGTATTGTAGAGAAAGTGAGGATTAATTTGTGCATGGAGCGCAGAGAGCTGCGCATTTTTCTCGGCCAACTTGGACTCATAAACCTCATGAATGAGACGTGAAATACTATCCAGCATAAGGTTATACATCCGGCTCAGTTTTCCAAGTTCGTTCTTCCCCTTATAATCCATGCGTTCATTAAAATTCCCCAGTTCAACGCTGGACATTTTGAGCATTATTTTCCGTAGCGGCACCGTAATCTGGTGAGATAAGATATAGGAAACCACGGCAATTAACAACATCGTAAGCACACCTACTGCCAAAATAATTTCTAGGATACGCTTCTGCTGGAGTAAAACTACATCCTTGGGTATTAGAACTACCGTTTTCCAACTAGTGTAGTTGGATGATTCATAGGAGTAGAAATACCTTTTGTTCTTCCACACCAGTTCCCCATTCGAAAGACCGCTCTGCAATAGATTCACGTCAAATGTTTGAAATCTGAAAGTGTTCAGTCCATTTTTATTTTCGTAAATAATTTCCCCTTGATCATCCACCAGAAGCATGCTCATACTGCTATCGAGCTCACTTGCTTTACCGTTCGCTGATTCAAGCGCCTTGAAGGCATTGACGTTGATATTGATATTTATAAAACCTATCCCTTGCTGCGTCGGAATTCGGGTAACGCGTCGGATAAACGAAACGATTCGATTCACAGGTTCTTCAGCACCCTCTCCATGAATGGAAGAGCGAAGAATAAATTTTTTCTTTTCGAGCGCTTGATCGAATTGAAGCAGCTCAGCCGGTGAATAGGGTTCAACGGGTTTGGGGTCTACTAGTTTCGTATATTCATACATATATCCGTCGGAGGTATGGATGGAAATGCCTTGTACGTAGGGCTTGGGGTAGGAGAAATCAAACAGAAAAGGATTAAGTTTATATCCAATAATCTCCTTTTCCAAAGAGTTTGTTGCTCTTTTGTAATCAAGCAGACCATTCTGTACTGCAGGGGAGATCGAGACTGCAAGGGAGAGCTCTTCAATATTTTGCATATATAAATCGACCATTCCGGAAAATTGCTTAGAAATAACAGAGGAGAGTGAGGAAGTTTGCTCTTGAATATCGTTTGAATATTTAAAATAGAACATACCGCAAGTAATCGCAACAATGAATAATGATACGATGGAGAAAGAGAGGAACATCTTCGTCTTAAGCATCAGATCGCCTCAGTCTTTCGGATTGATATATCTATTTTAACGTGAGATTACACGCCGTTCATTGTCATTTGCGCCATGTTTGATGGGGATTCAGCCAATTCGGCCGTAGTCTGCAGATCTTTCGGCTTCACGATTCCGATTGCAACAACTAACGAACCCGCAACTATTATCGTTGCGGGCTCTCTAATCGTCTTTAATTACATGTTGTCATTCCTCTTCAAACAATCGTTCACCTTTATGCAATCTCCAGGCAATTTTGGCCGTATGCGGGAGCTCGCGCGCGGTTGGCGCATGTGCTGCCAGATATCGCGTACAGGCGAGCAGCATCGTTTCTTTGGCCATATCCGCAAAAGAGCCTGTCACCGCTTGCCAGTGATTGTATTCCGCCACAGAGGCTTCATACATTTGGAAAGAATGGAATTCAGCATCTTCTCGCAGCAACGCATGGCCAAGCGTATTAAGAAGCTCGCCAGAATTGCCACCACCATGCATGTAGTCCACAACCCATTGCGCGGCTGGCCCAACCTGTTGGCGTAGATCGAGCAAATCGAGCATCTCCCGATGATCGGTTGGCGTGGCGGAGCCGGAAGGCTTCGGCCGCGCGGCTGTTGGCACGTTTAGGAAACGGTCCAGATATACGCTGACGGCTCCATGAAATATCGCCCTCTGCAGATGTGGTTCATCCGACTGCAGCAGCCTTTCATGTACGGCGTGAGCATAGGTGAACGTGTGAAGTACTGCAATCCAATCGCGAAAATCATTCTGCGTATGGAAACGAACGATCCGTTCCGCGGCGGCCAAAGCCACGATCTTAGCCAACTGCGACGGAGCCGTTCCGGAGATAAGCAGGTCACGCAACAAAATGATCGTCTGCTCCGGTGTATCGCTTAGCAACTGCTGCAGCAATTGCTGTTCCATTTCCACGGAAAGAGCTGTCTGCCCCGTTGACCCATCCGCCAGCTTCGCTTGCGCCGCATGATGCTCCAGCTCACTAATCGCTTGCTTGATCGGCTCTACGAGGTTAACCGGTGCCTGCCATTGGTGAAGCTCCTCGCTCCGTGTCGGGCTAGCCATCATTGGGACGAGAGAAGTTAATATCCGCTCCCTTTGTGACACATCCACCCACTCCAGCGCCTCAAAAGCTTTGTTATGAAAATCAAACACATGGCCGCCATCCAAGTAAAAGTGATCTGTTGCGGCAGCAAGCATCATGTCCGAAAGTCGCTTCGTGTCGATGCCTTTCATAATAGCGGTCATCAGCACTTTCTCAGCGCCCTGCGTATCCCGCACCTCGATGCAGTTGCGGTACCACTCGGTCAGCCGTTCGAACGGCACGTCAGATGAGGGCAGCGCCGACAGCAGGTGGCGGGCTCCTCTGCCCGAGCTGCCACGAGCAACATGAACAAGGCCTTGGTATAAAGCAAGTATTTTTCCATTCTTATCAAGCTTATCTACGATTTGCGCCATCGCTGTGAGAATCGTAAGTCCAGCGTTCCAACCGGTTCCATATGTCGTCCCGAATTCGATGCCGATTCGGGCGATGTCTTGCTCCGGCACGCCAGCTTCAATCAGTCCGACAACCGCTTTCGCAATAACGATGCCGATATTTTGCTCGAGTCCTTCTTTCAGTCTGAGCTTATATTTTTCTGCGCCTTCTACCCTTCTAGAAACCGGATTTACCCATACTTCGCCGCCATCGACGCGCACTTCATAAGATGGAACATCATCTGCCCACGGATCAAGCGTACCGCCGCTGCAGACATCGAACCGGGCATGATGCCAATGGCACGTCAAAATCCCGTCGCACAAGCTCCCCATATGGAGAGGAAAGCCTAAATGCGGGCACCGATTGTCCACGGCAAATACTTGGTCCTCATGATAAAAGACAGCGATACCTCCTCGAACAACCTTTTTGCCCAATAGCTTAAGCGCTTCCAATTCACCTGCTGAAATCCAGTTTAAACGGACATTCATCGATACAGCCTCCTTTATTTTTCAAGCTGCACTCCAAACTACAACAGTTGTTTTTGGTCAGAACTCTGTGTGTTTTATTCATTTTCATTATACACAACAAATTGCCCCAATGAATATTGAGGCAATACAATTCATACTTCAACTTCGTTTATCAAATGACGGGTATTTATGCAGCACTCATGCGCTTAAGACTGATATTGCTCGTCACTGACTTTTTCCATCCAATCAACAGCCTTTCCGTTCAGTCGCTCTTGAATCGCTATATGCGTCATAGCTGTGGTCGGCGAAGCTCCATGCCAATGTTTCTCGCCAGGCGGGAACCAAATCACATCACCGGGACTAATTTCCTCGATCGGCCCTCCCCAGCGTTGAGCCTGTCCTTTTCCTGCCGTCACGATTAACGTCTGACCCAGTGGATGCGTATGCCATGCTGTCCGCGCACCTGGCTCGAACGTAACGCTGGCTCCTGCTACACGGGCAGGATCTGCAGCTTCAAACAGCGGATCAATGCGAACAGTACCAGTGAAATATTCGGATGGTCCTTTGCCCGAAGGCTGTGATCCGACTTTTCTAATTTCCATTTTCTATCTTCCTCCGTTAGAATCAAGTGTTTTTTTTCGTGTGGTTTAAAATGCCTACAGTCTCCACTTTCCTAATGAGGACAATGTAGGAAACGATGGCCAATAAACTGGTTGTAAATATAACGATTCCAAAAGGGACTGCTGAATACTCGCCTGCGATTCCCACAAGTGGCGAAGTAACTGCTCCTAGTGCGTATTGAAAAGTCCCTATTACGGCAGACGCACTCCCCGCCATTTGTCCCTGCGATTCCATCGCTAAGGTAATAGAAACCGGCCCAATGATCCCAATGGATACGGCAAATAAGAAGGTTGAAACAAATACTGCCAGTAAAGATCCCTGAGAGAGAACTGAAATCAGGATAGCGGAAGTAGAAATAAGGGACAGCGATAAGCCGATACGAAATATACTGCGCTCTGTTAGCCGGCCAGCCACACGTTTGACTATTTGCGCTCCAATCATAATGGCAAGACCGTTCATTGCAAACAAGATCGAGAATATCCCAGGCGACACACCATATAGGTTCTGATAAATAAACGGAGTGCCGGCTACAAAGGCAAATACACCCGCGAACAAAATACCATTAACAAGCGCATATCCCATAAATGTTCGATCGTGAAACAGACGGCTGTAGTTCCCTATTAATTCCTTAAAGTTTCCCTGGACACGATACTGTACGGGTAAGCTTTCCTCTAATCCCCAGTTTGTGATCCCTATTAATAGTATTCCTAGAAGCCCCAAAAAAACAAACACACCAACCCATGAACTGAAAGATGTAACGGCACTTCCGACATTTGGGGATATTAATGGAGCGACACTGCTGATCATCGTAAGCAGAGAGATAAATTTCGTCAATTCGACTCCATTATATCTGTCCCGGGCAATTGCACGAGAAATCACAAGTCCGGCCGATGCTGCCACTCCTTGGACGAAGCGTAAAAGGATAAAAGATTCAATATTGGGTACTAAAGCACAACCCAACGATGAAACAATATAAAGAACCATGGAGATCAGCAATGGGGTACGTCTTCCATACCTATCACTCAAAGGTCCCATGACCATCTGGCCTAAACCTAAACCTAGTAGGCTGGCTGTTAAACTAGCTTGAATCATGGACGCGTTACTTCCGAAAAAATCCATGATTTGCGGAAGTGACGAGAGATACATATCGACTGTAAATGGTCCCAATGCGGAAAATGCCGCCAGTATGAAAGCCAATCGAAGCGAATGATTTTTAAATTTATCGTCCATTCGTCTATAAAGTCGATATGTCGATAACGAATCGGTATCGTACATCACTACGCAGAATTCGCTCATACGCTTCGTCTACTTGCTCGGCACGGATAATCTCAATTTGAGGCAGAATGCCATGTGCGGCAGCAAAATCAAGCATCTCTTGTGTTTCAGGAAGTCCGCCAACCAAGGACCCTGCTATACTGCGGCGACTCATAATTAGGGAAAAGACATTGTAGTGACTCGGTTCCGCAGGCGCTCCGACATTAACAAGCGTTCCGTCCACACGAAGCAGCGATAAGTACGAATCGACGTCAATATTGGCGGATACGGTATTGAGAATCAGGTCGAATCGGCCGGCTAGCCTGTTGAAAGTTTCAGGATCCAGCGTGGAAAAATAATCATCCGCACCAAAACTTAACGCTTCGTTTTCTTTCTCTTTCGCACGGCTTAAAACGGTAACTTCTGCTCCCATCGCATGCGCGAATTGGATCGCGACGTGGCCTAATCCACCCATCCCCAGAATAGCTACCTTTTTTCCTGGACCGGCATTCCAACGTTTCAAAGGGGAGTAAGTGGTAATACCCGCGCACAAAAGCGGACTGGCTACATCCAGCTCCATATTATCCGGGATATGCACAACGAACCTTTCAGTAACAACGATGTTTTGGCTGTAACCGCCATAAGTTGGATTGCCCTCATAGTCCAAGGAGTTATAGGTAGCCACAAAACCTTTCGAACAATGCTGTTCCTCTCCTCGGTGGCAGTATTCGCACTCTCCGCAAGAGTCCACATAGCAGCCAACACCGACGCGGTCACCTACAGCAAATTTCGTCACTTTCTCCCCAACTGCCGTTACAACCCCGGTAATTTCATGGCCAGGCACCATCGGGAAAATCCCGCCTGCCCAGTCCCCGTGTGCACTATGAATATCGGAATGACAAATGCCGCTAAACTTAATATCGATCGACAGGTCATCCGGTCGTAATGGCCGTCTTTCAATTGTAGTCTTTTCAAAAGGCGCTTTGGCCGCCGGAATGCTTAGAACATGAGTTTTGCACATGTTTGTTGTCTCCTTTCAGTAAACCCATTTGAGATAGTTAATCAACGAATTACGATTATAGGAATAAATTTGATTAACCAACTAGTGTCTATTATTATATAATTAAGCAGGTAAGTTCAATGGTTAAAGAAACGTAATCTGTTGATATATCAACAGAACGGCGAAATGTGTTTAGTATCTTAGAAGGTTTGGTGAATATACCATGGCAAAAACAGATCGGCGCATCCTTAAAACGCAAGAATCTTTGAAAAAAGCTGTTGTTGAACTGATGACTGAAAAAAATTTTGATGATATAACCATTCAGGATATATCGGATCGGGCTAACCTAAATCGAGGAACCATTTATCTGCATTATCAGGATAAATTTGATCTATTGGATAAACTCATTCAAACACACCTCGATGAATTAGGCGAGATGGATGAATGGGCTTGTAAGCTGGATTGGAACGAGGCTCTTGTACCCTATTTTGAATATTTCGAGAAAAATTATTTGTTTTTTTCAACCATGCTCGCAAGTACGGGGACTCCATCTGCCTTTCGAGCTCGGCTTCTTGCTTCTTTTATACAAGGATTCAAAGGTGAAATTGACAGAGATAGCGGAAAAAATGCAGATTTAATCGATGATGTCATGTTGCAATATGCAGGTACCGCTTATGCAGGCGTGATTGAATGGTGGATCAAAAACGGCATGCCCTATCCGCCTCAAGTTATGGCTAAACAAGTGGGTACCTTGTTAGAGAGAAGTTTGTAGGTTAAGCTGCTTCCAAAGGAAACGGCAGCCGATGGCCGGCTGCCGTTTCGTCTTCATTATAGTTTCTCACCAGAATTTCGTTTCTTGATTCCTACGATTCGTTATGTTTATAACCGTCAATTATTAAATCTAACTTTCCTGTTTCCGGATCGATTACAAGGCCATGAACGGGAATGTTTCTTGGCAGGAGGGGATGGTTTTTGACCGTATGCACGCTTCCTTTGACGGAATCTTCAACACTATCAAAACCGTGCAGCCACTTTTGCAAATTAATTCCGGAACTTTCGAGCGTGTCGATAATTTCGGAAGATATCCCGTTCTCTTTCATTTTATTAATCGTTTCCCCTGGGTCAATACAGCTCATCCCACAATCATGATGCCCGACCACGAAAACTTCGTCTGCATTTAATTCATATATAGCAACAATTACGCTACGCATAACGCTGCCGAATGGGTGCAAAACAATCGCTCCAGCATCTTTAATGATTTTGGAATTCCCATCCTTTATATTTAATGCTCGGGGTAGGAGCTCCGTAAGCCTTGAGTCCATACAAGTGATAACAACCATCTTTTTGTCTTTGAACCTAGCTGTTTTATATTTTTCAAATTCCTTTTTCTCTACGAACTCGGAGTTAAAGTCTAACATACTATAAAGTCTCTCCAAGCTTCTCACCTCAATTTCTCTTTTGATATCTAACAATCTTATCATAACCTGCAAAGCATCCTCAACATGCAGCTGCATGAAAATATTCCTGCTGCAAATCATTGCCCCTGAGGGCCTCCATATTGATAGGAGAACCACTCAATGTCCAAATATCCATTTTCCGCTGTATTGTTAAAGCTAAATAACCCGATTCGATCTCCCCGATAATGGCCCCAGTTGAGTTGATAGCGTTCGTCGAAATCGATGAAATTTTTACCATCAAGACTATAAGAGAAGGTGTTGATTCCGTCTAACCCCCAACAAGATCTTAACCATAGGTCACACTGACTGATGCGAGATCCCATAGTTTGAATACCTGTATCGTTGTATCGGATTGTTCTGACTGTTCCCTCTTGTTTAACACTAATCGTGCAATACCTCGTTCCAAAATGGCATAAGCCTGCCTCCTGCCCATCTTCCATTCCAGATAGATCTATCTTTGTGACGACTGCATTATTTACAGTTCTCAAGCTTCGTTGTGTAAGTATATTGCAGACTGTAAAAAAGTTCCCAACATCTATGGGTACGCATGCATGCAATCGAAAATAACCCTGTCTTTCCGTCAAAGACCATTTGCCAGCTCTAGGTTGATGATTCCATTCCCATTGAGGTTCTAACCTTGCGTTAGTAAAGTTCACGCTCGTACTTGGAGTGATCAAGGGGTAACCTTGTATTGGCTTTTTGCCTCCCCATACCATTTCTCCAATGCCATCCCCATCGATATCCTCCCCGATGATTGGCCAGCCGTCAACCCAAGTGACTGGAAGCAAATGCAAGGTTCTCCCTTCATAATAACCGCCAGTCCCCTGATGTGAGATGAAATACCATGTCCCGTCCTCCGTTTGCAGCAAACCTCCCTGATTAGGCTCTCGATCCAGTGCCTCACCATGAGAATGAATGAGTTCTTTCTCGTCGTATGGACCACAGATATGTGAAGATCTGAGCATCATAACGACTCTAAGATCTTTTCCTGCCTGATGCCGAACCTCACTGTGGAAAAAGTAATATAAACCGTCTATTTTGTAAATCTTCGTCGCTTCACTGCCCTTATATTGATGGAAAACGAAATCAGTATCCTTCCTTATCTGGTTTCCTTCTTCATTCATCTGAAATAAATGCATCTTGTATTCATTGCTGAAATTTGTGGCAGCTAGATAGCCTTGTCCATCTTCATCCCAAAATGGGCAGCAATCATCCCAACCTTCGATCTGCCAAATATGCTGCAGAGGCTCCCAAGGACCTTCAGGCCGAGTCGATGAACTCATGAAAAATCCTTCGTCCGGCGTACAGAAATAGACCCAAAATTTATCTTTGTAGTATCGTATTGCGCCCGCCCAAACGCCTCTGCCGTACCTATTCATTTTGTCAAAATTCAATTCAGGGCTTATTTGCGTGAGATCATTGACGACGTGTCCAATAATCACCCAATTCACCAGGTCTTTCGAGTACAAAATAACCATCCCAGGAGAAAAATGCAAAGTTGAGGAAATACAATAGAAATCACTGCCAACTCGGATAACATCAGGGTCACTAAAATCTCCCGGTAAGATAGGATTGATGTACGTACCATCACCTTGATCACCCCAGAGACCGTTCTTTGAAGATAGCTCCAATGCTGGTTTCACAGACTTCACTCCATTTCTTTTGCTCAACAGGTTATCCTTTTCAGGATTCGTAAATACTATAGTATTAAGCTTGGACGACTATATGGAGGTGCTTCTTATGATGTTTATTACCGTGTTTATCCTTGCATATGCATTATTTTCGCTCTCCGCTGTTTTATTTCCTACCGATATTAATTATTATACTAGTCTTAATAAGCCAGCTTGGAGCCCTCCTCCTAAACTCTTCGGCATTGTATGGAGCATTATGTATGGTCTGATTTCACTTTCAATTGCCGTTGTTTATACAAAAACAAATGGTTTTCAGGAAGCCTCCCTGGCCTATGTCGTAACTTTGTTGATCAATTATATCGCTAATCAAGCCTTTACCTTTATCGAGTTTAACCTAAAAAACTTGCGTTTGGCTTTCCTTGATACGGTTGTTGTAGCCTTCACTTCGTTTCTGCTGATATATTTCACCCTTCCTTATTCCAAACTTGCTGCGTGGTTGCTGGTACCTTACTTATTGTGGTCCTGTTTTGCTGCTTTATTGGCCTGGTCCATCTACCAGTTAAATAAGGATGTAAACCGTGTATATTGAAAATTAGATGATTCAACTGAAAAAACCCTTGAAAATTTCAAGGGCTTTTGATTATCTTCTGAATGCTAGGATGACGCGAGCCAGCCCAGTGAAAACGTTGTAAATTTGATAGTCATCTCTTTCGTTTCAGAAAATCACCTGCGAGACAAGCCTTCCTTTGTAACACCCAAGCTGGACTGAATGCCTCTTCCCGGCCCCGCTCCAATAAATGCCATCCAAGATTCTTTCACCGCGGGATTTAACTCGATCGGCCTCGAGCTGCCTCCATGAACGGCAACGGCGCTTGAGCCTTCAAGCCGATTTAACGTCCTGGCCAGCTCCCCGCCAAAATAGCCACTGCCTGCTACCCCAAAACGAACGCTTTTCATTCCATTAAGCTCCTCTGCCCTGTTCTACAAACCGGCCATAAATTGTAGAATCTGATCCTTCATGCCGGGAATCGGTTCATGACCGAAGTCCGGATAAATTTCGAGCTTGACCGATGTTTTCATTTTATTGATTGCAGCAAATTGCGAAGACGGTGGACAAACGGTATCCATTAGACCGACACCCATCAATGCGTCCGCTTGTATTCGCGGTGCTAAATGTTGAATATCGATATAGCCCAATTTGGTAAACCACTCTTCCTCTCGAAGATGTTGGGGATCGAAATATCGCAAGAAATTCTGAAGCTCCCAGTAGGCATCCTTCGCTAGGTCCATTTCCCATACTCTCTTATAATCGCTCAAAAAGGGATAGATTGAGGCTACTTTGCGAACTCTCGGCTCAAGCGCCGCACAGGCAATCGCCAGTGCGCCTCCTTGCGACCAACCGGTAACGCCAACCCGGCCCGCATCCACCTCCGGAAAGTTCATGACGATGTCGGCAAGCTGCGCCGTATCCAAAAACACATGACGGAAGAACAGCTTGTGCGGATCATGATCTTGCAATCCGCGAATGATATGGCCTCGCAAAGTATGGCCGACGACACCGCCTGTATCTTCGGACAGCCCTCCTTGTCCGCGAACATCAAGCCATGCGGTTGAGCAGCCAAGCGCTGTGTAGGCCAACATCTCCGACCAGTCCCCGCTGCAGCCGGAATAGCCATGAAACTGCAGGACAGCCGGATGCTGTCCATCCGCCGCTTTGGGCCGCACATATTTAGCGTGAATACGCGCACCGTTTACACCTGTAAAATACAAGTGAAAACATTCAGCGGAAGGCGCCTGAAATTCAGCCGGAATGAGTTCCACACAAGGATCAACGGCCTGCATCTCTTGCAGCGCATGTTCCCAATAGGCGTCAAAATCGATCGGCTTCGGATTACGCCCTTCATAGGTTTTCAACTGCTCTAACGACAAATCAACGACAGGCATCCTGGACTATCCTCCTATGAAAAGGTCTTTGTTGACTTTCACGACAGCTTTCCGAATGCGGGAAGGAGCAGGGTCGTCTTTTCCTCTCAGGCCCGGCCTATGAACATCATGGGGATAAAAGACAGCGTACATGCCTGGAGCAAGCTCCAGGAACTGTTCCCCGGCAGCCCAATCGTACAAGCTATAATCATTTTCTTTGCTGCTTTCAACCACAGTAAGTTCAGCAGATTCTCCCGCCCAACCGATCGTTTCTTTGCCGTCTAACAATAAGTGAATGTCGATATACGTGTTGTGCTTTTCTGCCCGGGTTTCTGTCACGTCCCTTGCATTCAGTTCCATAACCGTATAGTAAATATCGTCGCCTTGTAACGCATATCTGCCATTCCCAATCTTGGAGAAATCCACGCCTTGTACCTCATCTATGATTTTCCTAAGTACGGGATGGACAAACTGGCGTTCCTTACTCCAATTTTCCTTATTTCCTATAATCATAGCTGCACCCCTTCGTCTGCGTATTCCCAGATTTGCATAGCCGCGCCGATCATGCCGCTCCAATTGCCTTTATAAGCCGGCTCGATACGAACGGCATCCAACATAGAAGCCATCGTTCGACTGCGCACTTCTTGACGCAGCCGGTCAAACAGAAGCTCACCCGCTTCTGCAACGCCGCCGCCGATGACGATCAGCCCCGGATTAAACGTGTGAATTAACGAGGCAATAGCTGTGCCTAGAGCGGCTATTGTTTCTTCCATGATCGTACTAGCAAGCGGTTCGCCAGCCTGCCAACGGGCAAAAACTTCGCGCGTATCCACATCCTTCGCAGGAAGCCCTTCTGTCACCAGCTTCTCTTTCATCCTTCTGGCGATACTGGTCCCGGATGCGTATTGCTCCAAGCAGCCCCTCCCTCCGCATATGCAAAAGGGACCTTGAAAATGAACGGACATATGGCCAAGTTCACCTGCCCCGCCCCAAGCGCCATGTACCAAGCGGCCATTAACGACAATAGCTCCCCCTACGCCGGTTCCGAGAGCAAGGCATATAAAGTTATCGATGCCCTTTCCCGCTCCAAACCGCTTTTCCGTGAGTGCGAGTACATTCACATCGTTATCGACGTGTACGGACAGATGAAATCTTTCCTGCATGATCTTCTTAAGCTCCGTCCCTTGGTAACCCGGTATAAGATCGGAGGAAAATCGAATTTGACCGCTCGCCCATTCAATCTGCCCGGCGCTTCCGATCCCGATGCCCCGTACCCGAAAGTCGGGCTGCTCCAGCACTACTTTCTGGAGCAAATGTTCAACTGCTTCTATTGCCCGATTGCCCGTATGCATTTGCCCCGCTAAGGTTCTGAGGCTAAGCGAATGAAGGACTTCTCCCGATCTGCTAACGATGCCCGCATTGATTTTGGTACCGCCTATGTCCACACCAATCGCATAAGCGGATTGAGCGTCATACCATCCGGCATTCATCGCTTCACTTCCCCCGAATCAATGCTATTACGCACGGCATTCACATATCGCGAAGTTATCAGCTGCGGACGCGTAATGGCGCTTCCGACGACAACGTAGGGGACTCCGGTTTGCATCGCCTTAGCCGCATCCCCCGGTGTCCAAATGCGACCTTCCGCAACAACGGGAACCTGCACGGAGGCGCACAATTGGGACAATAGCTCGAAGTCAGGCTCGTCTTGCTGCCGGCTGTAAGGCGTATACCCCGAAAGTGTCGTTCCGATGAAATCTACGCCCAGCTTCTCCGCAGCCAACCCTTCCTCCAGTGTGGAAACATCGGCCATAACAGCAACTCCTTGCTCATGAGCATATGCAATCAAGGGCTTCACAGCCTCCAAGCGTCCCTCGCGGTCCGTAACATCCAGAGCAACAATATCCGCTCCAGCCGATATGATGGCTTTTACTTCTGTAAGGGTCGGGGTAATAAAAATAGCCGAATCCGGAATATCTCGTTTAATAAGTCCGATAACAGGCACATCAACTTCTTGTTTGATGCAAAGAATATCAAATACACCGTTCGTGCGAATGCCAATAGCTCCGGATTGCACCGCGGCTCTTGCCATTTTCGTCATCGTGTCGCCGCCGTGCAAAGGTTCGTCCGCAAGTGCCTGACAGGAAACAATTAACCCTTTTTCAGGAAAAATACTGCTCATTCTACTCATGTGTCATCCTCCCTCTCCCAAAATGAATTAGACCTGAGCTTGGTTGATATACGACAAGATTTTCTCGTTGATTGTTTTTAAACGGCCCATTTCCGCCTCTGGAACTGGCAAGAACGGCAATCTCGCTTCGCCGGTGTTCAAACCGCGCAGCTTCAGAATCTGTTTGCAAGCACCATACAAGGATGGGAAGGACAGCAGTTCCGCAATCAGATCATTCACAATAAACTGCCATTTGCGGGCTTCTTCCGCTTTACCCTCGACATAACACTGTTCAATTTTCATAAATAACTCTGGCATAACACCGTATGTGCCGCCGATACCGCCGTCCGCCCCCATGCTGCGGCCTGCCAAATACTGCTCGTCCGGACCGTTAAAGACAAGGAAATCATCTCCACCGGCCGCTTTAAACTGCTGCAATTCAAAGGTGCTTTCGGCGGATATTTTCACCCCGATGACTTTCTCTTGGGCTGCCATTTTCGTAAGTAAAGCTTTGGACAATTGAAACCCTGTCGTTTGGGGAATATGATAAATAATAAACGGCAGCGATGTGCTGTCTATCATCTGTTGCCAGTGATGTTCAACGCTTTGCGGAGACAAACGGTAATAAATCGACGGTACTGCTGATATCGCATGAGCGCCTACTTGCTCAGCATGTTTGGATAGCTCGACGCTGTCTCGGGTAGAAGGTGCGCCAACATGCGCGATGATCGTCATTTCTTGGCCAACTTCCTCCATAACTGCCTCAAGTGTTTGCTTCCGTTCTTCGACGTTTTGAAGCATCCCTTCCCCGGAACTGCCTCCCACGTATAAACCATTCACGCCAATATTGGCATAGTGACGAGCTAATTTTTTAGCTGCCTCTTTGCTCACTTCGCCTTTCTCGTCATAGCAAGAATACATAGCTACTGTTATACCTTTGAAGCGACCTGAGTCATAAGTTTTCATGTTATTCATTCTCCTTTAATTTATTTCGACGAAGCTGCAATAATATCGTTTGACTTCTTCACCCAGTCGTCCAATGCTTGCTGAGCCGTTTTGGCCTTCGTCAATGCGGCCTGAACCTCTGGGTAGAAAGCGGCGCGAGTTTGCGGATATCCTGGAACGGACTCACCGATGTCTCCGGCGTATTTGAACAATTCGATGGTTTTGCTTTTCATTGTGCCGGCCTCATAACTTTTCGCAAGCGATTTGCGCGCTACAATGACGGATTCCGCTTGGGTCATCTTGCCCATGTTTTCCGGGTTGTTCGCAAATTTCACAAACTCTTTGGCCCATTTCATTTTCACTTCATTCTTCGTATTCCACATCCAAGTTCCATAACCAAACAATACTGTGTTTGAAGATTTTCCATCCACGGAAGGGAAAGGTACAATATCGACATCGAATTTTTTGGCATTTCCTTCAGCAAATGCCTTATTCAACGTCGGTAAATTCCCGATATTTCCAAACGCCATGCCAAGCTTGCCTTGAACGAACATATCGTTGAATACCGCAGTCGCTTTTAGCCCGGCCGCGCCTGGCGGAACCACGCCCTCATCCGTCAGCTTGGTCAAGAATTCAAGCCCTTTCACGCCTTCCGGTGAGTTCAGAGTTGCCTTCGTATCGTCATCATTCCATGTTTTTGCGCCAAAACCCCATAAAATAGAATGAGTTCCTTGGTCACCGCCGGAATCCCCAGCATAAAGTCCGTAACCGTAAGTTTGCTTCGACGGGTCCGTCACTGCCTTGGCCGCTTTTAGAAACTGTTCGGAAGACCACGGCTGCATATTTTGAGGGAGAAGATCCAGTGCACCTTTTTCCTTGAATAAATCTTTATTCACTAATAACCCGATAGCGACCGTGCTGTTTGGATAAATATAGACCTTGTTGTCCACCGAAACGGACTTCAATGTTTTTTCTTCGAAATCTTGTTTGTCGATCATATCGTCAAGCGGAACCAGCAATCCTTTTTTGGCATAAGACAATGGCCAGAAGAATGAACCTTGTTGAATGTCAGGAACTTCGTTCGTATTGGCGGCGACGCTGATTCGTTCATTGATTTTGTCGTCCGGCGTTACAACCATGTTAATTTTCACATTTGGATTCGCTTTTTCAAATCCTGCTTTGATGTCGTCATAGACTTGCTTCACATCTCCGCGTGCATCAACCCACCAAGTGAGCTCGACTTTCTCTTTCGAACCCGTTGTCGCTGCCGGCGCATTGCCCGCATTTTTTTTCTCGTCTGTTTTGGCGCATCCCGCGGCAGCTGTTAGAACTAACGCAGATGACAACAAAGTAATGGCAAGCTTTTTCATGTAAACCCCTCCAATTTTTCATTCATCAAATCAGAAACCATAACACATTCCTCTCACTCCGTTGCGCGAAGGCTCACCTCCTAAAGTAGTATCAAATTAACCCTTTACACCGCCAAGTGTGATGCCTTTCACGAAATATTTCTGAAAACTGATGAAAATAATGAATACCGGTATAAAACCAAGCGATGCGGCAGCCATTTGCAGCCCATAATTGGCCACATACTCCGATACGAGTGTTGAAATACCCACATTTATCGTCATTTTGGTCTTATCGCTGAGCATAATCAACTGCCAGAGGTAATCGTTCCAGGCATACGTAAATGTAAAGATTGCAAGCGCCCCAATGGCCGGCTTAATGATCGGAAAGAACAATTTGAAAAATAATCCGATTTCAGAGCAGCCATCAATTCTTCCGGCTTCCAGCAGCTCGGTCGGCACGGATTCGCTGAATTGCTTCATCATGAATACCGCAAACGGGATGGTCAACACCGGCAAAATGGCGCTCGCCAAATTGTTCACAAGACCAAGGTCCCGCATCATCGTAAATAAGGGAACAAGTGTAATTTGTCTGGGAATGAACATTGCAATTAAGACGGCACTAAAGAAAAATTCGGAGCCTTTGAATTTTCGCTTGGTTAAAGCGTAACCCGCCATTGATGCAATGAGGACAACGCCAACTGTGGCAATAACAGAAACCAAGCCGCTATTGTACAACCAATAAAAGATGGAGCCGTCATTGATCAGATTGGAGAAGTTCGCCATCGTTATTTTTGTAGGAATCCAGTCAGGAGGAATTTTCACACTGGAAGACTGGTTCTTAAAAGCGCCGGTAAACATCCAATACAACGGAAAGATAAACAATGCGGCAGACACATACAGAAGGATATTCCCCAATACCTTCATGATCAAGTAAGATGATTTAGCCATGAGTACTCCTCCCTTAGTATTGAATATCTGACTTCATGAGCTTAAACTGAACAACGGCAACAATCGAAATCAGGACAGTAATAATGATGCCCATTGCAGAGGCTGCGCCAAGCTTTCCATACACGAATGCGGTTTCATATAACAAAAACATAATCGTGGAAGTGGCGTAGTTGGGTCCGCCTCCCGTTAGCATTTGTACAACAACAAAGGTTTGGAAGGCCCATATCGTTGACATGACCAGAATATACAATGATGTCGGTTTCAAGAGCGGCAGCGTAATGTGCCAGAACTTTCTTGGCGCTGAAGCCCCATCGATATCCGCCGCCTCATAGTACTCAGGAGATATGTTACCCAATGCAGCTAATAGTAAAATAATAGGTTGTCCCACGTTAAAGGTCACAACGACTAGAATCAGCGCTAATAAGGCTACGCGTTCATCAGAGAGCCACATGACGGGCTTTGCTCCGAACAAGGATAAGGCATAGTTGGCAATCCCGTTCACAGGGCTATAGATCCAAGCCCAAATTAAGGAAAGAATGACTTGAGAAGTGATGATCGGCAAGTAAAACGCACCTCTGAAGAAAGAGGCAATATGCTTATGTTTGCCATAAATGAGCACGGCCGCAAATATGGCGAAAATAAATGTTAATGGCACTGTGCCGACGACAAAACCGAATGTGTTGGCGATGGAGCGTAAAAAGACGCGATCTGACATCAATTCCGCATAGTTCCCAAGCCCAATCCATTCCTTCTGCCCTAGTCCGTAATCAAAAAAACTAAGATAGAAGGCGTTTACAATCGGGTAAATCTCAAAAATAAGAAACAAAATGGCAAATGGAGCAATAAAAAAGAGCCCCCAATATTCACCTCGAATAGACCGCCGCGACGCCTTAGCAACTCTAGTCGTCATCTTCACCCCTCCAAATCATAATCTGTTATTCTAGTTGTTTTTCTTTTTGTATAGCGCTTACAGGAATTATTATAGTTTACGGAAACTTTATAAAACAGGAACGTATCTATTGCTTTTGTTCATAAAAATAAGGAGTTTTTACAGCTGTTCACTTTTCCACGATCATTGTTCACTTTTTTACGAATGTGCAAACAAAAACAACAAATCCCCCTTAGGATAAGGAGGATTTGAACTTTACACGGTATTGTTGAGGGCTTACACCCATCGTTTTCTTAAAGATTCGGCCAAAATAATTGAAGTTCTCATAGCCTACCTTTTCTGCAATCGCATACACAGGCAGCTTGGATTCAAGCAATAATTCCGCTGCTTTTCCTACACGAATTTGATTGAGATATTCCGAAAAACCGACCTGCGTTTCTTTTTTAAACAAATAACTCAAATAATTTTCACTCATTCTGACTCGTTCGGCGGCATGCCTCAAAGAGATGTCCTCTGTATAGTTGGATTTCATGTAAAGAATGAGTTGTTGAATATCTTCCCGGAAGTTTCCTCCCCCCAATGCTTTCCCCTGACCGCAGCAATCATCAATGAGTTGTTCGAACCATTGCTTCGCCTTACTCAATTCATCAAAGTTAAGGACTTGTTTATATAGGGGTTCCTCCTGCTCAAGCTCTTTGAACAAGTCTTCCTGATAAGGTTTTAGGCCGTTCTGAATCGTATGCAGCAGATGTAAACACAATTGGATGCACTTCTCGACGGGACCCTTCCACATTTCCATCCGTTCGAAGATTCTGTCCAATACTTGCTTGATCCCCGCCGCGTTCATACGGTCCAATTCGACTTTCAAGACCGTCTCATCCTCTTGGAGTATCACATTCCCCGCCGGAATATTCTCCAAGTGCTCGCCATATAAATAAACCTTTTCTTTTCCTTCATAAAAATAATTTTGGAGCGCGCGTTTCGCCCTCGCGTATACGTCTGGCAGACTCTCTATACCTTGAGACCCTTCACTGATCCCTATGCTAAGAGACAGATTAATAAATCTTCTTGCGGCCTCCATGATCTCCTTGCCGAACCTGATCGCCTCGTCAACGGGAAGGACTCCCTCCTTCTTTTTGGGCAAAAGCAGGACGATCTCTTCCTCATTCACATCTTGAAATATGCCCTCTGTGCTCTTGTCCAGCTGTAAGGAAATAAGATTCATTAACTTCATCTTGTCCGAGCTATCGGTTCGACGCTGATTACGATGAATGGTTATCAGTACAAAAACATAGCCATTCAGAAAGAATGCTGTATCTTTTTCTGCAACCTGCGTTTCTTCCGCTATGACATTCCCCTGAAAAATCCACTGTTTCAGCTGCCGCGAACCTCCATTTTCACTCACTTCCACCGCGGGCTTTGTATCGATTTGACGCTGCCGAACCTCCCGGCTTGATGAAATTTTCTTCGAAACCTCGAGCAGCATTTGCAAAAGCTCTTCAGGTTTTAATGACGCTTTCAAAATATAGTCTTCTACTCCCAATTTCATTGCTTTCCGCACATATTCATAATCATTATGAGAACTGAGCACAATGATATGCGTATCCGGGTATTCGCTCTTCACTTTCTCAATTAGCTCAATACCGTTCATTCTAGGCATGACAATGTCGGTCAGTATGATATCGGGCCTCGTCTTCTCGATAATCTCCAAGGCTTCCAAACCATCCTGTGCATCCCCGACATAGGTCAACTGGTGCTGCTCCCAGTCAATCAATGATTTTATACCTAATCGAACCAAAAATTCGTCATCTACGAGCAGTACTTTCAGAGGCATAAGCATTCCCTTCTTCAATCGTTTTGAGCGGCAATTTGAACTCGACCGTCGTCTCGTTCGCCTTACTTTGAATATGCAAACCGTAACCTTCACCGTATTGAAGCCGGATGCGCTCATGCACATTCATAATACCGATACTTTGCGATGCAGCATGTTCATGTCCTTGCAATAAGCAATGATTAATTTTATCGATTTTGTCCGGATGAATCCCCGTACCATTGTCTGTGACGGTTAATATCATTTGATTTTGATCTTGGTCGGCCACAGCCTTTATTGTAATAACGCCTCTCCCTTCCATCGGCTCAATGCCATGGTGAATGCTATTCTCTATAATGGGCTGGAGCATAAATTTGATGGCTTCCTGCTTCATTAAGGGTTCGGGAATATGAAACTCGACACTCAATTTATCGTTGTATCTCAATTTCATTAGAGTAATATAATGCTCAACATAGTCCATTTCCTCTTTAAGCGAAATCAACGTTTCTCCTCTTCCAATGCTCGCTTCCATCATACTTCCCAGGCTGGACAACATCTCCCCGACTTCCCGGTCATTGCGGATATATGCCATCCACTTGATATTGTTCAACGTATTCAAAATAAAATGCGGGTTAATCTGCGCCTGAAGCGCTCGAAAACGCATTTCTTCTTTCTGGACATACTCCTCCTTCAGCCTTTGAAGCAGGTCCCGGATTTGTCTGGCCATGTGGTTATAGGTATCGATCAGCGTAGCAATTTCATTGGGACCCGAAAGCGCCAAGGAGCTGTTAAAGTCGTTTTTCTCTATTTCTTTCATTCGTTTATTTAAAAGCTTGACCGGCTTGGATACTCGGTAAGATATGCTGAACGCGAGCAGCATAAATACGATGACAATGATCCCGACCGTGATCATATTCGTTCTGCGCAAATCAAATATTTCTTTAAACACCGTATCGTAAGGAATAAACTGTATTAATTTCCAGCCGGTTAATCCAATCGTGTCATAGCTGGCAATCCATTTCTGATGATTTTTTTCCACAATCAGCTGCCCTTTGGAGGAGTCCCATATTGGGGAGACATCTTCTGGTAAAACCTCTATGGGATCCATGCCCGCTTTCATGGAGCTGGAAATGATTTTCCCCTGTTGGTCCATGATCATGACATTGCCGTCCAATTTCGACATGTACTTGCGAAAATCGCTTTCGCTTACGCTAAAAAGCTCGATCCCGATGTTTTGATTGGTTTGTACATCTGTAATGGTTTTAATCAGCGTAACGAGCTGACTCTTGTCATAATAAATATAATTGCGGCTGTCATTCGCCATCCAGCTAATGCCAAATGGTTCTTTTAGCATCTCTTTATACCAGTCCGATTGAATATACTCGTCGTATAAATCTTGTTGGACAATTTTGTTGCTTAACCAATTGCCGTGCATATCGAGCAAAGTTACATAACTTTCCGAAAAATAAGAAGAATAAAGCTTATTCATTGCGTTATCTGCAAGCCGCAGCTTTTCATAATACGTAACGGAATTCGGCTGTTTCAGCAGGGAGGTGATATTGGGGTTCGTTGAGATATCTACCGCGGATTTCAGCATATCCTGCAGTAATAACTCAATGTTGAAATCGATTTGGTACAAAGCTTCTGATGTCGCATTGCCGATTTTATTCTCAATCACGCGCTCAAGAGGTTTATCGATCCAAAAGGCGCTAATAAATAGGGGAATGATGAGAAACAATAGAATGAAAAAAAGAATCTGGTTGTGAATAGAATTCCAGCGTTGCATTGATTTTTTCACCCATTGCATGGCGCGACCCCACTCTGCTTAAAATTTACCTGCCCTCCTTCCCTCATTCTCCAAATAGAGAAGGAAAACGAAGAGCAACTTTTAGTGAAGTCTACCACACTATGCGCAAAGGCACAATTTAGAGCATCCACATATATAAAGAAATGAAGAGGCTGTCCCAGAAGTCATTTCAATGACTTTTGGGACAGCCTCTTCATTACCCTAAATCTCTCTCGTACCAGTACTGACTCCCAGCCTATGCGCTGCCAAATATCCGAGATCACATAAAGCGAGCGGAACAGTTCCGGCTTTTGCAGCATCGCCTGACCATCCGTCCCCATCACCGAGACGAAAAAGGTATTAATAAAGCCGCCGCTGTTCGTGAAATCCTAGATCAAAGGTGGCATTATACTTACGACAAGTGGATTTACTTCAAACGCACAAAAGTATGCAAAAGAAGTCGGTGTGGAATTGATTGATGGACTTCAACTTGTTCAATATTGGTCGCTCTATATGAAAAAACTAGTACATGAACATGGCCATTTTAACAACGATACAAATGAAAATAATCATTTTTTGAAACAGGCGTGAATTTGAAATAATTGTACTCTAAAGAAAGTATAAACTCCCTTTCATTATCGATATAAGTCGGCGGTCATAACTTAGTGTCATATTTAATGGATAATATTTTTCTATTGAAGAGCCATAAAACTATGAGACTGATTTAATTTGGTTTTTAGGTATAAATTTAAGGTATAGTATTAGATAGGTCATTACGTCAGGGTTCTTCCCTGTTAGGAGGATTTATTTTGCTTCAGTTTCTAGGTCATATTGGTTCGTTCCCGATTCGCTCTTATAGTATTCTATTTGTGCTAGCCTGTATATTAGGGATAGGTGTTACTGTAACATTGGCTAAACTTCAAAAGAAGAATGTGCTCGCTGAACATTTATTAAATCTTGCCGTACCTATGTTTATCGGTGCTATTTTAGGTTCTCGTTTTTGGCAGGTTTTTTTGTTTGATTGGGGTTATTACTCCAAGAATCCAGAAGAAATTATAGCTATTTGGCACGGTGGATTATCTATTCAAGGTGGAATTGTTGGGGCTGTACTAGTAGCAATATGGTATGTTAGAAAGCATAAAATTTCTTTTTGGGAACTTGCAGATCTATGTGCACCAGGTCTTATTCTTGGACAAAGTATTGGCAGAGATGCCAATCTTATGAACGGAGATGCTTTCGGAGATCCAACTGGGGGCAATTGGGGGATTCTGTACCCAGAAGGCACGATCGCAAGAACAACATTTGGTGATCACCCCTTATTTCCAGCAGAAGTATGGGAAGGACAAATGGATGTCATTATTTTTGCTATTGTAATGATGCTCTTACAGAAAAGATTACAGAGAGGATATTTATTTCTCATAACAAACGTTCTCTACAATATTGGGCGGTTCCTGTTAGAAATGCTTAGAGGCGATACACCAAAATATATGTTAGGCTGGACTACAGCTCAATGGACCTCTGTAGGCATAATTTTAATTTGTATACTAGTTGGGTTTTATCTTTATTGGAAGCAAGCTACTCAAAAGGGTTCATTATCCGACCAATAAGTACAATCAATAATAAACCAAATAAGTACTAGTGAAAGCAACGACTATTTTCGATGAGCGAAAGCTTCCATTCTTGATCCCCTTTCGTATGTTTTTGCCTAATAAATGGGTTGTATATTGGGCATCAGTCCAAACCGGAAAACAAAAAAACATTAACCCATGGGGGCTAATGTTTCTTTGTTATTTAGTTAACTTCCCTTTCCAGGACATCATTCCGCCCTGTAAATGGGATAATTCGTTAAAACCATTCTTTTTTAGAATTCTTGCTGCTTGTTTGCTCCTCATGCCACTCCGACAATATAGATATACATGTTTATTTTTTTGAATTTCTCCAACTCTTTGTTTCATCTTGGATAACGGTATATTGATTGCACCTGGAATGTAGCCTTGCTTTACTTCACCAGGTTCACGTACATCAATCAGAACGTAATCACACTTCCCATTCAATTCTTCCCGAAACTGAGCTGGCGATAGATTATTTAGACCTTTTAAGCTTGCAAACCTGGAATAAATAAACCAGACTAAAAACACTAAAGCCACGATATTTAAAATGGATGTATATTGCATGGGCTAACCTCTTTCCAGATGCTATCACCGGCTTTTAACTAACAATTCGACAGCCTGTTTGACCATCTTACTCGAATCTCTTCCAGCTTCCATTTCCTCCAGGATACACTGTTCCAAATTGACCGCAACAATGTAGGCAATCGCTTTATCCGCGGCACTTCTGACAGCTGATATTTGACTTACAACATCTTTGCAATCTTGTTCTTCCTCCATCATTTTTAAGACACCGCGGATTTGGCCTTCCACACGTTTTAACCTCTTTTTTACATCATCATCGTATTTCATATTCTGCCACCCTTTCATTATACCAGTATAGGTATATTATTGCTGATGTGACCAACGAAAACAATAAGAAGGCTGGAGAACTGAAAAGTTAAATAAACAGATTTACTTTAGCATCAGCGGCATCGCCCAAATAAGCGGCAACCCCAGCATATTCAATGCCATCCAGCAGCTCTTCCTGCTGTAAACCGAGCAAATCCATTGTCATCGTACAAGCAACCAGTTTAACACCTTGTTCTTGTGCTAATTCAATTAATTGTGGCAGGGTTAAAGCATTATGTTTTTTTATCACATGTTTAATCATTTTTGGGCCCATGCCACCGAAATTCATTTTGGAAATTCCAAGCTTTTCTGCTCCACGTGGCATCATCTTTCCAAACATTTTCTCCAGGAATCCCTTTTTCACATCGATTTCTTGATCTTTACGAATTACGTTCAGTCCCCAAAAGGTCAAGAAAATCGTGACTTCGTGATCATAGGCGGCAGCGCCATTCGCGATAATAAAAGCGGCGATCGCTTTATCTAGCTCTCCGCTAAAAAGGACAATTGTCGTTTTCTCTTTGTTGTCTCCCATGTTCCCACATCCTTTTATTATACTTGTACGTGTATAGGTATATAAAGAATTCAAAAAAATGATACTCATTTTATAAATAATTTCTTCTTAGTCGGATTGTCACGATCCTTTTCTTACCCTAAATGTGAAAACCCCATTTTCTTCTTTTACATCCATGAGTTCGTGTTTCGTTTGATTGACCCAGGCCTGAAAGTCTTTCATAGACCCTTTGTCCGTCGTTTGCAATTCCATGATCTGTCCTGGCTCCAAAGAATCGATCCCCTTTTTGGCTTTAACAATCGGCATTGGGCATGCCAACCCCTTAGCGTCAACAATCAAATCTACCATTCTAAACTCCTCCTTATGATTTGAAAATACAGTTAGTCTTTTTCAACAAAATGCAACCATTGCGACATACCAGGCGTTACATTCTTAATACTTTTAAACCCTGTATCTGTTAGCATTTGGCATGCCATATCACTGCGGTTTCCGGTACGGCATACAACGTAATAGTCTTGCTTTGGATCAAGCTGTGTCATCTTTTGTTCGAGTTCACCTAAAGGCAGTGATATCGCTCCTGGAATACGTCCGAAAGCATATTCTGCCGGCTCCCTTACATCAAGGATATTGAGTTTCTCTCCGGCATTTAATCTAGCCAGTAACTCATCATTGGTTGCGGTATGAGGAAATTTCATCTCCGCTTTGGTTCCGAATGGTTCAGCTTTGCGAATGAAATGACGATAAATGCCGTTTTCCTCCTTTAACCCAACGTATTGGTGTCCCGTTCGGCTTGCCCAGCCCTTTAGATCAGCCACTGAGCCTTTATCCGTCGCACGAACTTCCAATACTTCGCCAGGATTCATCTCATCTATTGCCTTCTTGGTACGAACCACTGGAAGTGGACAAGCAAGTCCTTCACACTCCAATGTGCGATCTACATGCAATGCTGTCATAGGTTATAGACCTCCAATATTCTTATTTTGATTATTTTCCGTAAACCACTTCGCCAAACCATTGGGACATGCCACCAGACATATTTACAACGTGATAGCCCATAGAAGATAAATAATCACAAGCTATTGCGCTTCGATTACCGCTGCGGCAAACTATGATTGTTTCTTGTTTTGGCTCTATTTCATTAAGGGCTCGAGCGATTTGGCCGAGAGGAATATGTTTGGCGCCGTATATATGTCCGGATTCCCATTCGTCGTGCTCCCGAACATCAAGGATGGTTACATTCTCTTTCTGTTTGATTCGCTCTAAAACTTCATGTGGCAGCAGTTCTTTATAGATATTATTAGACACTTGGTTTCCTCCAAATATTTATTTTGATGTGTCATCATGAACGGCACAACGGTTTGGTCCAATCTCCATTTCTCGCTGTTCTTCCATTGTCGGACGAATTCTGCCCATGTTCATTTGGCGTATTTCTTGATAGGCATTCGGTTGCGGCGGCAGATCTTCCGAAACGGTGCGTCTAAATGCGGATTCGTCGTGTATGTTCAGACCAGGATTTTCTTTATACAAATCACCTAGACGTGCGGCTACTTGCCCTTTGTCACCTAATTCAGCAATTGTACCAAAGTGGGCAGGAAGCACGATTAAGTCGTCAGATAGATGCTTATACCGCTCATACAATGTCGTTCTGAGGTCAGCCACCCAATCTTCTGCTTTCCCAGCCAAGTCAGGGCGGCCAATTGACTTCACGAATAAAATATCTCCGGATAGCAAATATTGATTATCAATAAGAAGTGATGTGCTTCCAATCGTATGGCCGGGGGAATAAATAGGCTGGATGTTGATTTCTGTTTCCCCAATAACAAGCTGGATGTGTTCTTCAAGTTTTTCATAATGAAACACAACCTCTGTCGCATCCTTAGGCGGAAGCCAGTAAGATCCTCCTGTTTTCTCAGCTAATTGCCGGCCGCCTGAAATATGATCGGCATGAAGGTGAGTATCCAGGGTATGTTTGATGATGGCCTGATTTTCTTTGGCAAAATTCTCGAATACCTCGGTCATCCGAACCGCATCAATAACGGCAGCTTCCCCATCAGAAATCACCATATAAGACAGACATCCTTTGCCTAACCGTACAAATTGATACAGGGTACCTCCATCATTCAAGTCGGCTATTTTCACCGGTTCAAGATGCTCACTCCAGGACTTCATGCCGCCAATCAAATAAGAAATAGATTCTTTTCCACTTGCAACCAACTGTTCAGCTACAAACTTCGATGAGCCCTCCTTCGCGCAAACCACTACAACTTCTTGGTCATCAGGTATTTGATCAAGAATCTCATCTACGCCATCCAGAAGTTCAAAATATGGCGTGTTGAGTATACTAACTTTCTCGCCTTCAATTTTCCAGTCGTTGAAGTCACTTTCACTCCGAACATCTAAAATAAAAATGGGTGTATGGTTCAAAACCTTTCTAGCTAAATTAGCGACATTCATTCCTTGTATCTGTTTTTCTTTCATGTATAGTTCCCTCCAGAGGTAAAAGATTGGATGATTTTATAGGAAAATTGAGAACCAAATTTTTATGACAGTTGCCGTTATCAATACAGCCAAAATCCATTGAAGCATCTTTGTGTTGATTTTTCCGCTCAGCTTAGCACCAATAGGTGATGCAATCGTACTTGCAATGACAAGCACAATGGATGGAACCAAAAGCATGTGTCCACCTAGTAGCTTTCCTGTCGTAGAGCCGATGGAAGATATGAAAGTTATGGCTAGGGATGATGCGATAGCAACTCTAGTTGGAATTTTAAGAACGACCAGCATCACGGGTACCGTTATAAAAGCACCCGCCGCGCCTACGATCCCTGATACCGTCCCGATGATTAATGCTAAAATAACCGCTAGAGGTTTATTAAATGTAACTTTGCTTACATCTTCGACATCTTTTCCTCTCTTAGGTAAAAACATCAAAATGGCAGCAATCAGTGCCAAAATAGCATAAACGAGATTGATCACTGAACTTGATAATGTGTTGGATGCAAAGCTCCCCATAAAGCTGCCAATGATAATTGAAACACCCATGTAAAGTACTAAGGATTTATTTAGAAGTCCCCCTTTTCGAAACACAAGCATCCCCATTAAGCTAGCGAAGAACACCTGAATTGCACTGATTGCAGATACTTCCTGGGGGGTAAAAACTGCAAATCCTAATGCTGCAGGTATAAATAACAACATCGGATAGTTAATAATGGAACCGCCGATTCCCACCATTCCCGAAATAAACGAGCCCAAAAATCCAATAATGAAAATAGTTATGATCCATGCTAAATCCATAAAACACAGCCTTTCCGTGTTCATTAGACCACGCCGATATATACCTATGGGGGTATATAAAATTGCAAAAAAAATTCTCTTCCTTTTGCCTATTTAGTTTCGAAAATTCCTTCTTACACCACCTTTTGTGTACTACGTATACCCGTATGGGTATATTGATACTATATAAAAGATTTTTATTTGCGTCAACCCCCTGAAATTACAAACTCAAATTCCGTCATTATTGGACTGAGAAAGGGCATTATATTCAATGTCTACTGTAGCGTAACAGCATGGCATTATAGATATTTTGGAGGGGATTTGCGGGAACAACTCGTTATTGTCCACTGAATGCTGTTTTGGGGATATCGAATTGCAAAGCTGATAGTAAGACTTGAAACAAAATTGTTAAAAACAGAAGGAATACTCAGAATCTGAGTTTTCCTTCTGTTTTTTATGCAGGACCTAGAAAAATTAGTTATCACTAAAACTATGCCGATCAAGTCTGCCTCTATCCTTTTGAAAATAACTATGCATAAAAAACTCTATGATGCCAAAAACCAAAGCAATTATCGCTACATTCATAAAGTTTATGGACCAGTGGAAGAAGAATTTCTCGACCAACCAAAAGAAAACAAAGGCAAGCCCGACATCTGCTAAAGTAGCAACCCCATTGTTGGTGACTCTTAAAAACAATTGATCAATTGCAACATAAGACATTAGCGAAAAAGTATAAGTCGCAAAGAATGCCTCTGTAAGAGTGGCTTGTGTTAAATACATCAATAGAGGGATTATAAAAACTCCATTTAGTAGTAACTTCAAAAACATTTTCCCAAGCATTCGCAGCATTTTCTTTGCCTTCTTTCACCTAGTAATGTACTTCTGTTTCTTATCATTGCCTTTTGCTGCCGAAATATTGATTGGTAATATATACATTGTAGTTTAATCGTTTTTTACTCGATTAACTTGCATAACCTCGAACATTATCAGCACATAACGGAGTTATCCTGGATGTTTGCATGTTCGTTTCTCTTCGTTCTGGCAGCTGTTTCTCCTCCTCAATCGTATCCTCAATAAAAATCATTTGGTTAAATTTCCAAAACTCTCTCTTCTACTAAGATAATGAGCTATTAAATAAATTACACAAAAAATCGGAAATGAATAAATATACTTCCAACTCAGTCTTTCATAAAATCCTAACCAGTCGAACAACGGTTCTCCAATAAAAGAATTGAATCCCCCATATATTCCTGCCTTTATGAGCGGATTAACTTCGGGTTTAATCTGAAGTAAAAACATTGCAATAACTGTTAATACTGTAAAATCCCAAACCAAATAAGAGGGGATTGTCGGTATAGCCTGTACAGGGTAGTACCATAATCCCAATGCGATTCCGAAGAAATCGAACCAGCTAGAGATTACCAAAACGAAAAAGCCTGCAAATAATAACCTGCTTGTACTTCTTTTTGTTCTAAATAACCACCATAATGTCCACGGAACAATTATTAATCCCAATGCGACCCACCATTGCCAACTAAACAGTATGTCCTCCTTCCAAAAACTATATAATTCTTCATTAGCTTCGTGAACTTTATGATATACATCTTTTACCTTTTGAATATGACTTTCATTCAATGTTTAAACCTCCGAAAAGATAAAATGTAAAGCGTACATTAATAGTAATTCCCACGTATGATTACTAATAATCTTTATTACTAAAGCCCCCGCTGATCGGTTAATCAAGATATAAATTTCATATGGCTCTTTTCCGCAATTGATTTTTCAATGCTCTAATAAGAGAAGAAATTTCTTTATGATGAGGTTGAACGAACTTTTTCTTCTTCAGACATTTACAAAACCTTAACTTTTATATATAACCAAATAATTATATAATCATTTAAAAATGATAGCTCTTAAAAGGCTTGAATCTACCGATCTAAAGGAGCGTGTAATTTTGTCCGATATTGAACAATTATCTGAAGTGTGTAAGCTGCTTGGAGACAAAATGAGATTGACGATTCTCTCTCTGCTCAAAGAACGTGATCTATGTGTATATGAGCTTGTTGAACTCTTACAAACAAGTCAGCCCAATGTGAGTCAGCATATGCGAAAACTGAAGACTGGCGGCTTAGTGAAAGAGTCCAAAAAGAGCCAATGGGTTTTTTATTCTTTAAATATTGAGGATAAACCCTTTCTGAACGAGTTTTTTCAGCACCTTCCATCCCAAAAAGAAAAAGTGGATGCCATATCTTGTGAAGATCTAAATTGTTGTGATTAGGAGGAACCATGACTTACATTGCGGTACTTATTTTTATTATTACGTTAACTTTTGTTATTTGGCAGCCTAAAGCCCTCAATATTGGATGGTCTGCTTCTGCCGGTGCTATCCTAGCTCTTATCTTCCAAGTCGTGTCTATCCACGATGTACTGACGGTTACATCCATCGTTTGGAATGCTACACTCGCTTTTGTTGCTATAATTCTCATTTCCTTAATCTTAGACAATATCGGATTTTTTGAATGGGCTGCCTTGCATATGGCGAGGATTGCAAAAGGGAACGGGCGGCTCATGTTTGTGTACGTCATTTTATTAGGCGCGGCAGTTGCTGCCTTTTTTGCAAATGATGGTGCAGCATTAATTCTAACGCCAATTGTATTAGCGATGGTCCGAGCGTTGAAGCTGCCCGATAAAATGATTTTGCCTTTCATAATGGCAAGTGGTTTCATTGCAGATACAACGTCTTTGCCTTTGATTGTCAGCAACTTAGTGAACATCGTATCTGCGGACTTCTTCGGTATTGACTTTGTCACTTATGCAAGCCGCATGATTGTCACGAGCCTGTTTTCACTAGCAGCAAGTTTGGTAGTCTTGTACGTTTTCTTCAAAAAGGACATCCCAACGAGTTACGATATGAAACAATTAAAGCAACCTTCACATGCCATCAAAGATCTTAAGCTTTTCAAAATGTCATGGGTTATCCTGGCTGTCCTTCTAGTCGCTTATGTAAGCAGCGGATTTATTAAAATTCCTGTTTCCATTATCGCTGGAGTCGTGGCACTGATATTCATTTTAATGGCTAGATCCAGTAAAGTAATCGAAACAAAACGAGTGATCAAAGATGCTCCTTGGGCTGTCGTCATTTTCTCTATCGGCATGTACGTCGTCGTTTATGGCCTGAAAAACGTCGGTCTCACCGATGCCCTAGGAACGGTGGTTGAGAACTTAGCAGGACAAGGATTGTTTGTTGCAACAGTCGGAATGGGCTTTTTGTCGGCTATTTTGTCCTCCATTATGAATAACATGCCTACGGTTATGATTGATGCTCTAGCCATTAAAGGTACGAATACAGACGGAATTATTCGAGAAGCATTGGTTTACGCTAACGTTGTCGGAAGCGATCTTGGACCTAAAATAACACCGATTGGGTCACTCGCAACACTTTTATGGTTACATGTTTTATCTACGAAAGGTGTGAAAATTACGTGGGGCAATTATTTTAAGACAGGTATCATTCTTACTGTCCCAACGCTTTCGATTACTCTTACAGGGCTTTATTTATGGCTTCACGTAATTAATACATCAAGTGTGAATATTTGGTTGTTAATTGTTGCGATTGCAGTCATTCTGGTGATCGCCGCGTTAACCATAAAAGCTTTTTTAGGATCAAAACAAATGAAAAAAGGGCATGAAGGCGCTTAAACCTGGATGTCCTCATACAAAAAGGAGAATGAAACCATGGAGAACAAAAAACCGTTAGTATATTTTCTTTGCACAGGAAACTCTTGCCGCAGCCAAATCGCTGATGGATATTTGAAAGCTTTAGGCGGGGACAAATACGAAGTGAAAAGTGCTGGATTGGAGGCTCACGGACTAAATCCGCGCGCAGTAGCAACGATGAATGAAGCCGGTATCGACATCTCAAACCATACTTCTGATGTGATTGATACCGAGCTTCTAGGCCGCGCTGATTTCATTATTACATTATGTGGTCATGCTGACGAGCACTGCCCTGTTGTCCGTAATGATAAGGCTCAAAGATGGCACTGGGGCTTTGACGATCCTGCCAAAGCAACTGGCACGGAAGAAGAAATTACAGCTAAATTCCGTGAAGTTCGCGATTCCGTTAAAATCCGGATCGAACAATTCGTGAAAGAAGGCAAATAAGATGATTAAAAGAATGCACGATGCGGTTAACTGTTCAAACCTTCAGAATTCGCTCGATTTTTACCGTGCTTTCTTTGGTACGGAGCCTACTAAAGTAAAAGACAACTACGCTAAATTTGAGTTGGATCAGGCAATTGAATGCCCTTAACCATGGACTGATTATGAAACATCGTTGACCAAATACTTACTAGTAGGAACATCTCCGTGTGTACTTTGAACACTTTAACTACCTGTATTTGAAAATCTAGACAAGTCCTCAAAGTTGCATAATCCTCTTCAACGAGCTCATGTTTACATTGCTCCAGAATTTCACTCATTTTTAAAATATGAATAAGTGATTGTTCTTTCTCAGCAAGGATAAGCGATAAATTTTCATCCATAGGCTCTAAAATCCATTTCCGTTCCTGACCCGCTGTATTATAGGGATGGTCCAAATAAGCCAACTGCCACTCATATCTTTCAATCGAGCCAATAAACGAGGAATGAAAATTATTCACCACAGATTCATTGGCATACTGTGCTTGTTCCGCGACTTTCTCCGACAATTGGAAAAATTCCAGCATCTGATCAGGGAATCCCCTTCTCTTACACATGCTCCATACATCAGCGAGCTCTATATTCATATCCCAACAGGTTTTGAAATAGACATCATATTTAATTGACTGTACACCCTTCAATACGGCATAATCCCCAATAAATGTGGTGTTCGGTCCTAGGGCATATCCCCGTATCTTTGCAGCCGGTTTAAAAAAATAATCCTCAAAGAATAATGACTTTCGCCCTTGCCGTGTCTATAAATAAAGTATCATCCTGAATCAGTGCCTGCACAATCAAATACCTAAATTAGGTGTTGATTATGCTTTTTCCTTTTTTCTAGGACTAATATTAACCTCAATATCTTTCCCCTCTAGCCAAGTTTGAAAAAGATAAATAACTACTGATGTAGAGATCATTAGCAAGATTATTGTGATCCCTGGAATGTTAAGTACGTCCATTTTAAGCTTTACAAGAATCGGAAAGAAAACGAAGGCAGAAAGAGTATCCAAACAGAGATTCACCAATAAATAAAGCCAGAATCGACCAAACGTAAAGTGAAATATCCAAATGGTAATAACGATAAAAAAACTATACTCTAGATGAACAGTGGTAATTTTATCCCAAGAAAAGAGAGTTTCGGTATATTTCCACCAGTTGTTAACATAGGCAATCTGATCAATGATGGTATTAATAACGGTTACAAATAATGCAACAGGCAAATATCTTCGAATTACTGAGTTATTCAAAAAGAATAAAGATAAGTACGGAATAATAAATAATGAATAAAGTATAACTTTAATCATTTGTATGCTCTCCTTTTCAAATTCTGTGATAATATAATTTTCCCTCAACGAAGCCGTTTTATACGATCGAAACCTTGACATAAGACGATAAGCAGAAGTTAAATAGGCGTTCACTCAACGAGTGTACGCCATTTAACTTCAAAACTTTATTTGTTATCTCAAGACATTATTGTCTACTTCAAAACTTATTTGGCAACCGACACAACAACAAAAAATGTGATGTTTCATAATAAATGATAAAACGGAGCCCGCAAACCCGCGATGCTCCGTATATTATGTTTCATATTAAACTTCAATTTGTCTATTCCTTTATCTCTTAAGACATCAATGAATGGATCTCTGTTCCTTAGTACGTTAAAAGAGCCTCCCCTCACCAGGGCGGCTCTTCATTGTAATTATGGCTGCTGCAGTATAACTTTTCGCTGCTCCCTAGCGCTTTGTATCGCACCAAAAACCATGGCGGTGCTGTAAATATTATCGGTATAACTCGTCTCTGCCGGACGTCGATCTTGAATCGCTTGGAACATTTCATCCAAGCACCCGTCATGTCCTTCCCGTCCTTCCCAAACATAAGGAGCATCGATACGTTTATATTCATATAAGAATTTGGTTTCTTGTCCCGGCGCCACAACTTCTGCGTACGGAGCTCCCTCCTTCCAACTGGCCGTTCCTTTACTACCAGCAACACGCCATTCTGCTTCCCATGAGGTACGGATGCCTTCTGAGCACCATGATCCGTTATACGTAAAGACTGCACCATTATCAAATTCAAAAATGCATACGGCAGCGGCATTGCCCGCATACCAGGAGCCCTCTGGATTAAACTCGTGGCAATAGACAGACACGGGGTTAGCCCCGATGAGAAAGCGCGCCTGATCGAACGTATGTATGGCCATATCCAAGATGAGCGGACTTTCCATCGCATCCCGAAACCCGCCAAAATGCGCACCGATAAAAAACTCCGCTGTCACAAAGCTTGGTTTGCCAATCGTACCGGAGTCAATTAACTCGCGCAGCGCGCGAATATCTTTTAAATAACGTCGGTTCTGCATGATGCTATAGTTCAGTTGTGGCAACGACGCTGCCAATTGAGCCAGTTGTTTCGCCTCTTCCATCGAGGCTGCCATCGGTTTTTCACTCATCAGATGGCAGCCACCATGGAGCGCTTCCAACGCAATCTTGGTATGTGCTGAAGGAATTGTCACATCAAAAACCAGATTAGCATTGGTTTCTCTAATCGCCTCTTCCACACTTGCGTACCAAGGTATAGTCAGTCCATAGGTTTCATTCATTTTTTGGGCTGCTGATTCGTACAAATCAACAAACGCTACTATTTCAGCATCGTCACGTTCTAGTGCATATTGAATCCACTTATTTGCCATACCGCCGCAGCCGGCTTGAACTATTTTATACATAGTGCTCATGGACTCTCCCCCCTGTTTTCTTATTAAATGATGGGATTAGGAACAAACGTTCCACCTCGGCATGTTTTTAAATAATTAAGAGCATGAACTTGCCCCGTCATCTCCAACTCATCACGATATACAGGATCATGCCACCCTTCAATATCAATCGTACTTCTATACCCGGATAATCGTAAAATGGATATAATATCTGTCCAGTTGGTATCGCCAAATCCAGGTGTCCGGTGCCATACATAAGGGTGATTGGCGCCAATTCCATGCTCTTTGATCACATCCCATGCAATCGTAGCGTCCTTCCCGTGAACATGAAAAATCTTATTGACCCACTTACGCAGTTGTGGAATCGGCTCGATGAGCTGTGTCATTTGATGCGTAGGCTCCCATTCAAGTCCGATATGATCAAAAGGCAGGGCATCAAACATCATCTCCCAAGCAATGGGATTATGGGCAATGTTCCAATCCCCTTTATGCCAGTTCCCATTCATGGGGCAGTTCTCAAATGCCAATTTTACGCCATTTGCCTCTGCACGGCGGGCCAGCTCACCGAACACTTCCTTGAATCTCGGTATGGAATCGGGAATTGGTTGATCCGTAAGTCTTCCAGTGAAGCCAGTCACCATATCCGCACCAAAATCCCGCGCACAATCAATCAGACGTTCCCAACTAGCCAACGTGTCCGCATTGTTTCCACTTCCGGTTAGCGGATTGCCAAAAATCGATATACTCGAAATGACTGTACCATTTTGCAGCATCATGTCACGAATTTGCGCAGCAGTTTCTTTTAAATCCGTCGTTCCTGTTGTTTGCCAAAACGAAAGTTGGAAGCTCTCGAAGCCATGCTTCACAATTTGCGGAATCACTTTGACTGCCGTATTCCCTTGTACGAGCGTACCGATTCTCATTTGTTCCATTTTAGTCGTCTCCTTAGTAGAAATATATCCTTTTAAAGTTTATAGCCCTGCAGAAACATCTGGGATATACTAAGAATAGTTGAATTTCCGGAGAATGCGCTACGTAGAATCGTGTGAAAAACTTGCACAATTTTGTGCTGTTAGGAGTGAAGTTATTATGACGGCTCTGAAGGAATTAAAAGAAAATACCCGCATGCCTGGCAAACATTTTCAGGTTAACGTCTTTCACAACCTTAGCTCCGGCGAGCGTGTATTGTACCCTCACTGGCATGAACATATGGAGATCATCTATTTTGTCAAAGGGAGCGCTGTCTTTGACATCGGCGGCACCTCCAACGAGACATCGCCAGGCGATCTGCTGTTTGTCCATTCTGGCGAGCTGCATACAGGCTATGCGGTCAACAATATGGACGTCGATTACTATGCCATCGTTTTTAATAAATCCCTACTTGGTGCCGACTCAGGAGATCCGATGTACGGTCCGATGGTGCTGCCATTCATGGAAGGCCAGAAGCGCTTCCCTCTTCATTTGCGTATGGGGGATGCGGCTTACGTTGACTTTGCAGCACTCGTTCATCGAATTATTGATGAATTTGAGCACAAGCTCCCCGGCTATGAGATCTCCATCCGCTCGTACCTTCAACTTCTCATTACTGTTGCGCTGAGGTGGATTGACCAAGAGAAAACGCCTCATCGTAGCCATCGGACAAATCTGTCGCTTCTGCATGCCAAACACTTTGAAAAGCTGTTTGCGTTCATCCGGGAGGAGTACCGGCGTCCAATATCTCTCGAGGAAGCTGCACATTTGACCAACATGAGCCTCCACCATTTTTGCAAAACATTCAAAAAGTTAACGGGTCGTACCTTTGTTGAATACGTCAATTTGTTCCGCGTCAATGAAGCTGAAAAACTGCTGCGCACAGATGGCATATCCGTAACCGAGGCAGCCGAGCAAGTTGGTTTTAACAGTATCAACTACTTTACACGGACATTTAAGCAATTTAAATACTACAGTCCCTCACAGTGTAAAAAGGGATAAAGCCCCTTTCGATTTACCAGTCTAAATTCAGAAAGATTCTTTTTGGAGGTACAATGAAACTACGATCCAACTCATTCTTACTAAAACTGTTGTTTTTTTCTGTTATTATAGGCACAATTCCCGTATTACTTTTGGGGTCATTCTCCTATTACAATTCATCACGAACTGTACAAGATAAAGTGAACGAGAGTAATAAACAGCTCTTACAGCAGATGCAGATGCGCGTTGAACAAACACTCAAAACAATAGACAACTCCGCTACACAACTTTTGCAGTCGCCTGTTGTCACTGGGACATTTAAAAAAGATATTAACAAAGAAGACTTTGAAATGGTACATGAGCTGTATAAAGGAATCTCCCAAATTCAAACCTACGAACTAGGGATTAAAGATGTCTTCCTCTATAGCTTAAATAAACAATGGATCGTCTCCAGCTCTGGCGTAAATGAATATAGTTCACCGGCCTTCCGACCGCAGCTTGAAGCATTTGCGCAAACGGTTACCGGTTCGTTCTGGACCAAAGATACCCATATTTCGCCGAATTCCCCCCAGAATATTTATTTTATTAAAAAGTATCCTTTCAATGCAGTTACACCCGAAGGCATTATTTGTGTCGTCCTATCATCAGATGTGATGAAGGAGTTTATTTCCGTACAAAGCGGCAAGCTTGGCAACACGTTTATTCTGGATAAAAATTTAGATGTCATCGATCATCTTGACCGCAATCAATTGGGTAAAAGCATGGCCAGTGAGCCTCATTTGCAACCCCTATTTGAAGCGAACGCGTCATTCGGTCAATATACATCGAAAGTGAATGGTGAAAAGGTTACCGTCACATACCGGAAATCTTCCTATAACGGTTGGAGTTATATTTCGGTCGCTTCCAACAAACAAATTAATGCCCAAAATACGATCATCGGCTGGGTTACCTTATTGGTCAGCGTAGGCATCATGTTGATGACCTTCGTCATCGCATGGTTTGGTTCGAAGAAGATGTATCTTCCTATTAAATCAATTTATACCGCCTTAAATAACGTCCCAACATCGTCAAATGTAGTAAAACCAAGCGGTGAACTTCAGGTCATTGGAGAACGTGTAGATTTCCTGATTCAGAATCAGTCCTTGATTATGAACGAGTTAAAAGGGCAGCAAGATCAACTCAAGGAATTTTTTATGCAGAAATTATTCGGAGGAAGCCTTCGATCTACGGAGTTTGAAGAGAAATTAGGCTTATATGGTGTGGAAGCTCCTTGGAGTTCGATGTGTGTAATCGCCATTCAAATCGATACGCTGCGAGAGACCAGATTCAGTGAGAAAGACCGCGATTTACTGATGTTTGCCATTAATAATATTGTTGGCGATTTAATTTTAAGTGATCAACGACTGGTTCCGATCGTCTATCTAGACTATCAAGTTACGCTCATCGGTTCTTCCAATCAGGCTGCCTTATTTAAAGAGCAAATCTTTACGCTTTCCAATGAGATTCAGACTGCTATTTTGCAGTATCTTGAAATCAAAGTGAGCATCGGGATAAGCCGTACATTCAGCTCGTTTATAGAAGCACCACAGGCGCTGCATGAAGCGATGACATCCTTAAAATATCGGGTTGGACTAGGCGACGAATCCATCCTATTTATTGAAGATCTGCAGCCACAGAAAAGCAATCTATCTCTATTCCCGCATGACAAAGAACAGTCCATCTTCGATGCTATCCGTGGAGGGAACCTAGAGCAAGCAGAGCTTGCCTTGCATCAATTCATTGAATCGATTTTCCAATCGCCTACACAACATCAAGACTATCAGTTGACCCTACTCCGATTATTGGTTGATCTTCTACGGTTTGGCCAAGAATTGTCCATTAATTTGGAGCGCATTAGTGAAGAAGCTACTTTAGTGCAAACTCTTTTTAAACTGAGAGACATTCAAGAGATGGAACATTGGTTCCTCACCTTATTCATCGTTCCTTATATCGAGGAGCTCAGTAACCGGCGTGAGTCTCAGTTCAAACAAATTTCTGAAGCCATCGTGGATATGATTAAAAGAGAATTCGATTCCGACTTAACGCTTGAAAATTGTTCAGCTCGAATTAATTATCATCCGCATTATGTAAGCCGTGTGTTCCGGCAAGAAACCGGTATTAATTTCGGTGAATTCTTGACCCAGTACCGCATTGACATCGCCAAGAAGTGGCTCAAAGAATCGGACTTGAAAGTTGCCGAAATTGCGGAGCGACTACAATACAACAACGCAGCCAACTTTATTCGTTCTTTCCGTAAGTTTGTAGGCATGACACCCGGGCAGTACCGTGATGATGGGTAGAGTCTTAAAACGGAAAAGCGCTGGTTTTTGGAAGATATCTTTCCAAACCAGCGCTTATTCATTATTCAACAGCCATTACCGACAAGTTCCCTCTTCGCATTGAGAATTGATGCAAGGAAGACTAAGGTAAGTCCTTGTCCCCATCCTTGAATTCTTTTGTCTGGTACATTTCTGTAGCCCTCAGCATCATCCATTACAGCTGTTCCCGCCGAAACGCCAGTAACCGTCCCGTCCTCTGTAATGTGCGCCAGAATGCCGTCAATCGATTTTTGTACATACTTGTTGTACAGTCTGCCACGAGATAGCAGCGCTGCAGCAATGCCTGCAGAACCAGAGGTTTCCAGTGGTGATGCTGCATCATCCACAATTGTATGCCAAAGTCCTGAATCATCCTGCAGCCTCACAAGCGAACTTAATTGATCACGCAGTGATCCATCTATCCTCATAAACGAAGGGTGAGTGACTGGAACAAGATCAAGTGCTCTAGCCATTGTTAACGCAGCCCACGCATTGCCACGAGCCCAGTGAATGGAAGACATATTGGATTGCGCGATATGATCCCAGCCATGGTAATATAAATTTGTTTTTGAATTCTGCAGAAACCGTTCATGGCCGTGATATTGATTTAATCCATCAGCGAAATAGTCCTCACGTTTAAGCAGGCTGCCCATCCGGAGTAAAAAGTACCCGGCCATAAACAGGGTATCTACCCATGCTTGTTCTGGGAAGTTATACGTCTCCGAGTTCACGGTATGTTGGAATATACCATCCGCAAAACGCACAGCTTCATGCTTAAGATACTCCGCCATTTCAATTGCCATAGTCAGGTATTTCTCATCTTGGTTTACTTCAAATAACGTGAGGAGTGCATGACCAATTGAAACGGCATTTACAGAAAGCTTAGGAAGCCCATCATCCAAGTTCTCGTCAACCCATTCTTGTAGATGGGAGAGATATTCCTTTTTACCTGTAGCAAGATAAGCCTCAGATACACCATAGAAGGCTACACCGCCTGGCCAATCCCAGCTAAAATCCATTCGAGACGTGCGCTTAACGACACAATCAATGACGGCGCTAACCTGTTGTTCATCAATTACTAATTTCGGCATCGCGCTATTTCCCCCCATCGTAACGCCCTATTTCTTAGATACTTTGGCATATTCGGCGTTAATTTCCTCAATCACTTTACTTCCACCTGCTTGTGACCATTTATCAACTGCTTGCTTCCAGCCCGCTTCATCAATGGAACCCATAATAAATTTCACGGTTGCATCTTCAATGATTTTGGAGAGCTCCTTGCCTTTTTCTATTTCAGTATTAGAAATCAATGGAGCTGCCGGATTCGCTACTGCAATTGTTGAATTGTCCTGAAAAAGTTTGGTAGTTAACTTTTCTAGTTCTGTTCCATAATTAACGACTTGATTTTGCATAACCATAAACTGCGAGCTATCATTGATATCTGCTTTGACTTTAGCGTCCGTAGTTGGCTTATAAGCGCCATTATCCAGCGTATATTGTTTTCCTTCTATGCCATACTTCATTAGATTCTGATTATCTTGTTCAGAAACATGATCGAAGTAAGTTAGGATTTGTTTGAGTTCAGCTTCTGTCTTCACACTTGTTTTCGGAATCATGTACATCCCTAAATAGCCAGCACCTGCACGCGCTCTTTCTCCTTTTGCTCCAGCAATACGGTTAATTAAAGTCATCTTTGCATTAGGATCGACTTTCTTAATGTTATCTTCAATTCCTTTGCCATCTAACATGTTATCGATCCAAAGGCCAGCCTGGCCTTTGCTCATAACTGCACGACCGTCCGGAATAATAGCAAAATCCTGATTGATAATTTTTTCATCATATAATTTTTTATAAAACTTTAATGTGGTCATATACGCATCCGTCATTTGAGATGGCGTCAATTTCCCATCCTTCAGTTCCCATTCATTTGGACCGCCATTGTAAACAAGAATATCCTTAAATCCAGCAATGACTCCGCCTTGCATACCTACAGCAAGCCCAATCGTATCCTGTTTGCCATTCTTATCCGGGTCTCCAGTTGCGAATGCTTTGAGAACGTTATATAATTCATCCAAATTTTTAGGCGCCTGCAAGCCTAAATTGGATAACCAATCTTGCCGCATCATTAAGCCAAAGCGTGAGAGATCACGTTCTCGATACACACCGTAAATTTTGCCATCTACGGAAATATTCTTTAGAACTATGTCGGACATTTTACTCAGATTCGGGTAATCCTTTAAGTAAGGCCCCACTTCCCAGAACATGCCTGTTCGCGAAGCATTAATGATGAACGGCGCTTTAGGCTCGAGGGCAACAAATGTTTTTGGAAGCTCGCCGGACGCCACCGTAGCGCTTAATTTATCTGTATACGATGAGGAAGGTACCCACGTAACTGCTAATTTAGTATTCGTTTTCTCTTCAAGCCGCTTTAATACAGAACTATCTTGTGGCATAATCTCCGGACTATAACTCGGCAGCATCATGGACAATTGAAACGGCCCCTGATTACTTGTCGCAGAAGAATTATTCTTAGAAGATTCTTCTTTCGCTCCACATGCTGTCATTACCATCGTTGCTGTCGCAAGCAATGCACCCGTTTTAGCCCATGTTAACCTTTGTCGTCTTTTCATTGTGAAATCCTCCCTTTATCTAACTACTATTATATCGTTACCCTTTGACTGAGCCTAGTAATACCCCTTTAGCAAAATGCTTCTGCAAAAACGGGTAAACCAGTAAAATCGGTAGAGTTGATACCACAATTACGGCCATTTTGACAGATTGCTCCGGCGGCGCCACATAATCCGCCCCCATGGAAGCTGAGTCCCCAATGCCTCCAGATGCTAAAATAACGATCTGTCTCAGCAAAACTTGAATAGGCCACATTTTGTTGTCGTTAATGTAAAGAATTGCACTGAAGAACGTGTTCCAATGCCCAACCGCATAAAATAAGGAGAAAGTCGCAACCGCCGGCATCGATAACGGAAGCACAATACGAAGGAAAATCCCTAAATCATTGCAGCCATCGATTTTGGCCGATTCTTCCAAACCGTCTGGAAGTTGCTGAAAGAAGTTGCGAATAATTATTAAGTTGAAGGCGCTGATTGCACTTGGAATTAATAAAGCCCAATACGTGTTGATCATACCCAACTGCTTAACAACCAGAAATGTCGGAATCATCCCACCGCTAAACAGCATCGTAAAGACAACAAGCATTAATATTGGCTTACGAAAATCCATATCTTTACGAGCTAGGGGGTACGCCATTAAACAAGTTAAGAAGATATTAATCAATGTACCAGCTACGGTAATAAATATTGTCACGAACAAGCTTCTAACCAGCGTTTGCGTGGAGAAAATGTACTTATAGGCATCGAGTGAGAATTCAGAAGGAATTAGAATAAAACCTTTCGTTAACAATTCCTTCTGTGATGCAAACGAGCCCGCAATGACATAAAAGAACGGAAGAACCGTAATTAATGCGATGACAATCAGTAGAACCATATTGATCCCATCAAAGATCCGACTGCCCCAGCTTGACTTTATAGGCATAACATCCATGCTTCCTTTCTAGTAAATTCCTTCTTCTCCAAATTTTTTGGCAAAGTAATTGGATAAGACGACGAGTACTAATCCGATGATGGACTTAAATAGCCCAACCGCTGTACTAAAGCTGTATTGACCTTGGCTAATTCCGACGGAGTAAACGTATGTATCAAACACTTCACCAACTTCCCGGTTCATCGCATTTAACATAAGGAAGATTTGCTCAAACCCGGTATCCAGAAATGTGCCTAATCTTAAAATAAGTAGAATGATAACCGTGCTCCGAACGGCCGGCAACGTAATATGCCACAGTTGGCGAGCGCGATTTGCACCGTCCATACGTGCTGCCTCATACAATTGAGGATCAACGCCAGACAATGCCGCAAGGAAAATAATCGTCCCCCAGCCCATTTCCTTCCAAATCACTTCAGACGTAATAATGGTTCTAAACCATTCATTACTAACGAGAAAATTAATCTTTTCTCCACCCAACCGCACCAATACGTCATTCACAATGCCGCCTTCTGTCGTTAGAAAAATATAGGCAATCCCTACAACAACGACCCAAGACATGAAATGCGGAATATAAATCAGCGTTTGAACGATTCGCTTCATAAATTCAATCCGTAATTCGTTTAACATAAGTGCGATGACAATTGGTAATGGAAAGAAAAACAAAATATTATAGCTAGCCAAAATTAAGGTATTTCTAAATAACATAAGAAAATTATCGTCGCTGAACAATCGTTCAAAATGCTTCAAGCCAACAAATGGGCTATCCCAGAATCCCAGAAATGGCTGGTAGTCCTTAAAGGCGATAAATATGCCATACATCGGCCAATACTTAAAAATAAGAAAATACAACAATCCGGGTAGTACCATTAAATAGAGCCATCGATTTCGTGCGAGCCTGCTGATGAATGTCGATAATCTTGCAGTCGATGGCACCTTAACTCGAGCATTCGTACTTGTGTGCATATACGTCCATCCTTTCATGAACTAACTACAACTGAAGTTGCGACTTGCAAGTTGCAGTCTCATCATATCGAGCAAGCTTTGTTTCCGTCGATAGTCCCTGATTGTTCAGATAGGCGCTTAAATGCGTTTAAATCAAGCTTTACAAGCCAATTGTCATTAGTTGCGGTAATTGTTACTAGTTGCGATATAGTTTAACATCGCTTACTACCGCCACCTGGTTGCTATCTTATAATTCCAACGCAAACAAAGAACCCCATAGATTTCCCATGGAGTCCTAATATTTATTGGTTTTCAGATCAAAAATGGCTGTTTGTTGTAAATCGGTTTACCAACGCACTAGCTTTTCTTCGTTCGCAGCAGTAAATACAGGAAATAGGGCGCTCCGATGAACGCAGTCATAATCCCAACGGGGATTTCAATGGGCGGCATGATCATCCGTCCTGCCGTATCGGCTGCTGTTACTAGAATGGCCCCCAGCAGTGCCGAGGTTGGAAGCAGCAAACGATAATTGGACCCCACCAGCAGCTGGGCCAGGTGAGGAATAACTAAACCAACGAAGCCGATAGCACCCGCAACAGCCACGACACTTCCCGCCAGCCCTACGGCTAGAGCAATTAAGAACAGACGTACACGATCCGTCCGCATTCCTAAACTGCGAATCGTATCCTCATTCAGTAGCAATGTATTCAACTGACGGGAAAACAGAAGGGCTAGCAGCCCGCATACAAGCGTCCACGGCCAAATCACATTCACATGCTCCCATGAACGAGCGTAAAGACTTCCCTTCAGCCATACGAGTGCTTGGGCCGCAGAAGGCGCGAATTTGACGACCAGCAGGGTAACAACCGCATGTATGCCGCTGGATACAGCAACCCCGCATAAAATAAGACGCTGCGGCTTGATTCCTTTGTTATAAGCGAGCAAATAAATTAGCAAACTGGCACCAATCGCCCCTGCAAAAGCAAAAAACGGTAATAAAGCAGCTGAGTATTGCGGTACAGCAAGGATCATTATGACCGTCACCAGACCACCGCCTGCTGTAATTCCCATTAAATCGGGAGCAGCAAGCGGATTCCGCGCTACCCCCTGCAGGATGGACCCAGAGAGAGACATATTGATACCAATAAGTACCGCAATCATTAACCGTGGCAGCCGGTAATCGTAGACGACTCCATCCCGCTGTACAATCTCTTCTACCAGTTGTCGGAAGGGTGTCTCCACCGCGCCAAGGCGTAAGCTGAGTACCGCCATAATGAGCATCAGTACACTACCCGCTGTCAAAATAAGAACAAACCTCCGTTTTGGATGATGCACTTAGCTTCCCTCCATTTTCCGGCGCATTAAATACAGAAAAAACGGGGTTCCAAGCAGAGCGGTAATAATTCCAACTGGTGTATCGGTCGGATACAGCACCCATTGGCCGCCAACATCAGCCAGCAGAAGCAAGCTAGCCCCAGCCACAGCCGACATCGGAATCAATACACCGACTAATAAAATAACGAGAAGAAAGGCAGTTCTCCGAACACGAGTCACATTTTGCCCGAGTCCTCTAGCCGCATCCTCCCCTAATGAAAAAACATTAAATTGATTAGCGAGAAACAAGCTTGCAAGTGCCCCGGGGACAATGCTGATCGTACTCAACTGCACATCCGTCCACGTCGTTCCGGACAATTTGCCCGCCATCCAATAAAGAATTTCCGACAATTTATCATCCTGCAAAATAATAAGCCCCGTTGTCATGGCAGCCATAAATAACGATACCGAAACACCTGCTAACACAAGCCTAGTAGGGGTGTAACCAGCCAACCCGGACAACGTGTAAACAATGCCTCCTCCCACAGCCGCTCCAATAATGGCAGCAATCAGAATCGTAACAGTAACGTCTTCTAGACCGAATATGGATAAGGATAATACGACCAAGAAGGACGCTCCCTGATTAATGCCCATTAACTCTGGATCTGACAACGGATTTCTTGTGATCCCTTGCAGTAGGCAACCAGCTATAGCCAACCCCGCGCCAACAATAATCGCTAGAACGACACGCGGTAGCCGGACGAACCAGACCTTATAAACAAGCAGATTAGACGAATCCAAGCTCATGATTTCAGGAAGCTGTCTCCAGCAGAGCCCCTTTACTCCCACGAATAGCCCTACGGCCCCCGCAATAATGATCAATACAAGTAATCCTATAAATAAAAAGGGAGCAGACCGAGTCTGCCCCTGTCTGCCTGAAAACAGCCGATTCACTGTTCACACAACCTTTCAACGAGCTTATTTACCGCCAGTCATCGTTTGTACGGCCTGATCAAGAATGAATTCAGCAGCGAGTGGACCACGTCCCTTGGACCAAAGATCCCGGCTCACCTCTACCGCTTTTTTCTCTTTAACGGACTTCAAGCTTTTATATAACGGGTTATTGGCCCATTTTTGCGGCTCTCCATAAAGGAATACGTAGTCAGGATTATATTCGACTAGACGTTCCAGGCTAAGCTTAGCAATATCTGTTTTGCTTTCAGCCGCGGATAAGTCCTTTTTACCCTCGTATAAATAATTCACACCTAGCTCAGTTAACAACGAACCTATGAAAGAGGTTTTCAGCCATACTGTGGAATCATCCTCAAAGGCGCCAACGACCAGCACGCTCGGCTTGTCCTTCAGCTTCTCTTGGCCGGATTTCAATTTACTCGCAATACTTTGTTTTACTTTATCCGCTTGATCTTTTTTGCCTAGAACATCGGCCAGCTGTGTGAAATTGTTCAGAATAGCCTGATAGCTGCCATCATCCAGCGCGATCGTCGGCGCAATTTCTGCTAGCTGTGTCTTAATCATCTCGTGACGATTTGGACTGGCGATAATCAAATCAGGTTTCATTGATTTAAGTACCTCCAGATTGGGCTGTTTCGCTTGCCCGACATTCGTTACATTTTGCGACTTGAAAGCATTTTTCAAATATTCAGGAAAGCTGGAATCCCCAATGCCTACAGAGGCAATTGGACTAACTTCCAAAGCCGTGAGCATATCAATATAAGCAAAATCAAGCGCAACAATTTTTTGGGGGGCTTCTTTAAATTTCGTTTCTCCCCATACGTGCTTGATTGTTTTTTCTGTTATACCGGAATCTGGTGCTGCCGTTCCTTCAGTACCTTTAGCTGGGCTTGTGCTTGTGGGAGTGTTAATTGCCGATGCTCCTTGACTTTCGCCTGACTTGCCGGAACCTGAACCGCAACCTGCCAACAAAGACATACTGATCAGCAGAGCTGAACCCATAGCTAAAACTGACTTTTTGAAAATAAACACTTGATAATTCCTCCCCTATATATCAATTATTTGGACTACATACCACTAAAGAAAATGAATATCATTCTCAATGAAAGCCTAAAATTTATTCACTTCAAAAGTATATAGGGGGCATGTTGATTAATCCATGAAGTTTTTTGTTCAATAAGTTGGACCATTTTGACTGACGGCAGATGCGAACAAGTTCATAGCCTCATCAATGACTCTATCATGGCTAAGTGCCGAATAATCAATCCATGGATAAAGGCCTATGGTGAAACACTGCTTACGGCGAACGGCTGATAAGGATTTCCATTCCGAACTTTGCCGAAGTATATGCAGCATTTTTTGATCTATTTTATCCGCTGATGCCATCAGAAGCATATAATCCGCATCATATGCCGGCAGATCCTCTACGGTAATCGTTTTTCTCCACTTAATGGATTTGACCTTTGGCGGCGGGGTTAATTTCAAATCCTGATAAAGCACACAACCAATATTTCTTTCCATACCATATACGCGCAGCTTGCCCCCAACAATTCGCAAAACAATGACCGTTCCCTCACCGATCTGCTGCTTAATAACCATACTCGCTTGCTCGACCTTTTGTTCATATTTATGCAGCCATTCTTTAGCTTCCTTCCTTCTGCCAACAAGCTTGGCGATTCGGTGCAGGCGGTCACGCCAGGCCATTTCCCAGTATGGAATAATGACGGTAGGTGCTATATGAGATAACTCTTGATTCCATTTAATCCACTCGGGATCACATACTATGATAGTCGGCTGCAATCGAAGCAAATCATCCATCCAGGCCTCGCTATCCATCCTAATGGGGACGGTTCCCTTCAATTGTGCGTTAAAATAAGCGTTATCCCCTTCTCCTGACCTTATACCCACAGAAGCGTGCGGCTTAACGCCTAAAGCCAAAAAATCGCCATTAAAGGAATGTCTCATGGTAACTACGAGTTTACGGTTTAATTTCACATATTGCGCAGGCGAATAGCCTGTTTCCCTCTTAAACATCCGGCTAAAATAGGACTCCTCATTGTACCCCAAATGCTGGGCAATTTCGAAAAATGACTCTTGTCCATGAACGAGCAACTCCTTCGCCCGATTCATACGCAGCCTCGTAATATAAGTGATCGGACTGACACCTTTCAGCTTTTTGAACAGGCGTGAATAATAGCTGGGGCTAAAACCTGCGAGGCTCGACAACATCTCCAGCGGAACTGATTTCATATAATTCTGATGCATATAATCTACCGTACGCTCTACGCCTGACCGCTGCTGGTTCATCCCATCCTGTATGTCCGAGCAGGCCAGATACAATAACTCATTTAGCAAGCCGGTTTGCCGATACTGCCGGCGGCCACCTTCGAGCTCTTGCATACTGATGTGGAGTTGTTCACATAGATGAAGCGCCTGCAGATGATTGCTCATATGGACCTCGCCTTCCAGTGGAAACGCGATTCCTTCCTCGCGATATACGGAGCTTTTCGCATTTTTTTTGATCAAAGCCTTATACGTAAAACTGATCTCATACATAACCAACGGTTCGGAGTGCTCAGTGAAAGCTTCTACCTTCTGCCCCCTAGGAATAAATAGCAGGTTACCTGCGCCGATCCGGCAGGATTGCTCGTTCATCTGAAATATACCAGTCCCCTTGCAAATAAACAGTATTTTGTTGGATGAGGCAATTTTCGGAGGCAAGCTCCAATCGGCAGAGCAGCGGATATATTCAATTTCGGTCACATGAATAATCAGTGCATTGATTTGTGTAAATATATCTGGTTTAAGCATTTGAATACACCATGACAGTTATGCCATTTTCAAAATAGTGTACATCCGAAGAGCACACCCCTACAGCCATTACCTTGATCAAAACTTCATCCAGTCCAAAGACAGGAATATGATGCTCTTCAATAACAATTTTCCCAGGGTCATGCATCACTGCTGCTTTCATGGTGGTTGGTAAATGGGTAGATGTCATTTGTATTTTATCTCCTAATCACTTTATTCAAACCGAATTTCACTCGGGAAACCATACTTTTACTATTATAAATGGAGCAGGATGTCTAAGCTAGCCGATCACGTTCTTAATTTCTCAGTTAGTTTGGCCACCGCTCTAGAATTCCTGAGGAATTTCACAAGACTTTCTTCATCGCTTCGGAGTTGATCAAGACATTATGTATTAACTTAATTTATTTAAAACACAAAAAAGCCAGAGGTTTATGAGAAACTCTAGGCCTTTCAACGAACACCCGTATGTATGATTATACATTTTTATGAATAATCATTTTTTTGAAACAAAAATGTCATATTCCATAATTCGTTAGAAAACGGAGCCCGCAAACCCGCGGTACTCCGTTTTTGTTGTTCCAGAATTCGTTAGAACTTCATGAACTCCGGAATGAAAATGATTGTTTGTTGCAGAATTCCTTAGAAAAAATATTTTTTAATAAATAAATGGTATGCATTTATATACATATGTATTCACTACATTTAATTGGAGCAAGTCATAAGATTTAACTTGGTAAAGTCATCTACTCCAACGGGCGAGTAAATTGCTCAGTATCTGTTTCTCGAAAAGAAATATTAATGATAATCTCATCTTATCACAAACAAAAGGAGTGTTAATCAATGATATCCATTTACTTTTTCCTTTGTATTTCCTCACTTACTGTTCTAGCTTTTTTCAAGTCAACCATTTTAAAAGAAAACTACCCAATTTGGTTTAAAGCATTATTAGTTGTGGTACTTTATACTATGCAGTCTCTTATTCCTTTTTGGTATTGCAGTGCACGTATTTAACTAATACGTTGTATCCCAACTGACTCGAAGCTAATATTTCAAACAAGCCCGCCCCCAGAAATAGGGAGTCTGTCTTCATTTATTTTACTAATTAGTTATAAATACCTTTGTGTCTTGTATTTATTCTTTGATTTCAGTATCCAATGTAATTTGAGGAATTGTCTAAAGAAAATGTCTTTGGTTTTCTCAATCTCCTGAAGTAGTAAGTTGCTTTTTATTTCTTTAATAATAACCAATCAACTACAATTCTAAGTAATGTAGTTGAGAAAATAAAAGGTATTGCAATGATTTGTAAAGTTAGTTGGAAATAGCTACGTAACTCCTCTGTCTGAGCATTCTTGAATATTGGCATGAGGAGTGTAAATTTACCAAAATCATCTAGGATTTTTCCATATACTGCCCCGAGTGTGACTATAACCAAAAATACAAAACGAACAATGTCCAAAGATATTTTAGCATGATTAAGATAAATGTTTCGATGACTTTTCCTATGAAATAAATACATTAGTGTGAATAGAATAATGGTAGATAAGAAAACAAAAAATAGAAAGTTAAATATTGATATTTTAAGTTGTTCACCGATAATAAAATTAATTGCCAATGGGACTGTAAAATAGGTATATAATGACATAAATAATATGTTTCTACTCACAATAATCTTTGGCTTAATTATTAATATGAAAGGAGTTATTATTAAAAAAGCAATAATAGATTGATAAATATCTATTTTTGGATTTGTAAAAAGAGTATAACCGATTCCTATAATTAAGAGGGCATTAATTGACCATAGTCGATATTTCCCTGTGAAAAGTTCGCTCGGTTGAAGAAGAAGCGACAAGCTATTTAAGATGCGCATATGAATCATTCCTTCAGTATTTCTTTTAGCAATATAGTATCATAACAACATGGAAAATTATAGATATTATACTTTCGTTACTATTAGTGTTTCGGTGAACTGATTTACTCGAAAGACAGAATTATGTAGTGAGATTCAGTTACTCACTACTACTACAGTCTAGGCCTACAGTCTAAGGTTTTCTTCTATATGCAATTTTACTATGTATCAGGTAATGCTGAATTAATCTTGTGTATTTCACTTCCAATCGATTCTAAGAACATGAACAAAGACAGTTGAAATATTCTCAACTGTCCTTAACCTACGTGCAAGTAACTAAATCTTAGATTCAATTAGATTCAATGGTAATAGATTCTCGGTTAATAAATTCATCCAGTACATTATAAGTTGCAGCTAACTGACTGGTAAATGTTGTTTTGAAATCACCTATAATAAATTGTACATCAGAACTAAATTGTCTTTCTTTAATAGCTATTCCATGCTTTCTCCAATAAGTTTTAAGTTGATCTTTATCTAGAACTTTAGAGAAACCTTCAATACTAGCAATGCGCTTTGTGGTATGTCCAAAAGTTGTTTCGAAATTAATAAAGAGATAATAAATAAAATAGGCATACCCTTTATCACATATCTCGGGATTAAAACAAATATTAAAAAGATAATTATTCAAATGGGTGTTTATACTTTGCTCGTCTTTAAAACCATCACGATCATAATAGCCACATGGAATCCCACTACTAATAATAGTACTACCTAGTTGGTAAATAATAAAAGACAGCATTTCTGATTTGAATCCTAATTGTTTTTCATTTAATTCTTTATCAGATATCATTGATTTTATGTAGTCAATTGATTTACCACAAATATCTTCTGCTGAAAGCCCGAATACATCTTCGAAGATATTAATATTTCTTTCAATATATCGGTTATTGAATAGCTGGAAAATATATTGAGAGATTTCACGCATTTCCCCAATTAGAATGTCCTTGACTAATCCTTCAGTGGGATTATTTGGACTTCCGTGTTTTGATAATGATCTTGGCAAATTAAACATATCTCCACCTCTGTCAGTACAACAGCATAATCGGAATACTAACAAGTCATAAATTCCAAGAACTCCTTTTCCTTTCTTAGCTAACTTCTCCAGTATCCCATCATTAATAAATTGATTTTCTCCAAATATCCACTCTGCAATTTTAATAATATTCACTTCAGAATTATTAAAATGTTGTCCACTTTCATCCACCCAACCAATCTTATCTAACAATTTACCAATGAAAAAATGAAGCGTATACCTCCGGAATCCTACACTAAGACTTTGAATTTCAAGATTTGAATATTCTGATAGGGAATCTAATGCATAGCCAATAATTTCTTTTCCTTTCTCAATTGAAAATTCGTGATGCGGTGAATTTACTAATACTCGCCATAATTGTTCATGATTTGCCTCTCCACTTGAAAACAAAAATTCATCGCGTTTAAAAACCTCTACAATGCTTTTTTTATACAATATTTCATTTTTTATATTCACATAAAATTTGTACTGTTCCGTTTTAATAGGACGGGATACATTTATTATTAGATTCAGATATTGCTCAAGATTTCTGCCAGCAGAACCCCAATTGGATCCATTGAAGCAGGCATAGGACGTTAGTTGTTCCTGAGTAATATTACTTTTCTTCCCTAAGCGCTGATTTACGTTGAAAATTTTGTTTAAAATAAATTTTTGATTTTCGGTCAAATTAGCTAAATATTGATTATATTTAATTGAGTTTTTATAAATATCTTTTATATGGGATTTTTCGTCTTTAGGATAATCATCATCGTATTCACCAACAAGTGAAAAAAATCCGCGCTTACCCTGTGCTTCAGTGTTATATATTTTCCTGAAAATATTAGGATAATTAATGAATAAAATTAACAAATGAATAAGATCGTGTTTATCAAAGTCTGAGTTCGAAAAATCTAGTTGTTCAACCTCAAGTAAAAGAATTGTATTAACTAATCTCTTTAATTTCCTAGCATCACCTATGAATGGGATATATAAATAATAGTCTTTTGCACTAAAAATATCCTTTAGCCCCTCTACCGCTTTTGAAACCAATTCAGGATTACTTAATAAGTTTCTGGCTAATGTTTCATCTTTATTATCAGTAAAATAATTCAACAAAAGTCTCTGATCAAGATATAAGCTGGTCTTAATGTTAATAAACTTTTCAAGAAACTCAATAATTTTTTCTGTATCTAATTTATGTTGTTCGAGTGCAGTTATATTCTCAGTATCATAACAAAGTACATACGATATATTAGGTAGAGTAAATGATTTTTTAATAACAAATAGGACATCCTTTATACTTGAAAAGCTTAACCGGTCTAAATCATCTACAACTATAACTATTTTTTTATCGATACTTCGTAATATTATTTCTAATTTTTCTAATATTTTATCCACTGATGATTTATCAAAAGGCATCCCAAACCTTAAACCAAATATTGAGAAAGTTATCTTAGAATCATTTAGTAACTTTACATATTTTGCGAATAAACTTTCTATTTCAGGTGCAAAAAAATTATCATTGATTACTTTCAACAGACCATCTACAAATTTTTCCATTATTTTATCGCTGTTTTCAAACTTCAGAGGATCGAATGTATAAACAATTATTTTATTATTGTAATTTTTACCCCAATGCTCTTTACACAAATTAATAAAAGTTGATTTACCTGTACCCCAAGGTGCATCAATCCCAAAAACTAAACTTTCAGTTGAACCTTGATTATATACTCTTTCTGCAAATCTTCCAGCTGCCTCATAAAATTTAAAAGCATCATTACTTTTACTCTTTCCCTCTTTATCACTCAAGAAACTTGATTTACTATCAATTTTCTTCATCATTATAACTTGCAGATATCTTACAGTGATCGCTACAAATAGAACTAACGGAAGTGATAATATCAATGTCATTTTCAACCATGATATTGATATAAGCCAGTTTTGGAAACGATTTATCCACATACCATCTATTATATAAATTGTAATAGCACCTGAGACCAATACAATAAATAAATCTACTCTCCAGCTTCTAATAATAATACCTATCTTTTTCCGATTTTTCACAAAAATTACTGTAGTTAATAGAACATATAGAATCACTATTATAGAGAACCAAATCCCGTTCTGATGTTTAATAGAACTATTTTTGAAACTTATAGCGATTACTTTCATTCCTAACGCAATTTGCATCAGGAATGCACCTAACAAGAATGTTTTTAATTGTAGAGTATAATTTACTTTAAATAACTCTTGAAACTTGTTTGATTCATTCATTTTTTATCCCCCATGGAATACTTTATATTCTATGTAATTCAATTAATTTTAGAGGGCTTCTTACCTGTTACGTACCCTCGAGAAAAAATTAATAGTTTAACTTGTTATATAAATACGACTCGGTATGGTCAATTCGCACTTCCAAGTTCACTCTTGTTCAAAGTTCTTAACCGTATTACAGATAACTTCCTTTTTTTGAACTTCGTAATTCCACCATAACTGAATAATTCGCGAAGTAATTAGAATATTTCCCCTTTCATATTGATAGGATATTTATTTAAAATTCTCGCGATATTCAGTTATTTTGTCATGTAAATAATCTAGTAACAAAATACTTTTTAAAGAGTTCTCAGTGGTTCCATATTTACAATCAGCGCCATGTAGTATTGCATTCCTGCTCAAAAAAGACCTGATTGGCTTCCCATGTTGGAAGTGAGCTAATACGTGTTTAAAATAATATGCTTTGAAGGCATCATCAAATGTTAACGAACCTTCTTCTAAAAGTAATGCATTTAAATATCTCCTCATGATTTCACCATTCATTTCTCCTCGATGGTTAAAACCTTGTGCAATTATCCCTTCAATCTGAGCTAATGTAGCTGGAATAGAAACGTTATAAAAACCATTATTGTGTGTATTAATAATATCGCTAAAAATACTTATTCTGTTATTTGTCCAGTTAGATTTTCTCCATTTATCAAACATTTGATTAATTACATCAGAATTAAATTTATCAACTAAATATTTATTAATCAATGTTGTTGCTCTTACTTTATCAATTTCATATAACTCAACTACATCAATTACTTCACCTGGAAGAATTTCATAATGTGGAGGGTAGCCCATTTCTACAATATAAATCTTAAACCGATCTATGCTATCTCCATATTTAACTACCTTTTCTTTAAATTCTTGAAAACCCTTTGCTACTGATGAGAAATCAACACCTTCAAATATTTTCTTTGTCATATTTTGAATATCGATAATTGAGGCTATAAATGTTTTTATCTGCAGTTGGAATATCTTTATACTTTCTTGTATTTTTTCTACTTCAAGACCATTCTGTTTCGGATTATTTTCCACCAATTATTACCTCCGTTTTGTTTCGATAATGAATTTCAAGTTAACCTGCTTCCAAAAAAAATATCAACAAAAGGCAGCCGGTCTAAACTGGCCGGCTGCCCTCACTTGTTGTACTTTTACTGGTAGAATATTGTAATATTATAGCATTTAATTGGTAACTGGTCATCAATGAAGACTAAACTGTGTCTCCATATCTTAGATTTTACATTTAGTTCTTTTTCTCCTCACGATTGATATCCCGAAGTGCATTTAGAATTGGTACCTCTATCTTTAGATTGTTTTCTCTTCTTCAAACAATCTATCATTTTAATGATAGCCGCGGTAAATATTAATAACAAAAAAACGTAAAAGTTCTTCCTTAGCTGCTATTCATTTCAATCTTCTCCTGACTATTTAGGATTTTCCTTTTCCAATGCAACATTTAGTTTAAACACTTTCCCATCAAATGGATTAATCACTTTCGGCCTTGTTTCAAAAGTTAACAAATCAAAACCTTCAAATAAATGTTTCTCTTCTAAAATGTCACTTCCAGCTCTCAATGCTTTTGAGGAAGCATGCCTAAGTAAGTGATAGATTGTCCTGGGCGTACCCAAACTTGCATAGTAAATTTTTTCAGCAAGATATGGATCAAAAATTTTCGAACTACTTCTATCTGCAAATGGCAATTTTGCCTCGATGCCTTTAAGATATCCGCGAAATTCTTTTTGTTCATCAGGATTAGAATACGGAAATACATTAAACTCTTGTTTATTTGGAAATCTTTCATCTAGCTGCTCATTAGCTGCAAAAATCCTCTTCGCTTTACTCTTAATTCCACCAAAAACAATTGGTATCTTAACATCATTAACAAATTGTTTTATCCAGTCTGCAGCCTTATATATAACTTTTTGAGTATCTGATGCGACAATATGCTGGGCCTCATCGATGAATACCACTCCAACTTCAGAGTCTTCGATTTGATGTTTAAGCATTCCTGTTAGTACTTTTTCAGATCCTTTATTATAAAATGGCTCACCTAAACTCTCCAACATTTTTGACGCTACGTTTAAAGGAGATGAATTGGCAGCTAACTCCACTCTAAGTACAGGAACAGATTCGTACCTAATTGTATGACCATTCCTTATTCGTGTTTTCTTCTGCCTTGGGTAAGCTAATTCATAGGTTTTAAATAATGTTGATTTCCCTGCTCCTGTATCTCCCAAGATGACTAGCCCATCATTTAAGTGATGGCAGTCATGTATCATATTGTAAAGATCGGTAAATCTTTTATGATGGACAACAATACTTTCAATATCAAATAACCTTTCTTTGAGGTCCTTCTCATCTATTTTCATTCCATTAAGGCGCTTATATTCTTTATTTCCGTCCATTTATACTCCTCCTACGCTAACCTTGAAGTCTCATATGTTGGCAGATCATCATCGATACCTTGGTGCCTTTGAACTTCATTGTGTGCTTTTTCCTTTGGCTTGACATTTACTTCGGTAATACTTACCATAGTAGACTCGTTTACTTTTTTGGCTTCTTCTACAACCTCTTTAGCTTGATTTGCATATTTACCTCTTTTCACTCTAAGTTCTTCCTCCGTTAGTTGACCTACATAGCGAAAAGTCTCCGGCTCTTCTGGTAATCCTAACTTTCCATAATCAAAAGACCCTAGCGCAAGGCCCTCTACAATACTTGCTTCTTCTTGAAGAGTTCGAACGTAGCCTCTACGTTTATCTTCGTCTTGCTCTCGGACGATCGATTTTATATTCTCCATTGCTTGAATTATATGAGTATCATCAAATTTACGTCGTTTACGCCCTTCTGATAAACAAATTGCTTTTATTTGCTGATAAGGTATTGGAAGTGAAGGTTCCAAATCATAATGCTTCTCATACTCATTAATTCTATTCGGATCAATTTCAGCTTCAATATAACTGTCATCATATGGATTTTGTACATAAACCTTTTTGACATCAGCGAAATCAAACCTAACCAATACTTCTAAATCTTCATCACCTTCTTGTTTCATTTTGTTCTTAAGCTGCATCAACTCTTCGCTCCAAAACCATGTTTCTGAGAGAGTAACTCCTTCAGATTGAATTTTTCTCTTCTTGGTTCCACCACAAAGGGCTAATTTGATTTCTTTTTTTGTAAAAGGTAATTCCTTAATTAAGCTAGGATCTTCTGCAAATGCTCTTTCCCAAATTTGGTGTGGTGTACCGCCTATCCGGCTGTGACTCCAGTTGTGAGAGATAATATCAACAAAAATAATGTGGGCTATATAGTAAAAAGCTTGCAATGTAATACATGCTTTCCCTTTGGAGTCATACATTTTTCTTTTATACATGTTAGAAAAAGTTGTCCCCTTTAGAGTATGAACTATATCATTAAACGTTTTTTGCCCTCGCTCGACTGTTCCTTTTTTGTGCCCTGCTGCAACTTCCGGAAATAAAAGATCCATACCAAAATTCTCACAGATTTCTTCAATGTTATATGAATTGTTCGATGAAGCATTATCAATAACAAGTTCTTTAGGAATTCCGTACGCGGTCCATTCATTGATTACGTCGGGGTATAACTTCTTGAGATACACCTTAGGTAAAAAACAATGAAGCAAACATTGTCTGATTGCAAACGAATCAGGTGTATCAAATGTGATATAGAAACCTAAGGGATTTCCAGAAAACACATCAATTGCGTAAACTAACCAAGCCTTTTTTCTATCCATTGTTTTTGGATCAACCATAAATAGATCGATGGGTGTCCAGTCCAGTTCAACTCTTTCGAGAGGACGGGTTGGTCTTTCGACCATAGGCTTGGAGCCGTCTCTCTCAAGCTTAGCTGCTACAACACCATCTCTTGCTGCTTGCTGTCGATAGTAATCACGTTTTTCTTTAACAATTCGCCAAATCGTTTGAACTGATCTTATAATTGCTTTATCATCTTCATCTCTCATTTTATTAATATTATTGATACTACCTTTATACTCACGATAAATGTCTCTGTATCTAATTTCTTCTCCTGTATATAGCTTTTCTCCCATTATTCTTTCCAGGGATTCTATAACCTCACCCAAAGTTCTTCTATGGTTAGGCCCAGGCTTTCTCTTTAATAAATATCTTGCATCACCATATTGATCCCACAATTTCTTCCAGTTATAAAAACTGGCTTTACTTACATTAATATTTCTCTCATCTTTTAATGTTTGTAAATACTCATCCAATTTAATCTTATGAAAATAACCTTTGATCACAGGATGAAGAACCTCAAGCTTCATATCGATTTCAGTTTTTTCAACCTCCGTATATTGAAAATCCATTTTTATTTTATTGGCACGTTATCCAGTATCTTTGAATGTTAATCGTTCCTCATAAAATGCAACTTCCAATTCGTAAATAGAGTAAGTTTTTCGTTGCTTATATTGTATTAAGTCAACAATTAGGTCTTGTTTTTCTTTTCGTATAATGACATATTCAATGCCATCCATTATAAATAGAGTTCCTGATGAAAATTTATTCCTAGCCATCTTCTCATCTCCTAAACAACCCATACATAAGATTTTTGTGAAAGCCGCTCTTTAACTACTTCTGCCATAACTTCGTGAGCATAAATAAGTTTATTAAGATTTAGCATCATCATTGATGCTTCAACTATTTCGCAATGCTTTAGCAATTCCGCAACAGTTAGAGGACCATAACATTTTAGAACTGTCTTTATATATTCAGTTACAGATGGCGTTGTTTTGTGTGCTTTTACTTCAAGCAACAACTTCAAATTACTTTGTAGATAACCAATGCGAATTTGTTCCTCGGTAATAACTTGAAAAATCCAACCTTTTTCTAAGCATAATAGTCTTGCTGCTTCGAATTTAGCTTTATTAAGATTTGTATTCACATATTTAGTCAATTTAACCTCAATTAAAAAGTGTTGCCCATCCGTAGTTACAATTAGGAAGTCTGGAAAATACCTTCTCCTCCTGCCTTTGTAGTGAAATCTTATCCCAATTGGTTGGAAAGATATTTTGGATACTTTGTTATCAAAATTTGCTATTCTAACATAATCCCTTTCGAGTAAGCTTTCCGTGTGAATAATTCTAAGGCTTTTAGATCGACTAATTTTGCTCCGATAATTTCTTCCTCGAGTTGGCCTGATCCGACGAGCCGAAAGTTGAACCATTTACAACATCACCCTTGTTCCAGAATTAGTTAGAATTAGTTTCGCCATGAATTAATTAATATAGACCTAAAAACAAAGAAAACACGAAACCAAATTGGCCCGTGTTTTCTTTGTTTATTTTTATCTATTCTATTTGTACCTGAACCTCAGAGTTTTGAGCAATATTCCTTCTATATGTAATATGTTCAACTAATGATTTAATAATTGTATTCCCAATAATAAAAGGACCAGAAGCAATCTGAAAAAACAATGAAACGAGCTCTTTTAAATCCGAAATTGATTTCCCATTCAATGTTTCCTCTGAAACTAACGGTAACAATTTGGTTAGATCTGAAGTAGAATTCGAAACGATAAATAGTATGAATAATAAAATGACAAATATAGCATTGTTGTACTCTAATGCCACTTTAACCTTATCCAATGAAGACTCCTTTCTAATGAATATTAGGAAAGTCGCAATCATCATCACAGGAATACCGCCCAAATAGTAATAAGTGAAAATTTGATTTGTAAATATTTGTGGAACTAAGCTAATTATCAAAATCAACAGATATGTAGCCAATGATAATGGTAGTCCAAAAAGAGTAAATAAACTTACGATAAAAACATTTCTGCTTTTAATATAATATCCTAGTAGTACCGGTGTAAAAAGTAACAACGCTATAACCGTGAAAAATATAGACTTTTCAATTACGGTAGCAAAAACCGTTACAAAACCAATTGAAACTAATCCAATCCACCAAATATACTTATCGATTTTATCCAAAATTGGTAATAATGTTGCTTGGTTATTTCGTAACCAACTTCTAATTGAAATGATACTAACTACCTCCAAGAACTTTTTAATCTATTTTACGGACATAAGACCTTTAAGTTTCACGTCCATCAAATCTTCTTGAGGGTTATTAATCATCTTGAGGTTGTGGACACGAAGCTATGTAACTCCACCCAGCAAATAACAAATATTCATTATCGACATATTGGGTTTAAATGCAATACAGATTACCGGATCTGTTTCAATAAATTCTCGATCTCCTCCTGGGACATCGTAGGAGCACTGGCCATCGTTACTACAGCATTCAATAACAGCTGAGATCTGTGGGGATCGATTTCTTGGTCATAATAACCGAAAAAATCGACGGGATCTTTTTCAATAAAGGTAACAAAATCGTATACGAGTGGGTTCATATTATTTCTATCAAGAGGCATAACTTCTACTGTAGAGAGCAGCCCGCTTGCCTCAACAACCTTCTTCCTCTCTTCCATGCTAAACATCGAAGAAAGCACCTCAAAGGCCGCATCCCGATTGCTGTTTGCGGAAATGGCCCAGCCTGAGGAATAACCTCCGTAATAGACTTGAGGATCTCCTTTGCCGTGAACCGTCGGAAAGCGGAAATAGCCGATGTCCGGATTACTGAGCATTTTTTCCGCAACCCAATCGCCTTGCAAGTACATGGCCGATTCACCTTTTAAAAGAATATCCTCGGCCTTCGGCCCGTCCAAGCCTAAAAAGCCAGGCACGAACATTTTTGCCGTAATCAGGCCGCGGAATAACTGAGCCCCTTCTAAAAAGGCGGGATCGGTAAAGTCACCTGTTTTCTTTGTTGCATGCTGAAAAGGAGTCGAGCCTCCCATACGGTTGGACAAATAAGCGAACCAATTGAGAAGTGGCCATCTCTCCTTGCCGGAGACGGTAAACGGCGGAATTCCGTTATTCAATAACTGCTGCGCAGCCGACATTAATTCATCCCATGTTTGCGGAGGCGTAATGCCATATTGAGCGAATATTCGTTTGTTGTACCAGAACACGACATGACTGGTTGTGTGTGGCAGCCCATACAACCGGTCATAATAAGTAGCATATTGCAGCGCTTCCGGATAAAACTGTTTCATAAAAGCGGGCTTTTCCTGCATTTTCTCGGTTAAATCCGCTATAATCTGGGAATCTACCATATACTTAAACGACTCGCCTGTCCAATAATAAAACAAATCCGGCATTTTTCCAGATATCATAGACAGTTTAAGCTTGGCTTTATAAGTTTCCACCTCATAGAAATAAGGCACGATCTGAACATCCTTATGAGTCTGGTTAAAGGCTTGGATGCTTTGATTTAATAAAGCTTGTCTAAGGTCATTGGTCTCGACGTTCCAGAACGTAATTTTTACCGGGGCCGAAGAAACGGAAGGCGCTGCCGGTGGAGACTGGGAAATGTTAGGAACATCCCTCCTGCCGTATATAGTAAATAATAAAGTGACTAACAGCACGGCTGCAATCAACATGTTTAGCTTATGCGTTCTATTCATGGCCGAACCCGCTCTTATTCATCATTTTTTTATGTTCATTGCGGAACTCCTTGGGAGTCAAAAGCTCCGCCTCACGGAAAACCTTCACGAAATATTTAGAAGAACTGAACCCCGTACGTTCGGCTACTTCGTATATTTTCATATCGGTTCCAAGCAGTAATTCCTTACTTTTGAAGAGCCGCAGCCGGGTCAAGTAATCACTGAACGTATAGCCGGTTTCCTCTTTAAACAACACCGAAACATAACTGGAGTTCAAATGAATATGCTCGGCAACATCCTTGATCCCAAGAGACGGATTCCACAACTCGGCTGAAATATAGACTAAAGACTTACGGATTGAATCGTTAAGCACCTGCGGTACAATGAAGGAAGAATCATGGTTGACCCGTTTCCACAGCTTGTTCTCTTCAAAGGCTTCCTCGACGGCCGAAATTAAATTTTGGAATTCGACGGGCTTCAGAATATAGTTCACCGCGCCAAGAGTCAGCGCTTTTCTGGCATATTCAAACTCCGCATAGCCCGTAAGCAGAATGGACTTTGTCTGCAAGCCTTCCTTCTTCAGTCTTTCGAGAAGCTGTATCCCGTTTAAACCGGGCATCCGGATATCCGTAATCAGTAAATCCACTGGATTTGTTTTTCGGTAGTGAAAGGCTTCCATCCCGTTTTCCGCCACTTGCAAATTGATTTTTCCTTCCGACCAAGTTTGTAGCGCTTTCATAATGCCGTTTCGGGTAGGCAACTCGTCTTCGGCTATAAGAATACAAGGAAGTTCAGACATCGCGTTCAACTCCGTAAGGAAGATATAGATCCACAACAGTCCCTTGCTCCGGGCTGCTTTGAATGTAAACTCCATAATGATTGCGGTAATAAAGCTTAATACGCTGCTGTACGTTTAAGAGGCCAATGCCTGATTTGGAAGATGTATCCGGCCGGCCGGATGATTCCAATCGGTTTTTGAGTGCTTCAAGAACATGCCGTTCCATTCCTACGCCATCATCTTTAACTTGTATACCTAGCAAGGTTTCCCCATCCTTTTCGATGGACCGTATCCAGACAAGCAGCGATGAATTTCCAATCTTCGGTTCAATCCCATGCTGTATCGCATTTTCTATTAACGGTTGAATCAACAGCTTGGGAACCTTTACTTCTTGGGTCAGCGGTTCGATATGAAACTGCCAATTTAGACGATGCCCGAGGCGGTATTTCATAATTTCCATATAACGCTGACAGTGCTCTATTTCGTCTGTTAAGCTCACCCAATCATCTTTGTCTGCAGCATGTATCGTATACCGGAACAGCTTGGATAAGGCAATAACCGTCTGGGCGCCTTCTTCCTCTTGTTTATCTATCAGTGTCCAATATAACGATTCGAGCGTGTTGAACAAAAAATGCGGGTGAATTTGCGCCTGCAGCATTTTGATTTCCGCTTGGTTTTTGAGGCGTTCCTTTTCGTAAACCGTTTGCACCAGCTGATGCAATTCCCGGACAAGATTGTTATAAGAAATATTCAACTCATTCATTTCAAAATTAAAATAGACCTCTTCATTCAGATGCGGCAGCCCGAGGAACGGAATGCGCATTTTATTTCTGAGCCTGCGGATCGGCTTTGTAATAAAGCTGGAAAGTATCCACAAAAGCAAAAGACAGAAAACAACGCCGACAATTAACGACCAAAGTAAAGCCTGCTTGAGTACAAGCAGCCCTTCTGTAATCGCTCTTACAGGAACAAGCATGAGAATGGACCAGTGGGTTTCCGTTGACTGCCGAATAATCTTAAGATAATCCGCCCCGTGTATATTAATGATGGAATGAGTCCCCTGCGGAGCCGGGCTAAGCAAGAAAGACGGATCTACCGATGTCAGCAGCGAGGGAGAGCTGGATGCGACAAGCTGTTGATGCTGGTCGTACAAATGCATCGTGCTTCCCTTGATTGAAGAGAACTCCGTGTTAAAAAAGTCCAGAAGTGAATCGCTGATTCGGAACACAATGTATCCTCCTCCAGCCAGATAGTCATCCTCCAACCGAATTTGCCGCACAGCGAGAAGGTGACCATTCTCCTTCTGCTTTGTGTCCGCCCATACAAGCTGCCCTTCTTTCAAATTTGCGAAAATAGCAGCCTCCTGGCCGATGCGTTCCAATAAATTTTGGTTTTCCAACGGATAGAACGGCTCATCGCCCGCGTACAGCTCAATGCCTTGAATGAGGTCGGAAAAGGTCATCAAATTGATCAAAATAGGCCGGACCGACAGCTTTTGGTCAACCGTTACGGTTTCTCCTTGTTTAACTTTGTACAATAACTGTTGGATCCGGGCATCCGTCATCAGCAGCAAGCTAAGCGTGTCAACCTGTGCAAGCACCGCATCCAAGCGGGCACTGGCCTGCTTGGTTGTTTCCCCTACGTAGGATTCAGCATTACGGACCAACAACTCGGATATTGAACGGTAAACCAATCCGCCTGCAATGGACAGGACAACCATCATAACCAGCAGGAAGCCAAGTAAGATTTGCACTCTTGTCCGGTTCAATTGCAAGGCGCCTATAATCCTGTTCATGCTAAACACATCCTTTATTCCTAGCAAAAAGAACCATACCCCATAGTATACATCATAGGAATGGTTTGCAAACTACTTATATTTATCTGTCGGAAACTTATCCTTTTACTGCGCCGGCTGATAAACCTCTGACCACTTTTTCCTGCGAAAGAAAATAAGCGATTAGCAGCGGTAAGGTTCCCAGTGTCAATGTAGCCATGATTCCAGGAATGTTAACGGAAAACTCACCGTAAAACGCACGTAAACCGAGCGGCAGTGTCATTTTTTCAGGTGTTGTGATAAGCACCAAACCAAAAACAAATTCATTCCATATATGAATAAAATTATAGATCCCTATCGTCGCAAGCGCCGGAGCAAGCAATGGCAGTATGATTTTCCAAAATAATGCCGGCTGCGAGGTTCCGTCCATGATAGCCGCTTCATCCAGCTCGCGCGGAATTTCCTGGATGAATTGTGTCAAAATAATGATCGAAACCGGAAGGCTAAATGAAATATACGGCCCCAATAGCGCCCACAACGAATCATATAATCCGATTTCCTTTGTAAGAAGATAAACCGGGATCAATGTGGTATGCACCGGAATCATCATGCCTGCAAGAAATACATAGTAGATAGGCCGGTTCAACTTGAATCTTATGCGGGACAAGGGAAAGCTGACCATAGCCGATAATAAAATAACGGCAAGCACGCTAACGACCGAGATCAATATACTATTGATAAAATATTGATCGATTCCGAGCTTAAACACGAGCGCATAGTTTTCAAACACAAAGTTACTCCAGAGAGAAGTTGGATTTTGAAAAAACAGCTCTTGTGTTTTCACAGAAGTTGCAATCATATATATAAATGGATAGCCTGTAAAAACCAGCAGAATGGCCGCTATCAAATAAAGCCCTGTATACTTTATTACGGAAGGCATAGTGATCACCCTTTCTTTATCTATGTCATATTTCTATTGGTTTGCCTTTGCGCGTGATCTATCCGCTGCTAAAATGATTAATGCAACCACAAATGCGATAACAAACATAGTAAATGAGATGGAGCTCGCGTATCCCATATTGAATTGGGAAAAGGCCATCTTATACATATATGTGGCCATTAGCTCTGTACTGCTGGAGGGACCACCCTCCGTCATGACGAAGATTAAATCAAAATATTTTAACGAGCCGATTACTGATAAAACCGAGGAAGTAATAATCGTTGGTTTAATTAACGGCAGTGTAATATGCCAAAACTTTTTAAAGCCGCTGCAGCCGTCAATGCCAGCCGACTCGTAGATGTCCGTCGGGATTCCGGAAATGGCCGCTCGGAACAAAATCATATAAAACGGAGTGTACTGCCAACAAATGGTGATGATAACTGCGATAAAAGCGGTTTTCGTATCTCCAAGCCAACCGTTCTGCCACGAGCCGAGCCCTATAGCCTCCAACGTTTTATTAATAACGCCGAACATCGGATCGTAGATCAGCGACCACAAAATCCCTACTGCTACGGTTGACATCAGCAAAGGCAGGAAATACACGGTTCGGAACAACCGCATGCCCTTTAGCGGAGCAAACAAAATAAGCGCCATAACGAGTCCGAGCGGAATTTGTGTAACAACGGAAGCGATAACCAGCAGTAAATTATTAGAAACCGTCATCCAAAAAACGTTATCCGACAATAGAGTTACGTAATTTTGTAACGCAATGAACGTTTTTTCAGTCTGAATTCCGCTCCACTTAAACATGCTGTAATAAAAAGTAGCAAAGATGGGATAAATCACATAAATCAAGTAGACGAGCAGCGCCGGACCGATAAACCATAGTAAAAATAGGCTGTTTTGTATCTTATTTTGCCGGCGTACATTTTGTGGCGAGGCATTGCTGTTCATGGGAAGCTCCTCTCCTTGGTGTAATAGTAGAAGGGGAGGCATCCCTCCCCTTGAATGACTTTATTTCTTTAATACTTCTTTTGCTTTAGCTTCCATTTGTTTAGCTGCCTCGGCCGGCGTCATGGTCTGGCCAAAAATATTTTGCGTTGTATCTTTATGCAGCTCAGCTAATTCCGATGGCAACGTTTGATCATAGAACGTTTGCAAGGAAGTCGCGCTGCTCAACATGTCGTTTAATTGTTTGGCAAAGGCATCCGTGTAAGTAATACCTTTCTGTGCCGAGATTGTACCAGCTTGGTCAGCTAATTTTTGTCCCAGCTCCTTGGATGTTAAAGCTTTAATCAGCTCAACGGATTCGTTAGGATATTTCGTTTTGGAAGATACGGAAAGTACAGGTGATACTCCTCCGACTACGTCTGTAATTTTCCCTTTGCCGCCGTTGATGGTCGGGAATGGGAACATGCCTAATTTTTTCTCAAAGTCAGGCGCTTCGGTACGGACGTTGTTAATATACGAAGAGGTTTGTACTTCCATTGCAGCTTTACCCGTATACATCAACTGACGTGAATTTCCCGCATCGTATTGAATACCATTAAACCCTGGATTGAAGCCGCCGGCTTTGACCAGATCCTGGATCATATCTCCAGCTTTTACATAGGATTCATCATCAAATGTGCGTCCTTTTCTTTCAAAGGCTTCGTTGAAAATTTCCGAACCCCCAAGACGGTTTGCATAATACATGAACAACAAAGCAGCAGGCCATTTCGTTTTATTAGCAAGCGCAAAAGGAATGATATTCTCCTTTTTAAGCTTTTCTACAATAGTCATCAGCTCGTCGTAAGTTTGAGGCGGCTGCAAATTGTATTTAGCGAAAATTTCCTTGTTGTAATAAACAGGAACTAAGGACAAAGCCACCGGTGCACCGTATACTTTATTATCAAAGGTAGCGGAGCTGATCCCGGCAGGGATAAAGGTATCGGTGCTGATTTTACCGGTTAAATCCAACACTTGGTTAGCGCTTACAAATTGTTTCAGCCAACCGCCGCCCCAAGAATGGAAAATATCAGGAGGATTTCCGCCACCCATAGCAACGGTTAACTTCGTTTTGTAAGGGTCATTAGGAATTTGAACCGCTTCCACTTCCACGTCGGGATGATCCTTCATAAACTGTTGAATCGTTGCCTCAATCAGTTCCTTCCGTTTCCCCGTTTCTATATACCATAACGACAGTTTCTTTTTCTCTCCAGCCGCAGCAGGAGCAGGTTGGGTTGGGTTGGAGTCAGGTGCTGCCGGTGCCGCAGTTTTAGTGCCACTACAAGCTGAAATAACAAACAGCGCGCATACGCAAAGCATAGCAATCCATTTCTTCATTGGGGAACCCCTCTCGATATGTTTATATTGAATGTTTACGCTTTCATAATATCACCGGTCCCTGCGCATAAAAAAGGTACTTTGATAGGCAAAAATGCCAATTTGATTGGGTATGTAGGCTTTTAACAGAAATGAATAAAGGAGTGATTGCGGGAGAAAATGCCGGGGGAATGCTTCTGGAGAAGTCATTTCATATAACGAAACAGCCGCCAAAATCACTGCTTCAGTGAGTCTGACGGCTTTTTTGCTATGACCATTCGACAAACCTAACAGGTATTCATTCATTTCAACAAATTAGAGTGGAGGGATAATTACCGGAATGTTACCATCAGCTTCCCATCCAATCTCGACATAGGACAAATACCAAGTTTCCCCGTTATCGTTGTTGCCTTGAAAAAACAAATAAGTGCGCTGATCTTCATCTTCAAATAGATATGGATGACCTGACTCACTAGAATTCCAGCTGCCCGGTTCGCCATTCGGCAAAAGAGGCTCTGAAAACAGCCTTTGAAAATGCACGCCGTCTTCGCTTACCGCACATCCTATTTGCTGCGGCCAATTATTATAGGCACCAGCATAAAACATAAATACTTTGCCATTCCGCTTACACGTCGCCGCCGCTTCGATACATTGCCCCTCCCAAGGAAGCTCGGGCTTAAGGATTGATTGGTCACAAGCTTGAGTCCATGCGCCTGCTCCAAAGTCAGAATCAAGTGGCGCTGTTGCCACACCCTGCATTTGAATTTCACCCCTGGGATCGCGCGTGGCAAAATAAAGGAACAGCTTATCCTGGTGAATAATAACATCGGCATCGATAGCTCTACCGTTATTCCACTCACCTGTTGGCGAAAACACGGGGTTCGACTTATTTCTCTCAAAATGCAGCCCGTCTTCCGAAACGGCGTGACAAATCGCATCCTTTGGGAAGTTCCCGTAAGTTTGATAGAACAAATGAATGCTTCCGTTCAATACAATAGCCCCGGGAGCACATATTCCGTTGATTTCATAAGGATGCTGCGCTGTCATTTCACCAACGCGTTCCCATTGCTCCAGATCATCGCTTACAGCAATACCTATGCCCCAGCCATCAGGTTGACGCCCGTCTTCATAGGAAGGAATAGAATAATACATCCAATACTTTCCTTTGAATTTTACAACAGCCGGATCTTTAGCGTATGGCTTTCCCCTGGAATGATCAGCATAGTACATCATTTTTCATTCTCCTTTTTCTGGATAATTTATGCATTGGTACAGTATAGCATTTATCCGAAAATTCTATCAAATAGTTTTTCCTGTGTCCCGTTTTCTCGGCAACATTCCACATACACCTGAAGCTATTCGCAAGTGTATGAGAAAGCTAGGCACTTCTGAGCAATTGCATGTATGTTATGAGGCAGGACCAGCTGGGTACACTCTTTTCAGATTTCTCATCTCCTTAGGGATTAACTGCATCTTGTAGCCCCAACCCTTATCCCTAAGCGCGCAGGAGACCGAGTTAAAACGGACTGAAGAGATTCTTTGAAACTTGCAAAGCATCTTAGATCTTGTGAACTTACTCCTGTTTGGACACCTGATGAAGATCATGAAGCATTAAGAAATCTAGTTCGCGCTCGGCATGACGCTAAGGAAAATTTGCATCGAGCTCTTCTTCGTCTTGTAGTATGGCCTCAGCAACTATTTTCTCTGCTTCATGTACTCCTTGAAAAACAACAGGCCAGAAATTAGATTGTAACGTTTCTTTATCAAGATAATTAAGGCTTCCCCGCTCTCCATGGCAAGGTAGTTCAGGAATAATTACTCAATATCCCCAACTTGATATTTACGATGCAAAAAACTTGTAACTTTCTATCGTTGATCCGCATCCGTGGTACAAAACAATTTGTCCAAGCTGTTCATATGAAGTATCTAGTATAATACATGTTACTCCACAAATATCTCGATATCCAATCTGTTCCATAGGAGATCTCTCCTTCTCCGTTTGCTCTTTATAAAGATTATATAGATCCAAGTGATTAATTGAGCTTTTTTCGATAGCTAAACAATGTAGCCGACAATTTTTTAGTTGAGTTGAAGTAAACGTAAAATTTCACCATCAATTATCTCTTCGCTTGCCTTTTTAAACCCCAAGGATTCATACATCTGTCCAGCAATTATGTTACTAGGTCTGTGCCCGATCATAATTCTTTTGGAGCCCATTGACTTAAATAGTTCAATTAGTTGTTTCATTGCACTCTTTCCGTAGCCATTACCCTGGTGATTTTCATCAATCATTATTGCAGGTATCCAGTGGTTTCCATTCGAGTCTGGCTTCTTACAAAAAACAAGAAATCCGATTAATTTATCATCAAAATAAATTGCACGCAGCTCAAAATCATCAACATATTTCGATTCTGCAATCCAATAAACAATGGGTGCAGGAAAAACATTACCTTATCCTCCATGATAAAGCCTGTACTCTTTTTGTTTACCTTGTTAACACTTTTTCATAACCTTTTCAAATCTGAAAAAGCCATCACCACCCGGCAAGGGCTTGTCAGAATCGCGTCCATTGTGATGCAAATACGGCTCAGAGTGATGTTCATTGAAGAACTCTACGATTTGGAAGCCGCACTTATTCACATAGAAGTTGATATTTCGCTTCTCAAAATAAGGGGTACCGGTTTCCCAGAGCACAGTATCCGGATACTGTGCTTCAATGGCTTTCCAAGCAGAAAGACCAATCCCGCGACTGTGATGCTCTGGAGATACATAGATCAAATCCAATGAATTATTATTTGTTTCGCTGTTGATCCGTAATACTGCACCACCGACCTTCTTACCATCCTGCAGAAAATGATATACGACCGCTCCAGGAGCATCGAAAGACTCCTGAACATCATTGTTCGATGGAATCGGTACATCTTCACAATCACCAAACGTTTCGATCACGGCAATCGCGAATGCCTCCTGTAATTTCTTTCTAAATTCCGGCAAATCAGATTCCTTTGCCAGTTCCAGTGTAACTTTTAGTTCCTTTTTTATTTTCATGATTACTTACTCCTTCATTTGCTGAAATACCGAGTCCAGTCGTTCAGTAAAACATTCCAACTGCTCTACGAGGCCTTTTCCCAAAAGTGGTTCCATAGCTTTTTCTTCCGCTTCAAAAATCGGAGTTAAAATACTTGCTGCAAAAGCTTTTCCGCTTTCTGTAAGTACGATTTCTTTTTCTTTGTTTCCTTGGGAAACAAGCTGAACGTAACCTTGATTTACACACTCGTTTACTACCGTATTAAGTGTCGTACGCGGAATTAGCCATTCCTCGCATATTTGTTTCTGGGAGTAGGACCTTCCATCGGAAATCGCATAAAACAGTACGAATGTGTTGTCTTTGACTTTGAGCATGCGTAATACGCGGTAATAAAGCTCATCAATGCGGTTGACCGCAATCATTAAGCGACGAATTTCATTGCGACTATCAATCATTATATCCCTCCCTGAGTTTAAATCCGAATTCGGATTGATTGCAATTATATTCCGAATTCGGATTGATTGCAATTTTGAAGTATGCTGCCCATAAGTTTAATCCAAAGCCCAAGGCCATATTAACAAAACCAAAAACCGGAACCCCTTAGGGTCCCGGTCTCATCCTATCCAACCTCATTCAACTTTCCATCCCGAAAATACACTACCCACTTCCAAGGCCTGCATGACAAGCGGATCCCGCTCTTTCCTGCTCATGCCCCTGTATATCAGCGGCAGTTCCACGTTTTCATACGCATTCAGCCTTGGCAGCAGGTTAAAATTCTGGAAGACGAAGCTAATCTTCCGATTCCTTATTTCAGCTAGCTGTGCAAATTTGAGCCGATTAATGGCCTTCCCATCCAGCACATAGTCCCCATCATCCGCAACATCCATGCAGCCCAAAATGTTCATCAGCGTCGATTTCCCCGACCCCGACTGGCCCATGATCGCCACGAACTCGCTGATCGATTTCTAACGAAACATCGTCCAACAAACGAATCGCTTCCCCGCCGATCACATAGTTCTTACTCACATGTTCAATCTGGATTAAGGTCATCCTCTTCGCATCCATTATCTGAAAACAAATAAATGAAGTATGCATTTCATTAGATACGCTCGACCGACCTTACCGCTTCGCCTTATAAAACTCATGATACAGCTTCATCAGCGCCCGCTTCTCAATCCGTGATACATAGCTGCGGCTAATGCCCGGCTCCTGCGCTATCTCCCGCTGCGTCCGCTCTTCCCCGCCAAGCTCCAACCCAATCCGCCCGACAACGACTTCCTTCTCGCGATCATCCAAAATCTCTAAGTTCCGATAAATCTTGTTTTTCTCTATTTTAAGCTGCACTTTATCTACGACTTCGTCGCCCTCCGTCCCAAGGATGTCGATCAAATCTTCATTTGGCAGGCTCATTACTCTTAAATAAAATAAGGCTGTACACGACTGCCTCTATGTTTACTGTTTTCTGGACTGACTGCATCTTTTAAAGAACATGCGGGCAGTTTGGGCAACTCGTCTATTGCAACTTAAATTTCAACAAATATTGTTGCAAATTAGCTGCCATTATGTTTAATTGTGAGGCGGATGTACATATTTCCCCCATCGCTGTCAGTTGCAAATCAGATGCATTGGCAACAGCTTGCGTATTATTGTTTGAATTTTTGGCGATAGCAGCCGTTGAGATAATTGTAGCAGTAATCTGTTGTGAAGAGGCTGCCATTTGTTCTGAAATTGCCGAGACCTCTTGAATCTCATTGTTAATGTGCTGAATGGCGTCCAGAATCGTACCGAACTTCTCGTTTGTCGTTTCTGCGACTGAAATGCCAATTGTCACGTCACGTGCTACCCTTTGGATCGACTCGACAGTTCCTTTCGTTTCCAGCTGAATTTCATGAATAAGCGATGTTATTTGGTTCGCTGAAGCACTGGATTGTGTGGATAATTTTTTCACTTCATTGGCGACCACTGCGAACCCTCTTCCGCCAGCTCCCGCCCGTGCTGCTTCAATCGAGGCATTCAATGCCAGCAAGTTAGTCTGTGTAGCGATATCCGAAATGAGCGAGACAATCTCGCCAATTTCTTCCGAACGCTGTCCGAGACGCTTGACACACGCTGCTGTAGTTGAGGTGGAGGATTGAATCATTTCCATCTGCGTAACGACCTGACGAATTGCCTCGCCGCCCTGTCCTGCTTGTTCTGAAGTCGTCGCCGACTTCTCAGAAACGACGGATGACGTTTCAGCTATACGGCCGATGCCTGTCGCTATCTCTTCCATTACCTTGACGGCTTCCTCAGCGCTGACGAGCTGATTAGCCGCACCTTCGGCAACCTCTTGCACGGCCGCCGTAACTTGCTTGGAGGATGTGGCAGTCTGATTGGCGCTCGATACCAGCTCATCCGATAAAGCTGCGACTTGCGACGAAGTTGCCAACGTTTGCTTAAAAGTAGACTGCAAATGAGCCACCATATCGTTCGCCGCTTTAGCTAGTTGTCCTAATTCATCCTTGCTTTTAACCAGCAGGGGCTGTAAATTAAGCTCCCCTTCGGATACTTGCACGATACGAGCTGTCACTTTGAGCAATATTCTAGAGATATGTATATGCAAGCCTGCAATTACAGAAGCAGCAATGAGCAAACTGATGATTAACAGCACAATAAGTCCCATTTCAGCAGATATGAAGGCTTCGATCGCCTCGTTTGTCGCTAAAACGGCCTCGCCATCGTTGTAAATTTTCATCTTGTCCAGAATCGCCTGAAGCGTTACATTCAGTTCTTCCGTTTGAATGATCAATTGGGCTGCCTTGGCGGCGTTGTTAGTACGGCTGCTTACCTCTAAAGTCTGACCATTGATCTCCTTATACTCGCTCCATTTATTTTTAAAATTATCCAAATTTTTCCGATCTTCTTCATCCATGACCTTTTTATCGTAACTTTCAAGCGTTTGGTCGATTTTACGATATATTTGTGCGATGCTGCTCTCCTGTCTTTCCTTACCAGTCTTCATCGTATCTTGCACATGCATGAGCGTCATCCGCATGACATGCTCGACCTCAAAATTCAGCTCATTGCTTAGTTCAACTCCTGGTAAAGACACCGCAGTTATCGAATCAAGCCGTTCTTTCATGACATTCATGCGATTCAATGAAAAGAGAGCCATAGCGACCATTAATATAAAGATGGTACCAATGCCAAACATAATTTTTTTCCGACCGTTATTTTCATCTCCATGCAGCCGCCTTCTATTCGTAAAAATGGCTTTAATTAAATACGATCCATATCCCGGTTTTATCGTCAGATACCTTAAACCGTGGATACCGCAGACAATCTTTATCAGATAATTCTGTATTCACAAGCCAATTCGCATACCCGCTCAATGTCATTTGGCTTACGCCTGATGTCAATTCCTGAATGACGTCAACTTGTTCACTACCACGTTCAGTATGTGGAAAAAGCCCGTCAGATACAAGCAGCAGCGACTTCAACTGGATTCGGTTGATTCTGCCGAATTCGATAAAATCAGCCATATGCGGTTCACCACTTAACACAGAATAGCCTGAGATCGTGTTCATCTTCGATTTATTCTGCATAATCGTCGGCTTGACCAACTCCCATAATTCCTCTCTCTTCACGACGCCGTTTGCGATCGCCTGCTCCCATATCTGTTTGGATTGATGATCGATATGCGCCACCTGATCCCGCGAAACCGCGCGAAACGTTCCGTCTTCGTATCCCGCAATAATCATGCAGTCGCCAACTTGGGCAAAATCGACATAATGATCCTCGATACGGATAAGCGCAAGCGAGCTCGTCCAAAGAGCTGCTTTATCCGACATATCAATACCAGCCTCCTCCATTTTCTCACGCAAACGGATATTGGATTGAATGACTAATTGTTTAAGATTCAGGTCTGCGATGTCCTCAGATCGCAATGATTCCAAGTACTGCTTAATCACCTGAGAGGCCAAGTAGCCTCCAGTTTCATTATGGGGTCCTCTATAGGGGAGAAGCGAGGTAGCACCATCCAATACACCAAATAGATGTAACTGCTCATTACCGACAAGGGCATCCTCGTTCCACTCGCCGCTGCCGGGAATGGATATAGTTTCAATTTGCATGTTTATTGCCTCCTTATTCGTTCGTCTGTAAGCAAGTTTTCTAATGAATGAGTTCAGCTTCTGTATTATTTGCCTGAAAGCGCAGCAGAGCGCTAGATTCCTGCTCCAATTGTTCCAACTTGGATTGCGTTTGGACCCATCGTGCATAATCCTCTTTTGATGGTTTCTTCTCTACGAATAGGCGAACTGCATCAAGTATTAGCTTCTGAACTGGCGTCCAAGTTTCTTCCAGTTGAAGTTTTTGCCAAACATCGATTTGGGAAGGAATGACACCAACGTTGCGCCACAAAGCCTCTTGCGTCTTTGAATCCAGCATGTATGCCATAAAACTGTTAGCCGCCTTTACTTTATCTTCCGTCGATTTCAAAACAACCAAACTGTCAATGGACGGTACAACGCCTTGTTGGTCAGCACCTGGAAGCGATTGTGCGTTATACTGAAACTTACCTCCAATATACCGTTCTATAATCGAGATTTGTTCTGATGAGCTAATAAATAAGCCGATTTTGCCATTAATAAAGTCGCTAGGCGCTCTTCGATGCGTAAGAGGCTTCATAATCTTTAAGCTGTGCACCCACGCGCTCCACATTGACTCTGCTGAGTCAAATTTTCCGAATTCGTTGGATTCTGAATTACCCGCTTTGACATTCAAGCCCTCCAAGTACCAAGGCACTTCCATGTCAATGCCTATGCCCCAGTGCCCATAGACATCGTTATCGCCCCTGTTCGTTTCGATAGCTGCCTTAACCACTTCATCCCAGTTGCGGAATGTGCCATTATGCACATTCCGCAATAATTCCTCACGATAATAGATCAAGGGTATACCGCCACCGAAGGGCACCGCCCAGTACTGCTTTTCATAATGAAAAGGCTCCGTAAATGATGGCTGTAACTTCTTCCATTGTGGGAAGGTCACCTCGTCAACAGGTAGCACCGCTTTAGTATCTACAAGTTGTGCAATGCCATAGAAACTTTTGATTTCGGCAAGCTGTGGAGCATCGTTTGCCGATATAGCAGCCATAAGCTCGGTAAATAATTGATCGCTTGAGCGGAAGTACCGTACATTTAAGTCAATATCAGGATTAATCTGATGAAATTCATTCAATGCACTCTCAAGCCCTTGACTATATACCCAAACTGATAGTGTGGTTCCACGAGTTGATTCCCCACTCGGACCGACCGTTTTATTGTGTTGAAAGATCATTACGACACTCATAATAATGATCATTTGTAATGCAATACTCCATAGGATCCAATTATTCCGTTTCATGATTCCCCCGAAAAACTCGTCATCAATAATTGTTATTATTGTAGCATGACGCTTCTTTGAAATCATGGTGAAGCCATGCGCTCTCTAACCCGTGTACAAAACTACAATTGCAGTCCCTTCTTGCTCAACTTGTTAGCAATTAATAAAGAAAGCAACGTTGTGATTGACAGAATGGAAGCCAGTGCAGCACCAGTACCGTAATTTGACGTAAATACTTCGCTATAAATCGTCACCGTGATTGTTGCCGTCGCCCCGTAATAGAGCACGATTGTCGAACTTAACTCATTGATGGTCGTCACCCAACTCAGAATAGCACCGGATAAAATACCAGGGGCCATTAAACGTCCAGTTGTTTTAAAAAATGTTTTCATCGGCGGTACGCCGAGACTTATCGAAGCTTCTTCAACGCTACGGTCCAATTGGTACAAAATCGCAGTACTTGAGCGAATCGTATAAGGCAGTTTCCGCACCACATAAGCAATAACCAGAATAACCCATGTTCCCGTCAGAACAACGGGTGGTTTATTGAAAGCGATAATCATACTGATACCGAGAACCGTGCCAGGCATTACATAAGGAATCATGATAAGACCATCCAACATCGCTGAAAGCTTTGATTTACGGCGAACTAACACATAAGCAACCAGCATTCCCAACACAACCATTATTACAATGGATACCAAGGAAAAGGTGTACGTATTCATAATGGCTTTCGGTACGCGGAATAGAATCTCTTTATAGCTGTTTAAGCTAAAACCCGGATGAAAGACAGGTCCTTTTGTTTTGATAAAAGAAGTAACAATAACAGTCGCTTGCGGAATAATCGATACGATTGACACTAGCATAGCGAAGCCGGTCAGCAGCCATTGGGAGAGCGGCGTCAGCATTTCCACCTTCGGTGTCCGCATGCCGGTCATCGTATAATTCTTACGAGATACAAAGTAACGCTGCAAGAACAAAATACTGGTCGAACATAAAATTAGGATAACGCTCAGCGTGCTGGCCATTGCGGGATTCCCGCCCATTTCGCTAATGAATTGTTCATACGCCAAGATCGGCAGCACCTTAAATCCTTGACCGAGCAGCATTGGCGTTCCAAAATCTGCAAAAGAGGCCATGAACACCATCAACGCTCCTGCGGACAATGTTGGAAAGATAAGCGGTAAAGTCACTGTTCGTAATCTATGGAAACTGGAGCGCCCTAAGCTTTCTGCAGCTTCTTCCAGTGAGGTGTCAATCGTTTTGAGCGCACCCGATACATAAAGATAAATATGCGGATAAAACTGTAACGTGAATACGAATACAATACCTTTCCAGCCGTAAATAGATGAAAACGGAATCCCGATGTCATGGAAGAAACGCGTCAAAAAACCGTTGTTGCCCAGCATCAATATCCAGGAATACGCACCGATAAAAGGAGGCGAGAGCAACGACATGATGACAAGAATTTGAATGAGACCTTTGAATTTCACATTATAACGGGTGGTAACGTAGGCTAGCGGCACCCCGATCAATATCGAGAACACTGTTGTGAGCGCAGAGACCTGCAAACTGTTCCATAGCGCGCTGTAATAATACTTCAATTTAATAAAGTTGGCATAATTAACTAACGAAAATAAACCTTGATCGTCAAAAAAGCTGTTGAATAATAGAGAGAACAACGGATATACGATAAAGGCGAGTAAAAAAAGATACATAAACAGGGTTACCCAAGACCAAAAATCCCACTGTTTAAAGGAGAACCACCGGCTTTGTTTAACTGGTTGCACGGTAGATCGCCTCCTTGCCGCTTTCATCAAACATCGCTGCTTTTTCTAACTGCAAATTGACATAGACAATATCGTTCGCCTTACGCAAGCGATGAGGTCCTACCGCATGCTCCTGCACGTCAATGATCTCTCCGTCAGGCAGTTCAATTAAATAACTAACCTTCTCCCCAAGGAACGTCACTGTATCTACCTTCCCCCTGATCGCAAATTCTCCCCCAGGAGTGGTTTCCAGTTGGATACGTTCTGGACGCAGTGATAATAACATTTTGCCTTCGTAAGGCTTCAGAAGAGGCAAACGGAAGGAGGCCCCAAGCAGCTTGATTTCTGCATCTTTATGACCGCCCTTTCCTCCAAGGCATTCGGCCTGAATGAAATTCGATGTACCGATGAAGTTCGCAACAAATTGATTAGCCGGAAATGCATAAATATCTTCTGGTGGAGCGATTTGCTGAATTTTCCCCTCACTAAGAACGGCGATCCGATCGGATACAGCAAGCGCCTCTTCCTGATCGTGTGTGACGTAAATTGTTGTTATATTTAATTCTTTTTGTAATTTTCGGATATCAGAGCGCATTTTGATGCGCAGTTTGGCATCGAGGTTAGACAGCGGTTCGTCCATGAGAAGCAAGCCGGGTCGGATTACTATCGCGCGCGCCAGCGCTATCCGTTGCTGCTGACCGCCGCTCATATTGGAAGGAACACGATCCCGCAAGTGTTGAAGCTGAACCATTTCTAACGCTTCCATGACCCGTTGTTCCGTTTCTTTCTTGTTTACATTGCGCGCTTTCAAGCCGTAAGCAACATTTTCAAATACGGTCATATGGGGGAAAATCGCATAATTCTGAAAAACCATGCCAATGTTTCTTTCATGTGTCGGAATATCATTAATTTTGCGATCTCCGAAGTAAATATCGCCTTCCTCTTGACGATAAAAGCCTGCAATAGTCCTCAGCAGCGTTGTTTTTCCACATCCGCTTGGACCGAGTAGGGTGAAAAACTCCCCCTCCTCGATCGTAAAATGCGCATCGTTGACTGCCTTGGAGGTACCGAAATATTTGGTCACGTGGTCAAAGACAATTTTTTGCATGTTATTTCCCTCCGATGTTTAGAAAAAAGGTGCCCAAACCCTAGGAAAGGCACCTTATATTTTAGAAGCAATATGTTATTCCTGACCGGATACGATCTTGCCAAAACGCTTGATGTTCTCGTCTTTTTTACTAGCTGCCCAGTCAAAATCATAATCGACAAGCTTGATATCTTTCGCTGGCGCGATGCCTTGAACGACTTCCGCGTCTTTACGGACAGAGCGGCGTTTGAATTCTTTTTGAATGATCGTCTGAACATCTTTGCTTACGAGGAAATCAATAAACTGTTTGGCCGCTTCCATATTTTTTGCGCCTTTGATGATCGCAGCTCCATCCGGTACAGCCGATGTGCCTTCTGCCGGATAGATAATGCCGACTTTTGCACCGCCCTCCACATAACGGTATGCCGCTTCTTCTAGCGTGACACCAAGCGCGAATTCTTTATCGGCTACTCCTTTGTACACAAGACCAGATCCTGATAGAACTTTGCCATCGAGATTGTTTACAAATTTTTTCACAAAATCCCAACCCTGATCTTTACCATTCGCCGTTAGCATTGTAATTAATTGCGTATAGGATGATCCCGATTTGGCTGGATCCGCGTAAGCAATTTTGCCCTTCCATTTCGCATTGAGTAGATCCGTCCAACCTTTTGGCTCCTCTCCCGCTTTAACTAATTCTTTGTTGTACATGATGATCATTGGTAAAGCTGCAAATGGTGTCCACACATTGTTTTTGTCTAGATATTCCGGGGAAATATTATCATATTCTTTCGTTTTATATGGCTCAAAATATTTCTTATATGCTTCAAGAGAATCAGCACCACCTGCCCAAAACACATCGCCAAGCGGATTGTTTGCCTCGGCTTGTACCCGCTTCAGCAAATCACCCGTACCGCCGGAAATGAGTTGCACTTCAATACCTGTGCGATCCTGGAATTCCTTAATTATCGGATTGTTGAGCTCAGCCGCATTCGGAGAGTACAACGTGAGCTTACCGCCGGCTTTCGTAGAGGACGTACTGGACGCAGGCTGTGCCGAACCTTGAGCCGCTTGCGATTTGGTTGCTTCCTTTTCACCGCATCCGACCAACGAACCGACAAGCAATGTAGATAAGAGAACACTTGTAACCGTTTTTTTCATTTTTATTGACCCTCCAAATGATTTGTATTTTCAACCTTCTAGTACAACTATACGTTCGAATGAAAGCACTCTCAATGTGACAATTTTTCGTCTTTGTTGAAATTTTTGTCCAAAATAAAAACAGCTGTGCCATAATGCCACAGCTGTTTTTATTTTACGATACGACTATTGATCGAAAAAGCCTACCGATCATCTTTACCAAAACAGCTATCTTTACAAAGGGAGCGTTTCAATTCCGAGCCGCTTGCGAAATTCCGTCGGCGTCTCACCTGTGTACTTGCGAAAGATTTGACTGAAATACCGCGCATCTTGATAACCGATTTGCATGGATACTTCATAAATTTTAAGCCGTGGATTCGTGAGCAGTTCCTTGGCCTGACGGACTCGAATCTCAGTCACATATTCAAGAAAGCTGGTCCCAATCTGCTTTTTAAACAGTCGGCTGAAATAACTTTCGCTCATATGATAACGCTCCGCGATACTTTGCAGTGTGATATCCTCTGCATAGTGCCTTGCGATAAAGGCTACAATTTCCTCGAAACCGCTTTTCTTCTGAAGATCAGATTGATTCCCATATTGTCGATTCCATTCGAATAACGTTGCGTTCAACCGATTTAGCCACTTCTCAAGCGAATCGTCTACACGCTCTACTGAATTAAGAATAAAACCGTTATCTATGACGAAGCTTTGTAGTTCAGTGTCCCGGAGCAGCACAGAATTCAATGTCACGATGAATTCGAAAAAACTTCTTCTCACTTCTAGCCCATCCGGATGAAGGCGACTAATCTGCGAATACCACAGTCCGGTATGCTTTTCGATAGCTGCGGGTGTCCCCCATTTGACTAGCTCGATCAACTCCTGTAGCATGTTGTCATTCACAAGCACCGTTTGCTGCTGGCCTTCGATATCTTCAAACCAGATAAGCTGTTCGCCGCCTAGAAAAACGGTCTGGTACAAGGCGTGCATAGCTTGGACATATGCTTCGGCAATCGAATCGATCGTCGAGTAGACGCAACTGACTGTGAGAATGCATCGCTGCGGTATCGCGATCAACAATGCCATCAACTCTTTCAAAGCAGCGCTTAACTCGGCACGCTCGACTTTACGATTAGCTACGATTGCATACCTCGTTTCGTTCATTCTCACTAGACTAAACGTCGAAAGTTCGCCAACCAGCAACTTGATCTGTTCACGAAAATGACCACCCGACAACTCTTTGTTCATATTTCCATCCATTTGTATCAACACTATGCGATAGTCTGGGAATATAGGCTCATCCTCTGCGTCTTGAAAACCGCTGTGGAATTCCAAAAACCATTCTTTTTCTAATGGACCCGCATTATCCAGCATCCAATCATAGAGCACTTTCTCTTGAATAAGCGGTTGCTCCCATCCGAGTCTGAGATTAATTCGATCCTGCTGTAATTGCACACGGCGTTCCTCATCCAGCTTTGCCGTAATATCTCCGATGATCTTCATCAGTTCGTCCGAGTTAGTAGGCTTCAGTACAAAATCCGACGCTCCAAGTTTTACAGCCTTCTGTGCGTAAATAAAGTCATCAAAACCGGTCAAAAAAACAATTTTTACATATGGCCATAACTCTCTCACCTTCTCTGCCAATTGAATGCCGTCCATGGATGGCATCCGAATATCCGTCAATACAATGTCAGGTGAACTGTCTAAAATCCCTTTTAATCCGGCTTGACCATCATTTGCCTCGCCGATCACTCTGCAGTTCAACTCTTCCCATGGAATCGTCAGTTTTAATCCCTGCAAGACAAGCCATTCATCCTCCACGATAAATACTTTATACACGGTGTTCCTCCCCTGAGCGCATGATAGGTATTTCGATACGAATGGTTGTACCCTGCATGATCTTGCTCTCTATGTCAAACTGGTAATTCGAACCAAAATAGAGATGGAGCCTCATGAGCAAATTTTCTAAGCCGATGCCGGTGCTGAGCTCGCTATCCGATTCGAACTTGCCACTAATAATTCGCTCTACCAAATCGGCGGACATACCCACGCCGTTGTCGCGAATTTCAAAGCAAACACACGTTTCGCTTCGCCATCCCCGAATGAAAAGCTCACCTTTGCCCGGTTTCATTTCCAAGCCATGTGTAATCGCATTTTCTACGATCGGTTGAATAAGCAATTTGAGAGTGTAAAGCGATTCAATATCCTCATCTATTTGTAAATCTACTTCCAGTTTATCGCCGTGACGCATTTTTTGAATGACAAGATAATTGTTGATTTGATGCATGTCTTCCTTGATTCGAATGAAAGGCTGTCCTTTGCGGATACTGAAACGAAGCAGTTCTCCCAAAGAGACGACAGTTCGACTAATATCCGTCATTTTGTGAATGCGCGCCATCCAGTTGATCGAATCCAAAGCGTTATATAGAAAATGGGGGTTAAATTGGGCATGGATCGCCTTAATTTCAGCTTCCTTAAGCATGAGCTGCTTCTTGTAAACTTCGTCGATCAGCTGCTTGATTCGATGTACCATTTTGTTAAAGCTAAGGCCTAACTGACCGACCTCATCCCTGTATTTGGAAGTAAAAGCTACATCCATGTTGCCGTTTTCCACTTGGTACATGAGCGATTTGAGCTTTCGCAATGGGTTCGTAATTGTCACAGATAATACATACGCAAGCCAACAAGAGATAACGCCAAATAAAATCATAACGAATAATGTCAAGTTACGGATGCTGCTGCTCTCTTTAGTCAATTGAGAGACTGGAACGATACTGACCAATTTGAACCCTGTAATTTCGGATGTATCATAAATAACCATGACAGGTTCACTACTTTTAGTGGACGGCTCAAAATAGCCTTTGTTGCCAGCCAGGACCTGATCCAAATATGGCTCGTTTAGCCTAGTGCCCACAATAAGCTTTGATGGCGTGCTTGATATAACATAGCCGTTTCGATCCAACAGAAGCATTTGACCACCTGGCTGAAGGTGTGCCTTATTATATTTGTCAGCCAACGCGTTCTCCATTATGTCCACGATCATGTAACCAAGAGGTTTATTTGTCTCGATCTTTTTTAATAACCTGCCGCTGCTTAAAACAATGCCGAAATCTTCCGTCTTTTTCATACTGTAGTGTGTATCCCATACGATATTGCCTCCAGCTAGCCTCATCTTCCGGAACAAGCCCCAATTGATGTTATAATCGTCATATTGACTCGGTAGGAGATTGCCGGTAAAGTAACGGTCCCCATTCTCCCCTAGCAAGTAGATGGCAATATTCCAGTTTTTGAAACCAAGAAACGTGTCTAAAATGTCGTTTACCTTCTTTTCGTCCTGATATTTCTCAGCTAGCGCACGATTTGAATCTTTCGAAAGCACGTCTTGTATTTCCTTGTTACTGTAAATGTACATCGTCAACTGCTCAATGTCTTTCACAAAATAGTTTAAGCTATAATTAACTTGCAGCAAACTTTCGAGAATCGTTTGACACACTTGCTTCTGCACGACCTGCGACGATTTGTAGTAAGAGAACGTGCCTAGAATTGATAGGGGAATAATAGCCAGCGGAAGGAAAAGAATAATAAGCTTCTTCTGAAGACTTGTCCCGAGCAGGTAGTTTTCCAGGCGATTTCGTAAGGCGAACATGACTTCTCTCCTTCGGTGATATCATTAATGACAAGCCTACAGGACAAGCCTGCGAACTTCAACCCCTGTATAAGAGATCTTTTATCTTACTCCTATGTTCAAATCTAATGTTGATTTTTCACATAAGAAAACCGCCTTTTAAAAAGGCGGTTAATGGAGTTATCGTCCTCGCTAGCTAAAGACGTTATCCCAACACTATTTGTTTTAGTTCAATTAAGCTGTCTATAACGATATCAGCTTGAGACAACTCATTCTCTTGTGCAAAATCAAATTTACACCCTATTGCAATTAAATGATTATCTTTAGCTGCATTTATATCCGAAAGACGGTCTCCAACTACTGCTCCGTTGGTAATCGCATACTTTTCAATAATGATCTTGACTAGATCAGATTTATTTAAAGATTCAATTTGCTGAATACTAAATGTTTCAGTCACCCAATTATCTAATTGATAAAAATTCACAATCGCAGTTAGATATTCGGTTAAGCCATTACTCGCTATGTAAATTGTACAATTATTCTCTTTTAAATAACTCATAATCTCCTTTACATAAGGATATAAATCACCTTTTCCGATATTAATATTTTCAATTAGCTTTTTCAGGAAATAAGCATCGGTTCTTTCTCTTACTTCAATTGAGTGATTCGGCATCAAAGATTCCCATACTTTGGGCAAAGGTACCCCCATAATTTCACGGTATTTATCTATAGGTGTTTCCTTGTCCCATTCTTTTTGTGATCTTAAATGATTGAAGGTATCATCTAGTGATATTTCTAAAATCTTATCGGTTTGAAAAAGAGTTCCATCCATATCAAAAATAATTGATTTAATCATTGAGTTCCCACTCCATTTCTTATCTGTAAGACGCAATTCATATTCTATATATTACTGATATGAACTGCAATAAGGCAGGATCTTAAACATTTTTCTTAGAAGTTCAAATCTCCTTCCTCGGTGAGAGTGTCTCCTTAGCACACTCCCTAGTTAGTGCTATTAATTTATTCGATTTATCCCCCAAGCTCCATTACGAATTCCGCTCCCTTAATCTTCGGACTACAAGCGATATTAAAAATATCTCTTAGGGATAAATACATTAATTAATACACCTATTAACCAGCAAACTAGAGTATTTATTTGTTCTAGATTTCAGTTTTTTCAAAGATATGCACAAAACAGCTGAGGTTATTAGCATTTTACCTGTTGATACTATTAGCAAATAGATGTCCATAATTCAAAAACCGGAGCCCCCTAGAGTCTCGGTCTCAACCTAAACCACCTCATTCAACTTCCTATCCGAAAATATACAACCCACTTTGCCTGCTGTGCAATCGCCAGATCGTGCGTAATCAATGCAACCGTCCTACGCTTTCGGGAACATCCGAGACGACTTTGTCAATCTTCGTTGTAGAGCTAAGTCCAAGTTGTGGCCTGTCGGGAGCCTCGTGAATAAATGCTTAGCTAGTATTACTCAACAGAAAAATAGCTGCAACATCAAAGAGACCTAATAGCCCCCGACTTCAGAATAATTTTCAATATGATCAATTACCTTTCTACTCGTGCGAGCCACTTTCCCGTAGTGACAATATCTCCATCTGCCGTAATTTTCTCCGCCAATTGAAGGTTTCTACATTTAGATGAGGCGGTGGTTGTCGCAATAAATTATATTCAAATCATTAAAGAAGTCATTTACATAACGTTAATAATTGGACCTGTACGGCACGTTTAATCGTCACCTCGGGTTAACTGACTTGCTGCTTGATACCTGGTTGGAACCATTTATAATTTACGCCAACAAATTTTTATAAGCTAGCCACTCATTTGGTAGATTTGCAACTAACTTTAGTAGAGTCATTTGTGTGTATCATTAATATTTACATAAAATCAATAAATCTTAAACTTTTCTGTGCCATTTTCGCTCGTTTTGTCATTGCATATTAACTTTTTTTAAATATATGTTATTTTATATAACATATTAAATTATATTACTTGACGTAATACTAACACGGTGATAGAGTTTCCACTATATTCTCTAAAGGGAGTTGAAAAATATTGTTTAAGATCATGAACATTTTGAGGCTTAATAAAAGTCAGTCTGCTACAGACTTACCAGCCTCCCAAGCAATAAAACGTACCAGGAGTAATAAAGCCACTTTTGCAGCAGCACTTGCTCTATCCATCTCCATCGCAGGATTGGTTCCGTTCAACAGTGCATATGCGTTAACTAAACTGACATCGAAAAGCGGTACGGAATGGGAATTTCATGATTCCTTTGCGCCTAACCTCGATACAGGCAGTATTCGCAGAGCGAGTGCTACACCTCTACAGGGCTTCGGCGATATTTTCGTACAAGTGTCCACCACACCTGGACCTCGCATGAATGGCCAAATGATGCGGGGTTTTGGACTTACCTTTGACAACAATGACACTTTTGCCACTACCCAATCTGTTAATCTGGGCAATGTACTTATTACACGCGATATATACTTTGATAGCACAAACAATAGAACACGTTTCTTTGACACTTTTACCAATACGACCACTTCACCCGTCACGGTCAATGTATCTTTCGGTGGATCTCTCGGCTATGGTACAGGCCCATATTACGCCAATGTCAAAGCGACCTCCAGCGGAGACACCGCCATCGCTTCCAACGATTCATGGGTGTTGATAGCCAATGCGAGAGCAGCTGATCGTCCAATAGGTGTTGCTCTTGGTTCGCCTGCTCCATTTGGAGGCGCGCTGCAAGGCACCGGCAACCAGCAAAAGGATCCTTTCACTACTCCACTGGCCACTTCAGGCAATGATGCAAACTTCTACGGCTTTATCCATCGCCTGACGATTGAGCCTGGCCACACCAAGTCGCTTGCCAGATATGTGCTGGCTGGAGAAACAGGCGCAGCCGGACTCACACAAGCTGCCGATTCACTGGATCAGTTGGCGAAGAATCCTGATCTTACACACTTGACTCCTGCACAGGTATGTACAATAAGCAACTGGGACTTGTCCAACTTGACTGGTTATGATGCTGTTGCTTGCGCAGCCGTTACTCGCCTTGACATTCCGGCAGCTCCTGCCGTACCACCTACGGTGACAACCGCCACTTACGATGTGCTTAACAAAAGCATTTCGCAAATGCAGGATGCTATGGAGAAAGGCATCACTACCTCCGAAGACATCACAAGGGCTTATCTTGATCGCATTACAGCGTATGATTTTGGACAGTTGGGCTTCCATTCCTTCCTTCACGTCTCTGAAACAGCTATTCAACAGGCACAGGCAGCGGACCAAGCTCGCAAAGGGGGGAAGAGAGGCCAATTGCTTGGCATTCCGATTGCTATCAAGGATCTCTATGATACAAAGGATATGCCGACCACCGGCGGTACCAAAGCACTTGAGGGCTGGCAGCCTCAAGCAGACGCTTACCAGGTTCAGAAGTTGAGAGAAGCAGGAGCCGTGATTATCGGCAAAACCAATCTTTCAGAATTTGCCAACAGTGGCAGCTTCAGCGAAAGCGGCTGGATGCAAACCTGGAATGCGCTCTATCCGTCCAAAACCTCATTCGGTTCCAGCGGCGGCTCCGCAGTAGCCGTTGCGGCAAACTTTGCAGCAGCAGCCTTGGGTACACAAACTGGTGTTTCGTTGTACGCACCGTCTGTAGGTGCTAGTCTGACGGCCTTCCGCGGAACGGATGGTATGGCAAGCACGCGCGGTGTTATGCCGCTGACATGGGGACAGGACTATGCAGGCCCCATTGCCCGCACCGTCACCGACCTGACTTATTTGCTTAATGCAACTACAGGAACCGATCCACTGGATTTGGTGTTGACAAAGGAGGCAGATGCAAAAAGGCCAAGCGACTGGACGAAAGCACTCGATCGCAATGCCCTGCAAGGCAAGAGAATCGGCTATATTCCATCCTCATTCGTTTCCTCGTACGCCGATGACGGCACGGGTGAAGCCGTTTTGCAACATTTATCTGATCTGGAGGCGGCAGGAGCTACTCTGGTCGAAATGAGCACGCCTCCTGGCGGTGGATCAAGCCCATCGGGAAATGCCGGCGCTGAGGGCTGGGCGCGCTACATCGAGCTACAGAAGGATTTCCCATTCGCTAACGGCGACGAGTTGCTCGCCTCGCCTAAGGTGCTGCTGTACAATCAGCGCAACTTGCAAGTGCGCCCGCGAATGACAGAAAGTCAGGTACAGGCCTACCTCGATTACAGAAAGAACTACAAACAGATTATTGCAGGCTGGATGGATCAGTACGATGTAGACAGCGTCGTGTATGCAGGATTTATAAGCGATGTGTACAACAACGACAGTGCAGCTACTCAGCTAAGCTCGGACAGAGGTACCGGCGTACTGACATCTAATGTCGGACTGCCAACTGTTATCGTACCTGTAGGCACAAATCCAAATGGCTATTCAATTTCTATGCAGCTTGTAGGTAAAGCATGGGATGACGCCAACATTCTGGGTATGGGCTATGCACTAGAGCAGCAGACCATGGCTTCGCGTCATACAAGCTTTGCGCCTGCGCTGACCCAGAAAGACAATAACGTACCGTCAGACCCGGGCAATGAACATTCAGATTCAGGCAACGGACCGATAGATTCAGGTAATGGACCGACAGTTCCAGGCAACGGACCGACAAATCCAGGCAATGGGCCGTCCACGCCTGGTGACGGCACTATCGACAAGCCGTCACCAGAAGTAATCTCGTTTACCGACACGAAAGGACACTGGGCCGAGGATAGCATTGTTCTACTGATTAAGAAGGGATTGCTATCCGGTTACCCGGATGACAGCTTCCGTCCCGACCTCAGCATTACCCGCGCCGAGGCCGTGAAAGTGCTTTCGACTCAGCTTGGCCTAAAGCCGCAAACAAGCGACTTTACTGATGTACCTGCCTCGCACTGGGCTGCTGGTTACATCGGAGCCGCAGAGAAGTCAGACCTCATGAACGGATATGATGATGGCACATTCCGGCCGGATGACAGGCTTAACCGGGCAGAGATGGCCGCCCTGGTTGCCAGAGCTTTCAAACTAAGCGGCAGTACTGCTGTTTCATTCTCAGATGTTCCGTTGGATTCCTGGTCATACCCATATATCAATGCTCTGACAGCCAACAAAATCGTCACAGGATATGATGACGGTACATTCCGCCCTACTCAAGCGATAACCAGAGCCGAATTTGCCACGATGATAGCCAGAGTACTGCAACGCTAAACAAGAGAAACCGACGCTCGGATGTAACCAGCTACCGTTTTTATTTTACATTGTCAAGACCAAAAAACTGGACATCAAAAGATTTTCACACTCAGGAAGGCTGAGAACTATTTATCCACCTATACAACATAATAATTGTTGGGTGACAATTAAGTTTTGAAGTGCAAGAAGCCAGCAAACATAAGGGTTTGCTGGCTTTTCATATATATAATCGATTTGCAAATTAAGGAGTGAAAACCCGATTTACAAATAAGATTTGAAGTACTTCTAACAAATAATTGCCTACCCTCTTATTCAACTAACGTTCCTCGTTAGTTCAACCCCCGAAAATTATTCTAATACTAATTTTCCATTGAACTTTTTATAATCTTTAAATACTCTTTGATGATGTCGTGCAAAAAGCTCACTGGAGGCTTCAGGTAGATTATCTATTAGGTAAAATTTAGCATCTACACTTTCATCTGTCTCTTTTTTAAGAGTACCCGACCACTTATCCACCAAAAATAAATATTCAATAACGTGATGCTCATTACCCCAACGGTCAGTGAATGTTTGAGTTGTTGGAGAAGAGTAAATAGCAATTAATGTTGCCTCTAAAACGTCAAGTCCTGTTTCTTCTTTAACCTCACGCTTCATTGCCTCATAAACTGATTCATCTAATTCCATGGCTCCTGCAGGCATACCCCATTTATTATCACCATGACGCTTTATAAATAAGGTACGACCTTCATCATCAAGTAAGATTGCTCATACTGAATTTACTATAATCTTTTGAGTTCCAATTACTGTTCGAAGTTTACCTAAATACGAGTCATTCCAACTAATGTTCATATATCACCTTTTGGATTTTATTGGGATATTGATATTTTACCGCTCGAAACCTATTTAAATAATAATTAAATTTATATTGTCTCGTTCTAATATAGTTATCAATAAATTAATAGAAATAAGGAGCAGTTACCGTGGCAGAACTGCTCCTTATTTCGTTCAACTATCGTCAACGTTTAATAAACAATCTTACAAGGGAACTTAAACTTTTTCCTTTTGGCCATATTCAGACAGATGTGATACTTTATTAAAATCTTTTATCTGCCATTGTTCTTGATCGAAATAAATATTGCTTACGCAAGCATTGATTAACTCTGTCTTTCCTGAACCTATCTCTCCATTGGATAAGGAAGCTAGAATACTATTGATAACTCCTCCATGAGCCACAATTATAATCTTTTTTCCTTTATGCACTTGATTAATTTCATTGATACCTAACAACACCCTGTTGCCTAATGACGATTTACTTTCTTGATTTGGATAACTTCTATCAGGAAATGCAGTAAGTCTTTCATGCAATGTCATACCTTCTGCATCTCCATAATTCCTCTCAATGAAGTGTTCCATTACCACTAATGGAACACCAATTTTCCGTTGTATTGATTCTGCAGTTTGTATCGCTCTTTTAAGCGGACTAGTTATTAACAAATCCCAGAGGGATTCCTTTAAATAATTACCACATTCTTCTGCCTGTAAAAGCCCTTTACTATTTAAAGGAATATCAGTCCTACCTTGTAACCTTCCTATTGAATTCCAATCCGTTTCCCCATGTCTCACCAAACAAATAGTGGTCATTTTTTTCTTCCCTTCTTTGATTACTATTCGAATCAACAGGTTCTGTAACTTCAAAGAGACACCTATACTACAGGTTTTAATATTATCACATATTGGAATGCTGCCCGTTAGCGGAACGAGGCCGCCGATCGTTTCCGCGGCAGCCTCATAATGTAATGTTTTTTACTAACGTACCCGTTTGAAACAAACTAACAGGAGCCTAGTAGGCTCCCTTTTATGCGTTCTTTTCTTCTACTTTCTTTAAGATGCCTTTTGCTTGCTGATATTGAAATGTTCCAAATATAAAAGACGCAATAGTTTTTGATGCATTAACCACTAGAATAGCCTGATGTGCATCCGGCTCATATTTTCTCGAATGTGAATCACTAATTACATTCCGTATTGTCCCTAAACCTTGAACTGTGCTCGCTAATCCCGTTATTACTTGCCTTAGCGGTTCTATTATTTCTGGCTTAGAAGGATCTAGATTTAATACCTTCCTAGCCTCATTTGATAATTTGACTAAATCATTCTTTGGATCAGGATGCTCACCTGTAATAGTAAAGACAATCTCTTTTAATACGCCTTCTAGAAGACTTCTAGCATTTGTTATAGCACCAGCATAATCCTGCTCAATAATTTTTCTATCGCATTTTTTAAGTTCATCCCTGATATGATCGTATGTCAATTCACTAGGTGGATTAAATTCAACAGAGATAAATTGAACTGTAATTGAACGCTCTCTTACGATATCTATAAATGGATTAAACGTATCTTGAATAAACAATAGTGCTTCATTCTGTTGAGTATTCCCATCGTATGTGTACGTTAAAAACTCTTCCATTTCCAAGCACATTTTTAGTACTACTGGAACTTCAATATTTTCTTCTTTACATATTTTAAAAATGATTAGTCTGGCTTTTTCATACTCAGCATTATCTACATTCTTCAGATAGTCCCATTTTTCAGCGCATTTCTTTAGGTCTTTCTTTACCTGTTTTAAGATATCAACTGGATTTTCGATCAATATTACTCATTCCTCCAGTATTGGAAATTAAAATTCACTTCAGGTTGCTCAAGATTATACTTAGTTATTTGCAATAATTCCAAGCAGTAATTTCTCTTCAGGAAGAATAATTAAAACCTGACACAATACCGATCTTAATATTCCTGAAAATCGTAACATTCTTAAAGCTCGGTCACTAGTCTTGAAAATTAACTAAAAGTTTATAGGAAAATTATAACACAGGAAATAACGAAAAAGCGCCATACGCTGGCGCTCACACAACAAATAAAGTTTACGGCGCAAATGATCTTAAACTCTCAAAGCAGCCGATCGTTGTGGACGGCTGCCTCCGTGTTTTGATTCAAATATCGTGTCCAGATAGCTTAATCATCTTTTCGTTACTGCATGAATCCCTCTTTGTATTTTTATTTAATTACTTTGTTTCTAAATGCTTAAACCTCCGTGGGTCGTACTCACCTTGAGGAGGAAGCTGCAACCATCCGCTAGTTGCTGAGTATGAGTACAAGTATGTGTGGTCAGGCTCATCTTTGAAAGTAACGTATACTGGGTACTTGGGCAATATACTTAAGTCACAATTTATTTTTAAGATTTCTTCTTCTTTATACCCTTTAGAAATTAGATAATCATGCATTTTACTCTCATGTTGATAAATATCAAATCTAATTTTCACAAATATACCCAAAATAATTAGTGGTATACAAATAATAATAGAAATGGTAATTCTTTTTTTTGTTGTGCCATTCATTATCTGTTATAGCCTCCCAGTATTATATTTATTTAATCTAACACTTATCTTCGACTAACTATACTGAATTTTCTCACTTTATATATATTTTTTCCATGGTAATTATTGACTATTTACCCTTATTTTAGTATAGTAATACTGTAATTATATCAAAAAATAGGATATTTTGCATTTTGTTTGAAAAAAGTAAAAAAAGGTTTTTTTCTGTTGTATTGGTCCTTGTTCTATTAATCTCTTTATTTTCTTCAGTTACTGCTAGCGCACAAGAAGTTGTACCGTATGGCATACCTAACCCTGATTATCCTGGAACGACTATTGCTATGGAACCTGGGGACGTTCTTTATTCCTCTAAATCGCTAGGTGGTAGTTCTCCAATTGTAGGGCATGTTGGTATTGTAGGAACTGACTTCAGAGTATATCATGTTAACCCCGTAGCAGAGAATGGGGTAACTGGTGGTAAGTCTGATGATATTACTACATATAGGAATAGACACGCCTCAGGTCAAACAATTACTATTTATAAACTTCGTGCTGGAGCATCATACGCAACAAATGCTGCAAACTGGGCAAAAGCGAATTACTCTAGGGTAACTAATTACTCAATTCCAATTTACAGTTGGGAAGATTTTAAATTAAGTACTATTAACCCAAACTATTGTTCAAAATTTTTATGGCAAGCCTTTTATTACGGCAATAATAGAACAGATTACGTCACTGGGTATTGGACTGATTCAAAAGAAGTAGTTGTTCCTCCTTACATGTTTGCCGATAGCAGCGTTTTTGCTTTCTCAAGTACTTTTACTAGACCGTAAAATGAAAACAAGACCAAACTAAAAAACTCAGGACTTTGTTCTGAGTTTTTAGTTTGGCAAGTTCTAATTTAATTATTAGCTTCATCAAATTAGCATGAACTTTTCATTATTCTCACAAGGTGCAGCTGCCGTTTGTGCCAGCAGCCTCGTTTCGTTCTGTATTTTGCGTTATAGTTTTTCGTCAGTTCAGTAGCCCCTACTTAACATAACCTATTTCAATGTATTCCCCTAAGTTCAGAAGATTTTTTTTCATTGCTTGCTGTCAGAACTCTGGTTTTGAAAGGTCAATATTAAAGTGATCCTTTACAAGCTGTTCTGTCGGTCAAGTTGAGTGATTGCTTAGGTGACAAGATCTTGATACCAATGCCACCAAGTGGTTCAACATGGCTACAAATATATACCTTAACACCTCAATTTGAGAGACTTTTTATTATCATGAACAGTTATATTCTTGCCCCCACATTTTGGACAATAGGACACCTCAATTAGTTCAAGGTTTTCAATGTAACCTTTAACCTTGCAATCGTGGCACGCTATTGATAGTACCTCGTTTGAGTTTTCCATTAATTTCTTTATGCCTCCATTTCATTTCTGTTCTCATATATATTTATTTACTTTTTCCACTTCCCCCTCTTTTTTTATTCGCTTTGTTCTGCTTCAAAACAAGGCAAGAACAGATGATTAAACTAACATAAACGACAATAACAATCCAAAGTCCTATTCCATTAGCACTCAATAGATACCTCTCTTCTTTTTTTGTTTTTTTCTCACTCTTGCATTCTACCTTTTGAGTTAAAGCTCTATAAACAGGCTTTCAACTATTACATTTACGTTTACGACTCTAAGCCCAGTCATGTTTTCCACAGACTCTCTAACGTTTTCTTGAAGATCTCGGCTTACGGCCTGAATATTGGTAAGGTAGTTGATGATGACATGTAGATTGATGGTTGTTTCTGTTTCTATAACCTCGACAAACACACCTTTTATGGCGTTTTTTCCTCTCAAACGCTTAGTAAGCCGCTCGGGGATGCTGCCTGACATAGAAGCGATTCCAGGCGTGGCAAGGGCGGCGATACCAGCTATAGTAGAAATAACATCGTTTGATATATGTATTAAGCCATATGAAGTTTTATTGGACATTTGGATTCCTCACATTCTATTGTGTCTTATGTGATTTTTTACGTTAATGATTAAATTAATCTCAATCATTATCAGCCTCATCCCATTTTCGGGAGTACGCTTTCTTCGTTGCCCAAAATGTTAAGCCCAGTATAATGAATAGGGCAACAACTCCTAAAAGGATTGCACCAACCATTCGATAACACCCTCCTGTATAATTAATTGTATAGTAAATGATTATTTTCATTAAAATTCGTTATTATCTCCCCCTAATTTGTATGTTTTTATGGCTTGTCGAAAGTTTTCAAAGTCTTTGATTAAATAATTAAGCCTCTGTATAAAATGTGCAGTCATATCCGAATCCTTAGCAAATTCAATCTCATCAATCAGCTCATCCAATTCACTAGCCAATACAATGAAATCGATATTATCCTTATCTCTACTTAACTTATTTTTAAGGTCATTCGCTAGTGCCTCGCCTAGTTCTCTCCTGACAGTAACTTCAAAATGAGTCCTCATTTTCACTAATGCCGGGGTATAGTCCTTTCTAAAATCAATACCAGGCACTTCACCCCAAAATGTATGCCAGTCCTTAAGCAATCCTGCTTTGTAATATAATAATTTTAAATATCCGCATAACCAAGACGTGCAGCTTGTATTTCTATTTTGACAACCTATTCCGTTTATTAAATGTTTACAACTGCGGCAACAAGAACCGCCGTTCTGAATACAGATCTTACAAATATGGTCTGCCCCTAATCCATTTAAATGTCGCATACCAAAGTCGATAAGATACTTTCTTGTAGCAATATACAATTCATCACCAACCAGCATTCAAAACCATTCCTTATTTCTTAATTTTCAAATAATAAAATATTTGATTTTATAGATATTTGTAATTATACTATAACTTAAAAGCATTTAAGAACGCAAAGGTCATTTCAAACCTTTACCTTCGTGCTTTCCGGTTTGTGTTATGATATTCTATGTATATAAATTGTCAAACATTTAGGGGAGTACGCTATGTATCAAGAAATACAGCATTTTAAAGCCGATTTTTTTAAAGCGTTAGCACACCCATTACGAATAAGAATCCTTGAGGTTTTAGTTGAGGGCGATAAAAACGTGAACGAGATACAAACAATATTAGGTAGCGAAGGTTCATCTGTTTCTCAGCAGCTAGCTGTGTTAAGGAGTAAAAACGTAGTGCGTGGGATTAAAGACGGGACCTCAGTGATATACACACTAACGGACCCCTTAATTAAAGACCTACTTATTGTTGCTAAGCAAATTTTTGACAACCATCTTGTAAATGCTATATCAATGTTAGAGAATATAAAAAATCAGTGATATGTAAAAAGGGATGAATCGGGTTTGTTCTCGATTTACTCCTTTTTTTTATTCGTTTAATTTTCAGGAAAAATGAAATTGACAACCAATAGTTTTAGATTTATGATTTTATATATATTCAAATAATCAAATATTAATATATGGTGGGATTAGGTATGAAATTTTCTTTTAGTGGAAGATACCATGGTTATAATGTGAAAAAATTTCAAAAAGACTTGATTTCGGGGCTTATTGTAGGTATCGTTGCCATTCCATTAGGAATGGCTTTTGCAATTGCCTCAGGCGTAAAGCCAGAATATGGGTTATATACTACGTTTGTCGCAGGAATACTAATCTCATTTCTTGGTGGTTCGAAATTTCAAATTGGCGGTCCTACCGGAGCATTTATACCTATATTATTTGCCATTGTCATGCAGTATGGATATGAAAACTTGCTTATTGCTGGATTTATGGCGGGAATCATATTGTTATTCATGGGGATTTTTAAACTGGGTGGTGTAATTAACTTTATTCCTCGTCCTGTTACAATTGGTTTTACTACAGGGATTGCTGTTACCATTTTCACAGGACAAATTGCGAATTTTCTAGGATTGCATAATCTTCAACAACATCAAGATTTCCTTTCCAATATGAAGGAATTAGGTGTTCATCTTTCAACAATAAATATGTATAGTGTCTTAACCGCAGTGATATGTCTAATGCTTATTATTGTCACACCAATGCTTTTTCCCAAAATTCCAGGATCATTAGTAGGACTATTAATTTCTACGGTAGTAGCATCCATTTTCTATCCTGACAAAATTGCTACCATCGGCTCCATCTACGGTGCAATTCCCAAAAGCTTGCCCAGCTTACACTTACCTACACTCTCAATTGAACATATTCAATCTTTAATAAAACCTGCATTTGCTATAGCTATATTAGGTGGTATTGAATCATTACTCTCTGCTGTAGTTGCTGATGGAATGTCTAGAACCAGACATAACAGCAATCGCGAATTGATTGGTCAAGGTGTCGCTAATATGATAACTCCATTGTTCGGGGGTATTCCAGCAACAGGTGCTATTGCTCGAACCGCAACAAATATTAAAAGCGGGGCAGAGTCTCCCTTCTCTGGAATCATTCATGGTATAGTCGTCCTGTTAGTTTTGTTATTATTTGCTCCATATGCTTCGAACATTCCGCTTGCAAGTATGGCACCAATTTTAATTGTTGTTGCCTGGAACATGAGTGAGCGTAAAGAGTTCGCACATGTTTTAAAAAGCAAAACTGCGGAGTCACTTGTTTTACTTATTACCTTTCTTCTTACTGTTTTTACTGATCTGATAACTGCTGTTGAAGTTGGATTAATCTTATCAGCCATCATTTTTTTGAAACATATGAGTAGTCTTCTAGTTATTGCAAAGATCTTTCCGGACGTTACCGAGAAAAATGATAAAGTAACAACACATGCTGTTAATGAACAACATAATTGCTCCCAAATTAGTATCTACTCCGTCGAAGGAGCTTTGTTTTTCGGGACAGCAAATAAATTAAAAGATTCCATCATGGAAGAAGTTAATCAGAAATCCAAAATATTAATTTTAAATATGAGCAGTGTCCCCTATCTAGATACGACGGGTGAGTCCATTCTATTAAGTGTCATCAAGCAATATAAAAAGCACGGTGGTATAGTAATCATTTCCGAATTACAAGTCCAACCACGCCACATGCTAAAAAAAACAAGATTAGACGAATTCATTGGGTACGAACACATTTTTAAGAAAACAGGTGAAGCGGTCAGCTATGCATTAACAAAATCCAACTTTCCTATCTGATTTGAGTTAGAGCATTTTACGTTTTGTGAATGCCTACTCGTTATGTCTTTAAGCAAAGGGCTAACCACGCGGTAGCCCTTATTTTTATAATATTTGAGTGCGAATATAGTTCTCTTCGTATTAGTTGAATCATACTTTTATCTGTAATATTGAATTAATCAAACCATTGAGGTGAAAAATGGAAATTGAAAAATTGGAAGCATTTCTATCGGTTTGCAACACGTTAAACTTCACAAAGGCTTCCAAACATTTGCAAGTTTCACAGTCTGCTATAACAGCAAGGATAAAAGCATTAGAGCACACTTTAGATACAAGGTTATTTTTTCGAGATAAGCGAACTGTACGGTTGACCGAGGCTGGTATTACTTTTTTACCTTTTGCTGAGAGGATGCTTCGATTGTTTAGCGAGAGCAAACTTTCTATGTCACAACAATTCGATAATCATATCGTATTAGGTGGGCATGGATCCGGATGGCAGCATTATTTCTTTGATCAAATAGTAAGCTTTAGAAAAAGTCATCCAAAAGTTGCAATTAAAATTAATAGTTACTTTGATGATTACAAAAATATGGCTCATTTACTTGACGGTACTATTCATATTGCACTAAGACATGATCCACCGAATCACCCTAAAGTATCCAATATATTTCTATTCGAAGACGAACTCATATTAGTTTCCGCTGAGAAAAGACTCGTTGTAAGCCAACCAGATTTTTTTACTGAAAAGTATTGCCATGTGGGCAACAAGTTCCCTGACTGGTTTCCAAAAGTGTTTGGTCAGGGACATACTCCAGCGTTAGAGTTAGATGATTCAACAATTATTATAAACATGCTTCTGCAAGGTGGAATGTTTGGTTTTTTGACGAAGAGCTTTGCTAACCCGTTTATTAAGGAAGAAAAACTTTTCATAGTACAAAACGATTTTCAAATTGACATTCCAAATATCCAAGTATACGCAAGTTTTTTAACTGAAAAAAAATCACAAATTAATGTAAGGCTAGGTTTAGATATGCTTGGAGTCAATTTGAAAAATGAGGACTGAATATACTTTAGTTACCCTTATTTAACTCCTCTACTACTTTATATACTAATTTGTACCAATGATAGAGGCCTTAGTTCGGTAAAAACTGAACTAAGGCCTCTCTGACTTTAAGACTCCTCTGGGGCAATGCGTAATTACCAGTTAAACCCAATCAATAAAGTTGCTAGAGAATATGATATTACATCTAAATCCACTTTTTTTCGATAAGAGAACTATGTTGGAAAATATACTGATAATTGTCATTGAAGGAGGTGCTAACTATTTCCCACAAAAAAATAACAATTAAAAAGTCAGTAAAAAAACAGTCGTCAAAAAAGAGCACTTGTGCAAAAAAAAAATGTTTTTTCATTGTATGCTCAAAAAAAAGATCAAGTCCTGTACGGAAAAAGTGCCCAAGCCGTCTAAAACGAAAAAAAACAGGACTTCCATGTGACCAACCAAACAAAATAATAACCCTTCATCAACCAGTCCAAGTTTCTTCAAATCAATTAGATATTAGAAATCTCACACCGGAATCGGACAAAGTACAGATCTTTGGAAACGACGGAAACGAAGTACGAGCTGTACGAACTGATCATAACGGTCGTTTAGAGGTTGTTGTCTCGCCAACAAACAACACTCTTTTTATAGAGGAATCCTTTTTAAACTTAAAAGTAACGAATCATACGCTTACACTACCTGTTCAAAATACATCAACGATTACAATGAATTCCTATGCAGTCATAAACAGGGGAGATGTGCCTGCTATTGTTTGTGCGGAAATCAGTCCAAATTCAGTCGATTTTATCAAAGACTGCGAAGACATAGTTCCTCCGAAATCGATGAAAGTATTTGTTTTAAACAGGTTTTTGAAGTGGACTCGCTTAATATTAGCCACAGATATAACTTGTGGCAAGGGTTCTACAGAATGTGATGTTTATTTTCAAGCTCAAACAACAATAAATTAATTTAACTGGAAGGAATGATGAAGTTGCCTAACTTTAGTGTTTTTCAATCGGATCCGGATAATCTACGTTCTTTAATATTTGGCCGAGATTCAACAGGAACTGTTCAGGCTATCGCCACAGATTCAAGCGGAAACATCACAAGTATTATTCTTGATGGAACAATTACAAACATTCTTGGTGCTACGATTACTGCTGGTACATTGAGTTCCGCTGGTACGGTTACTAACATCCTGAACGGTACGATCACTAGCGTTCTTGGTGCTACGATTACTGCTGGTACACTGAGCTCCGCTGGTACAGTCACTAATATCCTCAACGGTACCATTGATAGCGTGCTTGGTGCTACAATTACTGCTGGTACATTGAGCTCCGCTGGTACAGTTACTAATATCCTCAACGGTACGATCACTAGCGTTCTTGGTGCTACAATTACTGCCGGTACATTAAGCTCCGCTGGTACAGTTACTAATATCCTCAACGGTACCATTGATAGCGTGCTTGGTGCTACGATTACTGCCGGTACATTGAGCTCCGCTGGTACAGTTACTAATATCCTCAACGGTACTATTGATAGCGTGCTTGGTGCTACGATTACTGCCGGTACATTGAGCTCCGCCGGTACAGTTACTAATATCCTCAACGGTACCATTGATAGCGTGCTTGGTGCTACAATTACTGCAGGTACATTGAGCTCCGCCGGTACGGTCACTAATATCCTCAACGGTACCATTGATAGTGTGCTTGGTGCTACGATTACTGCCGGTACATTGAGCTCCGCCGGTACGGTCACTAATATCCTGAACGGAACTATTGATAGCGTGCTTGGTGCTACGATTACTGCCGGTACATTAAGCTCCGCCGGTACGGTCACTAATATCCTCAACGGTACCATTGATAGTGTGCTTGGTGCCACGATTACTGCTGGTACACTCAGCAGCGTGACTTCCATCTCGCAAAAGAGCTTCGTTGAACAAGCTACCATCGGAATCACAAGCGATGATACCTATACACCACTGCCTGCGGTAACAACGAGTGTTCTCGGTGTATATTCCTTCTTTGTCTATAACACTGGTGCGAGTTCCGTCGATACGCAAGTTCAAATCAGCGCCGACGGATCGAACTATTACGTTGATACGAACGGTAGCAACCCGTTGGCAGCTGGCTCCATTGACGTACTTGTCCCTACCAGATTCCTGAAATACACACGTTTAGCTTACCGTTCAACAGCCACAGGATCACCTTCAACCATCAATGTTATTCTGAATGCCCAGGGAACATAAAAGCTTTCCTAACAATATAATATATGAAGACCCTTATGCTGCTGTAAAGGGAAATCCAAAAAGAGTACATGGTCCTCCATGTACTCTTCCTTTAGTAAGGAGAAGATGAAGTTGAGCACAGTCGGCATCCACATCATCATGAAGGATGAATCAGAATGGCTGCGTCAATGTTTGGATAGTGTTAAAGATGCAGATGAAATTATTGTCATCGACACCGGGTCTCAAGATTCATCCATCCGCATAGCAAAATCTTATGGAGTAAAGGTATTTTTTTCCAGATGGGAAGATGATTTTTCCGCACCTCGGAATCAAGCCTTACAAATTGCCACTACCGACTGGATTTTTTATCTGGACGCAGACGAAATCTTACTTTCCGGCTTAGCAGCAATCAAAGAAAAATTAAACAACTCCGATTCAGAAGCGTTCACGGTGATAATAGAGAATTTAATTGGCACAGGCCCTCAGGAACATCTTCTGCATAGATCCATACGACTATTCCGTAACAATCCCAACTACCGTTTCCAAGGAATTATTCATGAAGACATTGGTCACTCAATTGTCAAATTGCATCCCTCTTCTTCTATTGAGGATTCGGAAATCCGAATCAGACATTTCGGTTATTTACCCGAAAACATACGAAAAAAAGATAAAATCACCCGTAATGAAAAACTCTTGCAAAAAGCACTACAAACAGAACCCGCTAATCCTTACTATTCCTACAATTTAGGTATTACTTTTTGCCAGGCTGGAAAGCTAATTGAAGCCAAAAATGCTATGATTCAAGCTTTAATGTTAGTGAGAGATGATGCTCCTTACCGTTCTACTCTTGTAAAAGATTTAAGTAAAATTTTACTGGAACTTCGAGAAATTAAACAGGTCGAATTGCTGCTGCTTAAGGAAACGGAACGTTATGAAGATTATCCCGATCTCCGTTATATACTTGGTCAGTCTTTTCAAATTCAAGGGTTATGGGAACAGGCTTATGAACAATTTCAGCGAGCTTCAACCCTACAAAACAGTAAATATGTGACTGAAGCTGGAACAAGCAGCTTTCTTGTCTATTATAAAATGGGAGAAATCGCACAGAATTTAGGTCGCCTTGAGGATTCAGCACGTCTATTTAATCTGACCTTGCAGCATCATTCAACTTATGCTCCAGCTTTAATCGGCATTTCCGAGGTTTTTTATGAATTAGATGTGCCTTGGCATGATATTGCCATTTTATTAAAGGAGAAAGTTTGTCCTTCCGTCCCGTCTGAGCATTATTTGCTTTTGGATACACTTGTTCAGGTAGGTGCATTTGAAGAGGCAATTGCTATAACTCCCATTTCCTACTTAACTGATTCGCTTTTTTTGAAAAATTATTGTCTTGCCATGATTCACCTTGGTCATCTAAAAGAAGCAGATCATTTATTGCAAAATTATATAAAGGAGCAGCCAGGCACACTCGAACTTGAAATTCTGCTTCAATGGAGCGCGATTTGCAAATGGCAGCTCAATGAATCACTTCAAACAGACTTCTTTGCTTTATTACCAGAGCATCTGATAACGCTGTATCAAACTATCAATGAATTTCTCTCAACAGGACATAGGCCAACAGATTTAGATAACAATTCGTTGTCTGAACTTACTGCTTCTATTACTCGACAATCCATTGTTTTAGGCCAGATCCAGCTCATGGATAAACTTTCTGAACTGACTGGACAGTTTAAACTGGAACTAATTAAAATGCTGTACGATCATGGGTACATTTTTACTGCTGCAGAGCATCTCATTTCCTTGTCTAGCGTTCAATTGGATGACGAGGGTTTATTTGATTTGGGTGAAATTCTTTTTGATAAAGGACATTACCTAATGGCGGCTGAAATGTTCGAAAGCATACTCCTAGAGGAGGGAACGTATGAACGAGCTAAAACCGCGGCCGCTATTTGTTATCTTCATCTTGCAGAAACCAGTCTTTCCGATGCTTTATCCAGGGCGCCAGACGTTCCTTCGTTAAAGGAAGACTTGCAACAAATTCGCTCTAGTATTCGCTTATTAAACAGAACTGGTTGGCATACGCGGTGGTCTAGTAGGCAAAGGAGGATTTCCAATGGCCAAAAACACGATTTCGCTATGCATGATCGTAAAGAATGAAGAGGCACATTTACGCAGATGTTTGGACAGCATTAAAGATACTGTAGACGAAATCATCATTGTAGATACCGGTTCGACGGACAACACTGTCCAAATTGCAAAATCCTATAAAGCCAAAGTAATTACAATACCATGGCAATCCAATTTTGCTTCTGCGAGAAATGCTGGCTTATCTCTGGCCACGGGATCCTGGATATTAATTCTAGATGCAGATGAGGAGTTAGATGAAAACCATAGGAAAGAACTCAAGATTTGCGCGGAACATCATGAGTTCGAAGGTTTTTTTTTACAAATTCATAATCATAATGGAAACTCTATTCACTCTCCTGTATCTACGATCAATCCGATTCTAAGAATGTTTCGCAATGATCCCGATCATCGCTTCCGCGGGAAAATACATGAACAGATCGCTTATTCAATTGTAGAACGAAATCCAAACTCCGCTTTGCATATAACTAATATCATTATTCACCATTATGGATATGAAGAACAACTTGTGATTCAAAAAGATAAAATCCGCAGGAATCTTGACCTTTTAATGCAATCGCTTCAGGATGAACCCAATGATCCGTTTCACCATTATAATATTGCTGTAGAACATATGCGGGTAAACAATTATGAGTCGGCACTTCCCTATCTGCAAACTTCTTTGTCCTTAGTTAACCATGAAGTTAGTTATGCTCACTTGCTTTATAAGTACAAAGCTCGCTGCTTGTTTGCTTTAGGCCGCCAACTCGAAGCCATTCAAGCTTGCGAAAGTGGCATCCAATTATTTCCTGACTATCCCGATTTATTTCATATAAAAGCAATTGTTCACTCAAGTATTGGCGAAAAAACATTAGCCAAAGAGGCTTTCCTTCAAGCTATACAAATTGGAATAGCACCTATGCAGTATCATACGGACTCCGGTATTGGAACTTTTCTATCCACCTATGGCTTAGGGCAAGTTTATGAAGAAATGGGAGAAGACAATCATGCCATTCACTGGTATGCCGAAACAGTCAGACACAACTCCCAGCTGTCCAAACCTCTGCAAAGAATTTTCCGGTTGTTGAAGTCCATAGGCTCCGAGTCCATTCTTCCTGTCCTTTTATCAGAAAAATTTTCTATTAAAGCTCCAGAAGCTGTGTTAAAGGTCGTCAATCTGTTAATTGAAGAATCCTGTTACACCACGGCACTTTCTCTCTTAACCAAATTGGACGACGAGGCTCACAGGCAGGTGAAAGATGAAAAGATAAAAATATGCCGATTGTTGTCCGGTCAAATACACAAAAATATAAGGTATTGGATCGGGGTAGATGAGCCGGAAATAGAGAGCAGCACGATGGAAGGTAATACTAACGATCAGTTTGAATTTGCTGTCAAATCTGCATACTACAATGGTCATCAAGGTAAAGCTCTAAAGCTACTTAAAAATTGGCCCCCCTCCATAGTGACAGATCTGAGAGAGGTGCAGGATGACGGGTACCGAAGAAGCCGACTATGGGCGGCTCTGGCCAATGCCAAAATCGGGGTACCTGATAAGCAATCTCCACATTATATGTTACTTCGTTTGGCCAAACTAAGTCTGCCTTTGTCCAGAGGCTACTAAGGAGAACAAGCATATGTCTCTCTTGGATATTTCCTTATGTATGATTGTGAAAAATGAGGATCTTCATTTAGATCGATGTTTGTCTTCCGTTCAAGGAATCGTCTCAGAAATTATAATTGCAGACACTGGATCAACGGATCATAGCTTGAGTATTGCTAAGCGGTACGGGGCACACCTTATTCACCTTCCTTGGGAAAACGATTTTGCCAAAGCAAGAAATGCCGCTTTGCAAGAAGCTTCCTGCTCTTGGATTCTTGTTCTGGATGCGGACGAAGAGCTCGATGCGTGGAAGCCAGATGAAATTTTAACATTACTGCAGGACGAGAATGTGTACGGATATTATTTGCAGATCGTCAACTTTCTTAGCGATCTTCCTGAGCGGGAGTTTGTAACGGATGCGGCATGCCGGCTTTTTCGAAATGATCCTCGTATTCAATTCCGCGGTAAAATTCATGAGGATGTTGCTCAAAGCATCATGGAACTATCGAGCGCGTCTATTCCATTTTCCAGCCTACGGATCAATCATTTTGGATATATGCATCAGGAGATCCTGAGAAAGGATAAAACCAGCCGAAACTTCAACATCATTGCCCAGGCATTGATAGAACAACCCGAAGATCCGATGCTGAATTATGCTCTGGGAACCGAATATTATCAAATAGAACGTTATGAACAAGCACTAAAGCTGTTTATACCATTAATCAAGAAACTTCCGAATAACACGGGATACCTTTCGGATTTATATATGAAAACCGCTTACGCCCTGCACATGACCCAACAGCTGGATGAATCTGAAAGGCTACTGGACCAAGGATTGTCTCTTTTTCCAGACTTTTCGGATCTGCATGAAGCGAAGGCCTTCCTTCTTATGGAGCGTTTGGAATACTTAAAAGCATACGAATCACTTCAACTAGCTATTCAATCAGGCGATATTTCTTACAAGTATACGTCAACCTCTGGTTGTGGGACTTATCGGACTCACACATTGGCCGGTTATGTGTGCGAGAAACGATGGCTCTATCAGGAGGCGCTCGAGCATTATTTTCAAGCGATAACCCTCGACCCCAGCTACTTGCAGGCCTGGTTAAAATCCATTTCGCTTTGTCTATTGTCCGGTCAGACACAAAGATTAGCTGAGCATCTTGAAAACAATGCCTCTTTGCTTACTCCCCGACATTTAGCATTGTTAACTCCTGCGTTTTTGAATGCACGATGCCTCGAGTGTTTAGAGCCCTTGCTTGCTGCAGTTCTCCCGAATGAACAAGCGCTCCTTCTCAGATCCATCTACATCTGGCTGCTGAACGATCGTTCTAAGGCGATACACAGCCTGGAACAATTGCATATAAAAAATAAAAATGATCCACTCCCTCTTTCTTACTTATGGGCCATAGCCTGGGCGCAATCTGATGGCACTGCCGCTCGTAAAGTGTTAGAAGTCATGCCTGCTAATCCTCTACATTCCCCATTAGTTGAAATCCAGGAGCTTTTGGATGAAGGAGTTATAAAGACGATTCCTACGACTTCACTGATTCATGCCATACAATTTCTAACACAAGCTGGAGCTTGGGAAACAATAATCCGTATATATCAACTTAGCCTGAATAACTTTCCATTCTCACAAATGCCCCAATCTCTGATATGCGGTTTACTCAAGGCTCCTGTAAATGTTAAGCAACAATGGATCTCTTTTATCAAGGCAAAAAGCCCCGCAACTGACTTTATCCATGCGGCAGATGCGGTCTTCTTTGCTGTAATGGCTCAAATTTGCGGTGAAACGTTGTCGACAGCTTGGATGCAAGAAGTTTTGCAAAAGCACGCACATAATTCCGCCGCTACAACTTTATTGGCATATCACTATCTTAAAACTGGCCGAAAGCAGGAACCCAGTATACCAACCGGTTCGCTAGAGCCCACATTACTGCTGAGGTCTTTTTTTAAAGAAGCTTAATATGTACGGACGATGCCAGCTTTACTTCAGAAGGCTTAAAGGAGGCAACAATCTTGACCCAATCTTTAGCTTTTCCGCCAATTTTATATTTACCCTGTTTTGACTATCAAGTACATCGCCAGCGCCCCCAACAACTGCTATATCAATTAAGTCTATTAGGCTTCAACGTCATTTATTGTAATGTGACACAGGATAAGAAAAACCCATTTGTGATTCTGAATGATCATTTTGCGGTTTGCCAAGATCCAGATGCCATTAACAAAAATCACGAATATGTGATGTGGCTTACGCACGGTCCTTTTGTCGAGCAACTTCCAAAGTATAAGATTAATATGGTTGTCAGTGATATTGCCGACATAAGCGCAGAAGAGTTCGCTCCTCTCGAGGTCTGGGAGAAACGCAAGATTGATGCTGCTGATATCGTACTCTGCGCCTCTCAAATCATCTACGATGCAACCGTACAGAAGCATTCCAATGTTATGCTCATCCGAAATGCAGCCGATTATGAGCACTTTGCGCAAGTTCTAGACAAGGATCAATCTCTTCTGCATGATGAAATTGAAGCCCGAAAGCTATGCCTGAACACAGCACCTGTTGTCGGATTCTGGGGTGCTGTCGCCTCGTGGGTGGACTACGAATTGATTGCCTATTTAGCAAAGGAAAGACCGAATTACTCTTTTGTTTTTGTTGGGGAGATCTTCTGTCATGGACCCGAGCAGATAGGCAAGCTTCCCAATGTTCATTGGCTCGGAAATAGAGATTATGAAAGCTTACCCGCCTTTGCCAGACAGTTCGATGCAGCAATTATCCCCTTTCAAATCCGGAAAGTTACAGAAGCGGCGAACCCAGTTAAGCTTTATGAATACCTGGCAGCAGGACTTCCAATCATCAGCACGGATTTACCCGAGGTCAGACCCTTTGACGAAGTTCGAATCGGTCGGTCTCCTTCCCATTTTCTACAGCAGCTGGACGAAGCAATACGATTTGACCGTTCACCTGAGAAGCGCCAGATTCGTCAAAATCAAGCCAAGCGCGAAAGTTGGCGGGCAAGAGCGCAACTCGTCGCCGATCAAATGCTATCTAAATATATGGAGAAGCAAAAATAACTCCGGTCTTTCGGGATCATCCCGAAACCGGAGTTTTTCATTATAAAACTTATGCTCATTTAACTGAACCAAGCGTCACTAGTAAATAACCGGGGAAAAACTCCCTTTCTTTATCATTCAGCTCGCTATACCATTCAATTGCGCTTTGCTTTATGATCTCAGCCCCTGGAATATAGTCAAGAAAATCCATACTTTGAATAAATCCGATGTTCCTTTCTTCTTCCACTTCAATATCCGCCAGTTCGAACTCTTGCTTAAGTGAATCTACTGGAATTTCAGTGCCGTACCTCCACGTATGATTGGCTTCGGCGTATGCTTTACCTATTCGATAGGGTAATGAACGAGAATAAGGAACAAGTACTAGGACCTTGCCACCCGGCTTTGTCACCCTAGCCATTTCCTTCAGAATGTTAACCTTTTCCTCTAAGCTAAAATGTTCCAGTACACCCGCGCTCCAACAAAGATCGTGCGTATTCGCTTCAATCGGCATTTTACGTATATCAGCGAGAACGAATTCACCATGCTGATCCTTTTGTTTGAATGCCATCCGTGATTGTTCCAACGCTTGTGCCGAGTAGTCTACAAGGGTCACAGCAGCTCCATCCATGGCTAATCGCAAAGAGATTTTACCTGTTCCTGAACCAGCCTCACATATTTGTTGATCTCTCAGTGGCCCAATCTTTTCTGTCAAGAAGTTGAAAATCACTTCACTCAAAGGATCCCACTGATAAGAGATCTCTCTGGACCACAGTTGATCCCATACTTGTTTTTGAGCTTCCTCCTCTTGCGTCGGAAGGGTGAAATCATGTCCTGCCGATATGACCCTCTTATTTAAGTCGAAGCTTTCCGTTAATATATCCCGCCATTTTCGCTTCCATATTTGTTTGTCGAACGCTTGTGCCGTATGGCGTGCATTCGCACCCAATTGTTCTCGCACATCTTTATTCTCAATTAGTGAGCAAATGGCTTGAAACAATCTCTCTTCTGTAGGTGTCACCAATAATCCGTTAAACCCATCAATGATTAGATCGTTCAATCCCCCGACATTCGCTGAAACGAGAGGAACACCACAGCTTAGCGCCTCCAAGCAGGAGTAAGAAGTCCCTTCGGAGAAAATGGTCGGGATAACGGCGATATCCGCTTTCCAATACGCCTGTGGCATCAGATCGAATGAATAAGCCTTGTGGGTGATCCGATCCTGATTAGGGTGATATTGCATCCATAGATCGAACGCCTTTGTAATTAAACTATCTTCGATCGTCGCTCCTGCAAATTCTATCGTCACCTGATCATATGTCTCCAACAACCGATCCGCAACCAACATCATGGGAACAATTCCTCTTTCAATACTAATGCGGCGTGGATAAAGGATATGAATATTTTCTTTATCCTCTTCTTCAATCGATACGGTAAAATGAGCTGTATCCACGGAATTGGGTAATAAAAGCACTTTGTCTGCATTTGAATAAGAGCACACGGAACGACAGAAGGAAAGGAAGTGCGAATCCACCGAAACAATACGTTTCAATTTCTTCAGCGCGTTTTGCACATTGCTAGCCACATCGGATTTATGATCAACGGATGCGGCATGATGATCCCAGTTTATTCCATGACATATTCCAATGCTCCCTTCCTTATAATCAATCGGCTGCCAGATGAAGCTTGCATAAATGAGCAAGCCCTTCGCTTCTGCAGACATCAGGTTAAAAACATCTACGATATTTCTGTCTGTACAATCATAACCAATCACCCTTATACCGTTCACTTCTGTCTGAAATGATCCACAATACGATAATTGATAAATGACAGGAATTAGTCCGAGTTCCTTAATCGTTTCAGATAAATCGTATAAATAGCGTTCTAAACCACCGCCATATATCTTATCAATTTTGCCATTGTAGGCATCTAGGAAACTATGCGTCAATATCCCAATTTCTCTCATTGCAATTCCTCTTTCCATTCCACAAGCGTAGGATTTTCATCTAAAATGGAACGATAGTGATCTAAGCTGCCCCATTCCCCTTTTGGATCGCGCTCCATATAGCGTAAGTATTTACGGTAGCGTTCCTCTTTTGAAACCGCCCATCCGAAATGTTTGACCCTCAGTTCTGCCAGAAATCCCGGCAATGCGGAATAGGATAAAGGGAGACGTGGAACATGATGATCCATAGGAGGATTATAATAATAATAATCGGGCATATAACGAACAAGAGTGCGTGTATGCCGGCGATGAATCCCCCAAAGAGTGTCATCTCTGTAGTGTGTTATCCCACCCCAAAAATCAAAAAAACGAAAACCTACCCAGTCGTATCGATCTTGATTAATTAGTTCCCGCATATGTGTTTTAGCCTTATCTTCGTAAAATTCATCAGCATCAACAGAAAGCAACCAATCAGGCTCCGACGAGCACGCAAAGCGCCATAAGTATTCCCGCAACTCCCACTCCCGTTGAAATTTCGACTCCTGTAAAACAACTAATTTTTTTACTTTCGGAAATGAGCGGCACAGCTTTACTGTATCATCCGTACTCGCATCATCGACAATGACGATATCATCAACAAACTCACTTAAATCCTTTAACACATCTTCCAAAAAACGATCTGCCTCGTTATGGACCTGCATCATCGCTGTAAGACGGTTTCCTGTAGATTTACGTACAGGGATGTTGTTCACTGAAACTCCCCCCCCACTGCTTGCTCTAAGGACACTATTTCATTCAAATTTGTAAGTACGTTCCAATCTTCAACCGATGCCCGCAGAAAAGTACGAATCGCCAAGTGGTGTTTGTTGTGAATTAGTTGGATATTCCCCCGAATAACTTCCGCTGTGACCCGATTCTCATCGGACAGACCATAGTTATCAAATAAAGCCAAAGCATCCTTCCAGCGGTAAGTGTGAAGATAATATTGAAGCTTCATCGTCGCGGCTTGGAGCGAATTCTTAGCCCCCATATCTTCAAGCACTTTTATAGCTGAGCGATAGTCATCATTCGCTCTAAATATTTCTGCCTGAATAAGCCTCCATTCCCCCTGCTCTTGCCAGTTCCTGATGTTCTCCATACTCTTCCTTTCCTCATCCGTTATAGCTGTGATTTCGTAAGTACGAACTGCTTTCTCCAAACTCCCTGCTTTGACTTCGATCGCCGAAAAAAATCTGAAATGGGTATTTAAGCATTGCGAATACTCTTTCTTTATCATTTGTTCGAATGATATACCCAGATACAACTTAGCGGAAACATCTCCTAAAAAATAGAGATATGAAGCTAGCAAATAACAAATTGTTTCGTGAGGTCCTTGTTGTTCATGTAACGATTGATAGAATCGCTTACGCTCTTCCCATTGTTTTGTAACCCATTGTTCCAATAGCTCTCCTTTCAACATGGATATTATGGCACTCCGAACTAATTCCTCAGAATCTCTCAGCAAGAATACTCTTTCCCATTGAAGAGTCTGTTCTAGGTAAGTTCTTTCAGATTCTGTAATAATCATGTCCGAATATGAGGCCAACAGTCCTGTATATTTATCCCATAAAGTTAAATTTTCGAGCTCTGAGCGCAGTGGTATGCATGCAATGATTCTTAGCGGCTGGAAAGCAAGCACATGTTGTAACGCATAAGGCGAGGAGACTATAGCGGTATATTTTTGGGAATCAAGCGAAGCCAATTCAGACAAGGAAAGGAATCTTGTGTTTTCATCTATGGCTCCTTTTTCATCCATTCGGCGAATGAAAATAATTTCTTCTTTATCAGGCAATATGTTGAGTAATTTATTGTGATTGAATCCTGCATGACCAAACACGAGATAGTTCATTATCACGCCTCCAAATAAAACAAATCATTAAATAAGTATATGTGCATAATAAGTAAATAATTTAATGTTTATACCTAAATATATAGTTCAAACTAAACCATATTCGAGATACAAATCTTTGGATTGGGTGCTTTAAATTCTTACCAAAAATATTGAATATTTGTGTCATTCCTCTAATACTATCAAATGAGAGATGTATATTTTGAAAGAGGTGTTTTATATGAGTTTGGTTAGAGTAACAATTGAGTATAACGGTGGAGTTAACACGTATGAATGTAACGCATTTATCGGCACGTCTATAAAACGAAAAGCAGAAACTCAAGCAGAAACCCCTGAAGTTGAAACAATAAAAGCAGGAATCATTGAAGGAACCGATATGGCAATAGTAGTAATGAGTTCAATTGTCGGAGCGCAGTTTGCATTAGCAAATGATTCAAATTTGACTCCTTTACAGCAGCAAGCAATGCTACTTAAAGCCATTCAGAATGGACTAGATATAGAAAAAACAGTTCAAGGATTTCAAAAAAATACAACAGCTCATTAACTTAAAAAAGCTTATTTAATTAAGTCGTCAAAATTTGCCCATCTACTCCATACCTTGGGTATCCTTCGCTCAATAAAATTTCGTATATGTGTGGTTTTGATTATAATTGTTCACGTAGCATTTTAATCCTTATTAAAACCTCTTTAGCTTCATGCCCGTAACAGACTACATCCCCCTGCAGTGAAGAAGGAATAAACTCTTTGTAGTATTCAATCCAGCGAGACAAAGTGGTCTTTTTCACACCTAGATAAGCCATAAGCTCATATTTTCGAAGATAAGATTTCACATTGAATCACCTGCTTTCTACCTTTAATTTATGCGGGAATTATAAATTCATGTTCCACCCAATTAAAGCCATTCATATTATCGAGTAAAGCAAAGTGCTTATTTCTAAAATCCTTGTACGATATGAGGAGGAATAAACTTTGGTTATACAAAGCAATAATGAAGCTTTATTGCTATCTGATGAGATCTTACGCAATTTTGAATTAAGCGAGTTACCAATACAGAATATTCTTTTGAAATGTTTGAGACTGGCTCGCTTAACAAATGATTTTGAAGGAGTAGATTGGCTCAGACAAGAAGCAAGTGGCTTGGATACTGACCGTGAAGGATTCCTAACAGCAGCGGCTTGGACGGCGATAGAAAAATCCGGAAGACGCTATTTTATAGATGACCCGAATAATAAAGATCAAAATCAAAAACCAAAGAAAGTAGAACAAGCCTTCACTGAATCAATTGCAGTCATGGAGGCTACCGTGAGTTCCGGAAGAGCAAGAATGAAGGTGGCATATGATCGCGATGTCTCACTTTCTTCTAGTTCCCAACTTACAGCATCACAAGGAAATACTGCGGAGCGTAGCAGAATTCAACATCAAATTCAAACAAGCATGGAGAGAATTGAAACAATTAAAGCACGATTATATCAGTATGTATTAGATCGTAATTATGAATTGAGGTTGGGCGAGATCACGGAGGATATTTTTTCGCGGAACCGTTTGATTGTTGACACAGCATTAAAGGATATTTGCCCAGAACCATTTCAGAAATTTATTTCAGTTTATGAGAATATAAAATTAGAAGATGATCAGAATTGCGAAAATGTTGCTCGCACATGCCGAAGACTAATTAAGGAAGTTGCCGAATCTCTATCCCCGCCATTGGCTGCCCCAACTGAAGTTTCTGGAAAATTAATGAACATCGGAGAAGATCAGTACATCAATCGCCTCATCCAATACATTGACAGCAAATCATCCAGTGAAAAGATTAAATCTATTGTTGGGTCTCATTTGAAACTCATAGGTGAAACGTTGGATAACGTTAATGAAACTGCTAACAAAAGGATAAATGCAGAAGTGACATTGCAAGAAGTGGAAAGGTGTATTATCTATACCTATTTGGTGTTCAACTATGTCTTATCACTATAAACTCATACTTAAATAAACATTTAATAGGCCAAATCTATTTAAAAGGATTTAACATAAAAAATCCACCTTTTCGGCGGCATTGGTTGATAATGTATTCCATATTTAAATATTGTTACTCTGGAAGAAGCCCGTTTTTCTTAGACTGTTCAAAGAGTAGGATAATAGGCTTGTCCGTATCTAACACAAAAAAGAGCAACTTCAAGCAATCTCGAAGTTGCTGAGTGGCCAATATACCTGCTATCATTGTATGCATGAATACTGGTAAGAGTGAATCCAATTTCCTATGTTTTTTTGAATACTGAGGAAAATAACTTACAGGTTGTTCGTTTCAGAGGATCCCCTTCCCTTTACAATGTCCCTCTGAGTTGTTTCTTACCGTTCTCGAGCCCCAATAGGAATTGTCTACCGCGGTGATCTGCTCTCAAATCGTCTTCGAAATTATGGTCTTGATTTTATAAATCCTGCAACTGTTGTTGGGAAACGAGGGGCTGCAGTTTTCTTGCACGGCTTCCTGATCGAAGCATGAGGATCAACTGATTATAATAATTGTTAGATGTCACAACAAACCGCATTTCCTTGCTCAAAACGGTTGCGCAATAGATGTGACGTGAAATATCTAGGTATCTAGCCGCGACTCCCTCCAGATTGCATCCATCTCTTCCAGTTTATTTTTTCTACCGGCTACATAAAGTTTTTGTGCAATAGACAGGCTGCTCGAAAGCAAAAGGCCACTACGAGTAGCGTTTTTTTAATGTGAGAGAGTTTCAGCAGAGTTATCGCTGCTGTTTTATTGTGATTTTATTGTTTTACTTTTATTGATTCTCATCCGCATCACTTTTCTGTATGTGCATATTGTGTTGGATAATTAAAAATTAATGTCCCTTCATTTTGCCTATAGCTTCTTCTGTGCTCCAGGAACCACTGCTAAGAATACCGAAATTCACTTTACCAGCATTATAAGCATCAAAACCAGGAGCTCCAGTAGCATCAAAGATTACGGCTACTTCAAATCCTTGCTCCACAAGTTCTCGCATATGTGAGTCCACACAAATGTTCGAATTCATACCAGCTAACAAAACTTTACTCATTCCCCGTTTGCGCAATTGAAGTACAAGATCGTTAGTTTCAGGACCGAATATTTTATGTGGACTTGTTATAATCGTTTTACCATCTTCAATGTATGGCTTATACAAGTCATAAAAATCAGCCTGCGATGATTTCGGAACTGCTGTTTGGGGACCATCAACATTAAACATCATTAAGTCATGCATCATTTTTTCACCGGCGCTTAGTATTTCCCATTTGTGATCATGCGGATAATAGTAATGTGGTGAAATAAAAACTTGATAGTTTTGTTCCTTCGCAGTTTTAAAAACCAAATCAAGATTTTTAATTGTATTAACTTCATTTAGAACATCTTTCGTTAATTCATACCCTGAGCCAGTTGGACTCAAAAAAGCATTTTGCGGATCAGTTACGACAACAGCTGTAGTTTTGTAATCAATATTCATTTTTCATCCTCCTGTAAAGCTGCATATTTTTATTTTATGGAATTCTCCAAGAAAATAACTCTTTCACCACATAGCTTCAATTAATGTAACCCCAACAAAGAAAAAGCATTCATGCAAGGTATATGCATCAAATGCTTTACTCCTAAATTGCGAATGCCAAATTAAGAATGCCCATTTCATTTATAAACAGAAGTAGTGCTGTAGTGAATTCAACCGAGATCTACGCAGTCCCTCCCGAAGTCGGCTGAGAAGGGCTTTTTTCATAAAAACAGGCAAACTTCGTATATATAAATTCAATTCTGACGGTGGCTGTAGTTCGTGAATAATAGTCCTCCATCCTTGTCATCTTCTTATTTTCCTAAAGTAAACTAGACACAACATGCTTAGAGGAATAAGTATGCTTGGTAAGATAATTGAAAATGGTAGAATGGATAGATCATAAGCAATGAGCTCCGCTGAATTGACAGCACTTTTACTTGAGACAACTAAAAAGATTGCACCTACAGGCAAATAGAGTGCCTTTATATCTCGCAATTTAAACATTCGCCCTATTATTTTTACAAATACGTATTGGACAACGATAATCTCGAAGAGTGTTAGAACTGTCCAAATACTAATAATCATAATTTCAATTCGCTCAATGTATTCTCCAAGTTTAACCATTTGAATGGAAGAAAAAAATGGAAATGATGCTGTTTTAAACATATTGTCACCAAGGCTGCCAAACGAAAGATAAGTTGACATGAGCAAATATATGCAAGAGGAAACGATTGCGATTGAACAACTTTTATATAGCTTTTTGTGAACTGTAACCTCAGAGAAGACAAAAGCGATGACTCCTGCTTTACCGAAGGGAAAACCAAACGATATCATTGCACAGTATAATATCAATGGAAAAGGATGCTGAAACTGAGGCAACAAAGGGTTATCCTCAACGTCTTGATAAATTAAAAATCCAATGATCAAGATGGCCACAATGAAAAATGGCAAAATGAGTACTATGGATCTAGAAATGGTGCCAAGCCCAAGAAAAGCAGCGTAAGTCGTCACACATAAAACAAGCCCCATGATCAACATTGGAGAAGTATTTGGCAGAATAGCAGTGTTATAAAACAACGAAATAGAGCGTAAAGACAATACACCAAGGCCTATCATACCCATGAGATAAAACACTAGCACAAACTTCCCTAACCATTTACCAAATAAAGCTTCAATTATGTCACTAAAATTCAAATTTGGAAATTGGCTTTGGACATATGTAAACACTTTAAGTATCAGAAGCACAGCAAGCATCGCCGTAACATTTGCCATCCAAACATCATGCATAATTACTTTTGCTTCTAACAAATAAAGGGTTGAGAAGCCAGACATGAATGCGAAACAAAGAAATCCGAGCTGGAATGGCGATATTTTTTCAAATTTCACAATGGGTATTCCTCCGGAACAATGTTTACCTTACGCTCCACGTATTCGGCAATTGGCTTGTAAAGCCACTTATTTATGGAACTAGGCGTTGGAATTTGGTCACCAATAGAAGGTATGAAATACATACCCGCGATTAGGGATAACATACAAAGTACAGCTGCTTCACGTCGAAGTTTCTTCTTCCATAAACTTGTAGCTTTCCAAACGCAGTAAAGGAGAATAAATATAATCGTCAAATAATCATTCATTTTACACCTCCAAGTACTTGGCTCATTCCAACCGTTGGAATTTTAACGTCCACGTGTACACGAATTGGAATTTTAGGATAGATGTCAGTTATCCATGTTTTCTCCATCCCTCTCCACTCGTTTGGATGATATTTACTAATAAAATCAGAAAATCCAATAACATCTACCTTTAGGTCGTGTTGAAACCGATTTAGGCTATCTTTGATACGCTGCTCGATTTGTCGACTGGAAGACTGTTCAATAGCTTGAAGTGTGACAGGATCTGGTAAATTTAAGTACTTATCGAGACTAGTTATAGATCCTATTAATCCTATTTTAATCACGATTAGGGGTTTCCCCTCCTCCTGAATTAACGCCATAGACCGCTTGCTTACCTTCATTCTCATTCCTAAATTGGCCGATTTATATGACACATATTCCGAAAATTCAAGATCACGCCAATATTTCTTATTGACGATAATGTTGATTGAAAGAACATCCGTTCCTGATATCCATTGTGTAAGCCTCCCCTGTTGAATGACAGAACCACCGCTAAGTAGAAGTACTTCACGTGAACTACCGATTGGCTTCATTTTGCTTAGTCTTCCAGTTACAAATCCGCGATAAGGATTTGTGTAATAGTTTACGACATCTTTAACGGTAATAGATAGGCTTTTTCCCCATAGATGCTCATTTTTGATTTTACCAACCATTTCATTCGAGATAAGATCTTTGGTTTCTGCCTTGGTTCTCATCATTTCGCTAGCACTTCCTTGGCTTATAATTACATAACTGGATAGCCGAATATCTCGCGTCCGAGTCATAAAGTCCACAATTTCGTAGATCGAATTCCTTGCCGCGCTCTCGCCAATAAGAAAAAACTTATCATGTTGCCAGACCAGCACTTTACCAGCGCGACTACGTAAATTGCGTGCAGCCTCGAAAATAGACTTGCCTGATGAAGTAGCGACCCACTCTAATTTTTTGTCTGAGTTTCCAGAACTGTTCGTTGAAGCGTCAATACAGTTGATGGTAAAAATGAACATTTGTTTTTCTTTGTCATAATCAATTGCTGTCAACATGACAAGCGCAATATCGCTTATTTCGCGAATGTCCGAAGAACACCCCACTAGAAATGTCATCATCAAGAACATCAGCAGTGCACGTTTAAACTTCTTCATCATGTTCGGATCCTTTCGCAGCAACAGCAGAAGCTTGCATTTTCGAAAACTTACGAAGCTTGATTGGAAGTAATACAAAGTGGCTTAGGAAATCCCGCCAGTGCTTAGGTTCAGGCGTAGGTATAAATAATGTACCAAATGACCTTAGCGAACATAAATGTAGAACAAGCGCGAACATACTGAGCGAAATGCCGAGTACACCGGTGCAAGCAGCGATAAACATAAGTGGAAAACGGAGCAATCTTAGGGTAATAGCAGTATTAAAAGACGGGATTGTAAACGACGCAATTCCAGTCACTGCCACGATGATTACCATGGATCTCGACACGATGCCTGATTGAACAGCGGCTTCCCCGATAATGAGCGCTCCAACGATACTGATAGATTGACCTACTGTTTGTGGTAGCCTTACACTTGCTTCCCTTAAAATTTCAAATGCAATTTCCATAATTAGGGCTTCAAGAATTGTAGGAAATGGGATGCCTGATTTAGCCGAAAGAAATGTCAGCATAAGTGGTGTTGGGATCATCTCGAGATGGAAAGTAGATAAAGCAATGTAGACTGACGGAAGAAACAAGGACACGAAAAGCGTTATTATACGCAAACCACGAAGGAAATCCGCAAAATAAAACTTTTCGTACAGGTCCTCACTTGGGTGTAGAAAATCTGTAAACATAGCGGGCGCTAAAAGAACATTCGGACTACCGTCCGTTAAAATCGCTACTTTACCTTGATTTAAGGCAGTTGCAACTCGGTCTGGTCTTTCCGTGTTCTGTATTTGGGAAAATGGTGAGTAGACACTATCCTGTATCCATTCCTCAATCTGAGCACTGTCTACAACAACATTTAGACATACAGATTCTAGCCTTGACTCTATTTCATGTAATACACTAAGATTTACTTGATTTTCAAGATAAAGCACCATGATATTAGTTCGGCTTTCTTGACCCACTATAAAAGTCTTCGACTTAAGTTGAGGAGTTTTCAAACGTCTATAAATTAGTCCAGCATTAGTATCCAAATCCTCTATAAAACCTGCACGAGGTCCTCGGACATTTACCTCCATCATTGGCTCTTTAATGGATCTCTTTCCGAATCCAGGAAGACTCATTCCAAAGGCTTGAATTTGGTTTTCAGCGAACAAAACAATCCCAGCGTCCGTGATGATTCGCACCGCATCTTCTAAATTGGGTACCACTCGTGTAATGCCTTGATCCTTGGCGGCATCAATAAGCGAAATCGTTGAAGCTTCTTCCCATTGGATACGCTGGCCAATACGCGGAAGAATAAGTTGTTGCAGCCACTCCGTGTCTATTAAGACTTTTAGATAAGCAATCGCTCCAAACGGTTCTTCCCCATCCCTTTCAAAATAATGAAAGGTAAGCTGTTCGTTGTTCCCGAACAAGTTCCTTAGCGCCTCAATATTATGGATTACCGAAAGTGAGATTGTCTGTTCTTCATTATCCATAACTAACAATTCTCCCTTTCTTAAACGTCATACTCGATGGAATTATCCCCCAATTATATCCTTATTATTCAAATAAAATTACACCTCCTCGTGAACAAGTCTAAGGCAGAAGTATCGTCTCTGTTGACACAGTAAAGCGTTTCCCGATTGTTTAGGAGGGACGTTTTGCTTTTCTCTTCATTTATGACTTTGAATACTCCGCCAATGTTTTAGAATCCCTAAGCAATAACAAAAATAAAAACGGAACCCCTTTGAAGCAAATTATTCATGGCAACAACTAATTGTTGAACACCTCGCGATGATACTTAATATTCAAGTAAAATAGGCTTCTAACTACGACACTTATGATATTCCTGGAATAAATTATTAAGGGCTTCTATAATTACTCCCCTTACCACTTTTACCGCTCCAACCCGGTAATGTGGTTCTTTTTGTGCTCTTCAATATTCAGCCTTGTATGCAATTTCATGCTCTTACTCAGTTGAAAAATATCCAGAGAAGTTTAAGCTAACACGATGAGGGAAACAATTAAGAAAAATATATCGTATTTGTAGGTGGAAAAATGACAAAAGATCAATTACATGATATGCAGGAATCGCATGCACTTTTTGAATATCAACTATGGATAAATGAAAGTCTGTTTACTTGGACTTGGTGGTTTTTACTTGGAATGATCATTATCCCTTGGATCGTTCTCATAAAACTTATAGACCGCAAACGAGCGCCAATTATTTGGTTTTTTGGATTAATCGTGCTGATTATTTCAATTATTACAGACGAATTTGGTGCAGACTTTGGTATTTGGATCTATCCTACAAAATTAATACCGTACTCTATTTTCGAGTTACCTTTTGATTTTTCGATCGTACCCGTAGCTCAAATGTTGATTTTTCAATATTTTTCGACTTGGAAAACATTTTCCGTTGCATTATTCTTGCAAGCTCTTATTTTTGCATTTATTGGCGAACCGTATTCTATCTGGCTTGATGCTGTTGCTTATTATGGTTGGAACTTCTATTATTCGTTCATTTTCTATATGTTGACCGGAACTCTTACTAGAGCATTCGTCCTAAAGTGGATTCCAAAAAAAATCAATTAAACCTTATATTTTCAAAATTTAAGCTAATGACTTGAATAATTCAATTCGACAAATTTTCAAAGCGTTGATTTTTTTATTATTGAATGTTGGATGAATAATATTCATGTTAACGATGCCATACGTTTCGATATCCAAGGGTTCCATACAGAAGCACTCAATGTTATCAAAATACAACCCACCTGTGCTATGCCGGCTTTTACAGCATGAGCGCATGGGATTCCTTTGCTTGTGCAAAATCACAAGCACCATGCCCACAGGCAGTTCAGTACTTCATAACCGCAGGGTTGGTTGGGACTTTTGGTGTTATTCACTCCAGTTTCTTTCCATATTCTGTAATACTTAGCAGATTATCAATGATCATATTAATGCTGTTAGCTTCGAGTATTTATAAAAATAAATTCCTTACTATCACCCAACAAGGAAAAAGCCCAAAAGAGTAATCATTTCCTTCGGGCTTTTTTTGATTTAATTAGATTTTTAATATCTGAATTAATTTGATCAAAGATTTGGCGATGGATCCACTCATCATCATCAATATCTATATGTGACGCTTTCAATTTGACAACTTTTTTTGGCACCAGGCAATTTACTGATCTAATAGCTCCACTCCATGTTTTTAAGTATACTTCATTAATATTCTGCGCCCCAGGTACATTCTGATATCCGCATGAAATACCATTTTGGGGTGAAGTACAAGGAATACTACCTATGCCTGTGCATGGTTCCCCACCATTTATGCCATTCTTCTGATACCAATTAATCACTTTTGATCCTATTGGCACAGCGTTTGGAGACATAATATTGGAAGCACCATAAACAGGATCAATAAGCCCGATAAAATCCGGTTTAACAGCAGTAACTCTTGATAACTTAGATGCTGCCCAACCACCTAATGAGTGGCCTATGATTGCTAAATAACTTGGTTTATTGGTCCTGGAATTAATTCCTTTTTTTAAATCACTCATTAAAGGAGCACCAAAAGGATCACTATCTCTGTTTTTATTCCAACTTATTTGAAAAATATTATTTGAGGGTACTCCCAATGTTGCAAGCCTAGTACGGAGTGTATTTCTTAAACTTGTCATTCCGTTAGGACCAGATACGCCTCCACCCCGACCACTAATACAAGCAATGACTACATTCTCAGCAACATTATTCTCTTCTGGTTCAAAACATAATACGGTTTCTATTCTACTATCATTAAATTCAACTGTTCCATAATCAGTGCGCCCAGGGGGAATAGGAAGAAATATTCTTTTTCCTGTAATAGACGTTGGGGTAACAACATCTTTCCTAATATAAAAAATTATAAAGTTATTATCTGGTTCCCGTAACTCCATAAAAACCCAATTTAGTTCACAATCAGAAATTTTATTATAGATTTCTTCGGGACTGTACTTATTTGTGAGAGATTTCGATTTCCTTAGTCTAACTCGAGGACTTAATAGTGGATTACTTTTTCCATGGCGCTTACGCTTGTTCATTAATTTTTTCAATGCTTTTCGCAATCTTTAACGGTCAGATGCTTATCATATGTTCTAAACTTTTTGTAAGAATGATGAAATTGCGGAAGTTTTATTATTTTCAGGTAATAAGAAAAGCCCGGGGGAACAATTTTCACTTTTTATAAAAATTGATCAGATTAATAATCCAATATAATGACTGACCATGATTAAGAAAATGGAAGAAAAATTAAAATACTTTAAGTTGTACTCTAAAACTATCACCATTCCTATTAATCTACATATTTATGTAGTATCAATAATAAGGAGTGGGTAAAATGATTCAAAATATACTAACCATTAACGAAGATTTTGAAGATGATACAACTGCCCCGTGGCTATCTAGAAACACTAGGCTAATTACTGTACAATCTAATACTGGTAAAAAGCATATACGATTTCAAGCCCCAGTAAGAGGAAGCGAGACATCTTATCTAGCTCAACGAGTAACACTAGTTCCAAATCATGCATATAAAATTACCTTCTTTGCCAAATCAAAATCAAATACCGGAAAGCTAAGAGTAAGTCTAGTTGGTTCTTTTGATCCAGGAACATTAATCCCTATTAAAAAAATACCTTCTAGTTATAGAAGATTTACTGTGATCATTCCAGCATTTGCAATAGGAGAGAAAACAGATTTTGATTTAGAATTTCGTATAATTAACAGTAGTACCACAAGCATAATCTTAGATCTCGATACTGTTTCTTTGACTCAACTCTAATCCTTGGATCCGGAAGCATTTCAGTCGGAAAAAGTTATTAAACTTAAGGAACAAAGTTGGTAACTTGAAGTTACAACACCGCGAAGTATCTTCAAATACTTTCATGATGAAAAAAGACAATACAAGAACTTGATTCTTTTACAGGTACTTATATCAATCGGGTATATTAACACTTTGTTCTAAGTTGACATTTTAAACCTACGGATACAATTAAAAAACGCCTCACCCTTATCGTGGGTAAAGCGTTTTTGTCTTTTCATGAAAATTATTTCTTATAAGCCGTTGCCGCCCTCATCTCTTGGTGAGATGGCATTAAAATGCAATGGCCTATTAGTAATATATTAAAATAAATTTAATTTGACATAGGCTGCTGTGTATTCCAAAAGAATAACACGAAAAATCCACCTTTCGTACGACGAGGACAAAAAGGTGGTCAGAGGTTGAGTTTGACAATAATAATATATTCCTGTTTTTTTAAACGTTTCTCTGCAAGAAGCCCATTTTTGTTAAACAGTTCCAAGCAGCATCATAAAACACATGACTTCAAAATGCGTACTCAAAGCGGCGGCGTTTTTTTTCCCAATTGCATCCAGCCTTCCTTCGAAGGACCATATATCGCAGGTATAGGCAAACCAGCTTGACGCATAAGAATTGTAATTTGTCCTCTATGATGAATAATGTGTTTAATCAATCCCATAAAAATGGTAGCACTCGATTCCATTCTCCCGAATGAATTTTGTATTTGTTTTAATGAATCATCTGTCCACTGCTCCTTAAGGGCTATCACTACATTAGAACTTATTGTTTTAAAGTTTTTAGCTATTTCATTCGCAGAGGGTACTTCGTCTGAATTTTGCACCTTATCTAACGGAAGTCTAAACTCAGTTAAATAATCAGGGATATTCGTTACAAAATGCCACGCAATTCTCCCCAACGTTCGGCCGTCAGGATACACTTTCTGTATCAGCGCTTCATCTGTCAAACTGTCTAAAATTATCTGGGTTAAAGCTGCTTCATTTTTCCATTCTGTAATAAAATTCTCAACTGTGCTATACATCTTTAATCATCCCCTTGTTGCTTTAATAATGAAACCTAATTACTGCCTATTCCCGTCATTTTGTTGAGCAAGAAAATCATTCACAACTTGATAAAAACCATCTAAATCATCAGAGTGAACACCATGTCCACATTCGTCGAAAACTACAAGCTTAGTGTTAGGTCTTCGAATTTCCATCTGTTCTGCTTGTTTGATGTCAAGAAAAAAGCTTTTTTTACCATGAATCAGTAAAATAGGACATTTAGAAGATGACCAATCTTCCCACCAAACCCCATTTGATTGTGGTACGGAAACTTGAAGCCCCTTTATATCTGTACGGAACCCCCATCCCCGTTCATCCTCGAACACGCTTTCTGAAAAATAATCAATTGCTCGAAGCCCTACACTTCCAAGTGAATCTCTTAGTTCTTTTAAGGAAGCCGATCGATATGGAAGCTTATCGGCAAATGAAAAGTCCGCGTTTATTTCCGCACCGATATCCTCAACGATAATAGCCTCGACCCATTCAGGATAACGAGCCGCGAATTGATAAGCATTCAACCCACCTAGCGAATGCCCCAGTAGCGTTACAGGTTGTCCCCCGAGTTCATTTTGAATCAAGTTTAATAAGTCATTGATGTAATCATTTCTTGCGTACTCCATACCAGAAGGATGTTCACTCCAACCGTGTCCACGCTGATCTACAGCTATAACCCGCCAATCTTTAAATTTGACAGCCAGCTCCGAAAATGTTCTCGCATTAGCCATATAACCATGTAACATAACAAGCACTTTATTTCTTTCTCCACCAAAGTCAAGGTAGGAAAGCTCAAGATTATCTGATTTAAAATATTTTCTTATTGCCGGAATACTATCGTGCAAAATCTCCATCGTTATTCTCTCCCTTTATATAATAATCTTCTTAAAAACGAATTAGTGATCCATACTTTCGGAACGTAATGTAGGTGTCCCTATCACGCCTTGTTTCCTTCCGTATAAACAAGCAAACAAGGCGGAAAGCGCCATAAATAGAGCGCTGGATGTTACGCCAAATTCCAAACCGTATCGCTCGACAACCCAGCCTCCAACCAAGGGACCAATAATTTGCCCAGCTGCAAAAAAAGCGGTGGCTACGCTAAGGCATACCGCATAGATGCTACTTGGTGCATAACGGCGAAGAAGGGCGGTCGTCATCAACGGTGGGGTAATAAATGAAACCAACCCAATAATTACTGCGCCTAATGAAGTAAGGAGAATACGATTTGTGGTTACTCCTAATACACCAATCGTACCTAATGCTAACCCAAATGCAAGCGTATACCCGCTCGGCCATCGGTCAATGGCTCTGCCTCCAATCCAACCGTTGAATAAACCTGCAGATCCGATACCTGACCAAATTAGTCCAGCATAGATGGACGGAATTCCTTTATTCACAAGATAGGGAACCAAAAAAGTGAAATAAATGATATATCCCCAACCAAAGAAGAAATAAGATCCGAGTAAAAATAAAAATTTATTTGGACTAAACATGAGTCTGTATACACTCACTTGTTCTTGTTCCCGTGAATTCGATTCAAGTTGTGTGAATAGGGTACTCTCAAATCTTTCCTTTCTTGTTACCAACTCAAAGCCCACTGTACTAAGAATACCGAATATGCCCATAGCCAGCCAAGCATAGCGCCATCCATCCAAATGAGCAGGCTCTATGATATATGGTGCGAATAAGCCTGTAACTAGAATACCGGCAGATCCACCTAACCATATTAGACCTGAAGCTATTCCTCGTTCAGAGGGTTGAACGGCGTCCGTAGCAATAGACAAGACCAACACCGTTGCCAAAGCTGAAAAAAAACCAATCATGAACCGCCATAGTCCTAGTTGAATGAAGTAATCACTAGACGAAGAGCCTATCATGGCCAATCCAAGAAACAAACAAGAAATTCTATTGATTACATGCTTTTTATGCTGAATACGGGAAATAAATAGCGGTATATAGAGGGTTCCAAGCAAATAACCTATAAAATTGACGGTTGCTAGTATGCCTAATTCAGCGTAGCTTCCCCCTATCTCCCTTTGAATCCCTGGTAAGAACAATCCATAGGATAGCCGCGAAAATCCAAGGATTAAAGCAAATAATAGTGATGCCCATAAAGTGATCCAATTGAATGCCGATTTATAACCTAACCCCATAGCATCCCTCCTGCCTAAAAATTGTTCTTGTAACTATTGTAAGTTGGCATCAAAGTTTTGTAAAATTGAATTATCTGAATTAATTGTTCATATTTATTAAACTAAAGGATGAGGAACATGGATCTGCGAGCATTAACAACATTTGAAGCGATTTTGCGTCTTGGAAGCTTTCAGAAAGCTGCTGAAGAACTCCAATTTGCCCCCTCTACAGTAACACTTCAAATTCAGCGTCTTGAAGCTGATCTTGGGGTCACTTTATTCGTTCGTGATGGCAAACGCATGGTTGCTTCTGAAGCCGGCCGATGGCTCTACCAGGAAGCATCTGCTTTGCTGAAAAAAATAGGATCCATGAGACAAACGATCTCAGATTTCGGTACGGGGGATGGCGGAGCCATTCGTTTTGCCGCTATTGAACCTATCGCGAGTCAAACGATAGCGACTATCGTAGCTGATTTTTGTAAACTTCGTCCGCTAGTGCAGTTATCTATGGAGATTAGCGGTAGTAAATCTATCGCAGAAAGAGTTCGATCCGGTGAATTGGATTTCGGTATATGCGCATCTCCATCAGTAAACCTCATGTTGGAGTTTGAGCCGCTTATTGAAGAAAAATTGGGGGTATTGATGAGAACTGATCACCCAATGGCTAATCAAACTTGCTTCGAAGTGAACGACCTTGCCGGACTAACCATTCTGCTTAAAGAGCAAACCTGTATTTATAGAGAAATATCAGAAAAAATATTATGTCAAACTGGCCAAAATCCTTCTTTTGGTATAGAGGTGGGAAGTTTTTCGGTGATTCGGCAAATGGTCAAAGCTGGTCTCGGTATCGGAATTATTCCTATGTATAAAGGTTTGGAACTAGAAAGAACCTTGGTCATCAGACCTTTTGTTGATATAGATCCCACTGTCGCAATTGGCCTGGTTTATAAAGATAGCAACATCTTGGGAAGGGCATCATTATTATTAATGAATGCCTTAAGGGAGGTTAAAAAACAAAAATGATTTTCATTAGTGGTCGTTCATGGCTATGAGCACCTTAATTTCATTGAACTAACGTTCCCCCCCTACTAGCTGGTTTACTTTAACGAAAGCAGGGAACAGCAAAAGATAATTGATTAATTCTTCCATCTCAGTAGAATGCATGTTGTAATCTCCTTGCTTTTGTTTATTGATCTCACACTGGCCAGCATTTAGGACCTATAAATGAGTCCTGGGCAAGTTTACTACTCCGCTATTATCTCCGCAGTGGGATCGAGCAAGCGGCAGTCCCATCCCATCCCATCCCATCCTCACCTTAGGCATAGGCACTAAACTGACTGGGTAAGACGTCACTTTCGCACCATCCCCTCTGGGCGAAGGTTGATTCGATTTAAACAAAGCGCCGGACAAACCTTGACGATAGTGAGTAATAGATTGAAGCACAAAACAATTATAAAAACCAGAAATCTAGAGCATTCTTTTGTTCTAAATTTCTGGTTTTTATTCAGAGATATTCACAAAACAAAAAAAATTATTAACATTTTTGTAAGTCTAGTGCATAAATAAAAAACCGGAACCCCTTCAGGTCCCGGCCCTCATCCTATCCAACCTCACTCAACTTCCCATCCTGAAAATGCACAACCCGCTTCGCCTGCTGAGCAATCGCCAGATCATGCGTAATCAAAACAATCGTCCTCCCCTGCTCATTCAACCTCTTAAAAATCTCCAAAATCTCAACACCCGTCTTCGAATCCAGCGCTCCCGTCGGCTCATCCGCCAGAATAATTGCCGGATCTCCCACCAATGTTCGAGCAATCGCAACTCGCTGCTGCTGGCCACCTGACAGCTCCGAAGGCAAATGCCTTCTGCGTTCCACTAAGTCCACCGCTTCCAATGCCTGCATGACAAGCGGCTCCCTTTCACGCCGACTCATACCTCGGTAAATGAGCGGCAGCTCCACATTCTCATACGCATTCAGCCGAGGCAGCAGGTTAAAATTCTGGAAGATGAATCCGATCTTCCGATTCCTTATTTCAGCTAACTGTGCATCCTGGAGCCGATTAATGGCCTTTCCGTCCAGCACATAATCCCCGCGATCTGCTAGATCCAAACATCCGAGTATGTTCATCAGCGTCGACTTCCCCGACCCGGACGGACCCATGATCGCCACGAACTCGCCGTGATCGATATCTAATGAAACATCATCCAGCGCACGAACAGTTTCCCCGCCCATCACATAGCTCTTACTCACATGCTCAATCTGGATTAAGGTCATCCTCTTCGCCTCCATTATCTGAAAACAAATAAATGAAGTATGCGATTCATTAGATACGCTCGACCAACCTTACCGCTTCGCCTTATAAAACTCGTGATACAGCTTCATGAGCGCCCGCTTCTCAATCCGTGACACGTAGCTTCGGCTAATGCCCAGCTCCTTCGCTATCTCCCGATGCGTCCGCTCTTCCCCGCCTAGCTCCAACCCGAACCGCCCGACGACGACTTCCTTCTCGCGATCATCCAAAATCTCTAAGTTCCGATAAATCTTGCTCTTCTCTATTTTGAGCTGCACTTTATCTACGACATCGTCAGCTTCCGTACCGAGGATGTCAATCAAAGTGATTTCATTCCCCTCTTTGTCCGTTCCGATGGGATCATGCAGAGATACATCTTTCCTCGTCTTCTTAAGTGAGCGAAGTTGCATAAGTATTTCGTTCTCGATACAACGCGCCGCAAATGTTGCCAGCTTTGTCCCTTTGTTCGGGGAGAACGACTCAATGGCTTTGATCAAGCCGATCGTTCCGATGGAGATCAAGTCCTCCAAATCTTCTCCGGTGTTGTCGAATTTTTTGATAATGCGAACACATGCACTTCTGTCTTAATATTATTTACTCTTACAATTGGCTAAGTTTTGATAAATGCATTAATTTTAATTGCCACCCCTCCTTCTTACGGTTTTCCTTTTGTATTGTCATTAATGTATATCTTCTTTTCACATCGATAACTTTTCTAAACTTATGTATCTCTTGTTTCCGAATGAAGCCCCTAGCTGAAAATTCAAGGATTTTTATACTGTCTGCTCTAGCAGTTCTCAGTACAGTTTCAATCCCTAACTCGTCAAAAACTTTATCTGTTCTGTAGGTTAAAGGTGATTCTATAATCGAGAGTACACCGTGATCAAATGAATGTTTCTTGGATTTTTTCCATTCAGTTGAGAATTGTGCTTTTATCCTCTCCTTCTCCCAATTTATTTTTAGCAATGAGTACTTCTCATAAGCTTCTTTCCAGAGTGCAACTTTTTCTAACATACTGGTTTGTTCTAGATTGTAATCAAATAACTCATTAGTTTCTAGGTTATAGTTCTTTCCTGGGGAAAATTTCAAATATGATTCTCTTGGATATTGAAGGTCTTTTAATCTTGTTTTTTCCTCAGGCATTAGTTCATCTTGTCTAATGAAAGTAATAAATTGTAAAAGCCCTACATCATTAAGTAATATATTTATCTCCCTCTGATTATAGGAATATTGTTTGATAGTCTCGAACTCGCCAACAACTCCGATCTCCTTCCATACTATACGTTTTAAATTTAATTCATCTTGCTCAGTTCTAATCATATTTTTTAATACCCTTAACTTCTCCTTTTCACATTTAAGTTTCATATATAAACCTTCATGAATAAATTTTTTTATTTCTGCTAAGCCCATTATTCTCCATCCCTTTCTATAAGCTTAAGTCTTGCAAATTATTTTGATAAACCAATTATGCTTTGTTGTATCTTAGAAATCGTAGCTTCTTTAAAATAATATCGTTTTCTCCCATCTTTCATATGTAATATAAAATCTGCCGCGATGCCTTGCTCGTGAATTATTTTCCATAACCTTTTTTCACCTATCTTTAATCTCTTCATTACATCTTGAAAGAAGAATCCAACATGTTCTTGTCTTTTTCTTTTTATTAACTCTAAACAGGCTTTTATCTCGCATTCTTCATAATAATTATCTGCCAGAGTATAACCCTGAGTTGTTCGTATTGGCTTAAGATATCCAGATAATGTAAACCTAATAATATCTACTATTGTTAGATGACATGTCGAATATTTAGTAAGCGCATCATAAAAATTAATAGAGGATTGGTTAACTTCTGTCACAATTCTGCCCAAGCAGCAATCTACTAACTTTCTTACCTCTTCGATCTGAAATTTATTAATTGGCGAGTTAGTAGATTGAATTGGTGTTAAATAACCTGGATCTACAATTTTAGAAATTGAGTGTGAATTAACTCCTAAAATTAATCCAACCTCCTTTCTTGATAGGAGGGCCTGCCTATTATTCAAGTATTTCTCAAGTGTTTTTTTATCTATCAGATACCTTGATTGTCCATCTATTATATTTGTTTCGAGCTGCAACTCCTGGTTATTATTTAGTGCATGAATTTTGTCATAGGCAATTCCCGATATTGCTCTTACTTCTTCTCTTCGAATCATTGTTCTTTTATCTAACAAATCTGGATCTTTCTTAAATATTGAAAAATCCCTTCTAACACGCCCTCTATTGACTTGTTCTATAAAAAATGAATTATATGCCTCATGGATATTAAAAAATATTTGATCACTAAATAGTTCTTCAAATTTTTTCAATCTCTCGTATCTGGATTTTCCTTTACTACGAGATAAGAAATCATTAAGCATTATATAAAAGTGATTTGGATAATCCGAGAACATCCAATGTACATTTGCCAAAGCAACTGCTAAATTATATCCGCTTTTTTCTCCTTTTGATCTATTATAGAAAAGCATTAAGATTTTATCTGAGGAAGTTGTGTAGTTTTGCGCTCCATTAAGCAAATGAAAGCTATGGAAAGCCAGTTTCATAAAATGAATAATGTTAAATCTCTGAATTACAGATATCTCTTTAACCCATAACCCTTGAATTAGCAGTATTTGCGACTCTAAGAAATTACTATTATCAATACGCAATTCATTAATGTTACTGTAATCAAATAAACATTTGACGCATTTTCGTTTTATAAACGAAGTCATGTCAATTACAGTTCCACACTGTGGGCACTGATCTACTAGTTTGACCTTATGTTTTAAACATATACAAATCGGCAGTATTTGCCATGTAGTTCGATGATAATACTTCTCCTGAATACATATAGGACAAAATTTCGTTTTATTTTTCATTATAATTTTTGAATATAGATCAAACCCAAAATAATCAAGTAATTTGTAGCCATTGCTAGTTTCATAATAAACTTGTTCATTTCCATTCAGGCTCGTGAGCTTTCTTATTGCAATATGATCAAACTCGTTATTGTGCGCTTGATATGTAGTTAAACCTAGATACTCACTAAGAAAAGAGGTATTAGGGTAATAGTTTCGGTATGACAATCTATAAAGAAACCCCGAAAGGCTTTCATCTCTATACATACTAAGTTGATTTTTTAGGTGTTTTAATTGAGTACTGTTACTAATCATTTTTTAGCTCTCTTACGTTTTTTCAATTGATGCTTTAAAAACCTAATCTTCTCCTGATAATTACTTATATCCCGCTCATCCAAGACTTTTTCTTTATTGATTTTATAAGCTATCGTAAGACTGCTATCTTTCAACAAAACTAGAATATACTCGTCATCATAACTGTCAACATAAATAGAAATTTCATTAGAGATTATTTCACCTGGTAGATACCACTGCTCTTTAATCGCAATACTACATGTATAGAACTCACCATTAAAAAACAGTCCGTTTTCAGTTATCACAGCTTTTTCCAGTGGAAATAAATCAAATAACTTTTCCACGATCAACACCTCCTATTAATCTATTAATATTAATATCACCAAAAAGAAGATTAATAATACATATAAGTAGTAATTTATATATAATACTATGTTTCTTCACGTGTTTGACAACATATATCTTGTCTACACTTCAATTAGAGGTGTAGCTAATGGCAGATCCTACATTAAGATTAATTGGTGAACGTATACGAGACTTAAGGAAACAAAGAGGACTTTCACAGGAGCAATTAGGTGAGTTGGCTGACTTTCACTATACTTATATTGGTGGAGTAGAGCGCGCGGAAAAAAATATCTCAGTTCTAAATCTTGCTAAAATAGCGATTGCCCTCAATGTTGGACTTTATGATTTATTTGAATACACAAGGCTTAATAGCCGTACCAAAGATAAATCCGATGATTTAGAACATATTGTTAATCTTTTACTTTCCTTAAACTCAAGTGAAGTTAAAAAAGTAAAGAACATTCTAATGGAAATGTATGATTAAGAGTAAAAAAATGGCGACTGCTCTCAGTCGCCATTTTTTTGCTTCTTTTAAATACCAATTCAAAAATTTTACCAATTACTTTTTATTTAACGCTTGCTTAATAATTTCATGATGTCTATATTTCGAGACTTCTTTATTACTTTTATATGTATTAAATAGATTTATCACATGTTCTACATCTGATTTCAAGAAAAATGGGGAACTCTTAGTACCACTCGAAGGGTAATATACATCAAACTGCCCTGCTTTGAAAAGCTCAAAACCCAGTTGTTCAATTACATTGTATCTGTCCATATAATCACTTTTGTTATTACTTAAAGAACTAATAGCCATTGTCACATCTTCTTTTAAATATAACTGATCCCAGTAGAGAGTACTCGATCGAAAAACAATATTAACATTCATTCTTTTCAAGTGCTCCTTTAAGGTTTTACTACTCCAAATGCTTTTTTCTAAGAAATCACGAACAGTAAGATATTCACTTGCTTCTTTATCAAGTTTTTCTATTATATCGAGTTTGTAACATTCCTCTTCAAGTAATTGCTGCATTGGAACTAACTTCATCTCACATATCAATTTTACTGTGGTAACGCTGGTTCTCCATCTCATAGCAATAGAACTCAAGGAAATATACTCAATTTTACCATTATAATTAGAAAGCTCTAATTGCATTTTTTCTATGTAATTTTTATGAATCATTTTAAGTTTAAGTCTTGGGTGAGATTGAATGACTATTTGGTGTTGAGATATATATGTATGAATTAATTCATCAGAAATACTGAAAATTTCTATGAAATCTTCAATGAATAAGAAATTATGATCGAATTGTAGTTCTTCAAAATGAATGTTCTTAATGCCTTCCCCTCGTAGTGAATTTGTCAAAACACTTTTTATTGTTTTATTACTAATTAAATTTACTAACTTAGACATAAAATCTTTAGTCCTATAATACGAACCTTTATAATGCATATTTAAAAAAATTACTAATTTAGACGGCCAAGACGAAAGTAAATCAAATGCAAGTGACATCATTTGAAATTGCTTCACTACGTCATGGTAATAACCACTTGATGCAAAACGTTTTTTCTCGGCTTGGTTAAAATTTATACAAAAAAGATTAGTTTTTTCAACCAAAATGTATGAAAGCCACTTTGCTAAAAATATTTGTTCTCTAATATTTAGAGAATGCTGTAGAAATGGCGAATTAATCTGCTTAAAATCCCCATCCGCATTTAAGTAATGCTGATCTCCACCGACTTCCGAGATAGGAATATTCTTTAATATGTTATTACATAACCCACATTTTCCTTGTACTACATCTTTAACTGTTATTTTGTTCTGACAATTTGAACAGTACTCAATCATAAATGCTAAGTGTTTGTAACAATAACTATAGTGAGTAAGTGACCAATTCGCTCTATGATATGTCTTTTCTTCTAAACATGTAGAGCAGAAACGTGTAAATAAACTATTTTTCCACCCTGGAAGGGTTAGTCCTGAAAGAACCCAGTTATGGGTATTTAAAAAGTCATCAGTTATTATATGATCAGATAATACGAATATTTTATTAAGATATTCCTCAATCTCCTCTTCGGTCGATTTATGTGTAAGAGTACCTATCCCTAGCTCATTAACTTCGCGGTAATTAACTAAGGCCAATCTGCTCAGGAATCCCTCCAAAGATTCATCAGGATACTTTTCAATTAAATTACGTAATAAACGCATGTTAATCACTCATTTCTATGACAAAAATAAGGTTAGACGATAATATATCGTCTAACCTTATTTTTGTATAATTATTCATCATGATGTATAAATTTATCTTTCCATGGAATTCTGCAACAATCCGTCCAATGAATTCTGGAACAAATCTAAAGAATTCTGGAATTTGACAAAAAACTACAAAATTTGAAACATTTACAGTTTTTTTGAAAAATCAAAAAAAAAAAACCAGGGGCTCCCGCCCCCGGTCCTCTTACGAGCAGCGACTGTAGCCGCAGTTCGCGCAATTCTTGCATCCTTCGCTGTTAATCAGCGAAGCGGAACCGCAAGACGGGCACAAGTCCTTCGTCGCGGCGCTAGCAGCGTTGCTGCCATGAGCGCCAGGCGCGGCGTGCCCGCTAGAAACAGCCACCGGTGCCGGAGCTGGCGCATCCAGCACTTCACTCGTCGCGGTCACGTAGTTCCGCGCGTCGTCTTGCTCGTTCATCACTTCGTCGTGCTGCTCGAGCGCTTTGGCAACCGCGTCAGCGATCGACTCGACGCGGTTCGTGCCAAATCCAATGGCGCCAGAGCCGCCAATGCCTTTCAAGTGCTTCACGAGCAGCTTCACTTTGTCGCCGTGGTCGCCGTAACGCAAGAACAACGAGCACACGCGGCCTAGTGCTTCAGACATTGCAAAAACGTCTGATCCGGCTTTCCCCACGTTGAGGAAAATTTCACTCGGCGTTCCGTTCATATCATTAATCGTAATATATGCCATGCCGAATGGTGTATTCACTTTATAGGTTGCGCCTCGCAGAATTTGCGGACGGCGCTTATACTGCTTATCGAAAACTTGCTCTGTTTTGGCGTCAACATTCACCGCAAGCTTGCCTGAAAGATTCGTTAAGCTGGCTTCTTCTTTCACAGCCTCCGCAGCTACAGCAACAGGTGCTGATTCTGCCTTCTCAACTTTCTTCTCCTCTTTCTTATCAGAACTTGTGCTAAGAACTTGAACATCCCGGCTTCCATCACGGTAAATGGTGACGCCTTTACAACCCAGATCGAAAGCCAATTCATATAACCGTTTGGTCTCTTCAACAGTGAAATCGGATGGGCAATTCGCTGTTTTGGAGATCGAACTGTCAACCCATTTCTGGATCGCTGCTTGTGCGCGAATATGATCTTCAGCCGTCAACGTCATGGATGTTACAAAATAATCCGGTAATTCCTGATTCGGATTGGCGTCTTTCCATTCTTGAGCAATCGGTACATATTGTTTATCAAAGCCAAGACGGCTTTGGCGGAAATATTCAAAGGCAAAATACGGCTCAATCCCCGTCGAAGTGCCAACCATGGTTCCTGTGCTTCCAGTTGGAGCCTGCGTAATAACCGTTACGTTGCGCATACCGTTCAGCTTAATGGCTTCGCCAACTTCCGGGAATACCTTGGTCATATTTTTCATAAAGCCGCTTTCCAGGAACTTATCTGCAATAAACGCTTGGAAAGATCCTTTTTCAGAGGCGATTTCCGCTGATGCCAGATAAGCTTCTCTTGCCATGAATCCGTAGATTTTGTCCAAAAATACTAAAGATTCCGGACTGCCGTAACGAATTTTCAACTTAATCATGAGTTCCGCCAAGCCCATTGATCCTAAGCCTACGCGGCGTTCCTTCTGTTGATTCTCACGGTTTTCTTCGAAGTGATAAGGCGTTTTGTCAATGACATTATCAAGGAAACGCGTCGAGTAACGAACAACCGTCGCCAGATCCGCCCAGTCGACATCATGTTTCTCTGCATCATAAAATTTGGATAAGTTAATCGCCGACAAGTTGCAAACTCCCCAAGCCGGAAGCCCCTGCTCCCCACACGGATTCGTACAAATAATCGGATTGAAATACCAGCTATTCGACATTTGATTATAGTATTCCATGAACACAACACCAGGCTCAGCCGATTTCCAAGCGGACTCAATAATCGTGTGCCACACCTCACGGGCTCTTACTGTGCGGTACGGCTTGACGGCTTTGCCAAGCTGTTTCCAAGCTTCCAAATTGCCGTCCCATTTCTCGTTATATTCAGGATCCGTCGTATCCGGGAAGACGAGTTCCCACTCCAAATCTTCCTTCACAGCCTTCATAAATCCATTGCTTACGCAAACAGATAAATTGGCATTGGTAATTTGGCCCATCGTTGACTTCACCGTGATGAAATCTTCCAGATCTGGATGCCAGTCATTGATCATCAGCATGAGTGCGCCACGACGGCTTCCGCCTTGCTCAATCAGACCTGTTGTATAGCTGAACAAGCCGCCCCATGATACAGCACCGCTCGAAGAGCCGTTAACTCCTTTGACAACGGAACGGCGTGGGCGAAGCGAAGACAGATTGATCCCCACACCGCCGCCGCGTGACATGATTTCCGTCATTTCCGAAAGTGTGCTCATAATGCCGCCACGGCTATCGTGAGGAGATGGAATCACATAACAGTTGAACAGCGTTAATTCATCACTTGCATCCGCTCCTGCCGCAATCCGTCCGCCAGGAACAAGTTTCCAATCGTCCAAAATATATCTGAATTTCTCCGTCCATTCCCTGCGTTTCTCAGGTGTCGTTTCCACGGAAGCCATGGCTCCGGCCAGACGGTCCCACATTTCTTCCGGTGTCTTTTCTATGTTTAATGTAAGTTTCTCAACTGCAGATTTGACTGTCTCGCCACTGCGTGTTCTTACTTGCACGATGTCGCCTTCACGGCTAATAATTTCGCCTACTTCTTTGGCTGGGAATTTGGGATCATCCTTCGTCAATACGAGTACGGTGTCCCCCACTTTAGCAAAGCTCGTATCCGCATTCTTAAGTGCGTAGCGATCCAAAAATATTTTCTCGCTTAACCCTTCCAGCCTCTTACCTGATTGCGAAATCCCCATTGATAAATGCCCTCCCAATAAGCTACAGATTCAGCTCCAACTAAATTGAAAATTACAATATCTGGTGTGAGAAATCCATTATACAACACTAGATATGGACCTTCGAATGGCCAAAGGACCAATTTTGTTTAATAAGACAAGTAATGATCGCTTTAGCTAGATTTTCCTCGAAATCTCTCTTTATTTTATAGAAAGCGAGCTGGCGGTTCGTTGCTTTTGACGATGGCGTGTTCCTCTGCTAACCTATATTTAGGATACCACAATTCGCTCATTTTTAGAACATTTGTTCGTTATTTTTTTCTAAGGAGATGTCAAAGACATGTATTTTTATAAAAATGAATTTTTGAAAAAAGCGGACATTCAACTCTCGCCCGATGATCGCGGTTATTATTTTGGAGACGGTATATATGAAGTTTTCCGTGTCTATCAAGGTAAGCTGTATGAGCAGGATGCCCATATGCAGAGGCTTCAAAGAACCGCAAGCGAGGTGCGGCTTACACTCCCTTTTACCATCGAGAAAATCGGGCAAATTCTCATCGAGCTGGTGGACAAAAATAAGCTGATCGATGGCACCGTATATCTGCAAATCACCCGAGGCGAAGCTCCACGCGCGCATCCGTTTCCGGCTCAGGCAGAACCGATCATGCTGGCCTACTGCACGGAAGTGCCGAGACCGACGGCAACCATACATAACGGGATCAAAGCGATTACTTTTGCCGATATTCGCTGGTTAAGATGCGATCTCAAAACACTCAATCTGCTGCCCAATGTCATGGCCAAGCAAGCAGCGCTCGATAACAACGTGCAGGAGGTTGTGCTGCATCGCGAAGGTACGGTAACGGAGTGCAGCGCGTCAAACCTGATGATGATCAAGGATGGTGTGCTTTATACGCATCCTGCGAATCATTTGATTTTGCACGGAATTACCCGAGCAGTCGTCTTGCGTTTAGCCAGAGGTTTGGATATGCCGGTTAAAGAAGAAGCTTTTACGACGGAACAGCTTATGACGGCTGACGAGGCCTTTATCACAGGAACAACGGTAGAAATAACGCCAATTCTGGAAGTGGATGGCCGCAGGATTGGAGCCGGCACGCCAGGTGCACATACGCGCAAGCTGCAGGAGGAGTTTGTTCGCACGTTCTCATAATCAGCAAAAAACCTAAGGCATCTGCCTTAGGTTTTTTAAATCCTCATCATCATTATCGCCGCAAGTTCCACTCATCCGTCCCATACTTCTCTTGCACAAGACGATTGGTCAACTCGATCTCAAACGGTGTCAACGAGTCCTCAACCAGCTCCACGCCTAAACCGAGACCAATTTCACGGCGGAACGCTTCTTCAACTTGCCGCAAGGTAACGGCCTCTTTCCCCTGTGCCCGCAGCAGCTCGTTAATGGCCACCGCTTTTTTCAAAAAGCTCGTCTTCATCCGCTCCGCCACCTTCTCGTTAGAGAAACGCAGCATACGGAACAGTTGGTCCGTATCCATATCGAGCAGAATCGAGCCGTGCTGCAGCACGACGTTCTTTTGCCGTACCTGCGCGCTGCCGGCGACTTTACGCCCCTCAACCACGAGCTCATACCAGGACGGAGAATCGAAACATGCAGCCGAGCCCGCAGAGGCATATTTCTCTTTCTCCTCATCGCTTGCCAGCTGCACCATCTCGGCGTTAAGTCCTAACGCGCGGAAACCTTGCAGCAGCCCTTCGCTCAGGACGCGGTAAGCATCCGTCACATTTCGGGGAATACCCGGATAATCCTCGGCCACAATGATGCTGTAGGTCAGTTCCTTATCATGCAGAACCGCTCTGCCTCCTGTCGGACGGCGTACGAAACCAATCCCTTCATTCGCCACGGCCTCCTGATCGACCTCAGTTGCTTTTTGGAAATAACCGATGGACAGCGTTGCTGGATTCCATCCATAAAAACGCACCGTAGGAGGGACGATTCCCTCGCTATGAGCGGTCAAAATCGCTTCATCTAAAGCCATATTTTCAGCAGGAGAACGATCTCCCGTATGTATAAATCGCCATGCCGTCATCGAAATCTTCATCCTTTCTTCCCAACCATGCTTGTCAAAAGACAACCTCTATCATACCACATAACCGCCTTAAGTTACGATTCCGCTCCCTCTCCAAGCTCCCACCCTGATTTCCTCATCTGTTTTACCATGGAAAAAGTTATGAAAGCGCCTCTTATGGACATACTAACACGTATTCGGCGTTTAGCGCCCGTGCTTCATACAAGCTTAGGTTCACGAAGTCAGTTTTCTTACGAAAACTCTTAGGAGGGCACAACCATGCGTCAACATGAACAGCAAGAGAACATTCGCCCCATTCATCATCGGTTGGACATGCACTTTGAGAGGGACTGGTTTACTGAGCTGGATCATCGTGTGCGCGGAGGAGGGCCGTGGGACGATTGGACTTTGTACCAGCTTGCCTACGAATCGGAAGAGTCGGGGCTTATTTCTACATTTGATGAAATGCAGTGCCTCCCTCATTTGGGGCAGCTTGAGCCTATGGCTCATCAGATCGATACTGCGAAGCGAGTGCTTAATGAAATGCGCGGTCGAGCCATCTTGGCCGATGAGGTGGGACTCGGGAAGACGATTGAGGCTGGGTTGATTTTAAAAGAATACATGATCCGCGGATTGGTCCGCAAAACCCTTATCCTGGTGCCGGCATCCCTTGTCCTGCAATGGGTTCGTGAATTAAACACCAAATTCGGCATACCTGCCATCGCCCATAAAAAAGCGTACATGTGGCAGCAAAGCGACATTATCGTGGCGTCCATGGATACCGCCAAACGCGATCCTCACCGGGAAATCGTGATGGGTCTGGAATACGACATGCTGATTGTTGATGAAGCTCATAAATTAAAAAATAAAAAAACGACCAACTACACTTTCGTTAATGAGCTGCGCAAAAAATATTGCCTGCTGCTCACCGCCACGCCGGTTCAAAATGATTTGAAAGAGCTCTATAATCTCATCACCCTGCTCAAGCCCGGCCAACTCGGTGTTCACAGCTCCTTTAAATCTAATTTTGTTGTCGGCAAAAGGATTCCGAAAAATGAGATTCAGCTGCAACAGGAGCTATCCAAGGTAATGATCCGAAATCGTCGCGGCGACGGCGGTGTTCATTACACCAAGCGGGTGGTGAAAAATATCCCGCTGACGCTTTCACCGGACGAGCAGGCGCTCTATGACGGCGTCACCAATTTCGTCCGCACACGGTATGCGGAGAGCTCCGGTGATTTAAACAGCATGCTTTCGCTCATCACACTTCAACGCGAGGTCTGCTCCTCCAGGGATGCCGTCTTCATCACGCTCGTGAATTTGTTCAAAAAAACAGCGGAAGATTCGCCTGTACGCGCCAAAATATGGGAGCTTGTCGAGCTGATCCGCAGCATCAAATCGAATAGCAAAGCGGAAACCACCATGAAGCTCGTGCAGGAAATTAATGATAAAGTTATCATTTTCACCGAGTATCGCGCTTCCCAGGAGTATCTGCTCAACTATTTGAAAGAGCATAAAATTACAGCAGTCCCCTATCGCGGCGGCATGAACCGTGGCAAAAAGGATTGGATGATGGATTTATTCCGCAATCGCGTACAAGTGCTTGTTGCGACGGAAGCTGGCGGCGAAGGAATTAATCTGCAATTTTGCCATAACATGATTAATTTTGACCTGCCGTGGAACCCGATGCGCGTGGAACAACGGATTGGCCGTGTGCATCGGCTTGGCCAGACACATGATGTGAACATCTATAATCTATCGACAAACAATACGATTGAAGAGCACATCCTCTCTTTGCTGCATGAGAAAATCAATATGTTTGAGATGGTTATCGGGCAGCTCGATACGATTTTGGAGAAAATCGAAAAGAAAGGATCTCTTGAAACTTCCTTATTCCGCATGGTGATGGAAGCAGGGTCACGCGAGGATATTCGCAGGAAAATTGACGAGCTGGGTCATTCCTTTACCGAAATCAAAGAAGAAATCGAACACAATCCCGTGTATGGAACTGAGTTTCAACATATCCTTGATGCCGTAGGCGGCGCGCAAAGCGGTGAGGTCAGATCATGAACAAACGAAACGTTCATACCTTTGTCATGCGGTTTCTTGAAGCTTATGATTGCACCATTCTGGAGAAAAGCCCGTCTTACGTCACAGCCAAGCTGTCTCCGGAAGCAGATCGGGAAATGACGGGCCGACCTTATTATTGGAGTTTCGTGGAGCGAACCGGGACGCCTGCCGAAACCATGACCTATAAATTCGTATTCGACCCGGAACAAATGAGGCTCGATGCCAAGTCCAAGGCTGCACCGACAGCTGTGAAGAGTCCGCCCAATCCAGGCGCGCCAGCCTCACCGAACCAGGAGCAAGCGCCTGACGGCTCCTCCGACAGCATTCTGGGACGTTATTTCGGCTTCGTTCCGACAACAATTACAGCGCGTATTCCGCAAGATGATGTCACTTTTGGCAGCAGAAGGTTAGAACAAATGTTCGGAATTGTCCGAGAGCGCGGGAAATACGTTCATCTGTTTGAGGAACCGTTTCCTACGGGAGCCACCTATCATGCTGCGCTCGTATATGATACATGGTTTTGCATCAATTACAAGGTTGAACTCGCCTGTGACCGCAAACGAAGTGAAATCCACTCCCTTGCCGTTCAATTGAACAACGGCGAGATTCGCGAGAATTTTCATAAACATCTGCTGACCAAAGGTCTTTCTCCGAAGCTGCCGGCGAATAGTCATATTTTGCCGGATACGATATCGCTGATCAAAGCCGTGAACCTGCTGGAAACGACGCTTGAACGCAAAATTAGCGCCTATGACCATAGATGGGCGGACGAGGCGAATGAGCAGCACCGCAGCGAAATTGACCGTGTCGAATCCTATTACAACGGCCTTTTGCTAAACGCAGAGCCCGATAAAAGAGATGAAATCGAAACGCAATGCCGCAACCGCCTAAGAGAAATAGACTGGCAGCATAAGCCGCGCATCGCCGTTTCTGTCATCAATTGCGGATTGTTTCATTTAACCGCAGGGCGATCGCCTAGGAACTGACGATAGTCGCTAAAACCTCGCAAATTAACGCTGCAGGTTCTAACAATCTTTTTATAGCATAAGAATTACAATAGATTCATACAAATGAGAAGTTAGCGATAGGCAGGTGAACATGGATGAAGCTGTGGACTGCATGGACAGCAACTTGCTTCATATGTATTGGCAGTCTCTTATTCATACCCTCCCAAAGCTCAGCGGGCGATAATCCAGATCGGACAAGCCTCGCACAGCCTGTAGGACAACCCGCAGCTACCAGTCAAGTAGCTGAAACTGCAAAGCCCGTACCGGATTTGCGAAGCGAATCCACTTTATCGGCCACGGTTGAGAAGTGGCGGGTAGCGCTCGCTCGCGAAGAAGGGTTCCATAACTGGCAATCAGCAGCTTGGAACAGTTACCCGCTTGGTCCAGGGACACATGGCTGGGTCGTGATTCTCACGGATCATGGCGAGGATGTCGGCTATATGATCGTACAGTCTGTAGAAAATGGCTCCTTCCGATTAACGGAATACGGGACAGGCAAGCACCCTCTTTTCAGTTTGACCACGCTGTATCGTTCCATGGTACAGCAAGAACTCATTCCGGCAACACTTACTTATTCTGATTTTATCGCCAATGAAACGATCGTCAAAGACCGCTTATATATGGACGGCTTAACCGCTGTTTGGAGAATCAACCTTGATAATCAACTGTACTATGTGGATGCCAAATCAGGTGAGGTACTCCCTTTAAAAGATGACCCGACGCCAAAGCTTGGGGCCGATGATAGTACACTAATGACAACGGAATTAAAAGAAGCAAGCACCATTATGCATCCAGCCTTTGATCCTTATGAACGGATGCCTTGGATTGTCGGCTCGCCGCTGCCTATGACTGGACTGAGCGAACTCCAAAGCGCTCTTGCCGCCAATCAACATCTGACCTTTGTCACCGAGCTATACGATGGTCAGGTTACTCTGCCACTGGCCGTATTAGGCTATCAATCATGGCAGGATGGGTTACCTTATCTGGTTCTGGATCACGAAGGACCAAGATACATTCAACTGCCTGCCGCTCTTGCAATAGGGCATATTTATTAAATGGAAAAAGGACTCCCCGTCAAGTAGACGATTCTACTTCTCGGGCAGCCCTTTTTTTGTGACTTTTTATTTTTTGGTTCTAAACTGGTCAAACAACATCCGGGCTGCCAAGGGCAGCATGCCAAACCAACGCGTCTGCCAATGCTCCCGCTGCTCTTTATGCATCGCTTTTGCTTGTTGGCGAACATCTCTTGGCGTGTCTATAAACGTCACGACCTGCTGTGTTATGTACTTGACCAAGTCATCGCTTTTGGCCATACGCCCACCTGCCTTTTTCTCCCTATTGTAACCAGAGAGCCCCGGACTTAAACGGTAAGACAGGTGGAAGACATGGATTCAACTGACTCTTCCGCCGCTCTCCGAAATAATTTTATCCGCAAATGACTTAATCGTACTACAGCCGAGCAGCATCGGTTTATTATCGCACTGCAACAGCAAGGTCTGTGCGTTCATGTCCCAGGCGTATTGGAAACCAACGTTCATTCCCACCACGGTAATCATGAATTTTCCCGATGCAGCATTAGGAATGGTGAAGCCTTGTTTTTTGCCTACTTGTTGTAACGAACGAAACACTGAAGATGAAATCCCTCTATACGTCCAAGCATTGCAAGCCGCCATAGGTCAATCTCCTCTCTCCCCATATAGGATCACTAAATTGTATGAAGAGAGGGCTTAAATCGTGCTTGTTTCAAAAAAATCAGTCCGGCGCTGCATGCTTCCAAACCCGCTTCTAACCTCGTCCTTGCTGCATATATTAAAATAACTAGAGAGAAAGGGGTGCATCGAATGTGGGAAGAGATGCTCCTGACTGAACAGCTCAACATCCACATGGATAAAGCCAACCACATGCTGGAATTGAAGCTTCGAGACCACGAACAGGAAGATACGTTCTCCACAGTTCAGCTAAGCCATGCTGAGCTCATTTTACTTCTCCATACCCTGCTGGAAGTGAATCGGTGTTTTCGCGGGGATATCCCATATTTTCACAATTAAAAAGCACCTTCGATTCCCGCTAGCGGGTGTCGAAAGTGCTTTTTTCATAGCGATTCCTACCTCTTAATCACGGCTAACTCCAACAATGGAAGCCAAGAAGCGCAAGATGTACAAGAAGAGATTGATGAAATCCAAATAAATATTAAGTGCAGCGAGCGGAACCTCTTCGGCTGATACGCCATTGCGGTATTGAGCCACATCATACAACACCCATCCGCTGAAAATCAGAATGCCTAGCATTGACCAAATCAAATTCGTCATCGAACCAAAATTAACGAACATGCCAATGACACTCATTAAGACAAGGCCAATCGTTCCAGCGAACAAAAAGCCGCCGAGGAAGCTAAAATCACGTTGCGAACGGTGCGCGTAGAAGGCTAGTCCGCCAAAAATCGCCGCTGTCGCGAAGAATGCTCCCGACACCACATTAGCTCCGAGCATACCCCCGTATGCCATAATCACTGGATATAAAGTTACACCGGAAATTGCCGTAAAGGCATAAAGGAAACCATATCCGATATTTTTGCCGCGAATCCGAATCACGATGGCTGCCACCAGCATGACCACTTCGGCAATGACGAAAAGCATGATCATTGAAGGCGGAACGACCATAGCGCCGACTAGTGTCCCCAGGAAGGAAACCAAGAGGGAGATGGCAAATGTTTGAAGCACATGAGCAAAACTGCCTGAATGAGAAACCGTAACCGTTCTATCCATGAAACTGTCAACTCCTTCTATTAGAAAACATGTACAATCTATACTATGCATTATACCTAAACTTCATGAAAACCGCTATACGCCTGGACTTTAGGCATTATTTGAATGCGGAGATCATCTTTAGGAATATACGTTTCAAATGCGCTCGAAGTTTCGCAGGAAATCGCAGGATCAGACGCGTGCCCCAACCGTCATAAGTTCCGCCGACTTCTGCCGCTAGAACGAACAATTCTTTGGTTACCGCATTGACGGTCGGAACATCCAGCGTGTGTAATTTGCTCAAGTGAAGCACGTAGGGCTCCACCTGACGTGTCGTATCAAATTCGGAGACAATGATCCTGTAGCCAAGCGCGCCCACTTTGCTTTTCATCGCATCCATCCGGGTTGAATCCGGAAAATGCAGCCAATGCTGAACTTCCCTGGCCTTCTCCAGATTATCCCCCCGACGCTTCAGCGCATAGGCGATCTTGGCATTTCGCATCCACTGCTCTTCCAAGGGTGAAGGCGCCATTTCTTCCAGATAGAAGCTCCAGTCTGCGTCCAAATTCATCAAGAAATAATAACGGAAGTTAGGAAAATCCGCCAGTACCCGCTTCATTTCCCGCTCCCAATCCCAGTCATCCTTGGCGTAAAAGTACATTTCCATTTTATTATTTGAAGAAATGCGCCCGGCGTAAAGGGCATATCCCTGATCTTTCATCCGCGAAATAAGCTTATCTTCGAGCTCATAAAAGGCTTGCTGCGCCTTTGGAGTTGAGCTGTCCGAGAGGTCCCACAAGCTATACATATTAAATACGATTGTAATTCTTTGTCCATATCCTATGAAAGGAGCTTTCTGCTTCAAAGCAGTGTTCATAAAGACTAGAACCTGCTCCCGATCCCGGATGCGTTCGAACAAATTCCAATCTTCTTCCATAGGATGACCCCCTATTTCCTTCCAAGATAATATTTATTATATAAGTCTTAGGCCTAGCTGCCTACCCATCTGAGCATGATTTCCTAGGAAATAAAAAAACAACCCCTTCAGAACCTGAAAGGGTTGTTGCGGTTGATGCGATCAAGAGGACTCGAACCTCCACGGGGGTAAGCCCACACGGACCTGAAACTTGCGCGCTAAAGGGAAGCAAGCGGAAGCTATGTTCCTTTAGAGGAACCAAAAAACCACGAAAAGCCTATAAAATCAAGGGGTTTCGGCGTTTCACGCCACCCTTCCCTAGTGCCACAAGGCGTCTCGTAAATTCATCAAAAAGTGACTGAAATTGCACGTTTGAGAGAACTCGGAGAGAACGATACTCGAATCAGCCCTGCTCCACTACCATCGACAAATTATAGCGGAGCAAGAAATTAAATACCTTTCTTGTGTAAGAAGCCTAATACAATCGCTTGATTAGGTTGTTTCCCTAGTTGACGATTCTTATATAAGAACTTTTCACTAAGTAACTACGATTCTTGTATTTTTACGCACATATGATAAAGCCGTGTATTTTTACCTGAACGATTATGCGTAGTTGTCATGAATCTTATATCAGAGTATGAATAATCTTTATCAGCATTTGTATCAGAAGAGACAAGCATTACTGGATATTCACGTGTTTTAACGTAGTTGCAATACCTATCCCAAAAAGACCCAAAATCTTTAACTTTAACATATGACAAACATACATTGAATGCATTTCCTGTTGTATCGTAAGAATATATCTTGTCAAGATGAACATCAAGATAATTAGTATTTAAGCTATCCAAATTAAGGGCTTCAATAATAGTAAAAGGCATTCTATCGTTTTCAACAAAAATATCAATTTCGCCAGATGATTTACCACTAGCAGAACTTCCGCGTCGAGTTTGGTCTTTTATGCGATATCCGTTTGTCTCCAGTAAATCTGTAATAAAGTCATTACGCTCATCTTCTGTAGTGCTAACGTAAAGCTTACGTGCTTGAAGTTTGATGCAAGCCAAGTAAAGATCACGAATAAATAAATCGGTTAGTGACTCTGTATTTTGTGGAGGCTTGAAGAAAATCTCGTTTGTAATATTTATCACTTTTATTGCATAAATATTTTTACCTTCAATACTAAGTGTACCAAATTCTATTATTGGTTGCTCAGCTAACAAACTGAGTGCCCGTTTAATAGGTTCATCTAATATGAACCCATTACTTATTCCATTAATAGAGTAATTATCTGTATTTTTGCTTACCCCGATTACAATGTAGCCATACCCCTCTGTCATGTTTGACAGAGCAGCAATAAACAAAGCCAAATTTTGCGGTCTGAATTCTACGTTTCTACAAATAAGATTTTTTGAATCAGGGGATTGTAGTAATTGCTTTACTTCATTAATGTCAATCATTTTTCTCTTATGCTCCTAAGTGGAATCTTGTTAACACCAGTCAGCTTTAATATTTTCCCAAATGTAATTTTTTGCGGCTCGCTCTTATCATCTTCAACCCATAATTCACAATCCTTTTCATAGTCAAGCATATCCAACTCAGTATCATAATATAATATTATTTGACCATAATCAGACGGTCGAGTAATTAAATATATTTCAGTACCGTGTTTTTTTATTACGAAGATAGTATTACTAATTCTGATTGGATCTGAAACGTCATATTCCGATTTTTTCTTATCTAAAAATTCAAGGATTTTATTCTTGGAGCGCTCAAGAATATCTTGGACATAGCTGAATAATTCTGAATTGCGTTTAGAATCATGAATAAATTCTGGGCCAAACACATTATTTGCCAGAGCACGATTTAAATCTTCTTCAGTTGAAATACCCCATTGTGCAAGAATTTCCATTGAAATCTCCACCGTTTTACTAGAACTACTTTCAACATTTGAGCGAGATAATATCTGCTCTAATTCTTGCACTCCAGAAACACCATATTTCTCTAATATGTCGTTGTATTCTTCAATTTTCGACATATTTTCAGCAATATCATTATCATTATAAAACCAATGTAAATTAGTTGATAATTCTTTGAAGCACTTTTTTACCTTTTCATTAGCCAAATTTTCTCTAAGCCAAAGATACGTTTTATTAAATACTTCTTTTACATCAATATCGTTGTGCCCAATGCTGTTTTTATTTTCTTTCACATACTGTGTGATTTTCTCGGAAATATTCTCTAGGTAGACAGTTCTATTTTCAGGCAGATCTAAAATAATGTCTTTTGATAACAATGTTTTACGTACATCATATCCAGCATATTTAGATGCATCTTTAAGGATTTCATCAATTTCACCTGAATCCAGTGATAATTCTGCTCTCATTTTGAAATTTCCATATTGATCAGGCAATATAGCAATCCGATCCAATAAACCATCTTGCTCATATTTCACCAAAATTCGAACGAAATTTGACACCCACATCATCGCCTCATGCTCACTGGCAAAATTAAAACTAGAGGCAAAGATTCTTATACTTTCATAGGAGCTTATGTCCTTGGTTATTTTTTCCCTCCAGAATTTCAATGCCAATTTTAATAGCTCTTGTGAATGTTTCGATACACTATTCCTTATCCAGGCATCTTTACCTTGTAATTCATAAACAAGATCTAAAAAGTCATTTTGTTCGCTATTCTGTTTAGCTTGAAGAGAAATAATGCTCTTATAAAAGTCTTCTGCTGAAGGATGTGATCTATGCAATTTTTTTAGAATCTCTGAGAAAACATCATCTAACGTGAGTTTTTTTAAATTAGCAAGGAACTCACTATTAATTTCTCTATCCAATAATTCAATTTTAAAATCGAAATTTAATACAGTAGATATGTCTTTATAAATTTCATCAATACCGCAATCAAGTGATACCTCATCTAAAGTACGAAATTCACCGTATTGATTTGGCAAAATACGTGGGCTTCTGCCAAGGTTGTTGGTATACAAATATTCATTAGAATAGAATAATGCTAATAATTCATTTAGCCAGTCAGTTACATTACCATTAAGATGTTTTGATAACTCACTAATATTTTCAAATGCTTCTACTCGGTTAATTAAATCTAATAAACCGTAATTTCGGCATTCTTCCCATAAAGAATTGTACCAACACTCTAATTCTTCACGCTTTGTAATCATATGGGGAATGAGTTTGCTTGATAGTGTCCATACTTTTGCCCTGAGAGTTTCATCTAAATCTTTTGGAATGAATACACCTGTACCGCCCCATTCATCTATAAGAGGCATTTTGCCAGCATTATGTGTAGAAATGAGAGGAATTTCTATGATATGAGACTTTAGTTTATTAATTATTTCTTGCTCAAACCACTCTTTAGATAGCCAATCCTTTGCAGGCTGTTCAGGGATTTTAGTAATGTTGTAGATTCCCTCATATTCTTTTTCTAAAAAGTAGTCCACTATCTTAACATAAAATAGTGAAGCTTCCATTAATATTTGCTTATTTTCAGCTATTTGTTTATGTACTTTATCCGTTAAATGTATTCCGTTTCGTGGTTCTGTTGGATTAAACTTAGGACTGTTTACTACAACAGGAAATGAAAAATCATTTGTTCCTAAGAGAGGAAAGTCGCAAAATATTTTGGGTAATTGAGTATCGTACTTTGTTGTAAAATTGTTACCTGCTTGCTGTTCGACTTCTACTGCAACAGATAAGTCATTCGTTCCCAAAACAAAAATATATCTATCTTTTGTCATCCCCTTTGTTGCAATTACAACATTTGTCACACTCGCATCTTCAAGCTCAGTTTCAATCATTCTGCCGCGGCTAATTTTTTGTATATATTGACCGCTTGTTACTGTGATTGAACCTATCTCTGGAACAAATGCAAATACGTAAGGTGCAGCAATAAGCAGATTCTTCAGACCTTTCTTTGCTGTTGACACTCCAGATTCGTCCAAAACATAGGTGAAGCAAGTATTGAAATCTTCGTCATTTATTGTTTTGTCAGTAGTTATGGTAGTATTCTTATCTAACTGCGAACAACTTTCTTGTATGGCACTAATTATTGATTGCTGATCCATACCAGATCGGTCTAAAATAACATTAAAAGAACATGGTGATTCACCAGCATCCTGCAGATATCCAGAAACCCTAACTTTTTCTGAAAGCAAGTGAGTAGTTAAAAAGCCTGTTCCAAATTTCCCAGTAGTCTTCTTATTTTTTTCATTAGTTATTGTGCGATCTTTTGTTGACACTTGTTCTATAAGAAAAACAATATTTTCTGTCGAGAACAGTTTACCATTATGTTTGAATTCAACAGTCTTATTGCCTTCGTCAAAGTTTATAATTATGTCAACCATCCCACTTGTGTTAACAACGTCTTTCGCATTTTGTATAAGTTCCCAGATCCATCTATAAGAGGTTGTCTCATCATTCTTCAATTTTAACTCAGTCAGCATATCAATTATTTTATTTGCAGCTTGTGTCTCTTGGGCTTTATTTCGTAAATTACGTATTTTCTGCGAAAACTCCATCATTTCACTATCACCTTCAACTATTCAATTGGATTATTGCTCACTGATTCAGAAATATTGTCAACCGGAATAAAACCATATCTCCCCACACCAATTACTTTGCTAAAGTGAATATAGTTCATGTTATCCTGTACTTCTTTAATAGGGTCTATATTTTCAAAAATGATTACCTGAACATCATTTCGAAGTTTAGATAAATTTTTGAAAAAGGCTTGCTTCATGTCTAACGATATATCTTCTTCACTACTGCTTAGTGTTGTTTGATTGAGTCTTTCTTTGTAAGTAGTTAACGGAGAATCTAAAATAATCAGCCCAGGATGCTTGAGTCCAATACTTCTTGTATATTTCATAATAGCAATAACAAAAGCAGCATTTAATATTGCCCGATAACCTTTTCCATGATTTTTTCTTTTCTTACCTGAAACAATTAACTCCTGATCATCATAATCTATGCTTACACTTGTTAAATCAGGGTAGTTCCATCCAGCAAGTAACTCTTTCACTTCTGTAGCAAAATCATCATAAATTTCTGTTGTTATTTCATTAACGAATTTCATCTTCTGATTCTTTTTAGACAACTCCCTCATAATATCTAACTGGCTAGTTTGATACTCAGCAATACGACGTTCATTAAGTTCAATTTCTTGAAAAATCTTTTTTATGTTCAACAAAGTATCCATTCTTTCTTTCGTTAATACTGCAACTGGCTTTAATTCACGCTGAATAATGACCTCAATTTCCTTAATTCGTTGACTTAAAAGTTTAACTTTTTCATTGTTTTCTTTATTCTCATTTTGTAGATTTGTTAATGTTTCTCTAAGATCAATTAGCTGAGCGTTAATTTTATTACTTTCCTCAGAACACGCAATTTGTAAATCCTCTAAGTAAAAATCATGATTATGCTCAGTAGTTTTTGAGTTGAAAGGATTATTGCAAACAGGGCAATTTGAATCAAATAATTGTGAGATATAGTGATCCCCTTCAATAAGAAATTGAAGTCGATCTAAATCAGAAAGATAGCTTTTTTCAAGCAATCTGAATCTTTCTAATAGTTCTTCAAGCATTAAAATTCTTGATTTTATTTCTTGTTCTTGAATCCATATTTCTTTCTTTTGTCCCATCCTAAGATTAATTTCTTTGCTATTATTTGATAATGTACTCATTAATTTCTCAATCTCTTTTGTTAGTTCATTGGCATCATAGTCCTGAATTTGTGCGCCTTTTTCTTTCAATTCCATTTTCAATTTCTGCAACAAAGAGCTTACAAACTCCAACTTTCCTTCGAGTCGGGTTCTGTATATCTTAGGGTCTTCTATCTCTTCTCCATGATTATCGTCTACGCCTGTTAGAATAGTCTTAAATGCAGACTGTTCAGTCGTTTTATTAGAGGGTATACCTGAAAAAATAGGCACTTCCTCTGATATAATTTTTTCCTCATTAAGCATCATTAGAGCAACAAGATTTCTAAAAGAAAAAGATACTTTGGTTCCTCTTGCATTTTTCCTTAAAAGCATATCTTTGATTCCCGTTAAGGATAAGAGAAATGTTGATATATTGTCCTTGTCATCCTTATCATGCTTAGCTTTCAGTTTCACACAATTCTGCAGAAATGAAATATCATCAATTTTTGACTCATAGACAAAAATTGATGAATCACCAATTTCACGCTTTAATGTATAGCTTTCTCCTTCGTATTTCTCAAGTTCAATAAAAATAGTTGAATACCCAATACTTTCATCTATTTCTTTTGGTTCATCTTTACCACCAAACATATAGTTTATTAATTGAAATATGTAAGTCTTCCCAGTATCAGAAGCACCTGAGATAACATTAAGCCCTTTTTTGAGTACGATACTAGCATTTCTCTTATTTTTTCCTGTAAGTCGGATTTCCGAAATAAAAAAACCCTCTGTATTCATTAGTTGTCCCCCCTTACGAAAGCTTCTTTTACAAATTCTCCACCCCAGCGATCAATATTTTTCATTATAAAATTTTTGAGTTCCACATCAGTATAATTAGAGAATTTGTCGATCAGTAATTTATTCACATCCAGAAGCCGTAGCATATAGTTAGACTCAAAATGTTGAAGAAACGCTTTAGAGTAAGGTGTTGCTCCATACAAAATTCCGCTTTTTCCATATTCGATGTTAATAAGCTTTTTGCTAATCATTAAGTGAAGCCCTTGGCTTACTAAATCTCGCTTTATCAGTATTTCACCAGATCGAGATGGTGTTGAAGGATGCAGACTCTCAAATTCTGGCTCAACATCACCATAATGTGTTAATAGATAATCCAAATAAATCAACCTTTGAATATCTATAGCTTTATTTTCTAATCCTGCTAAAATCACTAAGCATCGAAGTCCAGTTTCTAATGGAGTATTGAATAGGTAGGTTTCTCTACTTAATTTTACCTCGTTCATTTTCTCACCCAGTTCAGAATGTCATTGTTCGCCAGTTGATGGCAAATTCCACTTCTATCACTTCCATCAATGTAGCTAATTAGTACATTGCTTGTAATCTCCAATTTTCTAGCTTCTTTTATTGTTTCCTTAACACATACAAAGCCGTCAGCATGAGTATCCTCTGCAGTGTCTATTACTCCTCTATAAATTTCATCCTGCAACTTTTCAAAGGGCTCGTCATAAGGCAACTCATCTCTAGCAAATCTTCTAAGTGATTCTGCTTTATAATAGTCTTCCCGCTGTCTATTAAAATGTCGATGCAGCGAGCTGTAGCTTTTCAACTCCTCAACACCAGCAATCTTTTTTCCAAGGTGATCTGAATATGCTTCAAATAGTTGTGAAACATATCTTACTTCTTCCGGTTTTATTGAAGGCCCTGGGGCCTCCGACTGAGGTCTAGGCTTATTTAACCCACCACCAAAACGATATTTATAAAAAGGTGTGCTGCTGTACTGTTCTATCAATTTCTGAGGAGGACAGTGATTTATTATTGAAAAGTCAAACTTTTGGATATATTCCAGCAACTCATTAGTTAAAGAAACTTCACTTACATTCGTAATCTTTCTCTTGCATTTATCTTCCCAAGCTGAGATTAATCCAGCATTCAGACGAGTCGGATACTCGATTAATTCTGATAAAGAAGTTCCCAAACCACAAGAAGAAATCAAATAGTACTTTCTTGGAATTGTATATTCTTTAATAAACGTGTAGTAGCATAGTTTCCCCAATTCTAACCATACATCACTTGGATAAAGCGGATGGTCATAATGCTTACATTGATAATTATCCCAGACATGATTCGGGGAATCATTATTTACAAATGCAACTATATCCCTTCCCTTATCACCTGCCGAGCCTGAGCGATACACAGATGTATACTCTTTTTTCAAATATCCATCGACCCATTCACAAATCATATCCTCAAATTGATCTGCTGAAAATGTTCGTAATCTATCTATAGGGGGGATAGGCAACCCAAAAAGAATATCGTAATTATCCGGCTTTTGCGGTAATTTGAATGGTTTTAATTCACTTAGAGTAGTTTCCATATAATCACCTTTCAACAAGAAATGCTACTTCATTAGGATATTCTACATTTTCCAAGCATTTCCTCCCTTTTCCGCAAAAATGCTGGTCATTAACTCAACTTCCGCAGGGCGAAAATCGACTTTGATCCTTTTTGTTGGTAGGTTATTGGCGGTTAGATAGTCCAATTGCAAAATAGAAAAACACCGCTTTGTATGGCAATGTGAGAGTATCGAGCTACCACTGCCTGACCGAAAGGTGTCTTCCATCTTGATAACCGAGCAACCTGAATGTTTTACCAGATGATTGTTTTCAGCGGAGGCTAGCTTGTTCGGGAAAGCCCTATTACTCCACTGGGATACAGGATACAATTGAACCAGAACGTTATTCCACCAAAAATAGGATTCCTTTTGCTCCACTGAAATACGAAAGTTCTACCCCTGAATATGAGGTCTGCCAAACAACACTTGCTTGTCCGAATCAAACAGATTGCGGTACACTACTTGTCCCCGGCTTGAGGAAGCATCTACAACTTTGCCATCCCCCGCATAAATTCCAACGTGGGTAATATCCATAAACCTACCATTTCGCTCATAGCTCCAAAATACAAGATCGCCAGGAACCAGGTCTGCCGCGCTTACTGTCAGGCCATTTTCTACGCAAAATCTTGCTTGTTCCGCTGCGGTTCGCGGCAGGTTAATGCGTAGCTGTCGATAAACCCACTGAACGAGATAGCTACAATCTGTAAAGTCATCCTGTCCGGCCTTCGGTTGACTGTACGGATCACCTAAACGAGTTAGCGCCAATTTGACGACTTCACTGCCTATTTCTCCCTCGGGCAAATGCTGCCCTATATCCGCAAGCTGTCCCGGCGTCAAGCCGACATCCGTTTCTTTACCGAGCATCTCAAACATGAGTGGCCGAAACTCCCCAGACATCATTTCTCTCATGATGTCCATCTGTTCATTAGTAAAGTGGTAGGAGTCAGCTTGTTGCTCCGCAGTTTTGCTCGAAACGGTAATATGCAAAATGTGTTCATAACTGGTAGTCGTCTCTTCGCTGGTACTCCCATCTTCATGCTCTACCGGAACGGTTTCCGTATGTTCGATCGTTTCAATACGGGATTCCAGTTGATTCATGTCCCAAAACACCGATTGGATGATCCCGATCCTTGTTGCATCAAGTGTTGCTACATCCATTCCGTTTTCTGAATCCATGACAGTCTTCACGGCAAAAACGGCTATAATATCCATCCAATTATCTATTCGCGTGTTATCCGCGCTGCCGGGATAATGAAACTCCACCCGGTCTACACGGCCAGAGGACTGCTGTATTTCTGCCAGTCGGTCGGCATACTCAATGTCCAGCTCTTGAACGATTCGGGAAAGCGGCTTTACATCGGCATCCGTATTTTCGCCGGATACAAAGATACTGAAAGGCGAGGAAATGACAGCAGCTATTGCCATAACAATGCACAATAATACAATAACGGAACTACTGATTCCCAAAAGCGCGGCTACTCCTTTGACAAGCAAAGCGGCTGCTTTTACTACCATTTTAATGATCCGAAGATTTAATCGCGCTGCAGCTTGTGCCCTTTGAATGGAGCGGCGGGCAGTCATCGCCATCTGTGCAGTCCGCTGCGCTGTCCTGGCGCTATTCATTTTTCCTTCCGCTTGATAATCAGAGTGGCTTTTAGCCTGTCCTAGCCGTTGTCCCGTTTTTATAAATGGCGATAATGTCTTAAATTTCCTTTCTTTACGTTTGATCGTATGGCTTGCTTGCTTTGATATAGCGAAGGGGATTCGGGATGACGGTGGCCTGAAATGCCGCTTCCTCATGCTTACGGACGTTAGCGCTTTTGGACGATTCACGCGTACATTTGCTGAATGAGATGCCGCGGCGGCTAATGCTCCTTTTTTCCCGGCCGGTTCTTGATCTCTACCTTCCCGATTTAGAATTCGGTTAGTAAAGCTATTTTTGCGAAGAGGATGCAAAAGCCGGGCATTGACCCGGCTCCGTATAAAGCGTTGTTTTCTTGATTGATGGTTAGCTGACAAGAGATATTTCCCATCTACCGGCTTGCGGAGATGCAACCTACGGGCAAGTCGCAATTGACGTGTACCTGAAGGCTTAGTAATTATAGCAGCGGGGTTCTGTATCGATACCGTATCCCCTTCTGACTTTGCCCGCCTTTTTTGAATGAGCCTTATCAATCTTTTGCTAGCAACCACGCCCATACCAATTTGAAAACGTACCGTTTTATCTATGGCCGATGCAGAATGGTGCTGCGCATATTCATTTGGAGATTGTGAAATCGTCTTGTCATTGTCTTTATGCTGTTTTGTGCGTGCGCTCGAATGTTTTACACGATCCATCAAGTTTGGCAGTTTGTCCAAACGTTTAATGTCTTTCACAACAGTCCTCGTTTTAATATCCTTCATCTATTCCACTCCCTTAACTAGTTGACATTCAGCGAACTTGTTCGTTCAGCCGCTTGAAATTCTTCTCCTGGCTTCGGCAATAATCCGGATAACGAAGTTGAATCGCTTCAAAAAAATAGGGAGCGTAGCTGCAATCGAATAATTCGTGGGGAGTAGAGTAGCGTTCCCCACCTTTTTCCGTCCAGCCATTCCACAGATTAAAAGCAAGCCTGCACACGCGGATAGAACTACCGGTTTGCCACGAGGCTGCGAGACCTCCGGGCTTAATGCCCCCATTAGAAAAATCAAACAAATCGCGGATATGACTCCGAGTATCGCGGGAAATACCTAATGTGTAGAAAAGTGCCCGATGATAGCCGTCGCTGCATTTCCTTTCATCAAGCATCCGATAGTAGAAACTTTCGTGTTCAGCATCTCGAAATCGAATCGGATTCATTGTTACCTGCCCCCCTCATGGAAAATGAGCGGCTGGTTATAACCAGCCGCCGCCTACATAAAGCTCTTTACCTATCTGTTCATTTTGGCAAGAAAATCGGACCCTTTGACCTACCGCAATCACATTTTTTTGAGAAACTGCGCCATTTGTTTTAAGCCGCGTTCAATAGATTTTCGTACTGCCCGTTCATCAACTTGCTCAGCTTGGGCAATCGCTACTTTGCTCATGTCTAAGAAGAAGTGAGCATAAATTCGTCTGAACGATTTTTCCGGCAATCGACACATAGCCGCATAAAGCTGCTCATTGGAAAGCTTACGCTCGTAATATTCCTCCGGGGAAATCGAAAGGAAAAGAACATCTTGTTCTATACCGTCGTTCCGATCAAGCGAGTAATAAGCGCGATGACGATAGGTGCGCAATTTATATGCACTTTCGTTTAAGTCGAAACGGCGGATTTCTTGTGCCACTTCATCATCTAAGTCGATCCATACATCCGTTTTGATAAAGGGATACATGTCCCGCAAATTAATCCTTTTCATATTCGTCCCTCCATTTTGGTTTGTGGGCAAACCAAAATGGAGGGGGAGAGCGACAGCCAACGCTCCCTTTAAAACGATTGTTGATTTTGTTACATAAATAAAAAAGACCTTGCCGCTCAGCAATCCAATGCTGATTTGCAGCCAAGTCTGATAGTAATATCCATCGTTGAGGCGTTATGAGCCATACGAATAGTAAAAACACATAAAAGGATCGTGGTTTGACATTGCATGCAACGTGGGGCACATAATATCAATTTCCCTCCTCACATGGCAACACCATTGCGAGAGGAATAGCCAGTCTGTTTTATGATGGTGTTGTCCTACGTTTTAGTTCAAACGCTCCTTTTTGACTGTCCCGTATCACATGCCTTCAGCACTCGTCACTGTAATAGCTACCTTCTTTTGGGTTTCAATCAGAAAATAAAAAAGAGCGCTTCGCTTCTTTTTGCTGATCATCACAGCAAAAAATGAAGCGGCGCTCAATGGCTGGAATGCAAAGTAATGCGCATAGCATAAATACAGATGTATCCAGTTCAGGATGCATTTCTACCTATTTCTAAAAAAACAGATTAATAGGAACCGCATCATCGCCCTCCTTTCATCGGTATGATTGTACGACTTAATGCGGAAACATGACGAAACCATGGAACAAGTTATGCCCGTTTCGTCAATCCTTGCTTCACAAACATAAAGGACAGCCGATGATCTTGTAGGCTGCCCTTAAGCTTGCTATACTATCATCGTATCAGGAAAATCGTGCATATCGGGTGCACAATTCGTGCAAAACAAGAGCAAATCTAGTGCAGCGTTCGGTGCATGTTCGGTGCAAGAAAGATTCACGGCATCTCATCTCTTGGTGAGGAGTTAATCGTACTCGGAGAGATTGAACTGACTGCTAAAAATGGGGGTAGACCCTAGAGCCTGTTTGAAAAGATGGGGGATTGAGGTGATATTCTTCAATTCACGAACCATAAAAATAGAAGATGCGTATGTGCATCTTCTGAAGTAATGATATGATCAGTCTTCTCCAAAGGAATCCAGTTCCAACAGGACCGCCCGATCTTTGATTTTTCGATATACTTTATGCAGAATTCGCTTCCGATGATAAAAGAACGCGCGGCGGGAAAGTGCAATGCGATCTATAATGACCGAAAGCGCCAGTTTATCCAAATATCGTAGACGAACGAACAAAATTTCCTCTGTGGTGAGAGCCGAGAAAGCGTAATCGATCAATCCGATTCTCGATAATAGCAACGGGATTTCATGTTCAGTGATCTCTATCCGATGAATGACCGTACGCAACAATGGTTCTTGTTTTCTTCCATTGCCATGATTCACCCACTCATGCAAAGCCCTCGTTAATCCCGGAATATGCTTAAGCTCTGCCTGCGCATATTCCAACCTTGCTTTCCAATCACTATAGGACATAAGCCATGCTTCAACTTTTTCATAGGGGATGGACTGTTGAGTAAGATTCATCAAACACCCTCCCCAATTCCAAGAAATACTACAACTCTCCTTCCGCAAAACTGCTGAATGAAGTGCAAATCAATCCATGTTAATAAACATAATTCACGCTCCGTTTCTAATTGATCCATGACGATCATCCCTTCATTGTTATATTGGGGACAGCCGCATAATTACGTAAGTTAAAGGCACCATCCTCTTCATTTTACGAGAGCCTGTCCCATTTTGATTTACTTCAGACTCCGATTCACGACAACAATCTCCAGCATTCATCTTTTTTCTCTCCACCTCCTTTGGTACGGGATAATATTCCTATTTTCCCTTAGATTACCCCTTCATTTTACCTATTATTAGTTCGAATGGGGAGGGTGATCTTTTTGTCACCCTCTGTCATGATAATTTTGTCGAAAATCCCCGAATTTTCCCAAAGCTTGTTTCAATTTCAGTCCCATTAACTCACGTAGCATAGTGCTGATCATACAGACCTCTTCGTTTCGCCTTCTCAGCAGCTTCTCGAATGGATCGGGTGTCGAATTTACGAGTGATATGCCGAACGTGCGATTTTAGGGTGTTCGAAGTAATGCCAAGTAATTCTCTGATAATTGTCTGTCGATAGCCCAAGCCTATGAGTTGCAAAATTTCTTTTTCCGTAGGTGTGAGCATGCAATGCAATTCTTTTCGCTTTATAAGCTCGATCTCACTACGGATTATCGTCGCGACATCCGCATGGAGAGAGGACTGACGTCGGTGAGCTTCTCTGATCGCAACCGGTATGTCCATATAGTTGGACTTTGTAATATAATTGACCGCTCCGGCAACAACTGCATCGACCATGACTTCCGGATCATGTATCGAAGAAAGGACAATAATCGGTAACTCTTTATTTCTGAGAATCTCCGCTGCGGCGTCCAGCCCGTCTCGTTTGGGCGAATTCAAAATCATTTCCAAGATCATTACGTCTACGTCTAATTGTACACTCGCTCGAATCGCTTCCTCTTTTGTCGAAACGATGTTAGATAAATAAATATCTGGCTCGGATTCAAGCAACATAGCGAGTCGCTGTTGCCAAGCTAGGTCACCATCCGCCAGTAATACTTTGATACTCCCGTTCCTACGGATCATATCTTTTATCTCTACAGAAAAGCTTGTTTGTTTGTTCATAATCGATCACCTCTTTTATTTTCAAATGACAAAAAGACACGCCCTCTCACTGGCGTGCCTGCTTGTCATCTTGGTGTGGTTTGAGAGGGTAACCCGGCGATCATTGCACTAGTGCAGAAGACCCGTGGCTTTGCGTCCCTGTCTTTCGATCAGGTTTGCCTTTTTTCCTAGTCTATTCGACATATTGAATTAATTTATTTTACCATATTTCAATAGATGCCAAAAAGTTTGCTTGGTGTCAACCTTAGTAACGTATGTTCGAACATAGCGCAACCCACTTCTTCTTTCGGGGGTCTCGCCAACATTTTAACGAAAATATACGCTAAGCAAAGGCGAAGGCGCTGCCAACTTACCGGCAGCGCCTTATTGTTTATGCCGAACATGTTCAACTCAACTCGAGCTGCAACAGTTCGGCCCTTCACGGCTCAAGCCTTGATGGCACGTATCGCGGCAGACACCAGGTATTGTTCGACATTTGCGCCGGGAATCCAATCCTTGATGAACGTCTGGGATTCGTCTTTAGGTTCGATCTCAATTTGGGTAAACCCGCTTTGCGCAAGCATGGCTTCCAACTCCCCGATAGAGGAAGCTCCTGAAATACACCCTGAATAGATACGGTCGATATCCTGCTTGATTTCTTCCGGAAAATCGGCTGTTGCCACGACATCCGATATGGCCAGTCTGCCGCCGTCACGCAGCACACGGAACGCCTCGTCAAACACCTGCTGCTTCGATGGGGACAGATTAATGACACAGTTTGAAATAATCACGTCAACCGAGTGGTCCTGAACCGGCAGATGCTCTATCTCGCCCAACCGAAATTCCGTATTGGTAAATCCGCTTTTACTGGAATTTTCGCGGGCGCGGCTGACCATTTCCGGTGTCATATCTACACCAATGACGCGGCCGGAAGCGCCCACCTGACGGGAGGCAAGAAAGCAATCAAACCCGCCGCCGCTGCCCAGGTCCAGCACGACTTCTCCCGGTTGCAAAGCAGCAATGGCTTGCGGATTGCCACAGCCGAGGCCCAGATTCGCCCCATCTGGAACGGCTGTTAATTCTTCTGACGAGTAGCCCATTTTAGCGGAAACATCCGCGGCCGAACCACAGCAATCATTGGCTGGCGCTGGCTTACAACAGGACCCCGCCCCTACGTCCTGTAAGGCGATTTCTTTATACCGATTCCGAACGTTTTGACGAATTTGATCATTACTTACTTGATTCATGAAAGTTCACTCCTTAGTTTTTTATACATCAACAGCAGCTCGTAACGCAGCAAGCCGTTGGTGTTGCACGAATGATTGGCCGTCGGTTAAAGAATCGGACCGATTGCTTTTGCATAGCGTCTGACCATTTCCACGCTTCTCTAGCAGATCGTTCGATTTCCCTTTGGCGTTGTTTCATAAGCATTTCCGCAGCAAACCAATTGAGGTTCAAGTCGGTCCCATCCTTTTATCAAAAAATGTAAGCATTCAGTGTTTAAGGTGATGCAAAAGCTTTTTAACAACAAACTGCGCGTCCGGCCCCCCCCCCTTATGGTAGCAGAAGCAAAGGAACGCTGCCCTTCCAGCCCCACATAATAAAGTCCCGGAACGTCGCTTATGCCTGCTTGATGTAACGGCCTTCCTTCCGAATCCAGCGCGCCAATCGCTTGAAGGTAGGGAAGATACGGCCGGTAGCCTGTCGCAAAGATCACCGTATCTACCGGCTCTTTTGTCCCGTTCGGCCAAATCACGCCATCCTCATAAAAGGATGTGAACATCGGTTGTTGATCTGGTTTTCCTGCCGCTACTTTTTCTTTGTACCCGCCCGAATCGTTCACCGCACTTGAACTCGGCGCGGTTTTCCCGAACCGCCAAAAAGGAAAGGTGTCAAACCCAATCAGTTTGATCCAAAAATGCACATCCTGATCCAACAGCCTCGATTTCATGAATTGGATCGGCCGGAGTACCGCTAAAGACGTCTTGCTCACCTCGGCCAGCTCAACTCCGATCTGTACGGCAGAATTGCCACGCCCGACCACCACTACGCGTTGATTGCGAAATGGCTCCGGATTCCGGTATTCGGAGGAATGAAGTGTGCGGCCTTGAAACGCCTCCTGCCCCGGTAAAACTGGCGTATAGGGATTGTGAAATGAGCCGGCCGCATTAATGATGGTGCGTGCCCGAAACGTATCCCCTACCATCGTACGGACCGTAAACCCTTCTCCATCCCTTTCGACCGATGCTACGCGTTGATTGGTTCGGACCGGCAATTGAAATTTTGCCCGGTAATCCTGTAAATAACGAATGACTTCATCACGCTTGGGATAGCCATTCGGATCGCCGGGGAATGTCATGCCTGGCATCGACGAGAAACGTGCCGGAGAGAACAGTTTGAGACTATCGTAATAACGCGGCCACGAGCCCCCCGCCTCGTCGCCCGCGTCCAAAATCAGATATCGAAGTCCTTTCTTCTGTAGATGATAGCCGGAAGCCAGACCCGCCTGCCCCCCTCCAATGACAATCGTATCCAATACCTCATTCATACCCAACACCCTCCGATTTATTTGCAAAATGCAAGTATTAGAGAAAAGAAATCACCCGATGGGGGTGGAACAGCAAAGGCTGGATTTTGACATAGCTTCATTCAAAAGCTTAATGGAGCGAATGACCGTTTCTTTTTCAAAATCGTTCATGTGAGAGAAAATCTCTGCTAAATAAGCGTTACATTGCTGGTCAATCGTTGTGGCTACATATTTGCCTTCTGTCGTGAGAGAAAGCACAAATACCCTTCGGTCGTTGGGATCGGGCGATTTTTTCACTAAGTTCATTTTGATTAACGATTGGATTTGTCGGCTAAAGGTCGTTATATCGGTTCCTAACGCCTCGGCTACCTGCTGAATGGACGGTTGATGCTGACGATCGATCTCGTAAAGAATATGGCTTTGCACTAAGGAAATATCGCAGCCACCGGCGGTGCAGCAATTTTTATTGAGAAACCCAAAACGGCGTGTCATGATCTGAAATAGTTCGCGAACATTTTCCACTGTGATTCACCTCATGTTTCAGTTATACAATATATATTTGCAAATTGCAAATATTTTTAATCGCACAAAAAGAAAACCACTCGGCTGAGTGGTCTCTTGCTTGCTTATTTACCGGGATATAGTTGGTGCAAACATTCTCTCTGTGATGGCTTAATATCAATGATGTTGCGAATGCTCTTTGCCTTGGCCTCGGCTTCGTCAAGCGTATCGCTTAATCCCAAGGCAAGCAAGGTGCCAGCGGCTACCGTACCGGTCCGTCCCTTTCCTCCGCCACAATGAAAAGCAACTTTCTTGTTTTGGTGATAAGCTTCGGTGACGGCCTGGATCGCTTGACCGAAGGCTTTTTCTTGCGGCATAGCGGCATGATCTGCTAACGGAATTTGAATCCATTTCGCACTCGCCGCTGGATAGGTGCATTCCGTCGCTTCGCCGCGAAGATCCACGATCACGTCGATACCTTCATTTTTTACCATCGATTCCACATCAGTTGCCGCGCCCATGAAAATTTTATCCGGAATCAAAGCATGGTAGGTTTTTTCAGACGCCATAGACTATACTCCTTTTTTAAACGATCCAAACTCAATCGGAACCGGGGCCGCTGGCGGCGCGCAGCAAAGGGACAAATCCCTGGCTTCTCCGGCGGATTCGAATTCGGAATCTTCTTTTGTGTAGAAAATCTCCCAAGCGTTGCCGTCCGGATCATACACCCAAACTTTATCCTGCACCGCATAGCAACATGTGGTATTCATCTCGTCAATCAGCAGCAGTCCGCTTTGACGAAGCCTCTCCCCTATGGCCAGCACTTCTTCCGTATTATTGACTTGGAAGCCCAAGTGATTCAGTACACCCTTTTGTTCGAAGGGGCGCACATTGAGCGAAAAATGCAGCGCCGGTTCTTCTAACTCGAATTTGGCGTAATTATCTTTAATCTTACTCGGTTCGGCCCCAAAAAAAGCGCGATAGAACTCCAGAGACTTGTTCAGCTCCGTACAGTTTAAAGCAACATGCATTCGTTTGATCATCGTCGCCACCTCATTTCCCTTCTTTGACGAATTGTTCAATCCGGCTCTTAATCGAATCGCGAACGGTGCGGAACTGGTTCATGATTTCTTCTTCGGTTCCGGTTGCTTTTGCCGGATCATCAAAACCCCAATGCCATTTCGTTACGTTCTTGTTGGAGATCACAGGGCAATGCTCGTCGGCGTGGCCGCATAAGGTAATGACATAATCGGCGCGATTCAAAATGTCCGGATCGATCACATCGGAGGTGTTTTTGCTAATATCTACCCCAGCTTCTTGCATGACTTGCACCGCACGCGGATTCAGTCCGTGTGCTTCAAGACCTGCGCTTTTGACTTCATATTTGTCGCTGCCTAGCGCGTTTAAAAACCCGTCCGCGATTTGGCTTCTGCAAGAATTTCCGGTGCACAAAAAATAAATTAACGGTTTTTTCTCCATGGTGAACAATCTCCTTTTGATTTCAATTCATTAATCGCCTTGATGAACTCTTTTCGCTTGTTTACTTCCCATAAAAGACTTCATGATCATTGCAACCACCACCAGGACGACCACAATCACCGCAATACATAGCCATACATTCACCTGTAGCGTCTGGAGAACATAAAGCCATACATAAAGACCGGTGAGCGTTATGAACAACGTGGGAATGGTTAACAAGATGCCGACTTTAAAATAATAGCCCCATCTGATTTTCACGTTTTTTGTGGATAGTACATGCAGCCAAAGCAGCGTGGCCAGGGAGCCGATTGGCGTAATTTTCGGCCCTAAGTCCGAACCGATCACATTCGCATAGATCAGCGCCTCACGAATGAATCCATCGGTTTGTGTACCTTGGATGGCCAACGCATCAATCATGACCGTTGGCATGTTGTTCATAATGGACGACAGGATGGCTGCAATAAAGCCCATCCCTACGGTAGCCACAAATAACCCTTTGTCTGCGACCGCTTGAATGACGCTGCCCAGTGCATCCGTAAGTCCGGCATTGCGCAAGCCATAAACGACCACATACATGCCGATAGAGAAGATCACGACAGCCCAGGGAGCGCCTTTTACCAGTTTCCAAGTATGAATCGCAGGGCTCTTTCTCGCCGCGAACAAAAAGGCAATCGCTGCAACCCCGGCAATAATGGATACAGGGATCGAGAAAAATTCGCTAATAAAATACGCAACAAGCAGCGCGGTTAAAATGACCCAAGATAACTTAAACAGCCGCATATCCTTGATGGCTTCCTTCGGCCTTTTCAGTTGCGTGAGATTGTAATTGTTCGGGATGCTTTTCCGGAAATACAGATACAGCACAATGAGGCTCGCTATGACGGAAAAGAAATTCGGAACAATCATGCGGCTCGCGTATTCCGCAAAACCGATGTTGAAATAATCGGCGGATACAATATTCACCAAGTTGCTGACGACAAGCGGTAAAGATGCCGTATCGGCAATGAACCCACTCGCCATAATAAACGGTAGGATCATCTTTTCATCAAACTTAAGCGCCCGGACCATGGCGAGCACAATCGGCGTAATAATCAAGGCCCCGCCGTCATTGGCAAACAGCGCGGCAACCGCCGATCCAAGCAGGATGATAAATACAAACATGAGTAGACCGTTTCCGCGTGCCAGCCGCGCCATATGCAAGGCAGCCCACTCAAAAAATCCGATTTCATCCAGCACCAGTGAGATTAAAATAATGGCCACAAACGCCAAGGTGGCATTCCACACGATGCCGGTTACGGTGCCGACGTCAGCGAAGCTGACCACGCCAAATATTAAAGCAAGGATCGCTCCGACACTTGCCGACCAGCCGATGTTTAATCCTTTCGGTTGCCAGATGACAAAAAGCAACGTTACCAAGAAAATGAAAATCGCTACATAAACCATATGCGTCCTCCTGAACTACGTACAGCAATCATTGGTTTCGCAAACGACAGGCTCAATCATCGCCGCTTGCGAAGGAATTTCCTTTAGAATATCCAAAATATAAGGCTTGTCTTCCAGGCAGAGCGAATAATAAACCCATTGCCCCCTGCGGGACTCTTTGACCAAGCCCCCGTCCCTCAGCTTGCGCATATGCTGACTGATATTGGGCTGGCTTGTTTTCAAAATGTCCACGATCTCGCACACGCACAGTTCCTTCACCTGCAACATGGCTACGATAGTGAGCCTGTTCCGGTCCCCTAATAGCTTCAAGGCATCCGCTACTTCTTCTAGTTTGCTCAACTGCTTCACTCCTTTTAAGCGACGGGAATGTCCATCCCTTTTAACAACCCAATCACTTTCTCCCGAATCTCGTCACGCGCTCTCTTCACGTCTTCCAGGCTGCCGCCGTCTACGGCCAACGGGTCAGGGATGTTCCACTCGACGTTCATGATCTTAAACGGTACGATAGGACAGCGCTCCACAATTTGTTCGCACAGCTTGACGATCGCATTCGACGCTAGAAAAAATTTCATATCAATTTTTTTGCAAACATGCTGGGAAAGATCGATGCCTACCTCACGCATAGCTTCAATGGTGTAAGGATGCACTTCTTCGGATGGATTTAATCCAGCACTCTCCACCACTACATGATCCCCGCCATAAAACTTGGCAAAAGCTTCGGCCATCTGACTTCGGCACCGATTTTGCCCGCAAAGGAAATAAATTCGTTTGACTTCCCGTTTCATTCTCCCACACTCCCCTACCCGCTGTAAATAGCCATATAATTATTTGCTTATTTCTATTATGATCATATACGCCAATTGTTAACGCAGTATCAACGTTGAAAAGAATATTTTAGATATGTTTGATAGATAATCAAATATACATTTGAATAATCGAAAAGTTTGTTGTATGATAACAATCAAATACTCGTTTGATTATAGAGGTGAGAATATGAGCGGTATGAAAGAAAAGGACTCATGTGAAATTTATTGTTATGACGAACCTAAAGTCCGAAAGGTACAACATGCACTTGAAGGACAAAATATTCAAGGCATGATAAAGATGTTTAAGGTTTTAGCTGACGAAACCAGAATGAAAATCGCTTTTGCCCTTTGCGAAGAAGATGAATTATGTGTTTGTGATGTGGCTAACATTATCGGTTCTTCGTTGGCAACAGCTTCACACCATCTTCGCACCTTAAAGCAGCTTGGCCTAGCCAAATACCGCAAGGATGGCAAATTAGTTTTTTATTCGCTAGAAGACGACCATGTTCGTCAATTGGTACAGCTAGCTTCTACTCATTCGCGGGAGTTGATCACCAATGGAAAATAAAATTGAAAACACAGAAGATAAAAACGTCTACAGAGTTCAAGGCTTTACCTGTACGAATTGCGCAGGCATTTTCGAGAAAAATGTAAAAGGTTTGCCTGGCGTTAAAGATGCTCAAGTCAATTTTGGAGCATCCAAGATTACCGTTTATGGAAGTACCACAATGGAGGATTTAGAAAAGGCTGGAGCTTTTGAAAGCCTGAAAGTCACACCTGAAAAACAACGGACGATTGAAAAGAAAAAGCCATTTTGGCAAGAGCATTGGAACGTGTTGGTTTCTGCCGTATTGCTTGCGGCAGGTTATTTTCTAGGTGAGGGAAGTATCTTATCCGCAGTCATTTTTGCGGCTTCTATTCTCATTGGCGGTTACGATCTATTCAAAAAAGGGCTTAAAAATCTCTTCCGGCTTCAGTTCGATATGAACACCCTTATGACGGTGGCCATCATCGGTGCCGCGGCGATCGGCAAATGGGGCGAAGGCGCGACGGTTGTGATCTTGTTTGCAATTAGTGAAGTTTTGGAACGTTACTCTATGGAGAAAGCGCGTCAATCCATTCGTTCCCTGATGGATATTGCACCGAAGGAAGCTCTGATTCGACGCGGTTCCGAAGAAATTACGGTAAGTGTCGATGATATACAGGTTGGCGACGTCATGATTGTAAAGCCTGGTCAAAAACTCGCAATGGATGGCGTGGTTATTAAAGGGACATCAACCATTAACCAAGCTGCGATAACCGGCGAATCGGTTCCCGTAACGAAAACAATTGATGATGAAGTTTTCGCAGGCACATTAAACGAAGAAGGATTGCTTGAGGTCAAAGTAACGAAGCATGTCGAGGATACTACAATCTCGAAAATTATTCACCTTGTTGAAGAAGCACAAGCCGAACGTGCACCTTCACAAGCGTTCGTTGACCGATTTGCGAAATACTATACGCCCGCGATTATGATTTTGGCATTAGGTATTGCCGTTGTTCCCCCTCTGTTCGTCGGCGCTGATTGGGGCGATTGGGTATATCGGGGATTAGCGTTACTCGTCGTCGGCTGTCCTTGCGCATTGGTCATTTCGACACCTGTTTCGATTGTTACAGCTATCGGAAACGCGGCGAAAAATGGCGTCCTTATCAAAGGCGGCATACACCTTGAAGAAGCTGGTCGCCTTGCCGCAATCGCATTCGATAAAACGGGTACGCTGACGAAAGGATTCCCGGAAGTAACAAATGTCCATACTTTCGGAACGAAAGACGAAAAAGAATTGCTTGCCATCGCGGCAGTTATCGAAAAAGGTTCGCAACACCCGCTCGCTTCCGCGATTGTTCGTAAAGCTGAAAATCTCGGAGCCGACTTATCCCTCACCGTTGAGGATTTCCAATCGATAACTGGAAAAGGCGTTAAAGCAAAAGTAAACGAGGAATTGTATTACGTCGGTAGTCCAAAACTCTTTGCAGAACTTCGCTCCGATATGAATGTTGAAACGAATCAACGTATCGAAGCTCTACAAAAACAAGGGAAAACGGTTATGGTCTTGGGAACGGAACAACAAGTTCTTGCCTTAATAGCCGTGGCCGATGAAGTGCGCGATTCCAGTAAAGACGTTATTAAGCAATTGCACGAAATTGGCATCAAGAAAACGATTATGCTTACGGGTGATAATCAAGCAACCGCCGAAGCTATCGGGAGCCGGTTGAATGTTACAGACGTTAAAGCCGACCTCATGCCGCAAGATAAATTAGATTACATTAAGCAGCTTCGTAAAGACTATGGCAATGTCGCAATGATTGGCGATGGCGTCAACGACGCGCCCGCGCTTGCGGCTTCAACGGTTGGTATCGCTATGGGAGGCGCGGGTACGGATACGGCGCTTGAAACGGCGGACATTGCACTTATGGCTGACGACTTAGGTAAACTCCCGTATACGATTCGGTTAAGCCGTAAAACCCTTGCGATAATAAAGCAAAACATTACGTTCTCGCTCGGGATTAAACTTGTCGCTTTGGCTTTGATTGTTCCTGGATGGCTTACGCTATGGATGGCTATTTTTGCAGATATGGGAGCTACCCTAATTGTTACTTTGAACAGCTTACGTTTGTTAAAAGTGAAAGGGAAATGATCGCCTATGAATAACCCTTGGAATAAAGTGATTTATCGGGTATGGGCACCCTTTATGATTATTTCTTTAATTCCGGGCCTTTTCTAAAGGCTCGGAAAAAGATTTTTGAGGACGTCGACATTAAAGCTAACAGCCAAATTCTTTTTGTGGGCGTCGGGACAGGTGCAGACTTGCGGTTCATTATGGGGAAAGATATTTCTGTAACTGCAATCGACTTGTCACCCGAAATGCTTGGCCGAGCTAAGAATCAATATTACTCTCCTAACGTTACTTTCATGGAAATGGATGCACAAAATTTGACCTTTTCACCGGAATCATTTGATATGGTCATTGCGAATCTGATCTTATCTGTGGTCCCTGATCCGAACCAATGTTTTCAAGAAATGATTCGGGTTACGCGAACTGGGGGACGTATTCTCATTTTCGATAAGTTTGCCCCTCCATCTCGGGAGTTGCCTGTAATGAAGAAAATTCTTCGCCCCGTCGTAGCATTGATGGGTACAGACATCGGTCGTCATTTTGAGCAAATCATTATGCCGTACGAGAAACAAATTCGAGTGGAAGAAGATGCATCAGCCCTATTTAACGGTATGTATCGAAAAATCATAGTTCGTAAACATCAAACTTAACTAGGTATCTCCTAGGCCAAGGTATTGAGGGGGAAATGTCCCCATGTACTTTACGGGTGGTGTCAGCTTTGTTTGCTGGTACTACCCCATCATTGGCCGCCGCGGAACTGACGATAGCTTAGAACGGCTCATTGATTTCCTCGTATTCCTTCACTCGCCGGTAAAATGTAGGCTTTTTCATACCGATCCGACGTATAGCGTCCGTCGCGGTAATCTGGCCTGCTTTCCATTCCCGGTACGCCTCCACATTTTCCATCGATCTCCTGCTTGGGTCGGCCGAATACAACAGCCCTCCTCTCGGGGAACCTCGATTCCTTCCGCCTGCCGCTGCCGGTTCTTCTTCCGCTCTTGCTCGGCCACATAGCTAATACAACCAAAATAAAATTATTTCGGAACTTTAAGGAAATAAATAAAGATGTCTTGACTATGTATCATGGTACAGGGTTTACACTTATGAGGGAGGTGAACCATGAGGTATCATTCAGGAGATATATCCAAATTATGTAATGTGAATAAAGAAACGCTTAGATATTATGAACGAAAAGGTCTGATTGCTGAACCTGTAAGGTCGGATGCAGGTTACCGGCTTTATCCGGAAGATGCGGTAAAACGAATCATGTTCATTAAACGTATACAAGAGCTTGGTTTTACGTTATCTGAAATTGATAAATTGCTTGGTGTCGTTGATAAAGACGATGTGAGATGTGCGGATATGCACGATTTTGTTGTTCAAAAACTTGAAGATGTTCGGTTGAAAATAAGAGACCTTGAGCGAATCGAATGTATGCTAAAAGATTTAAAAGACCGCTGTCCAGATGAAAAGGCAATTCATGAATGCCCAATCATCGAGGCGTTAATTGACAATGAGGAGGAAATCCTGTGAAAGACAATACAAAGAAAATGGGATGGGGCTTTTTAGCTCTGCTTTCCTGCCCTTGCCATCTCGTTTTGATTCTTCCTCTGCTTGCTGGCACAACACTGGGTGCGTATTTTGCAGCCCATCAAGGCGCCGCTAGTGCTATTTTGGCTATTCTATTTGTGATTTCCCTTTGTATGGTATTCAAAAGGACGAATATACAAGAAAAAACCGATGTGACACACGATTGCTGCTCAGTACCAGGGCAAAAACGAGGTGAATGATTTTGAGAGAAAAACTAACGAGCTGGGGGGCGGTATTATCTGCCTTTCTTGCTGCCTCGGACCCTTAATTCTCATTCCACTCGGATTATCCGGTTTGGCAGGTACACTCGCGATTATTTCAATCAAGTACCAGATGTTTTTAATGATCACGGGTACGGCAGGCGGCAGCAATGAAAATCATCGGCAGCAGTGCAAACTGCAAGTACAACTGTTGCAAATCAATCGGCGACGTTCACGGTCACGGGATTAGAATGTTGCCCACCTTCTGTGATTCAAGATTTAATTTCAAGGTAAACGGAGTCAGCAAAGTAGAAATTGAACCTAAGGGAAGCACTGGAAAAGTGACGGTTTCCTTTGATGATCTGAAAACCGATGTAAAGCTAATCCAATCATCGGTTACAAAATATGGGTTTGATGTAATGGGAGGATAAAAAATGAAAAAATACCGAATCAACGTTCAAGGCATGACATGCAGCGGCTGCGAAGAACACGTAGCAACCGCACTTAAAAACATTGGAGCCGCCAATATCGAGACGAGTTTTCACCGTAATGAAGCCACGTTTGAATTGCCCGATGACGTTATGATCGAAACCGCCCAAAAAGCCATTAACGAGGCAAAATATCAATCCGGAGATGCGGAAGTGATAGAAACTCATGATGCTCCGGTTCTCGGCGATGAAGGCGACTATGATTTTCTGATCATCGGTTCCGGTGGAGCAGCTTTTTCCGCAGCGATTCAAGCGGTGGAATATGGCGCAAAGGTCGCGATCATTGAGCGGGGAATTGTTGGCGGAACCTGCGTAAATGTTGGCTGTGTTCCATCAAAAACGCTGCTTCGTGCCGGTGAAATCAATCATTTAGCCAAAAGCAACCCATTCTTGGGACTAGCCACATCAACAGGAAAAGTAGATTTGGAAAAGTTGGTCGAACATAAAAATGAACTGGTAGCCAGTATGCGAGAACAGAAGTATGAACATTTGATTGGTGAGTACGGATTTGAACTCATTCGAGGAGAGGCAACATTCGTAGATGAAAAAACCATTGAGGTAAGTGGACGACTGGTTACAGCGAAACGATTTTTAATTGCCACAGGAGCTTCTCCGTCCATTCCGGATATTCAAGGATTAAGGGACGTGGATTATTTAACAAGCACATCACTACTTGAGCTCAAACAATTGCCTAAAACGGTTGCCGTCATTGGCTCAGGCTATATTGCAATGGAATTGGGTCAACTCTTTCACAATCTAGGGTCAGATGTTACGCTGATGCAAAGAAGTCCTCGCATTTTGAAAGAGTATGACCCTGAAATTTCCGAAGCGGTGACAAAGGCTTTAACGGAGCAAGGGATTCACTTGATTACCGGTGTAACGTATGATCGCATAGAAGCAAGTGGCGATCTAAAACAAGTGCATATTTCCGTAGATGGCGAAAAGAAAGTCATCGAAGTCGAGCAGCTGCTTATTGCAACCGGTAGAAAACCAAATATTGAAGCACTAAACCTTAATGCTGCGAACGTAAATATAGGTTCCAAAAGCGAAATCGTCGTCGATGATTTTTTAAACACTTCGAATCCTAGAATTTATGCTGCAGGCGATGTGACGATGGGGCCGCAGTTTGTATATGTGGCTGCTTATGAAGGTCGCATCGCGGCCGATAATGCAATAGGCGGCTTAGAGAAAAAGGTAAATCTTGAAGCTGTTCCAGGTGTTACGTTCACTTCTCCTTCCGTTGCTACTGTAGGACTCACGGAAGAGAAAGCCAAGGCAAAAGGGTATGAGGTTAAAACGTCCATTCTTCCTTTGGATTCGGTGCCTAGAGCACTTGTTAATCGCGAAACAACCGGCGTTTTTAAATTAGTGGCTGATTCCAAGTCGTTAACGGTGCTTGGTGTTCATATTGTCGCTGAAAATGCCGGAGATGTAATTTACGCTGCGACACTTGCAGTCAAGTTCGGTTTAACGGTCGAGGATCTACGCGATAGCCTAGCACCGTATTTAACGATGGCTGAGGGATTAAAACTAGCAGCTCTTACGATCAATAAAGATGTATCTAAATTATCCTGTTGTGCTGGATAAGATATTGGCCAAGCAACCTTGATCGTAAAGACAACTGTTCTCAACTGATCGTTTATCGATAATGAAAACCAGTCAAACACTAATTTTCGTGTTGACTGGTTTTTGCATTCAACCGACTGCAATTATATTACCTCTTCGTTTCAAGCGCTTTGGAGTCCTCCAAAAAGCGACTTTCTTAGCTTCTTATGGACTCTCGGGTTCCGTTTTTCTAATTACGTGTCTTTCCATATCTCTGCAAACTTGGTCAAAAATCAATGTCAATGGCTGTTCCGATATAAAATATCTGGATAGGAAATCAAACCAAAGATTATCGAAGGAAACGGCAATTCCGCCGTAAAAATCACGAACCGTTAAGTACTGGTCCCATAGCTTCACTCGGAATTTTTCCAGTTCAGCACATCGCCCCATAGAAATTCCGTATCAAGCAGCAGGGCCGTCGTTGGATTTTGTAGCAGCTTTCTCTCTTTCTTCAACCAAGCCTTGAAAATACTTGGCCCGTTCCAAATGAAACCCGCGCAACTGTTCTTGATAATGATGCAGGTTTCATATGCCATTCGTACATTTGTCTATAATAAGTGGCATTGTCTTGCGTGTACATCGGCATCGCATAGTGGACGAAATGATTCAAAGGAAATTCCCTCCTCGTGTGTTTGAACGTCTTCGTATTTCCACATTAGTCTATGGAGGGATACCTATAACGAGCACGGCATTGGCCTAGAGTAACCAGATTTACGGTACTGATACAACCGAATTTGCCATAGTGCCCATTTCGAGCATCGTAATATCAATGGTGACGACATCCGGCCGAATATTCCTGTAACAGTTGGACGGCTTCTTCCCCATTCTCTGCTTCTTTAAATTTATATACTTTAAATAAAGTTCCTACATGAGTGAGTACAGAATTTTTTCTACTGCGTCAGTTTAACCAAGAATTGCTACTTTAAGCAATTGAAAAGATAGAACACCGAAACAGCCTATCCCCAGAGTGGGATAGGCTGTTTTCGCCTTGTTTCAGCTTGCCATAGCTCGGCAAGCTTTTGCACAGGAGAAACAAGCATCGGCACAGCGCTGACAGTGTTCATGCTCGTGCTTTTTGCACTCATTCCCGCATGCTTCGCAAACATCGGCACAAATCCGGCAAAGCTCCTTCACATAGGAACTGTGATGGGACATCGCTTGCGCAGCAAAGGCACAAATGTCGGCGCACTCCCGATCCAACCGGATGCACTCTTTCATCCCCTCAAGGTGATCTTCATTCAAGCAGGCGTCATAACAGTGATTGCATGCCAGCATACACTTTATGCATTCATCAATGCAATGTTGAAATTGCTCATGTGACATGGGTTGTTTTACCTCCAATTTGAAATTTGTACCTTTTATGTTTTACCCAAACGAGCTGCGATATACTACAAACGAGTTTTTCTTAAAGCAAGCCTTACCGCTATATAAACGGCGACACCTATGATCGCGGCCATGAACAATGCACAAAACAGCATCATGACCCATGACCATCCGTACATCATCCCCATCATAATCAGACACCTGCTTTCTTTTGGAAATTTGTGTTCGACCTGATAATCAATGCTTCATGCCCGGCATATAGCCGCCGGTTGTGCCCTCACTTGGTTTAGGGGACGGTTCTGTCTTTGTATTTCCGCCGCCATGCCCGCCATGGCCTTCTCCGGTCTCCGATACGATCTCCAGCATGGAATCGATCTCCCCTTGCGCCACGGCGGATAACGAATCCTCGCTCCCCGTTAACCAAGCATGATTGTAAGGCCCTTCCGTTGGCTCCTTTTTATATTTCGGTTGAATCGACATGACATAGGACATCACCGTATCCGGCAGTTTGTCTTTGTCCGTCCAGAGAAGCGGTGCATGTTTGCCTAAATGCGAGAATGGAGCTGCCGCGAGTGCCAAGGCTGCGGAATCTTTATTGACGAACGAAAAGTTATGACCCGGGGTTGTAATCCCCCAACCAAAACCGGTTGTGGAATCTTTATACTTCGCGAAGGCAACGGCATTCGCATATGGATCGTTGCCCGCAATACGAACCACTTTCCCGTACTGACCCAATTGTTCTTGGACTTTGGCCGAAATAATCGATTCTGGCCCGAGCAAATAAATATTGGCTTTTCCGCCCCGTTTCTTTAAAGCATCCACGGTTTCTTGCGGAACCTCATCCTTTTTAACATAAAGTAGCGGCTCAGGCATATGAGAAATCCAATTCACTGCTGGCATTGAATATTCTTCGCTGTCCATAGAACCAATGATGACCGAAGGCGGATTTTCCATCGCGACAGCGGTATAATAAGCATCTACGGCTTTGGCTACGGCCGCCGGGTTGCCCCCTGCAATCTTGTCCGTCTTATATCCAAGCGCCTTTACCTGCTCCTCTACCTTGGGGTCAAGATCCCCGACCAATATAACCTGGGTTCCTTTATTCATGTCCGTCCCCATTGGTTTTAGTCTTTTCAATTCGTCCAGCGTTACATCCGGTACACTGTCTTTATTCACAAACAGAACTGGACCGTTATTCGGGTGATGAATCAAATCTGCACTAACGAGGGTCGTTTGCCAATCTTTCGGGTTCGCCAGAATGACGCCTCCGGGACGGTTCGCATCACTGGTTGCCATCCACAGCGTTTTTGAAACCAGCACCGCAGCTTCCACCGGCTCACTTGTATTGATGCGCGTCGTGTTTTTTGAGGCAATCCACGGCAAAGATACCGCACTGGCTGGGCTTTGTGCCGAACCAGTTTGCTGGCCCATGTTGTTCATATCGTGTGGAGTGGAAGAATTGGATTTGTTAAAGCATCCGGTCAGGGCCAGTGCTGTAGCCGCCGAAATAATACCGACTTTCAAGCTTTTTTTCATGCTTAAAAACCTCCTATTTTCGGTTGATAGTTTTGCCTTTATCTGCAATTTGTATCCATGTAGCGCCGCGATCGGTAGAAAGAAAGACATCTTTTGGCTCCGTTGCGATGGCCAGCTCTTTCGGATTCGCTGGATTCTGGACAACATAGGTGATCGTATCCTTGCTTGGCGTCTGAATCACCAACGATTGCTTGCTCTCTATATTAATTTCAATCAGCGAAGCATTGGGGCCGGAGGTAGCTACTAGTACGTTACCGGAATCCGTGAAAGCCAGGGCCGAAACCGGTTGTTCCGGAACCAATGCGGTAAACCTCTGGCCGTAATCCTTCGACAGAAAGGCACCTGTTGTCGTGCCGACGGCAGCAATTGCTGCATCAGAAGGGTGAGCTGCGATTGCCATCATCTGCCCTTGGAGCCCGGTTGCAGGACTGCTTGTCCAGGTTTTCCCCTCATCCTTGCTATAAAACAGCCCTGCCTGTTTCATTTTGGTGTTAGGTTCCGGGTTCACCACGTATAGCACATGCGAACGATACCCGGCTGTCATACCGTGTAGATCGACTTCTCCCTCAAGTGCCAGGACCGTGATGGTTTTCCCGTCATTCGTACTTTTCACAAGGCCTAATGGATTTTTAAACTTCGAACCCGGTGCTGGATGGCCGCTGCTGTAAAATCCGTCATCGACAGCGGTGAACCCCATATAATCGTGCTTCACCCCCGGACCTTCACTCCATAAACCATCTGCATATAACTGTAGTCCGTTGTGAACGGGAATGAAAAGCCGTTTTCCGTCTGCGGAGTAACCAAGGCCATGTAGGTGCATAAAAGTGGTACTCGCATTGGAATTCGGCCCTTGCTCTGCCTTTTTCGAGCATGCCGTGGTCCCGATCAAGAGTACTGCCGCTAGTGCAAGCATCGTCATCTTTTTCAAAAAAATTACCCCCATATCTAAAAAAGAGACCTGAATTCAGTGTCCCCCATGTATTTCCAAACCATTCGATAAAAATGCAAGTCATATACAGTGTAATCGATACTTTTGAAGATTCGATGTAGAATGCTTGCTCTATTGTCTTTTGGGAATCCGAATTGTAAAAGCGGCACCTTCCCGGTTCTCGGCCGAAATTTCCCCGCCGTGGGCTGCAACCAACTCCTTGACGATGGTTAACCCCAGGCCGCTGCCGCCGGTCTTCCGATTGCGGGACTTATCCGCCCGGTAAAATCGCTCGAACACATAGGGCAAGTCCTCCTGTGGGATTCCCGTTCCCGTGTCTTGAACTCGGATCCAAACATGTCCGCTGTCTTCACTACCCTCAATTCGCACTTCTCCGTGTTCAGGAGTAAATTTCAATGCGTTGCTAAGCAGATTCACAAGCACCTGAATCATGCGATCATGATCGACAAAAACATCAATATGAGGACTTACGGAACACCGTAGATGAACGTTTTTTTCACGATAGGCAGCAGCAACCAGTTCTTCGCCTCTCTCGATGATGGCCGTCAATGATTCTTCTTTTCGCACCAATTGAAAACCGGGGGACTCCACATGCGTCAAGTCTTCCAACTCGGCTACTAGCTGCGTCAATCGTTCGATTTCTTCGTAGCAGGAATGGATACGCTCCGGCGTAGGCTCCCAAATCCCGTCTTCTAGGGCGCGCATATGACTTTTGAGCGTAGCCAAAGGGGTTCGTAGCTCATGCGCGATGTCTTCGGTCATCGTGACGCGCAGTTGCTCATGCTGCTGCAACTGCTCTGCCAGCGTATTTAGCGATGCGCCCAAGTCTGCAAGCTCATCTTTCCCTTGAATGTCCACTCTCGTACTCCATTCCCCGTCCGTCATGCGTTCCGCGACTCGCTTCATATGAATGAGAGGAGCCGAAATTCGTTTGGCTACATAAAAACCGAGAAATACGGCAAGTACAATCGCAACTAAACACGTCCAGATGATCGTTTGCATCAACGCTTGTTCCAAATGATAATTCAGTTCGGGTAATTCGTGCGTCATACCGGCTTGAGCTTGATACAAGGAGAAATGATAGTGTGTCGTCAAAATGACGCTAATGGTTGTAATCAGGACAATGCCAGCAGCAATCCCGATAATAATCAGAGCCAAACGGGTATGCAGACGCTTATTCATGTTGTTCCTCCTGCAAACCGATAGCCGGTTCCATACACCGTCACAATATATTTTGGGGACTTGGGGTCGCCCTCTATTTTTTGCCGGATATTTTTTACATGCTGATCGATCGTTCGGATATCACCGTCAAAATCATAGCCAAGCACGCGTTCTACAAGCTCCTCTCGTGAAAAGTGACGCTGCGGATGCTTGGCCAGGACAAGCAGCAGCTTATATTCATTCGGGGTCAGGTTCACCGGTTGGCCGTCGCGGAATACTTGCTGCTTTAACGAATCAATGATAAGTTCCCCTTGATTAAAGGCCAGGCGATCCGCAAGCAAATGATATTCGTCCGTACGCCGCATAATCGCCCGAACCCGAGCCACTACTTCGCGTGGGTCAAAGGGCTTGATCAAGTAATCGTCGGCCCCCATGGATAACCCCTTAATCCGATTGTTCTCGGAAACCTTGGCGGTAAGCATCAAAATCGGAACAGAATGGATTTGACGAATCGCTTGGCAAACCTGCTCGCCCTCCATATCCGGAAGCATAAGGTCCAGGATGACAAAATCAATCGATTCGTTTTGCACGCGCCGAATGGCCTCGCTGCCCGTTTCGGCTTCAACGGTCTGAAAACCGTCTTTTTTCAAATAGGATACAACCACATCCCGAATTTTCGATTCATCATCGACGACCAATATCGTTTTCATGACCATCCTCCGCGAATAACGCCTCTATGTATCACTTTACCCATGACTTATGTAGAACTGATGTAGATGCAGAGATGCCGTGCAGAAACAACAAAAGGGCGACCCTAATCAGCCCGAATCAGTCCCCTTTTCCTCTATAGTATTCATCAGTCGGTTCCTTTTTATAAAGGGATTCCATCCAGCGAAGCCATACTCGATAGCCTGCGTATACAACCACCAGAAAGAACATGTAAATGAACAGCGTCCGTAGCATAACGGGCCAGTTTGAATCCAACTGACTCCCCATGAAGGCAAACACAACCATGACCGGTACTTTCCCGACCGCAGTGGCCATAATAAAACTTCCAAAGGACATTCGGAAGAGAGCCGCACCGATATTGACGATTACCGCGGGGACGAATGGTAGCAGGCGAGCCAGTATGACCGCAAAGAATGCATTACGCTCCAGAAGGAAGATAAACCGTTCTGCTCCTTTCACCGAAGCCATGAGCTGACGGCCTCGTTCCTGAAAAATCAACCGAACCGCCCAAAAGGTCAAGGCTGCCGCGGTGGTTGAACTGACCACATTGATCAAACTGCCCCAGACCGGCCCATACGCGGCCCCGATGATTCCGGCTACAATCCCAAAAGGAACGAGCGGAATCATCGCAAGAAGGATCGCAGCCCCGATCATCCATGGAAGACGCTCCACGCCTCCAAGAGAGAGCCATGAAAGCAGAGATTCCTTGAAGATTATGACGGCGGCAATCACGACCCCATAAAGAAGAACAACCAATCCTTTTTTCATCATGTTTCCATTCCGTTCTCCAAAGGAAAGCTGCGTAAGCCCATTTATTTGATCCCCACAACCAGGAGTGATTCCGATGGCCCTTCAAATCCTTCTGGCCCTTCGAATGTCTGCAGCGCACGAACAATTTCCATATGCATCTTTTTGCGTTCTTCCTCACTGAGCCGTTTAATGATTTCACCCAGCGGACCGGCGGATACGTCTTCTCGCCCACGACGGCTAAACTCCACAGCCGAAGCATAGCGGTGAATATGCGGGACAGCCTGCACCGTTACATCCCGGAAGCCCACTGTCTGAAAGGCTTCTGCCAGTAAGTCGGGGTTACCAAGTGAGAACACGCCTGGTTTTTTGCCGCCTTCCATAATCGGGATGCCTGCATATCGTGAAATGATAGAAATCGGCAGGGACAAGGTCGGGTTCTTATCCGGACTCGACCATACGAGTGCCGCGAATTTACCGCCCGTTTTCAACACCTCTCGGATACCCGTCAAGGCTTGCCCCAGCTCTGGAACAAACATCAAACCGTGACGGGATATAGCCGCATCAAAGGTGTCTGTCCGCAAATCTACATGCTGGGCATCCATGACATGCGTTTGAATATTAGTGAGCGTCTCTTGTTTCGCGATCTCGGCAAGGACCTGCAGCATGGTCGCTGAGATATCGGTAGCAACAACATTTCCTGCCGGACCGATCATCCGGGCGGCCATGAACGTCTGGTCCCCCATCCCCGCCGCTATGTCCAGAAGCTGCGTTCCTTCCCTAACGCCAGCTTCCCGCAGCATAAGCTCCGTCGCTTCCCCTAGAAGCCTTTCTCGATCGTCACTGCTTCGATTCCAAGCCGCTACTTGCCCTGCGGTTTCCCATGATTTTGATCTTTCTTCATTTTGCTCGGACGCCACGATAGTACCTCCCCTTATGAATGCTCCTAACATTCGGATTAAGGCAACCACTCTTTAGTCACGGACACAAATAGCAGCCTGCGCGAGACACCTATAAGTTCTTAGCCTACAAGGAGTTTGCTTATTTCATTCAAGTTCTCGGCAAAACCGACAAATACCTTGTCTTTAATGACGATGGTCGGTACGACCTGCTTTCCTGTCAGCTCCAGAACTTCTTTCGCATATTCGATATTTTCTTCACAATTGTAGTCAACATAGGGAACTTGATGCTCATTGAAATAGCGCTTGGCAAAGTGGCAGTCGCTGCAGGTCGGGATCGTGTAAATTTTGATCGGATCTTTCGGATCGATTTGCGACATGGAATTTCTCTCCTTTACGCGACGATTTGTTTCAACTGCTCCATCGTGATCCGATCCACGAATTTGCTGAACTTCTCTTTTCCTTTTGCTTGTTGCTTATAAAAATCAATAAGCGTGGATACAACAGGAACAAGTCGTTCCTCTGTTATGCCGGAGACAAGCAACCGCCCCGTCGCAGCTTTGATGCCTTTAGGTTCTCCTCCAACGTAAATATCGAACGTATCCCGCATTTTGACGACAGCGATATCTTTCAGCAGCGGTTCACTTGTGCCCAGCGCACAGCCTGCGTAGCCAATCTTCAGCGGCGTGGGCGTCGCGATGCCAGCGATCGCCCGATTCAAGATGCGAGCCGTCTCCAGACCGGCTTCTTCCGCACCTTTGCAGAAGTTGCAGGCGATCAGGCTCTTGGTCGCAAATCCGGCCGGATATACTTCCAGACCGGCACGCTCCAGTTCTTCCTGGATGGCTTCTCGCTCATCAAGAGGCACTTCCACGTAAAGCTGCTTGAACGAGGTCATTTCAATTTTGGCGTCTGAACCGACAACCGTACCGATCTTGGCAAGTTGATCCGGCGTAAATAGGCTTCCCCCGACTTGAATCGCAGGCGATACCGCCAGTTTCGTCTTATCTCCCATGATCATTCTCCTCTTCGATCCGTTATCTCACATTGACGACGAAGGGGACGGTGAACACCTCGCCATTGTGCTGAAATTGTCCCCAAATTTTGAACGTGCCGCTTTGCGGAAAAGAAGTCGCGAATTTCGCATCCGGCCCGGTCGCTTTCTCGTCGATCGGATGAACATGAAGATACTGATTCGCATCTTCCGAAAGAATTACGACATGGCCAACCGCACCCAAATAAGGCTGCAGATTATTGATCCCCTTCTTCGTCTTCGCGTCGCGAATGTTGAAGGTCAATGTCACGTCTTCTTTCGGTTTGGCGGCACTCATAGAGAGCTCAATTTCCTTGCCATCGACTTCTTTCACAAGATTTGCGTCAGCTGCAATCGCGGCATGCTTGCCTTCTTTGCCTTCCACCTTCACCCACTCGCTGAGCGTTGTATTGGCCCCGCCAGTCGGAATAAAATCCGCAAACACTTTGTACTCACCGCCAGCCGGGAACGACGTATTCACCGTAAATGTGCCGTCACCCTTAAACTCGGGGTGAATGTGGTTAAAGAACGATAAATCGTGATTGACGATAATGAGATGAAGCAATTTCTCGTGATTGACATCATATTTATTGACCGGTTTCCCGTCCTTATCCTTCACTTGAATGGTCAATTCCGTTTCTTCATTTGCTTTTGCGGCGCCTGCGGGGAAGGCAAATGATGCTTGAAGATTCTCCGCAGCAGGCTTCGCATCTGCGCCATGGCCGCCGTGGCCGCCTCCATGATCCATCTCTCCCGCCTCCTTTTTCTCGTTTCCTGCAGGCTTCTCGGCGTTCTCTTGCCCGCTGATGGCTCCATGACCGGCATGATTATTTCCGCCTGCGGGTTTCTTATCCCCTGCTTTGCCGCATGCGGCCAATATGCTTAACACAAGTACCGCCGCAGCGACGAGGATGATTTTCTTCTTCATGGTTTATATCAACTCCACTTCATTACAAGTTCGATGCAGAGCGTACTTTGACACGCTGCAGACGCAAGGCGTTAAGGACGACGGACACGGAACTGAGCGCCATCGCCGCGCCCGCAACCCAAGGGGCCAGCAGTCCAATCGCGGCAATCGGAATGCCGAGGGTGTTGTAGCCGAGCGCCCAGAAGAGGTTTTGGCGGATGTTACTCATCGTCTTGCGGCTCATGTAGATCGCATCCGGAATGCTCGTCAGATCGCCGCGCATCAAGGTGACGTCGGCGGCCTCCATGGCCACGTCCGTACCGGTACCGATCGCCATGCCGATATCTGCCATCGCCAGCGCGGGGGCGTCATTGATGCCGTCGCCGACCATCGCCACTTTCTTACCCTGCGCTTGCAGCTTCTTCACTTCTTCCGCTTTGCCTTCTGGAAGCACTTCGGCGCGAACATGATCGATGCCGACTTGCCCCGCAATCGCCCGTGCGGTGCGTTCGTTGTCTCCCGTGATCATGATCACCTCTATGCCCATTTCTTTCAGCCGCGTTACAGCCTCTTTCGATGTTTCTTTAATCGTATCGGCCACCGCGACGAGACCCGCATACGCTCCGTCAACCGCGATCAACATCGCCGTTTTTCCATCTTCTTCAAGCTGCGTCATCCGATCAAGCGCCTGTTCAACCGAAACGTCATATTTCGCCATCAGCTTGCGCGTACCGGCCAGAACCTCTTTGCCTTCAACGACGGCACGAATACCAAACCCTGGAATCGCCTCAAACTGTTCCGTTGCCGGAAGCTCGATGCCTTTAGCCCGGATTCCGGCAACGATCGCTTCCGCAAGCGGATGCTCGGAATCCTTCTCGGCAGCGCCAACTAAGCGGAGAAAAGCATGTTCGTCTATATTTGCGGCGGCAACATCCGTAAGTTCCGGTTTCCCCTTCGTTACGGTGCCGGTTTTGTCGAGAATGATCGCATCGATTTTGTGCGTGGATTCCAGATGCTCGCCGCCTTTGAACAGCACGCCAAGCTCCGCGGCGCGGCCGGAGCCCGCCATAATCGATGTCGGTGTAGCGAGCCCCAGTGCGCAAGGGCAGGCGATGACCAGGATCGCAATCCCTTTCTCCAGCGCATTTGCGAAATCGCCGGGTGTCACCCAGAAGTACCAAACCAGAAATGCGGCAACCGCAATCCCTACGACGATCGGCACGAAGATTCCGGAAATGACATCCGCTACCCGTTGAATCGGCGCTTTCGAGCCTTGCGCTTCTTCCACGACCTTAATGATTTGGGCAAGCGCGGTTTCCTTGCCGACTTTGGTCGCTTTCAATCTCAATCTGCCGTTTTTGTTGACGGTAGCACCGATCACGCTGTCTCCGGCTTTTTTCTCGACCGGGATACTTTCGCCGGTCAGCATCGATTCATCGACCGACGAACTTCCTTCCAGCACTTCCCCATCCACCGGGATCTTCTCCCCCGGTTTCACCACCACGATATTGCCGACGAGTACGTCTTCGACCGGAATCGTCATTTCCTGCCCGTCCCGAACAACGAGAGCCGTTTTCGCCTGAAGGCCCATCAACGTCTTGATCGCTTCAGATGTACGGCCTTTAGCCAGCGACTCGAACAGCTTCCCGAGAATAACGAGAGTGATGAGGACCGCGCTCGTTTCGTAGTACATCGATGGACCGTGATGCGCCATGCTGCCCATTGAGGCCCATTCAATTGTTAAGTATAAGCTGTAAAAGTATGCAGCTGACGTTCCGAGCGAGACGAGTACGTCCATATTGGCGCTCTTATTCCGGAGCGCTTTGAACGCGCCCACATAGAACTGTTTGCCAATGTAAAATTGAACTGGTGTAGCCAACGCCAATTGAAACCACGGATTCATGAAGAGCTCCGGCATCCAGATCCAGGATAAGAACGAAAAGTGGCTGACCATGGACCAGAGCAGCGGCAGCGAAAGAACGGCGGAGATGAGCAGTTTGCGCTTTTGTTGTGAAATGGCTTTCTCGCGATGCTCCGAAGGATTGGCTTCGTCTTGCTTCGGTATCGCTTTATAGCCCAGCTTTTCCACGCGTTGCTGCATATCGGAGATAGATACATCGGCCGCGTTGTACTCGACCCGAGCGGTTTCCATCGCGAAGTTAACGGAAGCGTTCGTGACGCCGGGCAATTTTCCAAGGCCTTTCTCAATCTTATTCGCGCAAGCCGCGCAGGTCATGCCTTCCAGTTTGAAATCAACGACTTCTTTTGCCGTACCGTAGCCGAGTTTTTGAATGCTTTGTTCCATTTGCGCGACATTTACTTTTTTCGGATCGTACGTAACCGTCGCCCGTTCCAGGGCAAAGTTCACGTTCGCTTCCGTCACGCCTTCGAGATTATTGAGTCCCTTCTCAATCCGGTTTGCGCAAGCGGCGCATGTCATACCGGTTAATTGCAGGGACGTTTGCTCCGTTTCCAGCCTGACTGCTTCCATCACGAACACCTCGTTTCTTTTCCGATTCGTTACACTACGTCGTATCCTTGTTCTTCAATAGCTTCCTTAATGGCAGTTATCGTCAGTTGGCTTTCATCGTACGCTACAGCTACCGTTCCTCCCGAGAGATCGACTTTGCCGCTTGCCCCAATTGTTTTCAAAGCCCCTTCAATCGAATTGACACAGTGTCCGCAAGACATACCTTCAACTTTCAACGTTACATTTTTCATGGATTCATTCTCCTCGTATAGTATGTTTTGAAAGCTTTTGAAGGCTAGCTTCCAGCCCCCGAGGGAGCTGGAAAACGCCTTCCAAATTCCCAGTGCTTCGTTCTTTGAAAATTGAAATGGGACTGGACTTTCCGGCATGCCTCTGGACAATGGAACGTAGGGTCCATTCGGGGAAATTCTTTTGTCTCCTGTAGCATCGTCTACATCCAAAGTCTGTTTCTCCGGTACGCGTCTGAGCTTCTGACCCGCTGGCCGTTCCCTTCGACACCCCATGCCCGGCTTAGCAAACCGGGGCAGCTCATGGACCGAAGCGTGTTCTTATAGGCGAGGGTGATTGATCTGCGTGTGCGCCGGAGGCATCCCGGAGCGTCCATTCCCTGAATCCCCTATAGAGAGGAGGAATTCTATTTTGAAGCTGTTTGTCGGTATTGACGTCAGTTCGCAAGAACTGGAAGCGTGTTTCATGAATTCGGATGGCGACAAGCTCGAGACGCTCACCGTAAAAAACAATCTCGAAGGCGCATCCTATCTGCGTGATCGTATTGTTGCTGCAGCGGACAAGCACGTGTCATCCGAGATCCATATTGGTCTGGAAGCGACATCGGTCTATAGCTGGCATCCGGCGATGTACATGCATCAGGATGCCGCGCTGCAGAAGCGCAAAGCCAAAGTCTTCACCATCAATCCGAAGCTGGTCAGCAAGTTCAGGGAAGCTTACTCGGATCTGGATAAGACCGACCGCCTCGATGCCTGGGTCATCGCGGACCGCCTTCGTTTCGGCAGGCTGACGACCACCGTCGTCATGCAGGAGCAGTACGTTGCGCTCCAGCGCCTGACGCGCATGCGGTTTCACCTGATCCACAACCTGACCCGCGAGAAGCAATATTTCTTGCAAAACCTGTTCTACAAATGCAACGCCTTTACCACCGAAGTGGAGAGCTCCGTATTCGGTCATGCGCTCATGGAGATGCTCTCCGAGAAGTATAGTCTCGATGACATCGCGACCATGGAGGTCGCTGATCTAGCTGACTATCTGCGGGACAAGGGGCGCAATCGCTTCCCTGACCCCGAGAATGTCGCGCGCTGCATTCAGAAAGCCGCTCGCGCCTCGTACCGCCTTGGGAAAGTCGTCGAGGATTCCATCGACCTGGTGCTCGGCACGTCCATTCAAGCGATTCGCAGCATCCAGTCCCAGCTGAAGGACCTAGACAAGGCCATTGAGCGGATTCTGGACGGCATCCCTGGCGCCAAATGCTTGCGTTCGATCCCGGGCATCGATCGGGTGTACGCCGCCGGCATTCTCGCGGAAATTGGCGACATCGACCGCTTCGGCGATCAGGCCGCTGTAGCCAAATACGCAGGCCTGACCTGGCGCAGGCACCAATCTGGACCGTTTGAAGCCGAGGATACGAAACGCATCAAATCCGGCAACCGATTCCTTCGCTATTACCTGGTTGAAGCTGCCAACTCGGTGAAGAACCGCGATGAAGAATTCGGCGCGTACTACCGGAAGAAATACAAGGAAGTACCCAAGCACCAACACAAACGCGCCCTCGTCTTAACGGCAAGAAAGCTTGTGCGTCTGGTCGATGTGCTGCTACGCAACGGCCAACTCTATACGCCGCGAAGGAAGGTGACGCCCGCGAAGGATTAACGCCTCCTTTGCTAAAGTCCATGCAATTTCCCAGTTAAAATCTGGAATTATGCTTGATTTTCGACTGGGTTTGATTGGATGTGCCTATTTTTCGTGACTGATACGCTTTACAGCCAAGAAAATTTCCAGATCTAACGGATCAGGGGCTTGACATCATACCGCTGGACTTTGACTGTTTATTGGTTTTTATTTCATCAGCTTTTGAATGGTCTGCAGCAGCTCATCTACGACTTCGGCATCGCCTTGTTGGATGCGCTCCACCACACACTCTTTAAGGTGTCCTGTTAAAAGAACTTTTCGCACGCCGTTTAGTGCAGCTTGGATGGCGGCGATCTGATTTAACACCTGATCGCAATAAGTGTCTTTATCAATGAGGCCTTTCACACCGCGAATTTGCCCTTCAATACGATTTAGGCGAACGGTCAGGTCCGACTTTACGGCAAGTGAATGGTGACTTCTTCGGCCATCTTCGGACGAACAGCATGCTTCTTCAGCCTTCACTTCCATAACGTCCATCGTCAGCACCTCCTTGATTTATAGTATACCCCCCTATACTATATGTGTCAACACTTATTTTACATTACCCCCCAACCCTATTTTTGAATCCAAACAAAAGGGATTCTCACGAATCCCAGGCCATTCCTTATTTCATAAGCTTATTAATGGTGACTAGGAGCTCGTCGATCACTTCGTTCTCTCCATCTTGAATACGTTCGATCACACAACTCTTCATATGGTGCTCCAAAAGAAGTTTTCCTACACCGTTCAATGCGGACTGGACCGATGAAATTTGATTTAGCACATCGTCGCAGTAAGTATCCTTCTCAATCAAACCTTTAAGCCCCCGAACCTGACCTTCGATTCTGTTGAGGCGGCTTATCAAATTGTTTTTCGTCTTTTCAGAATGGTGACTTTGCCGTCCGTTCGTGCAGCATGAATCGTGGGTAGGCGTCTGGGCATCATCTTGCGTAAGTTGCTCCATCCAAATCACTCCTTTCTCTCACTATTGTACCATAGTCCCCCTACCCTATACAAAGAAAACAAAAAACGACCCAGCCGAAGCTGAATCGTCATCGTCAAATTCTTATTGCTTCGGTTTCCGTAAGAAAAGTAGCGCAATGAACGCGCCTGCGACTGCGGCTATTGCCGCGCCGATAAACGCCGCATGGAAGCCGGTATTCAGTGCGGCAATTTGCTCTGCCCCTTGCTCAAGCTGCCCGCCTGTCCAGGAGGCTGCCACCGCAGACATGATGGCAAGACCAATCGCAGAACCGATCTGATAGCTTGTATTGGCGATCCCTGATGCGAGGCCCGTTTCTTCTGGCTTCGCCCCTGACATCGAAGCAATAGTGCCGGGGATGAAGGCAAGCGCCATTCCCAGTGCGCCCAGCAAAGATGCCGGAAGCACATTGGCCACAAAGTTCCCGTTGATCGGCGTATAGCCAGCTAACAGGAACAGAGAGCCTGCCAGAACAAGAAGCCCGATAACCAGAATGCTTTTAAAACCAAATCGTCCGACTAAACGCCCCGTTAATCCGATCATGACAACCATGACTAGAACCGTCATCGGGACAAGAGCTACGCCGCCAGCAAATGCTGAGAACCGCAATACTTGCTGCAAATACAAATTCAAGAAAAACCATAACGGAATCCACGCACCCGCCAGCAGGCCAAAAGCAATGTTGCCGACAAGTAAGTTCGGCGCGGCAAATATGCCAAGCGGTATAAGGGGCTCTCTCTTTACTTTTTGAATCACAAAGAATACGAATAACAGCAATGCGGCAATAAGAAGCAAGGTAATCGTCTGAACGGATCCCCAGCCAACTTGCTCCGCCGTAACAATAGCATAAACAGCGAGCACAAGCGCCGCTGTGATCGCCAGCGCGCCGATAACATCAACGCTCCCCTTCTGACGAACTCCGGCTGGAAGAACCCTCATGCTATAAATCAATGCGAATATCCCTACCGGGATATTGATGAGGAATGTCCAGTTCCAGCTGAGCCACTCGGTAATGACACCGCCAAGAAACACTCCCGCCGTACCACCAGCTGCCGCTGAGGCTCCCCAAAAACCGAGCGCCTTATTCAGTTCTTTCGGGTTATGACTGAATAAAATCATCACAATCGTCAGCGCGGCTGGCAAAATGAACGCCGATCCTAGCCCCTGCAGGGCTCTACCGGTATTCATCGCTGCCTCCGACCAGGCAAGACCGGCCAGCAAAGACGCCATGGAAAGAATGAGAAAGCCCAGCATAAACATTCTTCGCTGGCCAAACAGATCAGATAGGCGTCCGCCAAGGAGCATAAGGCCCCCCAGGAATATAACATATGCGTTGAATATCCACTGCAGGTTATCTTGAGAATAGCCGAGCGCTTCCTTTATAGCCGGAAGCGCCACCCCGATAATGGATGTATCCATAATCACCATGAATTGTGCGAGACAAAGCAAAAATAAGGCTCTCCATCTTCGTGCATCCGGCGCTGCAATTACATTTGCTTGCGTTGACATTTTGATTTCCTCCTTGCTGAAATTTTGAATTGGTTTGGTCAGTGCACTGACCACCTTCGATAAAATAGTATAGCCCCCTACCCTATTTGTCAAGAAGATTTTGTAAGCGATTTTTGTTCACGCAAATTGAAAAAAGACAGCCCCTAACGTAGGAGTTGCCTCTTCGCAATTATATATCTTCGCCGGCCTTCAAAATTCCGAACACTATGTTTTTAAGACTGACTACTCCTTCACGCGCCCGGGAAAACGTTATCTTCCTAATTCCGAACATTAATTATCAAATTACTGCAACACCTTGTAGCCTTCTGCCACCTTCCTTGCAAAAGAAAGCGTCTCTTCAACAGAAGTATAATGCGCATAAACTAGATTTGGATTGTTCATTAACCAGTGATTATGCAAGGTGGATAACATGATTCCGTTTTTTTGCAAATTCCAGGTAAACGGATAAACTTCATCCTGAAGAAGTGCCGTTTCCCCCAAGTTTAAGGTCCTTCCTTGTAAATCCATTGATTCAAAGGACCACATGGAATGAGGAGCAAGCCTCGCGTATCTTTTTATCAGCTTATGCCTACCTTCACAAATCGGTGTACTGAAGTATAAAGAAATAAACCTGTCTCTGCGAACTCCTTCTCGCTTCTTCAAAAGTTCTACATAGGCTTCGGCTATGATTGATCTATAGGAAGTTCAGATACAGAAAGGAATGAATATGAATGAAGCTTAGCTGGAAGCTCAAAAGTATAATTGCAGTCGGAGCTTTATCTGTTGTATTGGCTGGTTGTTCCGGTTCGATGAGCGGAATGGATCACTCGAAAATGAATATGGAGGGAACAAAGGAGACTGCGAAGACGACAAATACTCAAACAGAAAAGTCCGTTGTATTAACAGGAAAAGAATTTAATTTGACTGCCTCCCAAAGCAATCAGGAAATTGCTCCTGGAAAAACGTTGCCGGTTTGGACATTCAACAATTCCGTTCCTGGTCCACAAATTCGGGTTAAGCAAGGAGATACGATAAAAGTCAATCTGAAAAATCAGTTGCCCGAGCCAGTCACCATTCACTGGCACGGCGTTCCTGTACCCAACGCTATGGACGGCATTCCGGGCGTAACGCAAAATGCCGTTCAACCAGGTCAGTCGTTTACGTACGAGTTTAAAGCAGATGTCCCTGGCACCTATTGGTACCACTCCCATCAGGATAGTGTGAATCAATTGGATCGCGGATTATATGGGGCATTCATCGTTGAACCGAAAGAAGGTACCGACGTTGACCGTGATTATACACTTGTCCTCGATGAATGGATGAGCTCCGGAGAAATGTCCGGCATGAATATGTCCGGAGGCAACATGTCGGAAATGGATCATAGCAAAATGAATATGGGCAGTTCGGATGGCAAAGACAATAAATCCAGCATGAACATGTCTGGCAATTTGTCGGGCATGGATCACAGTACGATGAATATGGGGAACGAAAACAAAGCGTCGACCAATACCGATAATAGTTCCATGAATATGGGACACGATATGAGCATGTACGATCTGTATACCATAAATGGAAAATCCGGTTCGCTGGTAGATCAGCTCCCTGTTAAGGAAGGAGATAAAGTTCGAATCCGTTTGATTAATGCGGGCTTTCTGTCTCATCAAATTCATTTGCACGGACATGAATTCAAAGTTATTGCTACCGACGGACAACCTATAAACAATCCAGGTATCCTGAATGATAATGTCGTAAGTATTGCTCCAGGAGAGCGTTACGATATTGAATTTGTCGCCAGCAATCCGGGCCAATGGTTGATCGAGGACCACGGCGACAAAGCTGCTGTTAAAGGGATGAAAGCCACGATTGCTTATGAAGGAGCTCCCGCCGGTTCCGACAAAGCGAATGAAGCAGAGAAGCTGACGGCTGTCGATATGAGCCGTTACGGCCAAGTGGGCAAAGCCAACTTTAAGTTAGATCAGAAGTATAATTTGGAATACACGATGAATTTGAACACCGAAATGAAAAACGGCGAAATGGTCTACACCATAAACAGAAAAACGTTTCCGGAAACCGAACCGATAAACGTCAAAAAAGGAGATACCGTCAAGGTTCGCCTTGTCAATAACTCGAAAACTGACGACCATCCGATGCACTTGCACGGTCACTTCTTTCAAGTGCTAAGCAAGAACGGGAAACCGCTTGAAGGATCTCCAATCATAAAGGATACGTTGAATTTGAAGCCGGGCGAAGAATACGTTGTCGCATTCGAAGCAAATAATGAAGGGAACTGGATGTTCCATTGTCATGATCTGCATCATGCTTCTGCCGGCATGGTAACGGAGCTGAAATATACAGACTATAAGACAAATTTTGTTGCAGACCCGAATGCAGGGAATAAACCGGAATAATGACCAGGGGATGGCTTCAAGCCATCCCCTGATTCCCATTCTCTGCATCGTCCTTTGAAGCAACGGGCGATTGCTTGTTCTGTCCATTTGCTCCCTCATACTCCCTCACCCGCCGGTAAAACGTCGGTTTTTTCATACCAATTCTTCGCATAGCCTCGGTTGCCGTGATTTGCCCTGCTCTCCATTCCCGGTATGTCCGGATAAACTTATCGTCAATTTCCTGCCTTGGCCTCCCGAACGTTACGCCATCCGCTCGGGCAACTTCGATCCCTTCCGCCTGCCGCTGCCGATTCTTTTTCCGTTCCTGCTCGGCCACATATGCCAGCAGGCTTAAAAACTGGTCCTCCATGACTTTGCCGAAATCACCCATTTGTTTGAACTTTTTGGAATCGAACAGCGTTTCGTTATCCAGACATACGATGTCTGCGCCGATCTCTCGTGTAATGGCTTTCCATTCGGCAATTATGCCGTCGTAATCTCGGCCCAGCCGATCCAGCGCATCCAGGTAAACCAGGTCGCCCTCTCTAATCATCAGACGCATTGCCTGATAGCGCGGCCGCTCAAAATCCTTGCCGCTCTGCTTGTCAACAAATATGTATCTTTCATCAACGCCCAGCTCCCGGAACTTGACGAGCTGCCGTTCCGGATTTTGGTCTTTTGCCGATACCCGATACATTTTGATACGTATAAACAGAGCAAAAAAATATGTATCAAAAAGCATGCAATTTGAAATGATGAATTGGATAAACTACCCATTAATGTTTTGTAAAGAAGTGACAGAAACTATGGAATGCGAATGCTCGGCAGAACATTGTAAGTTTCCTAACAGCCAAGATTTACTGGTGAAGAGTCCATGAGAGATGTATATTAGTGCTTAAGCGGCTGATCCTGTTTGCGATCAGCCGCCTACTGCTGTTTATCCATTACTCTCCGGGCTTCGTTGTCATTAGGCCATACAGTTTCGTGTGCCGCGGGAACTTGTCGGTAAACGGTACGAGGGAGCTGCCGACCTTCATCAGACCATTCCCGGCGTCAACATTCGTAATGTAAGACAGTTGCAGATCCGAAATGTTGAGCAACTCGGCAAGCTCCATCCGGTCGGTGCTTGCCTGATTCAGCATGACGATGAATTCACTGTTTGCGAGCATGGTGCGGGCTGTATGGCTTTGCAGCAGATCGTCCACATTTTGCGTAATCCCTGTGCAAAAAGCGCCATACTTTCGGACACGCTTCCAGAGCGTGAAAAGAAAGTTGGCGCTATATTCGTGCTGGAACAGAAGGTAGATTTCATCAATAAAGATAAACGTATTCTTGCCTCTGGCGCGATTTTGCGTAATCCGATTCAAGATGTTGTCGAGTACGACCAGCATGCCGATGGGAAGAAGCTGCTTGCCCAAGTCGAGAATATCGTAGCAAATCAGCCGATTGTGGACGTTGACGTTGGTCGATTGGGCGAACGTATTCAGACTACCGGAAGTAAATAATTCAATGGCCAGCGCGATGTCCTGCGCCTCCGGTTCTGCTTGCTTGAGCAGCTCCGCGCGAAAATCCTGCAATGTCGGCGGCTGTCCCTTATAGTTGCTCCGCAAATACTTGCGGTACACAGCGGCGGTACAGCGATCGATGAGCGACTTCTCCTTGGCTCCAAGTTGATGTCCTCCGATCAACTGCTCGCACAACGACTGGACGAATTCCGATTTAAGAATGATCGGATTGGCTCCGTCGCCATAATCCCGGTTCATATCCATTGCATTGATATGGTTCGACGAAGTAGCAGATATATGAATCGTCTCGCCACCCAGCGCATTTACCAGAGCGGAATACTCCCGCTCCGGGTCAATCAGAATAATGTCGTCATCGCTCGCCAATATCTGGTTGACGATTTCCCGTTTCGCGGCGAAGCTTTTACCGGAACCGGATACGCCAAGGATAAAACTGTTTCCATTAAGCAGTTGCTTTCGATTGGCGACGATCATATTTTTGCTGATGACGTTTTGGCCGTAATAAATGCCGTCTGGATGCATGATCTCCTGCGCTCGAAACGGGATAAAGACAGCCGTACTTTCAGTCGTGAGCGTCCGCAAAGCATGAACCTTTCGCAGCCCATACGGCAGCACCGTGTTCAAACCGTCCATTTGCTGATAGGAGAGCGTGGAAAACTGGCACAAATGCTTGCGGGCCGTAGTGAGCAATGTCTCCGTATCGCTATCGAGTTGTTCTTTGCTGTCCGCGACATGCACCATCGTAAGTAGTCCAAACATCATCCGCTGGTCGCGTGTGGTCAGGTCGCTAAGAAATTCCTTGCTCTCTTTGCGCTGCTGCTCCATGTCGTAAGGGATGACAGCAGAAAAGTTGTTGTTGCGATTTTGCCGTCGCTGCCAATTCGTAATGTTCGTTTCCACGCCGAGCAGTCGATTCTCCACTTCACGGACAGCTTCGTCGGTCGGAATCGGGATCACATCGAGCGACAGCAGCAAGTTGCGGTTCAAGTCGCACAGTTCGGCTACCATGCTGTCCTTGATGTAGCTGGCGTAATCACGCAGAAAGATGACCCGACCGTAGTATTCGCCCATCCGAAAATGATCTTTGGCAAACTCGAAGGTGTCCGGGCAAATGTAATCTTTGAAATCGTGTCCCTTGCGCATCATCTCCTGCATGTCGAAGCGAAAATCGGCTTCCTCGCCAATCCGGAAGAAGTCATGCAGAATGCGCAGGCGGTCAGTCGCATCAAGCTCGGTACATTTCGAGCCGAGACGAGAGAAATGCGCCGTCAACTCCGTGCCGACCCGCGCGAAGTAATGGCGAGCTTCATCCACGTTCTTTTTAACCACGGAGATGGTGATGTATTTCTCTTGAATCGTCCCATTGGTGTTGCCATCCGTCGCTTTGCCAAGCAACATGTCGTTGTACTCCTGCCGATACACATCCAGCCCGTCGTGCTGGAGCGGAATAAGAATGGAACGTTCCACATCTGCCTGATTCAGCCGCCGATTGTGAATCGTAATCTTCGTCGTCGCGCCGCTGTCAAAAGAATTAAGCAATTCGGAGTAGGAAAGGAACATCGTCTCCTTGTCCTCTCTCGATGCGACAGCGTAGTTGATGTCCGCGAAACGGAACGACTTCGAGAATTTGTTGCCGACAGCAAAAATCCCGTCCGGCCAGATGGCGCGGATCGGGATCGCTTGTTGTACGCTTTTGGGAATAACAGACCGTTCCTTGTCCTGCTTCATGGTGCGCCTGAGCGTCTTAATCATTGCGCTTCATCCTTTCTTGCTCACACTTGTGCAGGCTTCCTTTCAGCGCTTCGTAGTATATGTTGGTCGAGCGGAAGACAAGCCGTCTTGGCATCAGAAACTCCGACTTCACATACGCCCACAATAGTTGCTCCGCCGTCATACCGTGATAGCAGATAAATCCGAGCGCGGCGCAGGGAGCTGCCCCCAATATGCACATCCAACTGAGCGTTTCCAGTCCGAAATGACTGCGCAGCCCGAAATACAGTCCAATTGCCGCTGCGACCGCCAGAACAGAAAAAAAGAACTGCCGCAAGGACAGTCCGAAGAACAAGCTTTCCGTATAATCCCGGATTTCCCGGTTGATTTTCACTTCCACTTTTATCCCTCCCGGATGAGCAGTCTACGCCTCAGGCTCGTTGCTTTCAGGTTTGAACAGTGTGTCGTCATCAAATGGCACAGGATTGCTCAATAGTTCCACAGCAAGCTGAAAGCCATCCTTCATCCCTTGCAAATATAACCACTCATTGATAATCGATTGTTTAAAATGATGTCTGTCCTCCCAAGCTTCAAATTCAGGCATACGACCAATATCCATACCAACAAACAAGACTTGAAAAGCCTTCTTTTCTTCAGCACGAACACGCTTGAGATCAGGATGATGCTCGAATCGTGCAGAAACGTAGTCCAATCGACCTTGAATAGCTGTTCGAAACCACGGTGGAATTTCCATTACCTGCTTCCCCCCACAACTCTTTTACCTTACCCGCTGCTTCTGCTTGGCTTTCATGTGATGATAGCAGGCTACTAGCTGATCGACCTTCTGACTTTGCTCTTGAAATGCTTGATGGCCGGATAAAGAAATGGATTGCTTTATTAACTGTTCACCAAGCGAATTCAGCTTTCGCCGCTCCTCTTCCAGCTCTCTTAACAATTCGTTCATTTATCCATCCTCCCGTTTTTATTGTGAGAGCCGACATTTTTGAATGAAACACGGTGTATGTTAGAAGACTACTTCGATGGTAAGTTTTAATCTCATTTATGTCAATTGTGTACTCCTCCATAATGGGAGTTATAAACTCAACCCCTGTAAAGAGGTGACGCTTGATGATTGGTTACGATAAAAAGAAGGTGGGGCAACGCATTCGGAAGCAACGAGAGGCATTGGAAATTTCTCGTGAACAACTGGCTGAACGAGTTGGACGGGTCCCAAGATTTTGCGCCGATATTGAACGAGGTAAAGCCGGGATGTCCATTGAAACGATGTTCAGTATTTGCAATTTGCTCAAGCTTTCTCCTAATGAATTGCTCCTGGGTCAAGAGGAGAGCGCCACACCTTACGATGAAACGGCATTGATTATGGCTGCGCTCAATCAATGCACAGAGAAGCAGCGCAAGGATGCTCTGGCGCTATTGAAGCTATTTTTGACCGCAATCCGATAACTCCCATCATTCACAAGGTGATTACAGTCCCATCATTTCGCGCACGATACGATCTGCCATCTTCACCGTACCGACAAGAACGAGCATGTTGAAAATGAGTTCCCCGATATACGTCCACACCATCGTAACCGCGCCCGCACTAGAATCGACGGCTGGAGGAGCGGTAGCAAAGGCGGAATAAATGATACACGCCAGTACAATAATCGCGCCTTCCAGACACGCTGCCGCGTATCCTTTCAGGAACGACTTGCCGATATTTTGGCTTGGCTCCCCCGCAAATGCGGACAGCGGAACGGGGGCTATTGCCGTATACAAATAGATACGGAAAAAGCGCCCGTACACCGAAAGGATCATCACAAAGGATAGCACCGTAATGAACAAACTGCCGAGAATGGTGACGATCCACAGCGGAATGCTTTGCCAGAAGCCAACGTCTTCAATCGCTTGCGCTACCGTATCCGGCAAGGCCATAGCCTCTGTCGTTCCAAACCCGGAGCGTCCCATCATCGTTGAGATGATCCCCTGTACAATCGTAAAGAGAGCCATCATCAACTCCAGACCATAGGTTACGACCGCCTTGGCGAGCACAAAGCGGATAAACAGCTTGACGGCCATCTCCGGCCTTTTCACTTCCGCAAAACTGCCGGTCGACTTCACCACGCCAATCACAAAAAACAAGACCAGAAGCGCCAGTCCCGTCGCCTGCAACGCACCGTGAATATCTGTGATGACACGCCAAACGCCCCCACCCTTAAAATCCGCTGGCGATTGCGTAACGAGGCTCCAGATTTCATTCATCTTATCGTTCCAGGTATCCAAGGCATTTTCGAGGTTGTCGATCACCCAACTGTTTTTTGACACATGCTCACCCCTTCCGTAAACGGGGAACAGACGAAACGTCCGCCCCCCTTCATGCAAAGCTTCAGGCTCATCCGGCAATCAGGGTAAGAATTTCCTTCGTAAACGTAATAATGACCCCTCCGGCGAGCGTCAGAAACCCGTTTGCGCGCTGAGAAGGGTCATGGGATTTTAGCGACAATCCAATTTGAACAATGCCGAAACCGAGAATAATCATGCCAATCGCACGGATTAAACCGAAGATAAAAGTAGACAGGTTGTTGACTGTCGTCATCGGATCGCCCTCTGCATAAGCAGTGGAGACGAATACAGTTCCCGTTAAGATCAGCACGATGTACAGGGCCAGCAGCCGTTTCGTTTTCATTTTCAAGTTCATCATTCCCTTCGTAAAAATAGCGACTCTACTTCTTCTTCCGAAAGAAGTTCATAATCCCCGTCTGCATGAAGGAACACGGATTGCCAGTCCAAAGCGTGTTCCGTGCCGCCATGCTGATAGGGAAGACCGTTACCATCCGTCGTGAGCGAGACATGAGGATGCCTGAGCAAATCATATTTGTCGTCCTGGACTGGATGTTCGCCACGGATAAAGAGCAGGCAAAAGCGGTTATCCAGCAACCTCACCTCGTCTGGTGTGAGCAATTCGCGGCCTGATTGCTGGTAGTTGATCGAGTAGCTGCCGTTTCTCCCCTTACTCTGGCCGTAGGTATTGGTATCAATCGTTTCCTTGCCAAGCAGCTCCGAGACGTATTTGTGGGTAGACTGTTCGTTGCCGCCCAAGTACAAAAATTCGTCGCAGTTGCCCACAATCGATTCCCACGCATCCTTGTACAGCGCCTTGAGTTGCGCTAAATTTTGCAAAATGATAGAAACGGAAATTTCCCGGCTGCGCATCGTGGAGAGCAGCTTGTCAAATTCGTCGGGAAGCGCTACATTGGCGAACTCGTCCATGACAAAGTGAACATGAACCGGCAGGCGTCCGCCATGCCGATAGTCCGCCTCGTACATCAAGCATTGAAAAAGCTGCGTGTAGAGCATGCCGACAATGAAGTTGAAGCTGCTGTCGTTATCGGGAATGACGGCAAACATCGCCGTCTTCTTCTCCCCCATAACGGGCAATTCCATTTCGTCGACCATGCTCATCCCCGCAATCGTATGCAAATTGAACTTCTCCAATCGAACGCCGAGGCCAATTAAAATGGACTTGGCCGTCTTGCCCGCCGCCAGCTTGAAAATGTTGTACTGCTTGACGGCAAGGTGTTCCGGATCGCGCATGGCCAGCCGCTCGAATAGTTCATCGAGCGGGCTTTGGTACGTTTCGTCCTCCTCCCGCACCTCCGCAGCCGCGATCATTTCCATGACCATTGGGAAGTTTTGCTCCTCGGGCGGTGCTTCATATAGGAGGTATAGCACGAGCGCTTCCAGCAAGGCGGTCTCGGATCGCTCCCAAAAGGGATCGTTGGTATTGCTGCCCTTCGGTGTCGTATTGCGGATCAGATTGGTGACCAGCTTGAGAACATCCTTGTCGTCTTGCAAATAGGCGAATGGATTGTAGCCATGCGAACGGTGTTGATTGATGAGATCCAGCACCTTGATGTCATAGCCTTCGGACTTGAGTAGATGCCCGGTATCGCGCAAAATTTCGCCCTTGGGATCGAGCACGACAAAGGACGTATGCGCCTGCATAACGTTCGGCTTGGCGTAAAACCGCGTTTTGCCGGACCCGGAACCGCCGACGACAAGAACATTCAGGTTCCGGCGATGCTTGCGGCCATCCAAGCCGATGCGTACCTGCTGCGTCAGAATCTTATTTTGTTCCGGTTGCTTGTCGCGATACTTGGCATTTATCCGTCCGGCCTTGCCCCATCGTGCGCTGCCATGCTCTTCGCGCCGCCGATAGTTGCGCGGGGACGCCAAGTAGATGCCGACCGAAATCCCATAAATCAACGTGAACAGCAACAAGCTTCGCGGCGTATCCTCGACCCATTGAATCTGGAAGGGATTGTTAATCGCCTCGCTGAGATACAGCAGAAGTGCCGGTAATCCCTTTGACAAAGCGGGGGCGGCAAGCAGCGCCGCCCACACGACCGGAATAAAAAAAACCGCAAAGAGTAAAAGATTACTCCTTGCGGTTTCAGCGCGCCGCATGATGACTCCGGCGCTTTATTTTTTGATAGGGAGCGTCAATCGCTTTGAGCAGTAAATCGTCAACAGGATCGGTCGGCCGCTGCTGGCCGATCAAGTCGTTGCGGAGCGCATTCAAGGCGTTGATGACAATGCCATGCTCGTAATGATCCATTCTCAGGATGCGTTCTTCCTCTTTCATCGCCACTCCTCCCAACAGAAAAATGAAAAGCATGCCACGACTAGCGGATGGAATCGCTGCGATTCGGTTGCTGCTGTCGCTGCTGGGCCAGCATACGGTGTATACGACGGGAAATGTCGTGTGCCGCATCCTTCATCACCGTCAGCTCGGCGCGAATATGCTGCGGCTCCAACTCCTTGAGCCGTTCGTGAACCTGGCCGAAGCGGAAAGAAGCCGTCTCGACGCCGAACTTTTTGCAAAGCATATACGCAGCGCAATAAGCTTGGAAATTGTAATGGGAGCGGCTGTAGTCGTTATGGCCGCGATCAATCTCCGCATGCGCCAACTCCTGTGCGAGCGCCCGAAAAATGTCACTGGCCCCAAGCCCGTGACGTATCACGATGTTTCGCGTATCCGGCTGATAGAGCGCATGAACCTCCGCAGGCAAGGCATCTCCAATCGTAATCGTAACAGGTGAGCGGTCCATCAATGCCTTGATGCGCGTGCGGTCATCCGGGTAGATCGGCGATTCCTTTTTCGGTGCGGTTGTTTGCGCAACATCGAACATCTTCTTGGGGTTGTAGCTGATTGCGGTACTCCCATCTTCTCGCTTGTATTCCTCGCCTGGCTCCAAGATGTAAAATCCGGATTCCTTGCGACGGATATAGACGCCTTGTTCTTTCCAGCTATCAAAATCAGCAATGCGAGTGGCATCCGGGCGCTGCGCGAAAATAAGCAGCGCATTCGCGACGCTGTAGAGATCAAAACGGCTTTGTACGTCCAGATAATGCTGAAATTGTTCGCCGTTTTGCGTAATGGCGGCTGTGGCAGTATCAATCGTCTCATACGTCCACTGCCGCAGTTCTTGCTTTTTTTGCGCCCACGCTTCTTTGTCGAACGGCTGCTCACGCTGACCGGAGGCCGTCGTGACTTGGGGCTGGAATAACTCGTCCAGTTCGCTCATTTCGATTTCCCTCGCTTTCGACTCCCGGCCATCGGAACGGATGCTTTACTGCCGGACGCCGAATTCCCGCGATCTCTGCGCTTAGGCAACGACGGTTCCTGCACCTGCTGCCGCCGTCTGCTCTCTGCCGCCCGGTTTTCCTCCCGAATTTCACGCAGCAATTGGCGGACGGACACTTTTTCCTTCGGCTTTTCAGGGTCAATCGTAACCCTTTCGTATGCCGCGCTGCGCTCGGAGGTAGGCGCGGACGGAGAGGATGGTTCCGTTGTCCTCTCCTCCTGTGTCGGCGGGAGGGGAAGCGGACGCTCCGGTTCCGTTCGCTCGACCTCCCACGCCTCGGCCGCCGGTTGATCGGTTCCCTGCTGCTCGTTTACCGGCTGCACCTCCGCCGCCGGCTCGGGCTTTCCCAACAGATCGTCCAAAAAATCTTCGCTCACTACCGCTCCCTCATTTGAAGCTGGCGACTCGTTGGCTCCTTCTTCGGGTGTCCCGGCATGTTGCTCCGGTGGTTGCGCCGCCCCTTCACGCTCGACCGACTGCTTCTCGCTGCGGGATTTCACAATCTCCTGCTTGATGCTGGCCGTATCTACGGTCGCCAGCTTGAAGCGTTCAACGATTCGGTTGATCTTGGACGCATCCTCGGCCCGTACCATGACGTCGCAAAGCCCGTCCACATTTTTCTTGTCACGCAGCGCGCAATAGAGGACACCATACCGCTTCGCTTCTTTGCAAAACGTCGGCAAGTCTTCATTTCGTACTGCAAATACCTTCAGTTCCTTACCGCTGCGCAGCAAGCTTTCCAAACGAATGCGGCCTCTTGTTCGTTTTTGCCCTTGCAGGGCGGCGAACAAATAAACAGCCAGATGCTTCGCGCCTTCGCCGGAAATTTTCGCCATGACTTCAATGCCACGAAGACTCATGCTGACGACCTGATCGGCCGCCTCGGTTCCGCTGCTCATGGACATTGGCCTCCCTTCGTGTCGATTGGTCTTCCTCGTTACGTTGCAGCTTGTTTGCCAGTTCGTCGGATCGGGCAAGAACGCCCGTACAAAGCCTCACCTCCTTTCGGAGCTTCGCAAGCTGACGGGAAAGTTCGGCAATTTGCGATTTATACGACTCGATTTGCTCGGGAAGCTGACAGCGGCGAAGCCGGTTGTACAGCATTTTGCGGGAGCCGTATCCTTGTCGCAATTCCGTTTGCAGCCCGTCAAGATAACCCGTCAATTGATCCGTATTGAAAATTCGATGACGGCATAACAGCTTGGTTTGCTCCGTGATGGCCGTCAGATATCGTAAGTCTTCGCGCAATAAAAAAGACGTCCGTTTGAGGGACGCGCGGGAATGAGGCAGAATCCCCATCTTGAATAAGTACCGCAGATACAAGGCTTGCAGACCGCTAAATCTACGTCCGATATGCAGGGTACTGCGAACGATGACGGCTCGTCTGCGCCGCGGCAACGGCATCGGTGGCTGACGCTGCGGTAACTGGTTTTGCAGAATACGCTCTTTTATCGCATGCTCCGTGTAATCGTCGCCAAGACTGCGCAATCGAACAAACCGCTCTTTGCCCGGCGGGCGTACCGCCAAATGCTTGACGTTCGACTTCATTTCATAACCCTGCTTCTGAAGGATCGCGAAAAATTGCGTCATCGTCATGGCAGCGGCGATAGCGGCGTCGATGTCCTCGCGTATCAAGCCGCGCCAAGTCGGCTTGCTTTCCTGTTCCGCTCGCCACTCACCGTAATGCTTGGCCTTACCCGGTTCCGGCTGCTCGATGACCGATAAGGCATGCTCCCGGCAAAGTCGATCGGATGTTTGCCGCATCAGCGCGTAAGAGGCTTTGTTATCGTAGTAGCGTTTACCGTCCAGGAACGACACCGCATTAAGTACGAAATGATTGTGCAAGTGCTCCTTGTCCAAATGGGTTGATACAACGACTTCAAAGCGCTCCCCCCATAGCTCCTGCGCCAGTTTGATGCCAATGGCATGTGCCACCTCCGGCGTCGTTTCGCCCGGTGCAAACGCCTGATACCCGTGAAAAGCCACAATGCCATCAGTCTTTTGAAATTGTCGTTTGGTTCGCTGCATTTGCTCGTAAGCGGTAAGCGGATCGCAATTGATCCCGCTCACGTAAAGCTGTTTTTCCGTTTTGGCATCCGCGCTGGTATAAGCGAGCACCTGCTGTAAATCATCATGCGCTACACGCGCTTGATCGGTCTTATCAGGATTGGTGGCGTAATCCAGCACACGCTTGAGGCGGTCGGTAACGTCCCATATTGCGGTTGTCGCCATGTGCGCTGTCCCCTTTACGGTGGATGTACGTTAGAATTTCCTTGTAGCTCGTTTCTCGGTTCCGGTGCGGTCACGGCTTGTTGAATCTGCTGGACGGCGCGGCGCAAGTGGTCTGCTTCCTGCTGAAAAGCCGCTCGATCCAGATGACCTGTCGCATGGGCCTTCGCTGCGAGTTGGTTAAGGTTATTGCCGATGGCGTGAAGCTCGCGCATCATAGCGAAATAGTCCGTTGGCGGCATCGCCTTCGGGACATATCTATTAATCAGGGATCGAATATAACCTTCCTGTGAAAGTCCCGATGTCTTCGCACTCGCTTGGAGCTTTGCGTTTTCATCATGGTTCACCCATACCTGAATGCGAATCGCTCGTCTTCTCATCATGTTCACTCCTTCTTCAAAGGACATGGCTCGCACGAAATAGCTGAATGGTTTCTGCTGTTTCTGAAAGATACCGATCATTGTTGAAACCTATATTCTTATTAAAAGAGCGTGTAGCTGAGGCAGGGGTATTAGGGGCTTGCCCCTAACAAGCGAATTTGGGAGACCAAATTCAGTGCTTGCTGCAACACGAGACATTCGTCTCGCGTCGCCCTGAAGGCACCTGCCGGGAAAAAGGGGAGGGGCATCGAAACGACAAAAAGACGCTGATCGCTCAGCATCATCGAAAAGACATGATTCACTTACAGCCGATCCCCGTACCCATCGCTAACGCGTTAGCTCAGAGCGATGTTTTCGATAAGCTACCAGTTCATCGTTAACATCTTCACCTTTAGGTAGCTCGTCGGAAATGGCATAAGCGGTGCCAAGCAAACGAATAATCATATTTGCCGCTGAACGGCCCGGATCGTTGTTATCTAAATGAAGCACCAGACGATTAACCTTTGGATAGCTTTGCAAATAATGAGTGAGTGCAGCCGGTGTCGTATCTTCATACGTATTTTCTTTTGGACCATATATCCCTCCAAGTGATAATTGATGAGATAAACGCCAGTCCTTTTCAAAGATTGAGGCAAGAGTACAATACGATAACAGATCAATCGAACTCTCAAATACATGCAGTTCAGAGCTGTTCCCAATGGCGGGGATGGAGAACGAATACCGTTTGTCACTACCTGACGCTTCGCTCCTGTATCGGGTTTTGGTTGTTCCTCGAATCGCTGCGTACCGTGGGGAACCTTTCAAATCAAATCCCACAAATACTGCGTTATGGTACATTCGGCTTTCGTAAAGACGTCCCGAGTCGAGACAGAATTCGATTACGTCGCGAGAAATGCCGCGTTTGCGAAGATAAGCGATGACGCGATTCGAATTCTCATACGGTTCGGGAAGCTCCAGCCGCGCATTTGAACCATCCTGCTGAATGGCAGGGGTAGCTGGAGCCATGTGAACGGGTGGATTACCGTCAATTTGCAGCACCGCATCGGGAAACGACATGCCTCTTACTTTAATGAGGTAGTCCAGCGCAGAACGACCGCCGATCCCCCTAGACCACCAGAACCATTTACCGTTGGAGATTTTAAGGCTGTCGTGGGAGCGGGTCGAATAGGCGTTGCGCGAGCACCGCACCAGTTCGTATGGCTCGAAACATTGCAAATAGGTGAGCAGGTCCAATTGCTTTGCACGTTCGATTTGTTCCTTGCTTACATAGCTCATTGCCGTAGTTCCTCTCGAAAAAAGTAAATTAGACACAACGGGCTTTAAAAATCGTGTCTCTTAATTGTAAGGCTGATTTTCTTTCATCCTGCTTCATTTGTTCATCGTGCCTTACCCTTCTTTTTGGGATACAGATAAGCTCTTCTTTCCCTCAACTCTGAAGCGCCTTTCTTTTTCATGAATGCGTCTAACTCGCTTTCATAGACTTGACTGGTCACCCCGTTCGAATCACGGATGTAATAATACGTGTCTCCAAATCAGTTCTTCCCTTTGGATATCAATTCCAATTCCGGCATGGTTTCTCCCTCCTCGGTCGGATCGGTTCCATAACAAATAGGCGGTAGAATCGGGCAAAAGCATCCGCCGCCGCTTGGGATGGCATACAACATGTGCGTACCTCCAGAAATGCGAAAAGGACCCCAAAAGCCGGAGTCCGTTTCGTCCTGTGATTTATACCTTTCCATTGCTGTTATCGCTCTCGATCCGCAACCCGCCGTTCGGGTGCTTCCGGTTCTTCATCCGACACGCTGTCCACGGCTTCGTTTTCCCTTTTGTCCATGTTCAGCAGCACATTTAACTCCGCGAGCCGCGCGGACTTCGTTTGCAATTCCTGCTCCTGCTTGAACGGTGCCTCGATCTGCTCCTTCGCCGTTACCATCTGTTGCTTGAGTGTTGCGAGCTGGTCACGGCAATAGGCGAGCTTATTCGGCAAATCCGACAAGGTGTTGTTTATTCGACTCATATTGCCGCCTGCATCCGGTCCTAACGTAATCGTATGGCCCAAAGCGCCGCGCAGCGTCACCTTGTATTCCTTTGCAAAGCTATCAAACGATAGCCATAAGGAAAAGCCCATGTAACTGCCTGCATCCTGCGGATCGGGAGAGGTCATGCCCTTGCAGGCTTCCAGCAGGGCAACGCCCGCCGTAGCACGTTCCGAGTACGTGTAATCTTTGATGGTCATACCGGGAAAACGGGAATCGTCGCTGCTAGCCTTTTCCGACGCTTGGGCGCGCATGAACAAGGCCACGTCCTGCTCATACCCAGCAATGCGTTCCTCCGTTGACTTGAACTGTTGCGGCAGCATTTTGAGCAGCCGATCCTCCAGCGCATAACGCTGGCTTAAATGATTCGCCTTGAGCAGCTTGAGCTTGGATACCTGGATGTCGAGGTCCATCTTCTCCTTGATGTACGGATTTCCGGTCGCCAGCGCTTTAACTTCAGCATAGGACAAAGCCGTCTCATCAATGTCCTCGGCAGAACGAACCGGCGATTTGCTGGTCATGATCTGCGAGATAAACCGCTGCTTGTTCTCCAGCGTTTGATAGAGGTAAGCGTCAAACGTGTTCTCTGTGACATAACGGAAGATGTGAACCTCGCTGTTCTGGTTGCCTTGCCGAATAATCCGCCCGCTGCGCTGCTCCAGGTCGCGTGGTCGCCACGGACAATCGAGGTCATGAAGCGCGATCAACTTGGTCTGAACGTTCGTTCCCGCACCCATCTTAAACGTCGATCCGAGCAATATGCGAATCTGTCCCGTTCGCACCTTGGCAAACAGTTCCTTCTTCTTCACTTCTGTATTGGCGTCGTGAATGAAGGCGATCTCCTCAACCGGAACGCCTTTCTCCGTCAGTTTTCGCCGCAGCTCGTCGTACACATTAAAGGTTCCGTCCTGCTTAGGAATAGAAAGGTCGCAAAAGACCAGCTGCGCGAGCCGCTGATCCCGACTGTCGGCCCATTGCCGAAAGACGTTATCCGCGCAGGCGCTTACTTTACTGCCTTCGTCATCGGGTAGCATGGCGTTTGCCAGCCGCTGATCGAGGGCCAGCTTGCGTCCGTCGTTGGTGATCTTGAGCATGTTGTCTTCATGCGGCTCTACTCGCTTCGCTCGCACCAGTTCGGCGCGGCTGGCGAGATCCGCGACCATCTCACGCTGAAAATCGCTCGGCGGAACAGCGACGTTGTGGAAGTGGGCTTTGGGAACCGGAAGCTGGAGCATATCCGCTGTCTGAATGTCCGCCACTTCCTTAAAGACGTTCATCAGCTCCGGCAAATTATAAAAACGGGCAAACCGCGTTTTCGCGCGATAGCCCGTTCCTTCCGGTGCCAATTCGATGGCAGTAACTGTTTCGCCAAATGTTGAAGCCCACGAATCAAAGTGCTGCAAGCCTTGCCCGCGGAGCCGCTCGTATTGCAAGTAGCGCTGCATCGTGTACATCTCGGTGATGGAGTTGGAGATCGGCGTACCCGTGGCAAAAATAATGCCCCGTCCCTCGGTCAATTCATCCAAATAGCGGCACTTGGCAAACATGTCCGATGACTTTTGCGCTTCGGTTTGCGATAGCCCGGCGACATTGCGCATTTTCGTATAAAGGAATAGATTTTTGTACGAGTCTGCTTCGTCGACGAACAATCGATCGATGCCGAGTTCCTCAAAGGTAACCACATCATCCTTACGGCTCGTGTCGTTCAGCTTCTCCAGCTTGACCTGCAGCGTCTTCTTTGTCCTCTCAAGCTGCTTGATGGCGTACCGCTCGCCCTTGGCTTCCTTTAGCTCGCGGATGCCGCTGGTGATTTCGGATATTTGCTCGTAAAGCTGTTGCCGCTGGCGCTCCGCCGAGATCGGAATTTTTTCAAATTGCGAGTGGCCGATAATAATCGCGTCGTAATCGCCGGTGGCAATCCGTGCGCAGAACGTCTTCCGGTTCTTCGTTTCAAAATCCTTCTTGGTGGCGACAAGTACGTTCGCGGACGGATAGAGCATCAAAAATTCCGCAGCCCATTGCTCGGTCAGATGATTAGGAACAACCAACATGCTTTTGTTGCACAGGCCCAAATGCTTGCTTTCCATTGCCGCGGCGGTCATCGCAAAGGTTTTGCCCGCGCCGACGCAATGGGCGAAAAGGGAATTGCCGCCGTAGAGCGTTCGGGCAACCGCATTGACCTGATGCTGCCGCAACCGGATTTCCGGGTTCATCCCGGTGAAGCGGATATGACTTCCATCATATTCGCGCGGACGGATGGAATTAAATCGATCATTGTACAGTCGCGTGAGCTGCTCCCGGCGCTGCGGATCTTGCCATATCCAGTCTCGAAACGCTTCCTTCATGGCTTCCTGCTTTTGCTGCGCGATAGCCGTTTCCTGCTTGTTCAGCACCCGCTTTTCCACACCGTTTTCAACGGCCGTATCGAATATCCGTACATCCCGCAGATTCAGCGTGTCTTCGAGAATTTTGTACGCATTGATGCGATTCGTACCGTAGGTGACATTGGCCTTAATATTGTTACTACGATCATCGCTTTTGCCTTTAACGTTCCAGGCTGCTGTGTAGCCGGAATACATCACGTTGATGGAGGTTTGGTACATATACGGCGTATCCACCAGTTCGAAAATGAATGCCCGAATGACTTCCGGCGGCAGCCAGGTTGCGCCCAGTCGTACATCAATCTCGGAAGCGTCCAAGTCCATCGGCTGCACGGCTTCCAGCGCTTTAACATTTTCAGCGTACCGCTCGGCGTCAAAGGCCGCAAACTGTTTGGCAGTGCGCAGCTTTTCACGAACATTGCCCGATAAATACGCATCCGCTGTTTCGTATATCGGTTGTCCTTCTTCGTCCAGATTTTCAGGATTCGGGAAGATCACGCCGCGAAGCTCCTGCACAAGCAGTTCCTGCGCGAGTCCGGTCAACTCTGCCATATACGGCAAATCGACGCGAGCTTTCGTACCGATGGAAACCGCCAGCGCCTCCGAAGCCGTATCCACCTGTTTTATGTTGGTGCGTTGCCGAATGGTACGCTTCGTGAACATATCCGCCTTACGTAGCAACCGTCCTTCCTCATCTATGACTTCCAACGAACAGAGAAGGAAGTACGAGCTGTCATCCGAAAAGGCAAGGCTATTGGCGCGACTGTTAATCAGGCCGTATTGCGTTGTGAACCGTTCGTATTGCGTATCCAGCTTGCGCTGTTGCTCCCTTATCGCTTCGTCGCTGTAATCCTCGGTTTGGTATTCGATCAGTTCGCGCACCGTGTCCCGAAGCTGAATCATGCCCTTGATACGGCCCGCCGCAGTTGCTGATGTTTCAACCGGTCGCATCCGGCTGTTTTCCCGAAAATAGATGCGTCCTTCGACCAGCGCAAAGCTGAAATTACGAACGGACGGGTCGGCAGGCAGGGAGACTTCCTCCTCCTCCGGCTGTTCCTCCCGTTCCAAGTCGAACCACTCCGCATGGATGTTCGCTAGCGCCTCACGCAGCAGCTCGTCCAAAGGAGCGTCCGGGTAGGGACGACAGGTCGTTTCCTGTTGATTGCCGTACATCCGATCATCGTAGGCCATCGTACCAAGAACCATTTCGGGGCGGGCCGCAAAGTAGCTATTCACCGGTACATCCTCTGCCGTAACGCCGAGCGAAAGCCATTCCTCGGTGTGCTCGCTGACGGCCATCTTACGGTCCCGTTTTTGCAAAAACAAAATGTCGGCGGTCACTTCGGTTCCGGCATTCGCCAGGAACGCATTATTAGGCAGACGCACCGCGCCAAGCAGCGCGGCCCGTTCCGCGATGTATTTTCGGACGGTTGGGTTATGTTTGTCCATCGTTCCTTTGGAGGTAATAAAGGCGATGATGCCGCCCGGACGAACCTTATCCAGCGTCTTCGCAAAGAAATAGTCGTGAATCAGAAACTTGTGCTTATCGTATTTTTTGTCGGCCACGCCGTAGCTGCCGAACGGGACGTTACCAATCGCGAGGTCAAAAAAGCTGTCCGGCAAGCTGGTTTGCTCGTAGCCGCTGACAGCAATCGATACTTGCGGGTAAAGCTGCCGCGCGATGCGCCCGGTGATGCTGTCCAGCTCAACGCCAAACAACCGAGCGTCCTGAAATGACTCCGGCAATAGACCGAAAAAATTGCCGATGCCGCAAGACGGCTCCAAAATATTACCGCTACGAAAGCCCATTCTCTCCAGGCAATCGTACATCGCCTTGATGACGGTTGGAGAGGTGTAGTGCGCATTTAGCGTGGAGGCGCGGGCGGATGCATATTCCTCCGGGTCCAGCAAATCTCGCAGCTCCGCATATTCGGGTCCCCATTGCGGATTCCCATCATCAAACGCTTGCGGAATCCCGCCCCAGCCCACATAACGGGCAAGCACAGCCTGTTCGTCCGCTGTCGCCTGACGGTTATCCTTCTCCAGTTTCCCGAGCAGCCGAATCGCTTCCACATTCCACTTGTACTTGGTTTTCGCGCCGCCATGTCCCAATTCGTTGTCCATGATTCGGTAGTTGCTGACCGGAGCCAATTCATGCCGAAGCTTGGGGGCAGCGGAAGGAGGAGAGGGAGTCAATCCCTCACCTTCATCATGTGCCGCTTGCTCCGGTTCGTCCACCAGTTCCGTATCCCATTCCGCGTGTTCCGAATCCGATTCCTGCTGGCCGGAAATCAGATGATCGTTCAGCGGATTCTCGCGCAGCATGCGCTCGAAATCCCGGCGATTCATTTCCTGCATGAATAACGGAAATTGAACGTCCTGCAGTACAACCTTTCGCGGCTCCATCTGCGCAATTTCGTATTCATCCGCACCGATAAATACTTTGCTGCCCTCAGTATACGCATAGTGCGCCCGAGCCCGGTTGGGTATTTGCTGCGACTCATCCGGCTGCACTTCCGAAAGCGGCAGATTGTGTTCCGTCTTTTCCGCCGCGCGCTGCCTGCGCTTCTCCTCCTGCTGCTCGGCATAGGCAGGCAATCGTTCTTCTTCCTGGCGGTTTAGATAACGGCCCGCTGCCAGCAGCTCGCCGATTCGCTTTTGCACCTTGATCCATGGCAACACTACTTTAACGTCCGGGTTCATAATAGAACCTCGTGTCACCGTAATTCCCTTACTATCGTGATTTTCATGAATATCGGTGCCGATCAGAGCAGGGAGGCGCCCGCCAGTGCCATATTCCCGTTTCAGAAAATCAGCGTTTTCCTGCGCCGATAACGACTGTTGGAAAAATAGCGCGATGCGATGCTTTCCGCTCTCAAAACCACTTCCACCTTGCAGAACAGCGTCGATGGCCGCTTGAGGAAGTGAAAAAGCGGAGGCTTTTTCGTCCTCCGCTTGCTTCATCCATAATGTCTGCTGCTGAATAGAAGGCACCGATGTACGAACAGGATCAAACTCGTTAAGGATCATCATGCTGGCGAAATGCCCGGCAATCACCGACCAATCGTAAAAGCTCTGCGCCGTCCGCTGCTCCGCCGATCCCGTCCAAAGATGCAGTACGTTGCGGTACGGCTCAAAACCGGCCTTTATGTCATCATCTAGCGTTAACTCCGTGATTCCCGGAGGGAACAGACTGCGTATATACAGCGTCCGTTCCCGATCTTCCTTATTCACATCAAAAAAGGCTTCGATAGCCGCCTTGCTCTCGGAAAGCGGCGCGGCGCGAAGCATATCGTTGATGATCGCTTGGTCATGAAAAAACGGAAGACTTCTGTCCTCCGTTTCCCGGTCGTACCATTTTAGTGATAAATCAGCTCCGTGAGAATCAGTTCCTCCGCTTGCTGCTTCAAGCTGTTCATGTGACTCGTCCAGCCCATCGGGTCGGTCGCCTTGTCCGGGGCCGGGTGCTGCCGAGTCAGTTCCTGCATCGTCAGGTTGATCTGCTCCCGTGCTGTCCGGTCGATGTCCGCCAGATGCCGGGTCAGTTGCTCCGACAGCATCAGGTGCGCGTAGGTTCCCTTCCGCTGCTCCTTGAGAAACGTCTTGTGCAACATCCCATATTTCCCGATGCTCATCGGTTCGGTCAGCGTCAGGTCGGGCAGCAGGTAATCCCCGCTCGGCGTGTAGGTCAGTTCCATGCTCAATCATCCTTTCGCGTAATTTAGCTTCATTTTGCGGCAAGGATTCTGGCCTTGCAACGGTACGACTCGCCTGTCGCTCTTTTTTTCGCTGCTCATCGCGGCGCATCGCCCGAACGGTGGATTCAATCTCGCGCAGCATCGTTTCAGCTACGTCGCTGATCGCCGCGCCCAAATGTGACAGCGCAGGGAGCGTATTGAAATAGCCGACACCGGACAGATCGTCAACGCTGATGTAACGGGAGGGTTCCAGACCGCAGCGTGTCAGCGCCATAAAGGTGACCGCGTGTTGAGCGGCTTCCCTGAACAACAGTTCCACATGCGGCTCATCCAGTTCTTCCAGCAGGCTGTTATCGCGTTCGGCCAGCAGCATCCGCACGTAATCGGCGCTGTGATCCTCCACCGCGTCTCGGGCAGCAGACAACAGCGTGTCAACCAACTCCATACCAGGCTCTCGTTCACTGCCAAATGCATTTTCCAGCGTTTCGATGACGGCTTCCGTATCCGGCTCCTCCATGCGCCATAGGGAGATGGGTTGTCGGCTGCGGCTCTGCGTGTCCGACACATCGAAGACATGACGCAGCCCCAGATGACTGCCCCGATCCTCGATCAGCGCGATGCCTTTTGCGCCGCGCTTTACCCAACGGTTCAACCGCTTGTTCCAGATTTCAATTGAAGCACAGGCCGTAGCATCGGGGCGCTGCGCGTAAATCAAAAGTTGATCTTGAAACGGATACTTGTAGTTCCAGGCTGCCGTTCGCAGAAAATCGGCCCAGCGCTCGGGGTGATCCGAAACCGCATGGGCCGTACTGGCGGCAAGCTCGGACATTCGCTGCAACTTGGCTGTCAAAGGTCGCACCTCCTCATACGAAGGTAATTTGGTTCGTCAGACGAATGCCTTCCTCGGAATATCTTGGCGTGAGCCGAATAAGTCCATTTTGCTGAAGCCGATGCAGGTTGCGACGCACAGCAGAAGTGGAAAGACCCACCTCTGATGCAAGTCGCCTGGACGAAAGCAGTACCGCGCCGTTTCGCCCGCCTGCACGATCCAGCAAATAGCTGTACAGCAGCTTCGCTGCAGGGGGAATAGATGCTCCGGTCAGCAACCGGTAACGGGCAAGATCATTCATAGAAGTGCATCCTCCTATCGTTCCAGTTCAGACTTCTGCTTTAGTGGTGCCGATGAAGGGGAATGGAGGGGCGACGACAATTCAATTATTCGCTCCGGCCGAGTGAAGCAATATAAATAAAAGTTATAGTCGCCGGCACGCGGAAAGCATCGCAGATAGTAACGATGCTTTGCCGTCTGTAAACAAAAGCCATAGACATCGCTGTGCCGCGCGCTTGGTAGACGGGCCTCTGGATGTTTTATACAAAAATCGTGCATGCCACTGCGGTTTTGAAGCAGCCCCTGTTCCGTCAACGCTTGAATGACCGCTCCAAGCTCCTCCCGAAAATCAGGAGTTTTCAACGAAGAGATATGTTCGAACCAAGTCGCCCAGAATGCCTCCCCATCTTTGCCGAAATCACCGCGCACATGCCCAATACAACCGCGCTCCGTATCCTTCTCGATGGAGGCGGAATAAAAATAAGCCTCATCCTCAGATGTGGCAATCTTCAGCTTCTCAATCATGCTCTTTTCCTCCCAAACGGTATGCTGTTTTTAATGGGTGCCGCCCGTACCAAAATCGTCGTAGCTGGACAAGTCGGCGTGATAAAACACAACATCCCCGTCTAGCAATAAGAACATCCCCCCGTAAGGATCGACAAAACTGCGCTGAAAACCTTCCATATGCCACTGGTTGTCCAGCGGCGCATTTTTATACTGCAAATGCGGGTGAGCGATGTCCTTATTGCGAATGGTTTCGATGTTAAAATTGACTACAAAATAGCCGTCACGCAGGAAGATCGGCGCATTGTCGTCCAGCCGGTGGGTACGTCCGTACTCGGCCAGATTCATGCCTGCTGGCACTGCATAGGGAGCAGCGGGAAGGCTATACTCGCCAAACCAGCGCTGCACCGAGGCATTAGCTCGTGCAGTATCAATGCCGGACGGCACCTGCATACTGCCGATAAACGTCCGGAGCTGCGAAGGAAGCAGCATGCCGTCGTAGCCACCGACGTAAATCCGCTTTTGCGCCGCTTCCCTCAAATACTGCTGTACATACGATGTCTGACTGCCGGAAGAACCATTCACCCTCCAAAGTGAACTGGCAGTATTGGTTAACTCCTGCTGCGACACATTGCGCAGACGGGTATCCAGCGTCACCAGCCGCTGCTCGGTGTCTTCCGTGGAGCCGATCCGAATAAACCGCTTGGTTCCCGAATGATAGTACAAGTCCACCTGTTGTCGGTTTTTGCCCTGCTTGTCAACGAAGTAAAAGGTAGGCGTGATTTTAATCCCGTCGCCCGCGCTGAACATGTTGCCGAGCGTTTTGACCTCAAATTTGAAGTGATAGCCTGTTTTTACGACAACATTTTTCTTTCCGCTCTCCGGGTGACTGCCGGGCCGAATCGGCAGCACGTAAGGGGCCGTATTGCCGCGCGCCGCGCCGTCGATCCCTTTTGTACCAACCCAATAGCTATTTCCGGTCGGCGTCGCACTGCCTGCCGCCGTTCTGAACACCTTTTCCCACTGGTAGTCGGCAACATCGGTAATTCGGAAGTCGAACAGACGGCCAATAACCTCAACCGCCACAACTTGTGTCGCCACATGATTAGTTAAGTCCAAATTGGCATTACTTTGTGATGTGAATGAAGCCGGACTGTTTTCGGCAAACGTGCGGAATAGTACATCATAATTTCCCTCATCTACCCAAACGGGCATGTAAAAAGTGGTTGTAAGCTGGCCGACAGGAATCGAAGTCCAGGTGTCCTTCGGAATCAACGTTGCGTGGTCAGCCTTGTATACATCGAATGGGAACCTTACCTGCTTGTCTCGCACATATTTGGCATAGTCCCGATTGCCGTAGCCGGTAATGTCCCGGTGCGGCCCGCTGGTAGGAATCGTCACGGTAAAGGGACGATCCAGAATAAGCGCCGAACGATCGGCTGTCGGCACCGTTTTCTGATTGTGCGCCTGATCGTTGGCTACTGATGCCAGATTGACGACGGGGGTATGCACCGTCACCGGATTGATGTCATTGATCGGGAAGCTTTGGTTCGATCCGCCGCCGATGCCCTTGACCAGCGTATAATAAATCGTGCCCGTGCTTGGCTGGCTCGCCTTGTTCGTTTTAGTCGGATCAATGACAAAGCCCGAACCATATAAAACGTCCTGCCCGATCATGGGAGATGCGGGAATCGCCTCCGGAGCGGGAGCCGTTTCCTCAACCGTCCGATTATCCATGATCGTTTGTCCGTTAAAGACGACCGTATCGTTTTTGACCTTGATTTTACCGACTGCATTTTCAGCCTCAGACTTCCAGTTCTCGCTTGGAACCGAAGGTCTACTGGAGCCGCCGTAAACCGTTTGTCCGGAAAGCACAACGTTGCGATACACCGGGTCCGTAATATGGGACGTAGCGGCTACATCATGGGTGGCGGAAACAGACGGTGTGGAATACCCGTTTGCTTGAAGCGTCACCGAACCGGAGGGAAGCGCGTAATTGACGACTGTCACCTTCTGTAAGCCATACACTTCCAAACGGTCTACCAGCCAATAGCTGTACTTTCGCTCCACGTTGTAGCTTTGGGTGACGGTTTGCGTGTCGGATCGGGATACCGGAACCGTGGTCGAATGGCCTTCGCTATCCGGCGGGCCGGGAACATATTCCGTCCAACTCAGCGTATACGTGCGGCTGACTGTAATCGGGTAAGATTTCGAGCCTTTCACTTCCGTGAATGTGTTGCGATACAAATACGCTTTGGCGCTCGCGTTAACATAAAGGCTTTCTGAGGTCGGAATGCCCTTCAAAACGTCAAAGCGTTCTGCGCCGCGCGAATCCGCCTTGATGATCGCCGATGCCGTGGCATCCATCGCCTCGGCTTGCTGGCTCGTGCCGGGTGACGAGGTATCGCCGCCATTGTCGCCTTTGCGTACGGTGTGATCCGAGGTGGAATCTCCGCTGTTACCATTAGCATCTTTCACGACGACCGTGATTTTGACGGTAATACTGGAGCCGGATGTGAATGGAATTTTGATCGGCAGCGATTTACTTGCCGTCAGCCCGCTGAGTGAGCCGGACTTATCGCTAGGCGTAACGAATGTTGCGTTCTCTATTTTTGTGATCTCATACGTTTTGAGCGGCACGGGTGACTTCGCTTCAAATACAAAATTTCCATCCACAGAGGTGACGGAAGCATCGACGTGATCTGGCGCGTCAATACGAGAGGTCACGGTAATCGGGGAAGGAATTTTATAGATGCCGACGAAGTTGGAGCCGCCAGAGCCAACCAAGATGGAGCGTTCGAGCAGCTTCGCGTCGCCTTTTTCTTGTATGAATAGCTTCTCATCCGGCTTCTTGTTGTTTGTGATATAAGTGCGAACAATTTCATATGTCTGGCCGCCAGATGTGAGCTGCGGATCAAACGTATAGTTCACTTCCTCTCCAGTCTCGTAGACGCCTTTGTCGACTTCCTTGAGTTTCGTACCATCTTCCTTTTGATAGATCGCCTTTACCGGGTTATTTTCAGCGTATTCGGCAATCGCTTCCGTTCCGCCAAGCGCAACCGTGAAGCTTCGCGTTCTCACCTTCGGATTCGTATCCGGATTTTCCTGCAACCAGCTTTTCTGCGTTAGGTCCTTCTTCGGCGATAGGTAGGAGCGGACAATACTGTACGTTTTCCCGTTATCCTCAATCGTCGCAGGAAACTCGTGGTTGATCGTCTCGCCGACTTTGTAGTCGCCCTTATGGAACGTGACCTCAGGCTGATTGAGGATCGTTCCTCTCACGGTTTTCGCAACGACATCGACAGGAAAATTCGCGCTGCGATAGGGGACGTGAATCCCAAAGTAATCATCGAGATCATCCGGGTGCGCCCAAGGTTCAGCGTTCTTGATTCCTTCTAACGTGTAAAATGGTCCTTTGCGCACGTTTCCATTGCCATCGACGGATACCATAATTGCGTACAAGTACAGGTCGTCGTTGTCCTTGATGTCTCCCATGCCTGCTTGCCACATGCCGTCCGTTACTAAATCTTCACTGACTTCGTAGTAGGTCGTGACCGGCTCTCCGGGAATTGGGGGGTTCGGATTTTGCGCGACTTGACGCACCTGTTGATTGACAAATGATGCGTGACTGCCGTTACGTGGATCACTACACTGTTTGGATGATGTATTCGTGCAGAGTTGGTCACGACGCACCGTCCAACCTACCGTTCTGTAGCGGATGGACGAGGTTGCTGCTGTGCTAGTGATTTCAAATTTGATCTTACCCTCATCTACCCGGACAGCCGGTGTCGCAGCATTCATAAGAAACGGAAAGCACGACAATAAAAAAGAGCATGCCAGCAGCATGCTCAACGTGATTCGTATGAATTTATGTTTGCGCATCTAGTTCGAGTCCGCCTTTCTAATGATATGATTGCGGAACAAACTTGCATTCGGATCGACCTTCAACGTACTTCCCCAATCGCCGCCTACATTAGTGGATAGAGAAATATCGGCGTAGCCTTCGTACCAAACACCTTTCTCAAACGTTTGTTTATTCGGGAACCACTCATCGTAAAGCAAGTCATTGCTTGCCTTGTACGAGACGAATTTAATCCTGAACTTGGATCGCACAAAGTTGTTGCCAAACCCATCTTTATAAATCATGGATGGCTCGGGATCAAGATAGCCTTCCATCTGGATTTGGTTCTCTTTGACCCATTCTGCGTAGCGGCGAATATGTTTCAGTTCGGCATCAGAGTTTTGCATTTTGGTAGCAAAAACCGCCTGCGCCCAAGCGTCATCAATCGTGTTGTAATTTACATTCAGCCAAAGCGCACCGAATGCTTTCAGTCTTCCCATCCAAATATCCACGTTCTTCTTGTTGAATTCCGGCTTCGTCGAGTAGAGGACGGATGAAACTTTGCTGTCTGTTGGATGCGAAAATGGATAGCCCATCTCGTACATTTCGTTCGGAACGTCCGCAAGAATGTATGGATAATCGCTCGCATTCTTCGGTAAGTCGGTCGTGCGAATCAAGCGCCCCCATTGGTCGATCTGCCCCGCGCTATCTTCGCTGGTCTTGATAAACACGGTGTCTGTCGGATTGTCCCAATCCACCTTCGCACCTAACACCTCGCTGACGAAACGGAGCGGCACAAACGTTCGACCGCCGCTCAGGATGGCTTTCGTATCCAAAGTGACCGCTTTGCCATCTACCTGCACAACATTTTGGTCAATCGTCAGAACGATAGATTGATCGTCTCTCGTAATCGGAACCGTCTGTGTTTTCGATTCCCAGCCGACTTTCGCTCCGAGCGATTCGGCGACAAAACGTACCGGGACGAGCGTTCGCCCGTTCTCATCAATAAACGCCTGCGCGTCGGGAAACCAGATTTTTTTGCCGTCCATGACGACGCTGACAAAGGTTGGCGGTTTACTGGCTGCGCTTGCCGTCAAACTGAATATACTTCCGAAAAGTGTCACAATGAGGAGGGATACTAACCTTCTTTTCAAATGCCTCACTCCCTAAAGAAATTGTGCGGAACTGGAAAAACTTGCTGTTGCCTACATCATAGTGCCGATTCTGTTGCCTGTCCACTGTCCGGCAGTCTGTCCTCTGCAGGAACCAGGAGCCGCTCGTTACTCCGTGCGCGAAGCCCTTCTTCTTATAACAACAACGACGATGACAAGAATCAGCAGCAAGCCCCCGTAGACGAAGGATGGGCGCAATCCAAATGAACCTTCATGATGCGGAGAAATGTCCCCAGTAGCTTGAATCACGGTTCCTGAAGGCATAGTCCGACCGTCCGTTACTTCAAAAGGGAATTCCTTCTGTTCTGTGCGGTCACCCAGCGTTGTCTTTACTTCCGCCATGTAAGAACCGGGAGAAAGCGGCCTGTTTAGGTCCGCCATGTACTGTGCGACCGTGCCTGCATAAATGGAATCAACCGTTGATTTCCTTTCAAACAAAAGCTCGCTGGCATCGTCCTGACGTTTGAGCCGCACCTCGATCTCCGGTTCGGACAAGCTATCGCCTTCATTGACCAGCAAAATCGTCAGGCTCGCTTTTCCGTTCTCCAGCGTATATGCGGCCGCGTGCGGGACAGCCTCAGGAGGCTTCGCTTCGTCCAACTTGTAGTTGAGGACGACCTGCAACCCGATTTTACGCGCCGCCGATTCCCTCATACTTTGATCGTAGACGCCGATGACGGACACGTACTGGCCCGGCTCCACACTTTCAGGTATCTGCATTTCCATTGTAAAGCTTTGCGTCTCGCCAGCCTTGAGGGTTATACTGCGATCCGGCGCCCTGTACCATGCAGCCGAACCGGTATCGGGATCGCTCGGTAAAGTAAAATCCTTTCCGCCGCCCAATGCAGGCATGGCATCGGCCGCATAGAGCAGCGCTGTTATTTCCTCATCAGTGGGATTCGTGACGTGAACCTTGTACTCTCGCTTATCGCCGGGTACTATATCCTCGACATAAGCGCCCAACTCCGGATTGATCCGGTCGGAATCCCCACTGATGACCAATTGCTGCCCGTCCATAGGGTTGGTAAATCCGGCGGCTATCCAAAAAACGATTGCCGCCAGCACCAGTCGAATCCACATGATTGATGAACTCCTTTGCTTGTATTCCGCTTGCCATCGCTTACATGAGCGAATAGGCATACGTTCCTGCTAGAAGGCCGAGCCGAGGCAAGTCAGGGGCATATATCCCTTGCGTGCGGCTGCTTGCTCGCTGGCAAACGTTTCTTCGGTCGGATAGGTGTAACCGCAGGAACTGCGGTAGTACACCTTCATACTGCCTCTCCTTGCCCCGATGATCGTTGGACGTTTCACGATGCGGCTCCCGCCAAGCGCATAGTTGTTGTACACCTTTGCTCCCATCGGGATACCTTGTACAAAAGCCAAAACGCCCACATCATCCACCGTATTGTGCCAGTCCTCATCGGAGATCAGAGGCAGGGTGAACGTGTAGGACAGGCCATTTCGAGAGACTGTTTCGTTATATCGATTGATCCGGTAGGCCAACTCGTCCTGGATCGCCCGGACAATCGTGCTTCGTCGTACCTGCTCGAAGAGCGCAGCATCCTGCAAAAGCGGTATCGTCGTTTGCTGCCGGATGTCCTGCCGCAAGCCCTCATGCCAGCTTCGGCTGGCCGCATCGTAAGCGAGTACCTGCTGGTCAAGCGTAAAGGACAGGCTGTTACCCGCCGCATCGACATACGCATAAGGCTTCTTCGTTCCCCAAGCCGGATTCATGACGGTTTTTCCGTCAGCCCCCGTCCATTCTTGCTCGGAATAGACGTAAAAGCCGTCGTAGCCGACGATCACGATAGCCGGAATGTAGCGATGCAGGACACCTTGCGACACCAGATCATCCGCAGCGCCGAAGCCCGTGTCCAGCGTCCGGTAGAACGCCGCTAGTGCTTCTTCCTTGTTCAGCGCGAAATGCTTGGCCGAGGCATATTGCGCTTCCTGCTGCTGGCTTGCGTTAACGACGAGCAACCTCGCGGCGTCGTCCACCGCCGCATCTAGTGCAGCATCGTAACTCATCTCCGACAGCACCGTCCGTCTCAGGGTATCCGTCTCATTCCGATTGACGATCGCGAAGGGAAGAAACAACAGCGCGCCGACGATAGCCCATTCAATCCATTTCATTGCGCACCACCCCGCCATACGGAATCACGATTTTTTCATTCGGGCTAATGGTATTGTTCAGAAAATCAAAGAACAACGTGCCTGCCGTCCGGTTCGTATTGCGCACAATTACCGAAAAGCTGTCGCCCGCGCGCATCCGATAACGACGGTTTGGGTCATCCTTTGCTGCCAGATTGTCGGGGAACAGCTCCGGCAGGATCTGCGCATTGAAAAACGCATCGTACTGTACCTCGTAGTTGCCCTTAAAGGTTTCGGGCCGTGTCGGATCGTCGTAAACCGGCACGTACTTCTTGCTGTCATGCTCCATCTGAACGTCGAAGGTATTGCCGGTCGCCGCAAGCGCGGTCATGAAATCGTTGTACATCGTTGGCGTGATGCCGCCTTTGTCCCGAACCGCATCGACGAAGGCTGTCGTCGCGCGCAAGGCAACAAGTTCCGAAATATCGTCCTGCTGGTCAAAGGCGGCAGAGAGCGGGTAGAGATAGAGCAGCAGAACAGCGATCAATACGGCGAAAATTTTGATCAGACTGTTCATGGCAGGCTCCTTAGTGTCAGGCGCTGCAAGTGACCAGAAACGTCCCGTTCATAGGCGGGCTGATAACGCCCCTTTAGACGTATGCCTGCGGACGAAAGCTGCTCCCGTTCCAGCGGCGGCGCGAACCGAACGCCGTCTACCACCATTTCCGCATCTCCTTCATCTAGGCGAGCGATAGCTTGCAGCACTTCCGCACCGGATACCGAACCGTCGCCCGAGAGCGGTACAGCGATTTGCTGCAAGTTACGATCCTGCGATTGGCCGGTTACATAGGCAAGCGAATTGAGTGAGGCACCGGTCTGAAACAAAATCAGACCGCTGCCTGCGGCCATGAGGAAAACGAGCAATGCTGCGCTCATCTCCAGCATCGTTCTTGGCGCATAGTTCATGTGTTACACCTCCTTCATGACGAAAGCGTCCAACCTGGGCCGGACGCTTTCGTAACCTCATCCGACCTTATTGCTGCCGGAAGACGATGCCGCGAATGACATTGCTGCTGTCCAGCACCAGCGTGCTGCGGAACTTGCCGCTTGGATTAACGTAGTTGATATCCGCTTCGTCTACGGTCTGGCTAATCTGGCCGGGTGCGGCTCCGACGATTGCGCCGTAGGTGATGCTATCCAGAGGCACACCGGTATTGATAACCTTGCCGTACCACTGACCGGTCGGGTTTTTGCCGGTAACGATCTGGATGCCAAATTGGTCCTGATCGCGGAACTTGCGAAGCGCGTTGACAACCTGACTGCCCGATAGCGTCGTATTGTCATACACCGTAAACGCCGTTTGTGAAAGCTCCGTCTGGATATTGCTAAAATTGCTTTGAGCCGCCTTGGTCGAATCCTGGGCGGAAATAAACAGCACGACAGCCAGTGTAATGAGTGCGATGGCAAGGAAGATTCCTGCTGCCATGACAAGTGCCTTCTGCGCATTGGACATGTACAATTCTCTCCTTTGATTAGGGGATAAAAAAAACGCCTTCCCGCTGATGAAGGAAAGCGTCTATATGGGTTACTGGATGCGTTGAAGCTGATCGTAGTACACGGTCATCTGATGTAGGCTGACGACGACAAGCGGAATGACCAAATACCCGAATATCAACGTCATCAAGGGGGCAAACCCGATCCAGCGTCCCCAGCCTGCCTTTTGTTCAATTAACTGTTCATACTCCTGCTTGCGCTGCTCCCGCGCAAACGCCTGCTCTGCTTCGAGATCGTCGAATGCCTGCCGGATCGTCAAATGCTGCGAAGCCATTTCCAGCTTTTCCACGATCCGAACAAAAGGTAGAAACGGTGCATCTTCTTTGAGCTGCGCAAGCGCCTGCTCCTCACCCTGTTCAAAGTGAAGAAGGCAGGCTTGCAGTGGCTCCTTGAAGACCTGCGCGAACTGCTCCATCCATAACAGAAGCTGTTCAACCGACATCCGATCCATCCCGGCGAGCATGGCAATCACGGCCTGCAACTGATCCACCTCGTGTTTCATCTCCATCTGCCGCATACGCCGCTGGAACAGCCGAATACCAACTGGCAGCGTGTACCCGCCCCATCCTGCGGCGAAAGCCAAAAACGCTTCCCACCACGCCAGAAAAGGCTTATTCAGCTTCTCCAGCTTGCCCAGGATGCGCCGCGCCGCCTCTCGAAGCTGATCCTCCTTGACCTGTGCAGCCGGGTCCTTGCGCAGCAGGCTGATGACGCTATTTTCGCTTCGCGGCCTCACCTCCTTTAATTGATCGAGCATCCTGCGATCCAGCGCGGCGGCTTCCCGTGCCTTCGTTTCCTCCTCCGGGGACAACTGCCCGAAAAGTGTTCCCGGCTTCACAGGTGAATACAGCACCTGATGCCGCTCCGCTGCATGCAAGGACACGAATAAGCCCAGCACCGCCAAAAAGGCTGCGAACCCGGCTACGATCCGCTGCACGTAAAACCATTCGAGACGTAAGGGAGAGGCTGTATCCTTGAGCAGCCGGGTTATCCGTTCCGCTTCTCGCGAGCCGGGAACCGGCCCCAGCCGGTGGGCCAGCCAGCGCATCCACGGCCAGCCATAAACCCGTTGCTCCCATCTTTTTCGGCTGGTGGGCCTTGCTGTCGCATCCAGCTCCGACAGGTTGCGCAGCAGCACGTAGCATAGCCACACGACGACAAGCAGACAGAGTTTGGCGGCCCAACCGAAAGCGCTGGCGTAGAACGTGTCCATTGCCGGAAAAAAGTGGCTAGCCCAGGCTTCAATCGGACGGGTAAATAGCAGCGGCAGCAGCGCGATAACGGTCAGCCCCTGTAATAAGAAGCTGAGACGCTCGCGACGCAGCAATTCCAGATTCAGTTCGATGGACAGCTTTTCCAGTCCCTTGAGGTAGACCGAACCGCTTTCCGTTTGCTGATCGCCATGCTCCTTGATGAGATATGACAATCCCGCAAGGCCCTGCAAATAACGATTCGGGGCATGCTCCACATATTGCGCCAGTTTATCTTCGGCGTCGCTGTCCGTCAGCATGTCGTACAGCTCTTGCCCGTGCAGCGCCATTTCATACGGCGCGCTGTCCGCCGATTCATAGACGGCTTCATCTACCATCCCGTGACGATGGTAATGATGTCTCACATCCCCAAGAAACAGACGAAGTTGTCGCAGCAGCCGCATTTCGAGCCGATAAACACCCATATCCGAGAGGATGCCGTGGCCGACCCAAAGACCAATGCCGAGCATCGCCAGCGTGTAAGGGTCGCGCACCGCCAAAACAAGCGGAATCGCGGCCAAAAACAGGACAAGCCACATCAAGAGCGCCGATTTCATCACCTCAAGCCGCAGCTTCCATTCGTCCCCGAGCCGCAGGATGACCAATCGCCTGCGAAGGTGCAGCAAGTACATCCTTAAAACCGGCATCTGCTCGCAAACGCTGTATAGCTGCTGCATGAAACTGTAAACCGCCTGCTTGCGAGGCGCTTGCCCCGGCTTACGCAGCGCTTCGTAGCGCCGGACTGCCGCCACCTCCGAATCACGCCGGGACAGCCACAGGAAGGCCGCGACAGCGGCAAGAAAGAGCACGGTTGCGATGCCGAGCAGAGGGGAGAGCCATTCCTGAATCATGTCTCATCCCCCCAATGGGATGCCAGAAACGCATCAAAGACGGCCTTATCGGGGCCGCTCAAGTATTCCGCAATCTCGCAGCGACTTTGCTCGGACAGGGGATGAACGGCAGCGTAACGGCCGTCGCGGTATTCGACGAGATTTCGGGCGGTGTACAGCGGGCGATCCGTCGAGCGGCGGAAGTATTCGAGCGTCGTTTCCATAAAGGCTGCCATCCGTTCGTCCTTTGTCATTTTCCCGCGAAAGGCTTCCGGGTACGCCGTCTCCTGCGGCACTGGGACGCATTCCGTAATGCGCTCGATATAGCGCCGTCCGTCCAGGTCGCGGCGGAGGTGAATATCGAAATTGACGACGCTGACGACCTGCTGCTCCGCCACACGCTCGTTCGTAAACACCTTTGTTTTCAACAAGGAATTGCGGAGAGACAGCACAAGGTCACGGAAGGTTTTGGCGTGATGCGTGAACAAGGTGAATAATGACGCCACCTGTGCCATCTGAACCATCCAAGCGGCGACCGGGTCGGTCGCTACCTCGCCCAAAATATTGACAGAGCCGTCCGTCTTCTTCTGGATGTCCAGCCCCTGTTGACCGGAAATCGTCTCGGTTTCGCGCAGGCTGACGATGTTGCGTTCTGGATAAATTTTGCGCAATTGAAGCTCAAAGCTCATTTCCTGTACCCGGATCGGCAGCACTTCTGGAATATGACGAACCATCGCCATAAGCAGCGTTGTTTTGCCGCTGCCCTGCGCGCCGGTAATCGCGGTGATCCGCGCACCCGATACCAAGTAACGAATGAGGCCAATCGGCAATTCCGCGCCTTCGTCCTGAATCAACTGCTCTAGTGTCGCGCTTTGCACGTCGAATTTGCGCACAAAAAAAGCCCACGATTCACTGAATCGGGGGCGTAGCACGACGACGCGGGAGCCGTCTGCCATTTCATTGACCTTAAATCCGTTCGCCTCGGACAACTGGCCGGGAAAATTGTGCTTGTAGATGATCTGGCAAACGCGTCGCAGTTCCTGCTCGGAGCCGAAGGACAAGAAGCTCAGGTGGATGGACTTCCCCTTGTAAAACAGCCATATGCTGTCATGCGAACGGGGCAGCGACTGAAGCTGTGCGTCCTCCTCCAGCGACCATTCGCCCTCCCACATGAGCGGCGGCAGACCGGATACGCCCCCGGATACGCCGTCCACACGCATGTCGCGCAACTCGTCCACGACGCTGAATCCCTTGTAATGCTGATAAATCCGCTGGACGACAAGTTGGAGCTTATCGTCCGTCGTCAAACGCGGCGCTTCACGGGCGAAGACGCTACGAATATCCTCCGCCGTAATCCGGTACGTTTCAAGCTGGCCTTCCTCGTTTCGTCTTTGCCGATCCCATTCATAGGTTTGAACGAGCCGGTCGAGCGCATGAAGCCCGGCTTCCTTTTTATATGTGTAAAGCAGAATATCAAACTGGTCTTGCGCGGAGAGGGACTCCGGCTGATGAAATGGCAGCAGGAGGTTCAAATTCGCATCGTCCAACTCATAGCGCTGCACGAGCAGGTCGGCAATGATCTCCTTGACGTATTCCTTGTCCCGCAGATCACCGGAGGTGCAGCCCCGCAGCGCCTTTTTCAGCTCCGCCCGTTTGCTTTTTCGGCGGCGGTATTCTTCCTCCGACAAACCGAAGTCGGCTAGGTTGCTGCTGGTTAACTCGTGTAGCGTTGCTTTTACGAAAGTGGTCATCGCTTCCAGCGTATATACCGATGTGTCGTCCGTCCGTTCCGGCAATCGTCGGCTCAGGCGCAAATAAAGGAAGAAGATTGAAAGCAACAAGAGCGCGATCAGGATGAAGGCATTGAGCAAAGCCGTCATGGCGTGTCGCCCTCCTTCCCTTCGAAAAGGTGCTGCCTTGCGCCTGCGCTTTCTATCACAGCCTGCGCCAATCGTCGCACCTGCTGCACGAACAGGTGGTTCTCATGACCGCTTGCTATCTTTCTGTTGCGAAACCAGAAAGGATTCGCTTCGCCATGCTGTGCCGCATCCATCCAGCCTGTATTATGTGCAACAGGGTACACGGTCGGTCCTATACGGAATTGACGCATGAGATTTTTAGAAGTGAGCGTCGAATAAGGGTCGTACTGTCCGAACACGAGCAGCGTTCTTCGGCCTTGCAGCATCGCTGCTTCTGCCGATTGAAAAAATCGCTCTAGAAGGAGACGGTTTTGCGGCAGGCAGACGACCCATACGTCCGCCTGCTGCCGCAGCATTTCGTCCCAAGCCGACCCGCTGCCGCTCCCCCCATCCAACAGCACTACATCGTAAGCGCGGCGGGCAACCGCAAGCAGCGGTGTGAGCCATTCCTTTGCCGTTTCGATAAAGATATCCTCTTGCTTGATGGAGCCGGGCAAAATATCCAGGCGATCCCGCAGTAACGGATGGGCATAGTCACGCAGCATGACAGGCTCCAGCTTGCGGTTTTTCAGCAGACGCAAGAGCGCATCAATTCCCGTGTCCGGGGTATGCATGTCCTCTCTTCCGGCAGGTCGATAATAGGCTCGTTCGACAGCGGCGTAACTGCTTAGCAAATGCCCAAGCAACAGCAATCGCGCCGAATATTCCAAACCCATGCACGTCGCCGCGGCGAGCAGATTAGTCGTTGTCCCGGCCTGACCTGATACAGGACTCCAAAATACAACGGTAGCTCCCATAAACGTTCTCCTTTCTACCACACCCGCACCCGTTTACGGGCGATTGCCCAGGCTCGTCGCGCTGTCTTGCGGTCGCAATCGCCAAGCTGCTCCAGCATCGTCAGCAGCATCTCGCGAAACGCCCCGGTCAGCCCGCGAAGGTCGATGCGGCCGTGGTGTTGATTGTTCAAATCGACGGCTGCATCGCGTTCGTCAAAAGGGAAGCGAAACACCGTATCCTCCAACTGGATATGCCGCAACCGCTTTTCGGCTCGCCACGCTGCCAACTTTCCCGGTATGTCAGGGGAGAGCAACTCGAAAAACGAGATAGGCTCTTCCGTGTTCTGTAAGCCGAGACGAAGCATCAGCTCCTCGTTTTTCTCCAGCGATAACCGCCTTCCATCCCAGCACCACACCCGCTTATCAAACTGGGACAGGTTGTGGTGGAAAACAAATTCCGTATGGTCAGTGTCCACCAGCATGATGTCGTATGCCGGTGTCGTCCCTGCCTGTGCCAAGCCTCGTTCAAGCTGTTCGGGAGTGAGATAGCCGTAGGCCACATCCATACCTTCATAATCCTGAACGGCGCTATTGGCATAGGCGTGCGGCAGATAACCCCGAATCGACTGCGTGACGGTGGAATCCACCAACAGCACTTTATTCCCCAAGGCCACAAGCAAGCGGCCAAGCACCAACAAAGCATGCGTCTTGTCCGCTACGCCGATAAAAACAATTTTTTTCATATCCGCACTCCTCATTGATTGAAGATGTTTTCCCACTTATCTTCGCTTGCCGGAGGCGCTTCGGTTGCAGGAGGCATACCCGATGGCAGCGACGGCGAAACGGCAGGAGGGGGCGTCTGTTGATTTTTCGGAGATTGAGTAGCTGCTGCACCAGCAGCATCACTCACGCTAGGCTGCGGACCATTCGTCGAAACTGCTGATTCTCCAGACTGCGGTGTGCCTACTGGCTGTGTTCCGCCCATGGCATTGCCCTGCCGCGTCGTCATCCGTTCGTTTTGCAACTGCTGCTGCACGGTTACACTACCGCTGGTGACGCGAAGTTTGTCCGAGTCGCTGACCGCCTTCAAATTGCCATCCAGCGTTTGACGCAGCGCGCGGGCAAGTTCGATTTTTGCGGTTTCGAGCAGATTGGGATCGACCGCCATCAGGTTCAATACCTTCTGATTGGCCGGATAGTTGACCACAGCCGCTTCCTGTAAGCCCGGCTCGATGTACGGGAGGGCATACAGCCGCGCTCCCTGCAAGTACGCATCAATAATTGCGCTGGACGTTTGGAGGATGTCCATCTCATTCAGTTCCAGCCACACAACCGTACCGGACAGCTCCTGTACCTTCTTTTTAGATAAAAGAACAAAGTCCTCGCCGGTTGGAAAGCCGATGCGAACGTCTATATATTGGTTAGGCTTGAGATTAGAGGGAAGCTGAATGACCTGAAACTCCTGTATGCGCAAATCCTTCGGAATGGGCTGTCCTTCGTACAATAAAGAGGAAAGTAGCGGCATTCCTGATGCAAGCTCGATCTTGGCGTTTTTGCCGATGATGCTTTCCCGGTCGGTGATTACGCCCGGCGGAACCAAACTGACGGGCATCGGAACAGCCTTGAGGTCATCCGCTTTGAGCGAGACGCCTGCCGGTATCGTTTTTGCAGTCGTCCAGACATTTCGGCTGTTTTGCTGCTCCTCCTTTTTCAATTGCTGAATCTGCCGCTCATACTCCTCTTTCATCTGTTGCTGCTTTTGCTGCTGGTCGGTGTGCTGCATCAGCATATACAAGGCCGCTGCTACCAGAAGCGCCACGCTGATCGCAATGGCTCCCATGATGAGCGTCTTGCGGTGTCGATACGTCCATGACATCGTTCACGATCTCCTTTCATTTATATAGAAGATACCTTGCGCTTCTCTTAACGCGCTTCGCCTCGCGGACGCGGCTTTGATGGGGCTTGCTCCGCTTGTCGTTGTGCCAGCTTCTCGGCCGCCCATGTGGGCGTATGCTCCGGCTTCAGGAACCCCATCAGGTCTTCCCGGTTATAGCGGTATTCATCGCCGGAATAGAGGGTTTCCGCATAGACCGCCCGCCCACGTGAGTTCCCCGAAGCCCCGAAACCTCCCGTTACCCAAATCAACTGATGGTCTGCCGTGCGAAATTCCGGCCGCAACCAATCCAAACGGGTCACAACAATTCTGCCGCCGAGATCATCGTCACTTTTGATGGGCAGGCATTGGTCCGGTTGAATGGGAGGCATCGGCTCCGTGATCGTAGCGCGCTCGGTCTGGAGTTTCTCGATTTCCCATTGCAATAGCTTGGTAAATTCCTGCATTGCGACTAGGTAATCCTCATATCCTTCTGCACCGTAATACTGATCGATACCAAACAAATTATTCTGCGAGCAGTAGCAAACCAAATAGGGCTTTTCGGTATTCGTGATGTCGATGCCTAAAACAACCTCCACCCTGCCAATGGGTAGCGCTTGATAGACTTCGTAGTCACCGGCCATTCGTTTCTCTTGCTCCATCGTCAGCCCTCCCGGTTCTTTTTGCGGTCACGTTTCTTGTGCCAGCCTTCGGCTTCCTGAGCCTGCTTGCGCAGTTGTGCTTCTTCCTCCTCAGATGGCCTACTACGCGCAAAACCCGGCTTTTCTTTCATCAGACGTTCATACTGACGCCGTTTTCCTTTCGTAAAGTCCATTGGATGATCTCCTCCCCGAAAATGGGCATAAAAAAAGCTCTCCGTCAGGGGAGAGGGTGCATGAACAAGGCGGCAACGGGGGAATTACCGTTCGTGCTCCCTCTGCCGCCTTTTGTACCAGCTTTCCAGCAGTTGCACGATCAGGTCTTCCTTTTGTTTTTCCGAGAAGTCTCGTGGGAAAAAGCGGTCGATTCGTTCTCGCTGAATACTCATTTTTTCTTTCTGATTCGGCTTTTCCTCCGTTAGTATGGTGTAAATGACATCTGTATTCAGCCTGCCTTCTTGACTCATCTTTTTCATACGCTGAGCCTGTGCAAGTGAAGGCGTGCAGTCCTCTGCCTGCATGGTATCGAATAGGGCTTGCTGTTCTTTCTCGGCCAAGTAAGATAACTCAACGGCAGGATTAAAGGCAATCCGTTTGTCGTCTACCATTTCGAGAATGTGAGGAGTGAGTTCGGTTAGGCGAACGTATCTAAATATTTGGTTTTTGCTTTCGCCCATCTGTTCTGCTAATATCTCGCTTGATTTCTTTGCAGCAGACTTGTTCCCAACTTGGGAACGAGTTAAATCTGTTCGTTGTCCTTGTCTGTTCATTGCTTCCAATTTCATTTTGTAGGCAAAAGCTTTTTCACTCGGAGAAATATACTCCCGTTGCAGGTTGCTATCCACCATGATGATAGTCGCCTGATCGTCATCCAACTCGCGAACGAGACATGGAATTGTCTCCATACCAGCCAATTCACTTGCCTTCTTTCGACGATGGCCGGATACCATCTCGTATCCACCGCCTACCTTTGGCCGAACTAAGCCGGGAACAAGGACACCATACTGCTTGATACTATCCGCCATTTCTAACATCGCTTCATCCGCCCTTACCTTAAAGGGATGACCGGGAAATTCACTAATTTCAGCCAATGGAATATCCATCACCTTTTCCCGTTGCGAATCGTTGCGGCTTTCCTCTGTCGAGAATAAATCATCGACTTTGGTCAGCTTTATGCTGGCGAGCCGATCTTCTTTCGCTGCCAATATCCTGCACCTCCTTCGTAAGTGCAGCGTAGGCTTTAGCAACCTGTCCGTTCGGATCGTGGGCGTAAATGCTTTTACCCTTGGCGCTTGTTTCCGCCGCGCGGATGGACAGGGGGATTTCTGTATTGAATACACGCAGCTTATCCCCATAATCCCGACGCAAAACTAAAGAAATGTCTTTGGCGAAATTGGTTCGGCTGTCTACCATCGTGAGCAGCACACCGTCCACAGCCAGCTTCGGATTAATTTGACGCCGAACGCGGGCAACCGTCTGCAAAAGCTGCGTCATGCCTTTGGCGGGCAGATAGTGTGCCTGTACCGGGATGATGACGCTATCCGCCGCTGCCAATGCGTTGATCGTCATCATGCCCAAGCTCGGCATACAGTCGATCAGGATATAATCGTAATCTGCTTTTACGGAATCGATGTACGAACGCATAATCGTTTCCCTGCTCATCGTATTGACGAGCGCCACTTCGACCGCCGATAATTCGATGTTTCCCGGCATCAGGTCGATACCTTCGTGATGGTGCAAAATACCTTCCCTCGGTTCATACGGCTCCTCCGTCATGCCCTTCACTAGCATTGTGGCGAGTGAAATGGACAGACTATCCGGTTCATGGAAGCCTAACGAATCCGTCAGGTTGCCCTGCGCATCCGCGTCCAGCAGCAAAACTTTCTTACCTTCAGCCGCTAAGCCAATACCGAGATTGACCGCCGTTGTCGTTTTGCCGACGCCACCTTTCTGATTGGCGAGAGCGATTACTTTGCTCATCCAACAACTCTCCTTTCACGCAAAAAAGCCGACTGCACTGAACATTCAATAGTTCAGACAATCGGCTTTTTTGAAAAGTATCTATATAAAAAGAGAACGCCCCCGAAAGTGGAAGGCATTCTCTTGGACATTCATCGAATATAGCAATCTGGCATCAAAAACAAATCGCGAAACTATTCTCTTTCGTTCAACATATCTACCCATCCCACGCCCAAATCCAAGTCACTTGACCACAAGGATATTTCTTAATACGTTGATCGTCCAATGATCTCGGTAACATTATCGTATAAATTATCGAAGTGAAGAAGACTAATTTTATCGTTATCCTTCATATTGCGTTGAATCCAGTAAGTATTTTCATCAAAATCTTCGCGGCGTCCCGCTACAACTGTGTAATGAATCCGCGTTTTATCTAGTTTAAGAAATTCGCGGGGTAGTTCCATGTTCGGATGTTTGTATTTGTTAAACGATTCTTCAAGCGTGGGAAAATTAGGTTCAAGGTATCGTTTCCATTCGTTAATTTGCTTAATCCCCTTACGAAACGCCGCACCTAATTCGCCGTCTTTAATGGTAATGTCTTTTTTGGGGTGTTCCAATTCAACGAGAATAAATTCGTAGCCGCCTGATCTCTTCCCAATTATCAGATAATCAACGCGGTATGTATTGCCGAACCAAAATTCCGGTATAACGTAGGCTTCATGATGCCCGAAGTTGTGGTCTTTGAGAATGGAACCAATTATAAAATACGCTTGGTTCTGTTTTATAAACCTCATGATCGAAGCTTCGGTGGCATCCGGCTTGTCTAGTTCAACAAGGAACTTTTCCGTTAGATGGTTCAATCTATCTTCTTCTCTCAGTTCTTCGACATCCAAAAAATTGTTTGGAAATAAGCTCATGAAATGCCGCGCTGCCTTCGGATATTCTCTATAACGACTTCTTTTCCGCCATCTTCCTGTGCCTATTTTTTCATCTTGTTTCATCGCTTCCCATGTAATTCTTTCTTCTTCGGTAAGTTTCGTATAATCTCGCGAATACAATGACATTTTAACGATTCACCCCTATTAAAAACCGATCATCGATCTAAATGGCGTATATCCAGTTACAATCGTAACAATTGAACTGACTAGACCTATCACACCAATAAGAAAGGAAAGCAGCTTGACTGGATAGTTATTTGAAAGTGTGTTGTACATCCTATATCGTACTAATCCTGACCAATACATCAAAGATATTGGACTTGTAACAACAAAGCGGACCCCTTCACGAAGCCATATTAACGGGTTCTTCACTTCCTTTTGTGCTTCATTCACCCAGCCTTCTGCGGCGCCTATAAACGTAAGCAACACATCGTCTATCGTACTGATAACTTCCTGCAATATTCGACGTTCCAAATCCAAACTATAACTATTAACCATCTCTGAATAGTTTTCTCTAATGCCACTTATTCCGTTTACGATAATTTCATAGTTCCTAAAATAATGATTCGCGCCGGGTGGTTTATACACCGATGCTATACCGAATGACCCCATTAACGTTTGCATCTTTGTTGATTTCATTTTTAGCCATTGGTATTTGTCGCCGTTGAATGTGTTTTGAAACAACGGCGAACAAAAATCTCTATAATTATTCATAAACTCGATAGCGAAGTTTTCGTTTTTTACTGTGGTTCGAAGAGTAGCAACTGTTTTGACGAAACCAATAACAATAATTAACACGACAATAATAAATGGTAGCCAGTTGTTCAACGACACGACTCCTTAACATGTTATATGGACGGACGATATGTATAATATTGTATCATATTTTGACGCTTATCCGGGAAAGCCTTCATCGTAAAATAACCTATTCAACACGTCGATCAATTAAAATCACACATAACAGATATGTTACTTTCAATGATAATAAACTCATCCAGCGAACGGCGGTTAACCGTCCTCATAGGCTGTCGCCCCTTCCAGGATCACTGCAAGCCGCCCCCATTGCGATAACTATGGCTAGACGGAAGTATCATTATCCCGCCGCATAGATTATCGCCAAAATGATACCATCATTTATTTTTGCATAGGTAAAGATCGCTCGCACCCCAAATAAAGGATGGTCGTGGCGCACCTGCAAAATGGCTTTCCCTTTCGGGTATGCGGGGAACGTACCGGATGAGTGGTTATGTTATTGTCAAAGAACGGTGGAGGGATGTATCCCCTCTACCATCCGTTTCATTTTTGAAGCCAAACCGGACCCTTCTCTCAAAAAATATTTATGAAAATAAAAGCGGCAGCATCAAACTCTTCATAGAGCTTGGTGCTGCCGCAAATTATTGTGTGTAACTGCATCCTTTCCGTATGTTTGAAAAACTCTTTAATATAAGATATGTTCTAGTGTTTTAGGACATTGATCATTTCATAGCATTCGCGCAGGTGCGAGTCCTCCTTCAAACACAGGTTTACAAAGGTTTTCATTTCCTCTATTGACCACCGCACATTCCCCAGAATTTCACAACAGACATGAACTCCATACTCACGCCCATTCTGTTTTCAGCGAATAAAGTAAATTTTTTCTCGGAAGTGTCCGATTTCCCCCAAAAAATGAAACGGATAGTAGAGGGATATTTCAGAACCTCATCTCAATCGAATTATGTTGAATAAGGAGTTCGCCCATGCCACACAATCAAAATCAACCAGTTCTTGAACCTGATCCTTACCAACTTCTTTTTCAGACCATGCCTGATGTCGTAAATGTCGAGCAAATGTGTACCATGTTAGGCGGCATTAGTACCAAGACAGGCCGCAAATTACTCCAATCAGGGCGCATCGCCCACTTTCGCATCGGGCGCTTCTACAGAATCCCGAAGCTGAGCATCATCCATTATTTACGGGAAATCATGACCCCCGGCACTCCACTCGACTATGACGCTTTACAGCATTGAACTAATCTTTCTATGCCTGTTATCATTAAAGTGTCGATGGTAGGAAGCCGGGCTGCTATCCTGGGAGGGATTACGATGGTAGCAGGCCATCTGCAAGAAAAGAAAGGGAATTATTATATCGTTCTGAATTACAAAGACGAAGAGGGCAAGCGGAGAACCAAATGGATTGCAACAGGGTTACCGACAAAGGGGAACAAGAAGAAAGCAGAAAGCATGCTGCAAGACGCACGCAAGAGCTTTGAAATTCCTTCTGAAACGATTGTCGAGGAAATAACGCCGCCGATTGAGAAGAAAGCCACTCCAGACGCGGACAGTCCAGCCGGTGTTCTTTTCAGCGATTTCATGTTGGAATGGCTGGAAATGATGAAGCATCGAGTCGAAGTCACTACTCATGCCGCGTACACCTTTGGGGTCAAAGGCCGAATCGTCCCTTACTTTCGTGAAAAAGGATTTCGACTGCTGGAGATACAACCCAAACACTTGCATGATTTCTACCAGCACATGTTAAAGGAGTTCAAGCTTTCTACAAGTACCGTACAACACTTTCATGCCTATATCCGTCAAGCTCTGCAACACGCGCTTAAAATGGATATGATTTTAACCAATCCGGCTGATAAAGTTGAGCGCCCAAAAAAGAACCATTTTGTAGGAAGCTTCTACAACGATCAAGAGCTTCAGGAGTTATTCGAGGCAGTAAAAGGCGATCCAGTCGAGCTTGCCGTCCTACTGGCCGCTTTCTATGGCTTACGGCGCGGCGAGATTGTAGGGCTCAAATGGCAGGCGATCAACTTTCAGAACCAGACACTTACCATCCAGCACACCGTCATTCCTGTTTCCTATGAGGGCAAACAAATCACAATCGCAAAGGACCGGGCCAAAAATAAATCCAGTCGTCGCACCCTTCCCCTCGTCCCGGCGTTTCAGGAATTGCTTTTGCGATTACTTGAGGAACAGCAGCGAAATCAGGCGCTCTACAAAAGTTCGTACTCCAATGACTACAAAGACTATATCTATGTAGATAAGCTAGGGCAATTGATAAAACCGGGGTATATTACGCAGCACTTCCCGATTGTGCTAGAGAAGCATAATTTGAGAAGGATTCGCTTTCACGATCTTCGGCATAGCTGCGCCAGCTTATTGCTGGCAAATGGCGTTAATATGAAGGACATTCAAGAATGGCTTGGGCATAGCCATTACTCCACAACGGCTAACATTTATGCTCATCTTGACTACAGTTCAAAGATTTCGTCGGCACAGGTCATGAGCAACACTTTACAAATCCCAATCATGCAAAAAGCTCCTGAATCGTCACAAGGACAAATTCAAGAGCTCGTTAATTGTTAGGGTGGTGCGGTCAAGAGGACTCGAACCTCCACGGTATTGCTACCACTGGCACCTGAAGCCAGCGCGTCTGCCAATTCCGCCATGACCGCACATTTTTACCCTCATGTGCCTCTCGGAAAACGGAGAGAACTACAGGAGAGAACTTGGAACCAATACTTCAGTAAAACCGCATAACCACAAGGGTTTTGGGGAATCTCAACCAGCTTTCGCACAAGTACCTGAAGCCAGCGCGTCTGCCAATTCCGCCATGACCGCACATTTTTACCCTCATGTGCCTCTCGGAAAACGGAGAGAA